>NZ_JBNNSB010000001.1:982548-1461727 GCF_050277335.1 Peribacillus sp. NPDC101480
TCAAAAGGAAAACAGTATAAGAGCAACTACTTCTCTGTCATCGCCATCCTGGCTCGCCAATCGAAGAGTTTTCTTTATACTGTTCTTTTCCAAAATCAAAAGGAAAACAGTATAAGAGCAACTACTTCTCTGTCATCGCCATCCTGGCTCGCCAATCGAAGAGTTTTCTTTATACTGTTCTTTTCCAAAATTAAAAGGAAAACAGTATAAGTGCAACTACTTCTCTGTCATCGCCATCCTGGCTCGCCAATCAAAGAGTTTTCTATATACTGTTCTTTTCCAAAATCAAAAGGAAAAAAGTATAAGTTCAACTACTTCTCTGTCATCGCCATCCTGGCTCGCCAATCAAAGAGTTTTCTTTACCTTTTTTTACATAAATTCTTTTGTTTTTTCAAACACTAGAGTGGAATTTAAAGGAGAGTTAAAACAATGGGTATTTTAGAGAGATGGTTGGGTGAAGCGGGGGGAAAGAAGGATCTGCACCTCCTTTTGTTTATTGGCGGGCTGTACAGCCTAAGTATTGCTTTATCCAATACATTCGTTAATGTGTACTTGTGGAAACAATCCGGTCAAATTGTTGATATTGCCGTATATAATCTAACCGTGGTGCTTTTTCAACCGCTTACCTTTGTCTTTGCTGGCAGGTTGGCGAAAAAAGTGGATCGAATCATTGTTTTGCGTCTGGGTGTTATCTTTTTGGCCCTATTTTATTTATCAGTCCTATTGGTCGGCACACGGGCAACGGATTTCCTTTGGTTGCTTGGTGGACTGTTAGGAATCGGTTATGGGTTTTATTGGCTTGCCTATAATGTCTTGACTTTTGAGATTACTGAACCGGAAACAAGGGATTTCTTCAATGGTTTTTTAGGGATTTTATCATCCCTTGGGGGAATGGTCGGTCCGATTCTTTCAGGGTTCATCATTTCGAGGCTTGAAAAATTCACGGGATATTCCATTGTATTCGGATTGTCTTTGCTATTGTTTTCCGTTGCGGTGTTTCTTAGCTTTTCTTTAAAAAGACGTCCAGCACATGGCAGATACTGTTTCCTTCGGATATTGCAGGAACGGAAAAATAATCGGAATTGGCTTTTGATCACTCGTGCTCACTTTTTCCAAGGGATACGAGAGGGCACCTTCATGTTCATCATTTCGATTAACGTTTTCATTCAGACGGATAGTGAACTTGCCTTAGGGAGCTATGGTCTGTTAAATTCGGCCATTTCATTCGTTGCGTATTTTTTTGCTTCACGATATATAAAACAGCCGATGCGAAAAAAGGCCATTCTTATTGGAGGAATCCTGTTGTATGCAGGGGTCTTATTGATTGCATTTGATATCACATTCGGGAAGCTTCTCATTTATGGGGCAATTGTAGCTACCGCTTACCCTATTCTTTTGGTCCCTTATATATCGTTGACGTATGACATTATAGGCCGTGCTTGGAAGGCAGCGGAAATGAGGATTGAATATATCGTTGTCCGGGAACTGTTCGTTCATCTTGGAAGGATCGTCTCGATATCAGGATTCATACTTTCCGTCATGTTATTCGACCTAAAGGAAGTACTGCCGATCTATCTGTTAATCGTCGGGGCAGGGCATACCGTGATATATTGGTTTATACGGAAAATCGATATCATTGACCAAGACTGAAAAAGAGGCCTTAGAGGTCTCTTTTCCAATATCAGGACTTACCGTTTTAGGATTTATGAGCCGTAAGTCACTTTTTATGTAAAGTTCGTTAGATGTTTAATATTTCTAGAACACTAAGGTAGAAAAAAATATAAATGTTCTATAGAATGGTATAGGACCTATTATGACTATGTAAAAAGGATGTGTGGCTTAGTGTGAATAAAAAGAAAAAGAAAAAGACGCATGTGCCTTTCAGATTGAATATTCTTTTCTTTTTAGTGTTTGTTTTGTTTTCCGCTTTAATTTTACGCTTGGGTGTTGTACAGATTGTTTATGGTGATGATTACCGGCGTGAGATTGAAAGAACAGAGGAAGTGACCGTAAATAATTCGGTGCCCCGTGGGAAAATGTATGACCGGAATTTGAAACTGATGGTCGATAACCAACCACTGGATGCAATTACATATACACGTAAACAAGGTACGAAACAAACAGAAATGGTGGAAACGGCTGAGAAACTAGCGAAGTTGATCGAAAAGGAAACAGACAAAGTAACTGAACGCGATAAAAAGGATTTTTGGATTTTGAAGAATCCAAAGCTGGCCGAGAAAAAGATTACCGATAAAGAACGGAAAAAAGTGGAAGAGGGCGAGATGGAAGAAAGTGATTTGTATAAGCTTCAGCTTGATCGGATTAATGAAGAAGAAACAAAGCTTTCGGAAAAGGATCTAGAAGTTCTTGCCATTTATAGGGAATTTGCAAGCGGATATGCCCTTACCCCGCAAATTGTAAAAAACAAGGAAGTAACTAAAGAAGAATTCGCCAAGGTGAGTGAACACCTTGATTCGCTCCCAGGGGTCGATATATCTACAGATTGGGATCGTTTTTATACATATAATAAAACACTTAAATCTGTATTGGGTAAAGTTTCCTCATCTGAAGAAGGGTTGCCAAGTGAAAGCCTGAACTACTACCTTGCACGTGATTACAGCCGGAATGACCGTGTAGGTAAGAGTTATATTGAGGCGCAATATGAAGATATCCTTCAAGGTCAGAAAGCGAAAGTAAGGAATGTGACCGATAAGTCAGGAAATGTCGTCGATTCCGAAGTGATTACCGAAGGTTCGCGAGGAAAAGATCTTATATTGACAATTGATATGGATTTACAGCTTGCAACTGAGGAAATCATTGAAAAGCAATTGATTGCCAAGAAAAAAATGGGTAACACCAAATTCTTGGACAGGGCCTTTGTCGTCATGATGGATCCCGATACAGGGGAAGTATTAACGATGGCTGGCAAGAAATATGAGAAGGATCAAGAAACGGGGAAATCCACCATTGAGGACTTCGCATTAGGAAATATCACGACTTCCTATACGATGGGTTCTGCGGTTAAAGGAGCTACCGTTTTAACCGGTTATCAGCAAGGTGCGATCCAGCCGGGTACGTACTTTTATGATACAAAGCTTAAGATCAAGGGTACTAAAGCTAAAGGTTCATATAGTGACTTCGGGAACATTAATGATTTGACCGCATTGAAAGTATCTTCGAACGTTTATATGTTCAGAACGGCAATTAATATTGCGGGTGCGCATTATGTGCCGAATGAACCTTTGAACATTAGTTCAGGCGCGTTTTCAACCATGAGGAATTCATTTGCCCAGTTTGGCTTGGGTGTCCGCACGGGTATTGATCTTCCTAATGAAATGAGCGGGTTCAAAGGTTCCGAAACATCGCCAGGTAAGCTGCTTGACCTTGCTATAGGACAGTATGATACGTACACACCAATGCAACTCGTGCAATATGTTTCAACCATTGCGAATGGCGGTAACCGCATGAAGCCGCATATGGTTAAGGAAATCCGCGATCCAGTTGATAATAATGAGGAATTGGGACCTGTTGCCGAAGACGTTTCACCGACTGTCCTTAATCATCTTGATATGAAGGACGAATGGATTGAACGTGTTCAGAGTGGTTTCGATAAAGTTGCGATGGAACAAGGCGGAACGGCTTATACCTATTTTGGGAATAAATCGTATACAGTGGCAGCTAAAACCGGGACGGCGGAAGCATTCTATGACGGCCCGAACCGGATGAATTATAGCGAGCCCCAAGAAACGATGAACATCACGCTTGTGGGTTATGCCCCAGCTAAAAATCCTGAGGTCGCTTTTGCGGTCGTTGTGCCGTGGGCATATCAAGGACATACGGGCCATAGCATGAGTAAAGAAATAGGTGAAGAAATCATGGATACTTATTTCGAACTGAAAAAAGAACGGGCTAAGAAGGAAAATACCGAAACCTCGACCGATTTGAAGGTGGAGAATGGTAAAGACGTTCAAAAGGACCAGGCTGAAGTTAGAAAAAGCCAGGAAAATGAATAACAAAAGGTTAAAACACGTTTTTGGGTAAAACCGGAAACGTGTTTTTTTTTTTGCATTTTAAGAACGGGATCAGCACAGTTCTTTCAGCTTTACAATAAGTACACAATTATTTACTGAATATTTACAAATGCTTTAAACGGAATTTACAGTCTGAAAGTATGATGTGAGAGTAGGACAAAATATTCATATAAAATTCTTAGGGGGATTTACAAATGAGACGTTTCAAATTTATGGCTATGACCGCAGTAATGGGTGGAGTAATCGCAGTGGCAGCTGGATGTGGATCTAATGATACTTCAAACAGCGGTAAAGGAAATGAAGCGGCTTCAGATCAACTCAAGGGCGAAGTTATTACGGATGGTTCTTCAACGGTCTTTCCAATCATGGAGGCAGTTGCAGAAGAATATATGGCTACACAGCCTGATGTGAAGGTTTCAGTTGGATCATCAGGAACAGGTGGGGGATTCAAGAAATTCATCGCTGGTGATACGGACCTAGCCAATGCATCCCGCCCGGTGAAAGAAGAAGAAAGTGCCTTACTTGATGAAAAGGGTGTTGAATATACAGAATTGAAACTGGCATTTGACGGTATTTCAATCGTTGCCAATAAAGATAATGATTTCATCGATTCACTAACAGTTGAAGAACTTCAAAAACTGTGGATTGATAATGGAAAGGTGAAGAAATGGTCTGATATACGTCCTGAATGGCCGAATGAAGAAATTAAATTCTACTCTCCGGGAACAGATTCAGGAACATATGATTATTTCAATGAAGTGATCCTTGAAGAAAAACCAATGGTGGAAAATGCTACGCTTTCAGAAGACGATAACGTTCTTGTACAAGGTGTAGAAGGTGATAAAAATGCGATTGGATTCTTCGGTTATGCCTACTACTCTGAAAATAAAGATAAGTTAAAGATCATTTCTATCGACAACGGCAAAGGTGCTGTAGAGCCAACGCATGAAACGATTAAAAGTGGGGAGTATGCACCATTGTCACGTCCACTTTACACATATGTAGCTAATAAGTCGGTAGCTGAAAAAGAACAAGTTGCAGATTATACTCAATTCGTCATTGAAAATGCAGGAGAGCTTGCAGAAGAAGTGGGTTATATCAGCCTGCCGGAAGAAGAGTACCAGAAAGATCTTGATAAATTAAAAGAATTGGAAAAATAAACGATATTACAGGCTATTGAAATCCCGCCTTGACTCGATTAAGGCGGGGGTAACAGCTTGTAAATCCAAATATTGCGTGTCTGAAATGGAGGATGCAAGTTGGAACTTAGAAAAACAGAAACCTATTCTGTACAGCAAATGATTCTGGAAAAGAAAAGTAAGAAAAAAATCAATATGGAAAAAGTCATTCCTAAGCTTTTGTTCTTTACGGCGGCAATTTCCGTTTTTACTACAATCGGGATCATCCTGACGCTTATATTTGAAACATTCATCTTTTTTGACAGAGTATCCATCGTCGAATTTTTTACGGAAGCTAAATGGCTGCCATTTGCATCTGCACCGTCCTATGGGATTATGCCCCTTATCGTTGGAACGTTGAAGATAACAGTCATAGCAGCGGTGGTTGCAGTTCCAGTAGGACTTGCAACAGCCATTTTCTTGAGTGAATATGCATCAGAGAAAACACGCAGAATCATTAAGCCGATTTTAGAAGTTTTAGCTGGAATTCCTACTATCGTTTACGGCTTCTTTGCTTTAACTTTTGTAACACCGGTTTTGCGGGATTTATTTCCTTCCCTTGACATGTTCAATGCTCTAAGTCCTGGGATCGTTGTAGGAATCATGATCATGCCGATGATAGCCTCTTTGTCGGAAGATGCCCTTGTATCAGTACCGAAGTCGATTCGCGAAGGTGCGTATGCCTTAGGAGCAACGAAACTCGAAACGACAATTAAAGTGGTATTGCCAGCAGCCGTTTCAGGAATTGTGGCATCCATCGTTCTTGCTCTATCCAGAGCGATCGGGGAAACCATGATTGTGAGTGTTGCCGGTGGCTCGACCCCAAATATGAGCATGGATATCACTTCATCGATTCAAACGATGACCGCTTATATTGTACAGGTAAGTTCGGGGGATGCAGGATATGGGACAACGATTTACTACAGCATTTATGCGGTTGGAATGACACTGTTCGTCTTTACGCTTATCATGAATTTACTGGCGCAGTTCATCTCTCGCAAGTTCAGGGAGGAATACTAAGACATGAAACTGATAAACAAAAGTCATGTTGCAAAAAAAATGCCTGTTAGGCTGGCTGTTAACACGATTTGTAAAGGATTATTCTTCTTGGCAACATTGGTTGGCCTCCTCGTATTGGCCATCTTATTTTATCGGATATTCACTCAAGGAATTGGCAGTCTGAATGGGGATTTCCTTCAGAATTTCGCTTCCAGGAAACCTGAAGAGGCTGGTATAAAGGCAGCGTTGATCGGTTCAATTTGGTTGATGGTAGTGGTGGCCCCGGTTTCCCTGCTGCTTGGTGTTGGAACGGCCATTTATTTAGAGGAATATGCCCGGAAGAATTGGATCACCACTTTTATCAAAGTGAATATTTCCAATCTGGCAGGTGTCCCGTCAATAGTATTTGGACTTTTGGGTTTAACGGTTTTCGTTCGTGCCCTAGCCTTGGACCGGTCCATATTGGCAGCAGGCTTGACGATGAGCCTACTTGTTCTTCCTGTCATCATAGTGGCTGCCCAAGAAGCCATACGTGCCGTACCTCGTGATTTAAGGGAAGCTTCATTTGGAATGGGTGCAACAAAGTGGCAAACGATATTGAAAGTGGTCCTGCCTGCTGCGATACCTGGCATTTTAACTGGGGGGATACTTGCTTTATCACGTGCAATCGGTGAAACGGCTCCATTGGTGGTGGTTGGCATACCAATGTTCATCGCCTTTTTACCTCAAACGGTCATGGATACATTCACAGTGCTGCCGATGCAAATCTATAATTGGACATCCCGGCCACAGGAGGAATTCCAGCAGGTTGCTGCCGCGGGAATCATCGTTTTACTCATCCTGTTAATATTCATGAATTCAATAGCGGTTATAATTCGAAATAAATTCCAGAAAAGATACTGATAGGAGGAAGGAAGCATGAATATGACCTTAACGAGAGAAAAAGAGTCAACGGCAATCGGAATCGAAAATGTCGAATCAGCTGCCTTGACGGAAAAGGTGTATGAAACATCCAATCTCAATTTATGGTATGGAGAAAACCATGCTTTGAAAAATATTAATCTGGATATGCACCAAAATGAAGTGACCGCCATCATTGGGCCTTCAGGATGTGGGAAATCGACCTACATCAAAACATTGAACCGAATGATAGAGCTAGTCCCGGATGTGAAAACGACAGGCCAGATTAAATATAGAAACAGGAATATCCTCGATCAGTCCTATAAGGTGGAAGATTTAAGGACACAGGTGGGAATGGTTTTCCAAAAGCCTAATCCCTTTCCAAAATCAATTTATGAAAATGTTGTATACGGACCAAAAATCCATGGAATTAAAAATAAAAAAATTCTTGATGAGATCGTTGAAAAGAGTTTAAAAGGGGCAGCCATTTGGGATGAAGTGAAAGACCGACTGCATGAAAATGCATATGGACTTTCAGGTGGACAGCAACAGCGCCTTTGTATTGCCAGATGTTTGGCCATCGAACCTGATGTCATATTAATGGATGAACCGACTTCTGCTCTTGATCCGATATCCACTTTGAAAATAGAAGAATTGGTCCAAGAACTGAAAAAGGATTTCAGCATTATCATCGTTACCCATAACATGCAGCAGGCAGCACGTATCTCTGATAGAACAGCCTTCTTCTTAAATGGGGAAGTCATCGAATATTCTGATACAAACACCATCTTCTCTAATCCGAATGATAAAAGAACAGAAGATTACATTACCGGACGCTTCGGTTAAAGAGAAAGGGAGATGCGATAATGATCGTTCGTGAAAATTTCGAGCTTCAATTGAAAGAGTTACAGGAGAAAATCGTGAAGTTGGCTAATTTAGCTTCAAATGCCATATCAAAATCATATGCCGCATTGGAAAACAATAATGTAGAAGAGGCTCTTGAAGTTATTGATGATGACACAATCGCTGATTTACTGGAAGAGGAAATTAATGACTTTGCGATTTTGCTGATTGCTAAGCAGCAGCCGGTTGCGATTGATTTAAGGCGTATCATTGCTGCCATAAAAATCGCCTCTGATATTGAAAGGATGGCGGACTTTGGTGTGAATATCGCTAAATCAGCCATCCGAATCGGTGACCAGCCATTTATTCTGCCTTTAACACCATTAAAGCAGATGCATGATATTACATTAAAGATGATTCAACTTTCAATAGAAGCATTTGAGAAGGAAGATGTAGTTCTTTCAAGAGAGATCATTGAAATGGATGACGAGGTTGATAGCTTTTATGGAGATATGATTCGGAGTCTCCTTCGCCTTTCAGATGAAAAAAACCTTCAGCAGGTTACACAGCTTTCCTTAATAGCTCGATATTTGGAAAGGACAGCGGACCATACAACGAATATCGCAGAGAATATTTACTTCCTGGTAAGAGGGAGATATATCGGCAGGAATGAATGAACCGATCCTAATTGAAAAAAAGAGAGGCTTTTTTCGGACATCGTCCATTTAAAAGCCTCTCTTATTCATTAATGGGTCAAAGTATTGGCCAATTGTCTATATGTCATATTATTCGTAACAACAAACTCACCGATTTGTATTTTTTTTGAGAAATCATGGTCATTCATGTAAGCTTCAAATTCAGCAGCATCATCGATGATTTTTTCATTGGCAAGGCTATCGGCAATTTCGGTTGTGGTCATATTCGTTTTCACTTTAATTGTATAGGTGACGATGGAGGGATCTTTTTTTGAAGCCCCTTTCTCCATTGAATCCTTATCTGGATCCTTTGATTGGACGGTCTTTTTAGCTTCCTCCATAGGGTGTGTAACGACGAATCCTTTCTTCACGAGCAATTCCTTAGCTTCCTCCTCAGTGGGAGTGGTGCCTTCGAATAATCCGGTGCCATAATGATAGCCAGCAAAGATTGTTGTTGTAAAAATGATACCGGCGGAAAGACCTTGCAGTCTTGCTTTGTTCATTCTTATTCACCCCGCAATCTTTGCTGCTCGATCACTGAAATTGTTTGTTCCTTCGTTAATGAGGATTGTTTGGCGATCTGGTCCAAAGAAAGACCTTGACTATATAAAGATAGAACCTGGCTTTTTAAAATTTCATGAATGGGTTCGCTATCATTGGAATTGACAATTGATTTAACCTTTACAGGGGGAGCAGGATCGTCCTGGATAACGAATTCCTCTTCAAGAATCTTCACCTTCTTCTTTAATTGGTAGATATCCTGCATATACGTTAGTGTCATCTGCTCCAAATCTTCCTCTAATTTGGCAACTTTATCTTTACCGAAAAAGGAAATGATGAGAAGGACGATCGCTAAAGAAAAAAGAAGGATGATAAGTGTTTCCATGTTTTCACCTCAGAAGCTAATTTCCGACAATATATTTATATTTTACACATAATTTTAAAAAAATGGAGATTTTCATATTTTTATATTTTCCGAAATGGGCCGTAAACTTCATTTATTGTCTGTTTTGTTTCAAATATTGTCGAAAAGCTTAATGACCGTCGTTGAATAAAAAAAATCAGGCATTAAAATGGGAAAAAAACCTTTAAGAGATAACATACATAAAATTCGACAAAATGTGTTTATTGTCCATCAGCCAATTCAGTGCTAACATAAAGATAGAATAAATCGAAAAAACAAAATATTTTGAATAGTTAAAAATCGGTTGACTATAAGAAAATGGTGTGCAGATTCCAAAGTGGATAGATTCACTGTCAGCGCCTAACGATAAGCTATATATAAGGATAAAGAAGGGGAAGGGATGATTATATGAATTCGCTATTCGCGTATATGCCGCAGGATAACCAGGATATATTTCGTAAGGGGTTAAAGGCTGGGTTATGGATGGATGAGAGTTTTGATTGGTATCCTGAGGAAGATATGATGAGTCATCCGAATGGAGAGATCCGGACACTTTCACAAACATATACCCAAGGGCAGGTGACCTTTTCGAAGTTCACGATTAGAAATACATCATTCGAGACGAAGCGCCCAAAAGTGTTTTTTCACTATGAAAACGCTTTCGAAAGGCAGGCGGTGGCTTTTTACAGCCCGAATGAACGGGCGATTTTACATGTAGCTCCTCAGTCGATTGCTTTATTGGGTGGATTGGTGAAAGGAAAAAGCATCTCTCAATATTGTATCCAAGGTAAGGGAAGCCTATATCAAGAGGGATGCTTCAAATCATTGAAGGAGGGGCTCTTGGCTTATTCACCGCTCGCCAAAGGGGAAGTTACCAGTGTGTTTACGCTAGAGACTGAAATCTTGCCGAAGGAATGTGTGGAAGCTGTGGCCTGGGTCATTCATGCTGAAACGAAAGAAGAGGCGAAAGTCATAAATAATCAGCTCCTCCTGACGATGCAAAACGTAAACAATTAAGAATTCAAAAAAGTTAAAGTTGGATTTCCCAAAAAACATACTAGCAATTCGCATTGAATAATGCTATTATAGAAAAGTCCTATGTGAAAAAGTCAATATGTTTGGAGGGAAATACACAATGCGCGTAAATATTACATTAGCTTGCACTGAATGTGGAGACCGTAACTATATTTCTAAAAAAAATAAACGTAACAATCCAGACCGTCTTGAGCTTAAAAAATACTGCTCAAGAGAAAAACGCAGCACGACTCACCGCGAAACAAAGTAAGCAACAGGATTTTTCCTGTTGTTTTTTTTATGCATTTTTTTAATCCCTTCTTCCTCTCTTTCCTTTAGTGGTTATTTTCAGGTTGCATTAATGGATCGGCAATTTCCGACACCGTATTTTTCGTATATGAACAAATATTATGAGATAATGATAGAAGTAGACTAAAGGAGTCGGAAGAGATGAAAGAAAATAAAAAAAAGCTCCGCCAAGAAGCTAGGTCCCGTTTAATGGAGCTGACTAAAGAGGAACATGAGGAACTATCGAACCGAATCGCTGAAAACTTATTTTCACTGGAGGAATGGAAAAAAGCAAAAACCGTTGGCATCACCATCTCCATACCGCCCGAAGTTCCAACGGTACGGATCATCGAACAAGCATGGAGTGAAGGAAAAGAAGTGGCAGTACCAAAATGTGATCCTGAAAAAAGGACAATGGAATTCAAGAAAATCTCGTCCTTCAATCAGCTGGAGTCTGTTTATTACGGGTTGCTTGAACCAGTGGCTGAAACAGCCAAGGCTCGGAAAGAGGAATTGGATGCATTGATCGTACCCGGTCTTGCTTTTACCAAGGAAGGGTATCGCCTAGGCTTTGGAGGCGGTTATTATGACCGTTTCCTATCTTATTACCGAGGAGATACATTGGCCCTTACATACGAGCTTCAATTAATGGATGAACTCCCGATAGAGGTTCATGATATAGCGGTCGGCAAACTCATTACCCCATCCAGGGTAATACGTACGTACTCCCATTAGAAGAAGTTTATTAATTATCACTTTTAGCTCATAAAAATCCTGTCCTGTATCACACTATGGATAGGAGGGATTGTTATGCTTCGATTAATTATTCAAATCTTCTTGGTTGGTTTAGCTGTTTATGCAGGTTACAAAAACCGGTACCGCCTGATAAATGTTGCGCTGTCCAACGGCATTTTAAGAAGATTTCTAGTGACTAAATCCTTGGATATGCCAATGTTCAGGGATAAAATGATGCAAAGCATGTTCAGTCAGACCAAATGAGAAAGCCTGCATCTTAAAAAGGAACCTGATCAGGGGTTCCTTTTTTTATTTTTAAGGAGCGGGAAAGCAGTCTCCTTTTTTACTTTTTTCATGATTTAGTCTATAGTTTTAATTAAGAAACAGGAATTTCAGAAGCATAAGTTTCATTGGAAAGTGGGGAAGGCATTGGGATTTAAAGAGGATTATTTGTTTTGGGAAACCATAAGGGAGTTGTCTGCCCATTATGATTATCGAATGATCACTGTCACTGAAAACCATCAGGAGATTTGGCTAGAGAGCGATAAGAATAAAGAATTTCCAGTCATTAGACTCATTCGACATGATTTGGATTGGGCTAATTGGCTGAAACGCGATATCGACCGAACTTTGCAGAATGGGGAAAGGATCAGAAGGAAATTATACAAAAAGCCCATTGACATATTAAGTATCTATGTTAGTAAATTCGCCCCGGTGGATGATCATGACTTTAGCTCACGAGTGGCTTCCTTTAAAAAAACGAATGTTAACACGTTTCTTCTAACTTGTGAAAACTTTCATGATTCGTTGCAAAACCTTGAACATGTTTTGAAAAAACCACTGTCAATTCAAGTTCTTGAAGATAATGAAATAGATGAGGAAAAGATTCTCGCAGTGAAGAAAGACGCCATCTCTGAGTCAGTCAAAAAGGCTAAGGCTGAGCAGAAGGTATTTCAAAATGCCAATAAGCCATTCTTTACATATATATTCATGGCGTTACAAATAGCTGTATTCATCTTGATGGAGTTTAATGGGGGCAGCACCAATTCCAAAACTTTGATTGAGTTTGGCGCTAAATTTTCCCCTTATATCATGCAAGGGGAATGGTGGCGGTTCTTTACACCGATGATCGTCCATATTGGGTTCATTCATTTATTGATGAATACATTTTCATTGTATTTGATCGGAGCTGAGGTTGAAAGGATTTACGGTAATGCCAGGTTCCTTTTCATCTATATATTCGCTGGTTTCGCTGGAACTCTAGGCAGCTTCATCATGACCCCGAATCTTTCCGCAGGGGCGAGTGGAGCCATTTTTGGCTGCTTTGGGGCACTTCTGTACTTCGGCATCGTCTATCCGAAATTATTCATGCGCTCGATGGGCTCATCGGTGATTGTGTTGATCATCATTAACTTAATATATGGTTTCACCGTAGCGGGAATTGATAATGCAGGGCATATCGGAGGTTTGATCGGAGGGTTCTTGGCTGCTGGAGTGGTGCATCTGCCAAAGTCCAGGAATATCTTACGGCAGCTGGCTTTTCTGATCGGGTCGGCAATACTGACCTATGCCCTTCTTAACTTTGGATTCAATCATCAGGAAAGTGCAGCTATGGATGATAATACGATGGCCATGATGGCCCAAAAATATATTGATGATGATGAAGAGGATAAAGCGGAAGAGATGTTAAACAATTATGTTGATGCAAATCCTGATGCACCGCTATCGCTTTTTATGCTGGGAAATTTATCTTTTGATAATAAGGACATAAATAAAGCCAGGGATTATTATGAAAAAGCGATTGAAAGCAATCCGGATTTGCATGAAGCCCATTACAATCTTGCCTTAGTCTACATGAATCTCGAATCATTCGATCAAGCTAAGGAGCAAGCTGTTCAGGCTATTGAGCTTGCCCCGGATAATAAATCATATACAAAACTGCTGGCAGAAATTGAAAAGCGACTATAACTTTTGACGCAGCATGATTGGGGAACCGTCTTCCAGGGTAAACAAGACAAGTATTTCACTTTGATTTTTAGCCATAAGCAATAGGGGGATGGTGCTGCCTTGTGGACTCACAGTGGATCCATCCTCCTTTTTTATTCCCAACACGTAATTTTTGTAAAGTCCTTCCCACAGTTTTCCCACAATTTCTTCCCGTTTGAATTGGGGGAAGTCAGCAAGCCATTGATTTTTCTTTGACGGCAAATCTGTTAAAGAGATGATTTTGTACTGATCCAGATTAACCTGAAATGCTTGACCGGCTTTTTCCAAACCATTTCGAACCGTTTGATCTGTAAAGCCGTCCAGCGTTTTTTTCCACTGAACCTGTTCTTCCGAAAGGGGACGGTGGAAAAATTGAAAAACCGGTGTCGTTACTGTATAGAGTTTATCTTTACTGAGCTGCTGGGCACTGGTGAAAATTGTGTCACTCGGATGAACCTCGGCATAATGAAACGTTACCGCTTCATATCGACCACTCTCGGTTTCTTTAGTTTTCGCTTTTTGAGAGAGTTCTTGTTTATTTTGGCGCCAATTTTTTAAGGCTCCTGCCAATTTTCCATTTTTGTATAAAAGCGATACGTCTTGACGCAAGTAAGCTGTCTGGTCCAATGAAGATTCCACCCTCCAAGTGATGGTATAGGTTGAATCCCCGGTGCCCTCCGGTGTCAGGTTGGTGGAAGCATGTTCAAAATGAAGCGAGGAATCGATGGGAAAAAAAATGATGGTTTCCTCTGCCCTTTTATGATTTGATAAATATAGGATGACAAAAATGGTGGTCAAGACCAAAAAGACGGTATACTTCAATTGTACTTTCATTTTTCCCCTCCGTTTTCGCGCGTGATGAGTGGTTAAAAATATTAAGCTGTTGAATCAAATCGAAAGAGTCCACATTCTTGATATTTCATCATATGAATACAGTTGGACATGTATGAGGGGGATGGGGGAAATTATCAAAGGGGGAATTGGTCGCTTGTTACCAAAAGGCTGATTCGATATACTTTCCTAAAGAAAAGAGTAAAGAGGTTTACTATGAAAACATATTATGATCTTCAACAATACTTGAAAAGATTCGGTACATTTATCTATATTGGTGATCGCTTAGCCGAGCTTGAAATGATGGAGGCCGAAATAAGGGAAATCCACCGTATGCAGATGATGGATACGAAAGATTATCAAATGGCGATCCTTTTAATTAGACAGCAATTGTCTCTTGAAAGGGAAAAACAGAAAAAAAATTGATAAAAAAGGTGAGAATGATGGAAAAATGGCTGATGGGTGTGGATTTAGGCGGTACAACTACCAAACTGGCTCTGATCAATTTATACGGAGAGATCATTCATAAATGGGAAATCAGCACGGACATCTCCGAAAAGGGAAAATTCATTACGATTAATATAGCAAAAGCAATTGATGCGAAGCTCGTTGAACTTAATGAACCGAAGAGTAAGATAGTAGGGATAGGAATGGGTGCTCCAGGCCCCGTGAAATTTGTTAACGGTTCCATATATGAAGCCGTCAATTTAGGCTGGAAGGACTACCCCTTAAAAGATTTACTGGAAGTGGAGACATCTCTTCCAGCTGTGATCGATAATGATGCCAATATGGCAGCTTTGGGAGAAATGTGGAAAGGTGCCGGTAATGGAGCCAAAGACCTCGTTTGTGTCACTCTGGGAACGGGTGTAGGCGGCGGGATCATCCATAATGGGCAAATCGTCCATGGTACCAGTGGGGCTGCTGGAGAAATAGGGCATATAACGGTCGTAACGGACGGAGGGGCACCATGCAATTGTGGCAAGACTGGTTGTCTGGAAACGGTTGCTTCGGCAACGGGAATCGTCCGTATGGCTTTAGAAGCCTTGAATACCGCCGATGAAAAGTCATTGCTTCAGCAGAAAGTCGACGAGGGAAATACGGTTAATTCCAAACTGTTATTCCAATGCGCTGCAGCAGGTGATCCTATGTCCAAAGCTGTGGTGGATAAGGTGGGCAATTACTTGGGACTGGCACTATCACATGTTGGGAATGTCATGAATCCAGATAAAATCGTCATTGGCGGGGGAGTTTCACAAGCGGGAGACATTTTGCTTGATCCTGTCCGTGCTGCCTTCGAAAAGTATGCATTCAAACGGGTTAGTAAATCAACGAAAATCAGCCTGGCCACACTAGGCAATGATGCAGGGGTGATAGGTGGAGCCTGGCTCATTAAAAGCCAAATGAATACGTGATGCCTTGCTGCCCTGTGCTAACAGGGGTATAAGAAAAAAAGATGGATTTTTGAAAAAATTTCCCCGCTTTGATGGGTGGGGCAATCGTTCCTGCATTTAAATAGAGGGAGAACCATGACCCATGATTGAGGCGCTCAGGACCATGGCTCCAGCGCTTCTTCGATGAGGAGGGACCAAGATTGAAAAGGGTCTTCAAAAAACAGGGATATTCATTGTTTTGGGTCGTATTCATTTCACTTTGGCTTAAAACATATATTGCTTATAAAACAAGTTTTGAGATAGATATTGATAATTGGCTCCAGGAGTTCATACTATTCATCAATCCTTTCAGTTTCCTTTTGCTTACTCTTGGCGTGCACATATTTTTAAAAGAAAATAGAAGGACAGCATATTTATTGATCATGAGTTTTTCCATCACCTTCATCCTCTTTGCCAACCTTGTTTTTTTTCGCTTTTTCAATGACTTTTTAACGATTCCCGTTCTTTTTCAAACGAGCAATATGAACGACCTTGGAAGCAGTGTACATGAATTGATCAATCCGAGTGACCTATTGTATTTTGCCGATATCCTTTTCTTGATGCTGCTGCTGAAATACAAACCAAAAACATTCCATGAATGTCGATATAATCCAAAGGATCGTAGATTCTTCATGTTAATCGCTTTAGGAGTGACATTTTTTAACTTAGCTTTAGCTGAAGCGTCGCGTCCTGAACTACTGACAAGAACGTTTGACCGCGAAATCCTCGTTAAGAATATCGGTACGTACCATTATCACCTCTATGATGCAATATTACAGACGAAATCATCAGCTCAACGTGCCCTTGCGGATGGCAGTGAATTGTCGGAAATTGAAAATTATGTCCGTGCCAATCAAAAAGAGGTTAATGATGATCTTTATGGTCTGGCAAAAGGCAAAAATGTGATCCTTGTATCATTGGAATCCACACAAAGCTTTGTCATCAATAAAACTGTCAACGGTGAAGAAATCACTCCTTTTCTGAACGAATTCATTAAAGAGAGCTATTATTTCAATAACTTTTATCACCAAACTGGCCAGGGGAAAACATCCGATTCAGAATTCATTATTGAGAATTCCCTCTATCCTTTAGGCAGAGGTGCAGTATTTTTCACTCATGCCCAAAATGAATACAAAGCCACCCCCGAAATCTTATCGGAAGAAGGTTACTATACGGCTTCCTTGCATGCCAATAATAAAAGCTTTTGGAATCGTGACATAATGTACGATTCCCTAGGGTACCAGCGGTTTTATGACAGTGATGAATACAAAGTCTCTGAAGGGAATTCCATCAATTGGGGTTTGAATGATAAATCGTTCTTCAAACAATCAATCTCTCACCTGAAGAGGATGCCTGAGCCTTTTTATGCCAAGTTCATAACGTTAACCAATCATTTTCCATTCACTTTGAATGAGGAAGACCGGACATTGGAGCCGTACGATTCAAATTCCAAAACATTGAATCAATATTTTCCGACCGTACGTTATACGGACGAAGCCTTGGAACGATTTATCGGCGATTTGAAACGTGATGGATTATATGAGGATTCCATAATTGTGCTATATGGGGACCATTATGGAATTTCGGAAAATCACAACTCTGCCATGAGCCAGTTCCTTGGGAAGGAAATCACACCTTTCGAATCCATCCAGCTTCAGCGTGTCCCGCTCATCATACATATCCCCGGTCAGAAGGGAAAAACGATTTCCACCGTTTCCGGCCAAATTGATGTAAGGCCGACACTCCTTCATTTATTGGGGATTGAAAATGATGATTATATCGAATTCGGCAAAGATCTATTTTCTGAAGAGAAATTAGAATTCACCGTTCTTCGCGATAGCAGTTTCATCACGAAGGATTATCTCTATACGATGGATACCTGCTATGATAAAAAGACTGGGAGGGCGACTGAAAAGGGTTCCTGTGAGAAGTATTTGGAAAAGGCGAAACAGGAGCTTGATTACTCCGACAAAATCATTTACGGGGATTTGCTCCGATTTTATGAGCAACGTTGAAAAAAGAAACCTGGCGCAATCCAGGTTTCTTTTTGTACACAAAAGGGTTCCGAGATGGGACCTTTTGATTCTTTATCGGAATTGAAGCAGGTATGGAGAAACAGTTGACCTCTCGTGATACTTCCACTTATTCTTGCCCATTATGACGTGTCACTATTTTTGATGATCTTTGTGCTAAAAAAAGAACTCGTTGCGCAATTATGTTTCGGTGATTGATACTCACGATAATAAGTAACTCGGTAATTGCAAGTGTTTTATAAGCTGCACGTGTGACAACAGCTTTCGGTTTTCCAACTCTTCCAATCAACTTTTCCGCTATAGACTTTCAGGATATTCCTATCATATCTCGTGTTACAATCGTGCCGACTACAAATCGTTCGATGGCATCAATTGATCTAAAGTAATCATTTCAAGCCGATATCGCTGAATAGACTCAAGTTACATCAGTTTAAATACTAAAACAAAAAGTCTGTAGACAATAGTGTCCTATCTAAAAGTTAAAACAAAGTTGATTGGAATGTAAGGTGCGCGGCTCCCTTGGACGCGGAAAGCGAGTGCCTGAAGAGGAAATCGACGTTCAAATTGCACAAACAAACTGTAGGTGATTTTCATCGAGTTTGTCTACTGATACCTGGCGCAATCCAGGTTTTTTTTTGTTTCTTCAGGAAAATCAGTACCCATTACAATTATTGAAACACGTGAGACTTCCTGAACATCTTTCTGTCTTTCGCTTCATAAAGATAAAACAATGAAAGGGGCGGAGGCTGAATGAAAGTCGTGAGCAGAAGCGGGGATGATTTGGCATATTACAGTCAATTGTTCCAAATTCCCCGGGTTTTGATAGAGGATGCCAATCCCGCCATTACTGGCGGGGTTTTGCCAAATGGCATGGAAGTACAGATACCTGGATACATTGTTCAGGAAGAGTCCCGGTTAGATATCGATTTTGCCGAAATCGCATTACAATATCACCTGCCCATCGATGGGGTATCATTGTTGAATCAAGGTGGACAAAAACCTTTTTCCGTGCCCGTCCGGGTCATGAATCCCATGATTGTCACCGACAAGCCCTATGATTATCAATCACTTCTTGACGATCTGGATACTTTATCTTTTCATTACCCCTTTATTAAGGTTGAATCGATCGGGAGGAGTGTGTTGGGAAAAGAACTCCTTGAGGTAAGGATCGGTCAAGGCGATAAGATCATACATTATAACGGTTCATTCCATGCTAATGAATGGATCACTTCGGCGGTTTTGATGAAATGGCTGAATGATTTTCTGCTGGCAGTAACGAATGATCGTACACTTTGCGGAATGGATTGTATGCCCTTTTATCGGGATATGACCATTTCGATTGTTCCAATGGTGAATCCGGATGGAGTCGAGCTTGTCCTGAAGGGGGAGGAGGCGGCAGAGGGGAAGGTCGATGTTTTAAAAATAAACAATGGCAACCCTGCCTTTTATGCTTGGAAAGCCAATATCCGCGGTGTTGACCTGAATAATCAATATCCTGCCAATTGGGAGATTGAAAAGCGTAGAAAGATTCCAAAAGCCCCTGCTCCAAGAGATTTTCCAGGAGAGTCCGCGTTATCAGAACCAGAAGCATTGGCCATGAAGGAGCTGGCAATGAGGCGGAATTTCGAAAGAGTGCTTGCACTTCACACCCAGGGAAAAGAATTCTATTGGGGATATGAGGGACATGAACCTGAAGAGGCAGCGAATGTTGCAAGGGAGTTTGAGGAACGCAGCGGATATCGGGCCGTACAATACGTTGACAGCCATGCCGGGTATAAAGATTGGTTCATTCAGGAATTCAAACGCGGCGGTTTCACAATCGAATTGGGAAAGGGCATCAATCCGCTTCCGCTATCCCATTTTCCGGGTATATATGAAGATACCGTCAAGATATTGGTGGCAGGCCTTTATATGTGATACATTTCCCCCTAAGGGATATACTTCCAAAAAAATATAAGATCATTATTCGCCACATTTTCTCTTTTTTACTTTATAATGAAAGTCGTAAGGATTCGATTGGTTAATCCTTACTCTCTTTCTAATGTCTCGCTCACATATGCCAGGCGTTTTAGTTTTGAAGAGGGAGGTGTGTGGAGATTAAAGTATCCAAAGCAGCACTTTGTATGCGGCTTTCCATTTGTAAGATGTTGTGTATCATCCCATTATTTATCTCCACTATCCTTCTTATCTCGGCTTGTGAGCCTTCCAAGGACCTTAGTAAACCCGTAAATGATACGGAAAAAGAACACTCCCAATCAAACCTTGAAACTTCAGTAAGCAATTTAAAGGTCCCGACTGCAGAAACGGATAAAATCGAAGCCATTGTTGGATGGCTGGATTCCAAAACCATTTTATATTCTGTGAAGCGGGATGGTAATGAATTATCCCAGCTGATGGCATGGAATTTGGAAACGAATGATACTTCCGTTTTCTATCAGCCGGCTTTTGAGTTCTCTGAAGTATCGATCAGTCCGTCTGGTACGCATGTTTTGTTATCGTCCTTCACCTCTTCGGGTAAAGCATCCATCACAATACTCGATAAAACGGGAAATCCACTGTATTCCGTGGCGATCCCAGCCTATGAATTAGCTTATGAGTGGAATTCATTTAAAGATGGCCGGTTGTTTTTATCGAGTTTTTATGAAGATTGGACATACAACAGTTATGTGTTGAATCCAGATGAACAAACAATGGAAACTCTGGACTTTCCACAGCCCTTTGCTCAATGGGCAAGTGAAAAAGATTTGATGTTTCTCGATTGGGACAGGGAAGAACCTGCTTTGACGGCACCCCTAGAAAGAAAAGCGCTTAATGGGGATGGAACGGAAAGCCTTATGCTCGATGTCATTCACTTTAAAAAAATGAAACAAGCGCTGATGACGATTCAAGTGGAGACAGAAAATCAAGATCGGGGTACATATGCATTTTATGATCCATCAAACAAGCCGATCCATTCTTTTTCCGTACCACTATTGAAAAGCTTTTCAGATTGGGTGATTCCATCCTATGATTTCATTGAAAAAGACAAGGAATTGATAACGTTTATTCCTAATGAATCAAAAGATGCGGACCAATATAAGGGAAGGTTTACCTTAACTAAATTTAATTGGGAAAAAGGCACACAAGAAGAATTGATGAAGGACATGGAAAATGAACCATTAAGCTGTTCGCTTGATGGCAACTTCTGCTTATATGGATATCAATTTGAGAAAATCATTGATATGAAAACCCATCAAATACAAAGATTGTTCAAACAAACATGATGACCTAAAACAAAAGCTCGCCGGATGGCGAGCTTTTTTCTTCAATGGGCAACTGGAAAACCGCTGTTGATGACAGTCATGACAGTGAACCAGCCAAACACGACTGCACTGCCGGCAGCAAAAATGAATCCTAAGAAGTTTCTCTTTTTTAATGAGGTAAACACAGCTACTACTCCTAATATAGCCACAAGTCCGAAAACTACCATTAATATCATGTCAAAACCCCCTTTTCGTAATGAATACTTAATCCCTAATAATATACCCAGAGAATAAAGCAACTACCAAAAATATGTAGAAAAGATTGCATTTGTTAATATCTTAATATTTTTTCAATTATTTGTCGAGGTTTAATAGGTGACACTTCTATGACTTGAGTAAACTGGATTAACATTAGCAGCCTAATTAGTGTAAGATGAAGATAGAAAATCATATTGGAGCTGATTGAAATGAAATGGACACAAATACCTCTAGGCCCGCTGCAAACGAATTGTTATGTAGTTTCCGATGGACAGGATTGCATCATTTTCGATCCGGGTGAAGAGCCGCAGAAAATCATACAGTACATACAAACAAAAAATTTAAAGCCTTTGGCGATTTTATTGACACATGCACATTTTGACCATATCGGTGCTCTTGATGCTATTCGGGAACATTATGGGATACCTGCATATATTCATGAAAAAGAGGCCAAGTGGCTACTTGATCCCGCATTGAATGGTTCTCAAAACTGGTTCCCTGAAAATCCAATGCGCATGAAGCCTGCCGATCACTTCCTGGCAAATGAGCAAGAACTTACTATTGGGGGATTCACTTTCGAAGTATTCGAAACTCCCGGACACTCACCAGGGAGCGTTTCGTATTATGCCAAGGAGCAACGGCTCCTATTTTCAGGGGACGTCTTGTTCCAAGGAAGCGTAGGCAGAACCGATTTAATAGGCGGAAGCGAGGCAGTGCTGTTAAATAGCATTGAAACGAAACTGCTGTCACTTTCTGATGATACGATCGTATTTCCTGGTCATGGGCCTGTCACGACCATTCTGGATGAAAAGAATACTAATCCCTTTTTGAGATAATGACCTTTGCAGGTGCCGTATGGCACCTGTTTTTTTAAAGTTCTTAATTATGTAAAAATATTGAAATGGGTCATTTCCAGAACTATACTGAATATAAAAACCGGGGCCTTGCCTTGTGTGCATGACTTTGATTCAGCTCTGAACTAAGATTTGTCGAAAACATTCATTTTGTAATGATGGCACGCTTATGAAGATGAAAAAATTGAACATTTTGTGAACTTATGTGTTTTGTAAAGAAAAGGAACATTTAATTTTCATATGATTGAAGATCATGGAGACGGAGGCATTGTGTTGAAAAATCACTTAAAGGAATTGATTGCAGGAAGCCCCCAAAAAAGAATTTCCTATCATGACTATATGGAAGCTGTTTTATATGCGCCCAATATAGGTTACTATGTACGCGAAAAAAAGAAGATTGGCTCCAGAGGGGATTTTTATACGTCTGGCAATGTTGGGGATGCATTTGGGAGATCTCTGGCCAGATGGTTCGTTTATTTAATAAAAAGCTGCGGAGTTTCACCAAAAATCATCGAGGTCGGCGCAGGTGATGGTAAGCTCGCTCATGATATCCTCGTTTCCATGAAGGAATTGGAACCACAGATATGGGACTCTTTGACTTATATCCTTGTGGATGAAAGTCCATTTCATAGAAGGCTTCAGCAAGAACGTATAGGGATGTTCAAACAGGCAGTTTCCGCTGCCAGTTTGGAAAAATGGACGAAGGTAAATGGTATCCTCTTTTCAAATGAACTTTTCGACGCGTTGCCTGTACATGTGATCGAAAAGTATAAGGGAGCCCTCGTAGAGGTTTTCGTCACTGAAAAGGAAGGAGATTTTGTAGAGATGAGGGAACCTTTGGACAACCCTGACATTCTATCTTACCTTACAGAACGAACTATCACCTTAAATGAAAGACAACGATATGAAGTTCCGTTAAAAATGGTCCGTGAATATGAGAAGATCGTTTCCTGTATCGAATCGGGTATACTCCTTACAATTGATTATGGCTATACCGAAAGGGAATGGAAGGAGCCAGCTCATCTTCAAGGGAGCTTGAGGGGCTATTATGAGCACCAAATGATTAAAGATCCACTTATGTATCCTGGTGATATGGATTTGACGACACATATCCATTTTGACACATTAATCGAGATTGGAAAAAGAAAGGATCTTTCCAATCATGGGCTTTTTCTTCAAAATGAATTCTTGCTTAAGGCAGGAATATTAGAGGAATTGAGGGACCATCAAGGAACTGATCCATTCTCGAAAACGGCGAAGCGTAATCGTGCAATTCGCGGGCTAATCGTTCCAGGGGGATTTAGTGAACATTTCAAAGTGTTGCTTCAATCGAAGAATTTAGCAGACGATGTAAGGATCTTTCCTGAATGGTGACAAGTAAAAAACCCATGAATCAAAATTCATGGGTTATGTAATATTGCTTGTTCTTAATGCGCAGTACCAGGAGTCATCATAAATACGCTCCAGTAGGAAAATCCTGCAAAGAAAACGGTAAGATAGGCGCCGAAAACATAAATATACATGCGCTCAGATAATTTCAAATAACTTAAAAGAACAAAAAAGATCGTTTGTGCAAAGAAAAGCAAAGACGTTTGATGCATATGGCCAAGATAAAAGAAAATTGCCATAATTCCTGTCCAAAATCCACATACTCTGAACATGCGTTCCATCCGAATCCCTCCTTATGTCTAGTCGTGTACATTCTAAATAATTATAAATGAAATTGTAAGGTAATGTAAAGGATGCCTTTTGTTTCTATGTGAGAACCGAAGCCTGGTATGAGCATGCTGTACAATTGGACATCATGTTTTCTAATTCCACAATATTGACATTATCAAACAAGGCTTCGAACATACCTTCTAAAAATGAATTATGCATGGAGCAGATTGTCCCTGGCTCCACTTCAGTAACTTCCTTAAACGGGCAATTGAAGATACGAAAGTATATTTTATTTTCTTCTTCGCTTGCTTGTATTTCAGGAGATAACCCTGCTATGGTAGCCGCATTTTTAAGCATGCTGACTTTTTCCTCAAAAGCAATTCGATCGATCGACTTCGAGTTCAGGGCTAGTTGCTGCTTTATCAGTTCCTCCCCGTAGCCTTTTCCCGTTTCATAAAGAGCCTGTTTTCCATGTTCCCCTAATGTCATCATCGTCTGAATTGCAATCCTGGAAAGCAGCTGATAGTTCCTATGTGGAAAATGAAGCTGAATGACTTTATCGGATAATCGATAAAGCCGGCTCGGGCGACCGCCTTTACCCGTCCTTCGGGCATCCGAGGTCAACATTTCGATATCTTCAAGTTTTGACAAATGTAAACGTGCAACATTTGGATGGATGTTAAAAGAATCGGCAATTTGCTGTACCGAAACATCGCCATGGTTTTTCACAATATGCTGATATATATAATATCTGGTGGGATCTGCTAACACGTTTGTTATTTTTAACGTTTGTTCCATTACACCCTCCTGTATTCCATAGTTTACCTATGTTCATTATAATGCAGGCAGAAAAAAATGGAATAATAGAAAGCGCTAACTCACTTTAGTTTAAAAAAAGTTCACAATTTAAACTGTTTTATAATGCAAAAAAATATACATTAATTGTACAAATATTATACAATCATTATATATATTATAATTGTATACAAAATGTGAACGGGGAGTGATTAGTATGGCACAGTTAACTTTCTTTTCGTACCCAAGTTGTACATCTTGCCGAAAAACAAAAAAATGGTTAAGGGCCAATCATGTTTCCTTCGATGAACGGCATTTATTCAGAGAAACTCCAACTGCAGCAGAGTTAAAAAGAATACTTGAATTGACAACGGAAGGACTTGATGAAGTCTTGGCAACAAGAAGTGAAGCTTACAAAGACTTACAAGTTAATATTGACGAAATGATGCTTTCTGATGTCATCCAATTATTAACAAAAGAACCGAAGTTATTAAGAAGACCCATCCTAATGGACGGGGAAAAGCTGGTGATAGGTCATAATGTAGACGCTTTAAGAAATTTGGTTTCCCAAAGGCTTGAATTGAAAGTGAGCATGTAAGATGATTCTCGAAGCTCTTTTCGGGAATTTTTTTTATACTGGAGCAGGAATTTGTCGTGGATTGTCGAATCCTTACAACAAGAAATATAGGAGGTGATGAATGAATTGATATCGATTGAAAAGACCGCAGAAAAAATATTAACCCGTGCCATTCAGGAATCTGCATCGGATATCCACATTTTTTTTCGGAGGGAGGGACCTCTCATCCAATTCAGGATAGACAATAAGCTTGTACCCCAGGAAACATTATCATTCTTTGAAGCTGAAAGGCTGATCGCTCATTTGAAGTTCCTTGCCTCGATGGATATAGGGGAGAAAAGGAGGCCCCAGAGTGGTGCCCTCACCATTAATTTGGCTAACCAGGTTGTCGGGCTCCGCCTTTCCACTTTACCCACTGCCCATCTCGAAAGTTTGGTCATCCGCTTAATACCCCAACAGAATATCCTTCCTCTCGAACAGTTATCCCTATTTCCAAATACCGTCCAAAAATTGATTGCACTCCTGAAGCATTCCCATGGCATGCTCATATTTACAGGTCCGACTGGCAGTGGAAAAACCACGACATTATATTCCCTGCTTCACCATGCCTACGAAATGATCAATCGAAATATCATTACACTTGAAGATCCCATTGAAAATGTATCCGAAAAGGTACTGCAAGTCCAAATCAATGAAAAGGCGGGCATTACGTATTCTGTCGGTCTAAAAGCTGTCCTGAGGCATGACCCCGACGTGATCATGGTTGGGGAAGTCAGGGATGCAGAAACTGCCAAAATTGCAGTGCGTGCCGCATTAACCGGTCATTTGATACTTACAACCATGCATACAAGGGATGCCAAGGGCGCCATCTCCAGGTTACTGGAATTTGGTGTCAGCTTGCTTGAGGTTGAACAGAGCTTGATTGGCGTGACAGCACAGCGGCTGGTTGAATTGCGATGTCTTCCATGTAAAGGGGACTGTACTTTTGCTTGCAAGATGACTGCCAGGAATAAAAGGGCCAGTGTATATGAATTGCTCTATGGAAAAAGCCTGGCTGAGGTTCTCAGGATAATGGGAGATGAAAAAGGAATGGCAACGGTCAGCTACCGCCAATTGAAGGATGAAATTGGAAAAGCGGTTGCGATGGGCTATGTGGATTCAGAGGAATATGAACGGCTGGTATACCATGAAACCAAAAAGTAAATGGAGGGTAAAAGAGCAGGCGGTTTTTATTTCGAAGCTAGGTGAATTATTGAAGCATGGTTATCCCTTGGCGGAGGCTCTGCATTTTCTTGAATTTCAGGAATCAAAGAAGAAAGCGGAAGACTTCACTCAGGCTAAAGCCGATTTAAGGAACGGTTTCCCGCTGCACTTGGTGCTGACCCATCTGAATTTTCATCCGCAGCTTGTAAGTTATATATTTTATGGAGAACAATACGGCGACCTGGAACGGGCGTTGGTGGAAGGAGGGCGATATTGGAAGAAAAGAACCGAGGATATGGATAAAGTAAAAAAGTTAATGGTGTATCCCGTGTTCTTAGTCTTTTTTGTAGGTATTGTTTTTTATATTCTTCAGAGTGTTCTCCTTCCTAAATTCCAGACAATCTATTTCACGATGGATGTCGATCAGCATACACTCTTGAGATTAATATCAGCTTCCACATTCTTTCTTCCAGCACTCCCCTTCTTTTTACTCGGATTGCTCCTATTCTTGTATGTACTCAAACGATTTTGGTTTAACGGATTGTGCCCATTAAGGCAGCGGAGGATTTTGATGAGAATTCCGATATTCGGGAACTTCATCAAATTATACGAAACTTATTTTTTTGCAAGCCAATTAAGTGGCTTACTCTCCGGAGGGCTATCGATTAACGATAGCATTAAATTATTCTCGATAAACCAACAGCAGCCCTTTTACCAAAAACTATGCAATATCATTAAGGATGATCTGATTGAGGGCAGATCACTTGAATTGATTTTTCGGGAGCTTCCATATTTTGATGGTAATTTGCCGGTGGTCGCTGCAAATGGTCAAAAATATGGCAGACTTGATGCGGAGCTACTTCATTACAGTCGTTTTATACTGGAGAAAATTGAAGAGAGAATGAATGCAATCTTAAAAATCATTCAGCCTCTCATGTTTTCACTGATAGGTCTGTTGATCGTGTCCATTTATTTGGCGGTTTTGCTGCCGATGTTCTCACTGCTCGAAAGTATATAGGATTTTATTATTGTATTCCGGAGGTGAAAATGCTCGAAGCCATCTAGTATTCAGGTGGTTCAGGAGCATGATGGATATGTTGAAGAACGTGATGAATGAACGTGGGTTTACACTAATTGAAATGCTTATTGTTTTACTGGTAATTTCCATCCTTTTGATTATAACAATCCCCAATATCACAAAGAACCAATCTACGATTCAGTCCAAAGGTTGTGAAGCATTCGTGAAGATGGCCCAAGCACAGGTACAGGCTTATGAGATTGATAATGCTAAACTGCCCGGAAGTATCGGTGAATTGGAAAGTCAAGGCTATCTCAAACAGACATCCTGTCCTAATGGGGATGATATTAGTTTGGATAGTAAAGGAAAGATAACGGTCGTTGAGTAGGAGGGAAGTGAATATACGGCAGTCCAATGGGGGGTATACATTATCTGAAACCCTTATTGTCCTCGTTATTTTTGTACTACTGATTTCCATCGGTCCTAATCTATATCCTAGCTTCACTAAAGGCATGGAAAATAGGCTATTTCTTTCTCAATTCCATGAAGATATCTTCTATGCACAGCAGTATGCCATCAGTCATGAGAGCTTGATCTACCTTCATATTAATAATGCCAAAAAGGTTTATACCGTGTCATCTTATAAGGAAGGAATCGTTCTAGAGAGGAGCATACCAAAGGATATTCAGTTTTTAAGTGGCACTTTGGGGTTTAGCTTCCATTTTAATCAGTATGGAAATGCTTCAAAAGCCGGAACGATTATGATTGACACGTCAAAAGGAATGTACAAATTGGTCCTCAATATCGGTAAAGGGAGGTTCAGGATTGAGAAATTGTAAAGGTTACGTTTACCTTGAGCTGATGGCCGCATTTTCCATTTGTATTTTCCTGGTACTTGCCATTTTACCGATTCTTGAAGAGTTAATGACGCATCGGAAAGATATTGCCGTAAGGACAGAAGCCCACCATTTATTATATGAAAGATTGACGGCGTTCATGGATGGGGAAATACAAGCAAATGGTCAGGAAATCATTTACAAAAGAAGATCCTATGAATTGGTTTGGAAGGACAATGGGGATTTCCCGGGGATGATTGAAGGGTGTGTACGTTATGAAGATGAATCGGGTAATCTTGAATCCATTTGTGATGCTGCGAAAAAATGATGGCTTTACGATGATCGAAATGCTTTTTTCTTTAATGATATTAATGACGACGTCCCTTTTTGTTCTACAGCTTTTTTCAATCATTCACACCCAGATGGGGTCCGTTGATAAATTGCATCCTAAAGAGTGGGAGGTCTTTACCATGCAAATGAAGCAGGAGGTCCGGAGTTCCAAAGCTCAGGATGTAATGGGAAATAAATTATATTTGCTGCTTTCAGATGAACAATTATCATCGTTTGAACAATATGAAGATAAGGTCCGAAGACGAGTGAATGGTATGGGGCATGAGGTCATCTTACAGAACATTTCGAAATTCCGGGTTGAGAAGGATGGCAGTGTCATTGTTATAAATATAACGGATAAAGCAGGGACTACTTTCAGTCGAAGATTTCATCCTTTCTTTAGGAATGTCACGAAAGTCGATGAATAATCAAAAAGGAGTCGTTTTCCCGATGGTCATGATTGTAGCGAGTGTTTTCATCATGTTCACAATACTAATGATCGATCAGTTTATCATTGATAAAAAATTTTATAAAGAAGTGGAAGAATCGCTTGTGGCCGACCATCTTGTCCATTTAGCGATCAAGGATGTGACGGCAGAGTGGGGCGAAGAGATCCCAAAAATCATCCAGGGGGAAATTTCATACCCTAATGGTGTGGTGCGGTATTCCGTAATGAAAGAAGAAGGTCCTTATGTCTATATCGAGTTCTCTTCCACGACTAAAAATGACCGCGAGGGAAGGGTCATCATTCAATACGATAAAGAAGCTGGGAAAGTGAAAGAATGGTTGGAAAAGCAGGCTGTTTAATACGCAAAATCAACATTCTTTTAAGTCAGGTACACGTGTTCAGGGAACAAGCAAAGGAATAAAAGCTGCGTAAACGGGACATACTTTGCATAGGGTGATTATTTTATATGTCTACAAACGCTTATATTAAATATCTGACTCAGCAGCTTGTCGAGTATTTTAATCTGACGAAAAAAGAACGAAAAGAAAAGCGCCGTCACAGAAAAGAGGATAAAAATCATGGTATGTCCCATTGGTTTGGCATTGTCCCTTTTGCTTTGTCGATGTTCGTAAGGAAAAATATCAAAAAATAAAACAGATGTCCTGAATTTAGGGCATCTGTTTTTTTATTGTTCTTACTTATCCCAATGCCCTATCAGAAAGGTAAAATAACCCTCCGTTGATGATGGATATTCGGATGTTAGGTTCATATTGAGCTTTTAAGGCATCTTTTTCAGTAAAATAGCTCTCACTTTTTTCCTCCATATCCTTGTAAAAATGCTCCAATAAATTCAAGTCATTCTGCCAGCGAAGCATTGCTTCCTCTGCCCAGGAATGGTCATCATCCTCGAAACTGGTCCTGATGTATGTATCCAGTCTTGCCAATCCGCTCTTGGGCATGATGAGCGGTGAAAGCGTAAAGGAGTAATCCGGTATTTTGGGGGTGACCTTTATCGGTAAAACCCGATGGTGAAACCTTTCCATGATCTCACCTGAGATTAAATTCAAACCGATCGACATGAAGGTATCCTTTTTACGATCGCATTGATAGGATATTTTCACATTCAGGGTCAGCCAAGGAAACAAAGGATTATTTCCCCCTTTTGATGGAGGGGTATCCTCAAAAAGTCTAGTATATCCTGCCAGCTTTTTGGTAGATTGAATAATCTGGTGAAGGCGAGGGGAGCCAAAATGAATCATTTCTCCCTTTAAATCGGATGGAGCTAGTTCTGGATCGGTAATGAAAGTCATCTGTGCTGGGTTTGGAACGCCGCCTGTTTTTTCTAGATAATGCCAATAAAAGGGTCTGTTCATTAATTCTTTATCCATATCAATCGTCAATTGGACTGTAAGGTGGGTTGGTGCATTATCCAGTATTTCACAATCATTGGCTTTAAAGTAAGTTATTAAAAAATCATGAATTTCCCGTTGCTGCATGAACCTCACCTTCCTTCATTGATTGGGCGAATTGGATTAACGACGAAAAATTATCCATCTTGATTTTCATTTCGCCCTCTGTTTTGGATTCACCGACTACATCAATCAAATATTCTTCAATGTTGTTAATATCCAGTTTGGTTAGAATATCATCCAATTCGCCGATTACTTTCTCGAATAAATTTATTTTTTCATATAGTAACTTTAGAATATGTTCTTCCACTGTATTTTTCGTGGCAAAGTTATAAATCATCACATCTTCTTCCTGACCAAGGCGGTGTATCCGTCCGATTCTCTGTTCGAGCCTCATCGGGTTCCATGGCAGGTCAAAATTAATCAAGTGATGGCAAAACTGAAGGTTTATCCCTTCCCCGCCAGCTTCTGTTGCAATCAATACCTGTATATTTTTTTGGAATAATTCTCGCATCCAGTCTTTCTTTCCGCGCTTAAAACCGCCTCGGAAAGGAACTGAAGAAATTCCATTCTGCTGTAGGTACCATTGTAGATATAGCTGAGTCGCCCGGTATTCGGTAAAGATAATGACTTTATCATCAATTTTCTTGATCAGTTCCAAAGCTTTTTCAGCCTTTGAGTTCTGAACCGTTTCATTCACTTTAGAAAATAAATCATCAAGCTTTGCCAAAAAGTCAGGGGAAGGCTGATCATATTTATTTTTCATATTCTTTAATGTATAAAAGACCGCCTCTCTGCTGCTGCATGCTTCCCTTTGGAGAGTGAGAGCCGAAAAGGCGCTTCCTTTAGAACCATCCGAAATAGGTTTGAATTTGGAAACAGCATCGTACAATGCTTGTTCCGTTGGAGAAAATTCAATGGTGATGGTCTCCACATGCCGTTTTGTCCATTCAATGCCAGTATCGGCCCGCCGGTTTCGAATCATGACAGTGTTGACAAGTTCCTTTAGGTGTTCATCTTCAATAATGTTCCGGCCTTTCCCTTTATACTTTTCTGAAAAAAGTGAGGCATTTCCCAAGTGGCCTGGTTTCAATAACGAAACGAGGTGGAAAATTTCCTCGACTTTATTTTGAATCGGAGTGGCTGTCAGGAGTAAACAAAATTTCTTTTTCAGATTTTGGACGAATTCATAGTTCTTCGTCTTATTATTTTTAAGTTTATGAGCTTCATCAATAATGATGAAGTCGTATTCCTGCTTGAAAATGATATCTCGATGTGGAGCTCGTTTCGCTGTATCAATGGATGAAATGACCACATCACAGGAGTCCCAAACATAGCTTTTTCTCTGAACGACTGCCGGTATATGAAACTTGGTGTTCAATTCAAAAGCCCATTGTGTGACAAGGGAAGCCGGAACAAGGATCAAAACTTTTTTTACAAGGCCCCTAATCATATACTCTTTTAGGATCAATCCAGCTTCAATTGTTTTTCCGAGCCCTACCTCATCAGCTAAAATGGCTTTTCCATTCATCTTTTCCACCACTTGCTTGGCTGCTTCCAATTGATGGGGAAGCGGGGTTAACTGCGGAAGGTGCTTGGGCGCCTGTAAACCTTCAAAATCAGGGATGATAAGATTTTCCTCCATTTGAACCGCGAGCTTATAAAGCTCCCAGTTTCCCCATGGACCGTCATTTTCCATCTTTTGCAGAAACTCGTCATTCCATTCAGAATTAAAGGATATATTGATTTTCATAGAAATAACTCCCTCTTAAATCATATTTTCCTTAATAAAAGGTCAAAACCCGAACATTTCATATGTGAAGTAAGAAAAATATTTCTCTTCAAAAGATATTGCAGAGATAAGTTTCTTAGGGTAGGATATAAGTATATTTAGAAAATTCCAATTTCCCAACGCTACAAAGAATCTTTGTACATCGATTTTGCAGTTCGCGTTTTCTTAGTATGGGCTATAGACTTCTAATTTATCCAAGATTACTGAAGGAGACCAATCAAACGGTTTCTGAGGTTTCAGGAGAATTGGCAGAGAATGCATTCCACGATGCTCAGAGGTTTTACCGATGTTTGGTGGCTTATTCGCTTCCTTTCATTGGTAGACCATTTATATGCGGGTGAAGATAAGGGGAGAGACTACGGATGTAGCGCCGAAGGAGCAAACTTAGCAGTGAATCTCTCAGGCAAAAGAACTCTTATTGGACGCAACTCTGGAGAGCGCCGCCCGTTTTGGGACGGCCACCAAAGGGGAAAACCTATTACATAGGTAAACTTTCAGGTTTCAGGACAGAGAAAAAGCTCAAACGGGCTTTCTCTGTCCTTTTTTGTGCTTTTTTCACATCATGAATCAGGATATATCTGATGCGTAATGACAAGAAGCTTTTGATAATGAAGCCAATTAATTTAAAAAAATCTGAAGGGGGTCATTTTTTGACCGATTTAAAAAGAACACCACTATTTGAGGTTTATCGTGAATACGGAGGTAAAACGATTGATTTTGGCGGCTGGGAACTTCCTGTCCAATTTTCGGGTATAAAGGACGAACATGAAGCCGTACGTACAAAAGCGGGGTTATTCGATGTTTCCCATATGGGTGAAGTCGATGTTAAGGGTCCTGGGAGCCTTTCCTTTTTACAAAAGATGCTGACTAATGATATATCAAAGCTGAAACAGGGCGGTGCCCAATATTCCGCCATGTGTTATGAAAACGGAGGCACGGTTGATGATCTAATCGTGTATAAAAGGTCTGAGGATGACTATCTGCTCGTGGTCAATGCAGCGAACACAGAAAAAGATTTCAATTGGCTGCAAGCTCATTTATCGGAAGATGTCCAAATCAAGAATGTATCTAGTGACTATACACAGCTGGCACTTCAAGGGCCATCTGCAGAGAAGATTTTACAAAAACTATCGGGAAATACTGCTTTAAGTGAAATTGGATTTTTCAAGTTCAAGGAAAATGTCATGATTAACGGTATCTCCACGATGGTATCCCGTACTGGATACACTGGTGAGGATGGCTTTGAGATATATAGTGACAGTGAAAATGGTCCAGCCCTTTGGAAGGCGATTATGGATGCCGGAAACGAAGAGGGAGTTCAGCCGATTGGTTTAGGTGCTCGTGATACCCTGCGTTTTGAAGCGAAACTGCCGTTGTATGGGCAGGAGCTTTCAGCAGACATCACCCCGATAGAAGCCGGGATTGGTTTTGCAGTAAAAGTCGATAAGGAAGTTGATTTTTTCGGGAAAGCCGTTCTTGCTGAGCAAAAGGAGAAAGGAGCTCCTCGCAAGCTTGTGGGAATTGAAATGATAGACCGTGGCATTCCACGTCATGGGTATAAGGTCTACAGCGGTGATAAAGTCATTGGCGAGGTCACGACCGGTACCCAATCACCAACGTTGAAGAAAAACGTGGGTTTGGTACTTATCGATAAGGAATTTTCAGTGCTGGATGCGGAAGTCGAAGTGGAGATCCGTTCCAAACGTTTGAAAGCCGTTATAATACAAACACCTTTTTATAAAAAACCACGTAAATAGAGGGGAATGGTCATTAGATGAAACATCGTTATTTACCCATGACAGAGCAAGATAAACAAGAAATGCTGAAAGCGATAGGGGTATCCACTGCTGAAGAACTTTTCAATGATATCCCTGAGAGCGTTCGTTTTCAAGGAGAATACGATATCAAGCCTGCTAAATCGGAACCAGCATTAATGAAAGAATTATCAAGGCTTGCTGCCAAGAATGCGGATCTTAAAAACTATGCTTCCTTCCTTGGTGCGGGTGTCTATGACCATTATGCACCGGTCATCGTCGATCATGTTCTATCCCGTTCTGAATTTTACACGGCTTATACACCCTATCAGCCTGAAATTTCACAGGGAGAGCTTCAAGCAATCTTTGAATATCAAACGATGATATGTGAATTGACGGGCATGGATGTGGCTAACTCCTCCATGTATGACGGCGGGACAGCGCTGGCTGAAGCAGCCATGCTTGCTTCAGGACAGACACGGCGCAAGAAGATTCTCATTTCAGGAACCGTTCATCCTGAATCAAGAGAAGTCGTGAAGACATATGCGAAAGGGCAACGCGTGGAAGTGATCGAAATTCCTTATAAAGACGGTGTGACGGACTTAGCTGCTTTAAAGGAATTGGCGAATGAGGACATTGCAGGAGTGATCGTGCAATATCCGAACTTTTTTGGCCGGATCGAGCCATTGAAGGAAATGGAAGAAATCATTCATGGCGTCAAATCCATGTTTATCGTTTCCAGTAATCCGCTTGCATTGGGAGCTTTGACATCCCCTGGTGCACTCGGTGCAGATATCGTAACGGGGGATGCCCAGCCATTCGGCATTCCAGCGGCATTCGGTGGACCTCATTGTGGATATTTTGCGGTTACTAATAAACTTGTTCGGAAAGTTCCGGGCCGACTCGTCGGTCAAACCGTGGATGAAAATGGTAAAAGGGGATTTGTACTAACGCTACAAGCTCGTGAACAGCACATTCGCCGTGACAAAGCCACATCCAACATTTGTTCCAATCAAGCTTTGAATGCGTTGGCAGCTTCTGTTGCAATGACCGCCCTTGGGAAAAAGGGTGTCAAGGAAATGGCCGTGCAAAATATTCAAAAAGCGCATTATGCGAAAAAAGCAATTATGGCAGTAGGGGTGGAACTGATATTCGACGGTCCTTCGTTCAATGAATTTATCATTAAACTGCCTGCTTCGTTTTCAGAAATCAATAAAAGCCTTTTTGAAAAAGGGATGATCGGCGGCTTTGATTTAGGGACGGTTTATCCTGAGCTGAAAGACCATATGCTGGTTGCGGTAACTGAACTTAGAACAAAAGAAGAAATTGATGCACTTGCGCAGGAATTGGGGGATCAACATGAATAATCAAGATCAATCACTCATTTTTGAAATCAGTACTTCCGGTCGAATCGGGTACAGTCTGCCAGAAATGGATGTTGCAACTATTCCGCTCGAAGAAATTCTTCCTGCCGACTACATCCGTGAAGAAGAGGCAGAACTGCCTGAGGTGTCCGAACTGGATATCATGCGTCACTATACAGCACTCTCCAAACGGAATCATGGGGTGGATTCGGGTTTTTATCCGCTGGGTTCATGCACGATGAAATATAATCCGAAAATAAATGAAAACGTGGCACGTTTCAACGGCTTTGCCCATATCCATCCATATCAAGATCCGGCTACCGTTCAGGGAGCATTGGGACTCTTATTTGATTTGCAGGAACACTTAACTGAAATCACCGGGATGGACCAAGTGACATTACAGCCTGCAGCAGGTGCACATGGTGAGTGGACAGGGTTGATGATGATTCGCGCTTTTCACGAAGCGAATGGCGATACAGAACGGACGAAAGTGATTGTACCTGATTCTGCACACGGTACGAATCCTGCCTCTGCCACTGTTGCCGGACTTGAAACGATTACAGTGAAATCCGATGAAAATGGATTAGTCGACCTTGAAGATTTAAAGCGTGTTGTTGGACCTGATACGGCGGCCTTGATGCTGACGAACCCCAATACATTGGGATTATTTGAAGAAAACATCTTGGAAATGGCACAACTTGTCCATGATGCAGGTGGGAAGCTTTATTATGACGGAGCCAATCTGAATGCAGTCCTTTCAAAAGCACGCCCGGGTGACATGGGCTTTGATGTGGTTCACTTAAATCTCCATAAAACATTCACGGGTCCGCATGGCGGCGGAGGTCCGGGTTCTGGTCCTGTAGGTGTGAAGTCGGACTTGATTCCTTACCTGCCTAAACCTCTTATAATTAAACAAGGTGAGCAATTCGCTCTTGATTATGATCGTCCGCAATCCATTGGCAGGGTAAAACCTTATTATGGTAATTTCGGGATTAACGTGAGGGCATATACGTACATTCGTTCAATGGGGCCTGATGGCCTTAAAGCCGTCACCGAAAATGCGGTCATCAATGCCAATTATATGATGCGCAAGTTGGAACCTTATTTTGACTTACCATATAATCGTCATTGTAAGCACGAATTCGTATTAAGCGGACGCCGGCAAAAGAAATTGGGGGTTAGGACTCTCGATATAGCCAAAAGATTACTGGATTTCGGGTATCATCCTCCAACCATTTACTTCCCGTTGAACGTGGAGGAAGGAATGATGATAGAACCGACTGAAACCGAGTCAAAAGAAACGCTGGATGCGTTCATCGATGCGATGATCCAGATTGCCAAGGAAGCGGAAGAAACCCCGGAAATCGTTCAGGAAGCTCCGCATACAACCGTTATAAAGCGGCTTGATGAAACTCTTGCTGCAAGAAAACCTGTTCTGCGTTATCAAGCCTAGATTGATAGCTTATACGAAAAAAATCCCTGCCTGCCGGCGGGGATTTTTCATGTTTATGTAAGATTTCATTAAAGTCCAGCAATTAACTTTCTTTTCCTTGAGCTATTGAATTAAAAAGAGCCCATGCGGAGATGGGGTCTTATTTCTTTGCTTTGATTTTCCCGGTCCACATTTTGAAACCGCCCTTTAGGTGAAAAAGCTCCCTGTAGCCCTTTTTGTATAGCATGGCTGCAGCTCTGCCGCTGATGATTTCGCTTTGAGCGTACAAATATACAGGCTTGTCCGGCCTAATTTCGACCAAGCGTGTTTTCATTTGAGTCATAGGGATGTTTCTTGCGCCTAAGATATGGCCATTATCGAAATCATTCGGTTCCCGCACATCGATTAGCTGCACTTTTCTGTAGTTAGCGATAAATTCGTCCTGTGTTAGTGTTTTAACGATTTTACGCTGGCGGTACCAATTAAAAAGTGAATACGCAATAACCACTCCTAAGATGATGAGCAGTGTATATAATATTTCCAAACATAAAAACTCCCTTCTACCTTAACGAATACAGACAATCTTTATTATATAATTGCTTTAACCAATAATCAAAAAGAATTTTCATCAAATTCTTCATGGACTTGATGGTACTTTCTTTTTTAGAGTGTTAAAGTCTGTTAAACTACTACATGTGAGTTTTTTGTGGGGTATTGAAAAACAGTCTATCGAAACGAGGGGTAAGGATGGCTAAAGATAAATGGGGTTTTATAGATTCGGGGTATTGTTCACCGGCTTTTAATATGGCACTGGACGAAGCTCTGTTAAACTGGCAAAGCAAAGGGGAAATTCCGCCAATCATACGCTTTTACGGCTGGGATCCAGCTACATTGTCGATTGGTTATTTTCAAAAGGCGGAAGCGGAAATTGATATCGAAGAGGTCAAAAGGCAGGGCCTTGGTTTTGTACGCAGGCCAACAGGAGGACGAGCGGTACTGCACGAGCATGAATTGACTTATAGCGTAATCGTTCCAGAATCCTATCCGGGAATGCCGACTACCGTTACTGAAGCATATCGTGTCATTTCTGAAGGAATATTAATGGGATTCAGGAATCTGGGATTGGATGCTTATTTTGCCGTGCCTCGAACCGATCAGGAAAAAGCGGCTTTAAAATCGCCCAGGTCTTCGGTTTGCTTTGATGCTCCAAGCTGGTATGAACTGGTCGTTGAGGGCAGGAAGGTCGCTGGCAGCGCTCAAACCAGGCAAAAAGGCGTCATCCTTCAGCACGGATCCATTTTGCTTGAACTTGATGATGATAAGCTTTTTAGCGTATTTAAATTCTCAAATGACAGGGTTAAAGAGAGAATGCAAAAAAACCTAAAAAACAAAGCTGTGGCCATAAATGATATTGCAGGGAGAAAGATTACCATCCCTGAAGCGAAAGAAGCTTTTGAAAAAGGTTTTGCCGAAGGACTTTCGGTCGATTTAGAGCCATACGTCCTCACCGAAAAGCAATTGCTGGAAGTGAAGTCCATTGCAGAAAGCAAATATGAAAGCGATGATTGGAATTTCATGAGATAGAGGAAGCATAATTAGAGTGGATAATAAAAAAGTTTTTTCAGATTTGTTTGACCAAATAACGCATCCCTTGCAGGGATAAGCCCTAAAAGGGATGGGGAAAAAGCAAGGTCCAAATTAATTGAAATCTGATGAAAAATTATTGTAAATCGACATTTTCCTCCCTTTTGCTAACTATATTAATTGATTTATCGTTTGACAAAATTAAAAGTTATTCAAAACAAACACAATATATAGTAGTTGAAATATTTAATGCGACACTATATGTTGATTTTTGAGTTTCGCTATGATAAATTTAGGGTACTTGTTAAGCGAAACGGACATGTAAGGTTACATAAGGATTTTTGCGGCAGCAAGAACGGATCTTGAAACATATAAAGGAGAGGGAATTATGTCGGTTGTAATAAAAGAAGCTTTAAAGGTTGATCTAGAAAGGTTGAATAAGGATATTTCTTTATTTCCCCAGGTTCACCCTGTAACTGCTGATATGAAAATGGCGCATAAGGGAGTGTCCCGTCTAGTCATGCTTGACCGCTATTCTTTTAAGGATACTGAAAAAATCACACTCTCGGCAGGCGATTTCGTCGTGTTGACGATTAAGGAAGATCCGAAATTCCCGGCAAGGGGTCTCGGTTACATCGTTGAAATAGATTGGGAAACCAAAAAAGCGAAGGTTTTGGTGGATGAAGAGTTCCGTGGCGTTCTGGATAACCCGGAAGAAATGGAGACGGGAATTGTAAACCGTCCTTTGGATATTATCGAAAAGCCGCTTGAAATATACTATGAACAAATTGCGAAACGTAATGCAACGGGATTGGCATCAGTGGAAACCACGGAAGAAAAAAGAACGGAATGGTTCAATAAATTCTATGAAGAATTAAAGAACCTTAATTTCGTCCCGGCAGGACGAGTATTATATGGTGCAGGTTCCAATACGGATGTTACTTATTTCAACTGTTATGTAATGCCATTCGTACCGGATTCACGTGAAGGTATTTCAGAACATAGGAAACAAGTGATGGAAATCATGAGCCGCGGCGGCGGAGTGGGAACGAACGGGTCGACACTGCGTCCAAGAAACACTCTGGCAAAAGGCGTAAACGGAAAATCCTCGGGTTCTGTGTCGTGGCTTGACGATATTGCGAAACTGACGCATCTTGTTGAACAGGGCGGTAGCAGACGCGGCGCGCAAATGATCATGCTTGCTGATTGGCATCCTGATATTGCAGAGTTCATCATTTCTAAAATGCAAAACCCAAGGATTCTGCGTTACTTAGTGGAAAATACTAAAGACGAAGCAATCAAGAAATATGCGACGGATAAATTGAAATTCACTCCGCACACGGAACAGGAAACGGCTATGTATCAAGGGATCATCAATTATAAGGAGATTCCTGGCCAAGGTGGATTCAGCGAGAAAATCATTAGGGATGCAGAGGAAAAGCTCCGTACAGGGGGAACATACAGTGTCCATAATTCTGATTTTCTGACTGGAGCCAACATCTCGATTTGCCTGACTAAGGAATTCATGGAAGCGGCGGAACAAGATGCGGAATACGAATTGCGTTTTCCTGATGTTGAAAGCTATAATGCCGAAGAAATGGCCATTTACAATGAAGAATGGCATAATGTCGGCGATGTTCGCGAATGGGAGAAAATGGGTCACAAAGTCCGTGTTTACCGTAAAATCCGCGCTAAAGAGCTTTGGAATTTAATAAACATTTGTGCAACATATTCTGCTGAACCAGGTATTTTCTTTATCGATAATGCTAATGAAATGACGAATGCCAAAGCATACGGTCAACAGGTCGTAGCGACGAACCCTTGTGGAGAACAGCCATTGGCCCCATATTCAGTATGTAACCTTGCGGCAGTCAATCTGGCTGAGATGGCTGATAAAGAAAGCAAAACCGTTAATTTCGAGAAACTTAAGCAGACTGTCGAAGTCGGTGTGCGTATGCAGGACAATGTCATTGACGCAACTCCTTATTTCTTGGAAGAAAACAAAAAACAGGCACTGGGCGAGCGACGGGTTGGACTTGGTGTAATGGGTCTGCATGACCTTTTGATCTACTGTGAGACGGAATATGGCTCTGAAGAAGGAAATATCCTGGTTGACAAGGTGTTTGAAACGATTGCGACGACAGCTTACAGGGCTTCCGTGGAACTTGCTAAAGAAAAAGGCAGTTTCCCGTTCCTGATCGGGTCAACGGACAAAGAATCCGATGAGCTTAGAACACGTTTCACACAAACCGGATTTATGGAAAAAATGCCTGAAGATATCAGGGAAAGTGTTGCTGCACATGGCATCCGTAACTCTCATTTATTGACAGTTGCTCCTACAGGAAGCACAGGAACTATGGTCGGGGTATCAACAGGTCTTGAACCATATTTCTCCTTCACGTATTTCCGCAGCGGCCGTCTTGGTAAATTCATTGAAGTTAAGGCTGACATTGTACAGGAATACTTGGACCGTCATCCAGAAGCCGATACAGAAGAGCTTCCAAAATGGTTCATTTCCGCTATGGAATTAGCTCCAGAAGCACATGCTGATGTTCAATGCATCATTCAACGCTGGATTGACAGCTCGATCAGTAAAACGGTAAATGCTCCAAAAGGATATACTGTCGAACAAGTTGAAAAAGTATATGAACGTCTATACAAAGGCGGAGCAAAAGGCGGTACTGTATATGTGGATGGCAGCCGTGACAGTCAGGTTCTTACGCTCAAAGCGGAAGAAAACCAAATGGACGAGCAGCTTGAAATGGATGAATTGACAGATGTGGAAGTAAAGAAAAAAGTCGTATTGGTCGATACGATAAATGAACTGCGTTCGACTAACGTTACGATTGGGTCGGAAGTGGGCAACACTTGTCCGGTGTGCCGTAAAGGCGAAGTCCAGGAAATGGGCGGATGCAATACTTGCACGAATTGCGGAGCACAATTAAAATGCGGGCTATAAGCTGATGTAAGGGAAGCCGTTAAGTATGCTGCAAAGCCTATCTTAACGGCTTTTTTTAGTGTCTTAAATGTTTGTTAGTTACCGTCTGTTCAATTACAAACCAATAGAGAAGACCGAATCATCGTAAATTCGGTCTTCTTTTTACGTTCAATCAACCATTTTCATTTTGCTGCCCTATTTCCTTCTCGGCTAGATATTGGTTTCCATCTTTCAATACCGAAAATTCATCGACCGAGTCTCCAGGTATATTCCTTGGATTTGGATATTTATTATCTGTTTGGACGGTGATCGCTTGTTTCCCCGTTCCATTTGTCAAGAAATCTCGTTTTTTATTAGCCATATGGCATCTCCTTCATTTTGAATTTCCAAGTAAAAACAATCATGATGATAACAGAATTAAGAAAAACTATCCTTATGAATTAGATTGTGTAGTTTGATTAAAAGTATGAACAGAATGGAGAACGGAATGAAACCATTTATGCCACAATTAGTGTATATAGAGCCCAGGGCACTGGAATACCCTCTTGGCCGGGAATTGAAGAAGAAATTCGAAGATTTGAACATTGAAATCCGGGAGACCACATCCCATAACCAAATTAGGGACCTTCCTGGGGAAAACGATTTGCAAAAATATCGCGTCGCCAAATCGACGCTTGTGGTAGGAATAAGAAAAACATTGAAATTCGATTCCTCAAAACCATCTGCTGAATATGCCATCCCTCTTGCTACAGGGTGTATGGGGCACTGTCACTATTGCTATTTACAGACGACACTCGGATCGAAACCATATATTAGGACATATGTGAATCTTGACGAGATTTTCGAGGCAGCCGAAAAATATATAAATGAGAGAAAGCCTGAAATCACACGTTTTGAGGCAGCCTGTACATCGGACATTGTCGGAATTGACCATTTGACACATTCTTTAAAAAGGGCCATAGAATATTTTGGCAAAAGTGAATATGGGGTTTTAAGATTCGTAACTAAATTTCATCATGTCGACCATCTGTTGGATGCTGAACATAATGGAAAAACGAGATTTCGGTTCAGTATAAATTCGCGTTTTGTGATAAAGAATTTCGAGCCAGGCACATCGAGCTTCGAGGAAAGGATGGAAGCGGCACGAAAAGTGGCAGGTGCCGGATATCCTCTGGGTTTTATCGTAGCTCCCATATATCGTCATGAAGCATGGAAGGATGGCTATCACGAATTATTCGAACGATTAAGCGAGGCGTTAAAAGGGGTGGATATACCGGATTTGACTTTTGAATTAATCCAGCATCGGTTCACTGGTCCAGCAAAAAAAGTGATTCAAAAAAACTACCCGAAAACAAAATTGGAACTGGACGAAACGAAGCGTAAATATAAATGGGGTAGATATGGCATTGGTAAATATGTTTACCAAACCGAAGAAGCCGCAGAACTGGAAACGACCATTCGTGGGTATATCGCGGAATTTTTCCCGAAAGCGGAAATTCAGTATTTTACCTGATGAGGGTAATTTCTATTTAAAACTGTCATAAATCCCTCTAATCCTGCTTAGAAATGTAAAGACCGGATTAGGGGAGGGCAGCTATGATTATTGACGGCGTTTTTTCCGGAGGCGGGATTAAAGGCTATGGTTTAGTGGGAGCCCTGCAGGAATTAGAAGAACGGGGATTTTTATTCCATCGGACAGCAGGTACAAGTGCAGGATCCATAATTGCAGCTTTCGTGGCAGCTGGGTACACCGGAAAAGAAATGGAAAAGCTATTTCTTGATATAGATTTAAGCGGCCTGCTGGATAAAAGGCGTGGTCTTTTGCCTATCCCGCTTGCCAAATGGCTCCTTGTATACTGGAAACTTGGCCTTTATAAAGGCGACGCATTGGAAGGTTGGATTGCCAGCAAACTTGCCGAAAGGAATGTAGTCACCTTTAAGGATGTACGACCGAAATCCCTTCGTATCATAACCTCTGACATCACAAATGGGAAACTGGTGGTTCTGCCTGATGATCTGCCGAACTATGGCATTGATCCGAATACTTTTCCAGTTGCAAAGGCAGTAAGAATGAGTTGTAGCATTCCTTATTTCTTTGAACCAGTCAAACTCGATGTCGGAAAAAGCAAGTTCCTTTTTGTTGATGGAGGTGTTTTGAGCAATTTTCCTATGTGGTTATTCAATTCAGATCATGTAAGGAAGGAACGGCCGGTCATAGGCTTGCGGCTGAGTGTCGATGAGATATGGAAACCGCATGAGGTGGATAATGCGGTTGAATTGTTCTCCGCACTATTCAAAACGATGAAAGATGCCCATGATGCACGATATATCTCCAAGAAACACGTCCATAATATTGTATTTATTCCGATGAAAGGCGTTTCTGCGATGGATTTCAATCTGAATGATGAACAAAAGGGAGATTTGATGAAACGGGGTAGGCAGTGCACGAAAGAATTTCTTAAAAAATGGACTTATTGATGATAAATAAAAAAAATCGGGCTCTTAAAAAGAAGCCCGATTTTTCTTTTTATTCTTTTTCCCTTCGATAACGGTTAAGTGACTATCCGTTTTCTTTCTCCATTTTATTTTCTTGGATGATTTTGCTGCAGAGAAGCTAGCCACATTATCTTTTTTCGAAGTTCGGTTTTTTAGCCTTTTTTTCGACTGGCGGGCAGCCTTTCGGAATGCTTGCTGCTCTTTCTTAACTGGTTTTCCCTTTGTTAATCCGGTATAAATCATATAAATAATCCCTGCGACAATGGCTATTATGAGAATGTTTCTAAAAAAGCCAATCGGGTCATTAAATAGTCGGCTCAATAGTCCGAGGACTCCGAGGGCGATGATTCCGTATATCATGAAAGATATGAAACGTTTCAACAAAGACACCTCCTTAAGAGCATCATAAGCATTTTTAGCTTATTTTAAACATTCTTCATGTAAAATATTTGAAAAAAATGAAGGTCATTCCCTTAGTTTAGTATATGATTTTTCATAATCAAAATGTGTATAGATGTTTTACACAATTACATCCGATTCTAAACCTTTTTTGGTCTCTTTTTCCATCCTTAACAGTTCTTGAAATGAGGCTAATGCGACTTCGACTTGATCATCTGTCGGGGCTTTGGTTGTCAATAACTGAAGCCAAAGGCCGGGATAGCCAAGGTAACGCAGAATGGGAATATCCCTTACTTTGTTGGTCAATTGCAATACCTCGAAGGCTATGCCAAGCACGACGGGGATAAGCAAAACGCGATCCACGACACGGAGCCATAATGGGTCGGTCGGAACCAACATATAGACGAACATGCCTACTATGACTGTAAATAAAATAAAGCTGCTGCCACAGCGATAATGAAGGCGTGAACTTGCCTGCACATTCGCTACGGTCAATTCTTTTCCGCTTTCAAAGCAATTGATCACTTTATGCTCTGCTCCGTGATACTGAAAGACCCGCTTGATCAATGGCGTCATGGATACTACGTAAATGTATACCAGCAATAATATCAACTTGAACAAGCTTTCCATTAAAACCTGGGCCATATGGCCGCTGAAGATTGGTCTTGTCAACTCTGCAAGAAAGACTGGAATCAAAGTGAAAAGCAGCTTCCCGAATAGGAAGGAAAGTACGCCAATTACGGCAACTCCAAGCCATACACTCATTTTAGAAGATTCTTTCGTTTCGTTTTTCTTTTCTTCCTGCTTTTCCCCATCTTCCTCTTCATACTGTTCAGTTGAAAAGTTCAGATGTTTCGAGCCGGTGGCACTTGACTGAACCAGTGATACGATACCCCGTAGAAACGGTACTCTTTTTAAGCTGTTGACAATAGGTTTCGATTCACGAGGCAGATGATAATATACAATCGACGAATCTTTGCGGCGTACCGCAGTGACTGTGTGATGTTTGCCGCCGAACATGACGCCTTCCACAACAGCCTGCCCTCCGTAAACGGGTTTTTGAACCTCAGACATTTCTACACCAACCTAATAGTTATTCACGTAGCTCTCTCAAGGGTGCTAACATGTTTATTATCAAGCATCACAAGGGTAAAGGCGCTCCTCCAAAATTGAATGGAAGCTTTAACCCTGCAATTACTTTATGAATGTTGAATCACAGGAAGCTAGTATCCCGTGTACATTATAAACTTCAACAGAGGATGGGTATTTTCCTCTGAAAAAAGCAGATTATTTATGATTTAATCATACAGAATAAATCCCAAAACCTCTAGTGATTCTCCTTCCTAAGAATAAAAAAAAATAGTTCTATTTAACAAAGGGCATACTACGTAGCGGAGGTGATTGATATGTCTTCTAATGAAAAAGGACAAATTCAACAGGAATATCAAAGCATGTTAATCTACAATGTACTTGCTGTCGGTTTTGTTGGGGGGGCTTTAGCCAGTTTTATCGGAATCATAGCCCATTATATTAACTTTATGGATTTTAGCCCAAAATTCATACTTACCTCGTGGTCCAATATGACCTGGATCGATCATTGGCTCGGTACGGTGATGACCATAATTTTGTTCGGAATTCTATCCGTGGGGATCGCTTTTATATACTATAGTCTTTTTAAAAGGATGAAGAGTATTTTTCCGGGTATTATTTTGGGGGTGGTTTGCTGGGCTTTGCTGGTATTTATCCTGAAACCGATGTTCGTCGATTTGCCAACCTTTTCTAAAATGTCAGCAAATACGGTTATAACTAGTGTATGCATTTTTATTATATACGGTCTTTTTGTAGGGTTTTCTATTTCATACGATCAACAGGAATATATCCGTCAAAAAAACAAAGCCGAGAAGCAATCGGAAAGCTGATTGCTTCTTGGTTGTAAAAAAGTAGTAAGACAATTTGTAATTATGATAGAATGTTCATGGAAAGGCATTCTTTTAACATGAGCAGGTGTTTGATGATGACAAAAATCTTACTAATCAATGGACCGAATTTAAATCGCTTGGGGAAGCGTGAACCTGCGCATTATGGATCCTCGACGCTTGCGGATGTGGAAGCGCAATTAATGCAGCAAGCACAAGGGTTAGAAGTGGAATTGACTTCTTTTCAAACGAACCATGAAGGAGCGATTATCGACAAGCTCCATTGGTCAGAGGATCATGGGATCGACGGGATTATCATTAATCCTGGAGCTTTTACTCATTATAGCTATGCGATTCGTGATGCAATAGCCGGAATTGATGTTCCAGTGGTGGAAGTGCATATTTCGAACATACATGCCCGTGAAAGCTTTCGGCATGAATCAGTGACCGCCGCGGTATCGGCGGGACAGATTGTCGGCTTGGGGATACACGGATATGAATTGGCGTTGCAGGCGATCACAAAGATTGCAAAGGGGAGAAATTAAATGAATAAACTAATGCGCTTAAGAGCCTCAATGGAAAAGGCGGGCATTGATGGTTTTTTGATTACCAGTACATATAACCGTCGATTCATGACCAACTTTACGGGAAGTGCAGGCGTTGTACTTATTTCCCAAAAAGAAGCTAAATTCATCACTGATTTCAGATACGTGGAACAAGCGGGCAAGCAGGCCCCGGACTATGAGGTCGTTCAACATAAAGGAACCATCATCGAAGAAGTCGGCAAGCAGGCTAAAGCGATGAATATCGGCAAGCTGGGCTTTGAACAAGAACACCTGACTTATGCTACATATAAGGCATACGAAGCGGCCATTGATGGACAACTTTTGCCGGTGTCGGGGGTTATTGAGAATTTACGCTTGATAAAGACTTCTTCAGAGATTAAGATATTAAAGGAAGCGGCTGCTATTGCTGATGCTGCGTTTACACATATTCTCGATTTCCTGCGTCCAGGGATCTCGGAACTGGATGTATCCAATGAACTTGAGTTCTTTATGAGGAAACAAGGGGCAACTTCTTCTTCCTTTGATATTATTGTAGCATCCGGCTTAAGGTCCGCACTTCCGCATGGAGTGGCTACGGATAAAATCATTGAAAAAGGCGATTTCGTCACATTGGATTACGGGGCATACTATAATGGGTATGTGTCTGACATCACTCGGACATTAGCGGTTGGCAAGCCAAGTGAAGAACTTATTAATATTTATGACATTGTTTTAGAAGCTCAACTGCGAGGAATGGCTGGGATCAAACCTGGTATGACTGGCAAGGAAGCGGATGCACTAACTCGAAATCTAATTGAAGAAAAGGGATACGGGCAGTATTTTGGACATTCGACTGGACATGGTATCGGTCTTGAAGTTCATGAAGGTCCAGCATTATCCTTTAGGTCTGATATCATTTTAGAACCAGGTATGGCCGTAACCGTTGAACCGGGCATTTACTTACCGGGGGTAGGCGGAGTGCGGATTGAAGATGATACAATCGTTACACATGATGGTAACGAAGCACTTACTCATTCAACTAAAGAGTTAATCATTCTGTAAACATGTACATGTAGGAGGACAAATTTATGATTTCTGTAAACGATTTTCGCACGGGTGTTACGATTGAAGTAGATAATGGAATTTGGCAGGTTATCGAGTTCCAACACGTTAAACCTGGTAAAGGTGCAGCTTTTGTACGTTCTAAACTTCGTAACCTTCGTACGGGTTCAATCCAAGAGAAAACATTCCGTGCTGGTGAAAAAGTTGCTAAAGCACATATCGAAAACCGCAAGATGCAGTACCTTTATGCAAGTGGGGATAGCCATGTATTCATGGATAACGAAACATATGACCAAATCGAGCTGCCTGCATCAAGCATTGAACGTGAACTTAAATTCCTTAAGGAAAATATGGAAGTGCATATCATGACTTTCCAAGCGGAAACACTTGGGGTCGAGCTTCCAAACACAGTGGAACTTGAAGTGGCGGAAACGGAGCCGGGAATTAAAGGCGATACATCTTCAGGCGGCACGAAGTCAGCCGTACTTGAGACGGGCCTTTCGGTTCAAGTTCCATTCTTCATCAACCAAGGTGACAAACTATTGATCAATACAAATGAAGGATCATACGTATCACGTGCATAATTGAAAGACGACCGAGATGAAGATCTCGGTTTCAGTTTGTAGACAAAAAGGTTTCGGAATGGACTCATTCCGAAACCTTTTTGATTTTTTAGTGGATTTGGCTTCTTGATGACGCAGATGATTCCATATATTCTTGCCGAATATGGCGTGTCACCACTATCTGGTGGTCTTTATTTTCTGTACACTGTAGGATTTGTACTCACGATAGCCCTTTTTATTTGTTGTTGTGTACTTACAAGCTGGAACCAGTTGGTCTAAAGTAATCATTTCAAGCTGATCTCGCTGAATAGAATCATGTTAAAAAAGAAAACACATCACTCAAGTTTTAATAATTCTATTTTAAAACAATAAAGACTTTAGGTAAAAGGGATCTATCTAAAAGTTAAAAAAAGTTGATTGGAGCGGGTGTTCGAGACTCCTGCGGGAAAACCGCGTCCAGGTGAGAACCCACAGGCGGCAATGCCGCCAAGGGCGGACCGCCAGCGGAAAGCGAGTGCCCCTACGTTATAATCAACTTCCAAATTGTACAAGCCATAAAAACCTGTGGGCAAACTCGCTTTGTTCGAATTTTTTTACAGCCTGAGACCGAGATTAATTTCTCGGCTTTTTTTTGTGTGTTTTTTAGACCCCGAAGTATAAAAAAATCAATAAATGGTCTGTTTCTTTAATAGCCTGTCATCATTGCAGGCTGGTCGGCATATATTTTATTGAAAGTGGTGTATACAGGAGGATTGTCAAAATGGAAACGATTCTTTCTTTTTTACCGAAAAAAATATGTGAGCAACTCCGGGGTATGACACCGATGATGATCGATAAGATGGAAGAGCTGAGAATTCGGGTTGGAAGGCCGCTTGAGGTCATTGTAGGTGGGGAACCATACTTCTTTTCCTATGAAGTGACCCATTCGGATGCGGATCAATTATTGAATCAAATAGGTCAATTTTCGTTATATACACTTGAGGAAGAATTAAAGCGAGGTTATATAACCATAGCAGGCGGACATCGGGTGGGGCTTGCTGGCAAGGTGATTTTGGAAAATGGATCTGTCAAAGCGATCAGGGATATTTCCTCCTTCAATATTCGGGTTGCACGTGAAAAAATAGGTGCAGCTGAACCGCTCACTTCTTACTTATATGACGGGGAATGGCAGCATACAATGTTGATCGGTGCTCCGCAAACGGGAAAAACGACCATATTACGTGATATTGCAAGAATGATATCCAGTGGTAATGAAAAACACGGCATTGCCCCTCAAAAGGTGGGGATAGTGGACGAGCGCTCGGAAATTGCCGGATGTGTTCATGGAGTGCCGCAGCTCCAATTTGGAACAAGGGTTGATGTGCTCGATGGATGTCCTAAAGCGGAAGGGATGATGATGATGATCCGTTCGATGTCCCCGGATGTATTGATCGTGGATGAAATAGGCCGCGCGGCGGATACGCAGGCTGTGCTGGAAGCGGTGAACGCAGGTATTAAACTCATGATAACTACACATGGCCATACACTGGATGAAATTAAGAAGCGACCTTTTATAGCCGAAATATTAAAGCAAAACATCTTTGAACGTTTTATAGAATTACAGAGATGTAAATCCGGTAAGAGGAGCTACAAAGTCCTTGATGCTGCTGGAGTTCCCATTTTCTTAGGGGAAGGTGTGAACCCGCATGTTTAAGTTAATAGGAGCTGCGATCATTATTATTGCAACGACATGGGCAGGTTTCGAAGCTGCGAAAAAATTAAGTATGAGGCCTCGTCAACTGAGACAGCTGAAAGTCGCCATGCAATCGCTTGAAGCCGAAATAATGTTTGGTCATACACCTTTGAAAGAAGCGGCGAGGAAACTTTCTAAACAGATGGCCAAACCTTTATCCATCTTTTTCGATGCATTTGCAAACCGGCTCGAGTCCGGAGAGACCACCGTCAAGGAAGCATGGGATGATAGTTTGAAGAAAATATGGCAATCCCTTGCTTTAAAACAGGGAGAATTCGAGATTCTTTCACAGTTTGGGGAGACGCTTGGAAAAAGCGATAAATATCATCAGCAAAAGCAAATCATGCTAACGATGGCACACTTGGAACGGGAAGAGAGCGATGCACTCGACCGACAGGGGAAATATGAAAAAATGATGAAAAGTCTTGGTTTTTTATCAGGGCTATTATTGATCATCTTGCTGATGTAGGAATATGTGGGGGGAATGAAAATGGGCATTGATGTGGACATCATATTTAAAATAGCGGGTGTGGGGCTAGTAGTGGCATTTCTTCACACGATACTCGATCAGGTTGGGAAGAAGGAATATGCCCAGTGGGTGACACTTTTCGGATTCATCTATATTTTATTCATGGTAGCTTCTGTAGTAGAGGATTTATTTCAAAAAATTAAATCTGTATTTCTATTTCAGTAAGGGAGGGATTCGCGATTGAAATCATAAAAATCGTGGCCATTGCCCTAGTTGCCACCTTCTTGGCATTGATCGTCAAAGAGCAAAAACCAAATTTAGCATTCCTGCTTGTCGTTTTTGTAGGATGTTCCATTTTTCTTTTTTTAGCTGACAAAATATACGAAATTATTTTAATGTTAGAAAAAATTGCGGTTAATGCAAATGTAAATACCGTGTATCTAGAGACCATCTTAAAAATAATCGGAATTGCCTATATTGCAGAATTCGCTTCTCAAATTACAAAAGATGCAGGGCAAGGTTCCCTCGCTTCCAAAATAGAATTAAGCGGAAAAATCTTGATACTTGCCATGGCGATTCCGATTTTAACGGTCATTATCGAAACGATTATACAGATGCTCCCAAGTTAACGGATTACTCCTACTAGTCAATGAGGTGAATGTATGAAGCAGCGGATGCCTTACTTATCCATTCTATTCGTTTTACTCTTTTTTTTGCATGCATCTATTGGACAAGCTGCCGAAAATCCTGAAAATGGTGAAATCGAACAAGAGCCCATCATGCAGTCCGAGCTGGTACAAGCCCAAATAGAAAGGCTGGGTGTCGATGAGCTCAAACAATATTGGGATGACATCGTTACGGAATATGGAGGGTTTCTACCGGAAAGCCAGAAAGGGAGCTTTATGGACTTCGTAAGCGGCGACAAGAAATTTTCCTTTGAGCAATGGATTAAGGGAATGACAAAATTCATTTTTCATGAACTGCTCGTGAATGGAAAGCTGCTGGGATCACTCATTTTATTAACCGTTTTCAGCATGTTCCTCCAGTCTTTGCAGAATGCGTTCGAGCAAAGCTCCGTGAGTAAGGTCGCTTATGCAATCGTTTATATGGTGCTGATCATTTTGGCACTTAACAGTTTTCATGTGGCGATTGAATATACAAAAGATACGATAGATTTGATGATTTCCTTTTTAATGGCACTCATCCCTTTACTCTTGGCATTGATAGCTGCTTCAGGGGGACTTGTATCGGCAGCCTTCTTTCATCCGGTTTTGATGTTTTTGATGAATACAAGCGGTATCTTGATCCAGTTTGTCGTCCTTCCGTTATTATTCTTTGCAGCGATTTTAAGCATTGTCAGTACGCTGACCGAACATTACAAAGTGACACAGCTGGCACAGCTTCTCCGTAATTTTGCTATCGGCATCCTTGGGGCTTTCATGACCATATTTCTTGGTGTGATATCCGTTCAGGGGGCATCATCTGCTGTAGCTGACGGAGTGACGATCAGGACGGCCAAATTCGTGACAGGTAACTTTATACCGGTAATAGGGCGCATGTTTACCGATGCAACGGATACGGTCATAAGTGCCTCCGTTCTATTGAAGAATACAGTCGGCTTGTCTGGCGTCATCATACTCTTGCTCATTACCACGTTTCCCGCCATAAAAATCCTGATGATTTCTTTTGTCTATAAATTGGCAGCGAGCCTTTTGCAGCCGCTTGGCGGAGGACCTGTAATAAAATGCCTAGACATTATTAGTAAAAGCATGATTTATATTTTCGCTGCATTGGCCATTGTCTCACTCATGTTTTTTTTAAGTATCACGGTAATTATCGCCTCTGGAAACATTACCTTGATGGTTCGTTAGAAAGGAGGAGGGCTTGGTGAGTTTTTTAGCTGGCTGGGTATCCAACATCATCATATTTGTATTGCTGGCTACTGTGATCGATATGCTTCTTCCGAATTCGGCTTTACAGAAGTATGCCAAAATGGTAATCGGACTTTTACTGATTGCGATCATCATCACTCCTATATTGGGATTATTCAATAAGGACTTCGACGAAATCCTCTCTGCGGCTACTAGTGAATTTGAGGATCAGAAAAAAAAAGATTTAGGAAATTTGACAGAAATGAAGAAAAAAGAAATACAAGCAGCACAGGGTGCATATATTTTAGAACAAATGGCTGTCCAATTACAGACAGAAGTGGAAGAGGAGCTGATGGTGGATTATAACATGAAGATTAGTTCAATTGATGTAGGGGTCAAGAATGAGGAAGAACCTGGTGTTGATGATCTGCAGAACATAACCATCTCATTGGAAAAGGCAGAAGGGAAAGAAAACTCGGAGATAGAGGCAGTAGCGAAGGTTGATATCAATGCAGATAGCCCATCCACTTCAAATGATGCCAATCTGGATGCTGTCAAAAGGTTTCTGGCAACAAGTTGGTCCGTTGATGAAGAGATCATTGAAATCGCCGGGGAAAGGAAGTGACTGAGTATTGAACAAAGACAAAGGTCCATTATCCTGGCTGCAAAAACTATTAAATAAAGACCCTGACCAAAAAGAGCCTAAGGAAAAAAAACCTTCCCTGTATGTCTATGCTCTAATAGTTGTCCTTTTGGGATCGGGAATCATGATGGCCGGGAATTTGTTAACCACCAACCAGACGGGACAAACATCTGAAGTGACGACTGTATTCAATAATGATAAACAGCAGGATGATGAAGAGGATGTTGAAACATTCGGTCAGAAGAAATCAGAATTCAAGACTACAAAAGACTATGAAATATATCTACAGAATGAAATGAAGGAAGCGCTTGAATCCATTGCAGGTGTCCAGGATGTAAAAGTCGTAATCTACGTCGATGCATCCGAGAAGAAAGTATATGAACGAAACAAAGTCACCCAAAAACAAGTCACCGAAGAAACCGACCAGGAAGGCGGCAAAAGGACGGTCGAAGACACATCGGTTGATGATCAGCTCGTTTTGGTCAAGAGCGGTGAGAAAGAAGGACCGATCATTTCGGAAACGAAAAAACCTAGTGTACGAGGAGTCCTGGTAGTCGCAAAAGGGGCCGAAAACATTCAAATAAAGAAGTGGATCATCGAGGCTGTCACACGCTCACTTGATGTACCGAGTCATAGGGTTTCTGTCATGCCTAAAAAATAAGGGGGAAAATCTACATGTTATTAAAAAAACAAACCGTTTGGTTATTGACTATGCTAAGTTTGGTCGTTGTGCTTTCAGTCTATTATTTAACAGCTCCGGAAGAAAATGCCGCCGATATGACGTCAACAGAGCAAATGGAACAGAAAGAAAATAAAACTGAAAGCAAAACAGAGAACAAAGCGGATACAAAAGGGGAAACTAAAAGTGAAAAAGAAACGTCCAAAAATACAGAAGGTTCCTCTGTAACCATTGCATCTGGAGATGAGTTCGAATCTTTAAGGATGCAGATTGAAGATGAACGGGCGAAGCTGAATGAAGAATTGACTGCAAAGATGGGCAACACAGAATTATCAGCTGAAGAACGAGACGAGGCTTATGCAAAAATCGAACAATTAAGTGAAACGAAAGTAAAAGAAAATATCATCGAAAACTTAATTGTTGCCATGGATTACAATGCCGCACTGGTCAGGGTGGACGGAACGGATGTAAAGGTGAGTGTCAAGGCCGATAAACAAACGAAAACAGAGGCTAATAACATTATCCGCCTCGTAAGGAAAGAAGTGAGCGATGCGCAAAATGTAGTGGTCGACTTCCAACCGGAAAAGTGATGACACATACAGAACGCTGATACAGAACAGTGCAACATCCTAAAAATTAGAAAGCCCTCCTTAATAAAAAAAGGGAGGCTTTTTATTATGATTTTTTTAAATAGTTTAAACCGGGAAACTTTAGAGGAAAAGTTTTTTTATGTCAATTGATATCAGGAACTCAAATAGAATCGGTGATAATGATCCTCCGTAATATTCTAGAAAAGTAATTATAGTGGATATTATTGCTGATTTTCTACGAATGAAATGCAAAATTCAAGAGAAAGCGTTAAGGTGTCCCAGTTGAAAAATATTCACAATATTATAATAAAGGTGTAATATAAAAGTATGGATAACAAGTTACAACTAATCTATCATTGAATTTGTATAAGCTAATATTGTATGATGTTAGAAGCTGGTCATAAACTTTTCAATTCTCTAAGGGAAACAATATTTTGAGAAAGTGAAATATCTGTTATAATACAGATGAGGTTTGTATTCAGTTTATTCGCATTCGCATAAAGAAAGCGGCTACTTTGTGCAGTATTGGACAAAGTAGGATAAGCTAAGGGTAAGGTTACATAAAATATTATTGCCTCACAAACTCATATTAAATTAGACAAGGGGTGCCACAAAATGAAAGTGCAAGAAATTCGTGAAATTATTAAGCTAGTCGATCAATCAAATATCAGTGAATTCGTTTTTGAAAATGAAGGAACGAAAATTAAATTGAAAAAAACTGAAACGGGTACAGTATTACACCAAGCAGCAGCTCCAGCAGTTGTTCAAACCAATGCAGCTGTAGAGGTCAAGCCCGCAGCGGCCCCTGCCCCTGAAGTGCCGAAAGCTGTTGAACCTGCAAAACCGGCTGCAGCAGACACTGAAAATTTACATAAAATCACTTCTCCGATGGTTGGGACATTCTACCAATCTCCTGCACCGGATTCACCTGCATACGTAAAAACAGGCGATAAAGTAACAGGGGATTCCATCGTCTGCATCGTGGAAGCCATGAAGCTTTTCAATGAAATCGAAGCCGAAGTAAGCGGTGAAATCGTTGAAGTCCTTGTAAAAGAAGGCCAGCTTGTAGAATATGGTCAACCATTATTTTTAGTAAAGCCGGAATGAGGAGCTGTTTCTAAATGATTAAAAAGGTATTAATTGCTAATCGCGGGGAAATTGCTGTCCGAATCATCCGGGCATGCAAGGAATTAGGAATCGAGACTGTTGCGGTCTATTCAGAAGCTGATAAAGAAGCATTACATGTCCAGCTTGCGGATGAAGCATATTGCATCGGTCCTAAATTATCAAAAGACAGTTATTTAAATACAACGAACATTATCAGCACAGCCAAGAAAACCGGATCCGATGCGATTCACCCAGGATATGGCTTCCTTGCTGAAAATGCTGACTTTGCTGAGCTATGCCGTGAATGCAATATCATTTTCATCGGTCCTAGCCCCGAAGCTATCAATAAAATGGGAACAAAGGACGTAGCAAGGGAAACCATGCGTAAAGCTGGTGTACCGATCGTTCCAGGTTCTAAAGGCATAATCAAGGATACGGATGAGGGTGTAGCTTTAGCTAATGAAATGGGCTATCCAGTCATCATCAAAGCTACTGCCGGCGGGGGCGGTAAAGGTATCCGCGTCGCAAGGACGGAAGAAGAGCTAATTAAAGGCATTAACATCACACAACAGGAAGCCGCGACGGCATTTGGGAATCCAGGCGTGTATATTGAAAAGTTCATCGAGGACTTCCGACACGTTGAAATACAGGTCATGGCAGATAATCATGGCAATGCCATCCATTTAGGTGAGCGTGATTGTACGGTCCAGCGACGTTTGCAAAAGCTTGTTGAAGAAACCCCTTCACCGGCATTGGATGGTGAAACACGTGCGGAAATGGGGCAGGCTGCAGTAACGGCAGCACTTGCCGTTAATTATTCAGGTGCCGGAACAGTAGAATTTATTTATGACTATGTGAATAGAAAATACTACTTTATGGAAATGAATACACGTATCCAAGTTGAACACCCTGTTACAGAAATGGTAACGGGCGTGGATTTGATTAAAGAACAGATCAAAGTTGCTTCAGGCAGCAAACTATCGCTTTCGCAAGAGGATGTCACTTATAACGGATGGTCTATCGAATGCCGGATCAATGCTGAAAATCCAGAAAAGAATTTCATGCCTTCCGCAGGTAAGATTCAAATGTATTTACCGCCAGGCGGCTACGGAGTTCGTGTTGATTCCGCGGCATACCCTGGGTACTCGATACCGCCGTATTACGATTCCATGATCGCTAAATTGATTGTCCATGCACCTACTAGGGAAGAGGCAATCGAAAAGATGAAACGCGCCTTAGGTGAGTTTGTCATTGAAGGGATCAGTACCACAATTCCTTTCCATATTAAGTTACTTCAGCATGAACAATTTGTTTCCGGAGAATTTAATACCAAATTCCTTGAAATATATGATGTAATGAACTCATAATGTAAAGGAAGACAGGAGGTGCTTTTGAATGAGTGAAATGGAAGGCCAATTACTCGAAATGAATGATTATAATAGTGGGCTGGGCAAAGTGGAGATCGCACCTGAGGTAATAGAGGTGATTGCGGGTATCGCTGCATCGGAAGTTGAAGGTGTTGCACATATGCGCGGGAATTTCGCTACGGGTGTGGTTGAAAAGCTTGGGAAAAAGAACCACGGTAAGGGTGTTAAAGTGGACTTAACGGGAGAATCCATCAAAGTCGAACTTTATTGTGTCATGAAGTTTGGTGTTTCAATTCCGAAAGTTGCTCAGGAAGTGCAAGATAACATTCGTGAAGCTTTGTTGAATATGACCGCTATCGACGCGGGCGAAGTGAACATTCATGTAGTGGGCATTGCGTTTGAAAACGCTAAACAAGAAGCGGATTACGAACAAGAAGTGTAAGTGGCTTCATTCGATTCGCACCTGCAAAAACCCGGCAAAAGCCGGGTTTTTGTTTTTTTGAATGTTAACTCCAGATACCCCGTTTTTGAGGCCTGCTTATAATATTAAATTTAAATGAACATAATAAGGCGGTGTCTGGAAGTTTCCCTTTAATTCAAGGGTGATTTCTGTTAGAGTGTAAAAGGTGAAATATGAGCATGAAAGCTAGGCATGAGCTTTTTGACACTTTCAAAAAGTATGGGACTGTGTTGGCCGTTTAATTCCGAATGTAATCTTGTATTGTTATCCTGAATCAAGATATTTGAGTCTTTTGGCCTTAATTTTAGTGGGATTTAGCTTATTTTTTTAATAATATAGCGAAAATCTTAATATTTTTGAAAAAATGTTATTTAATGTTCGTTTGTTCTAGCATTTTCATATATAATAGTAGATGTTAAAGGAGTAAGATTATGAAAAGAAGAGAAGCCCGTGAAAAATCCCTTCAAGCACTATATCAAATAGATATTGCCAACTCGAATGCAGAAGAAGCAATGGAAAGCGTACTGGATGGTGCTCCTACTGATGAATACTTCAAGAAATTAGTAATGGGGATAACGGAAAATCGTGAACAAATTGATGGAATGATCAGGGACAATTTAGAGAATTGGACGTTGGAAAGACTGGCGAACATTGATCGGAATTTACTGCGTATCGCGGTTTATGAAATGATTCACAGTGAAGATGTTCCTGTAAGTGTTGCAATGAATGAAGCTATTGAAATTGCTAAGAAATTCGGTGATGATCAATCGAGCAGCTTTGTAAATGCCGTTTTATCCAAAGTGAAGGTGAAAAGCGGCAGCTAAAGCTGCAGCCTTGAGCAAGGATTCTCTCAGCAATTTCTTTAGCAAAATTAACTTGGGAGGAATAAACACATGTCAGCTCAAATCATTAATGGTAAAGAAATTGCAGAGTCAGTTAGGCAGGAAATCAGTAAGGAAGTTCAACAGTTACGTGAAAAAAATATCGTTCCAGGTTTGGCTGTAATCCTGGTGGGTGACAATCAAGCATCACAAACCTATGTGCGCAATAAGCAAAAGGCCTGTGAGGACTTGGGCATGCATTCCGTATTAATTAAAAAGCCTGCGGAGCTCTCTCAGGAGGAATTAATTCAGAGCATTGCTGAATTAAACCAGGATGACAGCATTCATGGTATATTGGTGCAGCTGCCATTGCCTGGACATATTCAGGAAAAAGCGATCATTGAAGCGATTTCCCCTGAAAAGGATGTAGATGGTTTCCACCCGATTAATATTGGGCGGATGATGACGGGACAGGATGCATTTTTACCTTGTACCCCATACGGCGTCATGGTGATGCTTGAGTATATCGACTATGACCTTGAAGGTAAGCATGTTGTCATCGTAGGGAGAAGTAATATCGTCGGAAAACCAGCCGGACAATTGTTCTTGAATGCAAATGCAACCGTTACTTACTGTCATTCACGGACAAAGGATCTTGCATATTATACCAAGCAAGCCGATGTCGTTGTCGCAGCTGTCGGAAAGAGGGACACGATCACGAGTGACCATATTAAAGAAGGCGCAGTCGTCATTGACGTCGGAATGAACAGGAATGATGAAGGGAAGCTTTGCGGTGATGTGGCGTTTGATGAAGTGAAAAATAAGGCTTCATACATTACACCTGTTCCTAAAGGCGTTGGTCCCATGACGATTACGATGCTTATGAAGAATACGGTCAAATCTGCTCAAAAAGCACTTGAACTGAACAAGCAAGCATTAAAAAGCTGAAAAAAACGTTAAATTATTTTAAAGAAGCGGACCTCTTGTTTTATAATAACGGGAGACCGCTTTTTTTCCATTCATGGATCCATAGGTGAGTTTTCTTTAAATCCGATTTCAATCGGAAGGAGACATTATATGAGCAACCAACAATATTTGAGTGTGTCGGCTTTAACTAAGTACATCAAAAGGAAATTCGATGCCGACCCCCATTTGCAAAATGTATACATAAAAGGTGAAATTTCGAATTTTAAACAACATACAAGCGGACATATGTATTTTACTTTAAAGGATGAGAAGGCCCGACTTCTTTCCGTTATGTTTGCCGCCAATAATAAAGGGATGAAATTCCTGCCCGAAAATGGTATGAAGGTACTTGTTAAGGGCGATATATCATTATATGAAGCTGGGGGACAGTATCAGCTTTATGTGAAAAGCATGGCCCCTGATGGTGTGGGGGATTTGTATCTTGCTTATGAACAGCTGAAGAAAAAGCTGGAGGCGGCAGGTTTGTTTTTGGCCGAACATAAGAAGCCGATCCCGCAGTACCCTAAGTCTGTAGGAGTCATAACATCTCCGACCGGAGCTGCATTAAGAGATATCCTGATAACCATCAAGCGGAGATATCCAATCGCCAGGATTATCGTTTATCCGGCACTTGTACAAGGGAATAATGCCGCTAAATCGATTGCCAAGGCAATTTCAATGGCTAACGCAAGGGCGGAAAGTGATGTTCTCATTGTTGGAAGGGGCGGCGGGTCGATCGAGGAGCTATGGGCCTTTAATGAGGAGATAGTGGCTGAATCGATTTATGATTCCGATATACCGGTAATTTCTGCTGTCGGTCACGAAACCGATTTTACCATTGCTGATTTTGTCGCCGATATGCGTGCTCCTACACCGACTGGTGCAGCGGAGTTAGCGGTTCCTCACTTAAATGAAATACTCGAACGCCTGATGAACCGCAAAAATCGGTTGACCCGCTCCATTCAAGAAGCGGTCAATTTTGAACGAACCCGTTTGACCAGGATGGAGAGGTCTTATGCTTTCCGTTATCCGCATAAAATGTATGAACAGAAGCTGGAACAGCTAGACAAGACGATGGACAGGCTAGGGAGGACCAGCACGCGATATTTCATGAAAAAGAGAGATGAGCTGAATCAGCTGAACGAAATTCTGAAAAAGCAGCATCCTGAACAAGCGGTGAAAAATGCGAAAGATGAATTGCAGCAGCATGCAAAGGTTTTACGTAGGGCCATGGAAGCCATCTATCGGCAAAAATCACAGCAATTCGTTCATATTACAGCCACTTTGTCTGCCCTCAGTCCACTAAAAATCATGGAACGGGGCTATGGATTGGTTTTTGCTGAAGATGAGACATTAGTGAAAAGTACACAGCAAGTATCCAAAGGGGATAAGATAGCGGTTTCGATTAAAGATGGAACCCTTGAATGTGAAATTAAAGAAATAAAGGAGCGGATTGAACCATGACAAAAAAACAAGAAGCTACATTTGAAGAAGCGATGGAGAATCTCGAAAAAATTGTGGAACAGTTGGAAGAAGGCGATGTGCCCTTGGAAGAAGCCATCTCCATATATAAACAAGGAATGGATTTATCAAGGCTTTGCCATTCAAAGCTTAAGGCTGTTGAAGATCAGTTGACTCAAATTTTACGCGAAGATGGGGAACTTGAAAACTTCGCTGTACAGGAGGAAGAATGACATGGGTACGGCGTCCTTTGAAATGTTTTCTAAAGAATATAAAACGGTTATAGAACGGGAAATCGTAGAATATGTCAATAAACTTAAAGCACCGGCAGTGGTCAAAGAAGCCATGATCTATTCGCTGGAGGCAGGGGGTAAACGGATTCGCCCGTTATTGGTCTTTGCGGTTCTGGAGGCCTTTGGGAAAAACTTGAGGATCGGGATACCTGCAGCGGCTGCCATTGAAATGATCCATACATATTCTTTGATTCATGATGATCTTCCAGCGATGGATGATGATGATCTCCGCCGCGGAAAACCGACTAACCATAAAGTGTTCGGTGAAGCGGTTGCAATATTGGCAGGTGACGCGCTTCTTACATACAGCTTTCAATTGGTGACGGATATGATCGATCCCGAGGTGACGGCTGAAATGAAGCTGAACCTTGTAAGTGAAATTGCGAAGTCTGCCGGAGCCGAAGGAATGGTTGGAGGTCAAGTTGCCGATATGGAAGGTGAAAATAAACAGCTGACCCTTCAGGAATTGGAGTATATCCATGAACATAAAACAGGGAAGTTATTGACTGCAAGCATCCTTTCCGGTGCTATATTATCCGGGGCGAATGAAGAACAGCAACTCCATTTACGTGACTTTGCATACCACCTGGGGCTTGCATTTCAAATTCGGGATGATATTCTGGATATTGAAGGGTCCGTCGAGTTGATCGGCAAGCCGGTTGGCAGTGATGTGGGTAATCATAAAAGCACATATCCTTCTTTACTCACGCTTCAAGGGGCAAAGGAAAAGTTGGAGCATCATATAGAACTTGCCCATGCCGCTTTAGGAAAAACAGCCCTACAAACGGGTTTGTTGAATGAACTAACCGATTTAATAGCGAACCGTAACCATTGATTGAGCTAAATTTGTTATCAATTGAGGTTTTATGGTATACTCATTGTGCAAAAATATGTGAAAATCATAATGAATTTTTTAATTGAGATACGTGATAAAATAGGTATATTAAGCCGCCGAAATCACCTGGGTGTTGGCGGCTATTTTTTAACTTAAAACCAATTTTTCGGTCAAGTCCCCCATAGCCCTCTTTTATGAGGCTTTGTTTATGCTTACAACCGAAAATGACAGAAAGTGAGTGGTCCTGTTTGGATCTTCTATCTATAAAAGACCCTTCTTTTTTGAAGAAGATGAATAATGAAGAACTTGTCGAGTTAAGTGTGGAAGTACGTAAATTCCTTGTGGAAAAATTATCGGTGACAGGTGGGCATATTGGTCCGAATTTAGGTGTCGTCGAGTTGACTATAGCCTTGCATAAAGAATTCGACAGTCCGAATGATAAAATTTTATGGGATGTCGGACACCAATCCTATGTCCATAAGATCCTGACTGGCAGAGCAGGGGAGTTCGATACCTTAAAGAAATACAAAGGTCTTTGCGGTTTTCCTAAAATGATTGAAAGCCCCCATGATGTTTGGGAAACCGGTCACAGTTCGACTTCCCTTTCAGCTGCAATGGGAATGGCGGCTGCCCGTGATATCAAAGGTGAAAACAGTTTTATTTTGCCAGTGATCGGGGACGGTGCCCTAACAGGCGGAATGGCGCTTGAAGCGTTAAATCATATCGGTGATGAAAAAAAGGACATGATCGTTATCCTGAATGATAATGAAATGTCCATAGCCCCTAACGTAGGTGCCCTGCACACGATATTGGGAAGATTGCGTACAGCAGGCAAATATAACTGGGCAAAAGATGAATTGGAGCTGCTTTTGAAAAAAATCCCTGCAGTTGGTGGCAAACTTGCAGCTACAGCTGAACGCCTGAAGGATAGCATGAAGTACTTATTGGTTTCAGGAATCTTTTTCGAGGAGCTCGGTTTCACATACCTAGGACCAGTGGATGGTCATAATTATGAAGAATTGCTGGAGAATTTAAGATATGCCAAGAAAACGAAGGGGCCTGTACTGCTGCATGTCATCACGAAAAAAGGCAAGGGCTATTCACCTGCCGAGCTGGATACAACAGGAAACTGGCATGGGACAGGCCCATACAAAATCGAGACAGGCGATTTCGTGAAATCCCCTAGTAAAGGTCCTGCTTGGAGCGCTCTTGTAAGCGATACTGTCAGCAGGCTAGCCCGTGACGATGAACGGATTGTCGCGATTACACCTGCAATGCCCGTAGGTTCGAAATTGGTGGGCTTTTCCCAAGAGTTTCCAGAGCGTTTCTATGATGTAGGGATTGCCGAGCAGCATGCTGCAACTTTTGCAGCCGGATTGGCAACTCAAAAAATGAAACCTTTCCTGGCTATATATTCAACATTCCTGCAAAGGGCTTATGACCAGGTGGTGCATGATATCTGCCGTCAGAATTTGAACGTATTCATCGGGATCGACCGTGCCGGATTGGTTGGCTCCGATGGTGAAACGCATCAAGGCGTTTTCGACATTGCTTTCTTACGCCATGTACCGAATATGGTATTGATGATGCCGAAAGATGAAAACGAAGGTCAGCATATGGTCAATACGGCCTTAAACTATAATGATGGTCCGATTGCTATGCGTTTCCCTCGTGGGAATGGTTGGGGAGTTGTGATGGATACTGAATTACAGCAGATTCCAATCGGTTCGTGGGAAGTTCTTAAAGAAGGAACGGATGCTGCCATCTTAACGTTCGGTACAACGATTCCGATGGCTCTTGAAGCGGCAGAACTGCTCGAGAAAGAGGATTATTCAGTTAAGGTGATCAATGCCCGCTTCATTAAGCCTTTGGATGAGAACATGCTAAGCAGTCTCCTCGGTGAAAAAATGCCGATTTTGACAATAGAAGAAGCGGTTCTTCAAGGTGGTTTTGGTAGTTCAGTACTTGAATATGCCCATGATCAAGGATTTTATGGGGCAATTATAGATCGAATGGGGATACCTGATTATTTCATTGAACATGGAAGTGTCGATGAACTGCTTGAAGAAATCGGTTTAACGACTGAGACCGCGATCAAAAAGATTAAAATGATAACACCCAAAAAAGAAAAAAGGGCCTGACAATATGAAAGTGATGAAAGAAAGAGTAGATGTATTACTTGTAGAACAAGGCTTGGCCGATACACGTGAAAAAGCGAAGCGTATGGTCATGGCAGGCCTTGTCTACGCGAATGAAGAAAGGTACGAAAAACCGGGGGAAAAAGTGCCGGTCGATCTCGAATTCACGATCAAAGGAAAAGTCATGCCTTACGTTTCAAGAGGCGGTCTTAAACTTGAGAAGGCATTAAGGGAATTCGATTTACAAGTGAATGGAAAAGTACTGCTTGATATCGGTTCATCGACTGGTGGGTTCACGGATTGTGCGTTGCAAAATGGCGCTCTCATGTCATATGCGCTTGATGTGGGCTATAATCAACTTGCCTGGAAGCTTAGGCAGGATGAGCGGGTTAAGGTAATGGAACGAACCAATTTCCGTTATGTTACACCCGCCGATCTCGATGGGGAGATGCCAAACTTTGCAAGCATTGATGTTTCTTTCATCTCGCTTACGTTAATTTTACCTGTGCTAAAGACCTTGCTCGTCCCGAATAGTGATGTCGTTGCATTGGTTAAACCGCAATTCGAAGCTGGAAAGGATCAAGTGGGTAAAAAGGGGATTGTTCGCGATCCCAAAATTCATAAACAAGTATTGGATAAGATCATTTCTTTTTCTATAAAGGAAGGCTATGATATTAAGGATGCCTCCTTCTCACCGATTACAGGCGGTGATGGGAATATTGAATTCTTACTTCATTTACACTGGCAAGGGTCGAAGGATGATGGAGCGATATTGCTTTCGAAAACGGTTGATGACATCGTTGGAGAGGCCCATGCTCAATTTAAAAAAGAATAGTTAGAACTTGTATGGGCTCCTTTGGCTGAATGGTTGGCTAAAGGAGCTTTTTAACTTTACATTGTGGTCATCCCATTGAATCATTTAAGGGTGGATACATAAAATAGGTACGTACAAAAAATAGACTTGTATTCATTTTTGGAGAAAAAGTTGTACAATTGCATAAAAATCCGATAACATTAATATTAGCCACTTTCTAAAGCGGCCTATTTGCACGTACTGAAGATAACGAGCAATCCCATATTGGGAACCAATTACCATTAATATGAGCAACAGTTGAGAAGAGGTGCTTCTACTTATGAATAAAGGACAACGACATATAAAAATAAGGGACATCATAACGAATAATGATATCGAAACCCAGGATGAGTTAGTTGAAGAATTGAAATTAGCTGGATACAATGTAACTCAAGCCACTGTTTCAAGGGATATTAAAGAGCTTCACCTTGTAAAGGTTCCATTGACGGATGGAAGGTATAAATACAGTCTGCCGGCCGACCAGCGCTTCAATCCACTTCAAAAATTAAAGAGAATCCTTGTCGATGCATTTGTACGCATTGACTCAGCCAACAATTTACTGGTTATGAAGATGCTCCCAGGTAATGCCCAGGCAATCTGTGCATTGATTGATAATTTAAATTGGCAAGAAATACTCGGGACGATCGGCGGCGACGATACTTGTTTGATTATCTGCCGTTCTGAGGAAGATGCAAAGATCATTTCCGGCAAATTCTTGGACATGCTCTAATAATGTTGTGAGGTGACCTAGTTTGTTAACAGAACTATCGATTAGGAATTTTGCGATCATAGACAGCCTGTCCGTTTCATTTGAGAAAGGCTTGACGGTCTTGACAGGAGAAACAGGGGCAGGGAAGTCAATCATAATAGATGCCGTTCATCTTTTGGTTGGTGGACGTGGTTCAGCAGAGTTCATTCGGCATGGAGAGTCTAAGGCCGAAATAGAAGGATTATTCCAAATTGAAGATGAAAAACACCCGGTCTTTGCCAAAGCGGAAGAGTTTGGCCTGGATATGAATGATGGGATGGCGATACTTCGAAGGGACATCTCACAAAGCGGCAAAAGCGTTTGCAGGGTGAATGGTAAGCTTGTAACGATTTCCACTTTACGCGAGATAGGCCGGACATTGATAGATATCCATGGTCAGCATGAGCATCAGGAATTAATGGATGAACGACTCCATCTTCCACTGCTCGATCAATTCGGCGGTGAAAAAATCGCATCTGCGCTCACTGAATACCAAAAGCTATTTAAACGTTATGAAACCGCTTCTAAACAATTGAATGGCTTGAGCCAAAATGAACAGCAAATGGTCCATCGCCTTGATTTGATCCAATTTCAATTCGATGAAATCCAAAAAGCTGATTTGAAGTTACGCGAAGATGAAGAATTGATGGAAGAGCGGAAGAAAATTAATAATTTCGAAAAAATTCATGAAGCGCTGCAAACCAGTTATAATGCTTTAAATGGTGAGCAGCATGCAATTGATTGGCTTTCCGTAGCCATGAATAATTTAGAGGAAGCGGCAGGGCTTGATGAGGGTTTAAAGAATAGCTCTGAAACCGTTTCAAATAGCTACTTCCTGCTTGAAGAGGCCGTGTCAAACATCCGAGACCAATTAGACTCCTTGGATTATGATACAGAACGTGTGGAATTCATTGAAGGCCGCCTTAATGAAATAAATCAATTAAAGCGGAAATACGGGCGGACCATCGAGGAAATCCTGGAATATGGAGCCGCTATAGAAGAAGAAGTCGAAAAACTGCAAAATAGGGAAACCCATATAGCGAAGCTCGAAAAGGAAATGAAATCCATCAAGGCAGATTTAATTGTCGAAGCAAAAAATCTTTCTGAACTTCGCCAGAAATTCGCTCAGCAGTTAACCAAAAAGATCCATCAGGAATTAAAAGATTTATACATGGAAAAGACAATTTTCGAACCACATTTCCTTCAAACGGCTTATACTTTCGATGAATTGTCAGATAGGGGCATTAATCAGTCAGGTCTGGATTCAATGGAATTTTATATTTCCACCAATCCAGGTGAACCGTTAAAACCTCTTTCCAAAATCGCATCTGGGGGAGAACTGTCGAGGATCATGCTGGCTTTGAAAAGCATTTTCTCCAAGCATCAAGGCATAACATCCATTATATTTGATGAAGTTGACACAGGTGTGAGCGGACGGGTTGCACAATCCATTGCCGAAAAGATCTATAAAGTGGCAACTGGATCACAAGTATTGTGCATATCCCATTTGCCACAAGTGGCCGCTATGGCGGATACCCATCTTTTTATAGCGAAAAATGTAAGGGCCGGACGCACGAATACCTCGGTCAAGCCGCTAATTGAAACCGAAAAAGTAAAAGAAATCGGCAGGATGATTTCAGGAGTCGAGATAACGGATTTGACGAAGCAGCATGCCAATGAATTAATCCAGCTGGCCAAAAGGCTGAAGATTACATCATGAAGGGCCGGTAAGAACATTATTTAAACTTATCATAAGCATTCATTGTAAAGCTATCCAAAAACGGATAGCTTTTATTTTTTGCACCTGTTATAAATGATTGTCATGAGGGCTAAATTAAAGGTGTAGCCATAAAGTTTCAGAGAGCGAGGAGAGTGAATGGATTGAAATTTATATGGATAAACAGGATCATCGGTGGAATTCTCCTTGTTTCGCTATTAACATTAGGGTTATACCAGCCATCTCGTGAATATTTTTTAATTCCAAATCATCTTGTACTATTTGAAGGAAGTCAATATAGTATTTCCAAATCATTGCCTGTTACTGCAAAAACTTCGGGATCCAGTGATGGAATTTCGCTTCATGATGAACAAGCCTCGATTACACTTGGTGCTGAGAAACCAGGTACGAATGAAGTGTTACTCGATGTAGCAGGCTTACCTGCCAAAAAGGTCGACATCAGGGTGTTAAAAGACTTTAAGGTCATGCCTGGAGGCCAATCCATTGGAGTAAAGCTTAATACTCTTGGGGTTCTCGTAGTAGGTCATCATCTTATTGATACTGCGCAGGGGAAAAAATCACCGGGAGAAAAAGCAAAAATTCAAATCGGTGATATTATTACAGAAATCAATGGTCAGACGATAAAGAAGATGGGGGATGTAACCCCTTTTGTTCAGCAGGCAGGTGAAAAGGGTGAGGCGTTGAATCTTGTCATTAACCGTGATAATGAAGTGCTTCACAGTACCCTATTACCTCTAAAAGATAAGAATGAAGGAACTTACAAATTGGGTTTGTATATCCGTGATTCGGCAGCTGGCATCGGAACGATGACGTTTTATCACCCGGATTCGAAAAAATACGGGGCTTTGGGACATGTCATATCCGATATGGATACAAAGAAGCCGATTGTTGTCAAGGACGGACAGATTGTTCAATCGACGGTCACATCCATCGAAAAGGGAAGCAATGGTGATCCGGGAGAAAAACTTGCACGCTTTTCTTCCAATAAAGAAAAAATAGGAAATATCAATCGCAATAGTCCCTTTGGAATTTTTGGGAAGTTAAATCAAGATTTTAAAAATGGAATTAACGATAAGCCACTCCCCATCACCCTTTCCCATGAGGTAAAGGAAGGACCAGCAAAAATCCTTACAGTGGTGGATGGTTCTGAAGTGGAGGAATTCGATGTTGAAATCGTCAGTTCCATACCACAGAAGTTCCCCGCAATTAAGGGAATGGTCTTAAAAGTGACGGATAAGGAATTGCTACAAAAAACGGGTGGGATCGTTCAAGGTATGAGCGGCAGTCCTATCATACAAAATGGGAAATTAATCGGTGCAGTCACCCATGTATTCGTTAATGATCCTACAAGTGGGTATGGAGTCCATATCGAATGGATGTTAAACGAAGCCGGTATTAATATATACGACAAAGATAATTATGAAAAGGCAAGCTAAGAATCCGGGTATCCTTTTGGATGCCCCTTTTTAATGGAAAGTTATGAATAGCATAGATTTTGGGTAGGAATTAAATTGATTTCTTCAAAAAATAGAGGTTTTTTTGAAACGATGTGATAAAATGATAACGAAATGAAGATTTTTCGACAATCGCTTTATTCGAATAGCAAACGAAGTCGAAAACAAGAGATATCCGGAGAATAATATTGAATTCCTTATATTTTTTCAAAAATAAAAGGAATTTAGTTTCCATTGTCGAAAAGTTCAATTACAATAGAATTTAGTCATATAGAAAAAAAGACCAATTGTAGTTGAGGAGGAAATCAAGCGTGAAAAAAATTAAGGTGTGCGTTGTAGATGATAATAGAGAACTTGTTGGCCTTCTGGAAGAATACATTTCTGCACAGGATGACATGGAAGTAATTGGGGTGGCACATAACGGTCAAGATTGCCTGGGTATGCTTGAAAGCGTTGACCCGGATATATTGATCCTCGATATTATCATGCCTCATTTAGATGGGTTAGGTGTGCTAGAAAAACTTCGTGAAGTAAAACGGGGTGCCATGCCTAATGTGATTATGCTTACTGCCTTTGGTCAAGAAGATGTAACGAAAAAAGCTGTTGATTTGGGTGCGTCTTACTTTATCCTGAAGCCATTTGATATGGAAAATCTGGCCAATCACATACGTCAGGTAAGCAGTAAAGGTCAGGCAGTTTTAAAAAATCATAGTCAGTTTAGCTATCGTCCCCAAAATGAATCCAAGCCGAAGAACCTCGATGCCAGCATCACAAGCATCATTCATGAGATTGGAGTCCCTGCACATATAAAGGGCTATTTGTATTTAAGGGAAGCCATATCCATGGTATATAATGATATTGAACTATTGGGTTCCATCACCAAAGTTTTATATCCGGATATCGCAAAAAAATACAATACTACGGCGAGCCGTGTTGAACGTGCTATCAGGCATGCGATTGAAGTGGCCTGGAGCCGTGGCAATATAGAATCCATTTCATCCCTTTTCGGATATACCGTAAGCATGACTAAGGCAAAACCTACAAATTCCGAATTCATTGCCATGGTTGCTGATAAGCTGCGTCTCGAACACAAAGCTTCTTGACAAGTGTAGAATCGTTGATTTGACGGCAATTTGGACGGGAATTTAACCGTGAATTTATCGCTAATCCGATAAACTTTCCGGTGGAATATCAATAAAGACTGATCGTATTTTGCGGATAAACGGCATCGTTACGAGTCAGTATATAGGAAAATTCCGCAGTCGTCCAAACTGGGCGGCTATTATTTTTGTATAGGGGCCTGGTATTTATGTCAATCCGTATCGATTGAAAGAATGACGTCATGACCATCGTATGACCCGAACGGAATTTGCGCAATTATAGGGCTAAGCGTATATCAGTATAACCGCTACGAAAAAGAGGCCAGTGAACCTTTTTAACAATGCAAAGCTCATTAGTGAAAGGAAATCACGGTCAATCAAATATTTTATAGGGAAGAGTCATGACGTCCATTGTTGGGCGTTTTTTTTATGATTTCTACTTGCCGACTTCGTTTGTAAATTTATAAGGTCAGGCATCTTTATACGCACATTTTCAAACACTCGACTATGTGCATTGCAACACAGTTGGAAAATAGTTGCGTAATAATGTCGGTTATTTTACCTTTCGATTCCGTAACAGATTCAACTCAGTTAATAAAGTGGACTTAAACGAGTGATAAAGCTGGTGTAATGGGAATCCGGAAACCTGTTAGAAAAGGACCGGAGGGGAGAAATGTTTAAAAAAGTAGAAGAAGCTCGTTAAAAAAGAAGCATAGTTTAATCTTAAGTTATAAAGTTCAGAGGCGCAAAACATATTGGAGGTTTTCCATTTTGGACAATCTTTTTTTGTATACTATTGAAACGGATATTAAACTAAATTTATGATATTTTTTGGTAAAATTTCTTTCAGGTTATTTATAGACGCTGATTGAGGAATTGGGAAGACAAAATATGTTTCAATAATAATGAAACTTGAATCAATAATGAAAAGCTTGAAGTTTATCAAACGCCTCTTGGAGAATTGACTTGTGAGCAAAATTTTCAATATGAACAAACTGGAAATCAATACGAGAGGTTGATGGTTCAAATATATATATTAGATGAAAAACGGAAGTCAATCATGGATATGCTTGAATCAAAAGGGGGAGGGGAAATTACGATTGGTCAAATGGCTTTTCCGGATGCTTGCTTGCAAATCAAAAGCATGCAAAAAAAATTGAGTGATTTGACGAAAGGAACCTTCTATGCAGAAAATAATCAACTGCATTTTATTAAAGTATTGAACTAGATGAAAATAATTTGCTGTTTCTGTTCATAACATTGGGATATAACCATTATTGAGAGAGGCGGCGTTTCTCCATGACCTTAATCTTTGCACATCGAGGCTCAGCAGGAACACATCCGGAAAATACGATGTCGGCGTTCAAAGAAGCTGCCCGTGTCGGGGCGGACGGTATTGAAACGGATGTCCAGCTCTCAAAAGATGGGGAAGTGGTCATCATTCACGATGAAAAGCTCGATCGGACCACGAATGCCTCGGGATATGTAAAAGACAGGACCTTGAAGGAGTTGAAAAACCTTAATGCTTCTTCAAACTATATTGGTAAATTGGGTAAAGAAAAGATTCCGACACTTGAAGAACTATTCATTTGGCTTGACGATAATCAGCTTTTTTGCAACATTGAGTTAAAAAATACACTTTTTATGTATCCAGGCTTAGAAGAGAAAGTCATCCGACTCATCCGTACTTACGATATGGAGGAAAGGATTATCCTTTCTTCTTTCAATCATTATAGCTTGGTCAATTGCCATCAATTGGCACCTGAATTGGAAACCGCACCGCTTTATAGGGATGGTCTATACATGCCTTGGATATATGCCAAGGCAATAGGAGGAAGTGCAATCCATCCAAATATCCGGGTTGTCCCTGATGCGCTCATTCAAACATCTGTGAGTATGGGTGTTCCTGTACGGCCATATACCATTAATAAAGAAGCCGAGATGAAGAGGCTATTCAAATTGGGGTGCAGCGGCATCATAACCGATTTTCCCGAGGCAGCCGTACGGGTCAGGGAAGGATTGAAATCAAGATAAAGAAAGAAGGTGCCATATTGATACATGGCACCTTCTTTTTGCGTTTAAAATTTATTGAACCTGCTTTGGACCTTATTTTGTTTTCGATCTCGATGAAGGACGAAGCCGGCGATGAAGGCTATTCCGCCAATCGTAATGAGTAGTCCTATTAAAAATTGCAGCCAAAGGACTGGATAGGGAGGCTGTAGAATACCGAACACCATGTCCCTCATTATTTTTATGCCATAGGCAGCAAAGGCACCGGGTATAAAAAGAATCAAAAAAGCGATTAAACGTTTCATGCAGTCAAATCCCTTCCGAAAATTCCGTCTTTAAAAAATGATAAAGGATATAAATTATTTGTCAAGTTTCGGGAATATAGATAATGACTGGGAGTTGGTGGCTGTTTTTAAAGGGGGCCGATATGGTAAAATGGTGTGAAGTATGAAAAAAATTGCATAGATTGATCTAATAAAAGGGTAATTATATCTTAAGGGGGATGGCTCATGCAAAAGGTCATGATAGTAGGGGGAGGAGTGGGAGGGACAACCGTGTTGAAACTCCTATCGGAAAGTGAAGTATTCTCCATTGTTTGTATGGCTGATACGAATGAATCCGCTGAAGGGATGCTTGCTGCAAAGGAACGAGGGATCCCTTCAGTGACTAATTGGAGCCTGGGATTGGAGCGGGATTTGGACATCATTTTTGATACGACCGGAGACCCGTCTGTCTATAAAAAGATAAAAAGGGACATGGACGAACAAACGATTCTCATTCCTGGAAGTGTCGCCCTCATTATGACTAAGTTGTTTGAAGAGAAAAATCGTTTAATAAGTAAATTGGAGAATACCTCGGCAAAAATGGACTTGATTCTTAATACGACCAGTGAAGGGATGGTGGTGATTGATCATGGAGGATTTATCATCATGTTCAATGATAGTGCTGAACGAGCAACTGACACAAAGCGCGAGGATGTGATAGGCAGACATATCAAAGATTTCATCCCTTCAACTGGATTGCTGCGAGTGATGCAAACAAACCAAAAAGAAGTGAATCAGGAAATCACCCTTAGCAATGGAATGGAACTCATAACGACAAGGATACCTCTTGTGAATGCCGATAAGAAAATCATAGGGGCTTTTTCAGTGTTTAGGAATAAAACGGAAGCTGTACAATTGGCGGAGCAGATCACCGATTTAAAAGAGATACAGACGATGCTTCAGGCGATCATTCAGTCCAGTGATGAAGCCATATCCGTTGTGGATGATCAAGGCAGGGGGCTTTTGATCAATCCGGCATATACAAGAATCACGGGATTAACAAAGACCCAAGTGATCGGTAAGCCGGCTTCCATTGATATTTATGAAGGTGAAAGTATGCATATGAAAGTACTTCAGACAAAAAAGCCTGTTCGGGGTGTCAATATGCGTGTCGGCCCAAAACATAAGGAAGTGATCGTGAATGTTGCTCCAATCATTGTGGACGGGTGCCTGAAAGGGAGCGTTGGCGTCATTCATGATGTATCGGAAATTCAAGCCCTGACCCACGAACTGAATCGGGCAAGACAGATCATCCGGACATTGCAGGCTAAATATTCCTTTGATGATATAATCGGGGCTTCCGAAGAGATGAAGCTTCCCATTGAACAGGCGAAATTATCGGCAAGAACACCTGCTACTGTCTTATTAAGAGGGGAATCAGGGACTGGCAAAGAGTTATTTGCACATGCCATCCATAATGCGAGCGATAGGAAATTCAATAAATTCGTTCGTGTAAATTGTGCGGCCATCTCGGAATCATTACTTGAAAGTGAACTGTTCGGTTATGATGAAGGAGCATTTACAGGAGCAAATAGGGGCGGAAAGGTCGGTTTTTTTGAAGAGGCAAATCAAGGGAGTATCTTTTTGGACGAAATTGGTGAATTACCAGCCAACATCCAAGCTAAGTTACTTCGAGTTTTACAAGAAAAGGAAATCGTCAGAGTGGGGGGGACGAAGCCGATTCCCATCAATGTCCGGGTCATAGCCGCTACGAATATCAATCTCGAAGAGGCAATCGCAAACGGATCATTCAGGGAAGACTTATATTTCAGGCTGAACCGCATGCCTATTTTCATTGCTCCATTAAGAAAGAGAAAAGAGGATTTGAGAGAATTGGCGGAGCATTTGATTAATAAAATCAATCAGGAGTATGGACGAAGCATAGAGGGAATTACAGCAGCAGCTATACATAAAATGCAAATCTACAACTGGCCAGGTAATGTTAGGGAACTGGAAAATATCTTAGGACGGGCAATCATTTTCATGAAATTGAACGAGACGATCATTGATATACAGCATATTCCGGATTTTATCGAAGAGATTCCAGTAAAGCAAGAGAAATTATTAATGAACCCTTCTGGCTACGTATCGGGGAAACCGCTCTCGGAGATAATAGACCAGTATGAAGCCGATATCATTCAGCAAGCGTTCCATACCCACAAGGGAAATAAAACACTTACGGCAAAAGCTCTTGGGATATCTGTCAGAAATCTATATTACAAAATGGAAAAACTAAAACTGTGAAATTTTTTGCACGCAAGTAATTGCGCACTATGAAAAAAACTGCACGGAATTTTCTGATTTATTTTAATTTAAGCGAGACTCCACTTCTAACATGAAATTTTTTTCAATTTGTTATAGGCTATAGTTGCCAACATATAAACCAGCATCTCCTTATTTTGGATAAAAACGCTCTCATTATGTATTTTATTGGCATGTTATTTGCATATTTAAAGGTGTATGGATTTTTCAAGGGAACCATTCCCCATAGGGAAAATATCATGTGAGTAGCGGATTTTATTTAAAATGAACGTGGGAACAAGTAGGAATGAGGAGAAATTCAGTGTCCTCATATCTGACATGTATTAAAACATCTAGGGAGGATTCCTTTATGGAAATTTTTAAATATCTTGAGAAGTATGATTACGAGCAACTGCTATTCTGTCAGGACAAACAATCGGGTTTGAAAGCGATTATTGCCATTCATGATACAACATTAGGGCCTGCGCTTGGAGGCACAAGGATGTGGACGTATGCATCTGAAGAAGATGCCATTGAAGATGCCTTAAGGCTTTCGAGAGGAATGACATATAAGAACGCCGCTGCAGGTTTGAATTTAGGCGGGGGGAAGACCGTCATCATCGGCGACCCGCGTAAGGATAAAAATGAAGAGATGTTCCGTGCATTCGGAAGATATATCCAAGGGCTGAATGGGCGTTATATAACAGCTGAAGATGTAGGTACAACGGTTGAGGATATGGATCTCATTCATGAGGAGACGGATTTTGTCACTGGGATTTCCCCTGCATTCGGTTCTTCGGGTAATCCTTCCCCTGTAACTGCATATGGGGTATACCGAGGTATGAAGGCTGCTGCAAAAGAGGCATTCGGAACTGATTCTTTAGAAGGTAAGGTGGTTGCGGTCCAAGGCGTCGGGAATGTTTCTTATAATTTATGCCGTCACCTTCATGAGGAGGGCGCCAAGCTGATCGTTACGGATATCAATAAAGAAAGCGTGGCCCGTGCGGTTGAGTCCTTTGGGGCGTCCGCAGTTAATCCAGATGAAATTTATGGAGTCGACTGTGATATCTATGCACCGTGTGCTTTAGGGGCTGTCATAAATGATCAAACAATCAATCAAATCAAGGCGAAGGTCATTGCAGGTGCGGCCAATAATCAGTTAAAAGAAACTGTTCATGGCGATCAAATTCATGAAAAAGGTATTATATACGCCCCTGATTATGTTATTAATGCAGGTGGAGTCATAAACGTGGCCGATGAGCTTTTAGGGTATAATCGGGAAAGAGCCCTTAAGAAAGTGGAAACGGTTTATGATACAATTGAAAGAGTCATCGAGATTGCAAAACGTGATCAAATCCCAACTTATAAAGCCGCGGATAGGATGGCAGAGGAGCGAATTGCTCGCATGAGGAATTCAAGGAGCCAATTCCTGCAAAATGAAAAACATATCTTGAATGGAAGAAAATGAATGTAGTTTTACAAGATTAGATTCCTGTGTTTTTTTTAATAAACACAGGAATTTTCAACATGGATAACGTAATAAACATAGGACAAGTAAAAATGGTGACAAACTGTATGTATTTGTGAGGAGGAGTGGTTTTGGCTGAAGAATTTGACCTCGTTATCCTCGGAGGAGGAACAGGCGGGTATGTGGCGGCAATAAGGGCTGCTCAATTAGGATTGAAAACGGCTGTCGTGGAGAAAGGCAAGCTCGGCGGAACGTGTCTACATAAAGGCTGTATCCCTTCGAAAGCACTTTTAAGGAGTGCGGAAGTTTATCAGACTGCAGTGAAAAGTGAGGAATTCGGTATTGTTACCGGGGATGTAAAGGTGAATTTCCTTAAGGTGCAGGAAAGAAAGAATAAAGTGGTCGATCAACTCTATAAAGGTGTTCAGCACTTGATGAAACAAGGAAAGATAACGGTTTATGAAGGGTTAGGGCGTATACTGGGTCCTTCTATATTTTCACCGATGCCTGGGACAATTTCCGTGGAAATGAATGATGGCAGTGAAAATGAAATGCTCATTCCCCAGAATGTCATCATTGCAACGGGTTCGCGTCCGAAGACACTTCCCGGTTTAGCGATTGATGGGGAATTGGTGCTTACATCGGATGAAGCTCTAAAGCTTGAGAGCCTGCCAAAATCAATGATTATTGTAGGCGGTGGAGTTATCGGCATTGAATGGGCTTCGATGCTTAATGATTTTGGTGTGGAAGTGACAGTACTCGAATATGCAGATAGAATCATCCCGACTGAAGACCATGATATTTCCAGTGAAATGCTTCGTCTCCTAACGAAAAAAGGCGTCAAGTTCGTTACAGGTGCCAAGGTATTGCCTGAAACCCTGAAAACGGATGCTTCAGTATCCATTTCTGCTGAAGTCAAAGGTTCGGTAGAGGAATTCACAGCTGAAAAAATGTTGGTGTCCGTAGGCAGATCAGCAAATGTTGAAGGGATTGGCCTTGAAAATACGGAAATTGTGAAAGAAAAAGGTTTTATTGAAACCAATGACTTCTTCCAAACGAAGGAATCACATATTTATGCGATCGGTGATTGTATCGGCGGTCTGCAATTGGCTCACGTTGCCTCCCATGAAGGCATTACGGCCGTTGAACATATCGCAGGCCAAAAACCGGAACGGCTGGATTATTCGCTCATTTCAAAATGTGTGTATTCAAGCCCTGAAGCTGCAAGTGTCGGTTTGACGGAAGAACAGGCAAACAAGGAAGGCTTTGATCTTAAAATTGGGAAATTCCCATTCCGTGCAGTTGGTAAGGCCCTTGTTTTCGGGGAAGCGGATGGTTTTGTCAAAATCATCGCCGATAAGAAAACGGATGATATACTGGGCGTTCATATGATCGGGCCACATGTTACGGATATGATTTCTGAAGCGGGACTTGCGAAAGTGCTTGATGCGACACCTTGGGAGATAGGCAAAACAATCCATCCGCACCCAAGTCTTTCTGAAGCAATCGGAGAGGCGGCCCTTGCTGTCGATGGACGTGCCATACATTCTTAAAGAATAAGGTCAGGAGGTTTTATGATGGTAGAAAAACGTCATGAACAATTAGGCTTAAATGAGGAAACGGTTTTAGATATGTACCGGACAATGCTTTTGTCCCGCAGAATTGATGAGCGCATGTGGCTTTTAAACCGATCCGGGAAAATTCCCTTCGTGATTTCCTGCCAGGGGCAAGAAGCTGCACAGGTTGGGGCAGCGTTTGCGCTAGATCGGCAAAAGGATTATGTACTGCCTTATTATCGGGATGTAGGTGTGGTACTTACCTTCGGAATGACCGCTAAAGACTTGATGCTTTCCGGTTTCGCCAAAGAGGAAGATCCCAATTCCGGCGGGCGCCAGATGCCTGGTCATTTCGGTCAAAAGAAAAATAGGATTGTCACTGGATCATCACCTGTAACGACACAGGTCCCGCATGCTGTTGGAATTGCCCTTGCAGGGAAGATGGAAGGTAAGGATTTGGTAACATTCGTAACGTTTGGGGAAGGTTCATCCAATCAGGGCGATTTTCATGAAGGGGCCAACTTTGCAGGTGTGCATAAGCTACCGGTCATTTTCATGTGTGAAAATAATAAATATGCGATTTCCGTTCCTATTTCGAAACAGCTATCGTGTGAAAATGTTTCCGACAGGGCGATTGGCTATGGGATGCCTGGAATAACGGTGGATGGCAATGATCCGTTGGAAGTGTATGCAGCGGTGAAAGAAGCGGCTGACCGTGCACGAAGGGGAGAAGGTCCTACACTGGTAGAAACCGTTTCATACAGGCTCACACCTCATTCAAGTGATGATGATGACCGAAGCTACCGGACGGCGGACGAAGTGGCCGAAGCCAAAACGAAGGATTCCATAATGACATTTGGAGCGTATTTAAAAGAAGTGGGAATCATGGATGATGACCTAGAGAAACAAATGAATGATGAAGTCATGAAGATAGTCAACGAAGCAACCGATTATGCTGAAAATGCTCCATATCCGAAGGCTGAAAGTGCTATGAATCATGTGTATGCACAAAAGTAAGGGGGTAATAGAATGCCAGTGATTTCATATATAGATGCCGTGACAATGGCAATGAGGGAAGAGATGGAACGTGATTCCCGTGTATTCGTATTGGGTGAGGATGTAGGAAAAAAAGGTGGGGTCTTTAAAGCCACTAATGGTTTATACGACCAATTCGGTGAAGCCAGGGTCATCGATACCCCGCTCGCTGAATCTGCAATTGCAGGAGTTGGAATTGGAGCCGCCATGTATGGGCTTCGGCCGATAGCTGAGATGCAATTCGCTGATTTCATCATGCCTGCCATTAACCAAATCGTTTCGGAGGCAGCCAAAATTAGATATCGTTCTAATAATGACTGGAGCTGTCCAATGGTAATCCGTGCTCCATATGGCGGAGGGATTCATGGAGCTCTTTATCATTCACAATCGGTTGAAGCAATCTTTGCCAATCAGCCGGGTTTGAAAATAGTGATGCCTTCCACTCCTTATGATGTAAAGGGTTTGCTTAAAGCTGCCATTCGCGACGAAGATCCAGTGCTTTTCTTTGAACATAAACGCGCGTACCGCTTGATCAAGGGTGAGGTACCCACTGAAGATTATGTACTTCCCATCGGTAAGGCGGATGTGAAAAGGGAAGGGGAAGACATTACTGTCATCTCCTATGGCCTTTGTGTGCATTTTGCCCTTCAGGCAGCAGAAAAATTAGCTGCAGATGGAATTTCTGCACATGTTCTTGACTTGCGTACCGTCTATCCTTTGGATAAGGATGCTATCATAGAAGCGGCTTCTAAAACGGGGAAAGTATTACTGGTTACGGAAGATAATAAAGAAGGAAGCATCATGAGTGAGGTCGCAGCCATCATTGCCGAGCATTGCCTTTTTGATTTGGATGCCCCTGTAAAACGATTGGCCGGACCTGATGTACCAGCCATGCCATATGCGCCTACGATGGAAAAACAATTTATGGTGAATCCTGATAAAGTGGAAAAAGCAATGAGGGAATTGGCTGAGTATTAATGACTGTTAAGAAGGAGGAACGATTTATGGCTATGGAATTAATGAAGATGCCTCAACTAGGCGAAAGTGTCACAGAGGGAACCATCAGTAAATGGCTAGTGAAGCCTGGGGATCATGTCACGAAATACGATCCGCTAGCTGAAGTGATGACGGATAAAGTAAATGCTGAGGTTCCTTCCTCCTTTACGGGCATCATCAAGGAATTGAAAGCGGATGAGAATCAAACATTGGCAGTCGGGGAAGTCATTTGCTCGATTGAAGTCGAAACGGCAAAGACGGATAACGATAATGCTGGGCAAGCTGTTTCTCAGAATGAGGAAAATGTTGATGCACCTGTTACAAGAGAAGTGCAGCAAGCGGCCGAACCATCAAGGAAAGCTCGCTATTCGCCTGCCGTGTTAAAACTTTCCCAGGAGCATGGAATCGATCTTTCAAAGGTTAAAGGAACGGGGAATGAGGGACGGATCACCCGTAAAGATTTACTGAAACTTGTTGAATCAGGGAATCTTCCTAAGGCGGATGAGCCTTCCGTGATATCCGATCCGGCTCCAAAAGAGGTCGCCCCTCAAGTTAGTCGTCAAACCAGTCCAGTAACAAATGTGCCGACTGCTGCTGGTGACAAGGAAATACCCGTTACCGGAATCCGTAAGGCAATTGCGTCCAATATGTTGAAAAGTAAGCACGAAATCCCGCATGCTTGGACGATGGTGGAAGTTGACGCAAGCAATATGGTGAAATTGCGTGATAATCTAAAATCCGACTTTAAACAAAAAGAAGGCTATAATTTAACGTACTTTGCCTTTTTCGTAAAAGCGGTTGCTCAAGCCCTTACGGAATTTCCAGAGCTCAATTCGATGTGGGCAGGCGAAAAAATCATACAAAAGAAAGAAATCAATATATCGATAGCCGTTGCAACTGAAGATGCATTATTTGTACCGGTCATTAAAAATGCAGATGAAAAATCAATCAAAGGTATAGCAAGGGAGATACAGGAACTTGCATCCAAAGTGAAGTCGGGTAAGTTAAAAGCAGAGGATATGCAAGGTGGTACGTTCACTGTTAATAACACTGGCTCATTCGGCTCTGTCCAGTCCATGGGAATCATCAATTATCCACAGGCGGCCATTTTACAAGTTGAAACGATTGTAAAACGCCCAGTGGTCATAAATGACATGATTGCAGTACGAGATATGGTAAATCTCTGTTTATCACTTGATCATCGTGTTTTGGACGGACTGGTATGCGGACGATTCCTCGCGAGGGTTAAAGAAATCATCGAAAAGATTTCCAAAGATAACACTTCCATTTACTAAAATGAAAAAAAGGAAGGCCGAGGGTTATTCCTTTAGACTGTAGGCAAACTCGATGAATCGAGTTTGCCTACAGTTTTTTTATGATTGCTACAATTTGAACGTTGTTTGGAACTCCAGGCATGGGGTTCCACTGGACGCGCTCTTCCAAGCAGGAGTCTCGCAAACCCGTTTCAATCACCATTGTTCTAAAATTTTGAAACCATACCTAAGGTGATGAGGGTGGTTCCTGAACTTCATTTAGTCTAGCAGTTATCGATTTCCCTTTCACTTTTGATTTAGTCAAAGATGAAGTATGCCGATTCGTTCGCCAAAGTTTAACCCAGTCATTTCTCTTTTCCGTAGAAAAACATCGACAAAAATTTTATTTTTGCTATTATTTTATTAAGAGCTGTTCTAATACAGATCAGGGCTGTACTTGATTTATAAAGAGGCGAAATAGGCTAGTGTTTTCCCTTATAACAGATTTGCTAATTTCTATTGTCTTAAATTTCAAGAAAAATATGGTAGAATGTTAGTATAATCCAGATTAAATTGACGGGAGGGTGGTTTTCTTATCCAAAACTGACTGAGCGTTCGTTCTCCCAATGAAGGGACAGGGCGTATGAGGCGGCAAAAGATAAGAAAGCGATTACAGATGGAACTGAAAGATGTAAAAAACATAACCTTTCCTAAGCCTTCTTTTGAAGAGTGGAAAGAAGCTGCGGAAGCAAGTTTAAAAGGGAAAAGTGTAGAAAAGCTAAAAACGAATACATATGAGGGCATCACTTTATATCCGCTCTATACAGAAAAGGCGGAATCAACGGAAAAAGTAGCTGAAGCTGAATTTCCAGGATTCTTCCCTTTCACCCGAGGAACGTCCCCAACGGGATATCATGAGAAACCTTGGCTTGTCGTTCAACCTGTAAGCGGTATCACGGCTGAAGAAGCAAATGAAAAGATGAAGGCTTCATTCAAGCGCGGTCAAAATGTCGTGGCATACCCTGCACGATTGCTTGCCGAGGGAGCAAGGGCTGAAAAATTGTTTAAGGATATCCCATTAAAAGAAATACCGGTTTTCATTGACCTTAAGGGGAAACAAAAAGGATTATTCCCTCATTTCAAAGCGGTTGCTGAAGCACAAAATACCCAAATGACAGGCGTTATTGCTGAAGATCCCATTGCAGAATGGCTCATTTGCGGTCAGCTGCCAGAAGATACGGATAACTATTTTGCAGACTGGCTGAAGACAATCCAAGATTATCAGAAGGTAGGCAGGGATTTAAAAACAGTTTTGATTAATACGGCAGTCTACCATAATGGAGGAGCCAATGCCGTACAAGAAATAGCTTACGGATTATCGGCAGCGGTCCAATATCTATTGGAAGGGCAAAAGCAAGGGCTTTCTATTGCTTCGGTTTCCGAAAGAATAGTATTCTCTTTTGCTGTGGATTCGAATTACTTCATGTCCATCGCTAAGCTACGGGCTGCAAGAAGGCTTTGGGCAGGTCTTGCAGAAGCTTTCGATACAGCATCTGACCATTTTAAAATGGAGATACATGCCGTTACTTCCGAGTTGACAGAAACGCTATATGATCAGCACGTCAATATTCTTCGGACAACAAACCAAGCTTTCGCTGCCGCAATTGGAGGGATTCAATATCTTCAAATTCATCCATTCACACACGCAACTGGTGAAACCGATGATTTCTCAGAAAGAATTGCCCGTAATATTCACTTGATTTTAAAAGAAGAAACAAATATCACAACAGTGGTCGATCCTGCTGGCGGTTCATGGTATGTTGAGCAACTAACGGATGAATTGGCTGAAAAGGCTTGGGCGAAATTCCTTGAAATCGATGCAGCTGGAGGGATTCTTGAGCTAATTAAACAAGGCACCCTTCAGAAGGAAATAGCTGAAGTTTACCAAGAAAAGGTTCAAAATGCGGCTTTCAGAAAAGAAAGTATCATCGGAACGAATGTATATCCGAATCCTGCTGATAAGATTAAAAACACGACACGGGATAACCATGTGTCATATATGAAAGTTGAGAAGCCAGTTGGCATTACACCACTTTACTTGGATCGGGTATCCATTCAGTTCGAACAGTTAAGGCTACGCAGTGAAAAGTATAAAGAAATAAGTGGAACGGCCCCAACTATTGGTTTAATTAATTTGAAAAATCTCAAATCTTATAAACCTCGTGCAGATTTCGTTACAAGTCTTGCTGCAGCAGGTGGTATTGAAACAACCGGCAGTAAGGGGTGTCAAACCGTTGAGGAAGCAGTCGATTATGTAGCTGCGACCAAGCTCCCTATCTATTGTGTTTGCGGCAGTGATGGTGACTATTCGGAATTGGCGCCAGTCACCATTAAAGAAATTAAAAAGCAATTCCCTGAAATCACTATTTATAGTGCCGGCAAGCAGCAAGAAGAATTTGAGATTACACTATGTGAAGCCGGAGTCAAAGATTTTATCCATGTCAAAACGAATGCAATAGCCATTTTATCGGAATTATTGCAGAAGCTGGGGGTGAACTGAAATGAAAAAACCGAATTTTTCTGCTATAAATCCTGCTAAGTCTGAGGTTAAAGGTACGGTGGAGGCATGGAAAAAGGAAGCCGAAAAAGCCGTTGGGAAAAACATTGAGGATCTTTTGTTTGAAACCAATGAACAAATAAAAATCAAACCGCTTTATATTGAGAAAGATAATCGTGACTTGGAGCATATGGAAAGTGTGCCAGGCATCGCTCCTTTTACAAGAGGACCGTATCCTTCGATGTATGTCAATCGTCCTTGGACGGTACGTCAGTATGCAGGTTTTTCGACTGCTGAGGAATCCAATGCGTTTTACAGACGTAACCTGGCGATGGGGCAAAAAGGGCTCTCAGTTGCCTTTGATTTAGCTACACACCGCGGTTATGACTCCGATCATCCACGCGTTGTCGGTGATGTGGGAAAGGCGGGAGTTGCCATTGATTCAATTCTTGACATGAAAATCCTATTTGACGGCATTCCGCTTGATCAAATGTCCGTGTCAATGACGATGAACGGCGCAGTATTACCCATACTTGCATTTTATATCGTGACAGCTGAAGAACAAGGCGTAACACAGGATAAGCTTTCAGGCACGATTCAAAATGACATCTTAAAGGAATACATGGTTCGGAATACGTATATCTACCCACCTGAAATGTCCATGAAAATCATAGCTGATATATTTGAGTATACATCCAAATATATGCCCAAATTCAATTCCATTTCCATCTCCGGTTATCATCTGCAAGAAGCGGGGGCACCGGCTGATATCGAACTTGCCTATACGTTGGCTGATGGGCTTGAGTATGCACGTACCGGAATGAAAGCAGGTATTGATATCGATAAGTTCGCACCACGACTGTCATTCTTCTGGGCTGTAGGAATGAACTATTTCATGGAAGTCTCGAAAATGCGGGCGGCTCGTTTCATTTGGTCAAAACTGATGAAACAATTCGAGCCGAAAAATAATAAAGCGATGGCATTGAGAACCCATTCCCAAACCTCCGGCTGGAGCCTCTCCGAGCAGGATCCGTTTAACAATGTCGCAAGGACCCTTATTGAAGCGCATGCCGCTGCACTTGGGCATACACAGTCCCTGCATACGAACGCATTGGATGAGGCCATTGCCCTGCCAACGGATTTCTCGGCACGAATTGCACGTAATACACAGTTATATCTGCAGGAGGAAACGGGGATCACAAAAGTAATCGATCCATGGGCGGGTTCATACTATGTAGAATCACTCACAAATGAATTGATCGAACGGGCTTGGGCTCACATAGAAGAAATCGAAGGCCTTGGCGGAATGGCGAAGGCTATTGAAACCGGCCTTCCAAAAATGAGGATCGAGGAAGCCGCTGCAAAGCGTCAGGCTAAAATCGATTCTCAGGATGAAACGATCGTAGGTGTAAATAAGTATCGTTTGAAAAAAGAAGATCCGATTGAAATACTGGAGATTGATAATACAGCAGTTCGCGAAAGTCAGCTTAAGCGTTTGAGCGAATTAAAAGCGAAACGTGATCAGGAAAAGGTGGATGAAGCCCTTCAAGCGCTATCCATGGCTGCCAGAACTGGCGAAGGCAATCTTCTTGAACTGGCTGTGCAAGCTGCAAGAGTACGGGCTTCATTAGGTGAAATCTCCGATGCGATTGAGGAGGTTGCTGGACGTCACAAAGCAACGATCCGTTCTATCAGCGGTGTATACAGCTCGGCATACTCAAAGGAAGCAGAAATTGAAGAAGTCGTCCGCATGACGGAAGAGTTTCTTGAAAATGAAGGAAGAAGACCGCGTTTGTTAATGGCTAAAATGGGTCAGGACGGTCATGATCGCGGAGCTAAAGTAGTCGGAACGGGGTTTGCGGATTTGGGCTATGATGTCGATATCGGTCCATTATTCCAAACACCGAAAGAAACCGCCATCCAGGCCGTGGAAAATGATGTGCATGTAGTCGGAATGAGTTCGCTTGCTGCCGGCCATAAAACATTGTTGCCGCAGCTTATGACGGAACTGAAGAACTTGGGACGTGAGGACATTATAGTGATCGTAGGCGGCGTCATCCCTGCACAGGATTATGATTACCTAATGGAAAATGGAGCTACAGCCATTTTTGGACCTGGTACGGTCATTCCGCAGGCAGCAAAGAAAGTGCTTCAGGAAATATACAATCGCCTCGGATATGAGGAAGTGGCTCAATAATGAGTGAAGACAAGAAGCCCGAATGGGTCGATCAAAACAATCAGGAAGGTTTTGCTTCTTCATTAAAGCCAGGTGTAGAATTAGCAGCAAGCCATAATAAACCTTCTAAAAGCAAATTCGTCAAAAAACATAATGTAAACATACCGGTCCATAAACTTAAAGAGGGAATCATAAAAGGTGACAGGGCCAAGCTGGCTAAAGGGATTACATTGGTTGAAAGCAATGCATCCCACCACTTGGATCATGCACAGGAATTATTGCATAGCATCCTTCCTCATACAGGAAATTCGATTCGCATCGGGATTTCCGGAGTGCCCGGTGCCGGAAAAAGTACCTTCATCGAGACGTTCGGAACCTATTTGTGTGACAGGGGCCATAAGGTTGCCGTTCTAGCCGTCGATCCAAGCTCTTCGATCAATGGCGGAAGTATACTAGGCGATAAGACAAGGATGGAGGAGCTGGCAAGAAACCCCTATGCCTTCATAAGACCCTCTCCATCCGAAGGCACTCTAGGAGGAGTTCACCGCAAAACGAGGGAAACGATGTTGCTTTGTGAAGCGGCAGGATTTGATGTGATACTGATTGAAACGGTCGGTGTCGGTCAGAGTGAAGCTATAGTTCGAAGTATGGTCGACTTCTTCATGCTCCTTGTCCTTACAGGTGCCGGAGATGAATTACAAGGGATGAAAAAAGGTATTCTGGAACTTGTGGACGGAATTGTGGTCAATAAAGCCGATGGAGAGAACATTCCGCTGGCGATTAGGACGAAGTCCGAATATAGCAGAATCTTGCACTTCCTTCAGCCAGCAACAAAGGGTTGGGCAGGAAAGGCATATACTTGTTCAGCCATAACCGGTAAAGGAATTCCTGAGCTTTGGGATGTAATGAATGAATTTTCCGATTTGACCAAGGAATCGGGTGTTTTTCAAGAACGGAGAAGAATGCAATCTAAGGAATGGCTTTATTCATTGATGGATCACCAGCTTAAAATGATGTTTTATAAAAATGAAACAGTCAAGAGTCTTCTCCCAATTCTCGAGAATCAAGTGATGTCAGGGAATAAAACGGTCACTGCTGCTGTTAAGCAGGCCTTTCAATCTTTTACCGATACATTTAAGTCAAATTAAAAAGAAATGGGATGAGGCAGGCGTGGATTGTCTCCCACGCCTGCCCCATCCTTTTGTAAGTCTTGTTGTTACACACATGATTCCCGCTTACCTTTCGTTTTAAACGTGTTCGGAAATGGTTTATGCAGTTTTGACAGGTAAATTTATTGAATCACGAAGTCGCAATTGTTATGATAGGATTGAAGAGAAAACTTGGAAGGAGCACATGCCATGAATATGGATTTTAATTTTTTAATGAACGACGTAGTCAAACAGGCTCGCGATGAGATAAAGACTGCTGGATATACAGAATTGACTACTCCCGAGGAAGTTGAGGAAGTATTTGCACAAAAAGGAACGACACTTGTTATGGTCAACTCCGTTTGTGGCTGCGCCGGGGGAATAGCTAGACCTGCAGCGGCACATGCAATCCATAATGATAAACGCCCAGATCAGCTTGTAACCGTTTTTGCTGGGCAAGATAAAGAGGCGACGGAGAAAGCCCGTGATTATTTCGAAGGATATCCGCCGTCATCTCCATCATTTGCATTGCTTAAGGATGGAAAAATCATCACGATGATAGAGCGCCATGAAATTGAAGGACACCACCCGATGTCTGTAGTAGAAAAATTACAAGACTACTTCGATCAATATTGCGAAGAAGTGTAACCCATAGCGATAACCTAAAAAACCCGCCCAATCGGCGGGTTTTTTTATTCATGAATCTGCATAAATAAGGAACGTTTAGGAAAGAAGATAGATAAGGAAGCCGAAATATTCCCTTTAAGGAAAAAGCGTGAATCCAGAAATGGAATTATAGTAATATTCTGAAAAATGAATCTATTATTTACGTTATTGAATAATTATTAGAGTGTGTTAAAATACACATTAGTGTATGAATATTAGTTATTCAAATTTTAACTAAACCGAATTTAATAACAAGAGAATTGAAAATATCATTTTGGAGGAATAATAATGAAGTTGAAAAAGCAGTTAGCATTGTTGCTTACTTCTGTTTTATTAGTAGGTATTTTAGCGGCATGCGGAACATCAGAGAAAGAAGATAAGAACACAGCTGACAAAGAAGACAAAAAGGTTCTGGTAATGGGAACATCTGCGGATTATCCGCCATTTGAATTTGTTGAAACGTCTAAAAGTGATGAAATCAAAGGATTTGACATTGATATCGCTAAAGCAATCGGAAAAAAATTAGGTTATGAAGTCCAAGTGAAGGACATTGACTTTAATAGTCTTGTTCCTGCTCTGGAAAATAAATCGGTCGATTTCGTTATCTCTGGAATGACTCCAACTGAAAAACGTGAGCAATCAGTCGATTTCAGTGATATTTACTATACAGCTAAAAACATGATCATCACGACAGAGGACAGTAAGATCAAAACTGTTGAAGATTTAAAAGGGAAAACGGTAGGCGTACAGCTTGCATCCATCCAGGAGACATTGGCAAATGATTTGAATAAATCCCAAAATATCGGGATGAAAGTTGAAAAACGGAATCGTATTCCAGAAGTTGTTCAAGAAATGTCAACAGGACGTTTTGACGCCGTGATCATGGAAGATACTGTTGCAAAAGGCTACTTGAAAGATAATAAAGAATTGGTGGGCCATGTGATCGAGTCTGGTGATCAAGATGCCGGTTCGGCAATCGCATTCCAAAAAGGAAGCAAGTTAACTGAAGAATTCAATGCCGAGTTGAAAAAAATGATGGAAAATGGCGAAATGGAAAAATTAATATTAAAATGGTTCGGTGGCAGTGAAACTGAATAAAACAGAGAGATGAAAAGCGTTCAGAATGCCTTCTGAACGTTTTTCCGCGCTTTATTGTTAATAAAATGAAGCAGGAGAAAGGCCCGTTAACGGCCTTCATAAGAGAGGATGAATGGAGTGAATCTTGAATTTGAAAGGATTATTCCTTCCCTTCCATATATCCTGGAGGGGATACCGACTACATTAAAGGTTGTAGCGGTAGCGGCAGTAATCGGATTTGTTTTGGGAATATTATTATCTATACTTAAGATCAGCAGAATCAAGCCCTTAAATTGGATTGCTGACTTTTATACATCTATTTTTCGCGGTACCCCTTTAGTGCTGCAATTAATGCTGATTTATTTTGGTTCACCACAAATATTAGGGATTCAAATCGAAGCGTTCCAAGCAGCATTTTTAGCATTCGGGCTAAATTCAGCAGCATACATCTCTGAAATTATCAGGGGAGGCATTTTAGCTGTCGATAAAGGCCAACGCGAAGCTTCGCTTGCACTTGGTGTTCCCTATTCAGGAATGATGCTTAATATTATCCTACCGCAGGCCATCAAGAATATCCTGCCATCCCTTGTGAACGAATTGATTTCCTTAACGAAGGAATCAGCCGTCGTCACCATTATTGGATTAGGGGATATCATGCGCCGTTCTTATATTGTCGGCGGTGAGACATATAAATTCTTCGAGCCGATATTATTTGCCGGCCTCATTTATTATGTTATGGTCATGGTTCTCACCATCTTAGGCAAAGTGATTGAAAGGAGAATGAGACGCAGTGATTAAAATTGATGGACTCAAAAAAAACTATGGCAAGCTCGAGGTATTAAAAGGAATCAGCACCGAGATAGGGCAAGGTGAAGTGTTAGCGATCATCGGTCCATCAGGGTCGGGAAAATCAACTTTCTTGCGCTGCATCAATATGCTGGAAACTCCAACTGATGGTCAAATCAGGTTTAAAGATCAAATCATCACTGAAAAAAAGACCAATATCATGAAGGTGCGTGAAAATGTCGGAATGGTATTTCAGCATTTTCATTTATTTCCGCATAAAACCGTACTGGAGAATCTGACATATGCACCAATGAAGGTGAAAAAATTATCAAAGGCCGAGGCTGTAAAACAAGCTCGTGAGCTTTTGACTAAAGTCGGTTTGGCCGATAAAGAATCGGCTTATCCAAATCGACTGTCAGGCGGACAAAAACAAAGGGTCGCTATTGCACGGGCATTGGCAATGAACCCGGAAGTAATGCTTTTCGATGAGCCGACTTCAGCGCTTGATCCCGAAATGGTAAAAGAAGTGCTTGAGGTTATGAAGTCACTGGCACATACGGGGATGACCATGCTGATCGTAACGCATGAAATGGGGTTTGCCAAAGAAGTGGCCGATCGAGTACTATTCCTGGACGGAGGTCTGCTCGTTGAGGAAAGTGCTCCGCAAGAATTCTTTACCAATCCGAAAAGCCAGCGTGCAAAAGACTTTTTGGAAAAAGTTTTATAAGTTAAAGTGAATAGTATATAATTGTGAAAAAAGGTAACGTTTAGGTTACCTTTTTTATTTTTTTCCTATAATGTATTTTTGCGTGAATGTATTTAGAAAAATTGGAAATTTAACTCGCAAAGGACTGTGAAAATATCTCATTTCCTGATAGTATTATAATAGATAGAGAAAGAGCCAGGTGATACATAACAATGTTTAAAATCGGATACAGGACGATTAAAACTGCTTTGGGGGCCACCCTGGCAATTATTATTGCACAAATGCTTAATCTCGAATATTTCTCTGCTGCGGGAATCATTGCGATCTTATGCATTCAAGTTACGAAAAAGAAGTCGGTGTATGCCTCCTGGCACCGGTTATTAGCTTGTTTGATTGCAATGGCCTATTCATCCCTATTGTTTCAGTTCATCGCATTCCACCCGCTGGTAATAGGTTTGATCCTCTTGATTTTCATTCCAACGACAGTTGCCTTGAAGATTAATGAGGGGATTGTAACGAGCAGCGTCATCATCATGCACCTATATGGGTCTGGTGACATCACTTTTTCCCTGCTGATCAATGAAACGATATTAATTGCAGTTGGAGTTGGAGTGGCGCTTGTCATGAACCTGTACATGCCCAGTGTCGATGACAAACTGCTGGCCTATCAGGAAAGTATCGAAACTAATTTTAGTGCGATCTTGATGGGGATTGTCCGCTACTTAAGGGATAATGATCACACATGGGATGGTAAGGAAATCACCGAAACGGCCAATCTTCTTAATCAGGCCAAAAGCCTTGCCTTCAGGGATGTGGAAAATCATTTTTTAAGGGAAGAAGACCTGTATTACCATTATTTCAAAATGCGTGAAAAGCAATTTGAAATAATTGAACGAATTCTTCCCCTAGTCACGAATATTCCGTTGGTCGTCAAGCAAAGCGGGATAGTGGCTGATTTTATAGAAGATTTGGCAGAAAACGTCCACCCGCAAAATACGGCCATTCTTTATCTGAAAAAACTTGAAGAAATGGAGATTCATTTTAGGGGAATGGCACTGCCGCAGACACGGGAAGAGTTCGAATCCAGGGCCGCATTACTGCAGCTCATGAAGGAAATGGAGCGCTATTTATTGTTGAAGCATTCTTTCAAGGGGTTGCCCAAGCTGACCAGCAACCGAATGAAAAAGAGGCACTTGGCTTAAACTAAGCAAAAAAGTAAAGGAATTGATACAAATGAAATGGATCCTTTCTTTGTTGCTTATGCTATCGTTGTGGCCGCTTCAGGTACAGGCCCAACCTCAGTCGGTCAAGCCTGGCGATCCGTTTATCATCATCAATAAAGCCAACAATAAATTGGCGTTCATTGATGATAACGAGGTCAAGGAGATTCTGCCGGTCGGTACGGGAAAGAGTCAGGAACTGACGCCTGAAGGGATTTTCACGGTAAAAGTAAAAGCGGTCAATCCATATTACCGGAAAAAGAATATTCCTGGTGGCGATCCAAGGAACCCTCTCGGGTCGCGGTGGATTGGATTCGATGCACGAAATACCGATGGGAGGATTTACGGCATCCATGGTACGAATCAGCCATCATCAATTGGTAAATACATATCAAATGGCTGTGTACGGATGCATAAATCCGATGTAGAGCGTTTGTACGAAAAAGTCCCCATCGGCACTAAGGTGTTGATCACCATATCGAACGAGGATTTCAAAACGTTGGCAAAGAAAAATGGAGCGATAAAATAAAGAGAGGGAAGCTTTGCTTCCCTCCCGATTACGGTGTCTATTACAAAAGAAATGCGATACCTGATAATAAGCTTGTTAATAACATTGAGATAAGCATTAAATACACGACGATTTTTCTGATTTTCTTGTTTCCCATATGCCCTCTCCCTTAAAACAGTTTAATTGATTTTATTTTAACTTGAACATTTAGTAGAAACAAGTAAAAGTATAATGTTCATATTATTCCGAATCTTAAAAGGTTTTATGCAAGATTAGTAGTATTTTAATGGAGTCATCCAATAATACATAGCATGGAGGTTTTTATGATGATTAAAAATATCGATCATATCGGTATTGCCGTCAAGTCCCTGGATGAAGCCTTGCCGCTTTACACGGAAACGTTGAAATTGCAACTTGAAGGAATCGAGACAGTGGAGAGCCAAGGAGTGAAAGTGGCCTTCATCCTGGCAGGCAATACGCGTTTGGAGTTGTTGGAAGCGTTATCACCGGCAAGCCCAATCGCCAAATTCATTGAAAAACGCGGTGAAGGGATTCATCATGTTGCCCTTGGGGTCGATGATATTAAAGATAGAATAAAGGAAATCAAAGAATCTGGATTGCGCATGATTGATGACTCATCAAGAAAGGGAGCGCACAATGCGAATGTTGCTTTCGTTCATCCCAAGTCAACCGCGGGTGTATTATATGAGCTTTGTGAACAAGCATTATCAAAGGAGGAGCAGGAATGACAGACATATATGATACAATCAATGACCTATATGACAGACGCCGTAAAGTGGAAATGGGCGGCGGTGAAGAAAGAATCGATAAGCAGCATGAAAAGGGCAAACTAACTGCAAGGGAAAGAATTGAACTTTTAGTTGATCCGGGTACTTTCATAGAGCTTAATCCTTTTATCAAACACCGTAATACCAATTTTGGCATGGAAAAGGAAGAAGGGCCGGGAGAAGGGGTTGTCACCGGTTACGGTAAGGTCAACGGCCGCGACATTTATCTGTTTTCACAGGATTTTACTGTTTTTGGCGGAGCACTCGGTGAAATGCATGCTCTGAAAATTGCCAATGTTATGGATTTGGCAGCGGAAAATGGAGCGCCATTCATTGGTTTGAACGATTCTGGCGGGGCTCGTATTCAAGAAGGTGTAGTTTCGCTTGACGGATATGGCCAAATATTTTACCGGAATTCGATTTATTCAGGGGTCATTCCACAGATTTCGGTTATTATGGGACCTTGTGCAGGCGGAGCCGTATATTCCCCAGCCATAACCGACTTTGTCTTCATGGTTGAAAAAACGAGCCAAATGTTCATAACAGGGCCTAAAGTCATTGAAACGGTTACAGGTGAAAAGATTTCATCTGAAGGATTGGGTGGAGCGACTGTACATAATACCATAAGCGGTAATGCCCATTTCAAGGGGGCATCTGAGGAGCAAGTACTGGCAGACGTTAGACGCCTCCTGAGCTATCTTCCACAAAATAATGAAGAGAAGCCGCCGGTTTTGGAAGCTGACGATGGAGATGACTACCGTCCGGACTTAACGGATGTAGTACCTTATGAAGGGATCCGTCCATATGATGTCCGGAAAGTATTGGAGCAGGTTGTCGATGAGGATTCCTTTATGGAAGTTCAAGAGGGTTTTGCAAAAAACATAGTTGTCGGCTTGGCGCGCATCAAAGGGAAATCAGTGGGGCTGGTCTGTAACCAGCCAAAGGTGTTGGCAGGGGGGCTTGATATTGATTCATCAGATAAGGCTGCCCGTTTCATTCGTTTCTGTGACTCGTTTAACATTCCGCTAATTACGTTTGAAGACGTTTCGGGTTTTTTCCCGGGTGTTAAACAAGAACATGGCGGGATCATTCGCCATGGTGCAAAGCTCCTGTATGCTTATTCGGAAGCGACAGTACCAAAATTGACGATCATCCTGCGTAAAGCATACGGAGGAGCTTACGTGGCACTTAATAGTAAATCCATCGGTGCGGATCTTACGTTTGCATGGCCGAATGCTGAAATTGCGGTAATGGGCTCTGCTGGAGCGGCAAATATCATTTTTGCCCGTGAAATACAAAATAGCGAAGATCCAGAGTCGACACGTGCAGCTAAAATTGAAGAATACCGTGAGAAGTTCGCCAATCCATATGTTGCCGCAAGTCTTGGAATGGTGGATGATGTTATTGATCCCCGTGAAACCAGGATTAAGATCATTCAATCTCTAGAAATGCTGCGCAACAAAAAAGAAACTCGACCATGGAAAAAACACGGAAATATCCCGTTGTGATCAACATGGAAAAGAGCCCAAACCATCTGTTTTGGGCTCTTTTCCATACTGGGAAGCTATCATTTTAAAGAAAACAATATTTAAGTCTTCATTCATCTTTTTAACAAGGCCCTCCGGCAGGGAAATGACCAGCATGTTTTATCAGGCTGGGTTCTTCCTATCACATTATTTGCCGGGGCGCGGCTTTTAGAAGTATAATTAAAGAGGAAAACTTTTTTGGAGGTTTTATTTTATGATTAATGAAGAACGTTTAGTTAATGAATTTATGGAATTGGTGCAGATTGATTCCGAAACGAAAAATGAAGCAGCCATCGCCAAAGTGCTGAAAGAAAAATTCGGGGCACTGGGTGTAGAAGTTTTTGAAGATGATACAACAGCAGTTACCGGTCATGGTGCAGGGAATTTAGTATGTACTTTAAAAGGAATGAAAGAAGGCGTAGATACCATTTATTTCACCTCCCATATGGATACGGTTGTTCCAGGGAACGGAATCAAGCCTTCCATCAAAGATGGATACATAGTGTCAGACGGAACGACCATTTTAGGGGCGGATGACAAAGCTGGATTAGCGGTCATGCTAGAAACGCTTAAAGTGTTGAAAGAACAGAATATCGAACATGGAACAATCGAATTCATCATAACAGTCGGTGAAGAATCTGGCTTGGTTGGTGCAAAGGCATTGGATCGCTCCCTTGTAACGGCTAAATTCGGTTTTGCACTTGATAGTGATGGAAAAGTGGGCAATGTGGTTGTTGCTGCACCTACTCAGGCGAAAGTGTCTGCAACCATTTTAGGCAAGACTGCTCACGCTGGTGTCGCTCCTGAGAAAGGCGTTTCGGCCATTACGATCGCTGCCAAAGCAATCTCTAGAATGCCATTAGGCAGAATCGACGAGGAAACGACAGCCAATATCGGACGTTTCCAGGGTGGACAGCAAACCAATATTGTTTGTGACCATGTGGAAATCCTTGCAGAAGCAAGATCCTTGATTCCTGAAAAAATGGAAATACAGGTAGCGAAAATGAAAGAGGCATTTGAGACTGCAGCCATTGAAATGGGCGGACGTGCTGAAGTTGAAGTTAACGTCATGTATCCTGGTTTTAAATATGGTGCTGGTGATCATGTAGTCGAAATTGCAAGGAAGGCAGCAGAGAAAATCGGCCGTCCATGCGAGCTGGTTAAAAGCGGCGGAGGAAGCGATGCGAATGTCATTGCAGGCTTTGGCATCCCTACTGTCAATCTCGCAGTGGGCTATGAAGATATCCATACTACGAATGAAAGAATTCCGGTTGAGGAATTAACGAAGCTAGCTGAAATGGTCGTCGCTATCATCAAAGAAGTATCAGGGGAATAATCACCCGCAATATGACAGTGTAATGTAGGAGTTTTCCTGAGTGAATCGAAAAGGTGGTCGTATTTCTTGCGAAGGATAAGGGATATGCCTTTTCGATTGAACCCGTGAAATTCTTGATTTATACCCATTGAACGGTGCCTTATTAAGTAATCGGTATTGCCGTTTGATTACGACATTGATCAGCAAGAACTCGTATATATTTGGAAGGCGTTCAAAGTATTGAAGGATTACAGTCATCAATGACATGATGGCTGTTTTTCTTGGAGTGGAGCATCTTTCACCGAGGTTACCAAAGATAAATAGGGGTACCTTAATAGAAATGGTTTTTTATTGTCCCTATAATCCGGTGTTTCTTATTTTTACAAGGATGTGACGGTCAAACATGAAGGACATGTATCCCAAAAATGGCAGGGTCATTCTCCATGTAGACATGAATAGTTTCTATGCTTCAGTGGAAATGTCATATGATGTTTCATTGAAAGGCAAACCGCTAGCCATTGCGGGCAATGTTGAAGAGAGAAGGGGGATAATCGTCACCTGCAGCTATGAGGCGAGGAAGTTCGGGGTTAAAACGACCATGCCGATTTGGCAGGCAAAAAAACTATGTCCTCAATTAGTCATTCAGAAACCGAATTTCGAGCGCTATCGAAAGGCATCACTGGCTATTTTCGATGTATTGAGGCAATATACAGAGATGGTTGAACCGGTTTCGATTGATGAGGGGTATCTGGATATTAGTGAATGCGCCGAGTTGGGTTCGCCTTTAGATATAGCCAATAGCATTCAGGAAAGAATTTTTAATACGATGGATCTCCCTTGCAGCATCGGGATTGCCCCTAATAAGTTTTTGGCCAAAACTGCTTCCGATATGAAGAAACCTATGGGAATCACTGTGTTAAGGAAACGGGACATTCCGGAAAAGCTCTGGCCTTTACAAGTTGGCGAAATGCACGGCATCGGGGATAAGACCTCGGAAAAGCTTCAAACTATCGGGATAAAGACGATAAGGGACCTAGCACACGCCAATGATAGTCAACTTAAACAGCTACTTGGTATCAATGGCATCCGTTTGAAAGATAGGGCTAATGGAATCGACCCCAGAGTAGTGGATCCCGAAGCGATTTTTGAGCATAAGAGCATTGGGAACTCGACAACTCTTCCGCATGACTCTGCCAATCAAAAAGAACTGATTGGTGTATTGGATAAGCTTTCCGGCAAGGTAGCCGTCCGTTTGAGAAATAAACGCCTGCTTGGTCAAAAAATAGGTGTGACGATCCGTTACAAAGACCGCCGCACTATAACGAGAAGCAGAACGGTTCCTAATCCAGTTTTTGAAAAAAAGGATATTTTGGATGGAGCTATCGATCTATTCATGAAAAATTGGAATGGGGAAGGAATCAGGCTTCTTGGTGTCACTGCCTATGATGTCATCGAAAAAGAGTCGGCCTTCAAGCAACTGGATATTTTCTCCTTTCAAGAGGATGCAGAAAAAGAACCTCTGTATGAAGCGATGGAACACTTGCAAAATAAGTACGGAGAAAATATTATTAAAAAGGGATTACCCTTGAAAAATCGTTCAATTGGAACAGACACTAGCTTCAGTAAAGATTTCTTTGAGCAAACCAGGAGGAATGATCCTTCTTTTGACAAAGATTAGCGTACAGGCTGTGTAAAGATATAGAGAAGGGAAAGATGAATCATGACAAAACAGCAGATTGGCGTTATCGGACTAGCCGTAATGGGCAAGAACCTTGCATTTAATATTGAAAGCAGGGGATATTCAATTTCCGTGTATAATCGCTCAGGATCAAAAACGGACGAAATGATGAAGGAAGCGGAAGGCAAAAACGTAACAGCCGCTTATACGCTTGAAGAATTCGTCAATTCTTTGGAAACACCCCGCAAAATTTTATTGATGGTTAAAGCAGGAGCGGCAACGGATGCAACAATCGAGCAGTTAAAACCGTTACTTGAAAAAGGTGATATCGTTATTGATGGAGGGAATACCTTCTTCAAGGACACTCAGCGCCGCAATGAGGAGTTAAGCAAGCTTGGCATCCATTTCATCGGTACAGGCGTGTCAGGAGGGGAAGAAGGAGCTCTGACAGGTCCATCCATCATGCCTGGAGGTCAAAAAGAAGCATATGAACTGGTTGCACCGATCTTGAAGGACATTTCAGCTAAGGTCGATGGGGATGCTTGCTGCACGTATATCGGACCGGATGGGGCAGGTCATTATGTTAAAATGGTACATAATGGTATTGAATACGGAGACATGCAATTGATTTCCGAATCTTATTTCCTTCTGAAAAATCTTCTTGGATTATCTGCTCAAGAATTGCATGAAGTCTTCTCTGAATGGAATGAAGGGGAACTTGATAGCTATTTAATTGAAATTACTGCTGATATATTTAAAAAATATGATGAAGAAACCGGCAAGCCGATGGTCGATGTCATTTTAGATAAAGCTGGCCAAAAAGGTACTGGGAAATGGACAAGTCAAAGTGCGCTTGATCTTGGTGTTCCGCTTCCAATCATTACGGAATCCGTATTCGCCCGGTTTATTTCAGCAATCAAGGACGAGCGTGTTGAAGCGAGTAAAATCCTTCGTGGGCCAAAAGCCGAATCATTTACAGGCGACAAAAAGGCTTTGATCGAAAGTATCCGTAAAGCACTTTATATGAGCAAAATCTGTTCATATGCACAAGGATTTGCACAAATGAAAGCAGCATCGGAAGAAAATGACTGGAACTTGCAATATGGGGACATCGCGATGATTTTCCGTGGCGGATGTATCATCCGTGCACAATTCCTCCAAAAAATCAAGGAAGCATACGATCGTGAAGCGAACTTGAACAACCTTCTTCTAGATCCTTACTTCCAAGGAATCGTCGAAAGCTATCAAGGAGCTTTGCGTGAGGTAGTATCAACGGCAGTGATGAATGGAATCCCGGTTCCTTGCTTGTCATCAGCACTTGCCTATTTCGACAGCTATCGTACAGAAACGCTGCCAGCTAATCTTATTCAGGCACAGCGTGACTATTTTGGAGCTCATACTTATCAACGCATTGATAAAGAAGGAACGTTCCATACCGAATGGATGGAAAAATAAAAAGTTCAAGCCGGCTTTGAAGGGGATTCCCTTTTAAACCGGCTTTTTTGTTTCGGGATCCAGTTGTAGTAAAAAAAGAGGGCGCTTGGCGCCCTCTTTTTTTACTATCTCCGATGCTCTACAAGGTCAATGACCCCTAATACAACATGTGCCAGACCGAAACCAAAAACCGTATTAGCTACCATTTTGTTTGAGCCACGGGTCTGCTTCATTGCATAACCCGCAGCTGTCACGGCTGTGCCCAAGGCTGTTGGAATTAATCCTTCACGAATGTCCATCGTTTAATCCCTCCACATCGAAGTTAGTGGTGCCGTCACTGGCGCCTTTTCTAGTGTAACCTTAGCAAGGACTTACCATTCTATTTCTATAAAGAGGTTGGAAGGGTTAAAATGGTAAAGATGAACTAGTTGTAAATAGTTCCAATTAATTTACCTTTTTTAGGAAAAACATAGTATGATGTATGTCATTCATCCATGCTTTTTAGGTTTAAACACCTGCGAAAAGAGGAATATAAACATTGAAAGAGATGGACGGACCGTAGGATACAAGTAGGCAGATAGAAGAGAGAAGGAGCGGGTGACTTATGTTCATCATCTGGTGGGCTGTAGCCATATTTTTATTTTTCATCGCCTTAGAATTCGGTGTTTCATTTTGGCTCAATTCGGAAGTGGGGGAAGAAATGTCTAAGCCCAAGGAAATGTATCATATTATCCGTGATAAATTGCTGAGGAAGAGTGTTTCATGAATGAAAAAGGGATGCAGATTCAAATCTGCGTCCCTTCTTCATTTCAATCATTTTTCGTTTTTCTTGACTTGCCACCAAATATGTTCATCTTCTGCCAGGAGTTCATCGGATGCAAGTGGACCTGTGGATCCAGCTTCATAGTTAGGGAAAGACTCGTCTTTAGTGTTTTCCCATGCATTGGAAATGGTATCGACGAACTTCCATGAGAGGGCAACCTCGTCCCAATGCGTAAAGTTTGTAGCATCCCCGCGCATGCTGTCAAACAGTAGCTTTTCATATGCCTCGGGAGAATTGATGTGTTCGATCCCTTTGTTCGAGACGGTCAGCTTCATTGGCTTTGTATTGGATGTCGTCCCGGATTTCTTCACATTCAGGTACAATGTGATACCTTCGTCAGGCTGGATATTGATAACGAGAAGATTCGGGTTCAGTGTTTCTTCCGTTTTATAATACAGGTTCATTGGGATATCTTTGAATTGAACAACGATATTCGTTGATTTGACATCCATTCTCTTACCGGTGCGGATATAAAAAGGAACACCGGCCCATCGGAAGTTATCAATCATCAATTTACCCGCAACATAGGTCTCTGTGTTTGATTCCGGATTTACGTTATGTTCATTGCGGTAGGCCGGAAGTGTTTGACCGTCTATCGTTCCTTCACCATACTGGCCTCGGACGAAGTATTGATTGACTTCGTCCACTTTCATTGGTCGAAGTGAACGCAATGCCCGCACTTTTTCGCTTCGAATCTCTTCCGTCGTCAAAGCGATCGGAGGCTCCATGGCTAGCAAGGCCACCATTTGCAGCAGATGGTTTTGGACCATATCCCTTAGGGCACCGCTGGTTTCATAATAACGCCCGCGTTCTTCAACGCCAAGTGTTTCGCTTGAAGTAACCTGGATGTTTGATATATATCTGTTATTCCAAAGCGGCTCGAATAGGGCATTGGAAAAACGGATGACCTCGATATTTTGTACCATTTCCTTACCTAAATAATGATCGATACGGTAGATTTCATCTTCAGCGAATGCAGTTCGAATCTGCTCATTCAATTTTTGTGCTGTTTCGAAACTGTGTCCAAATGGCTTTTCTATGACCAGGCGCTTATATCCATCCGTGTCACTCAGGCCTTGTGCTTTAATCTGTTCGGCAATCGTTCCGAAAAACTCAGGCGCCATCGCCAAATAGAAGATCCGGTTTCCTTCTAATTGATATTGTCCGTCTAATTTTTCGGCAATGTCTTTTAACTGCACGTATGATTCCGAGCTGGAAACGTCGTGGGAGTGATAATGGAAATGGGAAATGAATTCGTCGACCTTTTCTTCCGCATGTCCGAACGTAAGTATCGAGTCCTTGACACTTGTTTGAAACTCCTCGTTCGTCAATGGCCTCCTTGCCACTCCAACGACGGCGAACTTATTGATTTTCTCTTTTTGAAATAGTCGATATATGGAAGGAAACAATTTCCTTTTCGCTAAATCTCCGGTAGCACCAAAAATCATGATCAATGCTGTGGGTTTATTGTTTTCTGTCATGTTTAAAACCTCAACTTTCCGTTAAATCTGTCTATAAAGTTGGAATTCCCGAATGTGTACCAATTTCTAATTTTACGTTTAGCTTTCCCTCAAAGCAATCAATTTGCGCATTTTTTCTCTATATTTCATTAAAAGTTTAATTTGGTTTCTGTTTTAATGGGTCATAAATGAAAGAGCACCTTGGTTATGCTATAGTTAAGTCATAAAGTATTTGCAACGGAGGTAGTATGAGTGGATTTCGTTTTATTGGGTACAGGCGCTGGGGTTCCGGCTAAAGCGCGTAATGTGACATCAATCGCCCTTCAATTATTGGAAGAACGTGGGAAGGTTTGGTTATTCGATTGTGGGGAAGCAACACAGCATCAAATATTAAAAACGGCAGTCAAACCGCGAAAGGTTGAAAAAATTTTCATCACCCATTTACATGGTGATCACATCTTCGGACTACCTGGATTTTTAAGCAGCAGATCTTTTCAGGGCGGAGTGGATAAATTGACCGTATATGGTCCACAAGGCATAGAGGCATTTATTATGACGAGCTTACAGGTGAGTGGAACTCATTTAAAATATCCCTTGGAAATCATCGAAATAGAAGAAGGCGAAGTGTTTGAGGACGAACAATTCACAGTGACGGCCATGTCGCTTGATCATGGCATTTACAGCATCGGTTACCGGATTGTGGAAAAAGATCGTCCGGGAAGCTTACTGGTCGACCGGCTGCGGTCTGAAGGTGTGAAGCCGGGGCCTCTTTTTAAAGCATTGAAAAATGGGCAAACGGTCTCTCTCGATGATGGCCGTGTCTTAAATGGGAAGGACTATCTCAGTGCTCCGCAAAAAGGCCGGATCATCACGATTCTTGGTGATACAAAAATGTGCAGCAATGCGCTCATTCTTGCTGAATCGGCGGATTACCTTGTTCATGAAGCTACATTTTCAGCGGAAGAAGCGGAAATGGCATCAGCCTATTATCATTCGACCACCGTTCAGGCTGCAGAAACGGCTTTGAAAGCGGGAGCTAAGCATCTAATCCTTACGCATATCAGCTCACGGTATACTCCGGAGGATGCCGAGAGGCTAAAAGAGGAAAGCAATGCGATTTTTCCAAACACGATTATGGGTGAAGATCTAATGGCCATTAAAATTCCTTTGTATTCAGAGGAATCGGGCAGCTGAAATCAAAGCTAATGTTTGATATAATTAATCAATTGTTCATTGGATATTTAAAGGAGTGTAAATATGACTGACAAAAGTGCCCTACATACTAAAGCAATGGATTTTCTCCTAAAAACAAGCCGGACTTTTTTCATTCCGATCAGCTATCTTCCAAAGGGATTACAAGAGGCCATTGGAGCTGCATACCTTTGCATGCGCGCCATCGATGAGATCGAGGACCACCCAGGTCTTCCAGCAGATATTAAGGTTTCCCTGTTACAGGCCCTTAGTGAGCTTGATGCTGATTTCAGGGAAGAAGATCTTCAATCGTTATTTGAACCATATAAGGATGATCTGCCCGAGGTGACCCTGTTTCTTTCGGACTGGATTGAATTTTGTCCTCCCGGTGCAAAATCCAAAGTCTTGGAGTCGACTAAGGAAATGGCCGAAGGAATGGCAAAATGGGTTACTAAGGACTGGCAAATCCATAATGAAGAGGAACTCGATGATTACACATATTATGTTGCAGGTTTAGTGGGGGTCATGCTGTCCGATATGTGGAACTGGTACGATGGAACCGAAACGGACCGTGAACTTGCCATCGCATTTGGCCGTGGACTTCAAACGGTCAATATCCTGCGAAACCGTGAGGAAGATGCAGAACGTGGTGTGAACTTTTATCCGGATGGCTGGGGTTTCGACGAGATGCTTGCCCATACGGAACATAATCTTGCATTAGCCGATGCGTACATTGGAGAGATTGAAACGAAAGAGATCATCCAATTCTGTAAAATACCTTTGGAATTGGCAAAAGCCACATTGAAAGCCCTAAAAGAAGGCAAAGAAAAAATTGATCGTGCTACAGTTACCGAAATTGTCAGCCAGGTCGTCGAACACTGATTTTTCAAAAAGCTGCTGTGAAAGTTACCTTACCTTTCACAGCAGCTTTTTTCATGTTTTATCTTTAGAACTCAAAAAATTCTAAAAAGTTAAAAAATATATTGGAATAATTGGGACTAAACGATTATAATTTAGGAAATAAAAGCGAAAATAGCTGGCATCATTAGAAAAACATTATTTTAAATAAGGAAAAAGCGGGGGGAAAATATGAAAAAGAAATTATATTCAACAGCAGCCATGACATTGGTCGCAGGTTTATTATTGGCTGGGTGTGGAAATGACAAGGAAAAAGATACGGCAAAGGATGAAAGCGGAAAGGATACCTTCAACATTGGGGTAACGCAAATCGTTCAGCATGATTCCCTGGATCAAGCATATGAAGGATTCCAGGCGGCACTGAAGGACAGTGACATCAATGCCAAATATGATCTTCAAATTGCACAGGGTGACCAAAACAACAGTCAGACGATTGCCAATAACTTTGTTGGGGATAAAGTGGATCTGATATTTGCCAATTCGACTCCTAGTGCTCTAAGTGCTTTAAATGCGACCAAGGATATCCCGATCGTCTTTACATCTGTTACCGATCCTGTAGCGGGTGAACTTGTTACTTCTTTGGAAAAACCAGGCGGAAACGTGACGGGTACGACGGATTCCCATCCTGAAGCCATTGCAAAGTCAATGAAATTCCTAGCGGAAGAGCTTGGGGCGAAGACAATTGGAACTGTCTATAATACAGGGGAGCAAAATTCAGTCATCCAAATAAAGAATGTGAAAGCGGAAGCGAAAAAAGCTGGTTTGAAAGTCGTGGAAGCATCCGTCTCGACTTCAGCGGATGTTAAACAGGCAACGGAATCTTTAATCGGAAAAGCGGATGCTTTCTATATCATTACTGATAATACAGTTGTCTCGGCATTGGAATCGGTCATTTCCGTGGCAAATGATCAAGATATCCCATTGTTTGTCGGCGAACTTGATTCCGTGAATGCTGGCGGTTTTGCAGCATATGGCTTCAGTTACTATGACATTGGTTATGAAGCGGGGCAAAAAGCGGTTGAAATCCTGAAGGATGGTAAAAAACCTGGAGATATCCCGGTTCAATATCCACAAAAACTGAAATTGGTCATCAATGAAAAAGCAGCAAAAGATATGGGTGTTGAAATAAAAGAAGAATGGAAAGCAGATGCTGAGTTTGTAAAATAAACTCTGCTTTTGTTCGGGGAAGGAAGAAAAAAATGTTCTCAGCCTTATTCAACTCTTTTGAGTCGGGAATGATTTATGCGATCATGGCACTAGGTGTTTATTTAACATTCAGGATTCTCGACTTCCCGGATATGACTGTGGAAGGCAGTTTTGTGACAGGGGCCTCTGTTGCCGCGATTATGATCGTTAACGGTTACTCGCCGATCGTTGCCACGTTGAGTGCCATGGTGGCAGGGTTCATCGCTGGGACGATAACGGGGTTCCTGCATACGAAAGGGAAAATCAATCCTCTCTTGGCGGGTATCTTAATGATGATTGCGCTCTACTCGATCAATTTGAGGATCATGGGTGCATCCAACATTCCGTTGCTTTCCCAAACAACCATTGTCACGAATATCCAGGATGCCTGGGCTGGCACCGGGTTGGACAATTTGTTGAATGGTCTTTTATCATTCGTGGGTCTCGGTGACAGCCTGCCGAAAACGTGGGCCATATTAATCGTTATGCTGATTGTGGCTGTAGTCATCCAAGCAGGAATGTCAGCCTTTTTAAAAACGGAAATTGGTCTTGCCTTACGGGCGACTGGTGATAATGAGGCCATGGTCAAGAGTTTTTCCGCCCATACCGGCAACATGAAGATCCTGGGACTTGCAATCGGAAATGCACTAGTGGCTTTTTCGGGATCCTTGGTTGCCCAATATAACGGTTTTAGCGATATAGGCATGGGGATTGGAATCATTGTCATCGGATTGGCATCCGTCATAATCGGTGAGGCTCTATTTGGTGCAAAAACGATTGCACGTGCTACGCTGGCAGTCATAGGAGGGGCGATCATTTACCGAATCGTCGTAACTTTGGCACTTCGCGTTGAATTCCTTGAAACGGGTGATGTTAAATTAATTACGGCACTTATTGTGGTCGGGGCACTTGTCATTCCTAAAATTTCTGATAAGCAAAAGGAAAAAACCCGGAAGAAAAGGCGGCTTAAAGAAATACAGATGCGCCATGATGGGACTTTACCGAAAGGGAGGGAAGAATATGCTTCAGTTAAATCAGATTTATAAAGTTTTCAATGAGGGAACGCCAGATGAAAAGTTAGCCCTTGGAAATCTGGAACTGCAGATGACAAAAGGTGAATTTGTAACAGTCATCGGAAGTAATGGAGCAGGTAAATCGACGTTGATGAATATGATTTCCGGTAAAATTCTCCCTGATGCAGGTGAAGTCATCATCGATGGTGAAAACGTATCGGCCATTGAAGAACATGCCCGTGCCAAAATGATTGGCCGTGTTTTTCAGGATCCCATGCTGGGGACGGCACCACATATGACTATTGAAGAAAATATGGCGATTGCCTATGGCAGAACCAATAAAAGAGGTTTAGGCTTTGGGGTGACAAAAAAACGGAAAGAACTTTTTAAAGAGTGTTTGGGCACCCTTCATTTAGGCTTGGAAAATCGGATGACTGCAAAAGTGGGATTATTATCAGGAGGGGAGCGCCAGGCACTATCATTGCTGATGGCGACCTTCACCGACCCTAAAATCCTGCTACTTGACGAACATACAGCAGCACTTGATCCTTCACGGGCAGAGCTCGTTACAAACCTGACGAAGGAAATCGTCGAAAATAACCAGTTAACGACGTTGATGGTGACTCATAATATGCAGCAGGCAATCGATCTTGGAAATTCCTTGATTATGATGGATAAGGGACAGATCATTTTTGAAGCCAGAGGCGCTGAAAAGCAGAAGCTAACCGTCGAAAAACTGCTTAACGAATTCCAGCGCATTAAAGGCGAAAAAATGCTCAATGACCGTGCAGTGTTGATTTAAGATGATGAAAAGGCCCGACCCAGATAGATTAATATTGGGTCAGGGCCTTTTTATTTTGGGGTAATTAATAAGGTCAGGTCCTATTACTGAAGTCCTGTTACTGAAGAAATGTTTTGCTTAAGAAAAATGGCTATCGTGGGTGTTCATGAGTGATCTTGAAAAACGATGTCAATCGCTGTCGGCTGTGCTCCATGATGAACTATCGTTCTTTCTGTTTCCAAAAATCATTTTTATGAATGGCCTTTTCTTCGTCTTTTTAGTGGCAGCAGCTTCTTCAGCCGCGAGGAAATAATCAAAGTTTTGACCCATTGGTTTTTCTAGCGCTTCGATACGGGCTTCAAGCTTCTTAACGAGTTTGTGCATTTCTTCCATTTCACTTCTGTGCTGTAAAAGCTGATAAGATACAACATCGTCCGCTTTTGTTTTCAGGCCATTTTCAAGCCTGTTGACCCGTTCAAGCAGTTGATCATTCGGTTCGGAGTGTTTCTGGATGGTTGCTTTTCTAAGCTTCTTCTCTGAGATGCTGACCTTTTGGAGAATGATGCCCTCGTTCAGCTGATCTTGGATTTTTCTCAATAATGCAATGTCTTCATCCGAAAACTGGTAGTGGCCAAGCTGATTCCGTTCTACTTCCATGTTCAATTGGGTGACCCAGCGTTGAATCGTACTATGGGAAACATTCAGTAACCGGGCAACTGCACTTGTATTCATCGAGATTCCCCCTTTTGGTTGTTGAATTCGATAAGTATAAGGAAATTCCTTTACAGTTGACAAAACATGTATTCATTCGGCAAAGAAAGTGGAATTCCTACGTAATTTGCATGAGGGGCAATCCAAGGTGGAATTCCCTGTGGACAGCTTTTTGCAAATGGTAGCGTTGTTAGGAACTTTTAGAAGCATTTGTGATGGCATGGATGATGGTAAACAAGCTAAAAAGGGAAATGTGATGCAGATGTCGAATTTACCCTTAAAACATGAAAAAGGAGGACCAGTATGAACAGGATCAATATTATAACTTTAGGTGTCAGGGATATTGCTGAATCATTAAGGTTTTACCGGGACGGGTTGGGATTTCATACAACGGTTAAAGAGGACGAACCCGCAATCGTTTTTTTTAATAATGCCGGAACGAAACTTGCTTTGTATCCTTTAGAGGAGCTAGCAAAAGACATCAATGAGAAAGAACCGCCTAAGAAAAATGGTTTCCCGGGACTTACGCTTGCTTATAATGCTAAATCAATTGAAGAAGTGGATGATGTGATCAACAAAGCTGAAAAGGCCGGGGGAACAATCGAGAAATCACCCCAGGATGTTTTTTGGGGAGGGTACAGCGGATATTTTTCAGACCCCGATGGTTACTATTGGGAGGTAGCGTATTCGAAGGATTGGAGTTTTGATGAAAATGATATGCTGATTATAAAGTAACGCACACTACGGAAAGATTACCCCTTAGAAAAAAGGGCTGTTGCCTTGCAACAGCCGATCATCATCATGCGCCTTACTGCGAAACTACATATTTGGCTAGTTCTTTACTTATTTGATTGCCCATCCGCTTCGATTGCTCAGTCGCTTCTTGTACACAGGCAATGAATGCTTCTTCCACCTGATGTGCTTGAAGTGCTTTCAGACCTGCTTCAGTCGTCCCCCCTGGTGAAGTTACTTCCTTTCTTAGTACGGCAGGCGTTTTAGGTGATTTCTGTAACATATCGGCCGCACCCATCAGTGTCTGGAGAATCAATTGCTTAGCGGTTTCGGAATCGAGACCTATTTTTTCTGCTGATTTTTCCAATGCCTCGACCAAGTAATAAATATAAGCCGGACCGCTGCCTGATAAGCCTGTTACCGCATCTAGCTGGGTTTCTTCGACAACTGCCACTGTACCTACCGTTTCAAAAAGGGTAATCGCCGTTTGTAATTGCGCTTCTTTCGTATGACAGTTAGCCGCAAGGGCCGTTGCTGATTTCCCTACAGCTGCCGATGTATTAGGCATGGCACGGACAATCGAGAACCGTTTGTTGGCGATACCTTCCAAGCTTGTTGTATGAACCCCGGCAACAACGGAAATGAACAGCATTTCTTCACGAATATATTCTTTTATTGATTGCATTGTTTCTAAAATATCTTTCGGTTTCACCGCCAGCACGACAAGGTTGGCATCCTGTACTAATAGCTGCAGCGATCTTGTGGCAGTTACACCATATTGGTTCTTTAAATAATCGAACCGATCATCATTTGATTTATTTGTTACAAAAATATTTGCCGGTTCAATTACCTGTTGGGTCACCAGCCCCGAAATGATTGCTTCTGCCATCGATCCAGCTCCGATAAATGCGATTTTCTTCATATTTCCCGCTCCTTTTTCTTTTAAAGTTTTCGGCCTTTTTTTAAAAAACAAAAAGACCCCTCATCCAATAAAGGACGAAAGGTCTAGCTTCCGTGGTACCACCTTTGTTCAACTTTCCCATAATAAATAAACAGAAAAGCTGCACTTGAATCCTCTAACGCGGGAATTACGTCAGGTTTACCTGAAGGCTCATAAGGTAGGTTCAATAATGAGGGGGCGATGAAGCCTTTCAGCACATTCCGAGCTTCACTCTCTTTACGCCATCAATAATTTACTTGGCCTTAATCAAAGCCATGCCGTCTTTAATTACTTGTGATTATGAAGGATAAATTAGCACTCTGTCAATGATAATATATGCATGGACGAGAAAAAATAGACATGAATTATGTGAAAATAATGACAGTAATTAAAAATACATGTAAAATGGTAATTATACATGATAAGTATACTTAGAATTCTGTTTAGTGTATAAAAAGTTTTATATAAATATAATTTTCTAAGGTGGAAAAAGATTATGGCGAATTGGAATGGAGATATTGCAAAAATTACTTTGCCTACGCCGTTTGCAGTGGGTGATGTGAATGTTTATGTAGTTAAAGGGGATGCTTTAACGCTAATCGATACTGGAGTGAAAACAAAACGATCAAAAGAAGCCTTGACTAATGGGCTTGGGGATTTGGGTCTGAAACTGACTGATATCGAACAAATCATTTTAACTCATCATCATCCTGATCATGCTGGTGGACTCGATTTCTTTGAAAAAGAGATCCCGGTTTATGGACACAAAAACAATCAGCGCTGGCTGACCATCAGTGATGAATTCCTAGAAATCCATAATCGTTTTTTCCTTGATTATGCCGCAAAGTTCGGAGTGGCAGAAGAGCTGAAAAATAAACTGATCCACAATCGCGACGAAATCAGTTTCCTTAGTGAACGGAAGCTGAATGGATATTTGGCTGAGGGAGATGAGCTCCCTGGTCTTCCAGGCTGGAAAGTGATCGAGACTCCAGGGCATGCGCAAAGCCATTTATCCTTTTACCGCGAAAGTGACGGGGTCATGATCGTTGGCGATCATTTGCTTGCCAAGATTTCACCTAATCCATTAATGGAACCACCTTTACTTCCCGGAGGCATGAGGCCTCGTCCGTTACTGCAGTATAATGCATCACTTCAGAAATTATTGGATTTTTCCATATCCACCGTTTACTCCGGACATGGATCTGAAGTGGATGGAGATGCGGTTGCCGACTTGATTCACTATAGATTCGAGCGGCAGCATAACCGTGCCATGCAGGTGAAAAGCATGCTTCAAGATAAGCCTTTATCGGTCTTTGAAGTATGTCAGCAGTTGTTTCCGAAAGTATACCTTCAGGAAGTGGGCCTGACACTTTCGGAAACGGTCGGTCAGCTGGACTATTTAGAAGACTTGGGTGAAGTCGAAACAGAAATTCAATCAGGGGTCATTCTGTATTCAATCGCTTAATGTTCGCAAGGAGGCTCACTTTTTTGAATAAGTTGCAAGGCAAAGTCATTGTTATTACTGGAGCTTCCGGAGGGATTGGCAAGGAAGTTGCCATTCAAAGTGCAAAGCAGGGGGGGCGTCTCGTCCTCTTGGCCAGAAGTATGGATAAATTACTACAGCTAAGGAATGAATTGATCACCCGATATGGAATTGATGCATATGCCTATAAGCTTGACGTGGCAGACACTGATCAGGTGACAAATGTATTTAATGACATCCATGCGCAAATAGGTGAAGTGGATGTGTTGGTCAACAATGCCGGTTTCGGCACGTTTAAAGAAGCGCAGGATACGGAATTAAATGAAACGAAAGCAATGTTTGCTGTCAACGTCATTGGATTGATGGCCTGCACAAAGCTGGTTCTTCCGTATATGAAGCAGAGAAAATCGGGGCATATCATCAATATCGCTTCACAGGCCGGTAAAATCGCCACTCCTAAATCAACATTGTACTCATCGACTAAGTTCGCGGTTCTTGGCTATTCAAACGCACTTCGGCTTGAGCTGATGGAAGATCATGTTTTTGTGACCACCGTTAATCCTGGCCCCATAGAAACGAATTTCTTTAACATTGCCGATGAATCAGGTACATATTTAAAAAATGTTGAAAAATTCATGCTTAAGCCTGGAGATGTCGCTGCTAAAATCGTAGCGGCGATGCTGACCAATAAGAGGGAAATCAATCTCCCTGGCTGGATGAATTTTGCTGGGAAATGGTATAACATGTTTCCAAAAATCACCGAAACATTAGGAAAAAAAGCATTTTTTAAAAAGTAAGCAACTTTCGATGTCGGACAAGGCGAAAGATGGTCTAATATAATAATAGGCAAAAGGGGAATGTCGATGACATTCCCCTTTTTTGAAATAACCGAAGTTTTCATATGAATTGGTAACTATTTCATGGGGGATCCGTCTATTTCTAGTAGGAGGGATTTGTATGAAGAGGATTGTAAACCTTTATATATCCATATTCGTTGCCTTTATTCTGGGTAGCTGTCAATCCCCTGATTGGAACAGGGATGATGCCGTCGGTAAGGGGGAAGAAGGTTTCATTACGGATCTTGACGATAAAAGGATTTTGATTAAAAGGACGTATTATAAGGTGACCACTGATACATCCATTCAAGATCAATATGGTAACGCTCTCGATTATTCCGACCTGGAAATCGGGATGAAAGTGAAACCATGGCACCGGGGCGGGGTGAAGAAAGCATTTCCTGGGAAAGCGGAAGCGGAACTGATTCTTGTTTTGTCGGATGTAAAAAGCTTGGCCGAACAAAGGGCGGTCACTGCTGCCCTCAATCATGTCAGTAAAGCGGAAAGTCAGCGATTCATGGTTCTTGAAGTCGTCCATTTACCGTCAGAGCATGTTTATAATATCGAAATGATGAACCGTTCCAACTTGGACGCTTCATTCATGGTGACAGTTGAGGATTTAACGGATGAAATATTATATATAAAATAAAACAACCGGGCTGAATCACTATGAATTCTGTCCGGTTGTTTTATGGGATTTTATAAAGTTTTCGCACCTAAATATTTTGGTTTCCAATAAGAATTATCCATATCCGTGATGGTTATTCCTTTAGAAGAAGTAGCACTGATGAATTGACCATTTCCGATATAGATACCAACATGGGATACCCCTGTTCTTCCAGAAGAAGTATCAAAGAATACAAGGTCACCCTTAGATGGTGAAGATACTTTTAAACCTGTATTGGAATAAAGCAAGGATGTTGTACGCGGTAAGGTGATTCCTTGTGATTTCTGGAATACGTAATAGACGAAGCCTGAGCAGTCAAATCCAGTTGGTGTTGTTCCGCCCCATTTGTAGGGTTTGCCTATTAAGGTTTTTGCATAGCTGATCAAGCTTGTATTATTGACCTTATAAACACCAAGCTTATTAAATGTGTTACGGCCCGCAATTCCGTCGGCAGTCAGTCCTTTGGCTTTTTGGAATTTTTTTACTGCTGATACAGAATAGGTGCCGTAATATGTAGTCAGTGAACCTGAATATGTGAAATAACCTTTGGTTTTTAAAAGTTGTTGTAGTTGTTTGACATCACTATGTGTCATTCCGGGTCTGAGGGTTTGATCTCCAATATTTGCAAAGGCTTGCAGCGGGGTTAGCATCATGGCAGAAGCAACAGCAGCTGAAGCGATCCATTTCTTCATAATTTTCATTTCCTCTCTATCTATCTCTCTATATTCTTAACAATATTATCCTACAATACCATTATGACAATTAGACATAATTTTGGTTACAGTTTTATTACAAAAAATGAGTAGTAAGACTAAATTTAAAATAGACGAAAGACTGTTGAAAAGGGTGAAAAAAATTAAAAAAACTAAGTATAAGGATCCATTAAAAATTATTCAAGCTACGAATTGATTCTTTTTAAAAAAACTATTTGGGTATTCAGTTTAAATATGGTATTTTAACCATTTTTAGTATCTATTATATTTTTCAAGGAAATTACATTAAAAAGTAGAAATTTGTATGAAAACTTCCATTGAATAAGAACGTATATTCGGTTAAAGTTATGAATATAATAAAAGCGAACATATATTCTTGTTAGGGTGAGAAGTGATGGATTATGGGACGATGCCGAAACAATCAATTATGTGTATCGATATGAAAAGTTTTTATGCAAGCTGTTCAGCGGTCATGCTTGGTCTGGACCCGCTTGATTGTTATCTGGCGGTGGTTGGTGATTTGAAGAGGACAGGGAGCATTGTGCTTGCGGCTTCTCCAAAGATGAAGAAGGAATTTGGCATCAAGACAGGTTCGCGGATGTTTGAGATCCCGAATGATCCGAGGATTGTCGTCGTTGAACCTAAAATGGCGACCTATTTAAGGGTTTCGACGGAAATCACCCGCTTGTTCAACCGTTATGTGCCCAAAGAAGCGATTCACGTATATAGTGTGGACGAAAGTTTTGTGAAAGTCGATGGTGCCGCTTCTTTATGGGGAGATGCCCGGATGATAGCTGAAAAGATAAAGGATGAAATCGAACGGGAATTACAGCTCCCCTGTGCCATTGGAATTGGACCGAACATGCTTATGGCAAAACTTTGCCTTGATTTGGAAGCCAAACATAATGGGATTGCAGAATGGAAGTATGAGGATGTGCCAAGCAAACTTTGGCCGATTTCCCCGCTTCGTGAAATGTGGGGGATCGGCAGGCGCGTAGAAAAAACCCTTCATGGAATGGGAATATTTACGGTTGGACAGCTTGCCAATTATGATCTTGAATTACTTGAAGCGAAGTTTGGAATTATGGGCAATCAGCTTTACCACCATGCTTGGGGAATAGATTTATCCGATATGGGGGCAGCGATCATCGAAGGGCAGGTAAGCTTCGGTAAAAGTCAAATCCTGCTGCGGGATTATAAGGAGGAGCATGAGGTAAAGCAGGTCATGCTGGAAATTTGCGAAGAAGTTGGAAGAAGGGCACGCACCCATCGCAAGGCAGGAAGGACGGTGAGCCTAAGCATTGGTTACAGCAAGGATGAGTTCGGCGGAGGTTTCCAACGTTCGCGTTCAATTAGCGAACCGACCAACATTACGATGGAGCTATATAAAGTTTGCCTGGAGCTTTTTCATGAGAACTATAAGCAAAAAACGGTTCGGAGCATAGAGGTCAGGCTCTCGAATATTGTGGATGATAACGAAATGCAGCTGACTTTATTCGATGCTTCGCGCTGGAAGAAGCGGGAATTGAGTTACACGGTTGATCGAATCCGCCATAAATATGGAGCCAAATCGTTATTGCGTGCCGTTTCGTATACAGAAGCAGGTACAGCCGTTTACCGAAGCAAGCTGCTTGGTGGTCATAAGGCGTAAGGTTGACTTTGAAGGGAGGGAAAAGAATGATACGTGATCGCGGCCGTATCAAATGGACATCGATGATGTTGCCGGAGCATGTGAAGATGCTTCGGGATTGGGTGGTGGAGGATGGCTATGAAACGAAGCGCATCCTGGATGAGCAGCAACTGGAAGAAATGAATGCGGTAATGGGGGAAGCGATGGAGGAAAGAAAGGATGTCACGATTGCTCATTATGAAGGCAACCGGTATCAGCTGTTAATCGGCAGGATCCATTATTATAATGAGCTCACCCAAAAGCTTCATATCGTCGATCGGTTTCAGCAGGCTCACTATATCAGGCTTTCCGATATCACGGATGTAAGGATAATGGAATGATGAGCGGAAGGGCTGTTCCCAAGGGACAGCCTTTCAAAACGGCATCGTGATGAAAGGTATCACGGAGGAGTATGAGAATCGGCATTTGTTAGCACGGTCAATGAAGAAAGTGATTTTCGTGTCGGCTGAAGCTTGCAAAGGAAGGCAGTTTCTTTAACAGAAGCGTATTTATCGTTTATAATGGGGGAAACATCGGGAGGCGTACAATCATGTATATTGAATGGACGGAAACAGCGGCTGAGAAAATGGCCGATAAGGTACAGGGACAAGAAGGATATTTACAGTTGAAATATGATACTGATGGCTGTGGCTGCGTGGTAAGCGGTGTGACCGCGCTATGGTGGGTCAACGAACCTGAAGAAGGTACCGAAAAAGTGGAAACAAACGGGATTCCACTATATGTGGAGAAATCAAAAAAGATTTTTCTTGATGAAGTCATGAAAATAGACTTTGTTCCGGAAGCGAACAGCTTTCAATTAAAAAGTCCGAATCAAATCTTGAATCCAAGGATGAGTTATTTTAATAAAATCTGACTAAAAAGCAAAGAGGGGATCTTGGATACCCTCTTTTTTCTTCTCAGACAAGTTTTAGAAACTGATCGATTTGATCTTCATATTCTTTTGGATTTTCATTATAAGATTGAGCGTGGGCCCCTTTTTTAGCGATGTAAAGCTGCTTTGGGCCCTCTTTTGCTGCATATAATTCCGCTGTCATGGAAGCGGGAATGAAACTGTCATTTTCACTATGGATGAAGAGCACCGGGTTTCGGATATTTTTTATATAATCGATTGGGGACACTTCGTTGGTCCAATATCCGTCACGGAGTTTGATGAACGTACGCCCAAGCGGAAACACGGTCCAGGAAGGAAATGGGACTTCATGCTTGAGCTGGTGTTTGATTTGATCCTCGAAATTTGAAAATGGACAGTCGGCAACGTAAAAATCAGCACCATCTTCAAGCATTCCGGCATATAAAAGCAGGGTTACGGCCCCCATGGATTCACCATGAATGCCAATATGAAGGTCGGGACCTTTACGTCTTTTCAATTCATCGATTACGGCCTTCAGGTCGAATTTTTCATAATGTCCGTAACTGCTCGTCTTGCCACCGGAATCCCCATGCCGGCGGTGGTCATAAATGATTGCGTTGAAGCCCCGCTTAAGAAAAATATTCATGTACTTAATCGAATTGACTTTGTTTTCCGTCACACCATGAGAAATGATCACCCACTTATTGGTGTCATGCGGTTCGATAAACAAGCATTTCAAGGAATATCCGGATGGTGACGATACCCAAATTTCCGTTTTAGGCAGATTATCAAAATCCTCCCGGATCAGGCGTTTAGCCATGATTTCACGATTCTGGATAAAATCATCTTCCTTCTTTTTCATGTACATGATCCGATTGGAAAAATAAATGCCAACGCCGATGATATACGATAGGATTCCGGCGAGTGTAAACCACCATTTCTTCATGAAAGGTCCTCCTAGGTTGATTTTCTTTATTTTACCATGTGGGAAATGGGAAAACACTGTTTGAAAACGATGACGAGGAAAACGGCAGTCGTGATATAATAATTTCATAAATGGGCCAGGAGGTTTTAAGGATGAAAAAGAAACAGCCGCGAAATCAAACTCAAAGCAAAAACCAAGATAAAGATTCATCTTCATTGAAACTTGGTGATATGATCAATCAAGATATCATGTCCCAGCTTCGTCAAAAGCAAAAGGAACTTAATGAGGCTGAACAAGAAAAAAGGGCAGCGGAAGAAGAAAAGAAACGAGAAGAAAGAAAGCGGCGGGAGAAGAATAAATCATTTGAAGAACTATTGGGTGAAAGCAATCTGAACTGGAAGAACTATAAATGAAGGACAGGGAGCAGTTTAAGTTTTAAGTGGGCTGGCTCCCTTTTTCTGTTCAGGAAGACCATTCCTTGCTGATATTCCTTTATTTTATAAAGTATAACGATTATATTAAAGATAAGTTCGATATGCTTTCATATCGGATGGACTACTATTAGCTGGTGATATGATGCAAAATAAAATAGAAAAAGTACTGGAAGACCAATTATGTTTCCTGCTTTATGCAAGTTCGCGGGAAATGACGAAGAAATATAAACCGCTGCTTGATAAACTTGAAGTGACATATCCTCAATATCTTGTCCTGCTTCTATTATGGGAACAGGATACACTTACAGTAAAAAAACTTGGGGAGCTCCTTGCCCTCGACTCAGGAACGCTTACTCCCATGTTGAAACGAATGGAGCAGAATGGCTTGATTGTCCGTGAACGTTCGACTGAAGATGAACGGTCTGTCATGATCAAGCTGACGGAAAAGGGACTTGGTTTACAGGAAGAGGCCTGCTTCATTCCCGATCGCATTTCGGCTATGTCGGGTGATGATAAGAAGGTGGTTGAGGATTTAAAAGCTTCACTGCTCCAACTATTGAAAACTTTACAGCAATTTTAGCAAAGAAAAGACGCTTGGGGTTCCCCAAGCGTCTTTTTGTCGGATTTAATCTAAATCTATTTCAAAGGCGACGTCCACATTGCCGTTGATTGCTTTTGAATAAGGACACATTTGATGTGCTTTATGAACAAGGGTTTCGAATGTCGCCTTATCGACCCCGGATCCCTTCACAGCCAAAGTTACAGCCAAGCTGTACTGATGCATCTCACCCATCAATAGGCTGACGCTTGCGGTGACCTTGGAATCGAAGGGAACGCGTTCAATTTTACCAACTGATTGCAAAGCACTATCAAAACATGCAGCATATCCAGCTGCAAAAAGCTGTTCCGGATTAGATGCTTCAGGCATCTGTTTAGCCCTTGGTGTTCCAGGCATCGCAATATCAACCGTGAAGTTGCCGTCAGCAGAAATTGCCGTTCCTTCTCTTCCGCCATCAACTGTTACAGACGTTGTAAATAATGTTTTTGTCATCATTTTTTCTCCCTTATATTTTTATTTTTTAATTGTGCACAACTGAATTTTACAATATTAATTTTGGGATGTCCAATGAAAAGTTTAAAACCGTTAAATGGGTTTGGAAAGGAATTAGAATGATCGGAAACTTGAAAGCGGTACATAAGAGAGTATGGCGAAAAAAACGTTGGAACGGAAAAAGGCTGCCTATCACGTTGTTTAAACGGAGATAGTGCAGCCTAATTTATTTGAAACATTTAGTTTAGTTCCATTCTTTTTAATCCCGGTGACTTTCATATTTGTTCGCTTTGGTCAACTGCTTTAAGATATCCAACTCGGTTTTGGACAGTGAAGGACTGTTAGCGGCCTGGCAGTTCTCACGGAGCTGCTGTACTGAGCTTGCTCCTGGTACAACGGTAGCGACGCTTGGATGGGACAATACATATTGAAGTGCCGTTTCATTCAACTTCCTATCGGAAAGTTTGTCCTTTATTTCCGGAAGCAAATCTTTAAGTTCGTGATAGCTATAGTCAAGGTATCCATCCTCATTTGCCTTTTCAAGCATTTTTTCACTGAGCAGCCCTTTGGCAAGGGGGCCACGGGCAATAATGCTGATCTGTTTGTTGGCCAAAAGGGACATCCACTCTTCTGGGCGGCGGTCGAGTAGATTAAACTGCATCATCACGGAATCAAGCTTAGACTTTTCCGTGAATTCCTTGATCACATTCGGACGAATCGAGGAAATTCCATAATATCGGATATAGCCTTCTTTTTTCAAATCTTCAAATGCTTCTACCGTTTCTCCGATATTGTCTGAAATGGTGCCGCCATGTAACTGATAAAGATCAATATAGTCAGTTCCCAATCTCTTTAAGCTATCTTTTACTGCCGTTTTAATATATTCGCCAGATGGATCCCAGCTCCAGGAATCTTTGTTTTCATTCCAGCGGTTTCCGACCTTGGTGGCTATGTATACCTTATCGCGGACCGATTTTAAATTCTTTCCGACGATTTCTTCATTCATGCCGAAATCATATAAGTCAGCAGTATCAAAATAATTGATTCCTTCATCTAAAGCGGCCTGTATGATTTCGGATGCCTGATTTTCAACAGTCCCCAATGACATGCATCCGAGCCCGATTTCAGAAACTAGCAAGTCTGAATTTCCTAGTCTGCGTTTTTTCATGTTATCCACTCCCTTACATTTCATTGTAAAGGAGAAATCCATTTCACTCAAAGAATTCACTTGATCCGTTTTAAAGGAGTGGGCGGCACCTGATCGTGTATGTCGGCTATCCAATCATTGATATAGACATATTGATTTTGCAATTGTTTTAGTTTTTGAAGGATTTCCCAACTCTTTCCGGATAAAGTAACGCTTTTTTCCAGTACGTAAACTTTCATTAAATCGCCCTCCATCTCTATTATGGTAAAATGTATGAGGAATCATGCTGCAATTAGAACAGAGGAGTGGTCAGGATGAAAAAATTTGAAGAAAAAACGCTGTCTTCGGAAAAAATCTTCACAGGAAAGGTAATCAGCCTGCAAGTGGATGATGTAGAGCTTCCTGATGGGAAAACGGGTAAACGTGAAATAATCAAGCATCCGGGAGCGGTTGCCATCATAGCTCTCACGGCAGAAAATAAAATCATCATGGTTGAACAGTACCGTAAAGCGCTGGAGAGAAGCTTGGTGGAAATTCCTGCAGGAAAGCTGGAAAAAGGCGAAGAACCGGTTCTGTCGGCTAAACGGGAGCTGGAAGAGGAGACAGGTTATGAATGTGAAAAAATGGAGCACATCATATCCTTCTATACATCGCCAGGTTTCGCCGATGAATTGGTCCACCTATATGTGGCCCACAATTTGAAAAAGAAAGAAAATGCAGCCCCGCTGGATGAAGATGAATTCGTCGAGATGATTGAACTCACGCTGGAGGAAGCCCAAACTTATATGGATGAAGGGAAGATCAAAGATGCCAAAACGGCATATGCAGTTCAGTATCTACAGTTGAAAAAGGCGATGAAATCGTAAATGAAAGAGTTTTACGCTGACCTGCATATCCATATAGGCAGAACGAGAAGCGGAAGGGCCGTGAAAATAACAGGTGCTAAAACGTTAACCTTCAGCAATGTGCTGCAAGTGGCAAGTGAAAGGAAGGGCCTTGATCTAATCGGGATAATCGATTGCCATTCTCCTGAAATTATCGAAGAAATCGAAGCGGGGATGCTGGACGGCGAAATCACGGAGAAGATTGAAGGCGGACTTCAATACAAGAATACAACCATCATTCCAGGCTCGGAGATTGAAATTTATGATCAGAATTGTAATGGACCGATCCATGTCCTCGCTTATTTTCCCACTATAAAAGCGATGAAGGAATTCTCCTCATGGATGAGCGGACATGTTAAAAATATTACCTTGAGCTCCCAAAGGATTTATTGTGATGGAAGAACACTGCAAAAGATCGTGAAATCACTGGGCGGCCTGTTTATCCCGGCACATGTTTTCACCCCATTTAAAAGCTTATATGGAAAAGGGGTGCGATCCAGTCTTACAGAAGTATTCGATCCGGAGCTAATTGATGCCATCGAACTTGGTTTAAGTTCTGATACAGAAATGGTCAAGGATATCGAGGAGTTGGACTCCTATGTATTCGTAACAAATTCCGATGCGCATTCGCTTGGGAAAATCGCTCGGGAATATCAAAAAGTCCTGCTTGAGGAACCAAGTTTCAATGAGCTGGCAAAAGCCCTTAAAGAAAAAGGGAATCGTAAGGTGACCGTTAATTATGGATTGAACCCCTTATTGGGAAAGTATCATCAAACTGTATGTTCAGGGTGCTTACACCAGGTATTGAGGGATAGTGAACAATGTCCCGAATGCGGTAATAAATCCATTATAAAAGGGGTATCGTCCAGGATTGAAGAGCTCTCCATTTCCGGGACGGACGGAAGAAATGGCAGGGAAAGGCCGCCGTATATCCACCAAGTACCACTTGATTTCATCCCGGGACTCGGTCCTAAATCCATGGAAAAACTGCTGGTGGCATTTGGAACAGAGATGAATATTCTACATGAAGTTACGCTTGAACAGCTCAAGGAAATCGTTCCTGAAAAATTGGCGGGCTATATCGATTCTGCCAGAAAAGGGACGCTATCTTTTGAAGTGGGGGGCGGAGGAAAGTACGGAAAGGTCAAAAAGGAAATAACCTGAAAAAAGTCCTGACAGATGGAGATCTGTCAGGGCTTTTTTAGTTAGTTGTTTTTGCATAAATGGAGGTGTCCCGCACTTCCTTGCCATCTGCACTAAGAAAGTCATTACGCAAAATTCCTTCAAGGGTATACCCCAGCTTTTCGGGAATCCGTTTGCTGGCGATATTATTAGGATCACAGCGGATCTCGACCCGCTTTGCTCCATAATGGTAAAAGGCGAATTTGGTTAACTTTTCTACCGCCTCCGTTATGTAGCCTTGTTTACTGTATCTCGTATCAATCCAATAGCCAATTTCGAATTTGGGAATATCCCAGTTAATTCGGTGCAGACCGGTGGAGCCGATGAATTGATCGTCTTCTTTCCTATAAATATGGAGTCTGATATCCTCTTTTAAAATGAAATCCGAAAAGGACTTAAGGACATTCTGTTCAGAAGTTTCCAAAGAAACATCTTGATGGGCAAACGGCAGCCATTGTTTCAATTCAGGTTTGGAATGGACAATGGCCTCGTGAACGTCCATGCCATCGCCAGGCTGACAGGGCCTTAGATATAATCGTGGGGTTTCAATTTTTTCGGGGAAATCCATTAATATAGCTTTCATATCCTGCCTCCATATCGTTAGTATGGAAAATTATAACATGAATTGAGCTCAAGGTGTTCGGCTGAGGGAGAAAGTTTTCTTAGCATAAATGAGAGAGTGAAAACATAGATTCTAGTAAGCGGAGTTGGGAGGATGAAAGATGAAAAAAAAATCTGTCGTACAAAATGCCGTAATGAAACATATTAACGAACATTCCTCATTATATGTCTTTATCACTGTGCTTTTTTTGATGGGTGTCATTTTTGGGGCAATATTAGTGAATAGTTTGAGCTTTACCCAAAAGGAAGACTTGTTCTATTATTTATCGCAATTTTTCGGACAAGTATCCAAAGGTGAATTTGCCTCTTCGCATGATATGTTCAGCCAAAGTATTATGCATAATATAAAATATATCGGGGTCATCTGGATTCTCGGAATATCGGTCATCGGTTTGCCAGTCATCCTGGTTTTGTTATTTATAAAAGGGATGGTTGTTGGATTCACAGTCGGCTTTTTAGTCAATCAAATGGGATGGAGCGGTTTTTTATTATCGTTTGTCGCTATTTTGCCCCAAAACATATTCATCGTCCCGATATTCATCGTGATAACCGTGCTTGCCGTCTCGCTATCAATGAAAATGATCAGCCGGATTTTCCTAAAGCAGGTTCGTGAACCGCTGAAGCCGATAATTTCACGGTATATTTTCTCATTGATCTTGTCGGGAATATTTTTGATTACAGCTGCTGCATTTGAAGCGTACCTATCCCCTTCTTTAATGAAAAATGTCGTAAGTTTATTGGGTCATTGATTGAAATTTGCCGTTCCCGCAAATTTTTTTATCATTAACAAGAAATCTATTTTGACAGTTTTCCCTCTTTTGATATAATGGATAGGATAGCGGCGCGGGAGGGAATATTAGGTATGGAAATAGAAAACAGAATTGATAGGATAAAAAAGCAGTTACACTCGTCCAGCTACAAATTAACGCCTCAGCGAGAAGCGACCGTCCGCGTTTTACTTGAGCATGAAGAGGATCATTTAAGCGCAGAAGACGTTTACCTCCTTGTCAAAGAAAAGTCGCCGGAAATTGGATTGGCAACAGTTTACCGTACACTAGAGTTGCTGACTGAATTGAAGATAGTAGATAAAATTAACTTTGGAGACGGGGTTTCCCGTTATGATTTAAGACAAGAAGGAGCTGCGCATTTCCATCATCATCTTGTTTGTGTGGAATGTGGTGCGGTAGATGAGATTCAGGAAGACCTACTTGAAGACGTAGAAGACATTGTGGAACGCGACTGGAACTTCAAGATAAAAGACCATAGATTAACCTTTCATGGCATTTGTCATCGATGTCATGACAAAGAAGAAAATAAAGGTGAATGAAGTCGGACCTTTTCCATTTAATGGAGAAGGTTTTCTGCATTTTTAAAACCTATTTTCTCAAGTAAGAGTTGTTTTTGTTTTCTCCTTTCCGAAACACGTATAAAACTTGTCCTGTTGGGCATAGATTGATACAAAGGATCGAATGGGAGGGGAAAGATGATGAAAACATCATTATCGCTTGTTTTGCATACGGCTAAAGTGATGATTCTCTTTGTTAGCTTCACTGTTCTTTTTTATATAGGAATGGTATGGTTAAATCAGGAATATCAAGATTATCATCGTTATGATGAACCGAAAGGCATGGCTGTAAAAGTATCGAAGGCAGTAGATACGGGTGATGATGCATGGCTTGAACGCTTAATGTTGTTTTATTTAAACGGGGAGTAATGAATATGGAGAATCAAATTAGGGATTTCATTCATTTTTTAACCATTGAAAAAGGGCTTGCCAAGAATACGCTCGTTTCGTATGAGCGTGACTTAAGATCATATTGGAGCTTTCTGAAAGAAGCTGAAGCCATCGAAGATTGGAATGATTCACGGCGGGTCAACATCCTGCATTTTCTCGTGCATTTGAAGGATCAAGGGAAATCATCGAAGACGGTGGCGCGTCATATAGCCTCCATTCGGTCTTTTCATCAATTTCTTCTAAGGGAAAAAGTAACCGATCAGGATCCGTCCATACATATAGAAACGCCAAAACCAGAACGAAGTCTTCCAAAGGTATTAAGCATGGAAGAGGTTGAAGCACTATTGGAAGCCCCAAAGAAAATGGATGAATTCGGCTTACGCGATAAGGCGATGCTAGAACTGATGTATGCGACGGGTATGCGTGTCAGTGAGTTGATATCCATGGATGTAAGTGATGTCCATGCATCCATGGGTTTTGTCCGTTGTGTAGGGAAAGGAAATAAAGAGAGAATCATTCCGATTGGCCAAACTGCATTGGGTGCGATTGAACATTATATGGAAAGTTCCCGGGGAAAAATGGCCAGCCCTAAGCACAGGACAGATTCACTTTTTTTGAATCATCATGGAAACAGGCTGACAAGGCAGGGATTTTGGAAAATTCTAAAAAAACTTGTAAAATCGGCACAAATTGAAAAAGAAATTACACCGCATACACTAAGACATTCTTTCGCGACACATCTATTGATGAACGGGGCTGATTTACGTGCCGTCCAAGAAATGCTTGGTCATGCGGATATTTCGACAACTCAAATTTATACACATATTACGAACGTACGGATCAAGGATGTATATTCAAAATTCCATCCGCGCGCTTAAAAGAATAGTAGAATGATAGAAAGGTTGTGAATTCAACTGCGAAGCGGTTGAAGGAGCAGCCTTTTTATTTCAGTAAGGCTACTGATGATTCTAAAGCATGCTCTAGTGTCAGTTTGTTTATTCCGAAATATATTATTTGTCTCCATCATGGTAATCGTTTACAATGTAGAGAGGTCAGACTTCTGACGTTCTCGCAGTTTCATTTAAAATGAAGAGTAAATGAGCAGAATAAGGGTATTATAGAGAGTATAAAAAGTGATTTACTATTTTAGGAGGAATGACTTATGAAAGGGAATTCAGCATTTAATCGAATATTTGTAATAGTTATGGATTCAGTTGGAATTGGTGAAGCACCTGATGCAGATTTATTCGGTGATAAAGGGGCGGATACACTCGGCCATATCGCAGAAAGAATGAATGGATTGAACATGCCGACTCTCGCAAAATTGGGTTTAGGCAATATCCGTGAAATCAAGGGGATAGAAAAAGCTCAGCAACCTCTCGCATACTATACGAAAATGAAGGAAGCCTCTACAGGAAAAGATACGATGACTGGACATTGGGAAATCATGGGTTTGAACATATCGACTCCATTCCGTGTATTTCCGGATGGTTTCCCGGAATTATTAGTCAATGAACTCGAGGCGAAGATGGGTCGGGGAATTATTGGGAACGTCCCTGCAAGCGGCACGGAAATCATTGAAAGGCTCGGCGAGGAACATATGAAAACGGGTGCGCTGATCGTATATACATCAGCAGATTCCGTATTACAGATTGCTGCACATGAAGACATCGTCCCGATAGACGAATTGTACAAGATTTGTGAAATTGCCCGTGAAGTGACAATGGCTGATGAGTTCAAGGTTGGACGCGTGATTGCCAGACCTTTCACAGGTGAACCAGGAAACTTCAAAAGAACGCCTAATCGTCATGATTATGCATTGAAGCCTTTCAATCGGACAGTAATGGATGAATTGAAAGATTCTGGATATGACGTGCTCGCAATCGGGAAGATCTCGGATATCTTTGATGGGGAAGGCGTCACTGAATCATTAAGGACCGTATCCAATATGGATGGAATGGATAAATTAATCCAAACGGTGGAACAGGATTTTAAAGGGTTAAGTTTCCTTAATCTAGTCGACTTCGATGCTTTATACGGTCACCGCCGCGATCCAGAGGGATACGGAAAGGCATTGGAAGAATTCGATGCTAGGATGCCGGAAGTCCTTGATAAACTGAAAGAGGATGATTTATTGATCATCACTGCCGATCACGGGAATGATCCGGTCCATGAAGGAACCGATCATACACGTGAATATGTACCTTTATTAGTCTATTCCAAACGATTTACAGAAGGTGCCGAACTCCCGATAAGAGATACATTTGCTGATATCGGGGCGACGGTCGCTGCTAACTTTGATGTGAAAATGCCTGCCTACGGGAAAAATATATTGGGCGATCTAAATTTAGGGGAGATTAAATAGATGTTTAATAAAATAGAAACTGCTGCGTCATTCATAAAAAGTAAAATTGAAGGCTCTCCGGAGATAGGCCTGATTCTTGGTTCCGGACTTGGAGTATTGGCAGATGAAATTGAAAATCCCATTACGATTCCATACCACGAAATCCCGGAATTCCCGGTATCGACTGTTGAAGGACACGCTGGACAGCTTGTCATTGGACAATTAAGTGGCAAAAAAGTTGTAGCCATGCAAGGGCGTTTCCACTTTTATGAGGGTTACTCCATGGAGAAGGTCACTTTTCCTGTACGTGTAATGAAACTTCTTGGTGTTAAGCAGTTAATTGTAACGAATGCTGCCGGAAGCGTTAATGAAAGCTATGAACCAGGTGACTTGATGCTCATTACGGATCATATTAATTTAATGGGGGCAAACCCATTGATTGGTCCTAATGAAGAGCGTTTCGGTCCTAGATTCCCTGATATGTCGGAAGCTTATAATAAAGACCTTCGGTCACAAGCGAAAAAAATAGCAGCTTCACTAGGATTGGATATTAAAGAAGGTGTCTATATCGGGAATACAGGACCGACCTATGAGACACCTGCAGAAGTGAAAATGGCACGGATCCTTGGCGGGGATGCAGTTGGTATGTCAACAGTTCCGGAAGTTATCGTAGCAAGGCATAGCGATATGAAAGTGCTCGGAATCTCATGCCTTACCAATATGGCCGCAGGCATTCTGGATCAGCCTTTGTCGCATGAAGAGGTAATTGAAACGACGGAAAAAGTGAAAAGCAGCTTTCTGGAATTTGTTAAGCACATCGTTAAAGACATATAAAACGGACCAAAAAATACAAGTACACCTAAAGAGAAGCGGTGTCCTTAAAAAAGTGGGGATTCTAATATGAGAATGGTAGATTTAATCGAGAAAAAGCGTGATGGAAAGGCTCTTACTACAGAAGAAATACAGTTCATCATCAAAGGGTTTACCGACGGATCGATTCCGGATTACCAAATGAGCGCTTGGTCAATGGCTGTTTATTTCAAAGGCATGAATGAGCAGGAACGTGCTGATTTAACCATGGCAATGGTCGAATCAGGAGATCAAATTGATTTATCGATGATTGAAGGAATTAAGGTCGATAAACATTCAACAGGCGGTGTTGGTGATACGACAACATTAGTGCTTGGGCCATTGGTTGCTGCTGTAGGTGTTCCAGTGGCAAAGATGTCAGGACGCGGTCTTGGCCATACAGGCGGAACGATCGATAAGTTGGAGTCTGTAAAGGGATTTCATGTCGAAATAGAAAACGACGAGTTCATACGACTTGTTAATAAAAATAAGATAGCTGTCATTGGACAAAGTGGTAACCTGACTCCAGCCGACAAAAAGCTATATGCATTGCGTGATGTTACGGCTACCGTTAACAGTATCGGTTTGATTGCTGGCTCGATCATGAGTAAGAAAATCGCAGCTGGTGCTGATGCAATCGTACTTGATGTTAAAACGGGAGCGGGCGCTTTCATGAAAACGCTTGAAGATTCCGAAGAGTTGGCGCATGCAATGGTTAGCATCGGAAACAATGTAGGGCGAAATACGATGGCTGTCATTTCCGATATGAGCCAACCGTTGGGTTACGCAATCGGAAATGCTTTAGAAGTGAAGGAAGCCATCGATACACTTAAAGGAGAAGGACCGGAAGATTTAACGGAACTTTCTTTAACACTAGGAAGCCATATGGTATACCTTGCCAAAAAGGCAAGTTCTCTGAAGGAAGCAAGAACCTTGCTGGAAAATGCGATTAAGGATGGTTCTGCACTTAACTCATTCAAGGTTTTCCTAGAAGCGCAGGGAGGCGATGGTTCGGTTGTGGATCAGCCGGAAAAACTGCCGCAGGCTGCCCATACTTTCGAGCTGGAAGCGAAAGAGGACGGATATGTATCGGAGATCATCGCTGATGAAGTAGGAACGGCAGCCATGCTGTTAGGTGCCGGGCGGGCGACTAAGGAATCAGAGATTGATTTGGCAGTCGGACTGGTACTTCGTAAAAAAATAGGGGAAACCGTGGCAAAAGGTGAATCCCTTGTGACGATTTACAGCAACTTTGAAGATGTTTCAAAGGTAAAAGAAAAATTGTATGAAAGCATTGCGATTTCAAAAGAGAAAGTAGAAAAACCTACATTGATCTATAAAGAGATCATGGAATAAATATTTTCCAAAAAAGGCCGCGCTTTTGCGTGGCCTTTTTACGTTTATTTCATTGAATGTTTAAAAGAGGATGCCCATGCGCATCCTCTTTTAATTTGGTTCACTTCGTTACCCATATCCAGTATATGTTCAAAATTCATCTTTATTTGTATAAAAATGGGTTTAATGGAAAAAATAAATCCTATAAAGATTGGAGGGTATGGAGATGAAGCGGATTCTTTCTCTATTTTTAACCGTATTGGTAGCAATGGGTTTTAGCATCCCACATACAAAAGCAGCTGAGGAAAAAGGAGTCGAATTGGCGGCAAATGCTAAATCGGCTATTTTGATTGAACGGGATACAGGTACTGTTCTCTATGATAAAAATGCAGACGTTCGTCTTTCGCCGGCAAGCATGACGAAAATCATGACAATGCTGCTGATCATGGAAGCGATCGATAAAGGCGAACTTAGCATGAAGGAGAAAATCAGGACTAGTGAGTATGCAGCATCAATGGGCGGTTCCCAGATCTTCCTCGAGCCAGGTGAAGAAATGACCACAGAACAAATGCTCAAGGGCATCTCGATTGGTTCGGCGAATGATGCATCGGTGGCGATGGCAGAACGTCTAGCTGGATCGGAAGAAGAGTTTGTTAGGAAAATGAACAAAAAGGCGAAAGACCTCGGGTTGAAAAATACAAAGTTCCAAAACGCAACAGGCCTTCCTGTTAAAGATCATTACAGTTCGGCACATGATATGTCGATCATGGCGAAGGAATTATTGAAATACGATACGATTACAAGGTTCACGGGTACATATGAAGATTATCTCCGTGAAAATACCGAAAAGAAATTCTGGCTAGTCAACACGAACAGATTAGTGAAATTTTACCCTGGGGTCGATGGACTGAAGACAGGATTCACAAATGAAGCGAAGTATTGTTTGACAGCGACCGCAAAAAAAGGGAATATGCGTGTCATTGCCGTCGTTTTCGGAGCCGTTTCTCCTAAGGAACGAAATGCTCAGGTCACAAAGATGTTAGATTATGCATTTTCACAATATATCACATACCCGATTTATAAACGCGGCGAGGTGTTAGGTGAAGCAAAGGTAAGTAAAGGCGACAAGAAATCGGTTGTGGGTGTGACAAGTGAACCTATTTCAGTTTTGACAGCCAAAAATGGAACGGCAAAGGACTTTACAAAAAAAATCACGCTTGATAAAGATTTGGATGCCCCGATTAAAAAAGGTGATGAAATTGGTACGCTTGAATTGAAGAAAAACGGCAAGGTGTATGTCGAATCTCCGATTGTTGCGAAGGAAACTGTTGAAAATGCCAGCTGGTGGCAATTGTATAAACGGGCTTTCGGCATGTTTACCCAAGCGAAATAGAATAAATTGTCGCAATACCTGTTAATCGTACTAATTTAGGCGAAACTCCACTAGTTTTGCTAGTAAGGAGGAATCGGCAGGTGAAAAAGAGAATTTGACTCTTTATAAGACAGTGAAGGAGGCTGTATATAATGAGTCTTACGATTAATATGGAGGCGAAAAATCGCGTATTGTGCATTCGTCTCAAAGGTGATTTAGATCATCATACAGCAGAAAAATTGAAAAACCAGGCAGAGGCAGCCATTCAAAAGCATAATATCAAACATATCATCCTTAACATGGAAGAATTGGATTTTATGGACAGTTCAGGGCTTGGGGTTATTTTAGGGCGCTATAAGCAGGTGAATAAAAAGCAAGGTGAAATGGTGGTATGTGCAATTTCTCCGGCAGTAAAGCGGTTATTTGAGATGTCAGGGTTGTTTAAAATTGTTAAAATGGAACTATCCGAAAAAAACGCTTTGCAAAGACTGGGGGTTGCCTAAAATGAAAAATAAAATGGAAACGAAATTTTCTGCACTTAGCCAAAATGAATCTTTTGCCAGGGTAACTGTTGCGGCTTTCATTGCCCAATTGGACCCGACGATGGATGAATTGACAGAGATCAAGACTGTCGTGTCAGAAGCCGTTACGAATTCGATTATCCATGGGTATGAGAGTGACCCGGAAGGTTGGGTATACATTTCAGTGATCATCGAAGGCGATACTGTGGAATTGACCATCCGGGATGAGGGACTGGGCATTGAAGACGTCGAGGAGGCTAAACAGCCGTTATTTACGACAAAACCCGAACTTGAACGTTCCGGAATGGGATTCACCATCATGGAAAACTTCATGGATGAAATCAATATAATTTCCCATAAGGGCGAAGGCACGATCATTCGATTAAAAAAGCACTTAACTACAAGCAGAGCTTTGTGCAATTAAGGGAGACTTGCATATGGATGTGGAGGTTAAAAACGAGAAGGGCAAGAAAGGCCAGCCCCATTTAAAAGATGAGGAATTGCGGAATTTAATCCAACGCAGCCAGAGCGGTGACCAAGATGCGAGAAATCTGATTGTCAACAGCAATCTGAGGCTTGTATGGTCAGTAGTGCAAAGATTCCTCAATCGAGGTTACGAACCGGATGACCTTTATCAAATAGGCTGTATTGGTCTGTTAAAGTCCGTGGATAAATTTGACTTATCGTTTGAAGTGAAATTCTCAACGTATGCTGTGCCTATGATCATTGGTGAAATCCAACGTTTTATCCGTGATGACGGAACGGTTAAAGTAAGCCGGTCATTAAAGGAAATGGCGAATAAAATTCGCAGGGCCAAAGAGGAGCTTTCAAAGACGTATGGCCGAGTTCCGACTGTCAATGAATTGGCGGAACATCTAGAGCTGTCGCCAGAGGAAATCATCATGGCCCAAGAAGCTAGCAGGAGCCCTTCATCCATCCATGAAACGGTTTACGAAAATGATGGAGATCCAATTACTCTTCTTGACCAGATTGCCGACAATAATGAAACCTCCTGGTTCGATCAAATTGCTTTGAAAGAAGCCATACAAGAATTGAATGAACGTGAAAGGCTGATTGTTTTCCTGAGGTATTATAAAGATCAGACGCAATCGGAAGTGGCGGCAAGGCTTGGCATCTCCCAAGTCCAGGTGTCAAGGCTGGAAAAGAAGATTCTTCAGCAAATGAAAAACCACATGAATCAATGATTCATGTGGTTTTTCATTGAGCTTGAAAATAAATGATTGATTTTAGGAAAAAGTAAAAGTGGTTCTTATCAAGTAGAATGAAAATATGAGCGGGGTCGAATTTTTTAGTTGAATTTAGGATTAAAAACGAATATTATAGTAAAGGTCGCGTTTTTCATTCGTTTTTTTAGCTTTCTTTTAATCAATATTGATTAGGAAAAACGTTGATGCAGTACAATATTAGGACACCTTGTCTTTTCGTGCAAACGGTTGTCGGTGTTTCCTTTAGATCTGGAGGTCTAAAATATGTTTATGGAAAAGTTTTTCTCCCTGAAAGAAAATGGGACGGATGTCCGTACAGAAGTCATGGCGGGTGTTACGACATTTTTAACTATGGTTTATATCCTAATCGTGAATCCGGCTTTATTGTCTTCAATCGGAATACCATTTGAGCAAGTTTTCATGGCAACGGTCATATCAGCGGTGATCGGTACCCTTATCATGGGACTCGTTGCAAAATACCCGATTGCGATAGCACCAGGGATGGGTTTGAATGCGTATTTTGCCAGCGTAGTGGGTGCTCAGGGTCTTTCATACCAGACCGTATTCGGTACGGTTTTCATTGCTGGTTTGCTATTTCTGCTAATTAGCGTGACAAGCTTGCGTAAAATGATAATTGATGCGATTCCTAATTCATTAAAATATGGCATCACATCAGGAATTGGTTTATTCATTGCGTTTATCGGATTAAAAAATGCAGGAATCGTAGTTCCTAATGAATCAACTATGGTGACGCTTGGGGATTTGCATCAGCCTGGAACCGTTTTAGCATTAGCAGGCTTATTCATTACCTTGATTTTTATGGCCCGTAATATTAAAGGGGCAATTTTCATTGGTATGATCGTTACGGCAATCATTGGCTACTTTATCGGTTTGCTCAACTTCGATGGGGTCTTATCTGTACCTCCAACACCAGTATTTTTTGATATCGATATTGCCGGGGTCTTTACGAATTCTTTATATTCAATTGTTTTCGCCTTTTTACTTGTGACGATTTTTGATACGACAGGAACCTTGATTGGCGTGACGGAACAGGCAGGACTAACGAAGGATGGGAAAATCCCCCGTGCCAAGAAAGCCTTTTTAGGTGATGCGATTGCGACGACAGTCGGCTCGATGTTTGGTACAAGCCCTTCGACTGCCTATGTTGAATCAAGTACGGGAGTGGCTGCTGGCGGACGTACGGGATTAACCTCTACAGTCGTGGCAATCTTGTTTGCTGCATCGATTTTCTTTTCTCCATTGATATCGGCAATTTCTTCAGTTCAAGCAATCACAGCTCCTGTTTTGATCATCGTGGGATGTTTCATGATGGAAGGGCTGGCAAAAGTCAATTGGAAAATTTTCGATGAGGCATTTCCTGCATTTGCGATCATTTTAACGATGCCGCTTACTTCAAGTATATCTACAGGCATTGCAATCGGGTTCATTACTTATCCCCTTATGAAGGTATTTAGTGGAAAAGGAAAATCCGTACATCCGCTCATTTATATTTTTGGATTGATATTTTTGGTTCAGCTGATTTTCTTCCCCACTCATTAAAGTATGAATCTAAATCAAAAAGACATGCTGTCATTGCAGCATGTCTTTTTTTGTTTTCAAATTAGTAATATATGGACATGGTTCACTTCCTGCATTTTCAAACTGCTTCCAATCCATACTACTAGCATAAGGAAATAAAAGGTCGGGATGTGATGATAGTGGCAGTTGTATATATCAGGATGAGGAACCGTGTACAAGTAAAGGGAAATCAAACGGTGAGGATAAAAGATATTGCAAGGATAATCGGACCTGAAGAAGTGATCACCTTAATTGAAGAAATCATATTATTAACGGTCAAGAAGGAAGATAGGAATATTATTGTCATTGATTTGGCTCAAGTTATCATGGCCATCCGCAAGGTGGATTCGACTATTGAAGTGGAGACATTCGGGCCATCTCAAACGATCATCGAAATCATCCTCTCGAAAAAGAAAATGTCATACCTGACATTCGCCTTAGTTTGGTTTTTATTATTTGTCGGCGGCGGAATGACGATAATGAATTTTCATGTGGATGTCAGCATGGGGGAAGTGCATCAAAAAATCTTTACTATAATAACGGGAAAAGTGGATGATAAGCCGTTATTGATTCAAATCCCATATAGCTTCGGCCTTGGTATGGGCATGATTCTATTTTTTAATCACTTCTTTAAAAAACGCTTCAATGAGGAACCTAGTCCGCTCGAGGTTGAAATGTTCAACTATCAGCAGGATTTGGACCGTTATGTAATCATGAATGAAAATAAGGAAAACGTGCGCCACCTTGATGACCGGTAAAATCATCTTCGGAATCTTTGTCGGTTTAGCTGGGGGTTTTGCGACAGGTGCCGGTTTTGTAGCGTTTTTAACTGTACTTGGGGTGATTCCAAGGCTGACTCAGCTGACAAAAACAATGAAAATGATACATTACTACGAAGGAGCCATCATTGCCGGAGTTGTCGCAGGAACATGGTTAGGATTACAGGAAACGGAACTTTCCCTCCCGCATTTTTTATTAATTCCGATCGGTTTGGCTGACGGGATATTTAATGGGATGCTTGCGGCAGCCTTAACTGAAGTCCTGAATGTATTTCCGGTTCTTTCAAAACGAATCGGAATTCAAGAGAAGATCATATATCTGTTAATGGCACTCGTATTGGGAAAAATAGCCGGATCATTATTCCAATGGATTTATTTTGTCGATTTATAAGTGTAAGAGGTAACTATTCCTGATGATGAAAGGTAGGCCCAAGATGGTGACCAAACGAAAAGTGATATTGATTACGGATGGAGATGAGTATGCGAAACGGGCTGTCGAGCATGTAGCCAAGGAAATAGGGGGAAGATGTATCTCCATGTCCCAAGGTAATCCATCACGATATACGGGCTTGGAGTTAGTTGAATTAATAAAAAAGGCGAAGTATGATCCTGTATTGGTCATGTTTGATGATAGCGGTTTTATAGGAGAAGGATCAGGCGAACAGGCAATGAAGGTAGTTGCCGGACATCCTGATATTGATGTCCTTGGCGTGATAGCGGTCGCTTCAAAGACTAGAAGGGAAGAATGGACCAAGGTGGATATCTGTATTGACCGTGATGGTAATTTGACACCGAACGGGGTTGATAAATACGGCGCCGAGGAATTTGAACTGGGCAAGATAACAGGAGATACGGTTTATTGCATCGATCAATTACATGTTCCCATCGTAGTTGGGATAGGGGATATTGGAAAAATGTCCCATCAGGACGATTTTAAAAGAGGAGCACCGATAACGAAGCTAGCGGTGGAAATCATATTGGAAAGGAGTGGTCATGATGACTTCAGAAAAACCTGAAAACATGATGCCGATTCCGAGTAGGGTAGCGGAAGTTGACGCATACATGGAAGAGAAAGTGGGTCTAGGCGTCAGCTTCGACTTAGGAGTAAGAAAGATAAAGGTCTATAGAAAAGATGTGCATATTTACTATATAAACGGGCTGACGGATACAGAGTACATCATTGATATCCTCGATTCTCTTATTCATAACAAAAATGCCGATATCGTGTCTACTAAAGTTTTTGATGTAGTCAAAGACTTACTCGTACACCAATCCGTTCAGGAAATAAAGACGATGGATGAGCTTGTTGATCAGGTATTATCCGGTTTAATCGTCGTTGTTGTTGATGGTAAACCAATAGGATTGGTTGTGGATGTCAGGAGTTATCCTGGGAGACAGCCAGTAGAACCCGATACGGAAAAAGTCGTCCGTGGATCAAGGGATGGTTTTGTCGAGAATATCATCATTAACACAGCGATAACCAGACGGAGAATCCGGGATGAAAGATTACGTTTCGAAATGCTGCATGTAGGGGAACGATCGAAATCGGATATATCCATCGGCTACATTAAAGATATTGCCGATCCCGATTTAATAGAAATCGTTCGTAAGGAATTGAATAGTATTGAGGTTGATGGAATAACGATGTCTGATAAAACGATCGAAGAGTTCATCGTCAATCAAAAGTATAATCCATACCCGCTTGTCAGATACACGGAACGGGCTGATGTGGCGGCAACGCATTTGCTTGAGGGGCATGTCCTTATTTATGTGGATACTTCACCGAGTGTCATCATTACCCCGTCCACTCTTTTCCATCACATGCAACACGCTGAGGAGTATCGGCAGGCACCTGCCGTTGGGACCTTGGTGCGCTGGGTCCGGTTTCTCGGGATCTTTGTTTCGTTATTCTTGCTGCCGATTTGGTTATTGTTTTGTTTAGAGCCTTCCCTTCTGCCGGAAAAGTTCGAGTATATCGGACCGAATGAAAAAACGCATATACCCATTGTAGTCCAAATCTTCATATCCGATATTGGGATAGAATTTCTAAGGATGGCAGCCGTTCATACTCCGACCCCGCTTTCAACGGCGATGGGCTTGGTTGCGGCAGTTTTGATAGGGCAAATAGCGATAGATGTTGGCCTCTTTGTTCCTGAAGTGGTTCTCTACGCTTCAGTGGCTACAATCGGTACATTTGTCACTCCGAGTTTAGAACTAGGGGTTGCGAATAAAATTTCCCGTTTGGCACTGCTAGTTTTGGTCGCTATATTTAAAGTGCCTGGCCTAGTCATAGGCATCACGCTCTACATTATTATGCTTACTAGCATAAAAACGTTAAATACACCTTATTTATGGCCGCTTCTACCGTTTCAGCCGAAAGCCTTGTCACATATAATATTTAGAAGACCTTATCCAGGTTCTATAGAACGTCCGAGTATTGTACATCCCCAGGATTTATATAGGCAGCCAAGAAAATCTAAAGGTTGATGTTGTCGAAAAGTTGTGGTAATTTAATTTTATTCGGATAAAGCGGTAAAGTTAGGATTCACAAAGAGATAAAGCTACTATGACTCTTTGGAGTTTAAACCAATCTGTCTTTCCCTTCGAACTACTAAGCAGTCATAGAGGACAATATTTACATGGGATAATCGATTAGGATGAGGCTTGTTCATATAGAGAACCTTTTACAGCAGGGTTTCTTTATTTGAGGCTGCCTCATTTCTTATTAATCTTTAGTTTTAAGTCAGGAAGGTGAGGCTATCATGCATTTGTACGGAACCAGTGGTGTCAATGAACGTGGACATCTGGAGATTGGCGGAGTGGACACGATCGAATTGATCGAACAATTTGGCACACCATTATATGTTTATGATGTAGAGCTAATTCGCGAACGGGCAAGAGGGTTTAAGAGAACTTTTGAGGAATTGGGGATTTCGGCTCAAGTTGCTTACGCAAGTAAGGCCTTTTCTTCGATTGCCATGATCCAGTTGGCTGAGCAAGAAGGACTTTCTCTCGATGTTGTCTCAGCAGGGGAATTGTATACGGCAATTAAGGCAAATTTCCCAACAGAACGGATTCACTTTCATGGAAATAACAAAAGTGAAGAAGAGCTACATATGGCTTTGGATTATGACATTGGCTGTATAGTAGTCGATAATTTTTCAGAGTTGACACTGTTGGAAGAAATTTGTACAAACCGTGAACAAAAGGTGAAAATCCTTCTTCGTGTAACACCGGGTATTGAAGCCCATACGCATGATTATATTTTGACAGGGCAAGAAGATTCGAAATTTGGTTTTGATCTTATTAATGGCCAGGCCGAAGCAGCCCTTAGGCAAGCGCTGCAAAGTGAATTCCTGGAAGTTCTAGGGCTGCACTGCCATATAGGTTCCCAGATCTTTCAAACGACAGGTTTCCTTCTCGCGGCCCAAAAAATTATTGGCAAGCTGAATGATTGGCACGATTCGGTAGGGTATCAACCAAAGGTATTGAATCTTGGAGGGGGATTCGGGATTCGATATACACAAGAGGATGATCCGCTACCGGCGTCTCAATATGTTGAGGAAATCGTTAGGGAAGTGCAGAACCTGATTGCTGATTCCGATTTAGTTATGCCTGAAATCTGGATTGAACCTGGCCGTTCTTTAGTCGGAGATGCCGGTGTGACGTTGTACAAGGTCGGTTCTGAAAAGGAAGTTCCTAATGTCCGTAAATATATTGCCGTTGATGGGGGAATGAGTGATAATATACGTCCAGCTCTTTATGAGGCGAAGTATGATGCAATTCTGGCAAACCGGCCGCTTGACCCTGTAGAAGAGACAGTGTCCATTGCCGGGAAATGCTGTGAAAGCGGAGATATGCTGATTTGGGATTTACCATTGCCAAAAGCCGGCCGCGGTGATGTTTTGGCGGTATTTTGTACAGGGGCATATGGGTATTCCATGTCGAATAATTACAATCGGATTCCGAGACCGGCAGTCGTCTTTGCCGAAAATGGAGAAGCCCGGTTGGTCATCAAACGCGAGACGTACGAAGATCTTATCCATTTGGATTTGGCCCTTCATGAAGAGGCAGTCGTCAATAAAGAATAGAAAAAAGGATGGCATTGGCCATCCTTTTTTTATTGGAGTCAACTGAAAAGTGACTTGATCGCGTCTATTAAACTACTGAAGACTTCTTTCAATTTATCCAGAAATGATTGACCCTCTTCGGATTCAAGAAAATTGGAAAGCTTATCTTTAGCTGCAGTAAGCTGATCACCGACAGCGTTCCAATCAATATCCAATTCTTTTAGTTTATTGAATAAATCAATTAAACTTTGGACTTGAGCATCATTTAAGGTGATTCCAAGGTCTTTTGCTGAAGACTCGACAACCTCGCGGACCTCCTCAGTATTGGCTGGTGGATTTGCAGCCATTTCCTCTTTGATTTTCGTTACAAGTGCAGAGGCTTCTTCTGTACCGATTTCGTCACCCAATTTTGCTGTTTTCACCATTTCTTCATTCGCTGCCTGTTTCACATTTTCAGGAATCTTCTTATCGGCAGAGATTTCATAGGCTTTAATGACCCCTGTCAAAGCCGCTGTACCGGAGACGGGTATTGGCGCTGTGACATAAACGGTAGCATCCTTTACTCCAGCTGTTGCCAATGCATTGATATACATTTCATCGGAAACCCAGTTAATGTTTTTCGACTCCAATTTAAGTCCGGTCCCTTTTTCCTCCAAAGTAATCGCAGAAGATGAAATCGCTTTTGTACCGATCAGACGGCTAGCAATATAGTCTCCTAAGTATTCATGTTCCTCCGCATTTGTAACCGTAAGGACCTCAACATCATTAGGTGCTTTCATTTCTGATAAAATCATATTTTTTTGTTCATTCGTCAGATTCTCACCAAGTGTGACGATCATTTCACCAACAGCTGCATCTGCAAAAGCCTTATATGGCAATAATAGGCATAATAAAATGGTTACAATGACCCATTTATTCATTTTTTTCATGATAATCCTCCTTAACTTTTCCTGCTGAATTGGGAATCTTTCAATAAAGGGGCGGCACTTTAAATCAGATTCATAGTATTTGACGAAACAAAGGATAAAAAAGATACATATTTTCTAGAAAAAATTTATATAGCCCAAGATAGCTACGTTTTTTTAACGAAAAAGTTTGGTGTATCTTTGTCTTTTATACCTAAGAGGGCATTCTATGAACCTAGATCACTTTACCAATGTAGTAAAATCGAAGCAAGATTGCAAGGATATTTGTCAGATTGTGTTAAGTTATAGTAGAATGAATTCGTTATTTAAATATTTGGACCATTCATAAAGGGAGTATGGGATGAGGAAAAGTAATAAGACTCTTTTACTTATGATGCTTATTATCGCTTTGATGTGGGGAATCGTTTACTGGCTGTTTATCGCTTAGCACATAGCACATCGATAAATCAAGTGCTGAAAGTGATGTTGAAACGAACGAGGTTTTTATGTATGATGTAAATGTTATATGTGAGGATTATTATTCAAAGCAAATTAATTGGAAACAGGAAGATAATAAAAACGTTATTTAGTAACGAGGGATATTATGTTGATTAAGTATAAGAAAAGTTATGAGAAGTTTGCCATGGGATTATTATCTTTCATGCCAAATGAAAAAGAGATAAAAACACTTCGGAATACGATGAAGAATTATGAAACGGATGAAAATCTACAGCTGTTCTTATGGAAAGATGAAGAGATTACGGGCTTGATCGGAATAGAAGTCTCTCCAAACCACATTGAGATACAACATATATCTGTAAATCCATCCTTCCGGAAGCAAGGTATCGGTAAAACGATGGTCAGGGCCATCAAGGAGCAATATCCTGACAAAGAATTAAAAGCAAATGAGTTTACCGAAAGCTTTCTTGACAGATGTGAAGAATTCTGAATATGAAAGCTGGAAAGGAGGACCACCTTTAAGGGCGGTCCTCCTTTCTTGTTTTTCGAAGGGATAGCTGCCGAGCCCTTTCAGAAATGACATCCGAACGGTCACGCATTAGATGCTTATCGACTATGGAGGAATTAGCCATGTCGCTGTCTGCACCCCATATGTACCCTTCTTGCAAACACATGGTCTGGCAAATTTCGATCAAGCCTTGATCCGCAATAGGCAGATTAATGCTTTCATATGGCTTTTGAGATAACATTCGCTCATGTGTGTCCTCGAGCAATTTGTACAGTCGTTCTGGATCGAGTCCCAACTCCAGGAGCTCGGCCTTTTTATGGTGGAGATTTGATAGGGCTTTAGACAGGGTCCTTGCAGCCCCTTTTTTGTTTCCCCTACGATCATGATACAGGGCAACCGCAATTTGAATGAGCCCGACCCAATGAGAGTCACGCTCTTTTGGTGCGGTTTCTTTCCAATATTCTTCAAGAATTTCATGACATTCGAAGTAATCCCTAGTCCCATGGAAATGGACTAGGAAAGAAAGGTAGTCTTCCGCGTAATTCAATAGGAGCACCCCTTTTGTTTGATGGAATTATCTAAGGTAAGGCAAATAACATTTTCTTATAGCCTAACACCCACTATGTATACTCACCAAGTTTAGCATAGAATTTTTTCTTGGAAAATAAAGAAAGCCGATTGCAAGGCAATCAGCTTGATTCATCAGCCTTCATTTAACACCAAGAAGCACCGACGATAACTAATAAAATGAACAATACTACAATAAACGCGAATCCGCCGCCGTGTCCAAAACCACCTGCACCCATAATGAGTACCTCCTTTGTTCTGCTATTCTTACATTTCTAGGTTATGTTGGATTTCGGAATGTGATTGGGCATCAACCCATTTGTCGGAAATCCATTAAAGAACTTTTCTGAGGACAGTAAATTATTATTTGGATAAAGGGCGGCAATCCACTATACTTGATAAGTAAAAGAAATAGGCCTTTATCGGCCAATTAGATTTAAATGAGGTAATTTAATGGGTTATAATATTAAAATTGACGCTTTCGAAGGTCCGATGGATTTACTCCTGCATTTGATTAATCGCCTGGAAATAGACATCTATGATATTCCGATGGCTGACATAACAGATCAATACCTAGGGTACATCCATACGATGCAGCATCTGGAATTGGATGTGGCCAGCGAATATCTGGTGATGGCTGCAACTCTGCTTGCCATCAAGAGTAAAATGTTGCTTCCAAAGCATGAAGATGAACAATTGATTGATGAAGATGGGGAAATATTTGAGGAAGATCCACGGGACGAGCTTGTGGAAAAACTATTAGAATATAAAAAGTATAAATATGCAGCCGAAGAATTTAAAGGGATGGAAGAAGAACGCAGCTTGCTGTTCACTAAACCCCCAAGTGATTTATCTGTTTATGTTAAAGAAGCGGAAAGTGATAAACAAGAGTTGAATATAAGTCTATATGATATGTTGGGTGCTCTGCAAAAACTGCTGCGAAGGCAAAAAATTCAAAAGCCGCTATACACGAAAGTAACGAAACAAGAGATATCGATCGAGAAACGAATGGATGAAATCATGATTGAGTTACAATCAATAAAAGGGAAGAAAAGTTTTTTTGAACTGTTTTCGCTCCCGGTTAAGGAGCATATCGTCATCACTTTCATGGCGGTGCTGGAACTGATGAAACTAAATGAAATCATCGTTGAACAGGAAGATAACTTTTCGGAAATCATGATTGCTGCTAAGGAAGGTGTAGAACCAGTTGGAAGTTATTAATTGGAAAGGGATTCTTGAGGCATTATTGTTTGCTGCCGGAGATGAAGGGCTCTCCGTCAAACAAATTGCCTCTGTCCTGGAAATTACGGAATATCAAGCAACGGACATCGTTGAAAGTTTGAAGGAAGAATATATATCTGATGTACGCGGGATTCAGGTGATCGAAATAGCGGGTGTTTATCAAATGACGACAAAGAAAGAGCACTCGGATTACTTGAAAAGACTAGTGGAAACATCAAGCACTCAAGGCTTGTCCCAGGCTGCCTTGGAAACACTCGCAATCATTGCCTATAAGCAGCCGATTACCAGAGCGGAAATTGATGAAATTCGGGGAGTGAAAACGGAACGCCCCATTCATACACTTGTCACTAAAGTCTTAATAAAAGAGGTCGGCCGTGCTGAAGGCTCCGGCCGGGCTTATTTATATGGGACAACAAAAGAGTTTTTGGATTACTTCGGCCTGAATTCCATAGAAGAATTACCGCCACTAGCCGATAATTCGGATGATAGCTTTGAAAATGGTGAAGCCGATCTGTTTTTTGAAAAATTTCAGCAAACAATCGAATAACATTTTTCTTTAAATTGTGATAATATAGAAAAAAATGAATGCGGGGGGATTGCGGGTGCAAATTGTAGCATGCAATGGATTTGGGCTTGAAAAGTCAAAGTCAAATTCACCTGAGGATTTTTTTAATCGATCCGTTATACAATACATAAAGGATGGAGAAGAAAAGACGCTGAATGTACTGTATCTTCGCTATTTTGATGAGATGGTCACTCGTTGGACCCCATATCCCGCCAATCCCATATTCAAAAGCCCTAACAGGGATATTTATATGGCTGATATCATTGCCATTGTCTGTTTACTCAAGGACCCGAGCCTGGTTAACCGAAAACGTATATATATAAATGCAGAAAAAGAGCTGGCTGGTTATTTCGAAAATATGGATTTTGAAAAATTGGAGAAAGTGTTTATATCTATTGACCAAGCTAAACCATATGATATAGAATCACATGTTGACTATTATATTCAATCTTAATCATTTTGAGGAGGGTTCACGGTTGGGGAATACATTGGTAAAATCTCAGCTTGAGGATGTAAAAGGCTTTTTAGAAACGACAGTAGCTCAGCTAGAGGAATTTATAAATGAGACGACCTATTCTAAGCTGCAAGAAGAAAAAAGCGGGGATGAAACCTATTATAAAGGGATCCTTTCTAGTTTAAGAAGAATGCTTGTAAGTTGTGAAGAGGGCTTGGAGGCTTGCCAAATCGTTCTGAAAAATGATGTTTTCAATAAAGCTGCAGCTGAAAAGACGCTTTATAGAATTTATCATCAATGTATCGAAGAATACTTTTCCCCAAAATCAGATCGGTGGTTTGAGGACAGCAGATCTGCCTATACAGGGAAAAACTCGATTAAATTTCACCAAAGTGTACCTGACAGCATAATAACCATTCTGAAGGCAGTGGAAAGTGGATTCCAGACCATGCGTGAAGAATTGGAGTTTTATGAAACGGATTACCGGACGAAAATGTTACAGTCAAGATAATGAAACAGCTAGGCTTAATAGGCCTAGCTGTTTTTTTTATCTATAAATGGAATCTCCGCTTATTCGAAACATAAAATACTTTGATGATTTATGTGCATAAAGGCTAAGAGGAGGTTGCAAGATGTCTGATGTAAGAGATTATGCTAAAGAGGTAAGTGATTGGGTTGATGGAGTGATGGAATATCTTGAGAAGATCGATATCACCGATTCGCCATTGCTGTCAAATATTGAACGGCTTTCCGAGATGACAAAAGATATGGATGCAGAAGAAATGGATTATGAGGATATGGTCCTGATTGAAGAAGAGATGGCTCGGGTTTACGAGGAAATTGAAGAGCTTGCTAGGGAATTCAATATACAGGAAAGGCAATCGGTGCCGATTGGGAAGCATACGCTACCGCCGTTACCTTATGCCTATGATGCGTTGGAGCCGACGATTTCGAGGGAAATCATGTATCTGCACCATGATAAGCATCATCAAGCATATGTCGATGGTCTGAATAAAGCGGAATTGATGATGAAAAAAGCGAGGGAAACAAAAGATTTTTCCTTGTTGAAACATTGGGAAAAGGAAGCAGCCTTTCATGGGTCAGGCCATTATCTCCATACGTTGTTCTGGGAAGAGATGATCCCGGGAGGAGGCGGACAGCCAAGGGGGGATTTACTTAACCAGATTGAGAAGGATTTTGGAAGCTTTGCCGCTTTTAAAAGTCATTTTAGTGAAGCTGCCAAACAAGTGGAAGGTGTTGGCTGGGCGATTTTAGTCTGGGTTCCGCGTGCGCGGCGGCTAGAAATACTTCAATCGGAATTGCATATGGTTTTGACTCAGTGGGATACAATCCCGATCCTTGTTCTTGATGTATGGGAACATGCTTATTACCTGCAATATAAAAATAATCGGGCAGCCTATGTGGACAAATGGTGGGACATTGTAAACTGGCCGAAAACAGCCGTAAGGTTCACCGAAGCGAAAAAGCTTATTTGGAAAATGCAATAACAGATAAAATATAGTAAAGTTTTTGGAGAACCAAATACAAATACAGAGCCGTAAAGGTTCGTTCCGGACTGTAGACAAACTCGATGAAAACTCAGTTTGCCTGCAGTTTTTTATTTGAAAAGTTCCGCCGATTGTCTGCCAAGCAAAATCAAAGCAAGCGCCTTTGGTGTCTCTGCTAGCCAGTTTTTCGGCAGTAGTGTCGTAAATTTCTCAATTCAATGAAGATGACAGTAAAAACCATAAAGACCGGAGAGCTTTTTTCGACCCGCAGCACTGTCGTGGGACGTTAACGCAGTTTATCGACCTAAACTACACTTTATTCGACCTACCTCGCACAGTATTCGACCGTCGAGGCACTATATTCGACCGTTCACAAATTTTTTTCGACCTTCACCTTACTATTTGGAATCCGAACAACATTTTGCCACCAAACTGAAACGAGCCGTAAAGGTTCGTGTTTTTTTGCCTGAAATTTTGTATCAAGAATTTTTTAGGGAAATTATGGCAAGGATATAAAGGAGAACCTGCTAATTTAATTTTAAAGCGACTTATGATTCTCATTTGGATATTATAATTAGATTGAAAGGGAGATGATATCATCTCACGAAATAATGAGTACATGTCTTATTTAAATCCTTGAAATAACATTGGAAATGTGTTATTACTGCATATCTGAAGTACTATGGGTTTTTAAAAATATTTAATTTATATCAATATAAAAACTGTGACCAATTTGTGAACTTAAAAATTATTAAGGTATATTTATTGACTAGTTTCTATTTAATAATTATTATAAATAGGAGCAGATAAAAAAATTAGCTATTGGAGGAATTTATTATGTCATTAATCAATAAACAAGTTGAAGATTTTAAAGTACAAGCTTACCATGCAGGAGAGTTCAAAGAAGTTACACTTGAAGATGTTAAAGGAAAATGGGCAGTATTCTTTTTCTACCCAGCTGACTTCTCTTTCGTATGTCCAACTGAATTAGCTGATCTTCAAGATAACTATGAAACATTCAAGGAAATCGGTTGTGAAGTTTACTCAGTTTCAACAGATACTCATTTCAGCCACAAAGGATGGGCTGATGCTACTGATACAATCGGTAAAATCCAATATCCAATGCTAGCTGACCCGGCAAACGTTTTATCCCGTCAATTCGGTGTATTGATTGAAGAAGATGGCTTGGCTCTACGTGGAACTTTCATCGTAAATCCAGAAGGACAAATTAAAGCATACGAAGTCAATGATTTAGGAATTGGCCGTAATGCAGAAGAACTTGTAAGAAAAGTTCAAGCTGCACAATTCGTAGCGGAACATGGAGATAAAGTTTGCCCTGCAAAATGGACTCCAGGTGAAGCTACACTTGAACCAAGCCTAGACCTTGTAGGTAAACTTTAATTTTTAATGGGGGGGTCCGTTTCTAAAGGTAATGGACATACCCAGCATTGATTACGATTACTGGACAATTCGTCCGACATGATCTAATGACAAAAGGCACTTACCTAAAATAAGTGCCTTTTGTTTTTCAAAATAATCATTTTAGCACGTTATAATCATTCAGCAAGGAGCACAAAAGATGAAAAAAATATATGATTTATTAATTATTGGTGGCGGTCCTGCAGGCCTCTCAGCAGGTGTTTATGCAGGAAGAGCCAAGCTAAAAACAATAATCCTAGAAAAAGGAACTGGCGGCGGACAAGCTGCAACTACGTCGGAAATAGCCAATTATCCTGGTATCCGTCATATATCGGGCCCTAGGTTAGTTGAAGAAATGAAGCTTCAAAATGAAGATTTTGGCGTTGAGTTCGCCAAAGCCGATGTAACGGGCGTGGATTTCTCCGGTGAGGTGAAAGTCGTAAAAACCCTTGGAGGGGACTACCATGCACGCGCAGTCATCATTGCAACGGGTGCTTCTCCAAGAACACTAGGATTTCCAGGTGAAGAGGAATTTACCGGCCGCGGTGTAGCTTATTGTTCAACATGTGATGGTGAATTCTTTGAAGGGTTGGAAGTTTTCGTTATCGGGGCAGGATATGCAGCTGCTGAAGAAGCTATTTTCCTGACACGCTTTGCAACAAAAGTTACAATCATCGCCCGGGAATCAAGCTTCTCGTGTGCCCCGTCCATTGTTGATAAAGTAATGGAAAATGATAAGATTGAAGTGAAATTCAATACGGAAATCCTTGGGGTATATGGAGACGGGATGATTCAAAGTGCCCGTTTCATCAATAATGCGACTAAAGAAGAGTTTGAATATAAGGCGAAGGAAGAAGACAGTACGTTTGGCGTATTCGTTTTCATAGGTTACGAGCCGAAAACAGAGATTTTCAATGGCCATATCGAAATGGATGATGCTGGTTACATTTTAACCGATGATGATATGAAGACTAGTGTGAGGGGTGTTTATGCAGCGGGCGACCTAAGACCCAAATCCTTGCGCCAGATTATCACAGCTGTATCTGATGGAGCGATTGCAGCAACGGATGCCGGTAAATATATTGCAGAAGAAAAAGATCGCCTGGGAATCAAAGATGAACCTGAAGTTGAGAAACCGGCGAAAAAAGAACAGGCCGCTGTCCCAGCAGGCAAGAGCGCTTTATTGAGTGATGCGTTACGTGGCCAATTAAAGGGAATCTTCGGCAAGATGGAGAGCGACGTTACATTAGTGTCCATCGTCGATGAAAGTTTGCCAAAATCAGTCGAATTGCGAGACTTCTTGTTGGATGTTGCGGAATTAGGGGATAAGCTCCATCTTGAGTTATACAACAAAGGGGAAAATACGGAAATTGAAGAAAAAATCAATGCAGATAAGTTCCCTGTCGTTTCCCTCTTAAATTCGAATGGTGAATACAGTGGCGTCAAATATCACGGTGTACCAGGCGGCCATGAGTTGAATTCCTTCATTCTGGCTATCTATAACCTGGCCGGACCTGGTCAAGCATTGGATTCAGCCGTATTGAATTCAATCAAGGGTATCAGTAAAAAAGCGAACATTAAGGTTATGGTTTCATTGGCATGTCACTACTGTCCTGACGTTGTAGTGGGCGCACAGCGCATAGCGATTGAAAACCCTAACGTTGAAGCTGAAATGGTCGATATAAGCAATTTCCAGGAAATCAAGAAGAAATATAAAGTCATGAGCGTGCCGGCCATGATCATCAATGATGAAGAAGTGGTATTCGGAGCTAAGAAAATTGATGAAATCGCTGCATTATTAGTATGATAGAACACTAAATCGATAGGGGTCCCCTATCGATTTTTTTTATGGGAAATCACTGAGAAAATCAGTGGATGACATGAAGGATTACATTCTTTTAATCATAACCCTTGTCCCTTTGCATAAACTTGTACAAAAACAAGTAAAGAGACGAGGGGGCACTCATGCGTTTTCCATATAAAGGGTTATCAAGTTTGTGTATCGTCATTCTCCTGTTGTCTTTTATGGCTCCTGTACAAAGCGCGAAAGCAAATGTATCCGTAAGTGCCCATAGTGCGATTTTAATGGATGAGGATAGCGGAAGGGTCATTTATGAAGTGAATGCCCATGAAAAGAACCGTATTGCAAGCATTACGAAAATAATGACGGCTATCTTGGCTATTGAATCGGGACAAATGGATGAAAAAGTGAAGATAAGCAGCAATGCCTTCGGGACGGAGGGCTCTTCCCTTTATTTAAAAGAAGGAGAAAAAATTAAGCTCGAAGATTTGGTTTATGGCTTGATGCTTCGTTCAGGTAATGATGCAGCAGTCGCGATCAGCGAAAAGGTTGGCGGAAGCCTGGATGGATTCGTCTGGATGATGAATCAAAAAGCTGAAGAAATCGGAATGAAAAATACCCATTTTTCAAATCCACATGGTTTGGATAATACGAAGAACCATTATTCAACCGCATATGATATGGCCATACTCACTCGTTATGCCATGCAAAATAAAACGTATGTAAAGATTGCCGGCACAAAGGAACACAGGGCACCTAATTCCACAGAACAATGGGATTATGTATGGAAGAACAAAAACCGTTTGCTTACACAACTATATGAGTATTGCACAGGTGGGAAAACAGGTTATACCAAACTAGCAAAACGTACCTTGGTCACGACGGCAACAAAAAACGAACATGACCTGATTGCTGTGACATTGAATGGCCCGGATGATTGGAATGATCATATTCAAATGTACGAATCCGCCTTTAAGGATTATAAGCCGACAGAAATTTTACCCGAAGGCATGGTAAAAAATATGGAAAATGAAATATATAAAGGGCATGTCTACATTAAAAATGATTTTTCGTACCCACTGACAAAAGAAGAGAGAGAAATGGTCAATGTGAAAATGAAATTGCTGAAGCCCCAGAAGGCTTGGAAAGATAAAAGGAAAATCCCGGAAGTGGTTGGCAGAGCATCCATCTATCTCGATGGAAAGAAAATAGGCACTCGTTCGATTTTTTATGGGGTAGCAAAAGAAAGCTTCAAGCAACAATCATTCCAATCTTCATGGGCTGAGGTATTTGAAGCGGTATTGGGAATCGGACGAAATGGTTAATTACATTTGGTTCGGGATGTTTGTGATCGGTATTGTCTTTGGCATGGTTAATGGGACGATGGAACAGGTGAATGAAGCTCTTTTTGTCAGCGCAAAGGAAGCGGTCACGCTTTGTCTGGGATTGATGAGCATACTAGTTTTTTGGCTGGGCCTGATGAAAATAGCGGAGGAGTCGGGGCTGTTAGATAAACTATCCAACTTGTTCAAGCCATTCATGAGATGGCTGTTCCCGGAAGTTCCTCCTAATCATCCCGCTATGGGGTATATACTTTCCAATATGATGGCGAACACATTCGGATTGGGGAATGCAGCTACGCCTCTTGGTATAAAAGCCATGGAACAGCTAAAGAAACTAAATGGAGGAAAAGCAACGGTCAGCCGCTCGATGGTCACTTTTTTAGCAATCAATACCTCAAGCGTAACGTTGATTCCAACTACTGTCATTGCGATCCGCATGAATTACGATGCCCACTCCCCGACGGACATCGTTTTTCCGACCATAATAGCAACGGCCATTTCTGCCGTTGGAGGAATCGCGATAGATCGATATTTTTATTACAGGAGAAAGAGGAACGGGAGGGAATAGGATGTTGCACTGGATGACCACCATTTCGATTTGGATGATACCGATTTTGATACTCTGCATATTACTCTACGGCACATTGAAAAGAGTTCCCACCTATGAGACCTTCGTTGAGGGGGGGAAAGAAGGAATCAGCATGTCTTTTTCCCTCATCCCTTTCCTGGTAGGGATGCTTGTGGCGATTTCAGTATTTAGAGCATCAGGGGCGTTGGATTTCATTGTACAATCACTGCAGCCCTTGCTTTCCTTTCTTCATTTTCCGTCTGAGGTTTTACCCCTTGCGATTATTAGACCAATATCCGGAACCGCCGCTTTAGGAATCACCAGCGACCTGATATCGGTTTATGGACCGGATTCCTTTATTGGGCGCTTGGCTGCCACGATTCAGGGAAGTACAGATACCACCTTCTATGTATTGACCGTTTATTTTGGAGCCGTCGGAATCAAAAAAATGGGTGATGCCCTTAAGGTCGGCCTTTTGGCAGACTTGATCGGAATCATAGCTGCCGTTATTGTCGTCACACTGGTTTTCGGTATGAATTAAAGGTAGGGAAATGGGCGATTCCATTTCTTTTTTTTTTGTCTTTTTTCTTAAAATTAGTCCTCAATTAATAGGGTTCATTCAAAATTTCATCAAAAGAAACATTTTTTTGTATGGAAAAATAAGCTATGTTACACTCATTATGGAAACCAACCCATTTAACCGTCCCATTATTGGTGTAATAATAAAAGAAAAGCTCTTAATAGCGAAAAACCTTTTGTTTTTGCCTCTCAATATGTAATAATTGTATGATTGTGTATGTATAGACAATAACAAACGAATGATTATACTATGGGGTGAAGATAGATGGAACGATTACAAAAGGTGATAGCACATGCTGGACTGGCTTCCCGCCGTAAAGCAGAAGAGTTGATTTTAGAAGGTAAGGTAAAAGTGAACGGCAAAGTAGTGAAGGAATTAGGTGTGAAGGTAGGGCCTAATGATAAGGTCGAGGTTAATGAAGTCCCGCTTGAAAAAGAAGCCCCGGTTTATTTCCTATTCTATAAACCGCGCGGCGTCATTTCGGCAGTTTCTGATGATAAGAACAGAAAAGTCGTAACGGACTTTTTCCCTTATATCAATGAACGGATTTATCCAGTTGGCCGATTGGATTACGATACTTCGGGCTTATTGATTTTAACGAATGACGGAGAATTTGCAAACACGTTAATGCATCCGAAGCATGAAGTGGATAAAGTGTATGTGGCAAAAGTGAAAGGAATGCCTTTGCGTGAAAGCTTGAAAAAGCTGGATAAAGGTATCAAGTTGGAGGATGGCAAGACTGCTCCAGCCAAGACAAGGGTATTGTCTACCGACAAGAAAAAGGAAACGGCCATCGTTGAAATCACAATACATGAAGGCAGGAACAGGCAAGTCCGCCGGATGTTCGAAGCAATTGGCCATCCCGTCATTAAATTGAAGAGGGAACAATATGGTTTCTTGACATTGGACGGTTTAACAGCAGGAGATTCCCGGGAGCTGACTCCACATGAAGTTAAATTAATGCGGACATTAGCAACGACCGAACCTAAACAGCGGAGAATGTAGACAAGATTTTTTCCTGTATTGATAGGTTGAAACCACTACCCCATTCTTCTCCTGGAAGAATGGGTGGTGGAAAACAACCTGTAAATACCTTTTCCTTCATGAATCGGGAAAGAATGTCACAAAACCTTCAGAAATGTAAATAAAAAGGACATGGCGTTAAATGGTATAATGGTATGGTTAAATTTAGTGTGGCCTTAGGAGGATCTCTATGGATAAGAAGAAGCGACGCCTAATTAGTAGAACCATCATTCTCCTGCTTTTAGGTGCAGCTTTAGTGTTTGCCCTTTATACGAACTTCACTAAAGATAAGAATGAAAGCCTGAGAAAAGGATCCGATGCACCCAATTTCGTCTTGACTGATATGGAAGGCAAAGAGCATAAACTTTCCGATTACAAGGGAAAAGGCGTCTTCCTGAACTTTTGGGGTACATATTGCAAGCCGTGTGAATATGAAATGCCTTATATGGAAAATCAATATAAAAACTTTAAAGACCAGGGCGTTGAGATATTGGCGGTTAATGTCGGGGAATCTGACTATGCTGTCAATAATTTCATTACAAAGCATGATCTTACCTTTCCTGTCATGATCGATAAAGGTAGGGAAGTGGAAAATGCTTATCGCGTGGATATATTGCCTGTCACCTTTTTGGTTGATAAAGAGGGGAAAGTGATAGATATCATCACTGGAGCTTTGACAGAAGAGAGCATCCAAAAGCATATGGAGAGAATTAAACCATAATATTGGGGAGTTTTTGACATGAAAGAAGTAAAATGCGATTGTGGTCATGTAAATCCGTTTGGCACAAAGATTTGTGGGAAATGCGGTATGGTGCTTGATAACGAAAAAGAGAACAAGCTTATTGATATGAGATATGAAGGAAGTGCCAGGCGTTCACAAACATATAAAAAAACGATCATCGATAAAATATGGAACTTCTTTTCTTCCGTTAAGGTCGGGGTGACGCTCATTGTCATTGCCTTGATCGCTTCGGCTATCGGGACGATTCTACCCCAGGAAATGTACATCCCTTCAACAGCAACACCTGCAGAGCATTATGAACTGGAATACGGCTGGTTCGGAATGGTGTATTATGAACTCGGGTTTCATAACTTGTATAGCTCATGGTGGTATTTGATTATCATAGGCATGCTGGGCATATCACTATTGATTGCCAGTATCGACCGGTTCTTTCCGTTATATCGATCGTTAAAAAAACAAGGGGTCACACGTCATGACGGGTTCATGAAACGTCAGCGGATTTATGGGGTGACAAAGCTTGAAGACCAAGATATAAACCTTGAAGGAGTAAAGGATAGACTAAAAAGGCAGCGTTATCATATACGAGAGGAAAACGGTCATATACTTGCCGAAAAGGGTCGTTTTTCACGTTGGGGACCCTATGTAAATCATATTGGACTTATCATTTTCTTAATTGGAGCATTATTGCGTTCCGTCCCTGGGATGTATATCGACAAAGTACTTTGGCTGCGTGAAGGCGAGAGAAAAGAAATCCCGGGTACAAATGGTGAATACTACCTCCAGAATAATGAATTTACCTTAGAGGTGTATGACAAAGAGAATGAAGAAGATGAGCAGTACAGTGCTGCAATTGATAAAACCGGTACGATCGCAAAAACCTATCAATCCGATGTTACGCTCTATGAGCGCAAGGGAGAAACCTTACCAGGGGAAAAAGTGGACCTTGATAAGCTTAAAGATTACAAAATCAAAGTCAATGAACCTCTGAAACATGATCATTATGCTCTCTACCAAGTAGACTATAAATTGGATGAGCTCAGTACGATGGCTTTTAATTTGATAAATAAAAAAACCGAAGAGAAATATGGCAGCTTAAAGGTTGATTTGAATAATCCTCAAAAGAAATACGAGTTGAAAGAAGGATATTCCGTTGACTTGATCAGTTACTTCCCAGATTTCGAGTTCGATGAAAAAGGCGAGCCTAGAACGATATCGAAGATTCCGAATAATCCAGCATTTATCTTTAAAATGCATACTCCGGATAAGCCAGAGGGTGAAGTCAGTTTCGTGGCGATTAAGGAGACTGTGGAGCCCTTAGGGGAAAACACTTATAAAATGGCTTTTAATGGTGTGGAAACCCAAGATGTCACGGCTTTGACCGTCAGGAAGGATTTAACGCTTTGGATCCTATTCACTGGTGGGATCATCTTCATGATCGGCGTTGTCCAAGGGTCTTATTGGAATCACCGGCGTATATGGATTAAGAGGAAAGATGATGAGATACTTTTGGCCGGCCATACAAACAAAAACTGGCATGGCATTAAAAGAGATATAAAACAAGCGATAGAATCAACATCACTTTCCGAACCAATGGATCAACTTGAAGAGGAGAAATCTTCTAGTAAGGGGGAAGTTTTAAATGGCTGAATTAAGCAGTAACCTTTTATATGCCGCTTTCATTTTATATCTGATCGCTACCTTTTTATTTGGGGGATCGATCAAGGATAAACGCGGGGCGGAGGAAAAGAAACAAAACAAATGGGCTAAGCTGGGCATTTTCATTACCATTATCGGATTTGCAGCGCAAATTGGGTATTTCATCACAAGATGGATTGCTGCAGGCCATGCCCCGGTAAGTAACCTGTTTGAATTTACGACCTTTTTCGGAATGATGCTGGTCGGTGCTTTCATATTAATTTATTTTCTTTATAAAACACCTGCCCTTGGGCTATTCGCTTTACCGATCGCATTATTGATAATCGCTTATGCAAGTATGTTCCCAACAGAAATTTCGCCACTCATTCCTGCTTTGCAGAGCGATTGGCTTCATATTCATGTTACGACTGCTGCGGCAGGACAGTCAATCCTTGCCATAAGTTTCGTTACTGCCATCATTTATTTAATCAAATTCGTCGATCAGACACAATCAAGCAAAAGAACGTTCTGGCTTGAAGCCATCATGTTTACATTAGTCTGCACCCTCGGTTTCGTCATCATCACTTCTTCTTTTGCTGCCATGGATTATAAGGCAAATTTTGATTGGGTCGATAAACATGGTGCCGAGGTCAAACAGGAATTCAACCTGCCGGCATTGGTAGGTCCCCATGAAGGGAAACTTATCGAGACGGATCGGTTTGAACCTCTGGTGGACATGCCTGCACTGATCAATGCCAAGAAACTGAATACTGTAATTTGGTCAATCGGTGCGGGACTCGTCCTGTATGGTTTAATAAGGTTGATCGCTCGCAAAAGAGTGGCGGCATTGATTAAACCGATCGTTAAAAATGTGAATTTGAATTTATTGGACGAGATTAGTTATCGTTCGGTCCTTATCGGTTTTCCGATCTTTACACTCGGTGCCCTCATTTTTGCAATGATCTGGGCTCAAGTGGCCTGGACACGATTCTGGGGCTGGGATCCGAAAGAAGTCTGGGCACTGGTTACTTGGTTGTTTTATGCGGCTTTCTTGCATCTCCGCATGTCAAAGGGGTGGCAAGGGGAAAAATCAGCTTGGCTTGCCGTAATCGGTTTTGCCATCATAATGTTTAACTTGATATTCGTAAATCTTGTTATTGCTGGTTTGCATTCATATGCTTGATTCTGTATTGTAATATTTAGATGAAGGGGGTCTTTTGATAGAAACGTCGAGGAGTAGGCTTATCGATTTTTCTGGAAAATGCCCCCTTTTTTGTCGCTCCCTTTAATAAAACAATATTTCGTTGAAAATGCATTTAAGAATTCTAAGTGGGCGGTCAAAGTCTTTTTTTGTGACAAAATGGTGAAAGGTTCATGGAAGCCATGCGAAATACGCTCTTTATCGTACTTTGTGAGGAAAAAGTATTAGTCATGGAAGTTTTCATTTTGTAGAATATATGATAGGAGGCTGATTACATAATGTATAACGCTATTAAAATTCTCGTGGTGGATGATGAGGAAAGAATCCGCCGGCTGTTAAAGATGTATTTGGAAAGAGAAGAATACATGATCGATGAAGCTGAAAATGGAGAAGTGGCTTTAACAAAAGCCCTTGAAAATGATTATGATTTAATTTTATTGGATATTATGATGCCTGGTAAAGATGGAATCGAAGTTTGCCGTGAATTAAGGGAAAAGAAAACGACACCGATTATCATGCTGACTGCTAAAGGTGAAGAAGTGAACCGCGTTCAAGGGTTCGAAGTGGGTACCGATGATTATATCGTAAAGCCTTTCAGTCCGCGTGAAGTGGTGTTAAGGGTTAAGGCTTTATTACGTCGATCATCAAGCACAAGTTACATGCAGACGGAAACGACGGCGAAAGATGTGATCGTCTTCCCACATCTAACCATTGATAATGATGCCCACCGTGTACTTGCAGATAACAAAGAGGTTTCATTAACACCAAAAGAATATGAATTATTATATTTCTTGGCGAAATCCCCAGATAAGGTTTTCGATCGGGAGCAATTGTTAAAAGAAGTGTGGCACTATGAATTCTTTGGAGATCTTCGAACTGTAGACACGCATGTTAAACGCTTACGTGAAAAATTAAACCGCATATCCGAAAACGCAGCCAAGATGATTGTCACCGTTTGGGGTGTAGGTTACAAGTTCGAAGTCGTTAATGACTGATGCTATGGGGCAGTGTTGTAGGGAAGCTATGGGCAACGATCCTATTGCTCGTGTCGTTTGTATTAATCGTGTTAACTGTACTGCTGGTCGAATTCTTTGAGAATTTCCAAATTGAAAATATTGAAAATGATTTAACCAAAACCGCTGAACAAATCATAAAGGTTACCAATGAACATCAGGGATCCAGCAATGAGGTTTTACAAATAGCTTCGGAACTAATAGGCAACGAAGCGAAAATGATCATTCTAAATGATGACAAAATGATATTCTCGTCCATCGGAGGAGATAAGGAGTTCGAAATCACACCGGAACTCATAAAAAATGATTCCGAATTACTCAAGGTTTTTACGGAAAGAAAGACTGTGAAAAAGGAAATGTCGCTTTCCGATGATGCGGGTAACGAGGAATTGTCAGCAATCGTAGTAGGCATTCCACTTGAATTGAATGGAGAACAGGATGAGGTATTTCTATTTCAATCGTTGGAGTCCATGGAAGAAACCACAAAATCCACTACACAGTTCATTTTATTGGCAGCAGGCATCGCCATTATTTTGACAACGATTTTTGCTTTCTTTTTATCCACAAGAATCAATGCCCCATTGGTGAAGATGAGGGAAGCCGCTCTAGCGATTGCCCGGGGGAAATTTGATACAAAGGTTCCAATTCTGACTCAAGATGAAATCGGTGAGCTGGCCATAGCGTTTAATCAGATGAGGAAGCAGCTGAAATTCAATATGAATGCACTTAGTCAGGAAAAGGAACATCTCTCAAGCATTCTTAGCAGTATGGCAGATGGGGTCATTACCTTCAATAAAGATGGCACAATTCTTGAAACGAATCCGCCTGCGGAAAGGTTCCTGCAATCCTGGTACTTTGAAAAGGGCTATAACCGGGAAGATAATGTGAATGTCCCGTTGGTTTTAATGAATCTTTTTGATGAATCAGAATCCTTCGATAAGGAGAAGGTCGGTGAAATTACCTTGCAGGGCCGAGATTGGGGATTGATTGTCAGTCCCCTATACACAAATGCCGACAATATTCGGGGAGCGGTGGCCATCATACGGGATATGAGTGATGAAAGACGTATGGACAAACTTAGGACTGATTTCATAGCTAATGTCTCGCATGAGTTAAGAACGCCGATTTCAATGTTGCAGGGATATAGTGAAGCGATCGTAGATGACATTGCGAGCAGTGAAGAGGAAAAGGTGGAAATGGCCCGCATCATCTATGATGAGTCTTTGAGAATGGGACGGTTGGTCAATGATCTGCTCGATCTTGCTAAATTGGAATCGGGTAAAATGAACCTTAGCTATGAATGTGTACCTATTTCTCCTTATTTAAAGAGGATTACAAGTAAGTTTTCCGGGCTAGCTAAAGAAAAAGGGATTACAATTTCAGCCAGTCTTGAAGATGATCAAATTCAATGGCATTTCGATCCGGACCGTATTGAACAGGTTTTGACCAATTTAATTGATAATGCGATTCGTCATACTCCTCCAGGAGGTAACATTGATGTCATTCAGAGGACAAGTGATCGAAGGGGTCTTATCATTGATGTGAAGGACTCTGGATCTGGAATTCCCGAAGAAGATTTACCTTTTGTATTCGAGAGGTTTTATAAAGCGGATAAAGCAAGGACCCGCGGGCGTTCGGGCACCGGATTGGGTTTGGCAATCGTAAAAAATATAATCAATGCCCATGATGGCTTCATATCGGTAAACAGTTTACCTAATAAAGGGACAACGTTCAGTTTTATCCTGCCTCGAATTTTGGAGAATGCTGAATGAATGACGGGTGGCTTGCCAAAAAATCTTGTTTCATAAGGAACTGAGAAGACAAAGGCAATTGGATTTCTTTCCAACTTGCCTTTGTTTTTTTTAGGAAAGTCCCGAATATGTGGAAATTAACGGAATTTTATAATAATATAAAAGCCGAAGTATGTAACTTTTATTTAGGATTGACGACTATATTTATGAACGGATGTGGGGAAATGATGGATTCCGTTTTCCACGATCTTTATGAGAAATATCATCAGGAAATTTATCAATTCATTTTTTATATGACCAAGAATCGAGAAACGGCTGAGGACCTTGTTCAGGAGGTCTATATCCGGGTGATGAAGGCGTATGAACGCTTCGAAGGAAAGAGCAGTGAAAAAACGTGGATGTATTCGATTGCTAGAAATGTGACGATTGATTATTTTCGGAAACAAAAAGGGTGGAAAGACAAAATCTTTCCCAACTTTGATTGGGATAGGCAATTGATAAAAGATAAAGAACCCATTCCCGAAGAAGTGGCTATCATGAACGATGAAATCCAAGATATTTATCAATGCCTAAACCGGTGTACCACGAATCAAAGATCCGTCATCATTTTACGATATATTCAGGGATTGTCCATTACGGAAACTGCTGAAGTATTGAATTGGAGTGAAAGTAAGGTAAAAACAACCCAGCACCGTGCTTTGAAGGCTATTAAAAAGTTGATGGAGGATTTATCAGGAAAGGAGGGCCACCGCATTGAGAAGGTCCCGTTGGAAAGAAAGCGAAATTGAAGACTTGCTCCGAGAGCTTCCGAAATTTAAAGATGACCGAACCAAGGCAGAGGTGTTTGCGAGAATACATGATAAAAAGAGAAAGAAACACTGGATACCTCTAATTGCGGGTGTTGCCTCCTTATTCTTAATGGTTGTTTTGGCATCATCGTTAATTATCGAAAAAAAAGGAACGACAAGTCAAGAGGACAGCGGCAGTAGTGGGAAATTATCTCTATCTGAAAATAAGGAAACGGCAGATCATGAACGGCAGGATGCAAGCAACAAAGAAATTCCTCCAGAAGATAAAAAGGATTATCAAGAGTTTTCGAGTAAGCAAGCAAAAATTGAATCTAAAGACGAGGTTTCAGAAATGGAACCCGGAAAAGGGAAAAAGGAAAAAAACTTTGCACAAGCGATTTATCAAAATGACCTTAACGATGCATCGATCATTACGATGGGGATCCCAGATGATCAAATGAATTTCATCGTTCCCATTTCAATTAAACTCAAAGATTACGATCAAAGTGATACATTGAAACAGTTAGTTAATCAAATGTCCGATATCAATGAAGAGCAATATGGGCTATCTGATTATTTTCCACTTGATATAAAGATTAGCCAAGGAAACGATACGGCCACTGCTCATATTGACTTTCAAGAAAAAAGCCAACTATTGGATGAAGATACACTTTTTCTCCATTCGTTGGAGGAGACTCTTTCCTATAATAATATAGAGAAAATGACATTTTCTACAGATGGTGAGCAAGGTGCCATGTTTGCGCATGCGGGATATTTAAAGGAGTTGGATATACCTCATCAAAAAAATCGCACATACCTGCTTTACCAGAAGGATGAGTCCTCCCCAAGGTTTCTTGTTCCAAGCAATATGGGATATCAGGACTTTGAGGAAGCGCTGCAGGCTGGAAAAGGGGAGGCAGACATCGAGGGAATTTCACCTGCAATCCCGCCTGACCTGAAATGGGAAAGGATAAGCTCGAATGGAGATCTTGTGATCATTCAATTATCAGATCAAGCTGCTATTGAAAATAGTGAGGAATCCCTTCAAGCTTTAGAAGCCATCCTCTTCATAGCTAAGGATTTTGGTTTTGAAAAAGTGAAGTTTGAAAATGCTCCAATTGAAGAGGTAGGCCAGCTGAATTTAACTGAAGACATATTGGTGCCCAAAGCTCCGAACCAAGTGAATTGATGCAGCGGGGGCTTAGATTTAATAAATATGAAGGCTTTTCATATGATGGTGCGTTATAAACACACTGTCCATGGTAAGCAAAAGCCACTTGCATTCACAGAAAAAGTGCCCGCGCTGACGGGCACTTTTTTGTCTTATAATGAAATACGGGCCATGAATGTAATTTCTTCCGTTTCCATTAAAAATTGTTTCATGTTATCTTCCAATGGTAAATCAAAGCTCAAAACCATGATGGCTTCCCCGCCAGCTTCTTTACGGCCAACCTGCATGGTGGCGATATTCACTCCGTGATCACCCAGGACCTTACCTACGTTACCGATTACACCAGGTTTATCGGTATGCTGGATATAAAGTAAATTCGGTTCTGGATGAAAGTCGATTTTGAAACCATTCAAACTTACAATTCGAGAACCGTAATTTTCGATATAGGTCCCACTGATCGTTAATTCACGGTGGTCACCTTTTACTTTAAGGCTGATCAAATTCGAGTAACCTAAAGAGTTCGTAGAGATTTTTTCACCAACGGTTATGCCACGCTCTTTTGCGATCAACAAGGCATTCACTTCATTTACAGATGCATCGACTCTTGATCTGAAAAAGCCGGAGATTAGACTTTTTGTAAGAATCGCTGTATCGAAATCCAATGATTCTCCGGCATACGTAACGGAGATCTCCTGAATTCCTTCATTCATGCACTGAGAAGCAATGGATCCCATTTGCTGAACAAGTTGATAGAATGGCTGTACTTTTTCAAACACTTCTTTAGATATGGCTGGCAGGTTGATCGAACTTGAGACTGGATTTCCTTCGAAATAGGTCAATACCTCCTGGGCAACCTGTACGGCAACATTTAATTGGGCTTCTTTAGTTGAAGCACCCAGATGAGGTGTAGCAATGACGCTATCCAGTTCAAGCAGTTTATGGCCAATTGGAGGTTCTTCGACGAAAACGTCCAGTGCCGCCCCTGCGACATGTCCTTGAACTAACATTTCATATAAATCATCTTCGTCCAGAATACCGCCCCGGGCGCAGTTAAGTACATAAACCCCTTTTTTACAGGTAAGCAGTTTTTCTTTATTGATTAATCCTCTAGTTTCATTCGTAAGTGGTGTATGAACAGTAACGATGTCTGCTTTAGGAAGCAATTCATCTAACGGCAGGGCAGTTACGGACATTTTCTTTGCACGATCGACAGTAAGGAACGGATCATAGACAATGACATCCATGCCGAATACCTTAGCGCGTTTGGCAATTTCCCCTCCGATACGTCCAAAGCCAACTATTCCTAATGTTTTACCACGAAGTTCAGTACCCGTATATGAAGAACGTTTCCACTCCCCATTCTTCAGTGAAGCATAAGCTTGCGGAATGTGGCGCATTAATGATGCCATCATGGCGAATGTATGTTCAGCTGTTGAAATGGTGTTGCCGTCAGGTGCATTAACCACGACAATCCCGCGTTTTGTCGCCGAGGGGATATCTATGTTATCAACACCGACACCAGCGCGTGCTATAATTTTTAGCTGCGGCATACGGTTCATTAAATCCTCTGAAACCTTCGTAGCACTTCTTACAAGAATTGCATCAATCTGATCAAGTTCGTTTGCAGCTTCCTCTACGGTCTTTTGAATAAGATGAATATTGGATGCCTCAGATAGCGGTCCGAGTCCTTCTGGTTTAATGGCGTCTGCTACTAAAATCCGATACACGACTTAACACCTTCCTAGGAAAAAATTATCTTAAATTTCAGTTAATTTTACAATTGAAATGCTGAATATGTCAATTTGGCTTAACTGGATGTAAGCGCTTAATAGAATGGTAATCTTCTGATCATCTGTTTAATGTCGCGATATAAATGGCTTCATCAAGGATTGAATAGTGTAAAAAAATAATTTTTATTATTTCGAATCTTCATTTTGTGTATCCACTATTTATTTTAAGCCATTCACTGTGACGATCGATATTCATACTGAATGAATCAACTGAGAAAAAAAGTGCTATCAAAAAACAGGTAATTCAGATATAATGGGAAGTATAAAAAAATTTTATAGATCTATCTTCGGGGCGGGGCGCAATTCCCCACCGGCGGTGATGAAGAGTTTCTTCTTCTAAGCCCGCGAGCCTTACAAGGCAGGATTTGGTGCGATTCCAAAGCCGACAGTATAGTCTGGATGGGAGAAGATGGAGGTTCCTGAGTGCGTTTCAACAGTTATTTGCTGAACGTTTGTTTGATGTAACCTTTAATTTATCCCTTTAATTCTATTGGAATTAAAGGTTTTTTTATTGAACATCAACATATTTTGGAACCCTAACCTCTTTTTCAGGTAGATCGGAAAAAGAAGGAGAGAGACCTATGAAAAAGAACAAAGTGAAAAAAACGGTCACACTTGCCATGATGGGAAGCATTTCTTATTTATTGATGCTTTTAAATTTCCCGTTTCCGGGATTCCCGCCTTTTCTCAATGTTGATTTTAGCGACATACCAGCACTGATGGCGGCATTGATTTTCGGACCGATGGCTGGAATTCTAGTCGAGTTCATTAAGAACCTATTGGATTTAGTCATGACAGGGACCTTGACTGCTGTACCTGTGGGGCATATCGCTAACTTCATAGCCGGAATACTGTTTGTCTTGCCGACTTATTATGTATTTCAGAAAATCAATTCAAAAAAAGGGATGACATTCGCTTTACTTGCGGGAACAGTTTCCATGGCAGTATTCATGAGTGTTTTAAACTATTATGTCTTCTTACCGGCTTATACCTTCTTTATGGGATGGGATGCAATGTCGGCACCCGAGTCAAGAAAGCTCGTTACGACGGCAATCTTGCCTTTCAATGTGATAAAAGGCGTACTCATCACATCCGTATTCATGTTGCTGTTCATTAAATTACAGACATGGATCAATAAACAAACATTATATAAAAATGCTTAATGGCATTAACGATAGAAATAAAAAAACAACCGGATATTCGTATTCGGTTGTTTTTTTATGCCTGTTTCATTTTGGGATGGGGAGATGGCAAAAAAAAAGCCATTTTCGATTGAAAATGGCTTGTACGTTATTCGAATTTAAGTGCATCTCCGTCAAATGCCTCGTCAGCAACTTTAATAGAATCCGTTGGGCATCCTTCAAATGCATCCATCATGTCATCTATAAGTACATCAGGAATTTCAACGATTCCCTCGTTATCGTCAAGGGTAACAAATGCAATCCCTTCGTCATCGTAATCATATATATCTGGTGCCGCTGCTCCGCAAGCTCCACAAGCTATGCATGTTTCTTTATCCACAATAGTAAATTTAGCCATGAATATAACCCCTCCTAAGTTGATTGACAACTGATAATCTTTTTATTTCAGATTATTATCTCTTTCTTATTGTAAGACCGAATGCCAAACTTTTCAATAGAAATTGTATTGATAATAACTATCATGTAGCACAATGTCAACGGAAAACATCGAAATACTTAACTTGGTTCTTTCCATGATTCGTCATTTAGTCACATAATTTTCCTTGTATTCATCAATAATAACGGCGATTTTTGCAGTTATTTGTTACAATGGGTTTATTGGTTAAATGAAACAAGGATGTGAGTCCCATGAATAATTATCTACAGGCCATCATTCTATATGCGATAAAAAAATTTCAAGGCGAACGCTCCATTTATGCTATATACCATATGCTGCAGGGGAAGAAATCGTCACAAACAATCCAGGATGCCCATTTATTCGGGCTAACAGATATTTTTGGGACAATACCTCGATTTACCCGTCAGCAATTAAATCAAAACATTGAACATTTACTTAAGCATGACTTGATTAAATTAACGGATAAACCAGATGCATATGAAATTAGTATGCAAGGTGAAGGAATGTTAGTCGATTACTTTAAAAATAATCCTTTTCCGGCGTATATTAATGGTTGGAAATATCACAATATCATCCCGGTTTTCTGGGGAAGGTTAAACTTACTCATTCAAACCATATCCCATATTGTCCACAATGAAAGACGTTTTTATCCGATACAAAGAAATCCCAAAATCCAATTCTTCGTAAAGGAATTTTTACATGCCAATCGTCAGGATCGAGCATTGATAGCCCAACATCTATATGATGAACTGATATCCCTTTTAGAAAGTCAAAGTGATATGAAACGAGACATATTCATTTTGAAAATAACCGGGATAAACAGGATTGGACTTACGTTTGAACAGATTGCAAAAAGGAAGGATGTAGAAGAAGAGTATGTCCGCTTTACATTCCTTGACTCATTGCATCAAATGCTTGCTGAAATGGAAACGGGAAAGGATTACCCTCTCTTGTCCACATTAACAAATGATTGGAAAAGTAGTGGGAATCCTCATTTGACACAATCTACACAGGCTACTTTACGATACATCCATGAAGGGAAAAGTCTGGGTGAAATTGCTGAAATCCGCAGATTGAAAGTCAACACCATCGAAGATCACCTCGTAGAAATTGTCTTATCGGACAAGAGTTTTCCGATTTCAGATTATGTGAATATCGAGGATGAGAGGAAAATTGCTGAAGCTATTAAGGAACTTGGAACAAAAAAGCTTAAAGCAATCAAGCAGATGGTCGATAATAAAGAGATAAGCTTTTTCCAAATAAGACTTGTACTTGCGAAAATAGGTGAGTGATGATGAATATAGAACGAGTCCTCAAAGAAAAATTCGGTTTTGATGAATTCCGTCCTGGACAAAAGGAAGTGGTTGAATCATTGATGTCCGGCAATCATACCTTAGCGATGCTACCGACCGGATCAGGTAAATCATTATGCTACCAGCTGCCGGCTTATCTTTTAAATAAGACTGTCCTAATTGTCTCCCCATTATTATCATTAATGCAGGATCAGGCAGATCAGCTGAAGATGAGTGGCGAAAAAAGTGTATTGACCCTCAACTCTTTTTTGACATTAAATCAAAAAAGGAAAGCTTTCGACCGGTTGCATAGTTATCGTTTTATCTTTTTATCTCCTGAAATGTTAAGCCTGGATGGTGTAATAAAATCCTTGAAATCCATAGATATAGGTTTGTTCGTCATAGATGAAGCTCACTGCATCTCACAATGGGGGTATGATTTCCGTCCGGATTATTTGAATTTAGGAGAAGTGAGGCGTGAATTGAACAATCCGTTGACTCTTGCCCTGACAGCAACTGCAACCGCTGAGGTCCGGAGGGACATCGTTGGTAATCTCAATATTGAGCCGGTCAATGAAACGGTATCATCTGTTGATCGGGAAAATATCGCAATTATTGTCGAGCGAATGTTCAGCTACGATGAGAAGCTAGCACGTGTGCTGGAGCTTGTCAGGAAATTTACCGGAAGCGGGATTATTTATTTTTCCTCTAAAAAAGTGGCGGAATCTGTCACAGGATTTTTACAGGAAAACGGGATTGATAGTGTCAATTATTATCACGGTGGAATGGAACAGGAACAAAGGATGCTGATTCAGCAGCAATTCATTTCTGGCCAGTTAAAGATTATATGTGCAACAAGTGCTTTTGGAATGGGTGTGAATAAATCCGATGTCAGATATGTTATCCATTTTCATATCCCATCGACGATGGAAGCATATCTTCAGGAGATAGGCAGGGCGGGACGGGATCGTAAGCAAAGTGTGGCTGTCTTATTATATAGCGAAGGGGATGAAGGGCTTCCGCTGCATTTGATGGAGCAGCAGTTGCCTTCGGATTCGCAAATCGATGGTGTATGTTCTTTCCTTAATGCATCACAAAAGATTCCGGTGAATTTGACCCTTTCAGAAAAAGAACAGCTGTCTCAATCCTTTTCGTTAAACGAAGTCCAGCTGCGTTTTTTTACCCAGTTTACGGGAAATAACCTACATCAAGTGGCTGAGATGAAAGAGTATTGTCAAAAGAGGAAATCCAGGAATCAAGAAAAGCTGCATAACTTCCTGCACTGGATCTATGCACCGGAATGTCGACGTTTAGGAATACTGGACTACTTTGGAGAAGAGCATCGGGAAGTGAATCCCATCTGTTGTGATATTTGTGGGATGGATACCGAAAAAATGGCTGATGTATGGCCGGAAGTCAAGGTGGATCCGGTCAATTCCTTTTCCTCGTGGAAAAAGGAATTGGCTTATATCTTATTAAAGAAGGAATATGGCAATGAAAAATAAGCAAGCTGAAATGATTAAACAACTTACAGATAAACAGTTGCTATTTAATTTGTTTCTTACACAAATTATTCTCTTAACGTTAGCCATCTTTTTAGGTATTATTTTATTTAAAGACCGTTCTGCCTTTTTCGACTTATTTATCTATGATGACCTGAACATTTTGCTGATTGGAATTCCCGCAGGAGTCATTGTCGTGCTATTTGACTTATTGCTTATGAAAGTGACACCCTCTTCCTATCAGGATGATGGTGGTATTAACGAACGCATTTTCAGTAATTTGTCATACCCGATGATTTTTGTCGTAGCTTTAGTGGTGGCGATTAGCGAAGAATTATTATTCCGTGGAGTGCTGCAAACACATTTTGGTTTGCTTCTTACGAGCCTCATTTTTGCAGCCGTCCATTATCGTTACCTTTTTAATTGGTTTTTATTTTTGAATGTTTTGGTTTTAAGCTTCTTTATCGGTTTTCTATTTGAAATGACTAATAATATCATCGTGACGATTACGGCCCACTTTTTGATTGACTTTATCCTTGGTATTTTAATCAGGAACAAAAAGCAAAGAGGGTTGAGCAAGAAAGGGGGTGACTTGAATGAGCCGGGTACAAAAGAATGAAAAAGAAAATGATCAGGCTGGTGAACTTCGTTCGCGAATTGAACGTCAGAAGGCTAAATCATCATTGCCCAAGCGCAGCAAAGTCCACCAGAATAAAAAGAAAAAAAGTAAAGTGAAGATTAAGTTCCCAATGATACAATTATTAGCGTTATTTTTTATTTTGCTTCCAATTGGATTTTATACCCTTTATACATATCTGCAGGATAGGCCTGTACCTGTTACTAAAAGTGACCAAGTCGTCTTAAAAGAGGAAGATAAAGAATCGATTCCAACTACAGCAACGGCAGAGGACTTAAAGGAAAAAGAGTCGGCAAAGGCTGAAGCGGAGAAAGAGAAAGAAGAAGCTGAGGCTAAAGCCAAAGCGCAGCAAGAAGCTAAGGAAAAAGCCAAGGCAAAGCAAGAAGCTGAAGAAAAGGCTAAAGTGCAGCGAGAAGCTGAGGCTAAAGCCAAAGCGCAGCAAGAAGCAGAGGAAAAGGCCAAAGCACAGCAAGAAGCAGCGGAAAAGGCCAAAGCACAGCAAGAAGCTGAGGAAAAGGCAAAGAAAGCAGCAGCAGAAAAGAAAAATGTACAAGCCGCTAAAACGGATAAAGAGGGATACAAAGTTGTCTTACATACTGTTCAAGGTGAAGAAACATTATTTCGCATTTCCATGAATTACTACAAATCACAGGAAGGGATTGCTCTGATCAGGGAGTGGAATGGGCTGAATGGCAATGAAATTTCCAAAGGTCAAGTATTGAAAATTCCAATCAAGAAATAATGATGGCACTCTGTCTTTTATAGGCAGGGTGTTTTTAAAATTGTTTGACTCGGTAAGTATGAAGGCAATCGTGTCAGGTACATTATCATTTTTTCCTCTACTCTTTCATATCATGATTTGAAAGAGCAGAGGAGGAAATGCGATGGAATCGACAATCATTTTACTGGATGAGAAAACGGATCAAGCAACAAAACAAATGCTGCAAAATGTCGTGGATCGGAAGAAAAAATTCGAGGCACTTAAAAAGAAGCACCTTCAAAGCTTATGGGCAACCATGATTGTTGCTGTCCTTTTTATGATTTATCTTTATTTTTATATCGTTGTACCTTATTCCTATTCCTTTTTCAGTATGTTTAGTGTTTTCGTCGACCATTTTAGCCATTTCCTTTTTTTGGCGGCAGCAATTGGTCTATATGGATATATGGTTTTAATTAAAAAAAAGCTAGATAAAGCTGAAAAGGAGTTTCAACTGCTACGCTGTGAAATCATTAACAAAAGTAAGCAATTGTGGGAAAAAGAGGAAGAATGGAAAAATCGCCATAAGGTTTTTGAAATGATGAAGAAGAATTATGATATTAACTTATATCATGAAAATAAATGATGTTCGCGTTAAATCATATTTAATTGCGGGTAATACCGTTTTATGGTTATATGAAAGTACGTTTGGATAAGGATGGAAAGAAGGTTTAACGAAGATGTTATGGTTATCTGGATTATTTTTAATCATCATCCTGCTGTCATTTGCCACGATCTTTTACATGTGGCGTACGGCTATGCAAGATAGGGTGATTTCTCAAGACCTATATTTTAAAGACTTTCCTGAAGGCTTTGGCGATGTGCGGATTTTTTTCATTTCCGATCTTCATCGGCGAATCGTTGCGGATAAATTGATTGAGGAAACACGTGACAAGGCAGATTTGGTGATAATCGGCGGTGACATTAGGGAAAGCGGGGTTCCCTTAGAACGTGTGGAAAAAAATTTATTGAAACTAAAAGAACTTGGTCCCCTTTATTTTGTTTGGGGTAATAATGATTATGAAGGCGACTTCCATGAACTGGATGCGACTCTTTTGAAACATGGGGTGAAGATCCTTGATAATACAGCTGTTTCTTTTGAGTCTCAGAATGGCAGTAAAATCGCTCTTCTGGGCATTGATGATATATCGGAAGAACGTGATAGGCTTGACCTTGCCCTGTCGGATTGCGGGAATGAAGATTTCCGGATTTTGGTGAGCCATAATCCATTGGTGAAGAAACAGTTGACTCCGGAACACCATATTAGTCTTGTCCTGTCAGGTCACACCCATGGCGGGCAGATTCGCATATTCGGATTCGGGCCCTATCAAATCGGAAGCGTTAAAAAAGAGGGGGACTGTATATATATGACGAGTAATGGCTATGGGACAAGCGCAGTGCCTTTAAGGCTTGAAGCTAAGCCTGAAACGCACCTCTTCACCCTGAAAAGGGGGACAGACACTGAAATAGGCGAAGCTGTGGAAAAATCCTATTAGGCTGCTTTTAAGCGAGCATACCGGGATTTTACAGACCTTGAAAAATCCACTATAATTTCATCAAATGATCGTACAGTTATTGGAGGCCTTGTAAAACCATGCAAGAAGGTAAATATAATATAAAGGCAGTATCAAAACTGCTGGACATTCAGTCGGGAACCCTTAGGGCTTGGGAAAGGCGCTATAAATTTATCGAACCTGTCAGGAATGAATCGGGGCACCGGCTGTATACTGAAAAACATCTGCAAATCCTTAAGTGGCTCATTACTAAAACAAAGCAAGGTTTTACAATAAGCCAAGCCGTTTCACTTCTCGAAAGTACAGGCACTCTAGCGCCTGGAGTTCCTGAAACGAACCGTAAGGATGAACAAACGGTTAAGTTATCGGATGAATTGATTGAAGCTCTATTAAATTTCAATGAAAATAAAGCCCATATGCTGATAAGCCAAGCATTCAGTATGTATACAATCGAACAAACCATAGTTGAAATACTCGGTTCAATATTGGTTCAGATTGGGGATAAGTGGGAAAGGGGAGAAATTACTTCCGCTCATGAACACTTTGCGTCGAACATCCTAAAATCCAGGATCAGTTCAGTCATGCATGCGATTCCGACTAATGGTTTCCTTCCGAAAGCCCTTACCGTTTGTGCTCCCGGTGAAAAACATGAATTTGGACTGTTGGTCTTCACCATTTTTTTGAAGCGGAAAGGGTATGAAACCATTTATTTAGGTGAATCCATTGCTGATAAGGACCTTTTCACCGTTTTAAACATCATAAAGCCCTCATACCTATTCATGTCATGTTCACTGAAAGAGAATCTTGATGGAACATTTATGCTGCTTGAATCGTTAATAAAGGATTTCCCGGATTTGAAGGTGGGTCTTGGCGGTGCGGCGCTGAGCGATATATCCGAAGAAAACCGTACGGCCTTCAGCGGAGTTTTAATGGGGGACACGCAATCTAAATGGGAGGAATGGCTGAAAGGTTAGCTGCGCCGCTTAGGCGAAATAATGGATATGCACCCTGCGACCAAGGCTTCATATGATGTATGAAGATGGTAACCAGGGGGCATTTTTTTATGAAGCTGGAGCGATTAACCAATAATAAAATCAAGATTTTTTTGACCCTTGATGATTTAATTGATAGAGGCATTACAAAAGAAGATATTTTAGGGAATTCCTTAAAGGTCCACAAGCTATTTCAGGATATGGTCGAAGAAGCATGCGAAGAACTCAGCTTTAAAATGAGTGGCTCCATTGCAATTGAAATTTTCTCCTTGCCTGCTCAAGGATTGATAATCATTGTGACAAAGGACGAAGAGGAATTATTGACAGATGAAGAGGAGTACTTGGATTTACAAGTGAAAATTGATGACTTCCCCCATATTCTGTATGTTTTCAATGACTTTGAAGATATCGTCCAATTATCTCACAGATTATCTTTTCAAGGTTTGCTTAAAAGTACTCTTTATCATTTTGAGGGAAGATACTATTTACTTATCGAAAATGTTAAAGACACCACCTACGACACGGTCATATCCTTAGCGGCTGAGTATGGCCATGCATCTACATTGACACTCTGCCGCATAAACGAATACGGAACATGTATAATCGAAAATGAAGCGATACATGTTTTGCTCACACACTTCAGTTGATGTAAAACGAATGAGACAAGGCAGCCACATTAGGAAAAAACAATGCGGTTTGCCTTATTTGTCTCAGCCCTCGGCCGAAGAAGATATACGGTTAAAGTGTATGAAAACAGTTGATATGATAACGTTTTCATTTTTAGAATATTTCCAACTTTTAAATTCCCATTTTTACTCTTGCATATCTGTATCGAAGGTGTATACTAGCACATGAAGAGGACTATTTGTACATTATAGATTTTATATATGGATGAGATTTTCTAGGAGGTACTTTAATGGAATCGGCAAAAGGCAATAGCCATGTAAATGAAGAAGAAAAACACGACGTACTGAGGTCTACCCAAACTGTAATACATAAAGCTTTGGATAAGCTGGGTTACCCGGAAGAAGTTTTTGAGCTGTTGAAGGAACCATTGCGCTTATTAACGGTGAAGATACCAGTCCGCATGGATGATGGCTCGGTTAAGATTTTCACGGGTTACCGTGCACAGCATAACGATGCTGTTGGGCCTACAAAAGGTGGTATCCGTTTTCACCCTAATGTAACGGAACGTGAAGTGAAGGCATTATCCATTTGGATGAGTTTGAAATGCGGCATCGTTGATTTGCCATACGGCGGGGGTAAAGGCGGTATCGTATGTGATCCTCGTAATATGTCATTCCGTGAGCTTGAAAGGCTGAGCCGGGGCTATGTTCGCGCAATTAGCCAAATCGTTGGGCCGACTAAAGATATCCCGGCACCTGATGTTTTCACAAACTCTCAAATCATGGCTTGGATGATGGACGAATACAGCCGTATGGATGAATTCAACTCGCCAGGATTCATTACGGGTAAACCGCTAGTGCTTGGTGGTTCCCATGGCCGTGAATCAGCGACTGCCAAGGGTGTAACGATTTGTATCAATGAAGCTGCCAAGAAACGCGGCATCGATATTAAAGGGGCACGGGTCGTCATTCAAGGTTTTGGTAACGCAGGTAGTTTCTTAGCTAAATTCATGCACGACGCTGGTGCTAAAGTTATTGGGATTTCGGATGCATATGGCGCTCTTCATGATCCTGAAGGCTTGGATATCGATTATCTTCTCGATCGGAGAGATAGTTTCGGAACCGTAACGAAATTGTTTAAAAGCACAATTTCTAATAAAGAACTGCTTGAATTGGAATGTGATATTCTAGTTCCGGCTGCAATTGAAAACCAAATCACTGAAGAAAATGCTGCAGATATCAAAGCATCGATCGTTGTCGAGGCAGCTAACGGACCAACAACAATTGAAGCGACACAAATCCTAACGGATCGCGGAATCCTTCTTGTTCCTGATGTCCTTGCTTCTGCTGGTGGTGTTACGGTTTCTTACTTCGAATGGGTACAAAATAACCAAGGGTATTACTGGTCTGAAGAAGAAGTGGACGAAAAGCTGGAAAAAATCCTTGTGAAATCCTTTAATAATATATATGAACTTGCACAATCAAGACGTGTAGATATGCGCCTAGCTGCTTATATGATTGGCGTAAGAAAAATGGCTGAAGCTTCTCGCTTCCGCGGTTGGATCTAAAAACTTCAAATCATGTATTAATTATAGTTAAAATCATGTTCATTGCTTTATCATTGAAATGATTTGTAAAAACTCCTATCATGTATTGATAGGAGTTTTTATATTTAGACGAACGAATTACATAGTGCATGGAAAGGCAGTGGAATAAAGATGAATGTTGAAGAAGTCATTATCATAGGTGGGGGCCCTTGTGGATTGGCTGCTGCAATCGCTCTTAAAGAAGTGGGAATACAGTCCCTGATCATTGAAAAAGGCAATGTGGTTGATTCCATTTACCGTTATCCGACACATCAAACATTTTTCAGTTCGAGTGAAAAACTGGAGATTGGTGATATCGCTTTTATAATCGAAAACCGTAAACCGGTCCGCAATCAGGCGCTAGCCTATTATAGGGAGGTAGTCAGAAGGAAAGAATTGCGGGTCAATAAATTCGAAAAAGTGGAGAAAGTGGAAAAGCGTGAAGATGGGAAGTTTTTAGTCAAGACATCGAAGAGTGACTATACTGCTCTGCATGTCATCGTATCGACCGGATACTATGATCATCCGAACTATATGTGCATACCGGGTGAACAGCTTCCAAAAGTGTTTCATTACTTCAAGGAGGGCCACCCCTACTTTAATTGTGATGTTGCCGTCATCGGTGGCAAAAACTCAAGCGTGGATGCAGCTCTGGAATTGGTCAAATCAGGAGCAAGGGTTTCAGTCCTTTATAGAGGATCGGATTACTCTCGAAGTGTCAAACCTTGGATCCTTCCCGAATTCGAATCATTGGTACGCAATGGAACGATCAAGATGGAGTTTAATGCGAATGTTGACAGGATAACGGAAGACAGCGTCATCTATCATGTCGGCGATGAGGAAAAAGTCATTAAAAATGATTTTGTATTTGCTATGACTGGATACCATCCTGATCATTCATTTTTAGCTTCAATGGGCATTACTATTGATAAGGAGACTGGAAGGCCCGCATATAACGAGGAAACGATGGAGACGAACGTTAAAGGTCTTTATATTGCAGGAGTTCTGGCAGCCGGAAATAATGCGAACGAAATCTTCATCGAGAACGGCAGGTTCCATGGTGGATTGATTGCTTATCATTTGGCTGTTAAAGAAAAGTGATTATATAAATAAGGAGCTGGGACCGTATGGATAAAATATCATTAATAACGACTGGTGGGACTATTGCCAGTAAAGCAACAGCGAATGGTATGTTGGCCTCTGGTGCATTGACTGGCCATGAATTGGCAGCACTTTGCGAATTGCCCAACGATATCGAGGTTAAAGTGGTTGATCTTTTCCAGATTTCAAGCATGTCCATGTCCTTCGAGAAAATGCAGCAGCTTAAATCAGCCATTCAAAAGGAATTGGAGGATCCTGATGTCACGGGAATCGTCGTGACCCACGGTACGGATACACTTGAGGAAACGGCTTATTTCCTTGATGTCACGACTAAGGATCAACGTCCAATCGTAATAACCGGCTCACAACGTTCTCCTCAAGACGTGGGCACCGATGTATACTCCAATCTAAGGAATTCGATATTATGCGCTGCGAGTGATCTTATAAGGGATGTCGGAGTAGTAGTCGTTTTTAATGAGCGAATCTATTCAGCCAAGTATGTCAAAAAAGTTCATGCTTCCAATTTGCAGGGGTTCGTATCTTTTGGCTATGGATATTTGGGGATAATTGATAATGATGTCGTCAGCATCTATCAAAAACCATTACATAGGGAGTGTTATGATATTGGGGATTGCATTCCCAGGGTGGATATCATCAAGTGCCATACAGGCGCTGATGGCCTCTTTATTGATGCTGCGGTTGCAAACGGTGCGAAAGGCATCGTGCTCGAGGGTGTAGGAAGGGGACAGGTTACCCCTGTAATGGTAACTTCCATACAGGCTGCAATCGATAAAGGCATAACGATCATCATGACTACAAGTGCGGAGGAAGGAAAAGTTTACCCAGCTTATGATTATGAAGGCAGCGCATTTGATCTAAAACAACGCGGTGTGATATTAGGCGCAGACTATGACAGCAAGAAGGCCCGGATCAAGTTAGCTGTCATGCTGGCAAGCGAAAACACTATAGATGAGATCTTCTTTAAATACTGAAGGATAAAATAAAATTTGGAAGACTTGATTCTTGGATTCAGTTTTTCTTCATTCCATGGTACGATTAAGGAAACGAAGATGAAAAGAGGGTCAGCTAATGCTGGTCATGTTGTCAGCGGCCATTGCGCCTGGATTGGCGCTACTGAGCTATTTTTATTTGAAAGATCAATATGAAACCGAACCGATATCGGTTGTGGTCAAAACATTTTTATTCGGTGTCTTTCTTGTATTGCCGATTATGTTCATACAGTATGTGCTCGAAACCGAACATATCTTGAATACCGATTTAGCAAATGCTTTTTTATGGGCTGCACTGCTTGAGGAATTCTTCAAGTGGTTCATACTCATTTATGTCATTTATCAGCATGTAGCATTCGATGAGCCGTATGATGGGATTGTTTACGGAGCTGCAGTCTCCCTTGGATTCGCTACAATGGAGAATATTTTGTATCTGTTGGCCAACGGGGTGGAACATGCTTTTCTCAGGGCCATTCTCCCTGTATCCAGTCACGCTTTGTTCGGTGTGATCATGGGATATTATTTGGGCAAGGCGAAATTTTCAGCATCGAATAATAAGGTCTATTTATCATTGGCATTGATCATACCAATTTCGTTACATGGGGTTTACGATTATATTTTAGTTTCCCAAAAATTTTGGGTTTACTTTATCATGCCATTCATGATTTATCTATGGTGGCTAGGCATGAAAAAAGTAAAGAAAGCACGTTTGTTGTCTGACTTTCATGCTGAAAAACTTTCTCAAAATCAATTCCTAAGCAAATGAAGAATACTATCAAAACGGAGTGCTGGCATATTTTGCCCGCTCCGTTTTTTTTATGTTTGGAATAAAAAAGCCAGTAAAGAAGAAAATAGAATTACATTAATTCAAGAAAAAGAGGAGTGTTTTTGATGAAAGGAATTTCGTCAAATTGGAAATGGCTTTTGCTGTTTTCGTGTATTACTATTTGTTTCGGAATTTACCCGGAAACAAGAACAAATGCCTTTTCGAGCCAAATCATTCAAAAAGGTGCGGTTGGAGACGATGTAATTGAACTGCAGGCACGCCTACAAAACATCGGTTACTATAATGGAAAGATTGATGGAGCCTATGGATGGGGCACTTATTGGGCACTTCGGAATTTTCAACAAGATTTCGGGCTTCCAATAGATGGTTTGGCAGGGACTACAACAAAACAGAAGTTGACGAATGCCTCTAATTTCAATAAAGAATTTGTTCACGAACAGATCAATAAAGGGAACGAATTCACCTATTATGGGGGAGTCCCCATTGAAAATCAGGTAAAAGCGAAAGGAAATGGCACTACGTCTGGAGGGGCCGCTTCCGGAAAAGCTCCTTCCAAAACAACTACAGCCAATCTTCCAGGAGGATATTCTCAAAACGATATACAGTTGATGGCCAATGCAGTTTATGGAGAAGCACGAGGGGAGCCATATACAGGTCAGGTTGCCGTTGCGGCAGTAATACTGAATCGAGTGGAAAGTGCTGCTTTTCCTAATACCATTTCGGGAGTGATTTTTGAACCTGGGGCCTTTACGGCTGTTGCGGATGGACAGATTTGGCTGACACCGAACGAAAGGGCGAAAGAAGCCGTGGTGGATGCTATCAATGGATGGGATCCAAGCGGTAATGCAGAATATTATTTTAACCCCGACACGGCAACAAGCAAATGGATCTGGTCAAGGGAACAAATTAAAAGAATCGGAAAACATATCTTTTGTAAGTAAAGAGGTGAAGGAAAATGATCAGGAATATAGTGATTGCCCTGCTTGTTGTAGTTGTTGCGGGAACTGCATTCTGGGGCTATCAAGAACATAAGGAAAAAAATGCTGTATTAATCAACGCTGAAAATACGTATCAGCGAGCCTTTCATGATTTAAGCTATCAAGTGGATTTATTGCATGATAAGGTCGGCGGTACTTTGGCCATGAATTCACGTTATTCATTAAGTCCGGCTTTAACGGATGTTTGGCGTATCACTTCCGAAGCCCAAAGTGATGTCGGGCAGTTGCCATTGACCTTACTTCCTTTTAATAAGACCGAAGAATTTTTATCGAAAATTGCAGACTTCAGTTATAAAACAGCAGTACGTGACCTTGAAAAAGAACCATTGAATGATAAGGAATATGCGACTCTACAATCCTTGTACACACAGGCAGGGGACATCCAGGGCGAGTTAAGAAAAGTGCAATATCTAGTCCTGAAAAACAATTTAAGATGGATGGATGTCGAAATGGCTCTTGCATCAGGGAAAGAAAATTCGGATAACACGATCATCGACGGATTAAAGACGGTGGAGAAAAAAGTATCTGGGTACGGCGAAACGAATGAGATGAATCCGACTTTTACATCTGCACAACAGAGGGATGAAAACTTTAAAAATTTGCAAGGTGAAACCATAACAAAAAAAGAAGCCATTGCGACAGCTAAAAACTATGCACACTCAAAAAGCAGAAATTTGCAGGTGAATGTGGAGGAAAACGGAAAAGGTTCCGATTTTGGATTTTATAGTGTGAGCATCCTCGATAAAGATTCCGATACCGAATTGAATATGGATTTGACAAAAAAAGGCGGTTACCCTATTTGGTATATCAATAATAGGGACGTGAATAAAACAAATATTGATTTGAATCAAGCCTATACAAAAGCCGAAGAATTTTTAAAGGAACATGATTTCAGTTCACTTGAATTATTTGAAAGTGCTCAGTACGATAATATCGCGTTATTGAATTTCGTGACATCAGAAAATGGCGTCAAGATTTATCCGGATTCAGTCAAGGTCAAAGTCGCATTGGATGATGGATCAATTATTGGATTTTCAGCCGACGAGTATTTAAAATCACATAAAACCAGGGAATTAGCGAATCCGAACATATCCGAGAAAGAAGCTAAGGACAAAATCAACAATAATGTAAAAATAATGGAAGAAGGAAAAGCGTTAATCACCAATGATATTGGTGAAGAAGTCCTATGTTATGAATTTCTCGGTACGATTAAAGATGATACCTACCGTATTTTCATTAATGCAGATACCGGTCAAGAAGAAAAGGTGGAAAAATTAAAGAATTCCGAACCGATATACGAGAATTTAATTTAATGTTAATTGTTAACATGAATCATTAGTTGCAGGGAAATGTGCTTAGTCGCTTTCCCTTTTTCTTATTTCATGACATAATAACGTAAATGATTATTGGATAATATGGGAAATAAATAGGTAATATTACGTGGTTCCCTTTCTATCAAAGGACGTGGATAACAATGTTTAAAATTGGTGATATATTAATGCTCGAACCGAAATACTCATCACAGAAGGAAAAGTTCAATTGTATGGTTGTCGAAATGGGACAGGGCTGTGTCTATACCGACTTTCCCATCAATTTAGAGACTGGTAAAACTGCATTCCTTATGGATGGGACACTATTGAACGTCACATTTTCCAATGAAGAGCAGGCTGTTTATATATTTGATTCTGAAGTGCTTGGAAAAGTGAAAGGCAGGATACCCATGATGCAAATTTTGCTGCCCGAAGGAGAAACGTTTGTGAAAATCCAACGGAGGCAATACGTGCGCCTGGATGTAACCCTGGATACAGCCATTCATCCAGAACATTCCGAGTTTCCCCCTTTTCGCGCATTAACAGAGGATATAAGTGCAGGCGGGGCTTCGATAAGGCTTTTAAAAGGCACTGATATACCATCGGTTTCCCATTTATACCTGTGGATGGCGCTCACGCTTAAATCAGGTGAGATTCATTATTTAAGGTTAAAAAGCAAAATCATTCGCGTAACGGAGAAAGAGCATGGAAATATGCTGCTGCACGTCAAATTTCTTGAACCTACAAAAAATGATGTACAGGCATTAATGAGGTTTATATTTGAAAAGCAGGTCGAATTAAAGAAAAAAGGATTGCACGTTTAATATGATTGAATGAAAAACAGCGATTCCATCCATACTGCTAATATAAACAGATGGAGGGTGCGGCTTATGAAAACATTTGAAAGACTATTAATTAAAGTGATCATCATTCAATTGGCCTGCTTATTTTTTTTCCAATTCCTTTTGAGCAGGGAGGATCAAATCATTGATTTGACCAAGCTCTCGAGATATGAAGGTGTCACCAGCAATAATTATACGAAAATCATTGAAACATTCAATGGGACCGATAGTAAAAGCGGTGATTAATTTCATCTTGTTGACAAAATGAGGTTAGGAATCTCCTCCGAACCGTGATTTAGAAGTAAAATATATTTTCCTTTTTATATGGAAAAAACCCCTACCTAGATTGAACAATTTAATGAAAATACTGCAGGCAAACCCGTTTTTCTATGAATTGTCTACAGTCTGAAGCGGTGATCCGCTTTTTTGTATGAAGATTTTCAAAAAAGGATAACTATTGATGGCTGTAGTGATAAAAAAAGAACTAAGGTGATTTTGAACCTACACATCCCTTTTATTAATGATTTTCCCGCTAGTTGTGATAAAATGAAAGGGTACTAAATAATCAGCATGATTGTAGGATTCTTGGGAGGATTTATGGAAAAAAAATTATCAGTCGCAATCGATGGACCAGCTGCTGCTGGAAAAAGCACGGTTGCTAAAATTGTTGCAGAAAAGTTTAATTACATATATGTGGATACAGGTGCAATGTATAGGGCCCTTACCTATAAGGCCCTTAATCAAAAGATTCTTCTTGATGATGAACCAGCGTTATCAGAAGTTCTCATCAATACGGAAATCGAATTAAGACCAAGTGAAAATGGACAGTTGGTGTTCTTGGATAATGAGGACGTGACAGCCCAAATCAGGAATAATGAAGTGACTGGTTCCGTATCGGAAGTGGCAAAGCACCGAAGCATCCGGGAAGAATTGGTTCGCAGGCAGCAAATCTTTGGTGAAAATGGCGGTGTCGTCATGGATGGCAGGGATATTGGTACGCATGTTTTACCCAACGCCGAAGTAAAGGTATTTCTTATCGCATCTGTGGACGAAAGGGCACAGCGGAGGCATCAGGAAAATTTATTGAAAGGTTTTCCTTCAGATATTGAAAAGTTAAGGGAGGAAATTGCAACAAGGGACAAGCTGGACTCGGAACGCGAGGTATCGCCACTGAAAAAGGCTGCGGATGCTATCGAAATCGATACGACTTCATTATCGATTCAGGAAGTTGCAGAAAGTATCATGTCTTTAATAGAAGAGAGGAAAAGATGACATTGGATTTTTACACATTTGCCAAGAACATCGTAAAAGGCGTTTTAACGCCTTCGTTTAGGGTTAAAGCGCTCGGAAAGGAACATATCCCTAAAGAGGGCGGAGTATTGATCTGTGCCAATCACATTGATAATTTTGATCCGCCCATAGTTGGAATGACATCTCCTAGGGATATTCATTTCATGGCGAAAGAAGAGTTGTTTCAAGCACCTGTTTTAAAGGGTATATTACCCAGAGTAAATGCATTTCCCGTGAAGCGGGGCAATAGCGATCGGGAATCCCTGAGAAAAGGTTTAAAGCTTTTGAAGGAGGGCAAGGCGATCGGACTGTTTCCCGAGGGAACCAGAAGCAAGACTGGTGAATTGGGAGAAGGTTTGGCGGGGGCTGGATTTTTCGCTTTGCGGTCTGATGCCGTTATCATACCATGTGCAATCATCGGCCCATATAAATTTTTGCGTCCGTTGAAGGTCGTTTACGGTCCTCCAATAAATTTTACTGAATATCGCGAACAGAAAATATCAGCCGATGAAGCTACCAAAATCATCATGGACCAAATCGGGAAATTGATTTCCGAGCATAAATAGTCCTTCATACTTGACAATTTTCTGATTTTGTTAGAATTTATAAAATAAGGGTATTGTTCCTTATTGCCGATAAAAAGGAATATAACTTTATTACTCTAAAAAAACTGTTTTTATCTTTATTAGGAAAGTGTTTTTATTGAACCACTTTAAATAAAAAATGTGGCCGATGAAGAGGAAATTTGCTGATCAGTCATGGGTTAAGGAGGAGTTAGTAATGACAGAAGATATGAACCAGGTAGAAGTGAACAATTACAAAGTTGGGGATCAAGTTAAAGCAACCGTTTCAAAGGTAGAAGAAAAACAGGTCATTGTCGATGTGGAAAACAGCAAGACTGATGGAATCATACCAATCAGTGAGCTTTCAAGCCTTCATGTCGAAAAGGCGTCAGATGCCGTTTCGGAAGGTGATGCATTGGAGCTGGAAGTCATTAAGGTCGAAGAAGAAGCTCTCATTCTATCAAAACGTAAAATTGACGCTCTTAAAGCATGGGATGACCTGGAATTGAAATTTGAAAATGGAGACGTATTTGAGGCTGAAGTTAAAGATGTCGTCAAAGGCGGGCTTGTTGTAGATCTAGGCGTACGTGGTTTTGTTCCGGCTTCTCTAGTAGAAGACTATTTCGTTGAAGATTTTTCTGATTACAAAAACAAAACTTTAACATTCAAGATCGTTGAACTTGAGAAAGACAAGAATCGCTTAATCCTCTCGCATCGGGCAGTCGTCCAAGAACAAAAGGAAAAGCAAAAAGCAAATGTTTTGGATAAGATTGAAAGCGGTCAAGTGCTTGAGGGCGTGGTCCAAAGGATTACCGATTTTGGTGCATTCGTGGATATTGGGGGCGTAGACGGTCTTGTCCACATTTCCCAGCTTTCCCATCAGCATGTCGACAAGGCATCCGATGTCGTTTCCGAAGGGGATAAAGTGCAAGTTAAAGTACTATCCATCGATCGTGATAACGAAAGGATCTCACTTTCCATTAAAGATACCCTTCCGGGACCTTGGGCAGGCATTGCAGAAAAAGCGGCCAAAGGCTCTACACTGGAAGGGATCGTCAAACGCCTTGTTTCTTTCGGTGCATTCGTGGAGATTTTCCCAGGGGTGGAAGGGCTTGTTCATATTTCCCAGATTTCCCACAAGCATATTGCCACGCCGCAAGAAGTGCTTAAAGAAGGTCAGTCTGTCGAAGTGAAGGTGCTGGAAGTCAATGAAACGGATCAACGTCTATCATTGAGCATTAAGGAACTTGAAGAACCTCAAGCTAATTACAATACATCGGATTATGAGATCCCTGAAGAATCGAAGGGCTTTCAGCTAGGTGAAATGATCGGTGATCAATTGAAAAAACTAAAATAAGATAATAATGGTGATGTTCTTGGAGAGAAAACAACGAAAATTAGATCATATAGAATTTGCGCTAAAGACAGGGCAGCAGCATAAAACAGGATTAGAAGATATTTCGTTTATTCACCAAAGCTTACCAGGTATTTCCTTGAATAATGTGAACCTCACAGCAGAAGTTGGCGGACTTGAATTAAGTTCGCCAATTTTCATAAATGCCATGACCGGGGGCGGAGGCCCTGAAACCGAAAAATTGAATGGTGACCTAGCCATTGCTGCTCGGGAAACAGGAATCGCCATGGCGGTCGGATCTCAAATGGCAGCCATCAAGGATTCTAGCCAGCAGGCTTCTTTTAAAGTTGTAAGGCAGGAAAATCCTAATGGTGTGTTGATTGGTAATCTCGGTGGCGAAGCAACAGTCGAACAGGCTAAGCGGGCCAGCGATATGATCGGTGCAAATGCCCTTCAGATCCATATCAATGTAATTCAAGAATTGACGATGCCTGAAGGGGACAGGGATTTTGCCGGTACCCTTTCGAGAATTGAAAAAATCAATAGAACGATCGGAATCCCTGTCATCGTAAAAGAGGTTGGATTTGGGATGAGTATGGAAACGGTGCAGCAATTACATTCTATTGGTATTTCGATCATTGATGTAGGCGGGTTTGGCGGAACGAATTTTGCTAAAATCGAGAATGAGAGACGCGCAAAAATACTCGGATATTTCAATGAATGGGGCATACCGACAGCCGCTTCGATCGTCGAAGCAGTTAATGTTTCACCACAGCTATCAGTCATTGGATCAGGCGGAATTCAAAGTCCTCTGGAAATTACAAAAAGCCTGGCATTAGGAGCGAAGGGTGTCGGCTTGGCCGGGCATTTCCTCAAGCTCTATAAAGAGCTGGGCTTGGGACAACTGATTAAAGAAATAAATTACATACATGAAGATTTAAAGATCATCATGACTGCACTCGGGTGCGGTAATATCTCAGACCTAAGGAAATCGAAATTAGTCATCAAGGGCAATACCTATCATTGGTTATCTCAAAGAGGCATTGATTGTTCGGCATATGCTAAATGAATGACCAGAAAAAGAAGCATCTCAATTGAACGGATTGAGATGCTTCTTTTTGTTCAGGGATAGACTTAACTATTCTTTTTTCGAGCCTCTTCAGGGCTTTCCATTCTAGTTGCTCCTTTATGCTCCAGTGATTGGTCCCTGTCGGACTCCACCCGTTTACTTTCTTTCAATTTCTTCTCTTGCCGATCTTTTCCCATGTTTACACCTCCTTTTCTAATGATAGTACGAAGATTTCCTCATTAAATGCCGTGCTATACGTTTATACTTTGAATAAACAAGCCATAATGTTCCTAAAAGGGGGGCGCTGCATGGATGGAATAATATTTTATTGGATTTCATGGATAGTTTGGGTCATTGTCATGTTTTTTATTCCGAAAACGGTTCCCTTTCGTTTTGATTTTCTATTTCATCTATTAGCCGTAATGGTTTTAGCTGGATATAAACTGGATGCTCCCTTGGTTTCCGTGCATTTGAGCGGGCCGTATCTTTTCTTTATACTTTGTGTGTATATTAGGAAGGAATCAATCATCAAGATGATGGAACTGATCAGCGGAAGTCTTATTATCACTCTCGCTTATGCCAGTTTTCAACTTTTTTCTTTGCTTGATCCGATATGGCTCATCATGAAACCGATTTATCTTTTATGTATTTTCCTGAATTATCTTATCCTATTACTTTTTAAAAATTGGAAACATCGATTGTTCGTCCTTTTAATTGGGATGATGATGGGAGATATCATATATTCTGGATTGCTTGCTTACCACTCTTTACCTTATGTGGCCCTTGCTTACGCATGGCATGATAATGCAGTGCTGGTTTTGGGCGCAAACATATTGTGGAGAATATTGGAACTGGCTGGCCAATACATTTATTCAATTTCTCAATCGAGATTTTTATCAAAACAAGGAAAAGAGAATTTTAATCAATGAAGAGTATGGTGAAAAATTTATCAAAATGGTGCAAACTGGAATTAGAAGGCTTTTATTCATACAATCATTGTTGATTGGCCAGAAATTTGTTACTATAGGATAGTTAGAGGTCTGTAGATAATCGTAAAATGCTCTAAACAATTAAAAAGGAAGCCGTATGCCGAAGCTTTCTTCATTTTTTTGGGCTGTTTATAATCAAGTTTGAGCAAGCAGAGGGTCAGCTTCACGTCACCTCAGGAATTGGGGCGTCAAGTGGACAAACTGCCCGTGAATACTTGCATTTAAATGAACATCAGTTGCGAATTTTTTACTGATGAAAGATTCCTTTAAATGATGATGGATACAGCTCTTTCCTTTAAAAGGAAATAATGAAAATCAATAATGCAAAGCAACCGTATAAATGCATTCATGAATTTCGTGACTTTGACAGAGATATAGTAGCAGAAAGGGTGAAGAGCAATGCCAAAACCGGTAATTGCGATAGTCGGTCGTCCGAACGTGGGAAAATCGACAATCTTTAATAGAATAGTTGGAGAACGGGTTTCGATTGTCGAAGACGTTCCTGGAGTGACCCGGGACAGGATTTATAGTTCTGGTGAATGGTTGACACATGATTTTAACATTATTGATACAGGTGGAATTGATATCGGTGACGAGCCGTTCCTGGAACAAATTCGCCAGCAGGCTGAAATAGCCATCGACGAAGCTGATGTGATAATTTTTATGACGAATGGTCGTGAAGGGGTAACGGCTGCTGATGAAGAAGTCGCTAAGATTCTCTATAAATCGAGAAAGCCAGTTGTCCTTGCAGTAAACAAAGTAGATAATCCAGAAATGAAGGATCAAATTTATGATTTCTATGCGTTAGGTTTTGGCGATCCATTCCCGATCTCCGGGTCTCATGGACTTGGTCTTGGTGACCTTCTGGATGAAGCGGCTAAACATTTCCCTAAATTCGACGGCCAGGATTATGCTGATGATGTCATTAAATTCAGTTTGATTGGAAGACCGAACGTAGGTAAATCTTCTCTGGTCAATGCATTGTTAGGTGAGGAACGTGTCATTGTCAGTGATATTGAAGGTACGACTCGTGACGCGATTGACTCTCCGTATAAGTACAATGGCAAAGAATATGTCATTATTGATACAGCAGGGATGCGGAAAAAAGGTAAAGTGTATGAAAGCACGGAAAAATATAGCGTACTTCGTGCATTAAGGGCAATTGAACGTTCAGACGTTGTTCTTGTAGTCCTGAACGCTGAAGAAGGAATTCGTGAGCAGGATAAAAAAATTGCCGGATATGCCCATGAAGCGGGTAGGGCGGTCATCATCGTCGTCAATAAGTGGGATGCCATCGAGAAAGATGAAAAAACGATGAAGGATTTTGAAGAAAAGATCCGTGCCCATTTCCTATTCTTGGATTATGCGCCAATCATTTATCTTTCTGCCTTAACGAAAAAACGGACACATACCTTGATACCGGTCATTGATCAGGCTAGTGAGAATCATGCTATCCGGGTTCAGACAAATGTATTGAATGAAGTGGTCATGGATGCCGTGGCGATGAATCCGACACCGACACATAATGGCAACCGTTTGAAAATTTATTATACGACTCAGGTAGCGATCAAGCCGCCAACTTTCGTAGTATTCGTTAACGATCCGGAGTTATTGCATTTCTCATATGAGAGATTTTTAGAAAATCGAATTAGGGATGCCTTTGGTTTTGAAGGAACACCAATACGAATTTTTGGACGTCAGAGAAAATAGTAAAGGTGGTTATACCATGGTGAAAGATAAAGAAAGTATCGCAGTGATCGGAGCAGGGAGCTGGGGAACTGCTTTAGCGCTCGTGATCGCTGATAACCAGCATGAAGTGAGATTGTGGGGACATAATCAGAATCAAATCAATGAAATAAATCAAAAACATACGAATGAAAAATACTTGCCTGGGATTGAATTGCCTTTGGGGATTAAAGGTTATTCTTCGATTAAGGAAGCATTGGTCGGGATTGAAATAATAATTTTGGCTGTGCCGACCAAAGCCTACCGGGAAGTGCTTGGTCAGATTGAAGAGGCTCATGATAAGCCATTGACAATCGTTCATGTAAGTAAGGGGATTGAACCTGATTCCCTGCTTCGTATATCGGAAATGATTGAAGAAGTCTCTTCGGCGGATTGGCTTAAAGATATAGTGGTTCTTTCAGGACCGAGTCATGCTGAAGAGGTCAGTCTACGTCACCCGACAACAGTTGCCGTTTCTTCCAAGAATATGAAGGCTGCCGAAAGGGTTCAGGACATCTTCATCAATAATAATTTCCGTGTATATACAAATCCGGACTTGATTGGTGTTGAAATCGGAGGGGCATTAAAGAACATCATAGCATTGGCTGCCGGAATTACGGATGGTTTAGGCTATGGGGATAATGCCAAGGCTGCATTAATGACACGAGGATTGGCTGAAATATCCCGTCTAGGGGTGGCCATGGGGGCTAACGCGCTTACGTTTTCAGGTTTAGCTGGGATTGGCGACTTGATCGTCACTTGTACAAGCGTACACTCCCGTAATTGGAGAGCTGGGAATATGCTTGGAAAAGGGCAAAAGCTTGAAGAAGTTTTGGAAAACATGGGTATGGTCGTTGAAGGTGTCAGAACCACTAAAGCCGCCTATCAACTAGCTCAAAAGTACGAAGTGAACATGCCGATCACTGAAGCCCTGTACGATGTTTTATTCAATGGGGAAGAAGTGAAAAAGGCAGTTGACCTCTTGATGAATCGTTCAAAAACGAATGAGATGGAAGAACTTTATAACATTTTGGATAGCAGACATCACGATTGAAATCCGAATCTGTTGATTTTCATAAAAGAATTTCATTAAATTAGGCATTTGATGATGCGCCTTGCCGTGTATCAGCATACAATGCAACGAAAGTAAACTAGTAATTTGACCTCGGCACGGGGGATTTAGTCAAATGAGCAGAAGATATCTAATATCTTCTGCTTTTTTTTATGGGCAAAAAATCATCAGTTCTATTATGAATAATTGAATAGGTTATTCAAGTTTGCATAAAACATTCTACATATTTCCTTGTTTTTTGTTATAAATCGACTATTTTTTTTGGTATGAAAATTGCGAGGTGTAATATGACCAAAGAATTATAAGGGAGGCCAGAAAAGTTGGTTAACTTTTCTCGCTAAAAAAGGAAGGGGAATGATACATGCAAACAGGTAATCTTAAAAGGTCTTTAAACTTGTGGCATATCGTATTGCTTGGTGTTGGATATATGACACCGATGGTTGTTTTTGATACATTTGGGATAGTTTCCGAAAAAACGGGGGGGCATGTTCCAACCGCTTATGTCATTGCTCTTTTAGCGATGTTGTTTACTGCCGCAAGTTATGGGAAAATGGTAAAAATTTATCCGCAGGCAGGTTCATCCTATACTTACACACAAAAAACGATCAATCCACATTTAGGCTTCCTTGTCGGGTGGTCTTCGTTACTTGATTATTTATTTTTACCGATGGTGAATGGCATATTAACAAAAATATACTTAACCGCTCTTTTTCCGGAGGTGTACCCGTGGATATGGGTGGTGGCATTTGTCCTTTTAATGACAGGCATTAACTTATTCAATGTTAATTTTGCAGCCAACTTTAATAGCTTCCTTGTATTTTTTCAAATGTTGGTGATCCTTATATTTGTGGCGCTTGTCGTAAAAGGGGTCATGGGTGGAGAAGGGACTGGAGAGGTCTTATCGGTTCAGCCATTCTTCGGGCATCATATGGAGATGTCGACGCTCATAACTGGTGCTACAATCCTGTGTTTTTCTTTCTTGGGGTTTGACGCTGTCACAACTTTATCGGAAGAAACACCGAATCCATCTAAAACGGTTCCCCGGGCCATCTTTTTGACCGCCCTTATCGGAGGGGTTTTATTTGTGACGGCATCATTCTTTACACAGTTATTTTTCCCGGATGTTTCCCGTTTTAGCGATCCAGAAGCAGCTTCTCCGGAAATAGCCCTTTTTGTGGGCGGGAAGTTATTTCAAGCCTTCTTTCTTGCAGGAACTTTATGCGGTACACTTGCCTCTGGGCTTGCATCCCATGCTAGTGTTTCTAGGTTGCTATATGTCATGGGACGTGATCAAATGATCCCGAAAAAACTATTTGGGTTTGTCCACCCAAAATACAACACGCCATTTTTTAATGTCATATTTGTCGGGTCCATATCATTGGTTGCCTTATTCCTTGATTTAGTTACCGCCACTTCCCTCATAAACTTCGGGGCATTAATTGCTTTTACTTTCGTGAATATTTGTGTAATCGTCCATTCAATAAGAAACAAAAGCTTCAGAACGATTAAAGGATTTCTTTCAACAATTCTGTCCCCGGTTTTAGGTGCTGCATCGGTCTTCATCCTTTGGCTTAATCTCGAGACGAGTTCATTGATCCTAGGAATTGTATGGGCGGTAATTGGGATTGGTTATCTTCTGTATCGAACAAAATGGTTTACGGAATCCCCTCCGTTATTCCGTTTTGAAGAGGCATAGTGAATTTACTCACTTCATGAACGAAGGAGGTTTAATATCGCTGATTAGAAAATGAAAAGGTCTTTCTATTCGTTTTTTTTGTACATGGAATTAGCAACAGTGATTTAGCGCATATTGGATTGCTGCATAGATGTTATATGGAATGGTTCCGGAGGCATGCCTGCTCGCTTTAATGGTGATGCTTCTCACAGCGTATATTATGGACAGAAGGAAAAGGCCATTCCTTCGGCAGGTTCGGTATAAGCGTATGCGCAAGTTCCATCAATACATATGCCGGTTTTCTTAGATGGATTATTTATTCATTTCAAAGGGCAATTACTTGTTCAGCATTTTTCTTTTCAGCAGCTTTACCTTCTGTACCGGCCTTTGCATAGGTGGTGAATTTACTGATTATTGTGACTGTTATCAATATCATAGAGGTGAAACCGGCTGAGTTCTGTACTAAGGCTGCTTTTTCATTATCATATTCATCGCTTTATCTATCCTGATCAGGAATAATAAGAAAAGGTGAATGATCCTTTATAAAATAAGTCTAGAGTGCATAGCAGGTTTTTAAGTCAAAAGGGTCCGTTAAAGGACCCTTTTGTTGTGGAATGGATAAAGGTAAATGCTGGATATGAGTAATCGTACATGTTATTTTTTATCTAGCAATTCAGAATTGTGATAAAATATAGGTTAGGTTACAAAAGGAGAGTGAAACTGTGTTATCTATTCCGGATGATAAAATAAGACCATTCATAACTATTACAATTGATCAGCCTACATTATCAGACCAAAAAATTCATGAGATACAGGAACCTTTCTTCTTTCTTATGAAGGAAAATCATGTGTTTGCGTATATCCGCATGGATGACCTCCCGTTAAATGAAAAAATAACGACAGTCGATCAGCTTTTACAGTATGCTTTTTCGATTGATAATGTCTGTAAATTAACCCCTAACATATCCTTGCCGCTTCTGTTTCAAATTATCGGAGAACCTATCGTGCTGATAAAAACGGATGATGGCCTGCTTACCGGTTATGTAAAAAGGGAAGATGTGTTAGCAGAATTATTCAAGCAGGACAGCAAACAGAATTTAGACCTGCTAAATGTTATTTTAACCTCCATACCTATGGGGATTTTTGTAGCTGATAAAGAAAAAAATATCGTGAACTTCAATGAATCAGGCTTGAAGATGATAAAAAAGCCTTCTGAACAAGTCCTAAATGAACCTGCTGCGGACATCTTCAATAAGCAGCATATACATAGCGTGTTTGCCAGTGGGAGCAGTATTCTGAATCAGTTGGAGATTACTGATGTCATGAGTGTGCTTGTCGACTATAGCCCGATTCTGAACCATGAAAAAGAAGTTGAAGGCCTGATCATCATCGTTCAGGATTTACCGATGGTTGAGGAAATGGCCATGGAAATAGAATTGATAAAAAGCTCGAATAAAGACTTGAATGCCATTTTAGCGAATATCTATGATGAAATACTTGTAGTCAATCAAAAAGGAGAGCTGCTGCGTTATAGTGACAGCATCATCTCAGGATTCTGGGGTAAGGATTTAAAAGATTATATTGGGAAGAATCTTTTGCAATTAGAAGATGAAGGGATTTTTAATCCTTCGGTCACCCGGTTAGTCCTTGATCAAAAAAAGAAAGTATCGATTGTCCAAGATACGAAAATGAATAAGAAAGTCCTTTCCGTCGGCACCCCTGTGTTCAATGAAAAAGGAGATATAGATCGAATAGTCATTGCATCAAGGGATATAACGGAAACGACACAATTGAAATCTGAATTAAATGAAATGAGGAAAGAACTGGATTCATTCAAAAAACAGGATCAATTTTATAAAGAGTTGGTTTTTGCAAGTCCTAAAATGGAGCAGATAATCAGCCAAGTCAAGAAAATCGCTCATTTCTCATCAACCGTATTGATCAACGGGGAGTCGGGAGTAGGTAAAGAAGTGATAGCCGAAGCCATTCATAAAATGGGCAGGCGGTCCAAGCAGCCTTTCCTAAAGATAAATTGCGGGGCGATTCCGGAAAACCTCCTCGAAAGTGAATTGTTTGGTTATACGAAGGGTTCCTTTACAGGAGCAGATAAAAATGGGAAGGTAGGATACTTTCAGCAGGCCAATAAAGGTGTTTTATTCCTTGATGAAGTGGGTGACATGCCCATACACCTGCAAGTCAAGCTACTGCGGGTCCTCCAGGAACAGGAAGTGATTCCGATTGGCAGCACTACACCCATTTCCATTGATGTTCAAATTGTTGCGGCCACGAATAAGAGTCTGGAAAAAATGGTCGAGATGGGGACGTTCAGAGAAGATTTATTCTATAGATTAAACGTCATACCCATACATGTGCCCCCTTTAAGGGAAAGGCCGGAGGATATACCGCCACTAGCCTTTCATTTCCTGCAAAAACTGAATGAAAGGTATCAGCGGAATTACCACTTTTCCCCTGATGCATTAAATATCCTGGAAGTCTATACATGGCCGGGGAACATCCGTGAATTGCAGAACATGATTGAAAGGTTGGTTGTTTCTGCAGATGAAGAGACGATCGATGCTGATTTCATTCAAAGGTTCATACCTGTGGGCAGTGACTTTAAACAATCGAAACCCATCATTACGAGAATCCTTCCGCTGCAGGAAGCACAGGATCATGTCGAAGAGCAATTGATCATGCTTGCCATGAAACAGTATAAAACTACGACCAAAGCGGCAAAAGCGCTCGGTATAAGTCAATCGTCAGTGAGCAGGAAGTATCAAAAAGTGTTAGCTGAACAGAGTAAGAAAATCGAAAAAAATGCATATTGAATAAAAGCCGTTGCCGAGTGATGAAAAATCGCTTGTCAACGGCTTTTATTTTTATAGTAGCATTTGGGCAGTCTTTTTGATGATTTACAAGGATGGTTATGCAAATTGAAATATCGTTATGCAAATTTGCATAATTATAACGTAATTTAATAAAAAGAATGCTGTTTTGTTGGTAAATTAACTTGGCATGGTTCTTGCTTGATAAGTAAGTATAAGAAAAAAGGGAGGTAAGCATCAAAGTTTATAAAAGAAGCAATCTCAATTAACCATCCACTAAAGTTATAAAAAAAGGAGCTTATAAAATGTCAATTAACGTAGAAAGTAAAAACACTCAAGCTAACCAATCAGCAACCCAAGATTATATTAAAAAAGTGCTTCAATTAATCGAACAAAAAGAAATTTCAAAAGAAGACGCGCAGTGGGTAACAAGAGAAACGGTCGAGAATTTCCGTAACCATGTAAACCCTGGATTTTTGGAATATCGGAAGACGGTCACTAAAGACACGCAATTCGCTTCCGTGGAGTGGTCTGATCAAGATTCCTGTTTTACCGATGTAAATGGAAAAAAATATATTGATTGTTTAGGTGGCTTTGGTATTTATAATGTTGGCCATCGTAACCCTAAAGTAGTAAAGGCCGTAACCGATCAATTGCAAAGACAAGCCCTTCATAGCCAGGACTTACTTGATCCATTACGTGCAATGCTTGCCAAGATCCTTGCCGACATCACACCGGGAGATCTAAAATACTCGTTCTTTACGAACAGCGGTACCGAGAGCGTGGAGGCTGCACTTAAGCTGGCTAAAATGTACAGTGACCGATTCACGATCATTTCCACGACAAAATCATTTCATGGGAAAAGCCTTGGTTCCCTATCGGCAACGGCAAAGGGCATGTTCAGAAAACCTTTCATCCCGTTGGTACCAGGTGTGCGTCATGTACCATTCGGTGATCTGGATATGATGAGAAAAACGTTTGAAAGTTGTGCATTGGTCGGTGAAGATGTTGCTGCTGTGCTGTTGGAGCCTATTCAAGGTGAAGGAGGGGTCATTCTTCCTCCGCAAGATTATTTAAAGCAGGTTCGGGCATTATGTGACGAATATGATGCGTTATTGATCTTGGATGAAGTGCAAACAGGGATGGGACGGACAGGTAAAATGTTCGCTTCTGAGCTATATGATGTTGTTCCGGACATTATTTGTTTAGCGAAAGCATTTGGCGGCGGAGTAATGCCTGCAGGGGCTGTCGTAGCCAATGAGAAAGTGTTTAAAAGCTGGTTCGACAATCCATTCATGCACACAACTACATTTGGAGGAAATCCACTCGCTTGTGCTGCGGCCATTGCTACGATCGACGTACTTTTGGAAGAAAACTTACCGCAGCGTGCTGCAGAAGTTGGTGAATACTTCCTAAATGGGTTAAGGGAAGTTGCTGCTGAGCACAAAGATAAGGTTTTGGAAATCCGCGGCCAAGGATTGATGATTGGTATTGAGTTCCATAAAGATGAAGTGGGTTATGAATTCTCAAAAGCCCTCTTTGATAAAGGCATCTTGGTGGCAGGTACGCTTATCAATTCCAAAACAATCAGGATTGAGCCGTCATTGACTATTAAGTTGGATGAAGTCGATACAGTCATTAAAGCGTTTAAAGAGGTCTTGCCGACGCTTCAATCTTAATTAAAAAAGCAGAAAAACAGCCTTTGGGCTGATTCGGATTTTAGATAAAAAGGTTTCGGAATGGTCTTATTCCGAAACCTTTTTGTTATTTTTTGCTTTGTAGCAATTTTAGGAATAGTGAACTCCAAGGTTATTATTTAGACCATTTCTACCCTTCGTCAAGTCCAGTCGGCCATCTTCTTTACATTAATGGCAGCCTAACTAACCAAATGGTTGCTGCACCAGGTGGTCTAAAGTAAACATTTCAAGCTGATCAAAGGTACCCTCATCGCCTCAAGTTTTCATCCTTCTAATTAAGGAGTAACAGAATGTACGAGACTCCTGCGGGGAAAGCGGTCCAAGAGAGACCCCGCAGGCGCTAATAGCACCGGGGAGGCTCCAAAGACCGGCTGCGGAAAGCGAGTGCCCTGCGTTCCAATCAACGGTAAACTTTAAACACCTTAAAAAATTGTCGGCAAACTCAGTTATTATCGAGTTTGTTTATAAGCTGAAACAGTCTTTGGGCTTTTTTTGTTGCTTGGAGGGAGGAGGTATGGAAATCACTTTTACTATACTTAGTTCCCGTTTTATAGTTTTTTTTATGAAAATGCGTCATGAAAACGGGAATTACCCAGATTGGAAAAGGATTTAATTCCTTTAACGTAATTTGGTATGTTATAATAATTTCTGGAAAAAGGAGTGATGAAGATATGACACCTGCTCTGCAAAAAATGTGGATATCCTTTATAGCAATGGGCTTTATGATTATCTCTATATTTCTAATTTACTTAAGCCGCTATAAATTAAAAGGTTTTTGGAGAGTCTTGACAGCAATTATCGCATACATACTTATGATTCTGGCCGGATTGATCATCCTTATCGTTGTTCTTAGCGGGCCAACCACTTGATAGGTGAGGAGAAATGATGAGAAATTTTTTCAAAATATTATGTTTACTTTGCATCTCTGTATCATTATCTGGCTGCTTATATCCAGAGAAGCAAAAAATACAAAACCAATTGCCTTATAAAGAGCAAATACAATCCGTCCAAAGTGCAGTGGATCAATTTCAGAAAGATGAAGGTGGCATACTGCCCATCGTTACAAAAGATGCTGATACACCGATTTATCAAAAATATGTCATAAAGTTTTCAAAGATTTCACCGAGGTATATGGCTGAACCGCCGGACAATGCATTTGAATCAGGAGGCGTCTTTCAATACATCCTCGTTAATGTTGAAAATGATCCGACCGTAAAGCTGTTGGATGTCAGGATGGCGCAAAAGATTCAGGATGTTTCCTTGAGATTGACTGCCTATCAGCAAAGCAACGGATATCCGCCATTTAAGGAAAGGTTATCCGGTAATGTCTTCACGCTTGATTATGAAAAAATGGGCCTGAAGGAAGCTCCGACGGTCACGAGTCCATTTTCACAAAAAGACTTATATCTCGTAGTTGATGGTCAAGGCAGTATTTTTGTTGATTATACCCCGGATTTAATTGAGGCATTGAAGAAACATGAGGGGGAAATGAAGCCAGGTGAAGATATCCGGGAACTGCTGGTGCAGAGTTCGGAGTTCGTCCCTGCCTATTCATTGCCATATACAATTGATGAAAAAACAAAAAATCCAATATTTCTTACAAAATAGGCATAACCCTTCTTCTGCAAAATATATTGTAGGGGAAGGGTTATTTCTTTTATCTTTATTTCATCTTACTTTTAAAATAACAACCCTTATATAAAATTTCTGGTGGAGGAAGGGATTGAACCAGGGAAATAATTGGAATAAATTTTTAGGACAACATCATAGATATATATTGTCCTAAATAAATGCAAATGGATAAACGAAATCCCAAAACTCTAATTCGGGAGGGGATACCTTGGAAAAGGTAGATATTTTTAAAGATATAGCTGAACGGACCGGTGGCGACATATATTTGGGGGTGGTCGGTGCCGTCAGGACGGGGAAATCCACATTTATTAAAAAATTCATGGAGCTAGTCGTCATTCCGAATATTCCGTCAGAGGCGGACCGCGCAAGGGCACAGGATGAATTGCCTCAAAGTGCTGCTGGAAAGACGATCATGACGACGGAACCCAAATTCGTACCGAACCAGGCAGCATCGATTCAAGTGGCTGAAGGTCTCGACGTGAATATCCGCTTAGTCGATTGTGTCGGTTATACAATACCTGGGGCTAAAGGGTATGAAGATGAAAATGGTCCCCGCATGATTCACACGCCTTGGTATGAAGAGCCGATTCCATTCAATGAAGCAGCTGAGATCGGTACTCGCAAAGTAATTCAGGATCATTCCACATTAGGCGTGGTCGTTACGACGGATGGGTCGATAGGAGAAATCCCGCGAAGTGATTATTTAGAGGCAGAGGAACGGGTTGTCGAAGAATTGAAGGAGGTTGGCAAGCCATTTATCATGATTGTCAATTCCGTTCAGCCTCACCACCCGAATACGATAGCCCTGAAGGAATCCCTGCAGGAAAAGTATGATATCCCTGTATTGGCGATGAGTGTCGAAGGTATGCGGGAATCGGACGTTTACAGCGTACTCCGCGAGGCCCTGTACGAATTTCCAGTTCTCGAGGTCAATGTTAATCTTCCGAGCTGGGTAATGGTTTTGCGCGAGGATCATTGGTTGAGGGAAAGTTACCAGGAAGCGGTTAAAGAGACCGTCAAGGACATTAAGCGACTGAGGGATGTAGATCGTGTTGTCGGTCATTTCAATGAATTCGAGTTCATTGACCGTGCAGCGCTTGCAGGCATTGAGATGGGGCAGGGTGTTGCAGAGATCGACCTATACGCCCCTGATGAACTCTATGATGATATTCTGAAGGAAATTGTCGGTGTGGAGATTCGGGGCAAGGATCATCTATTATCTTTAATGCAGGATTTTGCGTATGCCAAAGCAGAGTATGACCAGGTGGCCGATGCATTGAGAATGGTCAAACAAACAGGATATGGTGTCGCAGCCCCTTCCCTCAACGATATGAGTCTTGATGAACCGGAAATCATCCGTCAGGGAGCCAGGTTCGGTGTCAGGCTAAAAGCCGTAGCTCCTTCCATCCATATGATCAAGGTCGATGTCGAATCCGAATTCTCGCCAATCATCGGTACTGAAAAGCAAAGTGAAGAATTAGTCCGGTATCTGATGCAGGATTTCGAAGACAATCCACTTTCCATTTGGAACTCAGATATTTTTGGCAGAAGCCTAAGTTCCTATGTAAGGGAAGGCATACAGGTGAAATTAGCGATGATGCCTGACAATGCCCGCTACAAATTGAAAGAAACACTGGAGAGGATTATCAATGAGGGCAGTGGGGGATTGATTGCCATCATCTTATAAAAATGTTTAAAAGCTGGACCAACTCCATTTATGGATTGGTCTTTTTGCATGCGAAATACTCAGGATCACAAGAAAAATATCATTTATGAGCGCTAAAATTTGAAATAATCTGCTGTTTTTTAGTATAATCTTGAAAAAACCCTGTGGTTAAGCGATTTTCAGCAATATAATAAGTTTAATTTCTATAAAAAAGGGAAATGATGAATAGCGAAAGACAAAATTTATAATATATACAATTATTAATGAAAAGATTCCCATTATTTTTTGAATTCCCTTGCTAAGCTAATAGGGTTTGTGATAATCTACATACAGAAAACGCGTTATAACAGCGATTTCAACGTATTTATAAACTTTCCGGATGAATTATTTGGAAATCAATTCGGCTTGGTAATCCTTGATTGCCAGGGAATAAAAATTTTGGACCGAAGCTAATATCAAATCACTATTATAGTGTTGTAATAATGATTTTTTATAAAGATTCCTTTTGGGAGGAGGTGAATGGCATGAACAAAACAGAATTAATTAATGAAGTTGTTACAGCAACTGAAATTTCTAAGAAAGACGCTACAAAAGCTGTTGATGCTGTTTTTGATACAATCTTAGAAGCTCTAAAAAACGGTGATAAAGTCCAATTGATTGGTTTTGGTAACTTTGAAGTTCGTGAACGTGCGGCTCGTAAAGGCCGTAATCCACAAACTGGTGACGAAATCGAAATTGCAGCTAGCAAAGTGCCAGCTTTCAAACCCGGTAAAGCGCTGAAAGATGCAGTGAAGTAATTCTACCATTACATACGGGTGCTTAACCGAAAAGGGCCGCGTGAAAACGCGGCCCTTTTTTTGCTTCTTAAATTCCATCTGTGATAATATAAAAGACAGTGAATATTTTAGAAACGCTGTAGATGGTTAATCCGTCACAAGGAAATGACCATTCAAAAACCGCTTCCGGCGAAACTGCCGTTCAAGGGCTCAATGTAGGGGTCTTCTTTAATAATTGCAATTATGGATATCCGGGTGCAACGCGCTTTGGATTTTTTATCTGAATACATAATATTATTGATTTTTTAGGAGGTACAAAAATGGCTAATGTTGATCATGCCAAATTGGAAGAAGCGGTTAAAATGCTTCTTGAGGCTGTAGGGGAAGACCCAACGAGGGAAGGACTGCTGGATACTCCTGGCCGTGTAGCCCGAATGTATGAAGAAATTTTTTCTGGACTTAATCAGGATCCAAAGGAATATTTCGATACTGTTTTTGGAGAGGACCATGAAGAACTCGTACTTGTAAAGGATATTCCGTTTTACTCAGTATGTGAACATCATTTAGTCCCTTTTTACGGGAAAGCCCATGTAGCATATATTCCGAAAAACGGAAAAGTGACTGGCTTAAGTAAATTGGCACGGGCGGTTGAGGCTGTATCGAAGCGTCCGCAGCTTCAAGAGCGCATCACTTCCACAGTTGCTGACTCGATAATGGAAAAGCTCGAGCCTCATGGTGTAATGGTTGTAGTAGAGGCTGAACATATGTGCATGACCATGCGAGGTGTAAAAAAACCTGGATCTAAAACAGTGACCTCAGCTGTAAGGGGAACTTTTGCGAAGGATCATCGTACTAGAGCTGAAGTGCTGGCATTCATTAAAGACTAAGGACATGGGGGCAGGAAAAAATGAATGAAAAAAAGATCTTGAATGATTTTGTCGTAATCAAAGCCATTGAGGATAGTGTGAACGTCATCGGGTTGACAAGGGGAACGGACACCAAGTTTCATCACTCCGAAAAACTTGACTCAGGAGAGGTGATGATCGCACAATTCACGGAACATACCTCGGCAATTAAAATCAGGGGCCATGCAAAAGTCTATACTCCATTCGGCGAGATAGAAAGTGATTCCAAAAAGAATTCACCTGACAAATGATATTCTCAATACTTGGTTAATTAGTAAATCAATCATCTGATATCACGTTTAACAAGCTGTAAATTTCCCGCATCCATTTTTTTGAAGAGCAAAAGTCGATAATTTCCTTACCTTTGGAAGTTTCATTTTATAAACGTTGACCATTTCATCTGATTGTTTTTATGGTATAATAATGTGTATTTTACACAGACAGAAACCAATATGTATGAAAAAAATTATCTTTCGGGGATGCAAGGGTGATCTCAATTGTTAAACATAACGGACGACATAAGGCAATTAAAGCGATTAATAGAAACGAAAGCTCAACATCCATATTTATTGAAGTATATACAAAAGCCAAGCCTGGACGAAGATAAACTGATATTGCTTTGGGGATTGTTTAACGATTTGGACGTTTTAAGCGAAAAACGCAATCAATACATCATTTCAACCATGTTAGTGCAAATAGCTCTGGATACCCATGAAATCGTCTCGAATTCAGGAGAAGGAACCGAGTTGCCCGAGGTATTGAAAAATCGTCAATTACAAGTGCTTGCCGGTGATTACTATAGTGGCTTATATTATCAAGTGCTTGCCAGTGTAGGTAATGTTGATATGATCCGTATACTTTCGAGCGCAATAAAAAAAATAAATGACAATAAAATCATTCTTTACCAACAAGGGTCCATTAATGATGTCCCAACGCTTTTAATGACGATCAAAGCGATCGAGGCTTCCCTGATTCATAAACTCGCGGATTACTATAATGAGCCTGCCTGGATAGAAGTAGCGGAAGATCTGCTGCTTTTAAAACGGTTGCATGCCGAGAAGAGCAGTTATATGGAGTCGGGGCAATCGATAGTTTTTGATGTCCTAAGGGAAATGCCTCTCGATGACTCGATTGGCGGGGAAGTTACCATTTCGGAAAAAGAAGAACAGGCACGCACCCAATTCGACAAGTGCCTGAGGGATGCCAGGCAATCCGTACAGTGCTCGATGCGGAAGCTGGCAAAGTTGGATGATGAACTTCTTGAAAGAGTGAAGGCCATCTTGGAACAAACAGAGAGTATAGCAAATTCATATGTGAAAGAAGGGTGAATCATGGAGCAGTCTAAAGAGCAAAAAGTTCATCATGTCTTTGAAAAGATCTACGGAAATTATGACAAGATGAATTCCCTCATCAGCTTTAAACAGCATCTTAAATGGCGGAAGGCTACAATGGCCATCATGAATGTCCCAAAAGGCGCCCATGCACTGGATGTATGCTGTGGAACAGCGGACTGGACCATTGCCCTTGCTAATGAAGTAGGACCAGAAGGAAAGGTTGTTGGTCTGGATTTTAGTAAGAACATGCTGAAAATCGGCGAACAAAAGGTAAATGAACTCAATCTAGAGCAAGTGTCCCTAATGCATGGGAATGCAATGGAGCTTCCTTTTGAGGATAATAGCTTTGACTATGTCACGATCGGTTTCGGGCTGCGGAATGTCCCCGATTACATGAAAGTGCTTAAAGAGTTAAACAGGGTAGCCAAGCCGGGTGGAATGATCGTTTGCCTGGATACTTCACAGCCTACGATGCTTGGCTTTAAACAGGGCTATTATTTTTATTTCCGTTTCATCATGCCCATGTTCGGTAAATTATTCGCAAAAAGCTATAGTGAATACTCATGGCTGCAAGAATCGGCTCGGGATTTCCCTGGCATGAAAAAGCTTGAAAACATGTTCAAGCAGGCGGGAATGGAAAAAGTCAGTTTTAAGGCCCATTTCGGTGGGGTAGCAGCAACACATTTCGGGTACAAGCCTTCAAAATAAGCATAATAGCAATGGACAAAGCTGGGTGGAATGTATGAAATTTAAAATGATGTATTCATTTTTGAATGCAGATTTGCAATTAATAGAAAAAGAACTGGAAGCCGCAATCGAAGCGGATTCCACGGTTTTAAGGGAAGCTTCCCTGCATTTGCTGCAATCCGGTGGAAAACGGATCCGTCCGGTATTCGTCCTATTGGGTGCGAAGTTTGGCAACTATGATATTCATGTCGTAAAGCATGTCGCAGCGACTTTGGAACTAATTCATACAGCTTCCCTTGTGCATGATGATGTTGTGGATGATGCGGATTTACGCAGGGGATCTGCTACCATTAAATCAAAATGGGATAATCGTGTCGCCATGTACACAGGCGACTTCATTTTTGCTCGTGCACTGGAAATGATGGCGGTTATCGAGTCTCCGCTAGCGCATCAAATTCTCGCTGATACTATGGTTGAACTATGTCTTGGGGAGATTGAACAAATAAAAGATAAATACAATTTCGAACAGAATTGGCGGATATACTTTAGAAGGATCAAACGGAAAACAGCACTGCTCATTGCATCTAGCTGCCAGTTGGGAGCCATTTCAGCGGGTGTTGAAGAGAGAATTCACCAAAAGCTATTTAAATTCGGATATTATGTCGGTATGTCTTATCAAATCACCGATGATATATTGGATTTTACTGCTTCGGAAGAAGAACTTGGGAAACCTGCCGGCAGTGATTTGATTCAAGGTAATATCACTTTACCCGTATTGATTGCTATGGAAGATCCAAAGTTAAAAAAGCTTATCGAAACAGTTCGGGAAGATACGCCAAAAGACGAAATGTCCCATATAATTCATGCTATAAAAACTTCCGGTGCCATTGAACAGGCAGCGAGGATCAGTGATATGTATTTAGAAAAGGCTTTTACCGAGTTGAAAGGTCTTCCTGCCATTAAAGCTAGAAAAACTTTATCGGATATCGCGAAAAATATCGGAAAAAGAAAGTTTTGATAATGGGAGTTGCGAAACTCATCAAACAATGGTAATATTCTAAAAGTATTGCCTTATATAGGCAAATAACAATGATACATATTAGGAGTGACATTCATGGAAAGAACATTTTTAATGGTAAAGCCTGACGGCGTTCAACGCAATTTAATCGGTGAAATCGTTTCCCGTTTTGAAAAGAAAGGCTTCCTTCTTGCAGGAGCAAAATTAATGGTCATTTCTCAAGAATTGGCTGAGCAACATTATGGCGAGCACAAAGAACGTCCTTTCTTTGGCGAACTAGTGGACTTCATTACTTCAGGTCCTGTCTTCGCAATGGTTTGGGAAGGTGAAAACGTAATCGCTACTGCACGTCAAATGATGGGTGCCACTAACCCTAAAGATGCAGCAGCAGCAACAATTCGTGGCGATTTTGCCGTAACTGTCGGCAAAAACATCATTCACGGATCTGATTCAGCTGAAAGCGCTGTACGCGAAATCGGTTTATTCTTCAAAGAAGAAGAACTTGTTGAGTACTCTAAACTTGTTAACGAGTGGGTTTATTAATTAATACGATCTCTTTAAAAAAGCGGGTTCCATCGTCATTATGCGATGGAACCCGCTTTTTTTAATTGCTTTTTTAGTTTCAAGCAGCAACGTAAGGGATATTTTAGTTTAAAGAAAATATGGCACTCTCCGATATATATAAAGGTAAGAATTACTAAAATAATTATGTGCAGGGGAGTCGTGGGAATGCCTCAAGAATATGAAGAGTTTATTCGTAATATCAAAATGCTGACAGGTATTGATTTGGCATTATATAAGGAAGGACAAATGAAAAGGCGACTAACATCTCTATATGAAAAAAGAGGATATCATTCATTTCGTGAATACTACAAAGACATGCAAGCCAATCCCGGTGTTTTAAATGAGTTTTTGGATAGAATGACAATCAACGTTTCCGAATTTTATAGAAATGCGAAAAGATGGGAAGTGTTGGAGCGGAAAATCCTGCCTAGGTTATTAGAAAGCAAAAAAAAGTTGAAAATTTGGAGTGCTGCCTGCTCAACTGGTGAGGAACCATATACGATTGCCATGATATTATCCAATCTGGTCCCACTTAGCCAAATAGAGATATTGGCAACGGATCTCGATGAAAATGTATTGGCGCGAGCGAAATTGGGGATGTATCCCGAACGTTCCTTAAATGAAGTGCCTGAGGAAATAAAAAGGAAATGCTTTGAAAAAAAAGCGGATTATTATCGTGTCGATGATGAAATCAAGAGAAGGGTGACCTTTAAAAAACAAAACCTTCTTGCTGACCGATTCGACGAAGGCTTCGATTTAATCGTTTGCCGCAATGTTTTAATTTATTTCACTGAAGAAGCCAAGAATTTATTATATGAAAAATTCAGTGTATCGCTAAAAAGCGGCGGTGTATTTTTTGTAGGAAGTACAGAGCAAATATTCACCCCAGGAAACTATCAATTTGAAACGATCGATACATTTTTTTATAAGAAAAAGGAAATACTTTAGAAAAAAGGGACTGATTCTGCACGTGCGCATTCAGTCCCTTTTCGTTTGCCGTGTAATAGCAATTCCAGTAGAACTCTAAATTGAAAGAATAAACTATATCGAAAATGTTTAAGTACTTGTAAAATAGAAAGAAAAGTGATTAAATTCAAACAATATGGTTTTTACGTTTTACATATACCCACATTTCATAAAATTGTGGTATATTGATACATATACACTTTAAAGTGCTAAAAGGGGGCTGGAAGATGAGATATTTAACAGCGGGAGAATCACATGGTCCGCAACTGACTACTATCATTGAAGGATTACCGGCAGGAATGCCGATTTCGAAAGAGGATATCAATCAAGAATTAGGACGCCGGCAAAAAGGGCATGGACGTGGAAGAAGGATGCAGATCGAGAAAGATCAGGCTTTTATTTCCTCGGGAATCAGACATGGCTACACACTCGGTTCACCGGTTGCTTTGGTGGTTGAGAACGATGACTGGAAGCATTGGACAAAGATTATGGGAAGCGAAGGGCTTTCAGAAGAGGAAGCTGAAGAAATTAAACGTAAAATCACCCGGCCACGTCCTGGTCATGCCGACTTGAACGGCGGGATTAAATATGGGCACCGCGATTTGAGAAATGTTCTGGAACGCTCTTCAGCCCGTGAAACGACAGTAAGGGTGGCAGCAGGAGCTGTCGCTAAAAAACTATTGTCTTTATTGGGGATAGAAGTGGCATCTCATGTCTTGGAAATTGGCGGAGTGAAGGCAGAACCGCCAAAATACGAAAATATTCAGCAATTGCAACAAGTAACAGAAGAATCTTCTGTTAGATGTTTTGACAAGAACGTAGAACAGCAGATGAAGGATGCAATTGATGAAGCGAAACAAAAAGGAGACTCCATCGGCGGCATCGTTGAAGTGATTGTAGAAGGAATGCCGGTAGGTGTAGGAAGTTATGTGCATTATGACCGTAAGCTTGATGCAAAACTAGCCGCAGCGATAATGAGCATCAATGCATTTAAAGGGGTGGAAATAGGTCTTGGATTTGAAGCTGCCCATCTATTTGGCAGTGATGTCCATGATGAAATAGCATGGGACGAAGAACAGGGCTATTACCGGAAAACCAATCGCCTTGGCGGTTTTGAAGGCGGTATGACAACTGGAATGCCGATAGTTGTACGCGGTGTGATGAAGCCGATCCCCACTTTATATAAACCTTTGAAAAGCGTTGATATTGATACGAAGGAAGTGTTTGAAGCAAGTGTCGAACGTTCCGATAGTTGTGCGGTTCCTGCAGCAGCGGTGGTTGCTGAGGCGGTAGTAGCATGGGAACTGGCGGCTGCCATCGTTGATCAATTCCCTTCAGATCGTTATGAGCAATTAGCGGAATACATAAGATCATATCGGGAAGAAGTAAAGGGGTTTTAAATCATGGAATCCATCCAAATAAAAACGGCTTCCAAGCAATATCCGGTTTTAATTGGCAAGAAGGCAATAAATGAATTGCCCGAATTAATATCACAAGAATTAAATCATCTAAACAAGATTCTGATCATAACTGATGAGAAAGTGGCGGCACTTCATTTGCATACCGTGAAAAACGCCCTGATCAAGACGGGGAAACCTGTTCTGCATCATGTAGTGCCAGAAGGGGAGCATGCTAAAACATTCGATGTGTTTTATGAATGCCAAAGCTTCTGCTTAACTCAACAGATTAATCGCAAGTCATTGATTATCGCCCTTGGCGGTGGTGCAGTAGGTGATTTGGCTGGATTTGTTGCGGCTACATTTATGAGAGGGATTCCATTTATACAGGTTCCGACGACTTTACTCGCCCACGATAGTGCAGTGGGCGGCAAGGTTGCCATCAATCACCCGCTAGGGAAAAATATGATTGGGGCCTTTCATCAGCCTGAAGCGGTCATTTATGATCTTGAATTTTTAAAAACTCTGCCCCTTAAAGAATTAAGGTCAGGTTTTGCAGAAGTCATTAAACATTCATTGATAGCAGATAATGAATTTTATCTATGGTTAAAGTCGAATATTGTTGATTTGAATGATATAACGGATGAGCAATTCCTGACAATGATTACAAAAGGGATTGGAATCAAAGCTAAAATTGTCGAAGAGGATGAGAAGGAAAACGGCATTCGTGCCTTTTTGAATTTTGGTCATACGCTCGGTCATGCAGTGGAAGGTTCAATGGGATACGGAAACTTCACGCATGGGGAATCCATTTTAATCGGGATGGTATATGCTCTTAGATTAAGCAAAAAGAAAGTGGATCTCGATTTTAAACTGGATGAGTTTATTTGCTGGGTATCTTCTTTAGGCTATCAAATAACGATTCCGACCAGGCTTGAACATGCAATGCTGCTTGAATTAATGAAAACAGACAAAAAATCGGTCAATGATTCAGCTACTTTTGTCCTGCTAAACGAAGTGGGGTCACCGCTATTAATGGATATAGCCGACACTGAGCTGATAGAGGAAATGGCCGATATGATATAGAGTTCAGGAGAAGGGGGGACTATGTGTGATAAGAGGAATAAGGGGTGCCACTACTGTAGAAAGAGACACGGAAATGGAAGTGATTTCCGCTGCCGAAAAGTTGATGGCAGAGATCATTCAGGTCAACGAGATTGATCCCGAAATGGTAGCTTCTGTGTTTTTTTCTGCTACGGAAGAGATTCGTTCTGTCTTCCCTGCCAAAGCCTTGAGGAAATTCGAAGGCTGGACTTATGTACCGGTTACATGCATGAAGGAAATACCGGTCAGCAATTCCTTGCCATTTTGCATTCGGGTCATGATCCATGTAAATACGACGAAATCTCAAAAAGAGATACAGCATGTATACCAGGCAGGGGCTACGGTATTACGGCCAGATTTGACAAAGCAGATATAAGATGATTTTAAATCTATGAATATGATATACTATTCTCACACTTTCTTACTTTAAAGTGATAAAAATATAGAGGTGATTGACATGAAATGGAATGAAGCGGTCCTTTCCTTGAAGTCTTATCAACCGGGAAAATCCACTGATGAAGTGAAAAAATTATACGGATTGGAAAAAATCACGAAATTAGCTTCAAATGAAAATCCTTTCGGCTGTTCGGAGAAGGTACAGGAGTCCGTTAGGAATTCAACCCATTCGTTTGCCATCTATCCAGATGGGTATGCAACGATGCTAAGGGAAGCTGTTGCAAAACATACAGGTGTGAAAGAAACTCAGCTTATTTTTGGAAATGGATCTGATGAGAACATTCAAATCATCTCCAGAAGCCTTTTGGGAGCTGGAAAGAATACGGTCATGGCAACAGGCACTTTTTCACAGTACCGCCATAATGCCACGCTTGAAGGTGCGGAAATCAGGGAAGTTCCTCATATTGATGGTGCTCATGATCTAGAAGGAATGCTTAAAGTTATAGATGAAAAAACAGCTGTTGTCTGGCTTTGTACACCAAATAATCCAACAGGTAAATACATTTCGGAACAGGACTTATTATCATTCATTGAAAGAGTGCCGGAAGATGTACTTATCGTTTTGGATGAAGCTTACTGTGAATATGCAACGGCTGAGGATTACCCGAGAACGAATCAATGGATTAATAAATATAAAAATTTGATCATACTCCGGACATTCTCAAAAATCTATGGACTTGCCAGTTTTAGGGTAGGGTACGGATTGGCGGATGAGGATATCATCCAGAAACTGGATCCATCCCGGGAACCATTCAATGTCAACACATTCGCACAGAATATTGCTATCGTCGCTTTGGAAGATCAAGCCTTCATTGAAAAATGCAAGGAAGAAAATCAAAAAGGGCTCAAGCAGTACTATGAATTTTGCAATAAGGTAAATTTAGCTTATTACCCGTCACAAGGTAATTTCATCTTTATCCATTTTAAACAGGATGCCGATGTGGTGTTTCAATATTTGCTTGAGCGCGGATACATTGCAAGGTCGGGGAAATCTTTCGGTTTTCCTAACAGCCTAAGGGTCACGGTTGGTTCGACGGAAGAAAATGAAGGAATGATTAACGCTATTAAAACTTTTTTGAATGAAGTTGAGGCACCTTCTGATTCGCTGCTTTAACGTTTCATCAAACCTAGAGGAGCACAATAGATGCGGGGGAGAGAAGAGTGAAAGGTAAGGTTTTTGTAATAGGTCTAGGTCTAATTGGCGGATCATTGGCCATGGCTGTACGCCATGCACATCCTGAAGCCGTGATTGTTGGTACGGACCTAAGTGAAAAGAATATTCAACTATCGATGCTATTGGGGATCATTGATGATTCTGTATCATCATTGGAAGCGGGAGCATGTGATGCTGATTTGATTCTACTTGCTGTGCCTGTCAATGAAACCGTGAAGATTTTAGCTCAATTGGCTGAAATGGATTTAAAAAGTGATGTCCTTATATCGGATGCAGGAAGTACGAAGGATACAGTCGTTAAGGCAGCAAAACCATTGATGGATAAAGGGGTGGCCTTCATCGGGGGGCACCCTATGGCTGGTTCCCATAAAAGCGGTGCTGCGGCAGCCAAATTGCATTTATTCGAACATGCATTTTATTTGCTTACTCCTGGAGATTCCATCGAAGAAGAAAAAGTCGAGCAGCTGAAAGGGTGGCTGCAAGGAACAAGAGCGAACTTTCTGGTTGTGAGTCCTGCCATGCATGATAAGCTGACTGGGGTCATTAGTCATTTCCCGCATATTGTCGCATCAGGGCTCGTTAAGCAGGCAGAAAATTACAGTAAGGAAAATAAGTTGATTTCAAGGCTTGCAGCAGGTGGATTTAGGGATATTACAAGAATTGCTTCAAGCAGTCCGGAAATGTGGCGTGACATTTTGTTACATAACCGGGATGTGTTACTTGAATTAATGAATGATTGGCTGAATGAAATGGAGCATATAAAAGGCCTGGTCGCGAATGAAGATAGTGAAGAAATCCTTCGATTCTTTACCGATGCCAAGATCTTCAGGGATGATTTGCCAACACATGCAAAAGGCGCCATACCAGCGTTTTATGATTTATATATCGATATACCGGATTATGCCGGAATAATTTCTGAGATTACCGGATATTTGGCACAAGAAGGTATCAGCATTACAAACATAAGGATCATTGAAACCAGGGAAGAGATATACGGTGTGCTGGTCATCAGCTTCCAAACGGATGTTGACCGCATAAAAGCTGCAGAGTGTATTTCAAGACATACAGATTATGAAACGATCCTGGCATAACATTTATAGGGAAGGATGGTTTTATGAATACAAAAAAATTACAAACGAACATCCAATCATTACGTGGTTCGATTGCCATACCTGGAGATAAGTCGATCTCCCATCGTTCGATAATGTTCGGAGCCCTTGCCGAGGGGGAAACGACAGTCACTAATTTTCTTCCAGGAGCCGATTGTTTAAGTACGATTTCCTGTTTTAAGCAGCTTGGAGTTCATATTGAACAAGATGGCCAGCACGTCAAAATTGAAGGCAAAGGTTTTAATGGATTAAAGGAACCGGAATCAGTACTGGATGTCGGAAACTCTGGTACCACGATCAGGTTAATGATGGGCATTTTGGCAGGACAGGAATTTTCGGCCGTTTTGGCAGGTGACGAATCGATAGCTAAACGTCCAATGACCCGGGTAGTCAACCCTCTTCGTCAAATGGGAGCGGTCATTGACGGTCGAAAAGGAGCCGAATACACCCCCCTCTTCATTAGAGGAGGCAAGTTACAAGGGTTTCGCTATGAATTGCCTGTGGCAAGTGCGCAGGTGAAATCAGCGATAATCTTGGCCGGTTTACAGGCAGAAGGTGAAACGATCATTATCGAACCGGAAGAGACCCGGGATCATACAGAACGAATGATTCAAGAGTTTGGCGGAAAAATCGAAAAAGACGGTCAAACGATTAAAGTAAGCGGAAACCAAGTCTTCAAGGGGACTACCATCCATGTCCCGGGTGATATTTCTTCAGCGGCTTTCTTCATGGTGGCTGCAGCGATTACGGAAAATAGTGAAGTGGTTTTAAAGAATGTCGGCCTTAATTCGACAAGGACTGGAATCATCGAAGTCATGAAATCGATGGGGGCGGATATTACGATTGAGAAGAAGACGAGTAAGGGTGAACCTGCAGGAGACATCACTGTCAGAAGCTCCCGGCTAAAGGGAACGACCATCAGCGGTGATTTAATTCCCCGTCTCATCGATGAAATACCGGTAATTGCACTCCTGGCAACACAGGCTGAAGGGATAACGACAATCAAGGATGCAGCAGAACTTAAAGTGAAAGAGACGAATCGAATTGATACTGTTGCAAATGAGCTTTCCGTCCTGGGCGCAGATATAACCCCGACAGCAGACGGATTGATCATCAAAGGGCGTAAAGCCTTGAATGGTGGTAAGGTTACAAGCCATGGGGACCATCGTATCGGGATGATGCTTGCTGTAGCGGCTTTGATAACGGAGGGGGAAGTGGAACTTGCCGACCCTGATGCCATAGATGTATCATATCCACAATTTTTTGGGCATTTGACGCAATTGATAAAGTGAATATAAAAAAAGTTTACATACCTTATTTGGTCTGTAAACTTTTTTTAAATGCTGGAAAGTGTTGAAAGCGCTAACATTTGGGCTTTTTCTATCTGTATTGATCATGAAAATAATGAGAATGGTGTTCATGATCAAAAAGGAGATTTACCATAGCGTGGAGAATTAACTAGTAACCTTTTTTTAATGAGAATGGGAGGGGACTTCATCGATGGAATACAGGGCTACAGTATGGTAAACTAATGAATACTGTTTACTATGCATCTCGCGATTATATGGTATTTTGTTCTTAATGGCAGAGTATGTTACATTATGGCGTGAGTGTGTATGACTAGGGACCAAGTCTATCATGCAAAAGGAAGGATTCAACAATGAACACAGTGGAACAAGTTATACAGCATTTAAAAAAAGGGGAATTAACAGAAGCTCTTAAACATATAAATCGAATTAAATCATCAGAGTCAGCAGAGGACATATTGTTGCTGGCCGAAGAAATGCTCCAGCTTGGTTTTGCGGAGGAGGCAAAGGATCTTTTTGAACATCTGCTGCAACTCTATCCCAATGAAGGAGAATTAATTGTTTCGTTGGCAGAAATCCTGATTGACATGGACCAGGAAGATGAAGCGATGCTGATGCTTGAAAAAGTAAGTGCAGATGATGAAGTATATCCAAGTGCTTTGCTTTTGGAAGCGGACCTCTATCAATTACAGGGGATGGACGAGGTCAGCGAAAGGAAATTACTGCAGGCCAAGGAAATGCTTCCAGATGAGATCATCATTGATTTTGCACTAGCTGAACTGTTCTTTCATCAAGGAAGGGATCAGGAAGCCATTGCAAATTACATAAAGGTTTTGGAACAGGAACAAGAAATCGCTGGTGTTAATGTCAATCAGAGGCTTGCTGAAGCATTAAGCAGTTCGGGGAAGTTCGAGGAGGCCCTTCCGCATTTTGAAAAGGCCTTAAAGGATGGACTTGAAATCAATACCCTATTTGAATATGCATTTACAGCATTTCAGGCAGGTCTTTATGACACAGCCGTACGAAAGTTCATTGAACTGAAAGAATTAGATCATGAATACCATTCTTTATATTTGTACCTGGCAAAGAGTTATGAACATCTTGAAGATTTGGAAAATGCCTTGAAAACAGTCAAAGAAGGAATTAAGGCTGATGAATTCAATAAGGAACTTTTCTTCTTCGGTGGAAAGATTGCCTTGAAAAGCGGGCTTGATGAAGAGGCGGAAAATCTATTTAAAGAAGCACTAGCCATTGATCCGGGATACCTGGAAGCTGCACTCACCCTCTTGAAATTGTATATGCACCACGAAAGGTATGAAGATGTATTGGAGTGTATTGGTGAAGTAAGGCGATATGGAGAGGATGATCCGCAGTTTGAATGGATAGCTGCTGTATCATATCAGCATACTGAACAATTTAAAGAGGCATTAACCAGCTATCATAAAGCATATAATTCATTCAAGAACAATCAAGATTTCCTTGAAGATTATGGTTTCTTTTTAATTGAAGAAGGAGACAGAGCCACATCTAGAGAAGTATTTAATAAGCTCCTTGAGATGAACCCGGCGAATGATGAGTATGCGATGATTTTGGAGCGGCTAGGTGAAAGCAAAGATGAAATGTAGATAAGTGAAACGAAACTAAATCTAGACAGAGGAGGGAATTCATGGTGGCTGCCCCTGTTTCTGTGAATGAGAAGAAGGATTTTATTCGGTGGTTTTTAAATCATTATCAACTGAAACGAAGAGAATGTGTGTGGATATTGAATTACTTAATGAGTCATGATCAACTAATGAAAAAGGTTCATTTTGTAGAAAATGCACAATATTGCCCACGTGGATTGATTATGTCGACACATTGTGTGGATGAGGTCCCTTTCAGGTTCTATAAGTCCAATATCATGACGACCGATGCAGAGAAATCTTTTCATGATATCCGTTTAAATCGAGATGAAGACATTTATATTCAGCTTAATTTTAAATCGTCTTATTCTTCCTATCAATATGCAGCGGTACTCGAGAACAATCCCTTCATGCCGAAATCAACGGCATCGAATGAAAAAGACCAGCTGCTTGCTGAACAATTGTTGGAAAGAAGCATGTTGTATTTTCAAAGGGACCGTCTGCTTAAGGAAATCGATGAAGCCCTTGATAAGCATGATGAACAAGCATTTAAGAACTTAACCGAACAATTGAATCAATTAAAAGTACTTGGATGAAATAAATTGACCTTTCCGTAATCAGGAAAGGTTTTTATTTTTTATAAAACATTGATAAAATCCACATTTTTGTAAAGACTATGGGTATATGGTAAAGATGTTATAAAAATAATGGTAAAATGATAAGGAGTTGATTTAAAAATCGGGAGTGAAGAAAAAACATGAAGTGGACAGCAAAAGATCTTGACATGTATTTGCAGTCAAAAGAGTATGTGGATACCGTTTTAATTCCTTTGGTTCCCCTTTCTTTTCGAGGGCAAATGAAGCAAACGGGTTCAATGAATGAATTTCTTACCATTTTAAGCTTGGAAATTGAAAAGCAGATGAAAGGAAGGATTCTTCTATTGCCAACATTTCACTACTTAAGTGGTGAATTGGATAAGGTTGAGCGGTTAAAGCGTTGGGCCAATGAAGTGAAAGAAAATAATTTCGAGCATGTTTTTTTTCTTACATCGGATTTCGAGTGGAAAAAGGAAGAGCGGGAATTAGAAAATAATTTAGTTTGGATTCCTGCCATCCCCTTGGAAGGGCTTGAAATTGAACAAGCAAGGGAAATGATTAACCAGCAAGTTCTCCAAATCCTTGATATTTTCTCTTATAATTGGAAAAATGAAAAAAAGTAGGATTTTTCGCATTATTTGACACATAGTTGCCACCTTTTGGGTTTTACAAATATTGACCTTGGTAAATTATTGAGATATCATGGAAATGTCCTAGTTTTATAGTGTCGCTATTTATTGGTCCTTTGGGCTCTCAGTATAGTAATAGAGGGGGGGAAAACGCATGAGCAAGCATAATGTTTCACGACGTCAATTCCTTAATTACACACTTACTGGCGTTGGTGGATTTATGGCGGCCGGTATGTTGATGCCTATGGTTAGGTTTGCAATTGATCCTGTATTATCAGCAGATAAAGGCGGGGATTACGTTGCAACTAAACAGAAGGTAGGTGAACTGACTACCGAACCAACCCGTGTCGATTTTAGTTTTAAACAGGTCGATGGGTGGTATGAGTCTGAAGAAACAAATACAGCTTGGGTTTACAAAACGGATGACGGTAAGATCGTTGCTTTATCTCCAATCTGTAAGCATTTAGGCTGTACGGTAGGCTGGAATACGGATAAGACTAATCCGAATCAATTTTTCTGTCCTTGCCATTATGGCAGGTATACGAAAGATGGGATGAATGTCAAAGGGACACCGCCGGTTTCACCATTGGATGTCTTTGACACGAAAGAAAAAGATGGAATACTTTATTTGGGTCAACTAAAACCGCACGGGGAGGCGTAAACATTGCTAACAAAGTTATATGACTGGGTGGACGAGCGTTTAGATATTACGCCGTTATGGCGGGATATTGCTGACCATGAGGTTCCTGAACATGTTAACCCCGCACATCATTTTTCTGCATTCGTATATTGTTTTGGTGGGTTAACTTTCTTTATTACGGTCATCCAAATCTTGTCAGGCATGTTCTTGACGATGTACTATGTCCCGGACATTAAAAACGCTTGGGAATCTGTTTATTATTTACAAAATGAAGTTGCCTTCGGTCAAATTGTCCGTGGTATGCATCACTGGGGAGCAAGTCTAGTTATCGTTATGATGTTTTTACATACTCTTCGTGTCTTCTTCCAGGGAGCTTACAAAAAACCGCGTGAATTGAACTGGATGGTCGGCGTATTGATTTTCTTCATTATGCTGGCGCTAGGCTTGACTGGTTATTTATTGCCATGGGATATGAAAGCGCTATTCGCAACGAAAGTTACTTTGACAATTGTCGAATCGGTACCGTTAATGGGACCGGCACTCAAGACTTTGATAGCAGGAGATCCAACAATCGTTGGTGCACAGACATTGACACGATTCTTTGCGATTCATGTATTCTTCCTGCCAGCAGCATTATTTGCTTTACTAGCGGCTCATTTCCTGATGATCCGAAAACAAGGTATTTCAGGTCCGCTATAAAAGAATGGTGAACCAAAAACCAAAAAAACCTTTTCATAAAGGAGGGGAATTGTTCAATGCATCGTGGGAAAGGTATGAAATTCGTAGGTGACTCGCGTATCTCCGCGGACCGTAAACCGAATATTCCGAAAGATTATTCAGAATATCCTGGGAAAACTGAAGCATTTTGGCCTAATTTCCTTTTAAAAGAATGGATGGTAGGAGCCGTATTTCTTGTAGGTTATCTTTGCCTGACAATTGCACATCCTTCACCATTGGAAAGGATAGCAGATCCTACAGATACAGGGTATATTCCGCTGCCGGACTGGTATTTCCTATTCCTTTACCAATTACTTAAGTATACCTATGCTTCAGGTCCTTATAACGCAATCGGGTCCATGGTAATACCTGGTTTGGCTTTCGGGGCATTGCTCTTGGCACCTTTTCTAGATCGTGGTCCAGAGCGGAGCCCGGCGAAACGTCCTTTTGCTGTAGGCTTCATGCTATTGGCAATGGCCGGCGTTTTCTATTTAACATGGGAGTCCGCAGCCCATCACGATTGGGAAGCCTCCAAGAAGCAAGGAGCAATCGTGGAAGGTGCAGATATTGATAAAGAGAGCGATGGGTATAAATTGATGGATTCTAATGGCTGTATTAGCTGTCATGGAGCAGAATTAACTGGTGGAGCAGGAGCGCCAAGCTTAATTGACACTGGCTTGAGCCCAGAAGAAATCTCTAAAATCGCAGTCAAAGGCCAAGGCAATATGCCAGCTGGCATGTTCAAAGGTACAGATGAAGAATTGGCAACATTAGCTGAATTTGTATCTGGTTTATCGGCAAAATAATATATCCATCCACAGCATTTTCTTTCATATGCTGCAAATGAAGCTGACGACTACGGTTGTCGGCTTTTTTATTGGTAAATTGAAGTGTAAATGAGAAGAAATTGAAATGAATGCTTGGTTTTCTGGTTGATGGCCTGTAAAATGAGAATACATGAGAATGTTAGTGAGGGTAAAAGAATGAATGTTATCTACAGTTGGCTTGCAAATCGGCAAATGCTCGTTTTGTTATTAATAATAAATATATTCGGAACTGCCTATGGATATTATTGGTATGGCAGTCAATTGGAAAACACTCCTGCGATTTTTTTGGCATTTGTACCAGACAGTCCGACAGCTAGCCTGTTTTTTGTTTTTGTTTTATTGGGGTTCCTGTTAAGAAGGAATTTTGGACTTATTGAAGCCTTGGCGATAATGACACTATTCAAATATGGCATATGGGCAGTTGCAATGAATTTGATGACCCTCGTGACAACAGGTTCATTGCCTTGGGAAGGTTATATGTTAATGGCTTCTCATTTGGGGATGGCGATTCAAGGGGTATTATATGCACCGTTTTATCGAATAAAACCCTGGCATTTGATAGTTGCAGGGATTTGGACCATACATAATGACATAATCGACTATGTTTTTGAAATGATGCCAATATACCGTGATTTATTGGTGTATATGGACTCGATAGGTTATTTCACTTTTTGGCTCAGCATACTTTCCATTTTTGTCGGCTGGTTCTTTGGATATAGGAAAAAGCGGTTCACCCTGTCCTTCATCTCTTAAAAATCAACACTAAATACAGCTTTGTAAAAGCATGGTTAACTTTTTTATGTTGAACGAGGTCTACTCATGTTTTTTCTTTCATATCGTTTTAGTAGAGATATGAGGAGGGACGAGTAGCATGTTGAAAAAATTCATATTAACCATTGCTGTTTTATTTGTCGTCTTACATTTCCCTGTCTATGCAGAATCCTCTTCAAGTTTGGAGCAATTAGATGACATTTCCGATAGAGCCTTGGAAATGACCAAGTTGAAGCGATATGGAGATTCGGAAAAGATGCTGACGTTTTTTTCTGACCGGTTTTTAAAAGATACAGCGAAAGAGCAGATCCTTGACATGGACGAACTTCGAATTATCACTGTAGCTCATAATGAGGCGTTGATGACAATAAAGGATATGAACAAGGGAGATTCCGAAAAGGTTAATTCTGTTACAAAGTTCCGGCTTGTTGTTGATGCGGTCAAGTCCACTCATCAGCCACTTTGGACAGAGATGGAGGATCAAATGATGAATTCTTTCCAGCAGACAAAGAATGCCGCCATCAAACAAGACACAATTACATTCAATAGCCAATTGAACTTATTCCTATCACAATATGAAATGATATATCCAAGCTTGAAAGTCGACCTTTCAAAAGAAACGATGCAGCAACTGGACACGAGGATTCAATACATCAACCAATACCGCCCGGAGGTAATCAGTGATGGAGATAATCAAGAGGAACTGGATGCGTTGCAAAACGAACTAACCTCCATTTTTGATGATATGGGTGAGGATGATGCAGATCCTTCCCTTTGGTGGGTCATCATTTCGACAGGCTCAATTATTATCATGACGCTTTCTTATGTAGGCTGGAGAAAATATAAAGGTGATAGGGAAAAACCAAGGAAAGAGCATAATGATTAAAAAGACACGGGTAGAGAACACTATATTTGACAGGGTTGCCTTCAATCCATAGAATTAAGGGTAATAAGATTTATAGGAGGATTCCATGTATTTCATTTATTTGGCGATTATTATTTTAATCCCGATTTATGCACAAATGAAAGTGAAAAGCACGTATAAAAAATATTCAAAGGTATCGGCCTCTTCCGGAATGAATGGTGCTGAGACGGCTCGTGCCATTTTGGATCAAAATGGATTGTTCAATGTCAGGGTCGAAGAGACACCTGGAATGCTTTCGGACCATTATGACCCAAGGGACAAAACGGTGCGTTTATCAACGGATAACTATCACGGCCATTCAGTTGCCGGCGTAGCTGTTGCAGCCCATGAAGTGGGACATGCGATTCAAGATAAAGAAGCATATGCTTTCTTGCGTTTCCGCCATGCATTAGTACCGGTAGCTAATTTTGGCTCTAACATATCTTGGATTTTGATTTTAATCGGGATGCTAGCTTCAATTCCTAATTTGCTTTTGGCGGGTATCGTATTTATGTCAGCTGCTGTATTGTTCCAAGTGATAACACTGCCGGTTGAATTCAATGCTTCTTCTAGGGCTATGGATCAACTCGTTTCCGCTGGGGTCATCCGGAATGATGAAGAACGGGAAACGAAAAAAGTATTAAGTGCTGCTGCGATGACCTATGTTGCTGCCGCTCTTGTAGCCGTACTGGAATTAGTTCGTCTTCTGCTTATGTATACAGGAATGAGGGAAGAAGATTAATTTGAAAAAGGACTCCATCTTGGGATGGGGTCCTTTTCATTTGGCTTTGTTAAAGAATAATGTTGTTATTTGATTTGATCGAATGGTCGTTAAGTAATGATGATGTAGCGACTTAATATCTAGACCATTTTTTGAGCTGGTTCCAATTCTTAGACACCATCAAACATATAAAAGATAACTTTACGAAAACCAAAATGGTTTTAGACAGTTGTTCTTTCTCACTTAACATAACTTATGATAAACTAATATTATCAGAATTTTCCAAATAACGGAGCGTTCATTGTTCCGTTAAAGGGCCAGTTTAATTGAACAAGGAATTGGCATGACACCGTGAGCTATCTACAACACGCCGCAAATGAATTTTGACCAAAGGGATTATCTATTAAAGGGGTTAAATTGGAGGGAATAGAAAATGGATGTAAAGACACTTTTGCTACAACAATGGGCAAGCTGCTTAGATGAAGAAGACTGGTTTCCACCACTTGAAAAAGTGCTAGAGGATATTACTTTTGAACAGGCAATTTGGAAACCAGCTGATGTGGCAATGAATTCCATTTGGGAATTAGTTTGTCATTTACTTTTCTATGAAAAGAGATTTCTGATGCGATTTCTTGGTGATACAGCGAATGAACCACAGGCAGAAAATAATGATTCTACATTTCGATTACCAACTGAGACGTTAGAAAATTGGAAGGAAACAAAACAAGAATACTTTTATGTTCATCGTGAACTTGGAAAAATACTAGCAAAATCAGAACATGAAGATTTGTATAGACAGATCCCAGGAGAAGATAATTCATTAGTGCTTGAACTGAAGAGTTTAGCAATGCACGACGCATATCATATTGGGCAAATTGTATTCCTTAGTAAAATGCAAGGAGCTTGGCCAGAGAAACGCAGCTTTTAAAAAAGCTTCATTAGCTTTACGGTTATTCCATTATAGGGGGCTTTAATGGAATAAGAATGGGAACGTCCAAATCGGACGTTCCCATTCTTATTCCTGAAAAACAACAACAATACTACTTAACAAAGCCTTTCATTTTAAAGAGTTTTTGCTGCACATTGCTAATAAAATGCAGTAAGACAGGGCAACATTAATCAATGGATTACCTTTCAATGGGGTTCTTGTTCTCATCAAGGGTAAAGCCCTCACCCAATACATCATGAACTTCACTTACTGATACAAATGCATGAGGGTCCACCGATGTTATGGCATTTTTTAAGCGGACTAACTCATTTTTCCCGACAACACAATAGAGTACTTCCCGGTCATTGCGTGTAAAGGATCCATATCCCCTTAATACAGTTACGCCCCGCTCCATATCATTCATGATTTTTTCTGCAATTTCCATGTTTTTATCACTAATGATCATTGCACCTCTAGCAGCATAGGCTCCTTCTTGCATAAAGTCGATTACTCTGGCACCTATAAATACGGCAACGAGGGTATACATCGCTTCACGGTAATCCAGGTAGGTAAGGATGGACAGGCTAATGACGACTGCATCAAAGATGAACATCGTACGTCCCATGCCCATTCCTAAGTAACGGTGGGCAAAACGGGCAATGATATCCACTCCGCCTGTTGTCCCGCCGTAACGAAAGATGATGCCCAGCCCGACACCAACAGAGACCCCGGCGAACAATGCGACCAGCATCAAATCGTTTCCGAGGTCGATTTCGATTTCGTATCTCTCGAAAACCCATAGCCAAACGGAGAGGCCAACCGTTCCGATAATCGTATAAAAGAAAGAAGTGCGCCCTAAATATTTCCACCCTATTAAAAATAAGGGAATATTCAAAATCAAATTAGAATAAGAAGGATTTATCCCGATAAGTTGATATATAATCAATGTGAGACCGGTGAATCCGCCTTCGGCCAAGTTGTTCTGCATGTTAAAATGCACAAGGCCAAAGGCGAAGATTCCAGCCCCAAAAAGGATGAAGATGATATTTTTCAATTTTAAGCCCAAAAGCATGTCCTATACCTCCAAAGGTTTACATTTCATTAATTTACTTATTATAACTAATTAACCAACTATGGGCAATTTTGATTCGTGAACGTATCTGTTGTCATCTGTTTCACTTTTAGCTAACATGGAGAAGGTATGATGTTTGAAAACGAAATTCAAGAATGGGTGACTATATGGAAAACCATAAGACGATTCAACAAATGCAAGCGGAAGTCGACCAATACATAGGACAATTTAAAGAAGGATATTTCAGCCCTCTGGCCATGCTGGCCCGTATGTCTGAAGAACTTGGGGAGTTGGCTAGGGAAGTCAATCATTACCATGGTGAAAAACCAAAGAAGGCAACAGAAGAAGAGAATACGATTGAAGCGGAATTGGGGGACATGCTTTTTGTGTTGATTTGTTTTGCCAATTCTTTAGGGATCGACCTTCAAAATTCGCATGATTTGGTCATGAAAAAGTTCACAACCCGTGATAAAGATAGATGGACAAGAAAAGAAGGAAAAATGGAGGAGGAAGGTAAAGATGAGTAAAGTTAAAGTGATTGTAGCTGGTCCACGTGGCAGAATGGGTAATGAAGCGGTGAAGCTTGTACATAGGACAGAAGGGTTTGAATTGGCAGCTGTCATAGATCGCAAGCATAACGGGGAAAGCCTCTCCGCAATAGAAGGTTTTCACGGTATTGAAGCACCTGTTTTTTCTGATATAAATGAATGCTTTTCTTCCGTAAAGGCGGATGTATTGATTGATTTGACCACACCGGAAGTGGGGATGCTTCATACCGAAACGGCACTTAATCATGGCATCCGCCCTGTAGTGGGAACGACTGGTTTTACTAAGGAAGATTTAACGAAGCTGGATTCATTAACAAAAGAAAAGGGCATTGGTTGCATCATCGCGCCAAACTTTGCAATTGGAGCCATTTTGATGATGAAGTTTTCCCAAATGGCCGCAAAATACTTCCCGGATGTGGAAATCATAGAAATGCACCATGATCAAAAACTGGATGCACCTTCTGGAACTGCTTCAAAAACGGCAGACATGATTGCAGCAGTACGTGAAACGAAACAACAGGGGCACCCTAATGAAAAAGAAACCATCCAGGGGGCAAGAGGCGCAAATGTAGATGGCATGCATATCCACAGTGTCCGGCTACCTGGATTGGTTGCCCATCAACAGGTGCTTTTCGGAAGTGATGGAGAGTTATTGACGGTTCGGCATGATTCCTTTAATCGAGCTTCCTTCATGTCAGGAGTCAAACTTGCTGTCGATACTGTCATGAAATTGGATGTTCTGGTATACGGCCTGGAAAATATTATTGAATAGGGATCAGGAGGGTTTACGATGAAAATTGCCTTAATTGCCCATGATATGAAAAAAGAAGATATCATTCAATTTGTAACAGCCTATAAAGATGTATTTGAGCAGCATGAATTATATGCTACAGGAACGACCGGGAAAAGAATCATGGAAGAAGTATCGCTGCCTGTCCATCGTTTTCATTCAGGACCTCTTGGAGGGGATCAGGAAATAGGTGCGATGATCGCGCGTGGAGAAATGGACATGGTCCTATTTTTCCGCGATCCATTGACATCACAGCCACATGAACCTGATGTATCGGCGCTTATACGCCTATCAGATGTTTATGAAATTCCCTTGGCGACAAATATGGGCACGGCAGAAGTGCTGATACAAGGTTTGAAGCATGGGTATATGGACTGGCTAAAACTACGGAAAAAACAAGGTGAGATAAATGATAAACAAAAGTAACATAGATATTCTGGCTTTTGGCGCACATGCGGATGATGTTGAAATCGGTATGGGTGGCACGATCGCCAAATATGCGCAACAAGGCAGGGAAATTGTCATTTGTGATTTGACAAAAGCTGAAATGTCTTCCAATGGAACCGTTCCATTGCGTCAGGAGGAAGCACATAAGGCTGCTGAAATCCTTGGGGTGAAGAGGATTTCCCTTGATTTACCCGACCGGGGCCTATACATGAAAGCGGAATACATAAATCAAATCATTACGGTCATTCGCCAATATAAGCCTGCACTTGTATTTGCACCATTTTTGGAAGATCGCCATCCCGATCATGGTAACTGTGCCAAATTAGTGGAGGAAGCAGTTTTTTCGGCAGGAGTAAGAAAGTATATGGAAGAAGCAGGAATGGATTCTCATCGTGTCCAAAATATGTACTATTATATGATCAATGGGTTTCACAAACCGGACATCGTCGTGGACATCAGTTCCACAATATCGAAAAAACTGGATAGCCTTAGGGCATATCGCAGCCAATTCGAAGAAAGTCAAGTATCTGTAGAAACACCGCTGGTTAATGGCTATATCGAGACTGTCGAGGCACGGGAGCGGATGTTCGGTAAAGAAGTGGGTGTCGCCTATGCGGAGGGATTCATGACTAAAAAACCGTTACTGATCGATGCCGACTTGTTAGGAGAAAAATAATCTTATGAAATTAAAAATTGGAATTACCTGTTACCCTACAGTTGGGGGTTCTGGTGTCGTAGCAACTGAATTAGGCAAGATGCTTGCAGAAAAAGGACATGAGATACATTTCATTTCTTCAAGCCTCCCTTTTCGCTTGAATAAGATGTACTGTAATATTTTTTATCACCAAGTTGAAGTGAACTCGTATTCTGTCTTTCAATATCCACCATATGACCTGGCGCTTGCGAGCAAGATAGCGGATGTCGTAAAACGGGAGAAATTAGATATTCTCCACGTTCATTATGCAATTCCCCATGCTGTATGTGCAATCCTTGCAAAGCAGATGTCAGGTAATGAAGTAAAGATCGTAACCACACTGCATGGTACGGACATAACCGTATTAGGCCATGATCCCTCATTGACCAATTTGATAAAATTCGGGATAGAGCAATCGGATGTCGTTACAGGAGTATCTAATTCCCTTGTTCAGCAAACGCACGAATTAATCGCACCGGATAAGGAAATCAAAACCGTTTATAATTTTATTGATGAAAGAGATTACCATAAATCCAATTCCCATTACCTTAAGGATGAATACGGAATCAGTGAAGATGAAAAAGTGATCATACATGTTTCGAATTTCCGTTCGGTCAAACGAGTGAAAGACGTCATCCAAGCTTTTTATCTAACTCAAAAGAAAATGCCTGCAAAGCTTCTGCTCGTAGGGGACGGTCCGGAAGTGACAACCGTTTTGAAATTGGCTAATGATCTTGGAATCGATGATTCGGTCTTGTTTCTTGGTAAGCAGGATAACCTTGCCGAATTATATTCAATCAGTGATTTGATATTCCTGTTATCGGAAAAAGAGAGTTTCGGACTTGTGCTACTCGAGGCGATGGCATGTGGAGTTCCTTGTATAGGGACAAATATCGGGGGAATTCCTGAAGTCATCGTTGACGGGGAGACTGGTTATATTTGTGAATTGGGAGATGTCAAAATGGTTGCTGAAAAAGCGATTGGACTTTTAAGCGACCCGGTTTTACATAAACGCTTTTCTGAAGCTGCGCTGGAAAGGGCCAATACTGAATTTCACAGTGATACGATTATGGCTGAGTATGAAGCCATCTACATTCAAGCACTTGAAGGTAAATCCATCGAATAGGGAGGGGATGCTGATGGATCGGTTATTCTTAAAATCAGTACCCATTCTGGAATTGATTGAAGAAGCAGGATACGAGGCTTATTTCGTTGGCGGCTCTGTAAGGGATTATATCCTTGGCAGACCCATTAACGATGTGGACATAGCGACTTCCGCAACACCCCAGGAAATCAAAAGGATTTTTCCTAATACGGCTGATATCGGGATTGACCACGGAACAGTGCTCGTCATAACGGATACGGGTACATACGAAATTACGACGTTTAGAACGGAAAGCGGGTATTCGGACTTTCGCAGACCCGATGCTGTACAATTTGTCCGTTCTTTGACTGAGGATTTGCAAAGAAGAGATTTTACGATGAATGCAATGGCAATGGATAAGACCGGTAAAATCATCGATCCATTTAATGGTAAGCGAGATTTGGCTGAAAAAAGGATCATCACGGTTGGCAACCCGCATGAAAGGTTTCATGAGGATGCATTGAGAATGATGCGTGCATTAAGATTCATCAGTCAACTTGATTTTGAACTGGATCAAGAAACCTTTGATTCCCTTAAAGAAAACGCCCAGATCATCAGTGAAATTGCTGTCGAAAGAATCCTGGTTGAATTTGAGAAACTATTGGCAGGCTCGAATAAGTTAAGGGCTTTTTCACTCTTGCTGGAAAGCGGTTTATATCAATACCTGCCTCTATTCTCCAGTAAAAAGGAACATTTAATGGAATTACTGAACCTGCCGCTTCATCAACTGAAGGCGGCAGAAATATGGTCTATAATCATGGTTCACACAAAAGATCAGGAAATGGAAGAGGCTTTAAGGGAATGGAAGCTGCCATTGAAAAGCATAAGAAACGTTCAACGTACGATACAGCTAGTGAAGAAAGAAGATCCATCAGCCATCGATGTATTTCAGGCAGGGCATGACGTAACTGTACAAGCTGCAAAAGTCAGGGCGGCGATGACTGGCGGGAATGTATCGGATGCGGAGGAGAATGCACATCAAAGCTATAATGGACTTATTATTAAACAAATGTCGGATCTTGCCGTTACGGGAACGGATTTATTGAATTGGAAACAAGAAAAGCCAGGTCCATGGGTCAAGGAATACTTGGGAAAAGTATTGAAAGCTGTCTTGAATGAAGAATTAAGAAATGATAAAGAAGAAATAAAGAGGTGGCTGGTGAAATGCAATCTGAGTTAAGAACAATGCTGATGGAAGCCCTCTCAAAAGCGGATGGTGCGTTTATATCCGGTCAGGAAATTGCTGAATACATTGGCTGTTCGCGCACAGCTGTCTGGAAGCATATAGAAGACCTGCGCAGTGAAGGGTATAATGTTGAGGCCGTAAGGAAAAAAGGCTACCGGATCATATCAGCGCCGGAAAAAGTGTCCGAGAGCGAAATACAGCTTGGCTTGGAAACAAAAACGATCGGCAAGCTGATCCACTATCAGGAAACTGTAGAATCCACGCAAAAAATTGCGCATCAACTCGCAAATGAAGGCGTTCAGGAGGGGACCCTCGTCGTTGCCGAGGAGCAGATATCCGGAAAAGGAAGGCTAATGAGATCTTGGCATTCTCCAAAATTCAGCGGCATATGGATGAGTCTCATCTTGAGGCCGAAAATCCCTATTCATGAGGCTCCACAGCTTACATTATTGGCCGCGGTCGCTGTTGCTCAGGCTATAGAGGATACCACTGATTTGAAGCCGCAAATAAAGTGGCCGAATGATATTTTGGTGAATCGCAAGAAAGTGGTGGGCATCCTTACAGAGATGCAGGCGGAATCAGATAGGATCCATTCTGTCATTATCGGAATTGGAATGAATATCAATCAGCAATTGGAGGATTTTCCTGAAGATCTGCAGGAAAAGGCGTCTTCCCTTCTCATAGAAAGTGGAGTGACGGTTTCAAGGTCCAAGGTCATTCAACGAGCATTGTTTCGTCTGGAAAATTTGTACGAACTCTATTTAGATCAGGGCTTCATGCCAATAAAGGATTTATGGGAGAGTTATGCGATCAGTCTTGGACAGGTAATCAAAGCGAGTACCGTTAATGACACGATTGTCGGAAAAGCGTTGGGCATAACGGATTCAGGCGTTTTACTTCTTGAAGACGGCAAAGGAACCGTACATTCGATATATTCTGCAGATATTGAAATTCAGTAGATTTTTGTCAAATTCGTGAAAATTAAATAGAAATTTTCAATTTGGCTTGATATAATGCAAGTGGGCAGTATCATGTGAACTGCACCCCCATAAATACCAAATTATTTGAAAATCTGCCTTGATCCAGAGAACTGGACGGGGACGGAGGGATGAAACTTCTGATGAAACAAAGGGATTGACTAAAAGATGAGTCTGTTTATTGATCGAATTGTGGCTTTTTCAGCCATTTTTCGTAGCGAAACAGATACTTTTTTAGTCAGTCCTTTTTTTGCGGATGAATGTATAGACACCAGTTTTCGCTGATGTTTTCATCTCCTCCATCAAAAGGAGGAAACGTAATGAAATTATCCGGAGATTTTTTGAAAATGAAACAAAATCAAGAGAAGGTTGTCATGCTGACGGCTTATGATTACCCGTCAGCAAAGTTAGCCGAACAATCAGGTGTAGACATGATTTTAGTCGGAGATTCTTTAGGAATGGTCGTATTGGGATATGATTCAACGATTCCAGTTACGGTGAATGACATGATCCATCATACAAAGGCAGTAAAACGCGGGGCACCAAATACATTTGTCGTAACGGATATGCCATTTATGAGCTATCACCTATCTATGGATGAAACACTCAAGAATGCAGCCCGGATCATGCAGGAAGGTCATGCGGATGCCGTAAAGCTTGAGGGAGCGGATGATGTTGTTGAAAAAATATCAGCATTGACCAAGGCGGGCATCCCGGTTGTAGCCCATCTTGGCTTGACTCCTCAATCAGTCGGCGTTCTGGGCGGATATAAAGTACAAGGAAAAGATGCCGAAAGTGCAGCACAGCTCTTGGAAGATGCGAGAAAGTGTGAAGCTGCGGGGGCGATGGCAGTAGTCTTAGAATGTGTTCCATATCAAGTGGGGGAACTCGTCACACGGAACCTTGACATTCCAACCATTGGAATTGGGGCAGGAGCTGAAACGGATGGTCAAGTCCTCGTTTACCATGATGTCATCAAGTACGGGGTAGACCGGCTGGCGAAATTCGTAAAAGTTTATGGAGATGCAAATGAACTGATTGGCCAATCGCTTACAAGCTTCGTGAATGAAGTGAAAACTAAAGTTTTTCCGTCGGAGAAACATACATTCACGATGAAGGAAGAACAACTTTCCGAACTTTACGGAGGGAAAAGATGAAAACATTTACATCAGCAGCTGCTTTGCAATTGGCACTTAGAGAGGAAAAAAACAATAACAAAAGCATTGGCTATGTAGCGACAATGGGATTTTTACATGAGGGGCATGCAACCCTTTTGGAAAAGGCGCGCAAAGAAAATGACATTGTGGTATTAAGTATTTTTGTCAATCCGACGCAATTTGGACCCAATGAGGATTTTGAAACATATCCGCGGGATTTGGAACGGGATGAAAAAGTCGCAGCCAATGGCGGAGTTGATTATCTCTTCTATCCAACTGTCCACGAAATGTATGGTGAAGAACCATCTGTAAAAGTTGTTGTCCAAAGCAGGACGGATGTTTTATGCGGCAGACAAAGGCCCGGACACTTTGATGGTGTTGCGACAGTCTTAACGAAATTCTTCAATATCATCCTTCCTGATAGAGCTTACTTTGGTAAGAAGGATGCCCAGCAGGTCGCCGTGATAGATGGACTGATCAAAGACTTCAATTTCCCTATCCAGCTTATTGCAGTGGAAACTGTACGTGAAGAAGATGGGTTAGCGAAGAGCTCGCGAAATGTGAACCTATCAGTTCAGGAGCGCTTGGAGGCTAAAGAGCTGTACCAAAGTTTATTGAAGGCCAAAGAGGCGGTTGAATCCGGTGAAAGAAATGCAGCAACCGTCACGGCTCTAGTAAGTGAACATATTGGTGCCCACACAAGTGGAGTGATCGACTATATTGAAGTCTATCAATACCCGGAACTTAAACCGCTTGAATCGCTGGCTGGAAACATCATCATTGCAATGGCTGTAAAGTTCAAGCATGCAAGACTAATTGATAATATCACTTTAAATGTAGAATAATTCATGAAAATCAGGGGGTATTGAGATGTTTCGAACGATGATGAATGGAAAAATCCACCGTGCAAGGGTTACTGAGGCTAATTTGAACTATGTAGGCAGCATTACGATTGATGAAGATATAATTGATGCGGTGGGTATTCTGCCTAATGAAAAAGTCGCCATCGTGAATAATAATAATGGTGCACGACTTGAAACGTATGTGATTGCGGGAGAACGGGGCAGCGGTGTCGTGTGTTTGAACGGAGCGGCAGCAAGACTGGTGCAGCCGGATGATATCGTGATAATCATTTCTTATGTGATGGTTTCAGAGGATAAACTGGGGGAGCATAAACCAAAAGTTGCGATCATGGATGAAAATAACAAAATCATTGATCTGATTTCAAACGAACCTGCAGCTACTGTCATGTAAGCGGAGGGCCGGCACAATATGCATGGATCATGCATACAGGTGCCGGCCCTTTTCGTCCGTTGATGAACCGCTTGTTTCCTTTATTACGATTATTATGGTATAAAAAAGATAAGAGAATTCCATCAGGAAGTGGAGAAAGTGAAGTTTGAGGTGTACAATTCATGATGCAACGATATGTAGTGGTCGATTTGGAAACAACAGGGAATTCTCCGAAAAAAGGGGATAGGATTATTCAATTTGCTGGCGTGGTCATCGAAAATGACCAAATTGTGGATGAATACTCCACATATATCCACCCTGGACAGGAAATTTCCTTGTTTATTGAAGAGTTGACCGGAATAAGCAACGAGACGGTAAAAAATGCACCTGACTTTGAAGATGTTGCAGGAAATATTGCCCGGCTTATAGAAGGGGCTTGTTTTGTTGCCCATAATGTATTATTTGATTTATCTTTTCTACAGGAAGAACTAGTACGATGCGGGTTTGAGTCGTTTTATGGTTCCACCCTTGATACAGTGGAGTTAGCGAAAATATTAAAACCAACATCCGATGGATATAAGCTGCACCAGCTGGCTAAAGAAGAAAATCTAGATCATTCCAGGCCCCATCAAGCGGATAGTGATGCATATGCGACCGCTTTATTATTATTGGAATTGAAAAAAAAGCTGATGAATCTTCCAGTGATGACACTTAAACAGTTATATCGATTATCATATTCCTTACAAAGTGAGATTTCCGAATTGATAGATGCTTGCATTGCAAGCAAACTTGCTAAAGCAGAAGTCCATTCACCTGATCTTATTACTTATAGGGGCCTTGCATTTAAAAAGGCCGAAGACGAAGGTGATCAAAAAGACACGGGGGCGGAATTTCCGCTTGATGATGAGAAAAAAATAGCCATGCTTCAAAGTGCATACCCTGCCTTTGAAGCAAGAAGCGGACAACTTGATATGATGAACATGATTCACCATTCCTTCGAATCCAGCCAGGATGCAATCATTGAAGCTGGGACAGGTATTGGGAAATCCATAGGCTATCTGCTTCCGGCCGTCTATTTTGCAAAAAAACATCATAAACCTGTCGTCGTTTCAACATACACGCTTCAGCTACAGGATCAACTTCTTCAAAATGAGGTTCCCAAGCTTAAAAAAATACTTCCCTTTACCTTTCAAGCTGTTTTGCTAAAGGGGAGAAGTAATTATTTGAGCTTGGCAAAGTTTGAAAGGGCATTGCGTGAGAAGGAAGATAATTATGAAACGGCATTAACGAAAATGCAGATATTGGTTTGGCTTACCGAAACCTTAACAGGCGATAAAGATGAATTGAATCTTACAAGCGGCGGTCAGCTATTTTGGAATCGGCTGCAAAGTGATGGTCTTACATACGCCGGATTAAAACAGCCCTGGCTTGAATTGGATTTTTTTGAACGGGCAAAAAGAACAGCCGCCAAGGCGGATATCATCATTACTAACCATTCATTTTTAATGACGGATCTGCTTACAGAAGATGCCTTGATTCCAAAAAAAGGGTATTTGATACTCGATGAAGCACACCATTTGGAACAGGCAGCATCTAAACAGCTTGGGAGCAGGCTAAATTACATTTCGGTGAAGACGGTTTTAAACAGACTAGGGACATCAGATCAAAAGCAATTATTATATAAATTGGGCAGGATGCTCATAAATAATGGACTGGCCGAGGGGAAGTCCACGCATGAATTAGATCAAAAGCTTAGTGATTTTTCATATGAATTCGAACAGCTTTTTTATTACATTTCCAATCAGGCGGAAAAACTTTCACGTTCCATGAGTCCGAAACGGCTTTCATTCAAGATAGATGATGGAAGATGGGGTAAGGCGATTCTGGTCGCTGAGCGATTGGTGGATTTATTAGGATACATCATCACGGAGTTAGAGAAAAGATTGGCCCTTTTATTGAATAATGAGTCCCCATTAGGAAAAAATTCATTATTTCATTTGAATGATATCGAGGTGCTGCTTGGACATTTACAGGATACCAGGGACTCCTTGCATGAATTCTTCATCAAGCCGCATGAAGAAAATATTTATTGGCTTGATTATACGAATGCAGCACCCCAGCATGGGGTGACTTTGACGGTTCAGCCGATTGCAGGAAGCAAACGGTTATGGGATTCCTATTTCGGACGCCAAAAAAGTGTGGTCATGACATCGGCAACCCTCGTTGTGAAAGATTCTTTTACGTATTTTAAAGAACAACTCGGTTTAGAGAATGAACCGATGCAGACAGCAAGTTTTCCTTCTCCCTTTCCTTATAAGGAACTCGTAAAGGTACTGGTTCCAAATGATCTACCAGATATCAATTGCTTATCGGTGGAGGAATTCTCCGAAACCGCGGCAAACCATATTATTGCTGCCGCTCAAGCAGCGAAAGGGAGGATGATGGTATTATTCACCTCGCATGAAATGCTGCGGGCGACCTATAATTCCATCAAAGACAGTGGGGTTCTGGATGAGTTCACCCTGTTTGCACAAGGGATTTCTGGCGGAAGCCGGATGAGGCTGCTCAGGAATTTCCAAAACTTCGAGAAAGCAGTCCTGTTTGGGACAACCAGCCTATGGGAAGGCGTCGATATCCCAGGCGAGGATTTATCTTGTTTAATCATTGTCAGGCTGCCATTTTCGCCACCGGATGAACCAGTGACAGCAGCAAAATGTCAACTTCTCGAGAAGCAAGGGCGTAATCCTTTCTCTGCTTATTCTTTACCTGAGGCCCTGTTAAGGTTCCGGCAAGGATTCGGCAGGCTTATACGGACGCCAGAAGATAAAGGGGTTTTGGTTATACTTGATCGCCGCATAATCACTGCCAAATACGGACCTGAATTTCAAAAGGCCATTCCCGAAGTGAACTGGCACCAAGCCTCAATAACAGAAATGGCTGAAATGATAGAGAAGTGGATTTAAAGAATCTTTAGATATTTCATTAATCTAAAATGGATTTTTATGAATTTATAAAGAAAAATAACCTTTGAACTGGTATAATGTGATAGGTGGTAAAGCCTTCAAATCCTATTCATACCAGTGGTTGTTGACAATTTATTAAAATGGAGGGGCGTCTCATGGAAAGTAAAATCGAAGTAATTTCAACAGTCAGGTTGCAACATTCTCCTGATCTGTATAAAATTGTGGATTCCTTGAACCGAACATTGAAAAAAGATGATTTAATGTTCGGTCTGGCATTGGATTCCGAAGATCAAGAAAAAGCGATATTTACAATTTATCGTACATAGAAAGAGGGAAAAGCAGCTTTGAAAAAATGGTTGATTATTGCTTCCATCCTGGTCCTTTGTTTTATCGGATTTGTCAGCGGGGCATATATTAAAGCGTTGCAGCCTAAAAAAGAGGCTGGTAATGAGGCTTTTAAAAAGGCGAAGGAAGAGGGCGGCCTTGTGACCATGGAAGAATTCTACCTTTATAATGGGCAGGATTCATACTCCGTCATCATTGGTAAGGGAGAAAAAGGGACTAAAAAAATAGTCTGGCTTCCTGAGGACAAGAAGAAAGAAATAGTAGTGGAAAACTATAAAGATGGTAAATCAAAAAAAGAGATTTTAAACATTGTCAAAGAAAAGCTTAATCCCCAAAAAATCATTTCGGTTAAGCTAGGCATGGAAAAAAACGTTCCGCTTTGGGAAGTAACGTATCTTGATGAATCCGAGCGTTTTAACTATGACTATTATGATTTTAAAACTGGGGAATGGCTAAAGTATTATCGAAGCATTTAGAATGGAGGATTAATTTAATATGAAATTAGCGAACCGGGTTCAGTCATTAACGCCATCAACAACATTGGCCATTACGGCAAAAGCAAAGGAGCTTAAGGCCCAAGGTCTGGATATAATTGGTTTGGGTGCTGGTGAACCAGACTATAATACACCCCAACATATCATAGATGCAGCACTTCTATCCATGAATGAAGGTCAAACTAAATACACGCCATCCGCTGGTCTGCCGAAGCTAAAAGAAGCAATTGCGGCTAAATTGAAGCGTGATCAAGGCTTGGATTACAAACCGTCTGAAATTGTAGTTGGCTCAGGTGCAAAGCACTCGCTTTACACATTGTTTCAAGCTATCCTGGACGAAGAAGATGAAGTCATTGTCCCGATACCATATTGGGTGAGCTATCCTGAGCAAATCAAGCTTGCTGACGGAAAGCCGGTTTATGTAGTCGGTACGGAAGAAAATCAATATAAAATCACTAAAGAACAATTAGAACAAGCAATTACCGAAAAAACGAAAGCGGTTATCATCAACTCGCCAAGCAATCCAACGGGCATGCTTTACTCCAGGGAAGAATTGGCGGCTATCGGGGAAGTTTGCCTGGCTCATGATATCTTGATCGTTTCCGACGAAATTTACGAAAAATTGGTATATGGAAATGCTAAACATACATCCATTGCAGAGATTTCACCTGAATTGAAAAAGCAAACGATCATCATCAATGGTGTTTCTAAATCGCATTCGATGACTGGCTGGAGAATAGGTTATGCAGCCGGTGATGAGTCCATCATTAAAGCAATGGCGAACCTTGCCAGCCATAGCACATCAAATCCTACCACAACTGCTCAATATGGTGCGATTGCGGCTTATGAAGGTACGCAGGAGCCTGTTGAGGAAATGCGTCAGGCATTTGAAGGCCGTTTGAATAAGATATATGATAAATTGGTTGAAATTCCAGGCGTAAGCTGCATTAAACCACAAGGGGCATTTTATTTATTCCCGAACGTTAAACGTGCAGTTGAATTAACAGGGTACAGCAATGTCGAAGATTTTACGACTGCGTTGCTGGAAGAAGCTCAAGTGGCTGTTATTCCAGGTTCAGGGTTCGGTGCACCTGATAACATCAGACTCTCTTATGCAACTTCACTGGAGCTGCTGGAAGCAGCAGTTGAAAGAATACATTCATTCGTTAAATCAAAAATGGCATAATTTTTTAATAACCTGCAGACTACCTGGCTACATCAGTGTCTGCAGGTTATTTTAGTTGAATTATATCTATGGCACAGGAAAAGGTGGATTACTGATCTCCCTTTTTATCAATTGAGTTTTTGTCCCATTAAGTCCTGCAGAGAAACAGTACATTAAGAAAAAATCATATATGATTTTTAATAAAAATCGGTTGCAATCATATATGATTTCATATATGATGAAAATATGGAAGAGAAAAACAAAATACCCAGCAAAAAGCAAATAGCTTATGAGCACCTTCGTAAATTAATTTTGGATGGAACATATGGTTCTGGACAGCGAATCATTATCGATCAAACGGCAAAAGAACTTAGTCTAAGTCCGATTCCTGTCAGGGAAGCGATCAGACAACTGGAATCCGACGGCCTTATTCAATATAAGCCTTATAGTGGAGCAGTGGTTACAAGCATTAATGAGAGCGAATACATTGAAACTCTTTCAGTTCTATCTTTGCTTGAAGGATATGCAGCTGCCCTTAGTTCTTTAACGATGAAAGATGATGATTTTGAAAATCTGATTAATTTAAACAAGGAAATGGAAAAAGCCCTCCATAACTTTGAATTAGAGCTGTTTGGTAAGTTAAACGAATGTTTCCATGAGGAAATTTATGAAAAGTGCGGAAATTCCTTTTTGAAGGAGGAAATTAAACAGGCTCAACAAAGAATGAATAGAGTCAGAAAGTCCATGTTCACCATGGTACCGCAACGCGCAGTCCAATCGATTCGCGAACATGAAAGCATCATAAAGCTTTTAAAGGAAAAAGCATCTTTTGAAGAAATTGAATCTCTGGTGAGAAAGCATAAACTGAATGCCATCAATACATTCAAGCAGAGGTCGGAAACTAATCACGATCAGGCACTTTGATGACCCAGGCCTTGTTTTATAATAGTCGATCGATTATTCATAAAAGCAAGGTCGATTTTTTCGTTTAATTATTCCGAATATTCAAATAACGAAAGGGCGGTAGAAAAAATGTACGAGGAAATCAAAAGTCGTTTAAGAGGATCCATAGCTCCAATTATCACTCCATTTGATGACAAGATGGAAGTGGATGTAAAGGCCATTGAAAATCTAGTAAACTGGCATATTGAAAGCGGTTCCCATGGAATCTCGGTATGCGGGACTACCGGCGAGCCGAGTTCTCTAACGATTGAGGAACGGGAATTAGTGATGGAAACGGCAATCAAAGCAGCAAAAGCACGTGTTCCGGTTGCACCAGGTACTGGATCTGCCAATCAGAAAGAAACATTGCATTTGACTAAAAGGGCACAGGAAATGGGGGCTGATGCTGCTTTAGTCATCGTTCCTTATTACAATAAGCCGAATCAGCAGGCACTTTACAATCACTTTAAGACGGTGGCCGATTCCGTTGATATCCCGCTTATCGTTTATAACATTCCCGGAAGAACGGCAACGAATTTGGAAGTTAAGACATTGGCACGCCTTGCTGAAGATTGTGAAAATATAATTGGCGTAAAGGAATCTAATAAAGATTTTGAACATGTGAACCGTGTCTTATTGAATTGCGGAAGGGATTTTCTCTTATATTCTGGCATCGAATTATTATGCTATCCGATGCTGGCTATTGGAGGAGCAGGACATATTAGTGCTACAGCTAATATCACTCCTAAAGAAGTGGCTGAAATTTATAACCATTGGGTGGAGGGTGATGTGGAAAAGGCACTTGACCTCCATTACAAATTAATGCCATTGAATGATGTTTTGTTTAAAGAAACCAATCCAGGACCATTAAAAGCTGCGATGGGGATGATGGGGAAAATCAATCCTGCATTACGGCCGCCGATGGGACCGCCTTCGGAACCGTTGGAAAAAGAACTGCGTGAAACCCTTCAATCATACGGTTTGATTGACCAAAAAATCCAGTCATAATTGCTAGATTGGGAAGATTGCACAAATCCAAACGATTATTGTCATCTTCCTGAATTAATTTTTAAAGGAGGATTTATTCATGCAAACTTTTCCGGTGCAAGATGTCAAGCATTACATCAATGGTCAATTTGTTGATGGAATCTCAGGAAAAACATTTGAAAATCTAGGCCCTTTTAATAATCAAGCAATCAATAATGTGGCAGAAGGATTTAAAGAGGATATTGATCAAGCGGTAGCCGCCGCAAGAGCTGCATTCGATAACGGTCCATGGAGAACGATGAAAGTGGAAGAAAGATTGAAGTACATTAATAGGATTGCTGATTTAATTGAAGAGAATGCCGAAGAAATTTCCTTTTTGGAATCCCTTGATACAGGGTTGCCGATTAGCCAGACAAAAAAACAGGCGGCAAGGGGAGCGGAGAATTTCCGTTTTTATTCTGAAATGGTGAAAAGCAGGCTGATAGGGGAGTCGTATCAAGTGGATGACACTTTCATCAATTATACGATTCATAAATCGATAGGAGTCGCAGGATTAATCACTCCTTGGAATGCGCCTTTCATGTTAGAAACCTGGAAGATCGCCCCGGCTCTGGCTACAGGTAATACATGTGTCCTTAAACCGGCGGAGTGGTCTCCATTGACTGCCAATAAATTAGCACAAATCATTGACCAATCCGGTCTGCCAAAGGGCGTATTCAATATCGTTCACGGTTTTGGGGAGACAGCTGGGGCGTCCTTGGTTGCCCATCCAGAGGTCCAATTGATATCCTTTACCGGAGAAACGACAACTGGCGCTGAAATCATTAAAAATGGTGCGGATACGATGAAACGTTTTTCCATGGAACTCGGAGGTAAATCACCAGCCGTCATTTTTGAAGATGCCGATCTGGAAAAGGCCCTGGATTCGGTGGTTTGGGGAATCTATTCATTCAATGGGGAGCGATGCACAGCCAATTCCAGATTATTTGTCCATGAATCGATAATAGACCAGTTCGTTGCAGAATTGAAGGAACGTGTTCATAGTATCAAAATTGGAAACCCAATGGATCCAGAAACGGAAATCGGACCGCTGATCCATCGTGACCACTTTAATAATGTCTCCCGTTATCTGGATATAGCAAAAGATGAAGGGGCTGAAATTGTAAGCGGTGCGATACCAAGTGCGTTCAACGAAGGGAATTATATTGCCCCGACGCTTCTCTTGAACTGTACAAATGATATGACGGTAGCACAAGAAGAGATTTTTGGACCAGTCATGGCAGTCATTCCTTTCAAGACCGAAGAGGAAGTACTGAGAATGGCTAATGATGTAAAGTATGGGCTTGCTGCATATGTATGGACAAATGATATGAAACGGGGACATAGGTTTGCTCAAGCTGTCGATAGTGGGATGGTATGGGTGAATTCCCAAAACGTAAGGGATTTGCGGATACCGTTTGGAGGATCGAAATATAGTGGGGTAGGACGTGAAGGTGGCCATTATAGCTTTGAATTCTATACGGAAACACAAGTTATCCACGTAGCAATTGGAGAACATCACATTCCCAAATTTGGGGACATAAAACGAAATGCCGTTTCTTCTGCTGAAAAATAATCGGGTGTCATAAAGAAGGGGAGAATACAATGAATTTTTCTATTATTCGTGTTGCGAGAACGATACTTAATGTAACGGATTTAGATAAATCAAGAGCCTTTTATGTGGATGCTTTAGGTTTTATTGAAACGGAAAGAACGAATGATCACATATATTTACGTGGTTTAGAGGAAGCGCATCATCACTCGCTTATCTTGCAAAAGGCAGAAAAGCCAAGCGTTGAAGCGATAGGATACAAGGTTGAAAAAGAGGAAGACCTTGAAGAATTGGAATCTTTCTTCCTGTCCAAGGGAATGAAAATGAAGTGGATGAAGGAAGGAACACAGCATGCACTAGGCAAGTCGCTCCGAGTTCAGGATATTTCAGGATTGCCAATCGAGTTTTTCAGCAAAATGGATAAAGCAGAGAGATTGCTGCAAAGATTCGATATGCATAGGGGGTCAAGGGTCCAAAGGATCGATCATGTGAATTGTAATGTAACAAATGTCCAAAAAGCCTATGATTTTTATGTGAAAGAATTAGGTTTTGCCTGCTCGGAAGATACAGTGGATGAGTCGGGCCAATTATGGGCTACGTGGCTACATAGAAAGCAAACCGTCCATGACCAGGCATTCATGAACGGAATCGGTCCAAGACTTCATCATGTAGGCTTCTTTCTGCCTGACCCCCTTGCAATTATCCATGCCTGTGATGTACTGGCATCACTTGGATATGCACAGTCCATCGAACGCGGACCAGGAAGGCATGGCCTATCCAATGCATTCTTCCTATATTTAAGAGACCCGGACGGTCACAGAATCGAATTATACAATGGGGATTACTTAACATCTGACCCTGATATCGAACCGATTCATTGGGATTTGAATGATCCAAGACGCCAGACATTTTGGGGAGCAAAAGCCCCGGATTCATGGTTTGATGAGGCTTCTGCTGTCCTTGATATAATATCAGGTGAAGAAGTTCCTCTTAAAGAACCGATTCTGGCAAAAAGCAAGCCTGAATTCATCATCTGAAAAAAGCGGGATTCAGGATGAATGATCGAGTGTTTCGGCAAAAACATACATTGACCGCACATTGTCATTGATAGGGCGCAAGCTAAGTCTATTGCGAAAGTGCAAGCCTTCTATAAGATATAGTCTGGGACAGGGCAGCAGGGGAACTAACTGCTGCCCTGTCTGTATGTTTCACCGGTTAGACAAAATGCGTTCGGAAAGCTTAGGGATGGGCTTAGCCCTTCTTGTGCAGATGAGTTGTTTGGGTTTTTGGAAAAGATTTGGCAATGGAAAGGCTCAATACTAGTTATAGTACCGTCCTTTGAAAAATAAATATCAGAAGAGGTGTGAAGAGATGGTTCGGTTGGAAAAAAACCTTCAAGAATCGGAACAAACTAATCTAGTGGATTATGAAAGGATTGTTGCTTCCAAAGAGTTTCAGAATATGCTTTCCGATAAAAAGAAATTCGTCATCCCTTTTACGATATTCTTTATGGGATATTCCCTGCTTTTGCCCTTCTTAGTTTTTTACACTGATATCCTGGATCACCCTTTCATTGGAGACATAACATGGGCGTGGGTGTACGGTGTCTCCATCACGGTTATGTCTGTATGGGTTTGCAGCGTATATGTAAGGAAATCCGAAAGAATCGATGAACAAATAAAAGAAATCATCGAGAAAGAAGGGCTTTGAATCATGAATTGGACAGTTATTATTCTTTTTGCACTAATGTCGATAGGCACCCTTTTCATTACGTATTTCGCTTCCAAAAAAACTAAAACGGCAGGCTCTTTTTATACGGCTGGGGGCGGTTTGACAGCTAGGCAAAATGGACTTGCATTGGCCGGGGATTTTATGTCGGCTTCCACATTTTTAGGGTTGATTGGAGCATTTTCCTTAACGGGGTATGATGGATTTTTCCTGATGTACGGAGCACTTGTTTCATTCCTTGTTGTATTATTCCTGGTGGCTGAACCTTTAAGGAACTTAGGGAAATACACATTGGCTGATATGGTGACTACAAGGTTTAAATATAAACAGGTCCGGGGAGTGACCGCTTTTAATACCTTGGTGATATCAGTCATGTACATGCTGGGTCAACTTGTTGCGGCAGGTGCTTTATTTAAATTGCTTTTAGACATCCCGTATAATACCTCTGTCATTATCGTAGGTCTTGTAATGTTGGTATTTGTACTATTTGGGGGGATGACGGCGACGAGCTGGGTGCAGATCATTAAAGCAATCCTGCTGATTGGCGGCGTGTTTATATTATTTATGATCGTCATGTGGAAGTTGAATTTTAGTTTCATCGGAATTTTCACGGAAATGAAAACAGCGACACCCATGGGAGCAGCTTACCTGAAGGCAGGTATTAAATATGCCAGTGGGTGGGATGCAGCTTCCTTGTCCCTGGGCCTAATTCTGGGAACGGCAGGTCTACCGCACATTTTAATACGTTTTCTGACTGTCCCGAATGCACAAGTGGCAAGGAAGTCGGTTGTTTGGGTGATGTGGATTATGGGTGCTTTTCATATCATGGTCATTTTTCTCGGATTCGGTGCTGCGAAGTTGGTTGGAACATCGAATATCATGACCGCTAATCCAGCGGGTAACATGGCTGCACCATTATTGGCCCAACTTGTGGGCGGGGACATCTTATTCGCCTTTATTGCGGCCGTTTCCTTTGCAACGATACTGGCAGTTGTTGCGGGAATCGTTTTAACAGGTGCTACGGCATTTTCACATGATTTTTACAATGAAATTTTAAAAGATGGAAAAGCAACGGAAAAACAGCAAATGACGATGGCTAGATGGGCGTCCATTGGTGTGACTGCACTTGCAATCGTTTTATCATTAGGTCTGCAGGAATTCAATGTAGCGTTTCTGGCATCGATTGCTTTTACATTGGCAGCCAGTTCGAATTTGCCGGTCATCCTTCTCACCATCTATTGGAAAAAATTCAATAAAACCGGTGCAATGGTCGGTATGATGACAGGTCTTTTTGGTACACTTTTGCTCGTGGCCTTAAGTCCAAATGTCTGGAACCCGGTTCCCGGAGCCACCATAATGACAGGTGACCCGATTTTCCCTTTGAATTCACCAGGAATCGTTTCCATTCCTCTTGGGTTCCTCGCATGCTATTTAGGTTCCCTGTTCAGTAACCGCAGGACAGATTTGGAAACGGTTACAAAAGACAATTATAATGAAATCCTCGTAAAGTCCAATACGGGTCATGATGTTAAGGGTGTTTTGCGACATTGAATGATATGCATATAAATAAAGTGCAGCTCATCGAACTTGTGAATCGATTTTTAAAAGCAGCCATCTAGGTTGCTTTTTTTCTTTTCAATGGAATAGAAATTCCAACCAACACCATAGATTATTAGAAAAGGTGCAAATGAAATGAAGATTTAAGGATAACTGGCCATTCATTCGGAAAAAGTTTCTAGAAATTTGACGGCGCCTTTGGAAAGATAGCGTTCTTCGAGCCAAATAAGCGCGGCTTCGGATTGTACTTCACAATCTATCAATTCGACTATATTTATACCCTGGGTTGAAAACGAATTGGATGTGGTACGTGGCATGATGGTAGCTCCTATTCCTTCCTTCACTAAAGATAATATCATTGCAGCATCAGGACATTCACATACAATCGTAGGTTCAAATCCATGTCTGAAGCACTCATCCACTATAAGCTCATATGTACCTTGACCGCTTACCCTATGCAGCAACAAGAGGGGAACTTCCTTGATTTGTTTAAATTCGATGAAGTCTGGGATATCCCAATCATGTGGGGTGACAAGTACAAAATCTTCCGGTGGAAGGTTAACCGACGAAAACTGATTACCATTAATTGGGAGTCGTACGATGGCCAACTCGATTTCCCTGTTTATTAAGCCTTCCGTTAAACGGAACGTATCACCTTCCATTAACTTGAATCGTATATCAGGGTATTTTACTCTAAAGGTTCTCATCCTTTGCGGAATGTAAGAAAAGCAGGTTTTTACAGACCCTATGGAAAGAGTGCCCTTTACCCCTTTACTGACTTCCTTCACTTCCAGAAGTGTTTCTTCAAACTGATTCAATAGAGCTTCAGCTTTTTTATATAAAACCTGACCAGTCTCAGTGAGTTTAAGTTTCTTTCCATTCCGATCGAAAAGTTTTTCACCAATTTCCATTTCCATCAATTTAAGTTGCTGGCTAAGAGGCGGTTGAGCCATATGTAATTTTTTTGCAGCTTTGGTTACTTGTTCTTCCTGAACGATTGTCACAAAATATTTTAACTGCCGGATGTCCATTTTATACACCTCATACATATGATTTACATATACATTTTGAATTTTTAAAGTATTTTATATATATCATAACACATGGTATATTTTGTTATATAAATTAATTCAATATTTGGAATTTTAATTGTAAGCGCTTCATTTATATCGATTTTAAAGGGGGATGCAAGCATGCCGGCTAAAACAGGTAAAGAATATATCGATAGGGTAGACAAAGCAAAGGCGAATGTATGGATCAATGGAGAGCAAGTAAAAGATAAGATCAGTCAACACCCAGCTTTTAAAGGGGTCATGAAAACACAGGCTGAATTATATGATTTGCAGCATGATTCCGCGAAAAATGACATCATGACTTATATTTCACCAACTTCAAACGAAAGAGTAGGGACCTCATTCATGCAGCCGCGGACAAAGGAAGACCTTGAAAAAAGGAGGAAGATGTTTCAAGAATGGGCAAGGCATAATAATGGAATGATGGGACGTTCCCCTGACTATATCAACAGTGGGATGATGGCGTACGGTACTGCAGCGGATATGTTCGGCACTCAGGATTCGGCATTTTCAAAAAATATGAAGGATTATTATGAGCTCTGCCGGGAAAAGGATTTGTCGTTGACACATACCTTGATTCAACCACAGGTTAATAGGGGAGTTAGTGCCGCAAAGCTTCCGGACCCTTACATCGCTGCAAGAATTGCTGGCAAGAATTCAGAAGGGCTTATTATAAAGGGAGCCAGATTATTAGCTACACAAGGAGGAATAACGGATGAAATCATGGTTTTCCCTTCGACATTGCTAAAACAATCAGAAGAAGAAAACCCTTATGCATTCGCATTCTCCATTCCAAATAATACACCGGGGTTGAAATTCATCTGTCGTGAATCATTCGACTATGGCAAATCACATTTTGACCATCCACTTGGTTCACGATTTGAGGAGATGGATACGATTATCGTTTTTGATGATGTAGTCGTTCCTTGGAATCGGGTATTTGCATATGGGGATGTCGGCATTTGCAACCAGGCATATAATGAAAGCAATGCAGTTGTTCATATGACCCATCAGGTGGTATCGAAGAATATCGCCAAAACTGAGTTCATTCTGGGGATTTTGCAACTTATGGCGGAAACCATCAATATCGGGCAATACCAGCATGTTCAGGAGAAAATATCGGAAGTCATCATGGCGCTTGAAACGCTAAAGGCTTTCATAACAGCTTCGGAGGCAAACGCGAAATTGGATAAATGGGGAATGATGACACCTGATTTTACACCATTAAACATTGCCCGTAATTATTATCCGAAGATTTACCCTAGATTCAGTGAAATAATGCAGCTTCTTGGAGCTAGCGGCTTAATGGCGATTCCAAATGAAGCCGATTTCAATTCGGAGCTTCGACCGGATTTGGATAAATATCTTCAAGCCGCGAATGGTGGAGCATATGACAGGGTCAAATTGTATCGTCTCGCATGGGATGTATGCATGAGTTCATTTGGATCCAGGCAAACGCTGTACGAAAGATTCTTTTTTGGAGATCCGGTCCGTATGGCGAGCGCTTTATATAACGGCTATGATAAACAGGAATATGTGGATCGTGTCAAGGAGTTCTTGAACCGTACTGAAAACCTTGCAGAAATCAACTGAGCGCGGCAGCAGTGGCAAAACATAATGATTTAAAGGCCTCCCCAATGAAGGGGGAGGCCTTTAAATATGAAATCTTGTTCATTTATGATATCGATCATGGATATTATTCTTTTTATATGTGCCAAAATTACTGAATTCCGTAAGTTCCATGGAGAGTGCAAGATATCTTTTTGAAAAGAGGGATGCCAAATGAGATTCCATCGTTTCGAATAGATGGTCACATACTTTGGTTTTATCACCGTCCTGGCGTCCAGCGCCAATTTTTAGGATGGCATGAACAAAGGCATCATCCTCTGTACCATCGGCAACACGATAATGCTTCAATTCAATGGCCCGGGATCGAATGCCGCCAATTGGAAAGATGGAAGGGTAAGATATCAGGACATCATTCACCTTCTTTAATAAGCCATCAATCTGGATTTCATCTTTGATATTATCCGTATATTCAATAATTATATGAGGCATGTGATTAGTCCCTTCCGTTAATTATGGATTTTTAGATGCGGCCGATCCCCGCCTTCAGTAAATGCATCGTCACCTACTATTGTGCTGACGAGTTTCCCGATTCCTTCAATTTCAGTGATGATTTCATCGCCTACAGCGGTATCCGCCAATCCTTCAGGTGTGCCTGTCAAAATGATATCGCCTGGACTCAATGTCATGAAGCTGCTGAAATATTCAATTAAATCAGCAATGCCGAAAATCATGTCTTTCGTGTTGCCTTGCTGAGTCAATTTTCCGTTGACGTAAGTTTTGATGGCAAGGTTCGAAGGATCTGGAATATCTTCGGCATCGACTAGCCAAGGTCCAATGGGGGTGCAGGTATCGCGATTTTTGACCTTTAAGTTTGGTCGGTAGTAATTCTCCAGATAATCACGTATTGCATAATCATTTGCAATCGTATATCCACTTACATACTTATAGGCTTCTTCCTTTTTTATGTTTTTCGCCTTTTTACCTATGACGACTGCAAGTTCACATTCATAATGCATATAAGCTGCATCAGCAGGCCGCCTTGTCTGCCCACGGTGGCCGATAAAGGTATTGGGACCTTTTAAGAACGCAAGGGGTTCTTCCGGGGCTTTAAAAGCAAGCTCCTTCGCATGGTCTGCATAATTCAGGCCAAGCGCGAAGACAGTTCGTGGTTCCACCGGGGGAAGCCAGACAACATCCTGCTCATTGACAATCCGTCCATCCGCCAATTTGAGCTGGCCATAATATTCACTTGCTGGATGTACGGCACCTGCATAGGCTACACGTGCTCTCTTCATAAAATCCCCTCCAGTGATAGTTTTTCCTCGGAAATGATAGTATTTTCCAAATGCCCGATTTCGTCTATTTCTATTCTGACATGATCATTGGCTTTTGCCAGCGGTGCATTCTCTGGAACTCCAACTAGAAGGACGTCACCCGTACTCAAAGTCATGAAGTCTGTTACATCCTCAATAAGGCGGGATATGGAGCGAATTAGATTTGAAGTTGAATTTTCTTGCTTTAGCTCTCCATTTATATATACACGGATTCCTAAAGAATCGGGGCTGGATATCGATTCCTTGGATACGACCCATGGACCGATCGGGCAAAATCCATCACGGGCTTTATGGCGGATAGCAGGACGGAAAACACTTTCATGTGGAACGCTAATATCATTGGCGATCGTAAAACCTTCTATATAATCCAATGCATGTTCTTTCTTGACTCTTGTAGCCGTTTTACCGATTACAATTCCCAGTGCGGCCCCGATTTCCAATTCAGGTATGCCGTTTGGAAGGGGAACTGGATTTGAAAAAGAAGAAAACGTGTTTCTAGGTTTAATATATAGGATCGGCCCTTTAGGAGGTTCATTATAAGGAGGATGGTCGATCTTTCCCTTCAATGCTTCCAATGATCCTTTATAGTTTAATAATGTTCCATATACCGTTCCTGAAATAGGGTTATCCAAATTGATTTGTGATACCTCATACTTATCACCGTTCATTAATATATAGCGGTTCGACAGTATTTCCATTTCTTCCGAATAATCTGACTTTTTGAGTTTCACTCTTGCTTTTGCCATGGACACTCACCCCTTGATTTTATTAATAATCATATATGATATCGTATATGATTTTTTGTTTAAGTTCAACATATTTAGATTATTCAGTAAAATCAGACAAAAAATGTTAGAAAAAAGAGGGGTTTCAACAGAAAAATGCCTTGAACATTTAGTTAGTATAAAGCTAGAAATCTAAATTGAAAGATTGTGAATGGGGGATGTTCCGATGATGAATGGCAAAGAGTATTTAGAAAGTTTACGAGACGGAAGAACGGTATTCTTGAACGGCGATAAGGTAGATGATGTTACGACACACCCAGCATATCGCAATTCTGCAAGGTCAATTGCCCAACTATATGATGCTCTCCATGATCCGGTTAGTGCTCGGATTTTAACGGCTAAGACAGATGAAGGCCATACTACCCATAAGTTCTTCAAGGCTTCAAAGAACGCAAAAGAGCTGCTTGAAGCAAGGGATGCCATAGCAGAATGGTCAAAATTGAGCTATGGTTTCATGGGTCGTACCCCTGATTACAAAGCTGCTTTTACAGGGTCATTGGGACCGTATAGCGATTTTTATAAGGGATTTGAAGATAATGCGAAAAGATGGTATGAAAAAACCACAAAGGACGTTCCCTTCTGTAACCACACAATTATAAATCCGGCAATGGACAGGAATAAACCGCTACATGAAAATAAAGAGGTATTTGTACGTACGGTGGAAGAGCGGGATGATGGAATAATCGTAAGTGGAGCTAAAATGGTTGGAACTTCAGCAGCACTTACGAATTATAATTTTGTCGCGAATTATTCTCCTGTCGATCTTGGGGAAGGGGATAGAAGCCATGCATTGATTTTCTTTGTGCCGATGAATGCGCCGGGATTAAAAATGATCAGCAGACAGTCTTTTGAAGAAACGGCTGCGAGGACAGGCACTCCTTTCGATTACCCGCTTTCTAGTCGGTTCGACGAGAATGAAGCAGTCATCGTCCTTGATCATGTATTCATCCCATGGGAGAATGTATTCGCCTATAATAATGTGGAAATTGCCAATGGATTTAGATCCAAGACTGGGTGGATGAACCGATATACATTTCATGGCTGTACACGCTATGCGGTGAAATTGGACTTTATGGCTGGGCTTCTGATGAAGGCTACGGAGATGGCAGGAACGAATCAATTTAGGGGAGTACAAGCCAACATCGGGGAAGTGCTTGCTTACAGGAATATGTTTTGGGCAATCTCGACAGCGATGGCTACAGATCCGATGGTAGGGCCGTATGGCACTGTTCTGCCCAATAGCACATACGCAACTGCATATAGGGTGTTTGCACCTATGGTATGGCCAAAGGTAAAACAGATATTTGAACAGGTTGTAGCAGGTAATCTCATTCAACTCCCATCAAGCTCCAAGGATTTTTTAAACCCTGAGGTCCGTCCGTATCTCGAAAAATATTATAAGGGTTCTGGCGGGGTTTCGGCAGTGGAAAGGGTAAAACTGATGAAACTTATATGGGATTCCATCGGAACTGAATTTGGTGGCAGGAATGAATTATATGAAATCAATTATGCGGGTAACCATGAAAATATTAGGCTGGAAACCATGAAAATGGCAGATTCAAATGGACAATCAGATAAATTCAAAGCTTTTGTGGACTTGGCAATGGACGATTATGACCTTCATGGCTGGACAAACGATAAGTGGATAAATGAAGATGAAGGCATTGATGCTGATTTGATCCGGCTCCGAACGAATTAATCTGAGTAGAAAAACGTGAAAAAGAATGGTTTGTATCGGACTCCCACCGGCTTTTCCACCACTGCATGATATGAATGCGTTTACATTTTTATCTTGATAGGTAAGGTGTGGAAAAAGTATAATATTATGTAAAAGGAAAGCCGTGGGGAATCATGACGAATCTTTTGAATCTTAAGAATGATGAAGGGGAAATTCATTTAAATGATGAGAGGATGATCCTGACTTCCTCTTCAATTTTCGGTACCCTAAGAAAAGACTTGATCGAGAATATTGGATTTGAAAGAATGAAGTCTTTTTTAATACGTTATGGCTGGAATATCGGAGTCAATGATGCTAAAAAGGGATTTGTCAACGGTAAAGGAAATACTGAGGCAAGGTCCAATCTTACATATGCTGCAGGGTTATACAAAAGTTAATACTACGAACCTGGAATTATCAATGGATAATCAAACGGATGTACACTCTGTAAAGGTGGAAGGGGTTTGGGTGAATTCCTATGAGGCAGAGGAACATATCACCCAGATAGGCATTGCGGAAAAGCCAGTCTGTTATACATTGACGGGTTATGCAAGTGGATTTTATTCGACGGTCTGCGGTCACGAAGTGATTTTTAAAGAAAGTGCCTGTAAGGGAGCAGGGCAATCAGAGTGTAGATACGAAGGTAAATCGATACATTTATGGGGCCTGGAGATTCAAGATGAGTTGAAATATTATAAAACCAAACCGATTGTACAAGAGCTTGCCGTAACATATGAAAAGCTGCTGGAGGAACGCAATAGTTTATCAAAAGTGATGGATATTCATAATTTGCTGACAGAGGAGTTAATTAACGGAAGAAGCCTTCAATCGATAGTGAGGATGGTTTATCAGAAAACGAAAATTCCTTTGTTGATGGAGAATTTCAATAGCAATCAGGTTTATCATGCTGGGTTTCACATAGGGAAGGTAAGGGAAGTCAGGAATCAGCTCAAACTGATGAGGGAAAATGGTCCTGCCACATTGGAGACCGGAAGAATCGTAAAAGATGGGATGGAGCTGCTTTATACTCCCATAACGTTACAAAATAAAACTTACGGCTATTGTGTTTTTGCGCAATCGGATCCGGTTGAAGGAAAAACGAACCTGGAAATCAATCGAATGATTCTTGAAAGGGTTTCCATGACCGGTTCCTTATTCCTCTTAAATGAGAAAAGCAGTTTTGAAGCCCTTGAAAGGGTAAAAGGTTTATTTCTTGAACAAATATTAAATGGAGAGTTTGCTTCCAGAGAAGAAATAATTAAAAAAAGCATGTATTTAGACGCTTCATTGGATCATCCTTTCACCATTGCGTTGCTTGGCTATGGTTTTTCCTCCGATCGGGGGACAGCGAATGACTATTTCATTCAGCAGAAAATCATCGAAGAGATTTATAGTTTCTTTAAAAAGCGGAATCAAGTTGTCTTAACAGCCTTAAGGGATGGTAATATCGTATTGCTTATACCGCTGAGTCCGGGAACTGAATATCAGCTTCGCACCAAGGAATGCATCAATCACTTATATACTGTTTTTAGCGGATATAACTTTAAAATGGGTCTTAGCACAATAAGTGATGAATTGGAACGGGCTCACGAGGTTTTTCAAGAAGCTTTAACCGCATTGAATATGAATGAAGGAACTCGGGATATTATCAAATTTGAAGAAGTAGATCTGCTATCCATTTTAATGCATACGGGGAGTACTCCAGCGGTACTAAAAAAGGCAGAGAAAATGCTGGCTCCTTTATTAATGAAAGATGACCCAAAAATGAAGGAATTATTGAAAACGCTTTATGTATTCCTGCAATGTGGTGGAAATCTTGAATGCAGTATGAAAGAATTGAACATTTCAATGAGTGGTTTACGGTATCGGATCAAAAGACTTGAAGAGCTGCTTTCCTGCCAAATAAGAAATCCTAAAAGTGCTTTTCAATTATATGCATCATTTGAAACTTTGTTGAAGGCGAAAATGATTACCATTGGTTGATAGGATTCAATCCCTTGTTGAAAATGGAAATGTTGAATGATACATATACCAAGATGACTTTACTGTAATGAGCTTTGGGCGATAGTGAAAAATAATCTACCATATAATCTGGCGGGTATGCTCCAAACATAATAAGAGTGATAGAAAAGGCATGGAAGTTCTACTTCAATTGATTTATTTGCTTGTAAGCAGGGCTATGGGTATAATAAGTAGAGTAAATTCCTTAGTAAGTTAAGCTATTTTTGGAGGTAAATTCCGTGAAAATTACAATAAAAGATGCTAGCAAATTCGTCGAACAAGAAGTAACCATTGGAGGCTGGCTTGCCAGCAAACGTTCCAGTGGGAAAATTGCTTTCCTTCAAATCCGTGATGGCTCTGGTTTCATTCAAGGTGTGGTCGTGAAAGCTGATGTGGGTGAAGAAATATTCGCTCGTGCGAAATCGGTTTCGCAAGAGTCATCCTTGTATGTAACAGGTGTCATTCAAAAGGATGAACGCTCGCCGTTCGGTTTTGAGTTACAGGTGAAAGATATTGAAATCATTCATGAATCATTGGATTATCCCATTACACCTAAAGCGCATGGTCCTGAATTCTTAATGGATAACCGCCATTTATGGCTGCGTTCAAAACGGCAGCATGCAGTCATGAAGATCCGTAATGAAATAATCCGTGCTACATATGAATTCTTTAATGAAGAAGGTTTCGTTAAAGTGGATCCCCCAATTTTAACTGGAAGCGCACCAGAGGGAACGAGTGAATTGTTCGCGACCAAGTACTTTGATGAGGATGCATACCTTTCACAAAGTGGTCAGCTCTATATGGAAGCGGCTGCCATGGCACTTGGGAAGGTATTTTCATTTGGACCTACCTTCAGGGCAGAAAAATCCAAAACAAGACGACATTTAATCGAGTTCTGGATGATTGAACCAGAAATGGCTTTTATCGAATTTAAAGAAAACCTGGAGGTTCAGGAGCAATTCGTTTCTTCAATCGTCCAATCCGTATTGAAAAACTGTCAGCTTGAGTTGAATACACTGGGCCGTGACATAGCGAAGCTTGAACAAATTCAAGCTCCTTTCCCGCGTATTACATATGATGAGGCCATTAAGTTCCTTCATGAACAAGGATTTAATGATATCCAATGGGGTGATGATTTTGGGGCTCCGCACGAAACTGCGATTGCGGAAAGTTATGATAAGCCCGTTTTCATAACTCATTACCCAACTAAAATCAAACCTTTTTATATGCAGCCAGACCCTGACAGGGAAGAAGTCGTTCTTTGTGCCGATTTGATCGCTCCAGAAGGATATGGAGAAATAATTGGCGGTTCAGAGCGGATTCATGATCAGGAATTGCTAGAGCAGAGAATCAATGAGCATGGCTTGAGCGAGGATGCTTACAAATGGTATATGGAATTAAGAAAATATGGCTCTGTACCGCATTCAGGCTTCGGTTTGGGATTGGAACGTACCGTTGCATGGATCAGTGGAGTCGAGCATGTCCGTGAAACCATCCCGTTCCCACGCCTATTAAATCGATTATATCCTTGATTCCGTAATGAAGCGGTTATCTTGCCATATTTGGCAGATAACCGTTTTTTGTTAAAATTATAAACTTATTCGGGGAGCCGTATTCATGTTATACTTAACCAGAGGTGTCCAAAAACATGAATAAAGAACATTTATATGCGTGGTTTAAGGAAGGAACGATAACGATTCCATCCTTTTTGCTGACTAACTATAGTACAATGGGACTAAATGAACAAGAAATGGTCCTTTTATTACAATTGCAAAGCTTCATAGATAAAGGTAACCATTTCCCTGCACCATCCCAACTTTCTGACCGAATGACATTGCAGGAAACGGAATGTCTATTCTTGATCCAGCGTTTGGTCCAAAGGGGATTTATTGAAATGATGGTTGAGGATAGCCAAGAAATCGGACAGGAAAAATACTCGTTGTCTCCACTTTATGAAAAAATGATGGACTGTTTCTTGAAAACTTTGAAACAGACAGAGTCTGCTGAAATCCAAAAAGCGGGGGAGAGTCTTTATACGATTTTTGAACAGGAGTTCGGCCGCCCTTTATCTCCTTATGAATGTGAGACATTGGCAATGTGGATGGAGGATGACCATCAACCCGAAATCATTAAGTCAGCTTTGAGGGAGTCTGTCATTTCCGGAAAATTGAATTTCCGATATATTGATCGAATTTTATTCGAGTGGAAAAAGAATGGAATTAAAACCTTGGAACAGGCAAGGGAGCAAGGACAAAAATTTAGAGTTCACCAAAAGAGGGACCGAAAGACGGAAAATGCACGACCATTGAAAGATGTGCCTTTCTATAACTGGCTTGAGCAGTAATGTAAATTGAAGGAGAACCAATATGTTGAATAAAGCTCAAATTCGATATTGTCTGGATACGATGGGTGAAATGTTTCCGGATGCCCATTGTGAGCTGAATCACTCCAATCCATTTGAATTGGTGATTGCTGTTGCCCTGTCAGCTCAGTGTACGGATGTATTAGTCAATAAAGTAACGAAGGATTTATTTCAAAAATATAAAACGCCTGAGGATTACATAAGCGTTCCGATAGAAGAGCTGGAAAATGATATTCGCTCAATCGGTTTGTTTCGTAACAAGGCTAAGAATATACAAAAGTTGTCGCGCATGCTGATCGAAGAATACGGTAAGGAAGTTCCCAGAGATCGTGATGAGCTTGTTAAATTGCCTGGCGTTGGCAGAAAGACGGCGAATGTAGTCGTTTCCGTTGCTTTTGATGTGCCTGCGATTGCTGTGGATACCCATGTAGAGCGTGTTTCCAAGCGTCTGGGATTATGCCGTTGGAAGGATAGTGTCCTTGATGTTGAGAAAACGTTGATGGCTAAGATACCAAAGGATGAATGGTCCGTTACGCATCACCGCCTGATATTCTTTGGACGCTATCATTGCAAGGCCCAGTCACCAAGATGTGAAACCTGCCCGCTTCTTGAATTATGCCGTGAAGGAAAAAAAAGAATGAAAAGGAAAGAAGCCAATTGACGCAGTCCATATCATTAAAAGTCCCTGAAGTATTGGACCACCCTTTGTTTTTCCCTGAAAAGGAAACCATCTTGGAAAAAGAGCGTTTTGCAGGTTGGAGTGGAACGATCCCATTCGAGGCTTTTCCGTATGAGTTACTTTATTATAATAATGTAGAGGCTTATGCTCCTTGGTCTATGGGGGCATTGCATATAAAGGAACTGCTGGAAAAATGGAAGGGAATTGATTCAGAATGCAGTTTGCTATTTTCCGAGCGAAAAGTGGGGCAGACTTTGTTACTCATGAAGCAGGGGATCGGTTTATTTTTAACCGCAATCTTCTGGATGCATGGAAAGCCAGTGGTTTTGAGTGATTTACGGGCAAAAATAGAATCCTTTACCAATATTCCGGTGAACCTTGCTGAAAGGCTTTCTTTCATCCTTGCTAGACCCGCTTTTTTTCATTCATATAGACAGCTTAGTGAGTTGTTCCGAGAATTTGAAAAGCAATATGTGAAGTTCATGATCAAAAATAAGAACATCCAAAAAAACGTCTAAGCTTTTAGCTTAGACGTTTTTTAAGTCAATCTTTATATATATTTATTCCGTATCTTTGTTTGGATCTGGGTCCGGGTTAGGGTTAGGGTTAGGGTCAGGGGTCTCGACTGGTTTTTCCTCTTCAACCGTTCCAGGGTCAGTGGCATCATCCCCGCCTTCGACGTCCTCATCACCACCATTATTGCCATTTCCATTTCCATCATCAGTGTTGTTGCCATTACCATTATTATCATTGTTGCCATTACCGTTATTACCATTATTACCATTATTGCCGTTATTTTCGTCATTTCCATTATTGCCGTTTTCGCCATTATTATTTTTGTCTTCGCCTTGCTTATCTTCTTCGCCCTCAGCAGGCGTTTCTTGTTCAGGATCTTCACCTTCGGCCGGATCTTTAATCTCCTCGTCCTCAGTATCCTCAGGAGCTTCCGCTTCAGCAGGTATTTTGACTGATGTACTCGCAGGATCACTTTGTTGGTTATCCACTAAAGCTACCACTGAGAAAGTATATTTACTACCAGGGGTTGGATTAGGGATCGTTAAACTAGTATCCTTCGATTTTTTTAATACGCTCTCTGCTCCGCCATCTACGGACATCTTAACCTCGAATTGGGTATTCCCATTTCCTTTAGGATATGACCATGAAAGATTGATTTCATTGCTTTCCTGATTGTAAGAAGCGTTAATGCCAGGTGAGTCGATTTTTTCATATTCTGTCGTCACTTGTGTCGGTTCGTGACCTTTAACATAATATTCATAAGTGATTTTACTGCTTGGTGTGTATTCATTGGCTTTAACAGCTGGATTCGAACCTTTGATGACTCCAACCTTCACAACACTGTCAGGTTGATCAAAGTCTTTCGTTTCTTTTGATTGAGCCATATGTTCCATTAAGTTCTTAAAGATGGATTTAGGGATCCTTTGAGATGATTCACCCAGATATTCCATTTTCTCACCAGATGCATTATCATAACCAGCCCAAACCGCGACAGTATAATTGGTTGTATAACCTGCCATCCAGCTATCTTTTACACCGGAAGATGGGATGTTGTTCGCTGCACGCTGTTCAGGTGTGAAATTGGTTGAACCCGTTTTACCGGCTACAGGGAGACTTGGTATATTGGCTAACCTTCCTGTTCCATAAGGTTCTTTCATGACGCTTTTCAACATATCCGTCACGATGAAAGCTGTGGAATCTTTCATGACCGGTTTTGATTCCGTCTTGTTTTTGATGGTTGTTTTATCACGTAAAACAATCTTTTTCACACTATGCGGTTCATTATATATACCGTTGTTTCCGAATGAACTGTATGCACCGGCAAGTTCAAGTGTTGAAACATCCTTACCGCCGCCCAATGCTGCAGATTCGGTAATTTCCTTGTCAAAAGGAATGCCAAGTTCAGTGGCGAAATCACGTGCCCGGTCCAAGCCGACTGCTTGAAGGGTTTTTAAGGCAGGAATATTTAATGACCGTGCCAGTGCTTCACGAGTCGTTACAGTACCATAATGTCGTCCGGAAGCATTTTTAAGCGATGTTCCATCACTGTAAGAATATTCCTCATCCTTGATTTGATGGTAGGTGGACCAATTTAAATATTCTACGGCAGGACCATAATCCAGAATCGGCTTGATGGTCGAACCAGGTGATCGCTTGGCATCCGTTGCGTAATTCCAGCCGCGTTTAACCGTCGTGTTCCTGCCGCCGCCAACTGCTTTGATTTCACCAGTTTCTGTATCGAGTAATGTGACTCCGGCTTGGAGATCTTTACTTGGATAATTGATGATTTCATCACTGTTCAACATGTTATAGACATATTCCTGGGCATCTTTATCAATGGTCGTTTGGATTTCCAAACCATCGGTAAAGACGTTATAGTCACCCATATCCCCGACTTCCTCAATTACCAAATCGATGAATGCATCGTATGCGGTCGTATCGATTTGGCTCTTATCGATTTCTTGAAGTCCTTCTGTAATATCGATGCTTTGTGCATTTTTCATTTCCGTTTCGGTGATATAACCATGTTTATTCATTAAGTGCAGGACAATATCACGGCGTTCTTTCGCACGTTCAGGGTATTTATACGGGTCATACCTGCTTGGGCTTTGCGGTAATCCTACAAGCATGGCCGCTTCGTTCAATTTCAATTCGCTAAGATCTTTTCCATAATAAGTTTGCGATGCAGTTAAGATCCCGTTGGCACGGTTTGCAAAGAAAATCTTATTCACATACATTTCGAAAATTTCTTCTTTTGTATATTTTCTTTCAAGCTGTATGGATAGCCACATTTCCTGGACTTTCCTTTTAATGGTTTTATCAGGTGTTAAATAAGAACGCTTGATAACCTGCTGGGTCAATGTACTTGCACCCTCTGAGCCGAATCCGTTTTTGACGTTGGCTATGACGGCACTGCCCAGACGTAAGAAATCGACCCCGTGGTGTTCATAAAAGCGGGAATCTTCCGTTGCCAGGAAAGCTTCTTCGACAAGGTCGGGTATGTCTTCATAATTTACATAATCCCGGTTTTCCTTACCGATTTCAGCTAACAATTTACCATTTTCATCGAGAATCTTGGATGTTACCGGATCTTTCAAAAGCTTTTCGTCAAGTTTTGGAGCGTCGCTGATAAAGTAAGCCATTGCAGCTCCTCCGGCAACAAGGCCTATTATTCCGATTGTAACAAGTATAAGGAAAATTCGCTTAAGCATATTTGTTGGCTTTTTAGGACCTGTTTTCTGTCCCTTTTTTTGAGTCTGCCCCTGCTTTCGGCGTTCTTCTCTAGTATTATATTTTTCAGCCATTACAGCTAACCTGCCTTTCTAAAAAAACTAAAAATTTTCTGCGATGAGCGAATCTACTACTTTAATATAGTCAATTCTCGGTTGAAAGCCAAGAGTAATCTTTCGTGAACTGCTTTCAACCTCTTGAAGAGTTATAGATTTGCGCCCGCCTTCTTTCATTCTCTTCCAATAAAAACTCAGTTGTTCAGAACTCATTACATATATATCATCCATTGCTGAAAACCGAATGATCACAAATGCAATTCCGTCATGCTGAACGATTTGTTTCATATGTTCAATTTGATGGTCATGAAAATTCTTCAGAGGGAAAGAACTGCTGTTTTTCGTCTCCTTTGCCTCAAAATCAATGTACTTTCCTTTATAAACACCATTGTAATCGGTGGTCGATGCTTGTTTGAAATAAGCTTCTTTAATGACTGCAGCACTTCTTTTCGGATAGTGGACATCGACAATTTGAATGGGTGTCGGTTTTTTATGGATGACGGCAATGCCGTGTGCTAAATAATACTGATTGGTTTCGTTCAAATCGTCTTCCAATGTTTTTCCCCGGTTGCTGTAACTGATTTTTTTAAGTGGGCTTTTCTTTTCTTCCATAGCCTGCGGTACAAATCTTCGTCCGTTGGGATAATGAAATGCCACTTTTACCCCTCCTTTTTTTCACTTATCTATATTAGCAAAAAAAGAATCCAAAATGTGAATAAAAAGAATTGTTTCTTAGAACGATAGGATTTATGTACAACTATATGTCACAATTCATCTCTATAGAAAGGCGGACACATAGATGCGAATATTAATGACGGAAAAGCAATTGCTACATTCCATAAAAGCCCAAACCGCTAAAGGAAATAGGGATAATATATCAAGGACAAAGGCATATGAACGATTTTTCAAAATGCATCCCGAAATACAATGGTCTTTTTTAGCGGGGATGGTTTCTAGAAATGCAGGCTGGAATATGTGTGATCTTGAAGGGATTTGGTTTTCCCATTTGCTTGGCCAGAAATACAGGCATCTTTTATTCCTGACGTATGAAGAAGCTAACTGGAGAATATTCCAGGATGCTTATCCGCAATTACTTCTCTATCATTATTCGACGAAGTATGGACGTCCTTTGTTTCACTTATGTCATTATTTTTTTATTACCAAATTCATGACGAACGAATGGTATTCCTTTTGGAAACATGGAAATCGGGAAAAATTAGTCACTGCGCTCATCATAAATGAACAAAACATCATAGAAGAACCGGTTATTAAAAAACAATCTTTCGTATTTCATTCTCTCTTATTTTTCCTGCAGGACTGGATGCATTTTAGCACGGTTTTATTTCCTGCTTGCAATGGAGAACTATATGGATCGTCCGTTTCGCATTTTAGAAATATCGATAAAAGGATTGAATTGGGGAAAAGGTTGGCCGGCCTTTTATTTTCTGAAGATTTGTTTCCGCTATTCTATGAATTTTCCTGCAGGACAGAACCAACGGGTGCCAGATATGATTATGAACAATATCGAAAAAATCCTAGGTACCATGAAACCCCGATGCTGAGGGGAGTATATCCATTGATTCATCATCAAGCAGGAATGACAGAGCAATGGGATATGAAAAAAAAGGTTAAAAAAAAATGGTTCATTGAACCCAAATGGGAAGAAGACCCGCATTTGACCGATTGGTATGACCTTAAACAAAAGCAGCTACATACGGCAGCAATGATTAAAAATTGGATATTATAATAGCAAACAGGGAAGGCGTCATGTAAGCCTCCCCTGTTTTATCAGTCAGTATTTATGTCTTACGTAGAGGGGCGGTTTTCTCCGCTAAGCTTCGGATTTCCCGTTCCAGCCTTTTTAGTGGGCGGCTTTTGTCGTTTTTCGTTTTTTTGCTGTCTGCTTTCATTCGACTGCATAAAATCACCTCCTGTCTGTATTCTTGTTTAAAACTTCATTCTTCATTCTGCCATTGTTGTCGAAGGGCATAATAAATTAAGCGAATTGCACTTTCTTTGCCGATTCCCTTCTAGTTTTGTCAGTCATGAAGGGCTTTCTGATAAAAAAAAGAATAGTACAGGTAAAGAATGGGAGGGATCAGCATGGTCAATAAAAGTGTCGCAACAGAGGAGATATTAAGGATGATAGCTGAGATCAGTACCAGCCTGGATCGTTTGGAAATTTCATATGGGGAAACTGTAAATACAGTGCGGTGCAAACTATGGGCGGAGCAATATACATTAGTTAACGAAGCCCAGGAAGCCATTGAGAAAGCCGAGGATTATTGGGTGAATGCTGAAGGTGTAAACCATTCCTTTTCCATTGTCCCGAAAAAAACAATAATAAAGCACAATGTTCTCACTGAATTGCACGTATAAGCCAGAGGAATATCATTTTATAATGAACTGGATTATAATAAGGGAAACAATTGTGCGGAGGAATATATTGTGCAAAAAGAAAAACTGCAGCTATTAACAGAACAATTAATAAAATATACGGACCAAGTGGATGATATCTATGAGGGTGTACGGAAGGAAGGAAAGGAAAAGGATTTTTTTTCGGAAGTCAAGCCGTTTGCAGACCAGGTAAGGACCGCATGCATCGAATGGGAAACCGGAATGAAGGAGTGGATGAAAGAAACTGAATTTAGGCATCTTTTCCCCGAGCAAATCGAACAAACCGCCCATAACCTTTCTGATGTGGCCGTACAGGCATTTTTTCCAAAAACAAGTTATAAGCGATTTAAAAGCCATGTTCAATCGGTGGAATTCATCCTTAATAATGTAAGAACGGAAATCAATCGGATTTTATCATAAAATACCTACACTTTATTCCCCTTTTTTTCATATATTATCAGAACCATGTAATGAAAAAAGAGGAGGGCTCATTGACATGATGAGATCCGGTTTTAACCATATCTCCCCAAATCAAGGACAGTTTCCTCAATCAATGACGGAATATTGGGGAGGGTACCAGCAGCCAATGCCGTATCCTCCGCCCAATAATCATGAACAACCATTTATGTATCCATATCATCTCCAGGATACAGGGGGCTATATGACACCATATCATGATCCTTATCAGCAAGCGGCCTATCATCCATTCCAATCTGTCCAGCAGCAGGCGATGCCTGTGGGAGCTTATCCGGGCAGCAGTGTAATGCAGCCAATGGCACAAATGCAGCCAATGGCACAAATGCAGCCAATCCAGTCCAATCAGCAGCCGCAAGCTTTTAGCCCGTTCGCCAATCCGTTACAGCCAGCTAAAAGACCTCCGCAAGGTCAGCTGCAGGCTCATAATCCATATCCTAAGCAGCAGTTCATGCAAAAACCCCAGCCATCGGGTTTCAAATCGGTCATGAATCAATTCAAAACACAAGATGGCTCGATGGATATAACGAAGATGATGAATACAGCTGGACAAATGATGAATACAGTTTCTCAAGTATCTTCAATGGTCAAAGGAGTAGGGGGCTTCTTCAAAGCTTAGATGGTGAATAAAGGAAAAGCAGACTTACAAGTGACCCAGCCACTTTTTTAAGTCTGCTTTTATTCATGTCTAATGGATTTCAATCCGATTCCCCCTGATTTTGGGTAGCTGAAGCGTGAGGATGCCATCGCGATGTCGAGCGGTGACTTTTGCTTCATCAATGGGTTTTGGAAAAGAAATGGTTCTTGAAAGAGTACCTGCTGAAACTTCTTTTTGAAACATTCCTTGATTTTTATGTCTTCTATCTACTTGCTTTGCAGTTATGGTTACAGCATGGGCCAGTACATCAATTGATATTTGGCTGCGTGCAATTCCAGGCAAAGTGGCGGTAAGTGTATATTCTGAATGCGTTTCGTGAACATCAACCGGAAAGCTGCGTTCTTTCGCCGAACCGAAGAAATCGTCAAGAGATTGCAGCATGCCTTTAGGAGGCCTTTCGGAAAACAGCCGATCCATTTTGTTAATGAAGTGGGTAAAGGGTTCTATTCTCCGATTATTATTTTTTTCAGAAGAGGTCATCACGGTGCTCCTTTCTAAAAAATTCCTTTGCCTATAGGCTATGTGAGGAATTAAGAAATGTGAATGCGCTGTTGGGTTTCAGATAAAGGACTATAGGGAATAACGTTACTGAATGATTAGAAAAGGAAATGAGGGTTTTATATGAAAAATAATGGCAAGCTTTCCTACATAGATACCGGGAAAGGAAATAAAACATTGTTGTTTATTCATGGATTTTGCGGAAGTCATGAATATTGGAGTGACATCATTGCTGAATTAAAGGATGATTACCGGGTTATTGCCGTTGATTTACGGGGGCATGGTGCAAGTGAGGAAATAGGGGAATCTTTCTCGATTGATGATATGGCTGCTGATATTGCGTCGTTACTGGACGAACTGGAAATCGCAAAGGTATATATGTTTGGTCATTCGCTTGGGGGATATATCACCTTGGCGTTCGCAGAAAGGTTTCCTGGGAAATTGTCTGGTTTTTCATTGGTACATTCTACAGCTTTGCCGGACGATGAAACAGGAAAGGCTGGGCGCTTAAAATCTGTCGAGAAAATCAAAAGTGAAGGAATTCCCGCTTTCATTGACGGACTTATACCAAAGCTTTTCTCTAATCCCGAAGATTCCAATATTGAACAAACTAAGGAAATCGGATATAAAACAAGTGAAAGCGGTGCGATAGGGTCTTTACATGCCATGAGGAACAGAATAGACAGAAATCATGTACTCAAAGACACAAAGCTGCCTGTCTTATTGGTTGCAGGTGAAGAGGATAAGCTAATTCCCGTTGAAAAAACCTTTTCTGCAAAAGGGAGCCATATCCATGAAGTTATACTTAAGGGAAGCGGCCATATGGGGATGCTGGAAGCTCCAAGCAGACTACTCGAAGAAATCATTCGCTTTGCCGAAAAGAATTAAATGATAAAAAAGACCGAGCTGGAGACGGGATGTTGCCGTTTCCAGCTTTTTTTTGTGAATAGGAAATAGTTTCCCTTTTGCATAGAACGTTCATTCGGTAGAATAGGAGTATGAGGTGGTTATATGAAACTGCGAAAAAATTTACAAGAAGTTATTAAGGATTTAAAAACTAATGAGGATTTTAAAGATAACATCGTACATTGGCAAGTAATTGAAGCGAAAGAGGCAAAACATGTCCCTTTTCCCGCTGCAATGAATGATAAGATCAAGCATGCTCTTGAAATACGGGGGATAAATGGGTTGTACACCCATCAGGCAACTGCATTCGACACTGCTGTCAGTGGCAATAGCCTTGTGGCGGTCACACCAACAGCTTCTGGTAAAACATTATGCTATAATTTGCCGGTCCTACAAAAAATACTGGAAAATGAAAAAACCAGGGCGCTTTATATATTTCCGACAAAAGCGCTAAGCTATGATCAAAAAAGCGAATTGAATGAAATGATTGATGAAATGGATGCTAATATAAATAGTTATACATACGACGGGGACACACCTTCAAACATCAGGCAAAAAATTCGCCAGGCCGGGCATATCGTGATCACCAATCCTGATATGCTCCATTCGGGAATCCTGCCCCATCACACGAAATGGGTCTCTTTGTTTGAAAACTTGAAGTATGTGGTCATTGATGAACTTCATATTTACCGCGGCGTTTTCGGAAGTCATACAGCCAACGTCATTAGAAGGTTAAAAAGGATCTGCAAGTTTTATGGAAGCGACCCTGTTTTCATCTGTACTTCCGCTACGATCAATAACCCAAAAGAGTTAGCAGAAGAGCTTACGGAAAAACAAATGGTCCTGATCGATAATAACGGAGCCCCAAGTGGGAAAAAGCATTTTGTATTTTATAATCCCCCAATAGTCAATAAACCGCTCAACATACGAAGGAGTGCGGTATTGGAAGTCAGGAAGCTGGCAAATGAATTTTTGAAAAATAAAATACAAACCATCGTTTTTGCGCGAAGCAGGGTTCGAGTGGAAATTCTATTGACATATTTACAGGAACTTGTGTCAAAGCAATTGGGGCCAAAATCGATCAGGGGCTATCGAGGCGGATATCTGCCAACACAGCGTAGGGAAATTGAACAAGGCCTCAGGGATGGTTCCATTTATGGGGTGGTTTCCACAAATGCACTTGAGTTGGGTGTCGATATCGGTCAGCTTCAGGTTTGCATAATGACAGGTTACCCTGGATCCATATCGAGTGCCTGGCAACAGGCTGGGCGAGCAGGAAGAAGGCATGGTGAAGCATTGATCATCATGGTCGGCAGTTCCAGTGCCCTTGATCAATATATCGTACAACATCCCGATTATTTCTTTACCAGAAATCCAGAAACTGCAAGAATCAATCCGGATAATCTTTTGATCTTGGTTGATCATGTAAAATGCGCAGCATATGAGCTGCCATTTAAAAAAGGCGATACTTTTGGGAAAACAGAGATTATCGACGTTCTTGAATTCCTTACGGAAGAAAGGGTCTTACACCTAAATGGGGACAAATGGCATTGGATGAATGATGCTTTTCCCGCAAGCAATATCAGCCTGCGCTCAGCGGCACAGGAAAATGTCGTCATCATCGACCAAACGAATGCACCGGTTAATCGGGTCATAGGGGAAATGGATACTTTCAGTGCAATGACCCTTCTTCACGATGAAGCCATTTATTTGCACCAGGGTATTCAATTTCAGGTGGAAGAACTTGATTGGGATGAAAAAAAGGCTTATGTACGTGAAGTCAATGTGGACTATTATACGGATGCTAACCTTGCTGTTCAATTGTCTGTATTGGAAGTCGATAAACAGCGAACTTTCGCTTCCACAGCAGCTGCTTTTGGTGATGTCGCAATCCGGGCGATGCCTACGATCTTCAAAAAAATCAAATTCGAAACTCATGAAAATATTGGTTCAGGTCCAATCAGCCTCCCTGAGATGGAACTGCATACGAGTTCGGCCATGCTTTCCATGGATCCTGATATATTTAAGTGGGACGAAAATCGAATAGAACAAGGAATGATAGGTGCGTCGCATGCTCTTAATTACATGATTCCGCTATATGTTATGTGCGATCCGCATGATATTCATGTTTATCCGCAGGTTAAAGCAGCGCATAATGAAAAACCGACCATTTTTATCTATGATAGTTATCCGGGTGGCATAGGGTTAAGTGATAAAGTATATGAAAACTCTGAAGTCATTTTGCTGGAAACAATATCAATGATTGAAAATTGCACTTGTGAGAGCGGCTGCCCTTCCTGTATCGGTACGGAATCCGCAACGAAAACAGCCAAGAGTGATGCCAAACAATTATTAGGTCAATTTTGTAAGCAAAAACATTAATAGATTGCATTGATAGGTGAAAAGAGGTGTAATTTCATGTCTTTAAAAAATAAATTGAACCGTATGAAAACGCATATGAACCTAGGGAAACAACCTTCTCCTGTAGAAGAAAATGACCAGAAAGTGAATGAAGAAATTCCTTACTTTGAAAAGTGGCTTGAGAACGATACCGTTTCCTTTCATTTCGACGGTGACTATTGTTTCATTAGGGAAGTCCGCTACCCTATAAATCACAAACACGGGTTATATGAATTTTCCGAGCTGAAAAAGGTCGTAAAAGAGTGGAATCAAACTTCATTGGAGCATCCACTTTCCGCCAGGGGCGTTAAAAGTGAAGATCTGTTTTTCTTCGATACGGAAACGACAGGACTAGGAGGCGGAGCCGGTAATACCATTTTTTTACTAGGGTATGCCTATTTAGAAGGTGAAGAAGTAGTCGTGAAGCAACATATCCTTCCGCAGCCTGGAAGTGAAATACCGCTTTATCAAAGCTTTTTGGAAAACATCAATTACGAAACACTTGTCACTTATAATGGTAAGTCCTTTGATTGGCCACAGTTAAAAACGAGACATACCTTGATAAAGGAACATGTGCCAAAACTACCGGAATTCGGACATTTCGATTTGTATCATGCTTCAAGACGCCTATGGAGAAACAAATTGGAACGAGTGAAATTATCAGCTGTCGAAACAGATATTCTAGGTGTACATAGGGAGGATGATATTCCTGGATATTTGGCACCGATGATTTATTTTGATTTTGTTGAGAGGAAGAATCCGGAAATACTGTTTGGAATCATGAAGCATAATGAATTGGATATCTTATCATTGATCACTTTGTATATTCATTTGTCCCGAAAAATCCTCCAAATCGACGGATATACGGAAGAGTCCATGGAAATTGCACGATGGCTTGCTTATTTGGGGAAAAAAGAGGAGTCAGTTGAGACATATCAAAAAATATTGGAAGCGGGTAATGAGGAAGATCGGATTATAGCTGGCCATGCATTAGCCTTCCAGAAAAAGAAGCAAAAACAATTCGATGAAGCTTTGGAAATTTGGAAGGAAGTCGCCTTAAAAGGGAATGTGCAAATTAGGGTACAGGCACAGATTGAATGTGCGAAATTATACGAACATCAATTTAAGGACGTCGGTCTTGCTCTAAAATGTTCAATAATCGCGCATCAAGAGATGGTTAGGGAAGGGACCGCCCTGGGGAAAAAACAGTTGGAATTGGAAAAGAGGATCCGGCGGCTCGAAAAGAAAGAGGAATCAAAGGATATTTCTGTATAAGATTAGGGAGCGAGAAACTTCTTTTAGTGCAAAAGGCCGAAAATAAAAAATATGTATACATTTATTGTAGCCTTCAACTATTGTGTGTAAAATGGAAAGAGTTGAGGGTGAAATTCCGAAGCGTTCATTTCATGCCTTTACATCATATAAAATTAAGGTGAAAGCGGAGCGGAGAAATGTATAAAACGACTTTATTTCTATTTTTTGTAGTTCTTTGTTTAACGATAGTTTTGTTTACTTCATTAAAAGACAGTCTCTATTCCTTTTTATAGAAAATTCCTCATTTCATTTGACGGTTAGCCAGATATAATAATGATAGTGTACTTATTGACAGCCATCCATCGTTTTATACTTATTCTGTATAAATAGGTCATTTCATCAGTACACGTATCCCCTTTTTTTCATAGTCTGTAATGGTAAGACTAAACTTATCATGATGAAAGGGGACGTATTATAAATGTATTTTCGTAATTGTGGAGGAAATAAACCCCATGTAATGGGAGCATCCAACAATGTAATGGGAGCATCCGACAATGTAATGGGAGCATACGGGAACGCACCTGGAGTAATGGGAGCATCAACCGGTAAACACCCCAACAACGTAATGGGAGCGTCAACCGGTAAAAACTCTAACGTAATGGGAGCCTATAGTCCATCGGCTGTGTCTCCAGCGCAATATGGTCCATCGGCTGTGTCTCCAGCGCAATATGGTCCAACACAAACATCTCCATCTCAAGTTGCCCCAGCGCAAGTCTCTCCAACACAGCAATTTGTCAATACGAATGTATCGAACACAGTGATTCCTGTCGTTCATCCATCACATACTACAAATGTCAATAAACATGTGAACACGTATAAGCATTATTTCCCGCATACTCAATCCGTGGTGAACGAGTGCTATAATCAACACTTGATTTGTGGAAGGCCGCCGCAAAACCCATGCTGTCCGCCTAGGCATTTCGGATACTAAAAAATAAGGGCTTATTAAGCCCTTGTTTTCTTATATAATCATGTTAAAGGAGATTAGCCAAGAGATGAAGGTTTTGTATATGACGGGCTACAAAGCTTTTGAATTCGGGATATTCAAAAATGACCATGATGCCGTAAAATATATAAAGAAAGCGATGAAGCAGCGTCTCCTGCCATTGGTGGAAGACGGGCTGGAATGGGTGATCATCTCAGGTCAGTTGGGTACGGAACTATGGGGTGCAGAAGTGGTTTTCGAATTACAGGAAGAATATAATCAGCTTAAATTAGGGGTGCTTACTCCTTTCCTGAAACAGGAAGAGTCATGGAACGAGACGAATCAAGAATATTACCGATCCATATTGGCCCGTGCCGATTTTGTTGAGTCCATTTTCAACAAACCATATGAAGGGCCACAACAGCTGAAAATCAAAAATAGGTATATGGTCCATAAAAGCGATGCCATGCTCATCATTTTCGAGGCTGAAAAAGAAGGATCAGCCCGATATCCTTATTTCGAGGCGATGAAAAAGGCAGAAACACAGCGATACCCCATCTTTCAGATAAACTTTGATGATCTGCAACTGGCTGCGGAAGAAGCCAGCTGGTCCGAAGAATGATGGAGTGAAAATAATTATGGATTAAAAGTTGTTTCTAAAGCATAATCATATTATGATGAAATTTAGATACAGATATAATGGGAATACATATCGTTCTCTGAAACAGTAAGCTTATAAAATGGTGTTTCGTTGACAAACCCAAGCAGATTTGAAAAAATAATAAAAAGTCGATTGTATTGGCGAAAGTATTGAGGTGAAGTCTTATGCTATCCGATAAGATAAAATTAACGGCTAAAGATATTCTTGAAAAAGATTTTAAAACAGCCATGCGCGGTTATAAACCTGAAGATGTGGATCAATTCCTGGATCTGATCATTAAAGATTATGAAGTGTTCCATCAGGAAATTGAAGATCTAAAACAAGAAAATCTTAAATTGAAAAAACAAGCCGAAGAGAGTACAAAACGTCCAAATCAACCTGCTCCAAGTGCCACTCCGGGAACCACTAACTTTGACATCCTTAAACGGTTATCCAACTTGGAAAAGCACGTGTTTGGTAACAAGCTTTTTGACTGAGGTTTTGCATTGTAAAAGTGAAAATGATTTTGGTATTGTGTTTTCGTGAATAATGGAGTATAATCAATTATGTTATGTTAACGTTTGGGTAATTGCTGCTGCATTTATGCAGTAGAGGAAAGTCCATGCTCGCACGGACTGCGATGTCCGTAGTGTTCGTGCCTGGCGAAAAAATAAGCTTGGGCAGCAATCTTTGATTGCTGACGGCTGGGAAAATGCCTAAGTCCTTTTGGATATGGCATGAATACCTATAAAAGTGCCACAGTGACGGAGCCTTTACAGAAATGTAAAGGGTGGAACGAGGTAAACCCCACGAGCGAGAAACCCAAATTAATGGTAGGGGCGCTTTCTTCCTTGGAATTGAACGAGGAGAAGGACAGAAGCACTTGCTTCTGTAGATAGATGATTACCGCCGAAGTACGAGACGCGAGTCGCTTGCAGTACTGAGGAACAAAACATGGCTTACAAAACGTTATCATATAACACCAAAAGCACAACTCTCCTTTTAAAAGGAGAGTTTTTGTTTATGGAGAATGCATTATTATAAAAAGATTGGGCATTTCCATTTATTTTTCGTTTTCTGAAACATGGCTGTGTTAAACTTAAAACTTGGCAAGTTTTTCATTGCGTTCGAATGATTAGGAAAATGGCTTAAATGAAGTCTGTCGGTAACGTTTTTAAAAATAGTGTTGGAATGTTAAGCATTTCTTTGATTCTGGGTATCCTATTTATAAAGGTTCCTTATTAGCCCTAAAATGAAGGTATCAAAACAGAACTTCAAACTTCAGGATAATGGATGGGAAGCATACATAATTGGTCGGATGATTTAATTGCAGCATGTATCCTAAGGTACATGGATAATTGAGTATAGCTTTACATCACGGTGATTAATACGCTATATGATCGGCTAACTGAAATATAAAAACGCGGTGGGCCATAAGGTTTACATGTAAAAAATCAATGCCTGATTCTAAATACATAAATGAAAGAAATTCGGGAAAAAGTGCCATTGATTGGATTAATGGAAAGAAGGTGCAGGATTAATGAAACAATTCGATATAATTGCAACATCAGCAATGGGATTGGAATCAATTGTTGCCAAGGAGGTGCGGGATCTTGGTTACGATTGTCAAGTCGAAAATGGTAAGATCACCTATAAAGGGGATCAATCCGCCATTGCCCGCTCTAATTTATGGCTGCGCAGTGCCGATAGGGTGAAAATTAAAGTCGCGGAATTCAAAGCATATTCATTTGATGAGTTGTTTGAAAAAACAAAGGCCTTGAATTGGGAGGATTTCTTATCAGCCGATGTCGAGTTCCCCGTTAGTGGAAAATCCGTTAAGTCAAAGCTATACAGTGTCCCTGATTGTCAGGCTATTGTAAAAAAGGCGATTGTTGATAGATTGAAAAGTAAATATAAGCAAGTATCTTGGTTTGCAGAGACAGGTCCTTTGTTTAAAATTGAAGTGTCTATTTTAAAAGATGCAGTGACACTTACCATAGACACTTCAGGTGCGGGTTTGCATAAGCGGGGTTATCGGACGGGGCAGGGAGAGGCGCCCCTTAAAGAAACATTGGCGGCTGCGTTAATCATGCTGACCAATTGGAAGCCTGATAAACCTTTCATAGATCCATTTTGTGGATCGGGAACGATTCCCATCGAGGCGGCCTTAATTGGACAAAATATAGCACCGGGGTTTAACAGGGAATTCGTTTCTGAAACCTGGTCATGGATGGACAGCAAGGTATGGGATGAAGCGCGGATTGAGGCTGAAGATTTAGCCGACTATGATCAATACTTGGACATAACCGGTTGTGATATTGACCATCGAATGGTCGATATAGCTAAAGCGAATAGTTTTGAAGCCGGTCTTGGTGATTTGATTGAATTCAAACAAATGCAGGTAAGGGATATCTCAACCAAGAAAGAGTATGGTGTCATTGTCGGGAACCCGCCTTATGGAGAACGTCTTGGTGAGAAAAAAGCGGTAGAGCAGATGTATAGGGAAATGGGCCAAGCCTTTAAGAAGCTTGATACATGGTCGGTATACATGATTACCTCCAATCCTGACTTCGAACAGCATTATGGTAAGCCTGCAACGAAAAAAAGGAAATTGTTCAATGGTTTCATCCGTGCTGACCTTTATCAATATTGGGGGAAAAGGCCGCCAAGGCAGCCTCAAGGTGAATGAGTAGGTAGAATATAATGGAGGATTTTGCTAGTCAGGACGATTTATTCATAATAGGTTCCAGTCTTGCTTATCATTTCCTTTTCTGTTATTCTAATAATGAATTATTTTTGTTCAGATTTAAGGAATACCTTAATATTCTTTTGAGCAAGGATAGTAATATAATGTGTGGAGAACACACTAGGAGGCAACAAAAATGGAACAAGGTAAAGTAAAATGGTTTAACGCAGAAAAAGGTTTTGGATTCATCGAACGTGAAGGTGGAGACGATGTATTCGTACATTTCTCAGCTATCCAAGGCGAAGGTTTCAAAACACTTGAAGAAGGCCAAGACGTTACATTTGATGTAGAACAAGGTCAACGTGGACCACAAGCATCAAACGTAAACAAAGCTTAATTCAACCCTATATTATTTACAGACAGGCTCTCTTGGAGCCTGTCTTTTATTTTACGAATCGGGCAACCAGACAGCATACATACATATTGCCTTTCATTCTGATAATAGGTAAATATCTTGACTACTAATGTGAAATAAAGGATAATATACTTTTGCCTAAGATAATAATGATTCGGATTTTATATAATGATGAAGATAAAAGGGGAGACCATGATGCTTAAAACACTGCCTTTTTCGGTAACAAAGGAAGATTCTTTTTACGATAAGCTTTCAGAATGGATCGGTGATGTTTTTTACGATATTCTTCCCGAAAAAGGATTTGAGCTGCGTGACGAACAAATCTTCATGGCTTTTCAGTTAGAAAAAGCCTTTAAAGAAAAAAATATAAGTTTTGCTGAAGCAGGGGTAGGGACTGGTAAGACTTTGGTCTATTTACTGTATGCGATTTGTTATGCGAGATATACGAATAAACCGGCAATTATTTCATGTGCAGATGAAACGTTGATTGAACAGCTTGTCAAAGAGGAAGGCGACATCCAAAAAATCAAGAATGCTTTAGGTATTGAAGTGGATGTCCGGCTTGCCAAATATCACGATCAATATGTATGTCTTAAGAAATTGGATTATGCTGTGAATCATGAGGATTCAGAGGGGATAGATCAGCTCTATGATGAACTTCCCAAGTTTGTTCATGATAACTCATCCATGAACGCCTATACACCATATGGGGACCGTAAACAGTATCCATATTTAAATGATGAAGACTGGTCTAAAGTTGGCTGGGATCAGCTTCAAAACTGTTTTACTTGTGATAAACGCCATCGTTGTGGGCAAACCCTATCACGGGACCACTATCGAAAATCAAGTGATTTGATCATTTGTTCACATGACTTCTTCATGGAGCATGTATGGACTAAGGAAAAGCGTAAGCGTGAAGGACAGTTACCATTACTGCCTGAACATAGCTGTGTTGTCTTTGATGAAGGCCATCTTTTGGAATTTGCTGCTCAAAAGGCTTTAACTTATAAAGTTGGGGAACAAACCCTCGCTTCGGTTCTGGAATTGCTAACAGCCAATCAGGTTCGTGAAGAAACCTTATACATCATCGAGGACTTAATTGATATCAATGAAGAGTTTTTTGATTTGTTGGATGAAAAAGCGATACATGTCAGCGGGTCTAATCGTTATGAAATCCCAATGTCAAAAGAAATAACAAGCTTTGCCCAAAAGCTTCATAAAAAGGTTGAAGAGTTAGAGGAGAACCTAGTTTTTGAAGCGGAAATGTACACGATCAATGATTATGATTTAAAAGTGACGGAAGAGTATTTAGAGCAGCTGGGCTACTCCCTTTCTCTATTTGTGAAGGATGAACAGGCCGTTTCCTGGTTTGAAGAAAATGAAATGACCAAAACATTGGTGATCATGCCAAGGCTAGTGCAGGATATCTTGTCTGAACAGGTATTCTCGAAAAAAATCCCTTACATTTTTTCATCGGCAACATTATCGGATAATAAATCCTTCCAATATATTGCAGATAGTTTAGGGATAGAAAAGTATGACAGCTTTTCCGTTGAATCACCATTTGATTACGATGAAGTCATGAAAATGAACATGCCGGTCTTCGAAAATGGAGACCAATTGGCAAAACTTCAATATACAATGAATACAATTGAGGAAAATGAAGGTCGAACACTAGTGTTATTCCACTCAAAAGAAGAATTGCAATGGTTCAAGGAAAACTGCCCAGTATCATCCTATCCATTTTATTTTGAAGGCGAAGCGGAAATCAGCGAGCTTGTTAAGAAGTTCCAAGAGGATGAGCAATCTGTCCTTTTCTCCTATCATTTATGGGAGGGACTTGATGTTCCAGGACCTTCATTACAAAATGTAGTGATACACTCGCTTCCTTTCCCGCCTCGCGATCCGGTTTTCGAAGCCAAACGTAACTCGGTTACCGATGCATTCGAAGAGGTGGATCTTCCATACATGCTCCTTCGATTGCGCCAGGGAATAGGGCGTTTGATCAGGACGAGCAATGATTCGGGAACCGTCCAGATTTTGATTGAAAAGAATCTTTCGGAACATGTGAAAGAGAAGATTGTATCCATTCTTCCTGTAACGATTTAAATATAACCCCAAAAAAAAGAGCCAAGGGAACCCCTTGGCTCTTTTTTATTTTAATTTATTAATCGGAGTGGTTCTGATATGAAAGACTTTTGTATAATATGGTAAAGTATAGTTGGAAGGAGCAGTGAATATGAAAAAAAAGGGTATAGATCTGATAGAAAAAGAGTTTAAAGAATATGTAAAGAAAATCTCTGCTTATAATGAAGCTCTCGCGTTAATTTTTTGGGATTTGCGTACAGGTGCACCTAAAAATGGAGTTGAGCAGCGTTCCGAAGTTATCGGTATGCTTTCCTCCGAAGTGTTTAATATGAGCACAAGTAAGGAAATGGAATCCTTCATTGCAGAACTTTCGATGGATAAAGCCATTCTTGGTGAATCGACGAATAAGATGGTACAAGAGTGTAAAAAAGAGTTTGAAAGGAATAAGAAAATTCCTGTGAACGAATATAAGGAATTCGTCATTTTACAATCGCGTTCCGAAAGTGCATGGGAAGAGGCAAGGGAAAAAACTGATTTTTCTTTATTTCAACCTTATCTGGAGCAAATTGTAGCATATACCCGCAGGTTCGTAGAGTACTGGGGATATGAAGGGACGAAATATAATACCCTTTTAGACATATATGAACCAGGAATGACTGTAGATATACTTGATGGCGTATTCAGTGAGCTTCGGTCGAGGATCGTTCCCTTGGTAAAACAGATTGCAAAAAGCGAACATAGACCGGAAACAGCGTTCCTATATAAAGAATTTCCAAAAGAAAAACAGCATCAATTCAACTTGGAAATATTAAAACAGCTAGGATACGATTTCAAGGCTGGCAGGCTTGATGAAACAGTTCACCCTTTTGAAATTAGAATAAATAGGGGCGATGTCCGGGTGACGACCCGATACGATGAAAATGATTTTAGGGGGGCAATCTTTGGTACCATTCATGAATGTGGACATGCCATTTATGAGCAGAATATCGCTGAAGAGTTAACCGGAACACTTCTCGATAGCGGGACATCAATGGGGATCCATGAATCACAATCTTTGTTTTTTGAAAACTTCATTGGACGGAACCATAGCTTTTGGAAAAATAAATTTTCCTTATTAAAGGAATATGCTCCCGAACAATTCCAAGATGTGACACTGGATGAATTTTACCGGGGCATTAACGAATCAAAACCATCGTTCATCCGTATTGACGCAGATGAACTGACGTATCCTCTACATATTATGATTCGGTATGAACTGGAAAAGGCCCTCTTTAATGGGGAACTTGAAGTGAAGGATTTACCGGAAGTCTGGAATGAAAAATACAAGGATTATCTGGGAATTGTGCCTGAAAATGATGCAATGGGCGTGTTGCAAGATGTACACTGGGCAGATGGCAGCTTTGGTTATTTCCCTTCTTATGCATTGGGATATATGTATGCAGCTCAAATCAAGCAATCGATGCTTAAAGATTTGCCTGATTTTGATGAACTGTTGGAAGCGGGTGATATTGAACCAATCAGGAAATGGCTTAATGAAAAAATACATAAATACGGAAAAACAAAAAAGCCTCTGGAGATTTTGAAAGAAACGACAGGGGAAGGCCTGAATGTTCAGTATTTAATAAAGTATCTTGAAGATAAATATAAAGAAGTTTATAAAATCAAATGAAGCAAAGAAGAAGGACTTGGATTAAATCTCAAGCCCTTCTCAGTTTGTAGACAAAAGGGGTTCGGAATTAAAAATTCCGAAACCCCTTTTGAAATTCCCTTTAAATTTCCGCCTGAAATTAAGAGATTGGGGGCTCTGCAAGCCCACCAGGTTAGGCCATTTTTGGACCTTACCATGTCCAATTGGCCATCTTCTTTAAAATAATAGCAGCGAAAGTAAGCATCGCCTGCATTGACAATTTTTAAGTCCCCTTAAAGTAGTCCACTGAATACCATTCTTTTGCATTTGCGAATACACGCTCAATCTTTCTTTACGTTTCGTATATATAGGTTTTACATCTTAATGATGACGCAGATGATCTGCTTCTTCCGCATATGTTTGCCAGATAGGCCGTGTCACCACTTTTTGATATTCTTTTGTACACCGTGATAAAGATGATGAGCATGTTGCACAGAGGTGTTTTGGTGATTTGTACTCACGATAGCCCTCTTTATATGTTGAATACATATCTTTCACCAAATCATAAATGAAAAAAAGTCAATGGCAGCCTCCATTTCACGAACCAAATGGTTCGCTGGCACTAGTTGATTTAAAGTAATCATTTTCATTTGATTTCGCTGAATAGAATCATGATAGAAAGCATCCTCATTCCCTCAAGTTTTATAAATTTAAAAACAATCAAGACTTTAAGCAAAAGGATTCTATCTAAAAGTTTAAAAAAAGTTGATTGGTGCGGGTGTGCGAGACTCCTGCGGGAAAAGCGAGTACAGGGGAGACCCCGGAGGCTCCCGGACCGCCCGCGGAAAGCGAGTGCCTGTAGAGGAAATCAACGGTCGAATTGTACAAACCATAAAAAACTGTAGACAAACTCGATTTTAATCGAAGTTTGCCTACAGTCTGAGAAGGACTTGGGTTAAATCTCAAACCCTTCTTCTTTTTTTAGGGTCGCTACAAAAACGCATGGTATATACCAGTAAAATGGAAAATGGTGTTTTTTTTGATAGGAAATCCAAGTTATTTAGGTTTGGTGATTTCACAATTTTCTAATAATACGAATAATGATTTATTTTTTTAATTTAAAGTTCGGCTTTTTATCAAAAATTACTTTTCAAATAGAGCCAGCGTTGGTATAATTCAGATATTAATATAATATAATGTTTCACTCGTATAATAGCAGGGATATGGCCTGCAAGTTTCTACCGAATTACCGTAAATAATTCGACTATGGGTGAGTAATAGATCTTGTTGCGTAATGAAGGCTTTTGTTGATTCATTTTTCATTCATGCCCAAGAAGTATTGCTTCACTCCAAAAAAGTGCCGCAATATTTCTTGGGCTTTTTTATATGCCGGGAAATAATTGTGTGGTTTATGGGTCAATAAACATCCAAGATTGGGAGGAACCTTCATGCAACTTTTAAAGGAAAAAATCTTGTCCGAGGGTCAAGCTTTATCAGAAGATATTTTAAAGGTAGATTCATTCTTAAATCATCAAATGGATCCTATGCTAATGAAAGAAATTGGTAAAGAATTCGTTAAACGTTTCGAACACAAGGAAATCACGAAAGTGCTGACAATTGAATCATCAGGCATTGGTCCTGGCTTGATGGCTGCTTTGGAATTGGGAGTTCCGCTCATTTTTGCCCGTAAACGTAAATCACTTACTTTAACAAATGATTTAGTGACGGCTTCCGTTCATTCCTTTACAAAAAAAGAAACCAATACCATTACGGTTTCCAATAAATATATTGAAGCTGGAGATAAGGTCTTGATCATCGATGACTTCCTTGCGGTCGGACAGGCAGCCAGGGGCTTGGTGGAAATCTGTAAGCAGGTTGGAGCAGAAGTGGCCGGAATCGGCATCGTGATTGAAAAAGCATTTCAAAGTGGTGGTAAGGATCTTAGGGAACAAGGCTTCCAAGTGGAATCACTTGCGAGAATTGCTGAGTTGAAATTCGGTGAGATAACGTTCACTGATGAAAAGGAAGGAGCAGCCGTCAATGTCTAATCAATCACCATTAAAAGTTGCATCCTTAGGATTACAACATGTTCTCGCCATGTATGCCGGTGCCGTCGTCATTCCATTGATTGTCGGTGGGGCGCTGGAATTGACTGCAGCGCAGTTAACTTATTTAGTTTCGATAGACATTTTGATGTGTGGGATAGCAACTTTATTGCAAGTGTGGAAAAATAAATTCTTTGGAATTGGGCTTCCGGTCGTCTTAGGCTGCACATTTACAGCAGTTAGCCCGATGATTGCAATTGGTACGCAATATGGAATCAACTCCATTTATGGATCTATTTTGGCGTCGGGATTGATCGTCATTATCATTAGTAAGTTCTTCGGAAAACTGGCAAGGTTCTTCCCGCCCATTGTCACTGGATCGGTCGTTTTGATTATTGGCATTACGCTCATTCCTGTTGCCATCAACAACCTTGGTGGAGGCCAGGGAGCTGCTGATTTCGGAGACTTGAATAATGTAGCTCTTGGTTTTGGAACTTTGTTATTCATTATATTCATGTATAAATTCTCGACGGGATTCGTACGCTCCATTTCTATTTTATTGGGGCTGTTAGTGGGAACCTTTGCGGCCTTCTTCCTTGGAAAAGTGGATTTTAGCTCAGTGGTCAGTGCCAATTGGCTGCATATGCCACATTTTTTCTACTTTGGAACTCCGACATTTAACGTCACGGCAATCATTACAATGACATTGGTGGCGATCGTCAGCTTGGTGGAATCGACTGGTGTTTATTATGCCCTTGGTGAAATCACGGACAAAGAGATTTCAGAAGACGATCTAGCTCGCGGATATCGTTCTGAAGGACTTGCCATCATGATTGGCGGTTTGTTCAATTCGTTTCCTTATACAGCTTTTTCACAAAATGTCGGCTTGATTCAATTGTCAGGCATTAAAACAAGAAATGTCATATACACAACAGCCGGCATTCTCATTTTCATAGGTTTTGTTCCGAAAATCGGTGCATTCACGACTATTATCCCTTCATCCGTGCTTGGCGGTGCAATGGTTGCAATGTTCGGGATGGTAATTGCCGCTGGAATTAAGATGTTGAGCAAAGTGGACTTTGCTTCTCAAGAAAATTTATTGATCATCGCTTGTTCAGTAGGTATGGGACTTGGAGTGACGGTCGTTCCTGAGTTATTTGCACAAATTCCGGAAAGCTTTCAAATCTTAACTGAAAACGGTATTGTAGCCGGAAGTTTGACAGCCATTTTCTTGAATATTGTCTTTAACATCGTCCCTACAAAAGGCAAAGTGAAGGAAACGCGTATTGAAGGTCAAAATGTAGCCTGAAAATAGTTTCGCTAAACTTGATAGATTCACCCATTAAATGCCCAAATTTCTCAGATGATGAGGATTTTGGGCATTTTTACATTTAGGCCGAATAATATCATTGATAATCAAATTGGCCTTTTGTCAGATAAAAGGAAACTCTCTTCACTTTTTGAATATATTGATAGTATATGTTCAGGAAAGTAGTGATAGGGATGGAGAAAAAATATTGTATTCATTGTCGGACCATTCTAAGCCAGGAGTATAGGTGCAGTGTGTGTGGAAAAGAGGAGTTTCAAAATATCATCATACAAGTGCAAAATCAATCTTCAGTAAAGAAGGAAGAATGAAAGTGCCCCCTTACCTAAAATCGGTAAGGGGGTTTTATTGTTTCGTGAATTACATTTCGATCATTAAGATGATAAGAAGGGTACCTACGCCTTTTTATGATATGGGTAACATGCATTTCGCCATTGCCCACAATGACGGTGGGCGGTGTAATATAAATCAATGGATTCTCTTCTGCTAAAGGGGCGGTAATATTACCGGCAATTATGTTGCCGAATTCTACTGCATAAGATCAAGCATTTCACCTTCTAACGGGATGCCGAACATACTTTCACCTATTTTACTCATGCATCCGTTAGTCCCCTCAATCATTATTCTCCCACGGATATCCCCTGTCATGCCAATAAGGACGCTATTGGGTTCCTGTTCGAAAGGCAGTCTTATAATGTAAGGCTTTTGAATGTCCAAAGAGAAAGGAATAAGGGACTACCGCCCTGGATGGTTCCATATAACAATTTTGTGATTATAGTGTTGATTTCCAATTTCATTCCCACTTGTATGGTTATGTTCTTTTATCGAATTTATAGTCTTTTTTTCTATAAGAAAAAAGGAAAAAATATTATAAAATCCAGATAAATATAACCATTTAGCTATAAAGCATAATTGATATCCTGGTGGGTATATTAACCATATCATGAATAATTAGGGGTGGGATCATGCCGTATTTATTATCTGCATCACATGTAAAGCTGCCATATTTACTTTCACAGGAAAAAATCATGGAATTTTCGAGAGAAATATTTGGAGCATCTTTTAAGAATATAGAACGGTTACTGAAGGCCTTTAAGAATGGACAAGTGGAGAATCGATATTTTTCAAATGATCTCGATTGGTTTAAAGAGGATCATTCTTTTGCCGAGCGGAATGATTTATATATACAGCAGGCAGTCAAGTTTGGGAAAGAAGCTATAGAAAAATGCTTAGCGAACACATCATTTTTAAAAGAAGAACTGCCGGCAAACGAGTTAGATGCTTTCTTCTTTATCTCAAGCACTGGGATTGCCACCCCGACCATTGATGCCAGGATAATGAATGAACTTCCATTTAACCCGCATGCTAAAAGGATTCCGATTTGGGGGCTTGGCTGTGCAGGGGGAGCGAGTGGACTATCACGTGCTTTTGAATATTGCCAAGCATACCCGACTGCGAAGGTCATTGTTTTAAGCGTGGAGTTATGCAGTTTGACATTTCAAAGGAATGATATCTCCAAAAGCAATTTAATTGGGACTTCCTTATTTTCCGACGGAGTAAGCTGTGTTTTGGTTTGCGGTGATGAAGTGCCGAATGAACAGTTTTCAAAAAAAGTAAGACATTTGCAATTTTTGGATTCGCAATCGACGCTTATGCCGGATTCATTGGATGTCATGGGTTGGGATGTAAAAGATCAAGGGTTATACGTGATCTTTTCGAAAGATATCCCTACAATCATCAAGGATTGGCTTAAACCGAATGTTCAAGAGTTCTTAATGGAGAATGGATTCGATTTAAATGATATAAAAGATTTCATCGCTCATCCTGGAGGCAAGAAAGTAATTGATGCATATCACGAAGCTCTCGGGTTCGATGAAAGCATGACGGCAGAGTCAATGAGCGTATTGCGCGAATTTGGCAATATGTCATCAGCGACTATTTTGTATGTTCTGGAGAGGTTCATGCATCGGGGCGGGAATAAAGGTGAGATGGGCCTGGCTGCTGCATTAGGGCCTGGGTTTTCATCTGAACTTGTGTTAATGAGGTGGAAGTGATGATCTTTGCCATTCTCATTATCTTGATCGCTATACAGCGCCTGGTTGAATTATATATCGCCAAACAAAATGAAAAACAGCTGAAAGCTGCAGGAGCAGTGGAATACGGTGAGTCCCATTACAGGTGGATGGTTCTAATGCATCTTAGTTTTTTTATTGTTCTCATTATTGAAGTGATCGTGCTTGAAAGGAATATGTCTGGACTTTGGCCAATTTGGCTGACCCTTTTTATAATTGCGCAGTCAGGCAGGATTTGGGTAATCCGTTCATTAGGAAAACATTGGAATACAAAAATCATAGTGGTTCCTGATGCCGATGTAGTCATTAAAGGTCCTTATAAATATTTCAAACATCCGAACTATATCATAGTCGCAACTGAGATTTTAGTTATTTCCTTATTATTCAATGCATATTATACTGCTATCATCTTTAGTTTATTGAATGTTTGGATGATGACGGTAAGAATCCCGCTGGAAGAGAAGGCATTAAAGGAACATACGGAATATTCTACGGTTTTTAAGGGAAAATAATAAAAAAATTTAATTTCTTATTGAAAATGATTATCGTTCGTGATAAGATTCTAAATGAAGATGAAAATTATTCTCATTCGGATCTCGATAATTTTATTTAAATAACTAATAACTAATAACTAATAACTAATAACTAATAACTAATAACTAAAAGCTAAACAATATATAAGAGGATGGTGTTGGTAATGGTTTGGGTATTCATTTTATTGACAATCGCTACATATGGTTTTGTGATGAAACATGTATTGAATAATATTCAAAAACCGGCAAAGGCATTAAAACCTTATACCGAGTCACCAATTGAAAACCGAGCTGCTTTTAACCCCACCCCTACAACCAGGTAAACATCCTGGTTTTTTTTTGCATTCCAAGTCAATATGAATCAAACTGCATGAATCCACCAATCGGTGGTTTTTTTTTTGAACATGGAATGTAATGAATCATATAGTAAAAATAAAGCTGATGGTATGAATAACAAACGAAATCGTTTACAATAAGAATATCAAAATGACGATAGATTAAGGGGTATGGATTCATGATTCAAGAAACATTAAAGCAACAGTCCAAATTGGGGATTTTGACTGCCATGTATGAGAAATTTCAATCGGCAGGTGATACAGGCAATGCCGATAAACTGAAACAGTTAATCATGAAAGTGAATAAAGAGGAGTTCATCATTGCATTTTGCGGGCATTTTTCAGCGGGGAAATCCAGTATGATCAATTTTTTCCTTGGTGATCAAGTACTGCCTTCAAGTCCGATTCCAACGAGTGCGAATACGGTAAAGGTCCAAAAAGGGGAAGACTATGCCAAGGTCTTTTACCATCATCAGCCACCAGTATTATTTCCTGCACCTTATGATTTTAAAGAGGTCAAGAAATTTGCCAAGGATGGAGACTCAGTATCGGCAATAACGATAAGCTCCAATGATTTTTCACTGCCGGATTCATGTGCGATCATGGATACGCCAGGAATTGATTCAACAGATGATGCACATAGAGTTTCTACGGAATCTGCCTTGCATCTAGCTGATGTCGTCTTCTATGTCATGGACTACAATCACGTCCAATCAGAGGTGAACTTCCTATTCACTAAAGAGCTGTTAGAGGCTGAAAAACCGACATACTTAATTATTAATATGATTGATAAGCATGATGAGAACGAGCTTAGCTTTCAAGACTTCAAGCTTTCCGTTTCTGAAGCATTTGCGAACTGGAATGTATATCCTGACGGGATTTTTTATACTTCCGTAAGAGACTTGAACAATAGTGAAAATGAAATAGAAGTGGTCAAGCAATTCATATATGAAATGGCTGGCAAAGGTCTAAATGATGGCAAAGATGCCATCATGCAATCTGCTAATGCCCTTGTCGAAAGGCATCTTAATTGGCTGAAGGAGCAGTATGAAGAGGAACATGCCGATGATTTTGAAGTATTGTCAGAACTTCCTCATGAAGAACGAGTACACCTGACGAATCAAGTGGACAGCCTATTGAAAGAAAAAAAATCATTAACGGGACGCATAGAGGACATCAAGGTCCAATACGCTGATGCATTAGAAACGATTTTGAAAGGTGCGTACATCATGCCCGCGGCAACACGGGACCTGGGTAAATCTTTCTTGGAATCGGCTCAGCCAGATTTTAAAATGGGTCTATTATTTGCCAAGAAAAAAACGGATGCCGAACGTGAGGCACGTATCAAGGCGTTCTTGAGCGATCTACAAGAAAAGGTAAAAACCCAGCTTGAATGGCATATTAAAGAATTAGCAGTTAAAATGCTTAATCAAGCGGAGATCCATGATTCAACACTTGAAGGTAAGGCTCAGGCACTTCAGATCGAGGTAACGGAATCTTACATAAAAAATTCTTTGAGGCCTCAAGTCGATATTACGGGTGAATACGTTTTAAACTATACGAATGATTTAGCATCAGCCATCAAAAAGAAAGCACGTGATGTATCTGAAGGATTTTTGAATGAAATGGTTACCGTTATGGAAGGAATAGTGGAACGGCAGTCTATATCCATCGATAAGGAGCTTGAAGGATATTCTGAATTTGCGGAAGCCCTTAAAGTTACTGCTGCGATGAACGCGGAAATCGTTTACCAAACGGAGCGTTTAGAGGCCATTGCCCATCAAACTGAATCATTAGCAGATGAGCGTGATATCGATATGCTGTTAACTCAATGGAATGAAGAGGAAAAAAATATTACGGTCAAAATCATGAAAACCGAAAAAGGAAGTAATTCAAGGTCCGTCAACGAACAACCTGAAAGTGATTATGATAAAGAAAACAAGGAAGCTGTACCTTCCGTGACAGTTTCTTCATCTGATGCTGCTGATTTACGCGGAAAAGAAAAGCTGATGGAGACTGCAGCGAGTTTACAACAGGCAGCCAAGCTTATACAACCTTTGAGAGGATTTCAATCACTTTATAAGGAATTGAAAGAGAAGGCAAATCGCTTGGAACAGCAGACGTTCACGGTTGCCCTCTTCGGTGCATTCAGTGCGGGCAAATCTTCCTTTGCCAATGCGTTGATGGGAGAAAGCGTTCTTCCTGTTTCACCAAATCCGACAACTGCCGCAATCAACAAAATCATGTCTTCGGACGCTGAGCATCCACATGGAACGGCAACCGTCAAATTAAAGACCGAAGCAATGCTGTTGGAAGATGTAAGCCTGGCCTTGGCAGCTTTTGATAAATCGGCAAAGACTCTAGATGAAGCCCTCCAACTAGCAGGGCAAATCATTGCGAAGGCGGGGGAAGTCGATAAGGGGAAGACTCATTTATCCTTTCTAAGGGCTTTTCATCAAGGGCTGCCTGAGTACCAAAATGATCTAGGAAATGTGGTTACGGTAGATCTTGAAGGATTTAAACGTTTTGCTGCAGAAGAGTCCAAGTCATGTCTTGTTGATCTGATTGAATTGCGTTATGACTGTGAAATGACAAAGCAGGGGATGGTCCTTGTTGACACGCCTGGGGCGGATTCGATAAATGCACGACATACAGGAGCAGCTTTCGAATATATTAAGAATTCGGATGCCATTCTTTTTGTGACCTATTATAATCACCCATTCTCACGGGCGGACAGGGAGTTCTTGATACAACTTGGACGTGTGAAAGATTCATTCGCTATGGATAAGATGTTTTTCATTGTCAATGCCGTCGATCTGGCTCAAACCACTGACGAATTGGACGAAGTGATGGATTATGTCACAGATCAATTGAATGGATTCGGAATCCGTTTTCCAAAACTGTTCCCGCTTACGAGTAAGGGAGCGTTGATGGAAAAACAAACGCCTGGTTCATTTAAGCATTCTTTCCTTCCTAATAGCGGAATTTCCGAATTCCAAGGCCAATTCGATTCTTTCATAGAAAACGATTTAACTGGACTTGCAATTGAATCGGCTCAAGCGGCTGTAAAAAGAACGGAAGAACTGCTACGAGATGTAATTACAGCTTCAAGGCAGGATGAGAAAGCGAAACGAAATGCCCTGGAGACCCTTTCTCAAGAGTCACAGTCCATTTCGGAACTCCTCTCAGTCATTAAAGGGGATGCAGAAAGGCAGCGTTTGAAAAAAGAAGTCGACGAATTGACCTTCTATAGTAAACAACGAGTCTTCTTCCGGTTTAATGATTTCTTTAAAGAATCGTTCAATCCGGCTGTTTTAAAAGATGATGGAGGCGATCTGAAAATTGTCCTCAAGCAATCGATGAAGAACTTATTGGATGCGTTAGGCTTTGACCTTGCCCAGGAAATGCGGGCAACGGCATTAAGGACGGAAATGTTCGTAAATAAATTACTGAATGAGAAACAAAGCAGTTTGCTTCAGCAAATGCAAAAAGTAAGAAGAACCCTTTCATTGCAGCCATATGAGCCTAATGAGAGGGAGTCCATTGAATTTACAGGAGCTTTTGCCCAATTGGATACGGGAGAATTCAAAAAGGAATTAGCATTATTTAAAAATCCAAAATCTTTCTTTGAAAAAAATGAGAAAGCGAAAATGAGCGAAGGGCTTCAGAAGCGTTTGGATGAACCTGCCCTTATATATGTTAAAGAACAGGGTGAGCGGATTTTCGAAATGTATACTGAAGTCCTCGATCAAGAGTTACTTGCGATTCAAAAAGAGTTTAAAACGGAAATATCGGATATCTTTGCAGGCTTACGTGCAGCATTGGAGGAAACGGTCGATTTACCGTATTATGAAAATGCTGTAGCTGAATTGGCAAAAATGCATTCGAAATAGAAACGAGGTTCATTCATGAAAGAAAACCTTATTTCAAGATTGAGATACCTGGAAAAGAAAGAGGATATGACCATTTTGATGGCTGCTGTTACTGGCAGCCATTCTTTTGGTTTAGCATCCGGCCAATCTGATTATGATGTTCGATTTATATATGTTCATAATGATAAGCGATCATACCTCAGCTTAAGTCAGCCAGTTGAAGTCATTCAAATGAAAGAAGGCCAATTTGACATGGAAGGCTGGGATCTATTTAAAACATCACGTCTTACCTTAAAGAGTAATCCTGCTTTATTTGAATTATTTCAGTCGCAAATCAAGTTGATTATGCATCCGGATTATTATAGGAAGATGAATGGTTTGATAGCGGATTGCTATTCCAAAAAGGCACTGGGGCACCATTATTATCGGATGATGAGCGACAATCTTCAACAATTGACAAAAACAAAAGAAACCAAAAGAAAAGAACTAAAAATATGGGTACAAGTATGCCGTTCATATTTAATCTTGGAATATATCATCCAACGGGGTTCACTGCCACCTTTATCGGTATGGGAATTACTTGATTTGGTTTCAATTGATCAAGAATTGAAAACCGGGATGACCCGGATATTCAAGGCAAAACAAATGGAAGAATGTATAAGCAACAATGAAAGTGAAAAGAATCTTTTGCTATTGGAAGGGAAATCACTTTCCTTAAAGAATGAGATAACTGGGCTACATCAAGGGAAGAGCATGGAAACGGAGCTTAATGAATTAATTTGGGCCATTTTGAAGTAGGGGGTTATACAGATGAGTTTAATAATCGAAAAAGAAGAGCTGTTGCCGTTGTTGAATTCCAATGATATCAGAATTTGTGACTGCCGCTTTCAGCTAGGCACTCCTGATGCAGGGTATAAGGCATACAAAAAAGACCATATTTCAGGCGCTGTTTATTTCGATCTAGAAAAGGACTTATCGGGTCAGGTTAAAGAACATGGAGGAAGACATCCTCTTCCTGACCTGGAAACCATTAAAGGTAAACTGGAATCACATGGAATCACCAATGATACGGTACTCATTGCTTATGATGGCGGAGAAGGTTCTTTTGCTTCCAGGTTTGCGTGGCTGCTGAGCTACCTTGGACATAGGAAAGTTTTTGTTCTTAACGGGGGATATCGCGCCTGGAGGGATGCGGGCTATCCCATTGACTCGAATCAAACGAATTATGTGCCAGCTGAATATCATATTGATTTAAATGAGTCCGTTTTTGCTTCTTTCCAAACAGTAAAGAATTACACAATGAATAGGCCAGACGATGTCATTTTAATCGATTCAAGGGAATCTAAACGCTACGAGGGAATTGAGGAGCCGATTGATAAAAAAGCCGGCCATATACCTGGTGCCGTAAATAAGGTGTGGACGAACGTTCTGGAAAATGGCTATTTTAAAAAGAAGGAAGATCTTCAGTCGAATTTCACAGGCATCGGTAATGATAATGAAATCATTGTTTACTGCGGTTCAGGTGTAACCGCATCACCAAATTATATCGCCCTGAAAGAAGCGGGTTTTAAAGATGTGAAGATTTATATTGGCAGTTTCAGTGACTGGATCTCCTATGATGATAATCCAATTGAATAATATTTTTTCCAATTAAACGATCCTTAAAAAAGGGGACGGTTATGTTAAAATGGAAGTACATCATGATAGAGGTGATAATGTGTTAATGAAAGAAAACGAGCAGCACCCTTCCTTTATGCTTGTCGATGGGATGGCGCTTTTATTTAGAGCTTTTTATGCAACGGCTGTTACTGGTCAATTCATGATTAACTCGAAAGGCATACCAACCAATGCCGTTCAAGGTTTTTTGAAGCATATGCTGACGGCGGTGAATCACTTTTCACCCAGTCATGTAGCGGTTTGTTGGGATATGGGCAGCAAGACCTTCAGAAATGAATTATTTGATGGATACAAGGCTAATCGATCAGAAGCTCCAGTCGAAATGATTCCTCAATTCGACCTGGCGAAAAAAGCGGTTGAAGCATTTGATATCCCTAACATAGGGCTCTCTGGATATGAGGCGGATGACTGTATCGGGACAATTGCCAAGGCATCTGCCCAAAATAGCCGGGTGGGTATATTGACTGGCGATCAAGATATGCTGCAGTTAATAGATGAAAACATTTCCGTACTTTTGTTAAAAAAAGGGTATGGTAACTATGAGGTGCATAATCCCGATAGCTTTTTTGAATGGAAAGGGATTACACCAAGACAAATGATCGATTTAAAAGCTTTAATGGGTGATACAGCTGATAACTATCCCGGAGTTAAAGGAATAGGGGAAAAGACAGCGTTGAAATTATTGATCCAGTATCAAAATATCGAAGGGATTCTTGAAAATGTTGCTTCATTGACGAATGGGCAGCGGGCTAAAATTGAATCCGCCGTCGATATGCTTCATTTATCCAGAAAGCTAGCAGAAATAAAATGTGATGTACCAATTTCATGTTCTTTGGACGATGCGGTCTATCAGTATGATCGCGAGAAGGTAAAAAATCTGGCTAATGATCATGAATTCAGGGCTTTACTGCGAATGATTTAATCAAACAAGCGGAGCTTCCAAATGGGAGCTCCGTTATTTTGTATGGTGATTTTTTTGTCGAAAAATGGATAGTCAAAATCTTTGATATACGGTAAGATGAAAATAAGGTATGAAGTATGGAGTGGATGCAGAATTGGCGAAGTCAACTGAAGAGTATGTTAGTTTTTTAGAGGGTAAGGGATTCACTTTTGGTAATGACGCTATTGGTTTTATTTATTTTGGTAAGCGCTACACGGATGCAAGTGATATTTTAGTCAATGCAGCAATAGAATTGACATTGAAGGTACAAAAGAATTTTGATGGCAGTTTTTATATTTCCTTTTTGGAAAACTTAAAACAAAATGGCATTGAAACGCGTAGTGCAGCGGTATCGTTTGCAAAAGAACAGGGGCTGCTTAAATAAATCGGACTTCGTAACTGGGAGTCCGATTTATTTAATTGGGCTTTTCAAGAAAACTCCTGTGTCACCGATTTCTTTTTCTTAACAGGCAGTTCAGCGAAAATCATTCCCAAGAAAATGAATGCGCAGCCGATGATGGAGGCGGTAGTCAATTTTTCCCCTATCAATATGTATGAGGATAACGCAGCAAAAACCGGTTCCATAGAAAAGATCAGCGCCACTCTTGTAGGTGTCGTATAAGCTTGGAAGAAGGTTTGTGCGAAAAAGGCGAACGCCGTGGCAAGGGCTGCAGTAACCAATAAAGCAGTCCATACATCCTTCTGTAACATGACCTCAGAGCTGAAGATGACGGAATGATTCTCGTTGAAAATGAAGGCTGAAACAAATGATAATAAAGATACGGTCGAAACCTGAATAAGCGTCAACGGTAAAGCGGGTAGGGTCTTGGCATATCTAGCGGTAGTTATGATCTGCATGGCAAAACTGATTGCGCATAAAAATACCAGTAAATCACCGATATTCAAATTGGAGCGGTCAGCGAAAGTCATTAGATAAAGCCCAATGGTTGCCGCTGCGACACCGATCAATGTATTGCGGGAAAGCCGATGTTTTAAAAGCAGCAAGGAAAAAACCGGTACCATGACGACACTTAATCCTGTTATGAAGCCTGTCTTCGCAGGAGTCGTATAATTCAATCCGATCGTTTGAAGCCCATATCCCAGAAAAAGCCAAACCCCAATATGAAACCCGGCTATAATGAGGCCCTTATTCCAAGTTTTCCCCCTTTTGTGTAAAGTCGATATATATGGAATGAGCAAGAAAACGAAGGCCATGAAGAAACGGACGGCATTAAACGTGAATGGGTCAAGAAATGACAGGGCGTTTTGAACCATAACAAAAGTCACGCCCCAGATGAATACAACGAATAATAACGAAAAATCAGCTGTCTTGTTCATGAATTTCCTCAGCCTTATTCATGCGAATGGCCCGTCTCGCCAATTCATCCGCGGACTTGTTTTCAAGGTTTGGAATCCATTTCATGAAAAATAATTCAAGTTCGTCGGAAAGCTTTAGCGCCCGTTCCAGCAATATCGCATACTTATTTTTTGCAAATCTTTTTTCAATGGCCTGGTTGATGGCTTGGGAGTCAGTACGGAAAGAAACGACTTGATACTTATTGGCTACACAAATTTCCAATGCTTTGATTAAAGCATGGTATTCCGCTTCATGGTTTTCCATATTTCCAAGCGGAATTGAATGCCTCTCGACCACACCGTTATTATTTATGAAAACACCTGCGCCGCTCGGCCCGGGATTGCCCGCACTGGCACCATCAATATACACTTCGATCAATATATGCTCCTCCTCGAGTTTAACTGTCAATATGCCTTTATAAAAAATGTTTCATATAAAATAAGATTGAAACATGAGAATTTCAGGCTGATATGGGAACTATAATTAAAAAGAGTGATTCAAATGCTTACAATATATTATAAAGGGTATGACGAAAAAAAGGTATGAAAATTGTAAGCTGTTCTGCATGAATGGTGAATGGATAAGGAGCTGGAAATCTTTGAAGGTAATTATGCAATGGACATATCATGCTTCAAAAAAACCATCTGCCGATTTCGTTTCAGATTGGCTTGATGCCGGGACTGCACTGGTCATTACGGAGGATCTTGAAAAGGCAGGAAGGCTGAAAGAAGTGGAATTCAAGGATGAATTCGATACAACATGGACGAAGAAAGAGCTAAAGAAACTCCTGACGGAAGTTGAGGAAGAGCCGCAGGATGTGACGGTTTTTTTTGATGGCGGTTTTCAAAAAGATGAAAGGGTGGCAGGACTCGGTGTAGCTATTTACTTTCGACAAGGTAAGAAGTTCTGGCGGTTACGCACCAACGTGAAATTGGACCAATTCGAATCCAATAATGAAGCGGAATATGCGGCATTTCATGAAGCGGTCAGTCAGATGGAAGAACTTGGGGTGCATCATCAAAGCTGTGTCTTTAAAGGGGATTCTCTCGTTGTCTTAAATCAACTTTCCGGTGAATGGCCCTGTATGGAAGAAAACTTAAATAAATGGCTGGACCGCATTGAAGCGAAACTGGATAAATTAAAGATCATTCCGGTCTGCAAACCAATTTCTCGGAAGGAAAACCAGGAAGCTGATCGCCTGGCAACACTTGCACTGCAGGGAAAAGCTATTTTCAGCAAAATAGAGATTGTTGAATCAAAGGAGCCATAACAACAATGAACAGGAAAAAAATATATGAAGAAGTGGAAGATGTTCTTGCTTCATTTTGCCAGGATTGTTTTTTACGAAAGCATTTTCGAAAAGAGAAGGGGCGTACGTATGCCCATCAGTTTTGTATTTCAGAATGTACGGTTGGTGAAAAATTAAAACGCCTAGGCAATGAACTTAGTGACCGAACTTAAGTGCCAAAAAATTGTTTTCATTAAGACACAATGTCAGATATGGTATTATAGGTAAAAAATAGAGAAAAGTGTGAGAGCGATGAAAAATAGAAGAGGGAAGCTGATTAATAAAGCGAATCCGCCTCTTACCATACCTGAAATTGATTTCAAAATGGAAGAATTGAAAAAAGGTGAATCTACTCTAACTGAAGATCATGTACAACCTAAAGTAAAGATTCATGAAAGAATCAATAAAGCTTCTATTCGAATCAAAAACATCTTTCAAGATATACGTAATGAAGGAAAAATACAGCTTGAAAATGTTGAAGAGATTAAAGCGGAGGTAGCACCTGTCATTGCACAAGCTGCAAAGAATCCTGATGTTTATTACCTTTTCGAAGAGCTGCAAGCAAATAACGAGTACACGTATAAGCATAATATCGGTGTCGGAATCATTGCCACTTATCTAGGGATGAAGCTTGGATTATCGAAAGAAAACCTTTCAGCACTGACACTGGCAGCCACACTGCATGACGTGGGTAAAACAAGGATTCCGGATAGTATATTGGAAAAGCCGGGTAAACTGACTGCGGCAGAATATGAAGAAATGAAACGCCATGCCATTTATGGTTATGAATTACTTAAAAGTATCCCAGGAATCCCACCATCGATTGCATTAACAGCCCTTCAGCACCATGAACGGGAAGATGGGAAAGGCTATCCACATGGTCTGATGGGGAATGATATCCATCATCATTCGAAAATCGTCGCAATAGCCGATGTATTCCATGCGATGTCTTCAAATCGTGTATATCATCAGGCCATGCCGTTTTATAAGGTGATTGAGCAAATGAACAGCGATAAGTTCGGTAAATTCAATCCAGAGATACTGCTGGAGTTTGTAAACCGATTAATGTCCACTTTAGTCGGAAAAGAAGTCACGCTTACCAATGGGCGAAACGGGACGATCATCATGATCAATCCATACGATCCCCTTAAAGTCCTATTGAAAACGGGTTCAGGGATCATGGATTTGCGAATGGAAAAGGAATGGCAGATTGAACGAATCATCGGTTAATGAAAAAGAGCCCGATTATAAAAAATCGGGCTTTTCGTCATGCTGCTTAACTGAATCGAAATAAGTTTTGAGCATCACTTTATTTTCGCTGAAGTCTGCAATCGTATATTGATCAAGGACCTTTAAAAAAGCATCCAAGGCATTATTAAGGACAAATTTCAATGAACAAACGGGAGAAATTACACAGTTATCGTGATCTTTAAAACATTCCACTAAATAAAAATCTTCTTCAGTTCTCCGTACCAGTTCCCCTACATTTATTTCGGCGGGTGATTTTGCAAGCCGGAAACCGCCATTTCTTCCACGTATGGTCTCAATATAGCCTAATTTACCTAGATTATGAACAATCTTCATCAAGTGATTTTTAGACAGTTGATAAACTTCAGATATCTCTTTAATATTTGACAATTTGCTTTGGTCGTGGGAAGCCAGGTAAATCAACACTCTTAGTGAGTAATCGGAATAACTCGTCAACCTCATGTTTATCGCCTCACATTCTATCCCCATTAGACTATATCATAAATGTGAACATTTTATAAACATGAAAACTTATTATTTAAAAAGATGTATAAAAAATATTGCTTTTAATGCATTTAAGTTCTAATATAAACATGTATTTAAAATACTTGTTTATGAAGAGGGGTTTACCTATGCTATCCCAAAAAACTATCGATGTTATCAAATCAACCGTACCCGTATTAGAAGTGCATGGTGCAACTATCACAACTGTATTCTATAAAAATCTTTTCGAAGCACATCCTGAATTGTTAAATGTCTTTAATCACGCCAATCAAAAAAAGGGGCGCCAGCAAACTGCACTTGCCAACACGGTTTTGGCAGCGGCTAAACATATAGATCAACTTGAAACAATCTTACCTGCCGTGAAGCAAATAGCACAAAAACACAGAAGTCTTGCTGTTAAAGCTGAACATTATCCTATTGTTGGAGAATATCTATTAGGAGCAATCAAGGAAGTGTTACAAGATTCGGCTACAGAAGAGATCCTCCAAGCTTGGGGAGAGGCCTATGGAGTCATTGCCGATGTTTTCATTAGCATTGAAAAGGAAATGTACAATCAAGCTTCCAATCAGGTCGGCGGATGGTCTGATTTCAAACGATTCACAGTGGTGGAAAAAGTGCGGGAAAGTGACGTAATCACTTCCTTTTATTTAAAGCCATCAAATGGTGACAAGGTTCCAGCATTTCTTCCTGGACAATATATTACCGTTCGTATCGAGATACCGGGTGAACGCTATTTATTCAACCGTCAGTATAGTTTGTCTGATGTTCCGGGAAAAGATTACTTCCGGATTTCCGTTAAAAAAGAAAAGCCTGGAACCTCTCCTGATGGAAGGGTCTCTAACTACTTGCATGAATCCATTCAGATGGGTGACAGTATAGAAGTAACGGCTCCTGCAGGTGATTTCACCATTGATTTGGGAAAACGAACTCCGGCAGTATTCTTGAGCGGAGGCGTTGGCATAACGCCTTTCATGAGTATGGTTCATGCAGTAGCTGAACAAACACCTGAGCGTGATGTCCAATTCATTCACGCATCCGATAAAGGCACTTTACAGCCGTTCAGAACGGAACTGACAGAACTAACGCACAAGCTTGCCAGTTATCATTTATCCCTTGTCTTTAAAAATCCGAGTGAGGATGATAAGAACCTGCCGAATTTTGCAAAGCAAGGGTATGTTGATAAGGAATTATTGAGCAGTATTGTTAAACCTGAGGCTGATTATTATGTGTGCGGCCCTGTGCCTTTCATGAAGGCCGTCATCACTTACCTGAAAGAGCTTGGGGTAGATACGGATAAAATCCACTATGAATTCTTCGGCCCAGCCATGGCGCTATAAGGTTCATTCATCGAAGGAATGTTATTGACATCAAGAAGATAATTTTGCATACTATATTAAAACAATGAACGTTGAGAGAAGATTAGTATGCGAGAATCACTGTGACAGAGAGCGGCGTCAATTGCTGGAAGGCCCGCGACAGGAATGCGCAGAACCTGCTTCTTGAGTCCTATGCAAAACATAGGCGCAAATCCTGGCGTTATCAGGCAAAGTGGAATGCATGAATTTGCATTCAATGAAGGTGGTACCACGGAGAGCAGCCCTTTTCGTCCTTATTTCGAGGATGAAAAGGGCTTTTTTTCATGTCTTAGATATTTATTGGAGGAAGTAATCGATGGAAAAGAAACGCATCGTTGTAAAGATAGGAAGTAGTTCTTTGACCAACACACAAGGTGAAATCGACCAGAATAAATTTTCCGATCATATCCAGGCAGTGGCAGCTTTAAGGAAAGCCGGACATGAAGTTGTCCTTGTTTCATCAGGTGCTGTAGCGACAGGTTTTCGCAAGCTTGGCTACCCGACGAGACCTGTCACTCTCAAAGGAAAACAAGCTGCTGCAGCTGTAGGTCAAAGCCTATTGATTCAATCGTATATGGAACAATTGGGGCATTTTGGAATCGTTCCGGCGCAGATTTTATTAACAAGGAAAGATTTCTCGAAAAAAGATAGATATAAAAATGCATATGCCACATTGATGGAATTGCTTGAACGCGGCATCCTTCCGATCATAAATGAAAATGATACAGTATCGGTCGAGGAGTTGACTTTTGGTGATAATGATATGCTATCCGCCTTAGTAAGCGGCCTGGTCCACGCGTCCAACTTGATCATATTAACGGACATTAATGGGCTTTATGATTCCAATCCACAGACAAATCCAGGGGCTAAACGATTTGATAAGCTATCCGAAATAACGGATGATTTATTGCAAATGGCAGAAGGTGCAGGTTCCAATGTCGGAACCGGTGGGATGAAATCGAAGCTGATTGCAGCGCAAACTGCATTGTCTCTAGGGGTGAAAGTATTCATCGGTTCTGGTTTGGGGAGTGATAAACTTCTAACAATCCTTGAAGGCAATGGTGATGGCACGTATATTGGGAATGATCTCTTGACGACGGTAACGAAAAACAAACAATGGATATCACTTCATTCAAAAGTATCCGGGAAAATTTTCGTTGATGAAGGTGCCGAAAGGGCCTTAGTTTCAAATGGCAGCAGTCTGCTGCCAGCTGGAATTTATGAAATTAAAGGAGTCTTCAATAAGGGTGATGTTGTCGAAGTCTTTGGTGCAAATGGGTTATTAGGGCGGGGTGAGGTCCTTTATTCCGACGAAGAATTAAAACAGGCGATGGGAAAGAGGACATCCGAGCTTATAATCACTTCCATAGAAGTTATCCATCGCGATAAATGGGTGAAAGCATAAAAAATAAATTTCAAGAAAAAAGGGTGAATTTGGAAATGAGTGAAGTGACGGCGAAAGGAAAGGCAGCCAAAAAAGCCAGTTATCAGCTAATCGGTTTGAGTACGGAAAAGAAGAATGAGGCACTTGGAAAAATTGCTAAACAACTTATTATCGATAAAGATTTTTTGATAAAGGAAAACCAAAAGGATCTGGAAGATGGCAGGAAAAAAGGTCTCAGCGAGTCTATATTAGATCGAATTATGTTGAATGTTAACCGTATTGATGACATGGCAGCGGCCATTATGCTTTTAATCGATTTAAATGATCCGATTGGGGAACGATTGGAGACGATCGAAAAAGAGAATGGTTTATTGATTAAAAAGCAACGGGTGCCGATCGGGGTAATCGGAATGATTTATGAAGCAAGGCCTAACGTGACCATCGATGCAGCTACATTATCCTTGAAAACGGGGAATGCTGTCATCTTAAGAGGCAGCTCTTCAGCTAAATACTCCAATATGGCACTAGTCTCTTCCATTCATAAAGCATTGGAGAATACGGAAATCCCTGTAGAAGCTGTTCAGTTGATCGAGGATACAAGTCGTGAAACCGCTAAGGAACTTTTTCATCTTAATGAGTATTTAGATGTTTTGATTCCCCGCGGCGGAAAGAATTTAATTGAAACGGTCATTAAGGAGTCCACTGTTCCCGTCCTTGAGACAGGTGCAGGCAATTGCCATATCTTCATCGATCAGACCGCAGATATCACGATGGTCGAGAAAATTGTCTTAAACGGTAAAACTCAGCGCCCATCCGTATGCAATGCTATTGAGGGGCTTCTAATCCATGAAGAATGGTTTAAAGAAAATGGAGTGCGTATTCTGGAACTCCTGGACGAAAAGGGTATTGAATTATATGGAGATGAAGCGGTTTGCAGCTCCTTTCCGAGAGCGAAAACGGCTACGGAGGAAGATTGGTCAACTGAGTACCTGGCTTTAAAACTCAGCGTGAAAACTGTAAAAGGTGTATCCGATGCCATTGATCACATAAACCGGTACGGTTCCAAGCATTCTGAAGCAATCCTAACGAGGGATGAACAAAATGCTTACGCATTTTTGAATAAAGTAGATGCCGCAGCAGTTTATCACAATGCTTCCACCCGTTTTACAGACGGCTTTGAATTCGGTTATGGCGCAGAAATCGGCATTTCCACACAAAAGCTGCATGCACGTGGACCAATGGGGTTACCGGCCTTAACATCAAGCAAGTACTTCATATACGGCCAGGGGCAAATCCGGGAATGAAATTCATTTCTTTCATGGAAGGTTATTAAACCTCAATTAAGGGTATTGTACAATACATTACTTTTAAAGGAGCAGATACCATGGACAAGAGGTTTATAGCAATATATGATAATGAAAATGAAGCGACTACAGCAGTCAAAAATTTAAAGGAACAAGGATATACATCCGATCAAATATCAGTAGTGGCAAAAAATATCGATAAATTACCAACTGAAGCCGAGGAAGTCAGCCCGGCAAAAACTGATGGATTAGTAGCTGGGGCAGCAGCCGGCGGAGCTGTCGGGTTGACAGGCCTGCTTATTGGAATGAGTGCATTGGCCGTACCAGGAATTGGTCCGATATTGGCAGCGGGTCCGATTTTCACCACATTTGGCGGAGCCGCAGCCGGGGCAGCATCGGGAGCAGGCGGATTGAGGAAGCCATTATTGGATCTTGGACTGGAGGAAGCCGAAGTCGATCAATATATGGAGGATATTAAAGCAGGGAAAATCCTTGTCATAGCCGATCCTTTTTAAGTTCGCAAGTAAAACCACCTTGAATGAACAGACTTATGATGTTTGAGAACTAAACTCCATAAAAACTCAAAATTAAACAGCTCTTATTTATTTAAAAACCCCGTTCAGAATTCTTGAACGGGGTTAATCTTTTTGTAGGCTAATTTTATTGTCACTAACGATAAAATCAAAAGGAATTCCACATTGGTATGAAGAATAAAGGAATATAGTCCTATTAGCGAGAAAGGGAGGGGGATTATGGTGAAAAAGCAGAAGCCGATGCCACTTTAAGAAATTATAGATATTTTATTCATGATGATTTTCCCCTTGAGAATCATTATACTGATTATAATGTTAAAAAGCGTTTTCCAGTGATGAAAAGCAAGTTTTATTGAGAAGAATTGAATGACCATTCTTATTGTGATATTTAATACCAATCGAAATCCTTGTGATGAAAAAACCCACGATAACAGGGTTTTTTATTTTTAAAAGTGAAAGATGGAATATCTTGATAAAATGGGGAATTAATCTCATGCGTACTTAAGGCATTAACTTTTCATATTCTGGCATTGAAAAACTTTACGGCATTCTTAGCTAACTCGAACTATCAAGACCTTGTATGACCAGGGCTTTGAGCTTTATCCAATAAAGCAAAATGATTTTAGGTTGGAGGTGGGTGTTTTGATAAAAATAAAACTCGTTGTTCCTCGAAAAGGGTATATTACGGACGCCTTTGAAAGATTTGAGGAATTCAACAAGTTGGAAGCATCGGAAAACAATGATAACGGATCGGTGAAGTTTGTATTAGAGGAGGTAGTTGAGGATGCCGATAAGATTGGAAAGCTGAAGCTTGATGCTGATGTAATCATCTCAAGGGGGTTAATCACGAAACTTTTAAAAGAAAGCAATGAATTCATTCCAATCGTTGATATACCAGTGCAGGGTATCGATCTCATTCGTTCCCTGTATGATTGCAAGGCTCGTTTTGGCAGTAAAAAAGTGGCTGTCATAGGTGCGTTAAATATGATTTATGGTGTTGAAAACCTTTCGGATATCGTTGATTTGCCAATTCAGTCCTATATATTAAATGATATCGAGTCCTCAGTCAGTTTAGTGGATTTAGCAGCCAGAGATGGCTGTGAGGTTGTGTTAAGTGGTTTAAGTACATGTAAATATGCCGAAGAAATAGGGTTGGGAGCCATTCTGGTGGATACTGGAAAGGAATCATTTCGGCAGGCGTTGATTGAGGCGAAACGAGTAGCTCTTGTCAGCAGAAGGGAACAGGAGAAGACCAAGCGTTACCAAACGATTCTTAATTATGCCTATGAAGGGGTTATTGCTATAGATTTAAAGGGACAAATATCCGTATTTAATACGGCGGCTCAGGAGATTTTGTCCATTGCCAAGGGGAGCTTAATTGGAAATTCCATATACGATATAATAAAGCCCGGGAAATTTCGTAATATGCTTTTAAGCGATGATGAATACGAAAAAGATACGGTTGCTTACCAATCCATTCAATTATCGGTAAAAAAAGTCGGGATATTTTTAAAAGGTAAAAAAGTGGGGGATATGGTCGCCTTTCAAGATGTTACCCGCATTCAGGAGATGGAAGGGAAGTTCTTTAGAAAGCTTCATTCACGCGGACATGTGGCGAAGTACACATTTGATGATATATTGTATCGGAGTTCGGAAATCAAGAGGACGATTGAAACGGCTCAACGTTATAGTGAAGTAGATTCAAACATTCTTATAATTGGAGAAACTGGAACGGGCAAGGAAATATTCGCCCAAAGCATACATAATCATAGCAACCGTAAAAATAACCCGTTTGTAGCCATTAATTGCGCAGCCCTTCCCGAAAATCTATTGGAAAGTGAGCTTTTCGGATATGCAGAAGGAGCTTTCACGGGAGCCATGAAAGGCGGAAAGCAAGGATTTTTTGAACTGGCCCATAGAGGTACGATTTTTTTAGATGAAATCGGAGAAATCTCCCCGAAAATGCAAAGCCGGCTGCTACGTGTCCTGCAGGAGCGGGAAATCATGCGCATCGGTGATGATAAAGTAATTCCGGTTGATGTGAGAATTGTGTCTGCAACGAACAAAGACCTCATGCAAATGGTAAAAAGTAATGACTTTCGGGAGGATCTGTATTATCGCTTGAGTGTGCTGGACCTTGTATTGCCTCCGCTTCGGGAACGCAGAGAAGATATTCCGTTATTGGTGAATGCCTTTATTCGGAAAGGTCATTCGGAACAAAAACAAATCAAGATCACGGATAGTGCCATGAAAAAGCTAAGTGAAGGGAATTGGGAGGGGAATATTCGCCAATTGCAAAATTTTTGTGAGCGATTATGTGCTCTTTATAAGAACAAATTAATTGATGTGTACGATATCGAAATGTATTTTCCGAATATAGTTAAAAAGAAAATACCGCTGTCGCAAACTGACGGAGAGAGCGATATGTCACCCGGAATACATTTATCCGAGCGTGAAAGAATTGTTCAAACGTTAACGAAGGTTAATTTTAATAAAGGAAAAGCCGCCTTTGAGTTAGGCATGAGTCGCACGACATTATGGAGAAAGATGAAAAGCTTGAAGATTGAAATAAATTGAAACGTATTGAAACAAATTAATTCATTATGAAACAAATTGTTTACTTTATTTATCTCTTAATTTGAGGACTAATTGGCTTCTTTCTTGAATAAACGGATGTTTTTTATGTTGGCACAATAATTGTATATAAACAATGTAGTAGGAAAGGTTTTTCCTTCAAGGTTAACATGAAAGGTTGGTGGGAATGTGAGTCATTTAGTGTATATTCCTCAAGATATTGAGAAAGAGGGGAAAAGTTATTTAGTAGAAAAAGGCTTTAAGATTAAAGTAGGGTCTGATTTGTCGCAAGAAATTCTTATGGAAGAAATCAAGGGTTGTGATGCAGTATTAACGAGATCAACGGCTGTAATAAATAGAGAAGTTATTACAGCAGCTGAAAACCTCAAAGTAATAGCTAAGTATGGAGTGGGCTTGGACAATATCGATATCGAAGCCGCTACAGAGCGTGGCATATATGTAACAAATACCCCAGAGGCGAATGCGAATTCTGTAGCTGAACATGTAATGGCATTAATTTTATCATTGTCCAAAAACTTAAGCTTGGCTGATAAAGAGCTGCGCAGCGGGAATTTTGCTATCCGTAATCAACTTTTTGGCATGGACTTGGAAGGCAAGACTTTGGGGATTATCGGACTAGGGAGAATCGGTAGAATACTGGCAAAAAAGGCTTCCGAAGGCTTCGATATGAAAGTGATTGGCTACGACCCTTATGTTACAGCCAGCCCGAATTCAGAGCTGGAGATAGCAACAGATTTAGAACGGGTATTCAGAAACTCTGATGTTATTAGTCTACATCTGCCGTTAACGAAAACAACAAAAGGAATAATAGGAAGCCGTGAGTTTTCCTGGATGAAACCTTCCTCCTTTTTTGTAAACGCTTCCAGGGGCGGAGTGGTGAAGGAAATTGATTTAGTAAACGCTTTGCAAGCAGGCGAGATTGCCGGAGCTGGAATAGACGTATTTGAAGTTGAACCTCCTGATAAATGGAATCCCCTTTTTAAATTGGATAATGTGATTGTCAGTCCTCATAATGCGGCATTGACGAAGGAAGGTTCCGTACGCATGGCTGTACATGCAGCTATGCAGGTGGAACAAGTTCTTACTGGCGTAAAACCGAACTGGGCTGTAAATGAGCCCTTAACTAAAGGGGTGTCAATGTAATAATACAGTGATAATTATCTGTTTTTTCTGATAAAAAAGGTTTGGAAGATTCGAGTTTAGCATTTGTTGATAAGGATGATTATGCCAATTTATCAAGTAATCATCATTTTTTCGTTATTTATTGGTTTTTCTGCGATTCTCCAAGTTCCGAATTTACAGGGAGCGGAAGCAGACTTAGCTTTATTTAAAATGGCGAAGATGTCATTTGATCCCTGGTTTGTCGGAGTTATTGGAGCATCAGGGGCGATGGCCGCCCTTATACCCAGTTCACTCGTGTTGACGGCTACGGCCACGATCCTTTCAAAAAATGTATATAAGGTGTGGAAGCCGAATACATCAGATGAGCAGCTTCAAAGACTGAGCAGGATGTTAGTACCTGTCATTTCTATAGTGACTCTATATTTTACGTTCAATGGCGGGGAGTCGATTTTTACGTTATATCTTATGGCATATAGCTTCATGGCACAGTTGTTTCCAGCACTTTTTTTCAGTCTGTGGAAAAAGAATCCGATTACCGTTCAAGGAGCTTTTGCCGGAATGATCGTTGGAATCCTAATTGTCATATACTCGACTACTTCAGGTACGACGCTTGCTACTTTATTTCCATCTCTACCGCAAGGAATACAAGATCTTGATGTGGGGTTAGCTGTATTATTCATCAACATTGCAGTAACTTCGGGAGTGAGTGCCGTTACTGGAAAAACTTCAATTCGGATGGAAGAGAAAAAACAAGTTTCCAGTATGGAAAAACTTATTAAATGATAGTGGGAATGAGTTCAATATTAATATAATCATAAATTACGAGAACAAAAACACGTACTTGAAAGCGGGAGGCTTGATTATGAAAGTCAGTGGAGGAAGAGCAGTCGTAGAAGTAATGGCTATAGAAGGGGTGAAAAAAGCTTTTTGTGTACCAGGTGAAAGTTATCTTAGTGTAATGGATGCACTATATCAACATCCTGAAATAGAACTTATTTCCGCCAGGCATGAAGGCGGTGCCTCTTTTATGGCGGAAGGTTATGCCAAGGCTTCAGGGGAGGTAGGAGTTTGTATGGCAACGCGTGGAGTGGGGGCTACAAACTTAGCTATCGGCATTCATACTGCTGCTCAAGATTCAACCCCTTTGGTTGCGCTTATTGGCCAAGTCGAACGCCCTTTTAAAGAGAAGGAAGCATTTCAGGAAGTGAATTTGACGGGTTTTTTCAGTCATTTATGTAAATGGACGATAGAGATCGATCGTGTGGAAAGAATCCCGGAATTATTGCAGCGGGCTTTCCATATTGCGCGATCGGGTCGGCCGGGCCCTGTATTAGTGGCTTTACCGCATGACATGTTAGAAGATGAGGCAGAGTTGAACATTAATCCATCTTATCGCCCGCGTCCTCCTCAACCACATATGGAAGATGTGAAGCGGGCGATGGATACGATACGAAACGCGGAGCGCCCCGTATTGATTGCAGGCGGAGGTGTGATTCACGCTAAGGCCAACAGGCTGCTTGTACAATTTGTAGAGACAATGAAACTTCCTGTCGTTACAGCTTTCCGTCGATTTGACGCGTTTCCGAACTCACACCCTTGCTATGCAGGATGGCTTGGGTTTGGGACACCTCAATATTTACTTGATGCAATCCGTGACGCAGATGTAGTTTTGGCATTAGGGACACGATTCTCTCAAGTAGGAACCCAAGATTACACCTTGCTTTCTAAAAATACTAAACTGATCCATGTGGATATTTGTCCGGAAATTTTTGGTAAAGTGTATGCTCCTTCCCTTGCCATTGAAGCAGACGCCAAGAGCTTCTTGGAACAAGCAATGCTAACGCCAGAATCAGAATCTATTTCAAGCGAGGATCATTTGAAGGAATTGCACGATAAATATATGGAATTTTCTGAACTCAAGGCCGACTATACAGAAGATTTCGTGGATATGGACGGATTGATGCATGATCTTGCCGTCGGTCTGCCGAAGGATACCATCATTACAAATGATGCAGGAAACTTTTTTGGATGGCTATCCAGATATTATCGTTTTGAACAAGAAAACACATACGTGGGGCCAACTTCGGGTGCGATGGGATATGGACTGCCTGCTGCTATTGGGGCAAAGCTGGCGAAGCCTCACAAACATGTTGTTTCTATTTCAGGAGACGGCGGCTTTATGATGACTCTCCAAGAGATTGAAACCGCTGTACGGTATAAAATTCCGACTATATCAATTGTTGTGAACAACAATATTTACGGAACAATTCGTGTACATCAAGAAAGGCATTTTCCAAATCGGGTCGTTGGAACTGACTTGTCCAATCCTGATTTTGCTGAATTGGCGCGTTTATTTGGAGCACATGGTGAAAAGGTTGAAAAAAATAGTGATTTTGCGCCAGCGTTGCAAAGGGCGATTGCTTCAGGGCTGCCTGCTGTAATCGAAGTTGCAGTCAATCCAAAGATTCAATCTGTAGGCCAAGACAAGAAGGAAGTCCACGAAAAGCTAATGTCGAACAATTAACATTGGAAGTTAGCAGGAACCAATAAAAAGAAGATAATTAGGGAGGTTTCATAGTTGTTAAAACCATATTTAGTAGTGGAATGGAATGATACGGAAACAGATGCTAAAGGCTGGCTGGTCGTCCATAACTTTGTCAAAGGTTACACAGGCGGCGGTACTAGAATGCACCCAACGGTTACAAGAGAAGAGGTCGAGAGGTTGGCCGAGGCTATGGCTTATAAGTATGTAGCCTGTGAGTCTGAGACGACTGGCGGTTGTAAAGCGGGCATTGCCTATGATTATAAAGCGCCAGACGCATATGCAGTGTTAAGAAGATTTCTGATTGCGATGATGCCTTATATAGATATAGGGGTATCGTTAGGAAGTGATTTAGGTACCAAGTATGAAGATGTGCTCAAAATATTTAATGAATTTGGCATTGATATCCCATTAACGAAATCAATGAAGCAGAATCCGGATGTTCTGCAAGGGATAAAAGACTTCGATGAATTATTGACGAAAAAAATCGACGGGTTGTTTTTAAACGATGTCGTAACAGGCTATGGTGTGGCTTTTTCCGCAGATGAGGCATGGAAATTTAAAAGCGGAAAAGGTGGAGCGAGAGTTGCCATTCAAGGATTCGGCTGTGTAGGGGCAAGCTGCGCATTGAAAATGTCCCAGTTAGGATACAAAGTTGTGGGAATTTCCGATGCAGCCCTTTTGGTTACGTGTGAAGAAGGATTGGATGTCCAAAAGCTTATTGATCATAAGAATATGTACGGGGAAATGGATAAGGCCTTTTTTGAACCGCATTATGATGTAAGGTCAAACACGGAATGGCTCGACATAGATTGCGACATTTTAATTCCGTCAGCATTGGAGGATGTCATCCACATATCCAATGCCAAAAGCGTAAAAGCGAGCTTGATCGTTGAGGCGGCAAACATTCCCCTTTCTTCAGAGGGAGACGAAATCATAAAACAGAGAGGAATAGATGTTGTCAATGATTTCGTTGCCAACCTTGGGGCGATAAGATTTTATGATGTGGTTATTTTCGGACTGGTTAAACCAAATCCACAAGCTGTCGTTGATGATATAGAAAAACTATGCAGGAAAAATACGTATCATTTATTTACACAAGCTAAAAAACAAAAAAAATATCAAAGAGAAGTAGCCTATGAAATATTTAAACCGACAATCAGCGACCTTCCAGAATATGCAGTGCCTTCCGAAGCGTTATCGTGGAACTCTAGTTAACTTGTGTTAATCATAAAAGTGTTTAAGCTGATTATCGATCAGAAACGGGGGGGAAATCATGCAAACAGAACATGAAAATCAGCCAAAAGAATTACAGCGTTCAATGAAGAGCAGACATTTATTCATGCTCTCCTTAGGTGGGGTAATTGGAACAGGTCTTTTCCTGGGCTCAGGATATGCCATAGGTGAAGCTGGACCCTTAGGAGCGATTGTTGCCTATTTGGTCGGTGGTTTATTAATGTACTTGGCGATGATTTGTCTCGGTGAATTATCGGTAGTGATGCCGGTATCCGGATCCTTTCAGGTTCATGCAACGAAATTTATCGGTCCCGCCACTGGATTTGTCATTGGCTGGATTTACTGGCTGAGCTGGGCTCTTTACGTAGGCCTGGAATTTGTAGCGGCCGGTTTGCTCATGACTAGATGGTTTCCCAATACACCAGTATGGATATGGTGTGTGATATTTACGGTACTTTTATTCACTATAAATGCATTAACAACGAGAAGTTTCGCTGAGACAGAGTATTGGTTCTCCGGGATTAAAGTACTTGCCGTCATTCTATTCATAATTATCGGTGCAGCAGCGATGTTTGGATTGATTCATATGGAGGATGCACAGCCTGCCCCGTTCTTTTCCAATTTTATAGGAGATGGACTATTCCCTACAGGATTCACGGGTGTGTTTATATCGATGATGACAGTTGTGTATGCTTTCCAGGGATCGGAAATCATGGGTGTTGCAGCAGGAGAGACGGAAAACCCGCAAAAAAGCATTCCTAGAGCGATTAGAAATATCGTAATACGTGTGCTGCTTTTCTATGTACTGGCAATCTTTGTTCTATCGGCCATCGTTCCTTGGAAAGAAGTTGGGGTACTGGAAAGTCCATTTGTTACCGTGTTTGAAATGGTAGGCATTCCTTATGCAGCTGACATTATGAATTTCGTAATTTTGACGGCGGTCCTCTCTGTAGGAAACACGGGTCTGTTTGCTTGTACAAGGATCCTTTTCTCCCTTTCTCAAAACGGTATGGCGCATTCTGCATTTGGAAAGCTCAATCGGCGCGGTGTACCTTTTAACGCCTTACTTGTCACCATGGTCTTTGCCTTGCTGTCCTTACTTACTAGTGTAGTAGCGGAAGAAACGTTATTCGTTGTACTACTTTCCGTAAGCGGGGTTGGAGGGGTGCTTACTTGGATGGCGATTGCGTTCGCACAATACAAATTCCGTAAGCAGTATATCAGAGCAGGCGGAAAGGTTGAAAATCTGAAGTTCAGAGTACCTTTTTTCCCGTTTGCCCCGATTCTCTGCATCATTATGTGTCTAGGTATTTTCGTGTTCACCGCTTATGATCCGACACAGCGAACCTCGTTGTATTGGGGATTAGGTTTCGTCATTGCTTGCTATATCTTTTACTATTTTAGATATGCGAGAAGGAAAGTGGAGGTGCCAGCCTTAACAAATGATCAGCCCAATGATTTTGTTCAATAGGAGAATATTCCTAATGTGCCCGACAAAAGAAAACGTTAGGGTATGCAGGAGTCGTTGAAGAATCCATTTAGAAGTTACCAGTTATAAGTAATCCTATTATTTAAAAGTAGAAAAATAGAATACGGAGGAAATCGTATGCGTTACTTAAATTATATTAATGGAAAATGGAAAGAACCCACTACAGGTGAATATAAGGAAAATCTTAGTCCTCATAATGGAAAAAATTTAGGGGAATTTCCATCAAGTGCTGCGGCTGATTTACATGATGCAGTGGCAGCCGCAAAAAATTCATTTCCTGACTGGAAAAAGCTGTCGTTTCAGCAACGGGCTTCATACTTGCAGAAAGCAGCTGATATTTTGAAAAAGAATATTCAGGAAGTAGGTCAAGATTTGATAAAGGAAGAAGGAAAAACATTCTTGGAAGGGATGGGGGAAGCCAATCGTGCTGCCAGCATACTTGAATATTATGCTGCTGAAGCCCGACAGCCAATCGGGGAAGTAATTCCTTCAGCAAATGCCAATACATTTTTATACACTATTCGCACGCCGCTAGGTCCGGTGGGGTTGATTACCCCATGGAACTTTCCTATCGCCATCCCTGTATGGAAATTGGCGCCGGCCCTGATTTACGGGAATACAGTCGTGATTAAGCCGGCTGATTTTACACCTAAGTCGGTCTACCATGTGATGAAAGCCTTCGATGAGGCGGGTCTTCCGCCTGGTGTCATCAATTGTGTATTCGGAAGGGGCTCCGTCATTGGTGCTGCTTTAGTGGAACATCCGGATGTGAAGGCCATATCTTTTACCGGCTCGAATCAAGTAGGTCAGCAAATTCAAAAACAAGCCATTGAGCATGGAAAGAAAGTGCAAGCGGAAATGGGAGGGAAAAACCCTCTTGTCGTCCTCGCCGATGCTGATCTTGAAAAAGCAGTGGAAATAGCTATAGGCGGAGCTTTTAAATCCACAGGGCAAAAATGCACAGCCACTAGCCGGGTGATTGTGGAAGAAGGAATTTATGAAGTATTCCGGGAACGGCTTGTCGCGCGTACGAAAGAATTAAAAGTGGGCGACCCGCTCAAAGAAGAAACATATATCGGTCCCGCGGTTTCTAGATCACAACGTGATGGCGTGCTTGAAATGATCGATGTTGGGAAATCAGAAGCTACGCTGTTGTGTGGAGGGGAGATTCCGGCAGAAGAGGAATTGGCGAACGGTTTTTATGTCCGGCCGGCTATCTTTGAAAATGTTCCACAACATGCCCGCATTGCACGTGAAGAAATCTTCGGACCAGTCATCGCCCTTTTTAAGGCCGTAAATTATGAGGAAGCAGTTAAGATGGCCAATGATACAGAGTATGGATTGAGCGCAGCAATTTGTACAAACAATTTAACGTTGGCTCAACGGTTTATTGAAGATGTGGAGGTGGGTCTTGTTCATGTCAATTCGGAAACAGCAGGAACCGAACCGCAAATGCCATTTGGCGGATGTAAAAATTCAAGTGCAGGCAGCCGTGAACAAGGGAAGAGTGCCGTTGAATTCTATACAGAGGTCAAGACAGTCTATATGGATCGGGTATAACTAAAATGGTTCCATGCATTTTTTAAACTTTTAAATTAGATGATAATCAGGAGGGATTTTCAATATGTCTATTAAAGAAAATGTACAGTTCAGCCCTACACTCCCTTATTCACGGTATGTCGAACCAGAGGCATTCAATGAAGAAAGAAAAAAAATCTTTAGAAAGAGTTGGATATTAGCTGGTCATGCAAGCCAAGTTGAAAAAGTAGGCGATTTCATGACAATAGACATCGCCGGAGAGCCTATTATCGTTTCTCGCGGTACTGATGGTGAACTGCGTGCTTTCTATAATATTTGCCCTCATCGCGGAATGAAAGTAGAAAACTCCGATAAAGGAAATAAGAAAATTTTACAATGCGGTTACCATGGATGGACGTTCAAATTAGATGGAAGTGTGCATAAAGCTCCTAATTTTAAAACGAATGAACTGGGAATACACAGTTGTATGAAATCCATTCGCTTAGAAGTTCAGAATGCTATGATTTTTGTAAATCTAGATAAAAATGCACCTTCTATGGCAGAAGCATATCAGGAATTTTTAGAGGAAATGAAAGAGTATCCCTTCTTTGATTCACTGAAACTAGTTAGGGAAACTAGACGTGTAGTAAAAGCTAATTGGAAAGCCGTTGTTGACAATTACCTTGAATGTGATCATTGTTCCATTGCTCATCCTGGCTTTGCAAAATCCTTTGATATATCAAACTTTTGCACAACGACACACGACAAATTCACCTATCAATATATGACAGCAAGTAAGAATGGCGAAGGTGATCAAGCGCGTTTTTATTGGGTTTGGCCAAATATGATGATTAACGTTTATCCAGGAGACGGGAATGTGAATACCATCCAAGTAATTCCTGTTGATGCCGTGACGTCGTTAGGAATTTATCGTGATTACTCCCTCGATGAAAAAATAACCATAGAAAAAGAAGAATATTTTAAATTTGTTGATCAAGTACGGCAGGAAGACTTTGAACTGGTGGAAAAACTGCAAAAAGGATTAAGTTCCGAGGCATTTACAAATGGTATCTTTTCTCCAACTGAACATGCTGCAGTCTATTTTCATGAACTTATTGATAAAAAGCTCCAGAACTAACAACTAAGCTGCAAATGGAATGCACTTAAAGAAGAAACGTGATACAGAGGATTTTTGAATTCAATAGCCTAAGCAACCAACAAGTGTGATTCGGCAGTTTATCGGATCACACTTGTTGAGTTGTTTTTTTCGTGCTGAGTTTTTTGCTTATTTCTACCGATATTATTCCGGGTGTGAGGATTTGTTCTTCCATTGTTGTTCTTCAGCAAGAAACTCAAAAAAAACATTCATGGCAGTAAGCGGATGCTCATTTACTCTTTTAAAGTAGTTACTTTTTCTGGCATCTGTTAAATAGCTGCTTTTTTTGATTCTATCCAACATATATTGTTGACTAATTTTCACTATTTCTTTTTGGTTGTGTTTGTTTTCTTTTAAAAAGGCAAATCCTACAGCTCCCACCATTGCATAGATTCCAAGTGCAATTTTCGAGATGGGTAAAGATTCGTTCTTAAATAAAAGGAAAAAAAGATTAATGACGGAAAAGCCTATCATCACCGTCGAAAAAAAACCGTATTTCATATTTTTCTTCAACAAGGGGGATAATTTTGATTGAAGTTGTTCAATTTCGGCTTGCATGAAACTCGGTATATTATTTATTTTAATATTCATTGTATCCTCCTTAATATTGTTCAAAAATGGCACTGAGAAATCGTACCTATTCAATGAAACAGGAAAAGGAACCTAATAATATATATCTTATCGTTTGGTAACGTGTTTGTCATTTAATATAACCCTTGGACTCTTTTAAAGGGAAAAGTACAGCAGTGATGTGAATAAGAATGCCATGTATACTTTGATAACCCAGTTAGACAGCGTTATTGAAGTATGTTGCCTTAATATACTAACAATGGTATTAATGATGAATGGATTATGGTAAAATGGTCCTCAAATGGAAGTTGTATTTTTCGTTTTTTGCTTATTATTAGTTATGGATGGCCTTGCCGCGCCTTTTTTTGTCATAAATACGTGACTATTGTGGTATTTAGTACTTTTAAATCGAGTTTTGGAACAAATCCATATATAATTAGAAAGCGAGATATTAGATTCAAAGATTAAGGAGGGACATAAAATGATGGAATGGGCTCTGATCATTTTGTTTGCTGCAGCAGTATTACTGTTCATTTTATCGTTTATTAAAAAGGATTCTGCAAAAGTGGATAGTCAATTGGAACAGCTTGCTATCACTTTTGGAGATGAAATGAATGTATTACAGGAAAAAATCAGGAACATCGAGATAGATGCTGAAATTACGGTGCAAGAGGCAGGCGTTCTAGCAATGACTTCCGAAAAGCGGAACTTGTTGCGTGAAGTACTCGACCTACATAAGCGAGGCTACTCATTTGAAAGCATCGCACTAAAGACAAAACAGCCGGAAGATGAAATTGAAAGCATGCTTACTCCTTACATAAAAACGAAGAATGAAAGGAGAATTGTGGCCAATGACATCTAAATCAATGCGCAGCTTTGCCGGAGGCCTTGTTGTTGCAGCAGGTTTATGCGGTGCAGTGTACTTCTTTGGTCCAGGAGAAGCGACCGGCACATCAGAGAAACTATCAGAAGATGAAATGAAAGAGTCTCTGGCTTCAGAAGGGTATGTCATACATTCAGAAAAAGAATGGGAAGATCAGATTGCTGAAGCACAGTCGATTAAAGCGGAAGCGGAAAAAGAAGCGGTAAAAGAACCAACAGAAAAAATCATATACCGTACAGTTCTAACTGTGTCTAAAGGCTCTACAAGCATCGATGTGGGTAAAAACCTACAAAGGGCAAAGGTCATTAAAAATGCCAATGAGTTTTCTGACGCGGTTGAAAAGAAAGGCAAGGCCAACGGTTTACGACCTGGAACATATGTGGTGGATAGTGCGATGACGACGGAAAAAATAATTTCCATCATATTTAAATGAACATAAAAACGACCATCGATAAGATGGTCGTTTCAGTTTGTCTACAAAAGGGATATCGTTATCCCCAACCCTTTGGCAGACAGTCGGCGTAAAGGGAGCAGGTTTCTGAAATCAACTGGAACGTTTTTTTATGTTTTCTTTAACTTAATCTTTGTCCGCACTCCGGCCCATACTGCAATGATAAGCCCTCCAACAGTATCTGCGATTAAATCTATCATTGTATCTTTATTTCCCCCGCCTTGCAGGGTCATTCCGAATAATTGATCAGAACTAAATTCGTAAATCTCCCAAATGATACCACCAAGTGCTGAGAAGGAGAGGGTAAACAAAAAGACAAACCAAGGGGATATATCTTTGCCTGCATTTCTGTATACCAATCGTTCATATAAAGCAATTCCCGTAAAAGCTAGAAGGGAACCGCTTAGTAAATGTAAGAGTGTATCCCACCATCCCAGTCCATACCAGCCTAAAATAGATCCTAAATATTGTGAACCGAATAAGAAGATTAAATAGGAAATGATAATTGGCAGATTGAATTGAAGCTTGGTAAATAGGGCCAATAAAAGGGGAATTGCTCCACATACCACACCGCCTATCGAAACCAGTGATTTAAAATTTTCATCGTCTGTATAGTAAAAAATAGATAAAGCTGCCATGAAAAGTACATACACTGAACTTATAGAAATAACTAGCTTACGATTCATATGATTACCTCAATAAATTATAATTTTGATTTTTGTAAAATAGAATAAACGGAGATAAGCAGGCCGCCCGTAAGACCGAAAATTATATCGTACATGGTGTCTTTATTACCGCCTCGTTGCATGGTATGAGTAAAAGTGAGATCTCCTACGAACTCATATATCTCCCAAAGGACAGTGGCAATGGCTGAAAGTGAGAGAGCAAAAAGAAAGGTGACCCACCTTGAAACATCTTTTCTCGCTTTTTGAGGAATGAATTGTTTATAAAGAGCAATTCCAACAAAGGCCACGAAAATGCCTTTGTAGAAGTGAAGGCCAGAGTCCCACCATTTAAAATCCACATAAAAATTTGCGATGGACCCTAAAAATGTCGTACAGAAAATAAAAACATAGTAACCGATTATGATTGGAATGTTAAAAGGATTATTTTTTACAAACAATAATATAATGGGCAGGGCACTTACCAATATTCCTCCAAGAGCTACCATCCATCGGGAAGAATCATCTTTTATGAGGTAAAAGATGAGTAAACCAGTCATGAACGCTATAAAAACAACACTAAAAATGATGATTATTTTATGTTTCAATATACTCACCTCATTCGTAAATATTCATTACCCGGTAAATTAGGACTTCTGGAATATTTTTATTATGTTCTTTTTAACCGTTATGGATATTATCATTGTTGGTGCCATGGTGCTTTTTAATGATGTTTTTAAATTTAGCCGTGATAAATAATAATAAAGGCATGACCAGACCAAAAGTCGCTGCATGGAATAACCATATATTTTTATTGAATTCCCCGGATGAAGGGACCGTCGGAAAAACAATCAATGAATAAAAAACCATTATCATCCCTAAAGCCGTAGTAAATGGACGATAATCTTTTATATTGAATATGTTTGAAAATACAACAACCGAAACATAAAAATACATAACCGTCCTGGTATAGGTTGTAAAGATCCAAATCGTGGCAATTATAGCTTCGATTCGCATTAGGAAATTCCCTACATTTATTTTTTTTGCCATCGTATAACTTGGAGCGATATTTCTTGCTGTGTTATCGGGTCCAAGAACCAAAATGTCCAGCATGATAACTAGAATTAAAATGATTCCACCGATCAATGTGCCAATATAAAAGGCTTTACCCCCTTTTTTACTATCATTGACTTTTGAAGGGAAAATCATTAAAAACATAACAGGAGACAGCGTGAACACGCTGATGAAAAAAAGTGTCCCCCGTATGACAGGTTTGGCTCCATTTTCAAATACTGGCTGAATGTTTTGGATATTGGCTTGAGGAATGATGGATACCAAAAAAATAGTCAGTAATATTAATACGGGTATGAAGAATATTTCCAACGTGCGTGTAAAAGTTTCAATTCCAAGGCGAACTGTCAAGATCACAACTGCAGCTAACAATAAATTCAATGCTGCAAGTGGGGTATCTGGCATCCAAAAAGTTTCAATGAACTTCCCCACATAATAAATAGTCTCGGCAGCAGTTGAAAAAGACCAGATAAAAAATGTGAAATTGATCATCTTTCCGACTAACTTACCAAAAACCTTTTCATTTATTTGATCTAAAGGGAGATCAGGATATAAATTACCAACCCTCATGTAAAACCATACAAAAATTAATGCGATTCCTGTCCCAAATAATGCAGCAAGCCACGCATCCTGCTTTGCAAAACCAGCTAAAGGAGAAGGAGTATGTAAAATAACCGTTCCTACCGAATACAAAAGGATTAAAATCATCATTTGATGTGATGAAATTTTGAAACTACCAGGCATTATTTTTCACCTTAATGTTTGTTCCTTCCTACTTAATACCCCTTAGTTTTGGCTATTCATGTTCAAGTTATTCACACGGAAATTAACTTGAATCGTCATGGCTTTACTTCGACAATCCATTGCCATTTCATTATTCAGGCTCGATTTTGCTGCTTTTTATATTATTCTTATTTCTTATTCCGGAATCAAAATCAAAAATAAACAATCTGTATTTGAAATATGTGTAAACCTCCTTATCTAAAGTTATATGGCCGTTAATCCGAGACAAAATATACAATTGTCAAACACATAGGAAAATAATTTGAAAACGAGAGTTGGGTAAATTACTGGAAAAAACATAGCAGAATAATTTTACTTGTCCCACTTCCATTATGCAGCTTCTCCTATTGGTCCAAGAGAAAGTATTTAAATTCCCCCACATCATAATTTTTTAGGAACTGAATATTTGATTTGTAATAGATTTGAGTTGGCGCGATTCTTGCATATTATTTATGTGTATATCTATGTGTGTATTTCTAATAAATATGGAGAAAGGAGAAGAATGGGATACTGTTAGACACACAATTATTGAAACATTTATTTGATGTTTAGTTTGCCCTTGGTTATATGTCAGAAATTTAATCCGGAAGGCAAATCCATTAAAGTAAAAAAGGTAGGGGAACTTTAGAATGAAAATACCAGTAGAAAATATAGTAGAGTTAACTGTAGAACATCAATTCTTACAGGCTTATCCTATATTAAGTCAGTTGCGTACTGATTTGACTTTTAAGGAATATCTAGAATTATTAAATGATATGCGTAAGGAGGGTAAAAAGTTATTTGCTTTATATCATGATACGAGCATCGTAGCGTTAGCAGGTATTAGCTGGCGTGAAGATTCACATAATGAGCGCTATGTTTATGTTCAAGATTTGGTTACTGATGTAAATCATCGTCCTAGTGGCCTTGGATATAATCTGCTAAGTTATATACATAATTGGGCAAAAGACCAGGGAGCTGAATATATTACATTGGAATCTTGAATTCGGCCCCTTGTTACCATATATAGTTCGTCGCCATTCGCCTTTTCAAAGGCAAGGTGCCTGCACCAAAAAATTAGTTAAAAGCTTAAAAATTAGTTAAAAGCTTATAGAAACTCTGTGGAGATATCTCTGCAGGGTTTTTCTTCATTTATCTTTTTTCGTGCCCCTAAACCAGCCAACTTCATACTACTTTAGTCCAACAAGCATAAGTTAAAATCGTTGCCTCGAAAATGATAATAGATTATGCGAATATTGGCAATCTATGCATTTACTCATAGGATACTTTTAAACATAACTTCCAATAAATTTCATTAGTTGTGCTTCAGCAAGAAAGTTTTAGATTAATAAAAGACAATTAATATACAAAATTACCTTAAGGCATTTTCATCGGAAAAAGCCTACAACGGGGTTGTCAAAGAAAATCCATTTTTAATGTTATGCCTACTGAACTGACTCCAAAAGAGAAGTTGCTTCCAAGTTTGCAGGGATGACGGGAAGTGGTTAATGTAATTCAATTTTGTTGGAAAAAATAGGTCCAAAAAGGTTAATATCCGAGGCATCTTCAGCAACCTTTAATTGAATTTTGCGCTTGAAAATTAATTGCAATTTATTTTACTTAGATGGATATAATTGCTGCCAAGGTGAAAACATAATTTTAACAGGCTTTTGGTTATGAGGGGGTTAGCATTGAAATCTCGAGTTCCTATCCCATTGAGGAAATTAATTGAAGATAAACAATCGGTGAAAAGTAAAAAACAAGAAGCAGACCCAAAGCAAAGCGAACATCCAAACTCCAGCAAAACTAATAATCACAACCAAAATCCGGTTCAAGCCCAAAACCGAAGTGAAGACTCAAAGAAACTTGAAACAAAACTTATCTCTTCTGACCTTCAATTTAACTTAAACCATATTAAGAAAACGGTAGGAAATAGCTCAGACATAGTTATAAGGGATTTTCAAGCAGGTAAAAATGGGCAAATTAAATTAGGCGTCGTTTATACAGATGGATTAACGGATTCAGCTTCCATCCAAGATTTCATCCTCGACACTTTGATGGTTGAAATTCGGAATTCGGAGTTGGACGTAGCGCTCCTTAATCACACTGACTGTTTTGAAATGATAAAATCACATATTCTTCCTGTCGGGGGGATAGTGGAAATAAATGATTTTCAAAAGCTTTTTAACCATGTCTTATCGGGAGACACGATGTTATTGATTGACGGCTCCCCAAAAGGAATGGCACTCGGATCACGAGATTGGGCCGATCGCGGAGTTCAGGAACCTTCCTCCCAAACAGTAGTCAGAGGACCAAAGGATGGGTTCACTGAAACGCTGCGAACAAATACTGCTTTAATACGACGGAGAATAAAAGATCCTAACCTATGGCTTGAAACAAAACAGATTGGAGAAAAAACGCAAACAGACGTAGCGATTATGTATTTAAAAGGTGTTGCCAATGATAAAACGGTTTCAGAATTGCAAAGCCGGATAAATCGAATCAATATAGATGCGATTCTAGAGAGTGGTTACATTGAAGAGCTTATTCAGGATGAAGTATACACTCCTTTTCCAACCGTTTATAATACGGAACGACCTGATGCTGTAGCCGCTGCCATTTTAGAAGGAAGGATTGCGATACTAATTGACGGAACTCCGTTTGTCCTTATCGTTCCAGCACTGATGGTGCATTTTTTCCAGTCCAGTGAAGACTATTATCAACGGGCGGACATTGCAACATTAATTCGAGTATTACGGTATTTATCCTTTTTCCTTGCTTTGCTTACACCGTCTCTTTATATTGCTGTTTCGACCTTTCATCAAGAAATGCTTCCTACTCCTTTACTCATAAGTCTAGCCTCACAGCGAGAGGGTGTTCCTTTTCCAGCTTTTGTAGAAGCGATGCTGATGGAGGTAGTATTTGAAATCTTGCGTGAGGCAGGTGTGAGGATGCCTAGGGCAATCGGGTCATCCATTTCCATCGTTGGTGCATTAGTTATTGGACAGGCTGCTGTCGAAGCAGGGTTCGTTTCGGCAACAATGGTTATCATCGTGTCCTTAACAGCCATCTGCAGCTTTGTGTTCCCAGCCAATAGTATGGCCATGGCTTTTCGGATGCTTCGATTCTTGTTTATGATTCTTGCCGCTACATTTGGGTTATACGGGATCATTTTGGGGCTGATCGTGATGGTCCTGCATTTAAATAGCATAAGATCTTTTGGTTTACCATATTTAGCTCCAAATGCACCATTCATTTTACAAGATCAAAAAGACAACATCATTCGTATGCCACATTGGTCATTATTAAAGCGGCCTCGTTTGATCAGTAAAAATGATACAGACAGAGGAGAAGTAAGTCCTCCTAAACCACCTAGATAAAATGATGAGATTATGAGGGTTCATGATGAAAAAAATGCTAAAGGTATTTTTAATGCTACCTATAATTTGTTTATCCGGCTGTTGGAGCAGCATTGAGTTGAACGAACTTGCCATCGTTACTGCCATGGGAATTGATAAAAAAGAAGATGGGTATCTTGTAACCGTCCAAGTTCTAAATTCGAGTGAGCTTGCAGGTGATGCCAGGTCCGGCCGCACGGAAGTTGTAACCTTCAGGAAAAGCGGTGCAACCATTGCTGAAGCAATAAGAAGCCTATCAACTGATGTACCAAGAAGGTTATATGTCGCACATCTTCGTGAAGTTGTCTTTGGTGAGGAAATGGCCAGGGCAGGAATTGCAAAGCCTCTGGATGTCCTTTCCAGGCAAAAGGAGTTGCGTTCCGATTTCTATATGACCGTTGCGAAGGGTTCAACTGCTTATGATACGCTTAATGTGCAAACGGCCCTTGAAAAAATACCGGCAAATAAAGTTTTTGATGCCTTGGAAAATTCAGAGACAAGATGGGCGCCTACAAGGACGGTCACTTTGGATGAGCTGGTCAGCAGTATCGTCAGCAAAGGCAGACAGGCCATGCTAACGGGAATTCTCGTTTATGGTGATCCCGAAGCAGGAAGCAATGTAACGAATGCACAAGATATCTCCCCGAAATCCGGCCTGCGATTGGATTATCTTGGAGTATTCAAGAAGGATAAACTTGTCGGCTGGTTAAACAGGAACGACAGTAAAGGTGTTAGTTACATTACGGATCATGTTAAGTCCACCGCGGTAAATATTCCATGTGAAGGTGACCAAATTACGGTCAACACGACAAGTACAAAAACGAAAATCAAGGGAAAAATGGAAAAAGGAAATCCGAAAATTGATATAAATGTCACGTCAGAAGGGAGTATAGGGGAAGTAGAATGCACAATTGATTTAACAAAACCCGAAAAAATCGAAGAATTGAATAAAAGATACGCAAAAGACATTAAGGATAAAATAGAAGGATCGATAAAAACGCTTCAAGAGAAGTATCAAAGTGACATCTTCGGTTTTGGTGACGAAATTCATAGAACCGATCCTAAAGCATGGAAACGTTTAGAAGGAAATTGGGATCAGGAATTCGCAAAATTGGACGTGAATGTAACCGTTAAAGCAAAGATTCGCAATTTAGGCACCATATCAGAATCCTTTCAAAAAGAAATCGAGGAGTAAAGATCAATGTGGGCAATTATTGGAACAGTGTGTACTGGAGCTATTATTTCATTTTTCGAAATACCACCCCTTATCAAAAAGAAATGCTGGAAGGAAATTGTCATTTTCATTTTATTGCTTTTAGTTGGCATGACGTTGAGTATTTTAATTATCAAGGATGTTACCATTCCCACTCCTATAGACTGGATAACGAAAATATATAGTCCACTCGCTCATTTCATGGATCGTATTTTATCCTAGGGAGGTATCGAATATGCTCGAAAAAGGAAAAATCAGCTCTGGTGAATTTCTAATAATGGTCATCATATTCACCATAGGAGGAGCGATACTTACTTTACCTTCCGTACTTGTCTCTTTAGCAAAACAGGATGGCTGGATTGCCTATATCTTAGCTACTCTCATCGGTTTATGTTTCGTTTTCTTATTTACCCGGCTCGCATCACTTTACCCATCCATGACTTATATAGAAGTTAATGAAAAAATATTTGGGAAATGGATCGGGAAGATCTCTGCACTCCTTTTCCTATTATATTTATATTACCTTTCTTCAGCGTTACTTAGTGAAATTGGGAATTTTTTTTCAACACAGGTTCTGGTTGAGACACCTTTGGAAATGATTATGATCTTGTTTATATTAACAAGCTTATTTGGTGCACGGCTAGGATTGGAAGTTATCTGCCGGACTGCATTAATCTTTTTTCCTTGGCTTGTACTGCTGCTTTTCATATTATTCGTATTTCTTATCCCGGATATCAAAATCGAAAATTTGCAACCTATATTTGAAAAAGGCATGAAACCGATATTGAGGGGATCATATCACTCCTTAGCACTGCCTTATGTTCAGCTTGTTTTCTTTTTAATGATCACTCCATATGTAAACGAAAAGGCTAATGTGAAGAAAAACTTTTATTTAGGGACAATTTTAGGTGGCAGCGTTCTATTCTTGGTGATCCTTTTCAGTATCCTAGTATTGGGTGCTGATAATACAGCGAGATTGTCCTATCCTTCTTATAAATTGGGGATGAGGATAAGCATCGGTAATTTTTTTGAAAGGGTCGAGGTCATTGTTGCCTTCATTTGGGTTTTTACAGAGTATTTTAAGTTGACCATATGCTTTTATGGACTCGCTTTAGGAATAGCTCAATTGCTAGGATTAAAAAATTACAAAATTCTACTATTCCCATTAGCTTTTCTAATTCTCACTTTTACCATCTTTTCGCATCCAGATATCGTGCATTATCAAAACTTTATGGCTACAGCTTGGACACCATTATCCTTAACGATTTGTTTTATTCTGCCGTTGATATTATTAATGGTTGGGAAAATCAGAAAAAAGTAAGAAGTGTAGCACATTAGATGTCCTAGTGGAAGGGGTTATTTAAACAAATAAATTTTAATGAAAATCTTGATGGAAAAAAAACTGAGATATAGTAACTAACTGATTCAAGAAAAAGTAATAAATAAAATATTCTGACAAATAGATTGACTAAAGAAAGCTCATGATTTAATATAACAATATATAACATTACATAATGTTGTATATCAAATATTGGAGGAGTGGGAAAATGAGTAAATCGGTTATTAATGTAAAAAGTAATGTAAAAACAGTATTGGATCAATTAAAGGGCAAGAAAATTAACAATATTTATTTTGTAGCATGCGGGGGATCTTCTGCCATCATGTATTCAGCTAAGTATATTCTGGATCGTGAAGCTGAAAATATAACTTCTGATCTATATAGTTCAAATGAGTTTATACATCGTAATCCACAACAACTAGGGAAGGAATCCTTAGTAATTTTATGCTCTATGTCTGGAACAACTCCCGAAACGGCAGAAGCGGCTAAGTTTGCAAAAAGTAAAGGTGCGTTTACAGTGGCATTAACGAACGAACCAGAATCACCATTAGCCCAAAATGCGGATATTTTCATTAAATATGAATGGGGTAACGGTGTAAACGCCTTTGATACAAACCTGAGTGTTTTATATCAACTAGTTTTTGGTGTACTTCATATAGCGGAAAACAATGAGAAGTTTGGAAAACTAGTATCTAGTTTAGAGAATTTACAGCCAGTGTATGAAAAAGCCCTGGAGCAAGAAGCTTCTAATTCAAGAGTATTCGCCCAATCCCATGCAAAAGAACCTGTTATCTATACAATGGCAAGTGGTTCCAACTACGGGACAGCCTATTCTTTTAGTATTTGCATCTTAATGGAAATGCAATGGATACACTCACATGCCATTCATGCGGGCGAGTACTTCCATGGACCATTTGAAATTATTGATGAAAATGTACCGTTTATCATTCTATTGGGATTGGATGAAACAAGACCATTAGAAGAAAGAGCTTTATCTTTTTCTCAGCGTTATGGCAAAAAGCTAACGGTGCTAGATGCAAAACAGTATGATCTTGATGGTATCGATGAAGAAGTAAAAGGATATATTGCGCCGCTTATCTTAAATCGTGTATTGCGTCAATATGCAGAAGAATTAGCGGAAGCGCGTAATCATCCTTTAAGCAAGAGGCGTTATATGTGGAAAGTAGAATACTAATAATTAAAGAAAACTTAATATTCTGTATATTTTTTACGAATTATACTATAATGTTTTATAACATTATAGTATAATTTCCTGATGATAAAAGCATTTATAATAAGGAGGGTATTCATGAGAAAAACAAAACTTATAATCGCATCATTTTTAAGTTTATCTTTAATGCTAGGGGGATGTTCTGGTGAAAAAACATCTTCAGAATCAGATGTTGGAAAAACTACCTTAACATTTTTCCATAGGTGGCCAAAGGAACCTGAAAAAACTTACTTTAATGAAGTTGTAAAAGAATTTGAAAAACAAAACCCCGATATCAATATTAAAACCGAAGCAGTGCTAAATGATTCGTATAAAGACAAAATTAAAGTAATGACTGGTACAAATAATCCACCTGATGTTTATTTCTCATGGAGTGATGAATTTGCCAGTCAGTTTGTGCGAGGGAATAAAGCTTTGGATTTAACTTCTTATTATGAAAACGATCCGGAATGGTCTTCACAACTCGTTCCATCCCAAGTCAAACCGTATACATTTAATAATAAGGTGTATGGTGTCCCCGTAACAATGGATGGGAAAATGTTTTTCTATAACAAGGATGTCTTCGAAAAATTGAACATAAACCCGCCTAAAACCTGGAATGAATTAATCGACGTGTTAAAAGTGTTAAAAAAGAATAACTACACAGCCATTCAATTCGGCAGTCAAGACACTTGGACAATTTCACATTATTTGGGCACATTGAATCAACGCCTTGTTAGACCGGAAGTGCTGACAATGGATTATAATCGAAAAACCGGAAAATTCAAGGATGACGACTACATAAAAGCGCTTGAAAAATTCCAAGAGTTATTACCTTATTTTAATGAGAATACGAATTCAATAGATCACGAATATGCTAGGCAGCAATTTTCAAACGGTAAAGCACCCATGATTTATGCTGAATCGGCAGAAATCAAGCTATTTGGACCCACTAAGTTTGAACTTGGAATGTTTAACTTTCCTGAAGTAGAAGGTGGAAAAGGCAATCAAACAAATCTAACGGGTTCGCCTGAGGGCTTTATGATTTCTTCCAAGACAAAGCATCCTAAAGAGGCGATGGAGTTTTTAAAGTTTTTAACCACTAAACAGATGGGAGAGAAACTAGTCACTGATGTGGGCAAGTATAGTGCAGTTGAAGGTACAGTGAATGAAAATAATTCTTCCCCGGAACAGCTTGAAGCGGTTCAAAGCATATTGAACGCCAATGAAATGGCTCCATGGTTTGACATGAGTATTGATGCGCGTATTGCAGATGCTTATTTAACAGGAGCACAAATGATGTTAAATGGAGATAAAACACCTAAACAAATCATGCGTGATGTTCAAAAAGCTGCCGATACTGTTAGAATCGAAGCGGGAAAATAAGGGAAATCATTTTTCCGTTTTATTAAGGGAGTGATCTTTTAATGATAAAACTCGATAAATTTGTACCTTATCTATATCTTCTTCCAGCGTTAGTTTTTTTACTGCTAGTTTATATCCCCATTTTCCAGAATATTGGCGACAGTCTGTATAATTGGAGTACTTTTTCACCAAATAAAGCATTTGTAGGGTTGGACAACTACTTTACTTTGTTTAAAGATCCCGTATTTTATGAAGCTTTAAAAAATAATATTCTTTATGCAGTCATTTCAATTGTTTTCCAAGTATTTGGAGGGTTAATTGTTGCAGCTGTTTTAGAAGATAAATTGATCCGTAAATTTTCACCCATCTTTCGTACAGTCTATTTCTTACCAGTCGTCGTTTCAATGACAGTCATAGCGTTGCTGTTTTCATTTTTTTACAACCCGGAAGTGGGGTTGTTAAATCAGTTTCTTAAAATGATTGGATTGAATAATTTAGCACTGCCATGGTTGGGCGATAGTGATACGGCAATCTATGCAGTCATTGCTGTCTCACAGTGGCAATCGATTGGTTATATAGCCATGTTATATATCGTATCCATTCAAAAAATTTCACCTGAGCTATATGAGGCAGCTGAAATGGATGGAGCGAATAAAATAAAAACGTTTTTTCACATTACGGTTCCAGAAACGAAGGAAATGACATTTGTAGCCGTAATCTTAACACTGACAGGTGCTTTTACAGTGTTTAATGAGCCATATATCTTAACCGGAGGGGGTCCGGGAACTTCTTCGGAAGTCCTAAGTACCTATTTATATAAAACGGCTTTTTCAAAAGATATGATGGGATATGCTTCAGCCATTGCAACGGTTATCCTAATTATTACGTTACTTATTTCTCTTGTTCAAATGAAAATATTTAAAACAGGAAAGGGGGACTAATAATGGAGATGCCTAAATCAACGATCAGAGTACCGGAATTAGTTGTTAAAAATCTAAAATATGCAAGGAAAAGAAAAGACTATAATATGAGAGTAGCACTAGTCTATGCAGGTTTAATCGCATACTTTCTTGTTGTAGCCTATCCCTTATTATGGATGGTCATCAGTTCTTTTAAAAGCACAGAGGAAATTTTTAACCATAGTTGGTCCCTTCCTCATACATGGTTGTTTGAAAATTATGTAACAGCCTGGAATAGTGGGATTTCTTCCTACTTTTTAAATAGTGTCATGGTTACTGGTTTGACAAGTATTCTAACGGTATTAGTAAGTGCATTAGGTGCCTACGGATTATCTCGCTTTGATTTTCGTGGAAAGGCTTTCATTTTGGTCATATGCTTAGGGGGGTTGATGCTATCTCCCCAAGTAAGCCTGATCCCTTTGTATAATATAATTCAGAAGCTAGGTATATATAACACCCATTGGGCATTAATCTTACCTTATGTAGCATACAGAATTCCGCTAACCATCTTGTTGATTCGGGCCTACTTCCTGTCCATTCCGAAAGAACTTGAAGAGGCTGCCCGGTTGGATGGATGCACAAACCTTGGAATCCTTTTTAGAATTTTCATTCCTATGAGTAAGCCTATTTTATTAACAACGGCAATTTTAACAGCTTACTATACATGGAATGAATTCATGTTCGCGATCATCTTTATAGATGATGATAGTTTACGTACGATACCTGCCGGTTTAATGCAATTTCGGGATGCACTGCAAACAGATTGGGGAGTGTTACTTTCTGGATTAACGATTTCAGCGGCACCTATCGTCATTTTATTTTTATTCATGCAGAAGTACTTTATCCGTGGAATTGCTAGTGGAAGTGTAAAATGATAACAGGGGGAACAGGTATGAAATTAATTGGAATTGGCGATAACGTAGTAGATTTTTATAAAGATCAAGGAAAGATATATCCTGGCGGCAATTCATTAAACGTGGCAGTATTGTGCAATCGTTTAAATGATGAGCAATCTTCATATATTGGCATTGTAGGAAATGACGGGGCAGCAGACCATGTGTTAGAGGCATTGCAAAAAGAAAAGATAGAGATTAGTAGAGTAAGACAAGCAGTAGGAGAGAATGGTATGGCAGTCGTCGCGTTGGATAAGGACGGGGACCGAATTTTTATTGGTTCGAATAAAGGGGGAATTCAATCCAGATTGGGAATCGTACTGAATGACAAGGATTTGGATTATATTCGGCAACACGACCTTCTTCATACAAGTGTATATAGCCGTATAGAGCATAACCTTCCAATATTACACCAATTTATTGAAATTTCTTTTGATTTTTCGACAAATCAAGAGGATCACTATTTACAAAAGGTTTGTCCGTTTGTGAATTATGCATTTTTTTCCGGAAGCAATTTAAACGAGGCAGAGTGCAACGCACTTATTCAAAAGGTTCATTCATTCGGCACAAAGGTGATATGTGTTACTCGTGGGGAAAAGGGGGCACTTTTATCGACTGAAAATCAAATATATGAACAAGCTATTATCCAAACCAAAGTTGTAGATACGTTGGGGGCGGGAGATTCCTTTATTGCTGGTTTTCTCTCATCGTACGTTCAAGGACAAGATGTATATAAAGCTTTACAAAAAGGAGCATCAGTCGCCTCCCAAACCTGTCAGGATTATGGTGCTTTTGGGTATGGCAAAGTATATAATCCAGATCATATGATGGTTTAAAATGATGCATGGATGAATAAAGGTAACGAGATCCCGGATTAGGAGGGGGATTCGTTACCTTTTTCTTGCGATATTGAACTATCAATCGTAAAGGTCACGCGATTAGCAGGATAATATAGGAAGGATGAATGGATAGGCTGCTTCTTACCGTCATATGCCACTTTCTCCACTTTGAAAAGGGGATCTCCCACTTCGCATTCTAAATATTTTGCTTCATCTGCATTTGCCAATACCATATTTAAAAGTTTCGTGTTATGAACAGGAGTTATATTATATTTATGCTTTATGATATCATACATGGAAACAGAGTTATGGACATGTTGATTTAAATTTGGCAGGATCTTTAAGGAATAATGTGAAATTTCTAAGGTGAGAGGTTGATTATCATAGTATAAGATCCGTTGTAATTCAAGAACATCACTTTCAGGAGTAATCTCCAAGGATTTGGAAATATTAGCCGGTGCAGGCAGTATTCCAAATGAAAGGATTTTAGTTTGAGGTATCTTCCCTAATTCTGACATATATTCAGCATGCCCATTTACAGCAAATAATTCTCTTTTTACTTTAGGGTATTGGACAAACGTTCCCTTTCCCTGTTGGCGTATTAGCAGTCCCTCTTCCACCAGATCCAAAACCGCTTTTCTTACAGTAATGCGACTAACTCCATATATGTCGCATAAATCTGTTTCGGTTGGCAATCTTTCGCCAGAAGAGTAAATCCCTTTGTTTATATCTTCGATGATAGATTGCTTTAATTGCATGTATAATGGCGTAGAACTATTAGTGTTGAGTTTCATGTTTTCCCCTTTCTTGTATTTTTCCTTTAATTATAACGTAATGTGATGTTATAGTACAAATCATCAATTCGACAGACCGCGAACAACAATCCTCGATAAAAATGTCACGTTTTTTTTTGCGTGAACTTAAAGCAGATGCCCAAATCATAAAATAGCCATAATACGACATCAAATTCCAACAAATTTCTACTTTCCCATTTTGTATAATGATATAGAAAAATAATTTAAGGGAGAGTGATTGTTGTAATATGAAAAACAGGAAAGTTATTTCAACTCTGGGAGTTGCCATTTTATCGGCGAGTATTGCGGCACCAACATTTGCAGCTAATGAAACAGCCCCGGGAACACCCATTCAACAAACTTATTCGGTTTCAGGTTTTACAGATCATGCTGAACTAGGGAAAAAGCTAGAACAAATTGCGAGTGATAGCCAAGGTAAAGTAAAAGTGGATGTAGCTGGATATTCCAATAGAAATAGAGAAATCTATAAAGCAACCGTGGGAACTGGCGACAAAGTCGTTTTAATTCAAAGTGAGATTCATGGAAATGAGAAAACCGGTACGGATGCCATCTTGAATATCTTGAAGTTTTTGGGGACCAACTCTCCTGAAGCAGAGAAAATTCGTAAGGAAATTACCCTGGTCGTTTTGCCTAAAATGAATCCGGATGCTGCTGAATTGAACCGTCGGGGAAATGATATGACCTGGGCAGAGGTCGTGGAACAGTTTCCACAGTTAGCAGGAGCGAATCCATCTTGGAACTATTATACATACAAAAATGAATCATTCGATTATGAGTCCAAACCTGGTTTCGATGTCAATCGTGACTTTAATCCTGATTTGAATTATATTCCCCAAGCTAAAGACTTCCCTGGAAAATCATCCACCCCTGGCTGGTTCATAACACCTGAATCACAAACAACACGTGATGTTTACAAGTCTCTACTGAAGCAATACGGAAAGGTGGAGATTTTTGTGGACTTGCATCACCAAGCTCCCTATTATGAAGTTGATGGAACGGATGATTTAGTCACATACTCGATTTCCGCTCAATTTGTTCCAGATCCAAGCTCGCCTTCAGGACAAGATTATGCCAAATATGCAAAAAACTATAATTATGATTTTTCCAGACAATTGAATGTAGCGGTATATAATGCTATGAAAGAACAAGGTAATTCTCCATATGGAAATATATCCTTATATCCGCAAAACCAAAACCTTCCTGGAACGGCTTTAGGAGCCTTTGCTTTAAATGGAAGTGGGACAGTGCTCTTTGAAGTTAGAGGCCAAACACAGTCCTTTGGCCAAAAGAAAAAAGGCATGCTCATTAAAGCAGTTGAAAGAGGGTTATATGGAATTATTGATGGAGTTACTGATGGATCTGTATATAAAATCAATCCGGAACAATACGAGTCAATTCCATTAACGGAGGGCAGGCAATAATAAATATTTGGTGAGTGTATCAACTTCCAGCCTAGATTGAAGTAACCAGACGGGTGTCCGCCTGGTTTTTCTTCATCGGGAACATTTGAATATCGCCTTTGCAGAAGTAATTCCTTCAAGTTATATTGTGTAGAAGAAAACTATTTGGAAACATAGTTATTTTTCACTATTAACATAAAGTAGTAAAAATGTCAGAATATTATTAATAGTTATTTTTCTGATTATTATATTTTATAAGGAGGGTTTTTATTGAATTTTAAAAAGAAGGTTCTATCAGTTTCATTATCTAGTTTAATGACCTTAAGCGCAGTAACAGCTGTTGCGCTACCAGTCGGAGCGGTTGGAAATGGCCCCAGTGCTGGAAATGGACAAGTTACAACTTCAAATCTTCATACATATGAAAGCCTTGTAAGCTATCTTAAAACGCAGGATGCAAAACAAGAAAGGCTGGCACTGGAAGTAATCGGGGAAACGGTAAAAGGGAGGGATATTTACCTAGCGAAGTACATCTCAAATCCTAAGAATCCTACTATACTATTTTTGACTCAACAGCATGGAAATGAACAACTGACTACTGAGGGTGCACTCGAATTCATTAAACATCTAGGCACGAACAAGACTAAAGGTATTTTGGAAAATGTTAATATACTGATCATTCCCATGTTAAACGCAGATGGGGCCATGGGAGATGTTAATTTCCCCCTTGATGACTATTTAGCAAAAGGTGATCGGCATCTAACACGGGCAAATGCAAATGGGATCGACTTGAACCGTGAGCATGATAAAAAAACTGATAACATGCAAGTAGAGGTAAAGGCTTTACACGAAAATGTATTTGCGAAATACGATATAGACTACATGATAGATTTACATCATCAAGGGACGCTAAGCGAAACGGACGGTGAACTTGTTTCAGGTTCAATTCTTTATCCTACAAACGCAAACGTAAAGCCTGAAGTGTTAGAAGCCTCAAAAAAACTGGGTGCTGTTGTATATAACTCCATTGAACCAACTGGTTGGGGGCATATTGGCAGGTATGATGGCGGTTCTGGAGAAAATATAGGCCGTAATGGTGCAGCCGTTCGCTATGATATTGCTACACTTCTTTTTGAGATGCGAGGTATGTCGGACCACAATGTCGAGTCAGTAGCGCTTGGACAAAAAAGTAATGGCTATCTAATAAAGCAAACGGTAACCACTTTGGATGCAGCTGTCAGAGCTATTGCCGATGATTCAATTGAAACGGTTGATGCAAGCTTTTGGGACACCCTGCCAACACAATCCAATCGTCCCGGGTTAGAATCGGACGAATAAAATGAAGACACATTCCATTCTTTCAGATGGGATGTGTTTTTTTATTTTCCTACACCCTAGTAGCTTGAACTTGTTCATCAGACTATATGAAATGATTTATAGTGGAAATAGCAGGACAAGATAAAAGATTACATAGAAAAAAGGCATCTGCTTTCACTAAAAGCAGATGCCTTTTGAACGATTACAGTTTGTACCTGATTTGTCCCTACGTTAATAGTGGGTGTTTGCTCCTATAAGCTTTTTTCGGTTGAATTCTCCTTTTTTTGTTCTTCTTTTAGTTGTAAGGCTACTAAACTGGCAAAGTCATGAATGATGGTGGCTGCCAATAGTGAAGTAATTTGTGTTGGATCATACGGCGGGAGGACTTCCACCAGGTCGAACCCAATAAAGTTGAACCCTTGCAGAGAGCGTATCATCTCTAGGGTTTCAAAGCTATTTAGACCGCCGACCTCCAATGTGCCAGTTCCAGGAGCGCAGGATGGATCAACAAAATCAATATCAAAGGTCAAGAAACATGGTGTATCCCCAATGGTTTTCTTGACTTCCTTCACGACATCTTCGATTCCTCTCTTCTTCAGCTCGGGCGTTGTTATTACATTGTAGCCTAGATCTGTACTGGAATCTAAATCTCCTGGATGATTGAGCGTACCTCTGATGCCAATCTGGAAAACTTTATCCGTTTGGAGCAAACCTTCCTCATATGCACGGATAAACGGCGAACCATGCCAGTATTTTTCTTCATAATAAGTATCCCAGGTATCTGTATGTGAATCAAAATGAAGAAGTGCAACAGGACCGTGTATTTTTGCGGCTGCTCTTAGATTAGCCAATGTTACTGAATGATCTCCTCCGATTCCTATTGGAATGATCCCGTTTTTCATCAAGTCTGACATGGCCTTTTCAATTAACTCATAGCTTCGATGTATATTATGGGGAATCACCGAAACATCCCCAATATCAATTGCATTACATTCGTCAAACGGAAATACCTTGTGAATGGGATGATAAGGAAACAACGTCATGGATGCTTGGCGGACTGCCTGTGGAGCAAAACGGGCTCCTACCCTGAATGAAGCAGCTGTATCAAAAGGCATACCTACCACTGCCAATTTGGCATTTTCTCTTGTAGAAGGTAAGCGCATAAATGACCCTGTGGTACAAAACTCTGGTTGAACATCAGGTGATAAAGGATATTTCATTTTTCTATTCCTCCATTTTCTTATAACTTAATAGGTTTTGAAACTCATATAGGTATTTATGCAATTACCATGCCAAGTCACAGGCAGTGATTTCTTGCGGTTTCTAACCAGGTAACATGTGCTTGGAATATGCAAAGACGAATAATTTATGGGAGATTGAATCGCAGATGGAAGAGATGCTGAAAGACTTCATTTCTATGAATCAATCTTTTTCGATTAAAAATACAGGAATTAAGTAGCATTTTAGGCGTTTTTCGTTTGTCGAAGTAAACAGAAATCATGTGGCACAGAAATTGCATTTAGGTATATAGGTAAAACTTTTAAAAAAGAGGGAGGCATGGAGATTTATCTAGTTAAGAAAATGAACCCACTAGTTTGAAAGCGGTTTCAAGGAGGAATGATAGGTGGAAAATGAGGTTACATTGAAAAGATCACTGAAGTTATGGCAAATCGTTATGATGGGGTTAGCATATATGACCCCCATGGTCGTATTTGATACATTCGGCATTGTATCTGGGATTACGGGCGGCCATGTGCCGACTGCCTATATCGTTGCATTGGTGGGGATGCTTTTTACAGCTGCCAGCTATGGAAAACTTGTAAAGGTTTTTCCTGCTGCAGGTTCTGCCTACACTTATACACAAAAGGCCATAAACCCGCATTTAGGATTCCTGGTAGGATGGTCTTCTTTGTTAGACTATTTATTTTTACCTATGGTAAATGCATTGTTAACCAAAATTTATCTGACAGCATTATTTCCAGGAGTTCCCACGTGGATTTGGGTAGTATTATTCGTAGCAATCGTCACCATTCTCAATCTCAGGAGCGTCAATGTACTTGCTAACTTTAATGCGCTTTTTGTTTTAATTCAGATTGCCATCATGGCAGTGTTCATCATTCTTGTTGTCAAAGGTTTGAATGATGGGGAAGGTACAGGAGAAGTGTTTACATTAATGCCTTTCGTAAATGAAGGGATGGACTTCTCGGCCATAATAACCGGGGCCACGATCCTTTGTTTTTCCTTTTTGGGATTCGATGCGGTAACGACACTATCTGAGGAAACGCCGGATCCGAAAAAAACGATTCCAAAAGCGATATTTTTAACTGCACTTTGGGGTGGAATCATCTTCATTACCGCATCTTTCTTTATTCAGCTCTTTTTTCCGGATATATCCCGTTTTAAGGAACCGGATGCTGCATTACCGGAAATCGCCCTTTATGTAGGCGGGAAGCTATTTCAATCCATTTTTCTTTGTACGACTTTCGTCAATACGCTAGCCTCGGGACTAGCATCACATGCCAGCGTTTCCCGTCTTTTGTATGTTATGGGCCGTGATAAAGTGTTTCCGGAAAAATGGTTTGGATTTATTCATCCTAAGTGGAAGACACCAGCGATTAATGTACTCATAGTTGGAGTCATTTCATTGTCGGCTTTATTCTTTGATCTAGTGACAGCAACGTCACTGATCAACTTTGGTGCATTAATGGCATTTACCTTTGTAAATCTGTCAGTGATCAGCCATTTTATCATTCGGGAAAAGAAGCATCGAACGATAAAGGGGTGTATTCAATACTTAATCATGCCTTTAATTGGTGCTATAGCAATTGGAATTCTTTGGATCAACCTTGAGACAAGTTCCCTAATAATGGGGACAAGTTGGTTCATTATTGGTTTTTGTTATCTATTATATATCACAAAGGCATTCCGGAAAGCTCCGCCCCAATACCAAGTTGAAGAAATTCAGCTATAAGATCTTCCAAGAAAAAACGCATCCGATAAGGATGCTTCAGTTTATAGACAAAAAGGTTTCGGAATGGTTTCATTCCGAAACCTTTTTGATTTTTTAATTGGATTTGAAGCAGGTATAGAGAATAGATGACCGCAACCATTTTCGTCCCTTGCCTGTCAGTTGGAAATCTTCTTTAAATTCATGGCAGCTAAAGTAAGCGTCTCCCGGGTCTCGGCTAGCCACTATTCGGCAGGAGTGTCGCAAATTTCTTCAATCCAGCGAGTTTTCATCATATAAAACAGTAAAAATAAATAAAGGATAACCAATGGTTTAGTTTTAAGAATGTGGTAAAAATCGCTTCGATATCCAGTTTGTAAAAAAAGGAGTTCTAACTAAATTTTAATACAAATTTGATAGGAGCGAGTGCCTGGAGGCAACTTTCAAATTGTACAACCCCTTAAATGACTGTAGACAAACTCGATGAAAATCGAGTTTGTCTACAATCTGACGCAACCTAAAAAGGATGCTTTTTTTATGTATTTAATCATTACTGTTTATATATGCAAATCTGAATTGCTTATGAATTAATACATATTTCCTGATGATTGCATGATGATGCTGATGATTGGGAAATGGCGGTATATTGCTATCCACATAATATCCTCAAAGCTGGCATGAAAGTTGCTTAATAAGTTATAAGAATATAAGTGAGGTGCTAAGATGACAGAGAAAATTAAGGTAATTGAAAAACGTCAATTGGATAATCCACTGCAAGAATTCCAGGATATCTTAAAAGAAGCGATTCATGTTTTGAACTATCCAGATCAGGTTTTTGATTTTCTAAAAGCGCCAATGCGTTTTCTGGAAGTCTGTATTCCTATTCAAATGGATAATGGGGAGACAAGGATGTTTCAAGGATATCGGGCTCAACATAATGATGCAGCCGGTCCAACTAAAGGGGGGATTCGGTTTCACCCGGATGTCACTCCCGAAGAAGTTAAAGCATTGGCCGGGTGGATGAGCTTGAAATGCGGAATAACAGATCTTCCATATGGAGGTGCGAAAGGCGGCATTGTGTGTGATCCCAGACAGATGAGTTCATCTGAGCTTGAAAGATTAAGCAGAGGGTATGTCAGGGCAGTAAGTCAAATAGTGGGACCTACAAAAGATATCCCGGCACCTGATATGTATACGAATTCACAAATCATGGCCTGGATGCTGGATGAATACGATCACATCAGGGAATTTGATTCACCCGGCTTCATTACAGGAAAGCCTCTGAGGTTAGGGGGATCGAAGGGCAGGGAAAAGGCCACTTCCAAAGGAGTATTATACACACTTCAAATGATATGTGATTTAAAGGGGATTCCTATTGAAGGCATGCGGGTAATCATTCAGGGATTCGGTAATGTTGGCAGTCATTTGGCCATGTATTTACATGAAATGGGGGCTAAGGTTGTCGGAATAGCGGATGAGCTTGGAGGTTTATATGATCCGAATGGCCTGGACATTCCTTACCTTTTGGAGAACAGGGACTCGTTTGGGGTCGTTTCGAACTTATACAAAGATTCGTTATCCAATCAAGAATTATTGGAAAAAGAGTGTGATGTGCTGATTCCTGCAGCCATCAGCGGAGTGGTGAATAAAGATAATGCAATACGATTAAAATGTGAAATCCTGATTGAAGCAGCAAATGGTCCGACCACAAAGGAAGCAATCAAGATTCTTGATGATAAAGGTATAGTGCTAGTTCCGGATATTTTGGCGAATTCAGGAGGGGTGATAGTCTCGTATTTTGAATGGTGCCAGAACAACCAAGGCTATTACTGGACGGAAGAGCTTGTGGATGAACGATTGAAGGAAAAGATAACGGCCAGCTTTTTGAATGTCTACCATACTTCACAAAAATATTCCGTGAACATGAAAGTTGCGGCTTATATTGAAGGGATCCGCAAAATAGCTGAAGCATCCCAGCTTCGGGGTTGGATCAGGTTCTGAACGAATTAGGGCTTACAAGAAAGGAGGCAATCCGTTGAATTTTGATATTCTTTCCGAAAATAAAGAAAACCAGGCTATTCATCATTATTGCTTATTGTCACAAGATTATAGATATGATGTGACCATTGTATATTCGGGCCAGTTTTTCGGTAAAGCAATGGTGACTTCCATGCAAAGCGGAAGAATGATCCTGCTTTGTGCCAATGATATTAATTTAGATCAGTACTGGGCTCCGACCCTGGGCATTGAACAAGAAGATATACCTGAGTTCCAAAACTTTCTCAGGTTAGTGTTACAAACCCCATTTCATTTTGAAGAATACTGAAGGAAGGAATGATTTAAATGTACGTTGATGTGATTCTAAGCCCTTGTGAAGGCAGGATTGAAAAAATTTCAATATCCAAAAATTCCAGGTTTTATGAATGGGAACAATTATTTCAGATTAAGAAGGCAGATGGCTGTGTGGAAATCATTGATATTGGTGTCAGCGGAAAGATAGAATCATTAGAGGTATTGGAGGGAGAACCTGTTGTGGCCGGCGAGGTCCTTGCCTATTTCAGGGAAGATTTATTCGTGACCGGCAGCGATTAATATAAAAACGAAAAGAAGATGAAATGATTCATCTTCTTTTTTTGGCTTATCCGATAATCCACCACTGCCCGCTTATTCATTGTCCCCTATACCCCAATTTTGCAGAAACCCGATTGCCAGTTTCCATCACATTCTTAATGAGGAAATCAAGTCTTTCTTCTGTCAGGTTAAAGCTGACAAAACCTATGCTCACCGCACCATGAACTTCCCCAAAATGGTTCAATATCGGCACGGCAACAGAACATGTTCCCTCTGTTCTTTCACTGTGACTGATTCCATGTCCCTTCATTTTAGTCTCTTGCAATATATCCCAAAAAGCTGCTCTTTCTTGAGTTGGCAGAAGAGCATCTACAATTTTTTTCGCTTGTTTATATGGCATATAGGCGAGCATCGCTTTATTGGCTGCCCCAATATGCATAGGAACTCGTGAGCCAAGCTGGTCATAAACCCGGATTTGGCTTTTTTCACTGTCGATTCGTTCGATAACAAGTGATTCCATTCCGATTGGCTGGCTAAGATAGACGCTTTCCTCCACATTGTTCATCAGTCTTTCCAGTTCAGGCCTTATTTGGCTGATGTAATCCATTTTGTCATACATACGTAAACCGTATTCGAGCCAAATATTCCCCAAACCATATTGTTTGGTTTGCCCGTCCTGTTGGATTAACCCATGCGAGGACATCGCTTTTAACAAACGATGCATGGAGCTGACAGGAAGATCACACTCTTGAGAAAGTTCCGTAATTGACAGCCAGTTTTCCGATGAATTGGAAACGAGCACCTTTATAACGTTCATGGCACGGTCGATCGATTGCATAAACAAACCACCTATCTTTCAAGTTGTATAAAACGTTGATTTATTTGAATATTTAAAACATATTGACATTATACCAAAACTAATTTTATAATAAAAGAAAATATTCCTATTAGCGGAAACGTTTTCCGGTATGCGGAAAAGGAGGGAGAGGCAGTGACTTATTGTTCGTCCATGTACAAACCATTGGAACGTGTCATTGTAAAACATCCGAAAGAAGCTTTTATTAGTCAAGAGCATTTAAGCCAAGCATGGCGGAACTTCAACTTTGCGGAAGAGCCAGATTTTAACGAAGCTCTAACCGAGTATGGTGACTTTATTTCCATTTTGGAGAAATATGTTCCAAACATCGATTATTTACCAGCATCTTCGGTAGTCGGGATTGACTCCTTATATGCGCATGACCCGATCAAATTCACAAGCCAAGGGGCCATTATTTTAAAGTCAGGGAAAGAATTGAGGCAGCCTGAAGCTAATGTATACAAGGAATTTTGCAAGGAAAAGAACATCCCGATTATTGGGTATTTAACGGGTGATGCGGTCGCGGATGGCGGTGATATCATTTGGCTTGATGATAAAACCCTGGTTGTCGGACATGGTTATCGTACAAACGCAGAAGCCATTCGGCAATTAAAGGAAATGACCGCACATCTTGTGGATGATTTCATCGTAGTTCAGCTGCCGCATGATCAAGGAGAGGGAGAGTGTCTCCATCTAATGTCTTTCATCAGCCTTGTCGACCATGATTTAGCCGTAGTTCATTCCCGCCTTATGCCTGTCTTTTTCAGAAAACTGCTTATTGAACGAGGCATTCAGCTTATCGATGTGCCGGTTGATGAGTACTTGAACTTGGGCTGTAATGTGCTTGCCATCGCTCCGCGGGTTTGCGTTATATCTTCTGGTAACGCTTACACGAAGCGACAGCTTCTTGATGCCGGAGCAACGGTTTATGAATACAAAGGAACTGAAATCAGTTACAAAGGCACTGGCGGTCCAACTTGTTTAACCTGCCCGGTGGTTCGTACAAATATTGATGAAGGGGGATTGAAATGAGTCAATTACTATGGGGTACTCCAGAAACGCTTCGTGCTTTGTTGTGTGAACTTGTTAGCTGGGAAAGCCGTACTCTTACACCAGGGGAGCTAGTGTTCCCTTATAAGGTTCAAGAGAAATTGAGGGAGCTTGAATATTTTAAAAGGAATCCGGCGTACTTATCGCTTCACGAGGCTGATTTAGGGAGGAACTTTGTCAATGCCTTTTATAAACATCCCGATAGCAAGGAGACCGTTGTATTAATCAGCCATTTTGATACGGTTCATACTGAAGAATACGGTGATCTTGAGACTCTTGCATTTCAGCCGGAGGAGCTCACAAAAAAACTTCATGACCGAAAAGATGATTTACCGGAAGAAGCGCGCATTGATCTTGAATCAGGAAAGTACTTGTTTGGTAGAGGAACAATGGATATGAAAATGGGGCTTGCCCTTCATATGGCTATCATCGAAAAGGCAAGCGTTGAAAAATGGCCGATCAATCTCCTGCTGTTAACCGTTCCTGATGAGGAAGTGAATTCTGCGGGAATGAGGGCTGCAGTTAAAGAACTTGTGTCTTTACGTGATAAATATGACCTTTCCTATAAAATGTTTTTTAATAGTGAACCTTCCTTTTCACAGAAGCCGGGCGATAATAGACATTATATTTATTCCGGAACTTTGGGGAAAATCATGCCCGCTGCCCTTTTTTATGGGAAAGAAACTCATGTGGGTGAGCCATTAAAGGGCATAACGGCTAACTATATAGCCTCATTCCTTACGCAGCTCATGGAGTGGAACACTCTTTTTCAGGAAAGTGATCTTGGCGAGGAAACACCTTTACCAGTATCGCTTCAGCAAAAAGATCTGAAACTACAATATTCAACACAGACACCCTATCGTGCAGCAGCGCTATATAATGTGTTCATTATGAAAAGGACAGCTGCAGAAATAATGGATTTATTCGAGCAGGTTGCAAACGAAGCAGCGATAAAATGCAATGAATCTTATAAAGCTCTTTGTCTGCGAGAACATATTGAAGGTGTAGGTGAAGTACAAGTATTGCGCTACGAAAAGTTACTTTCATATGCCGAGGACAAATTTGGCGGCAGTTTTGTTGAGCAAATAAAAAGTGAAGTTAAAGGAAACATGGATTTGGATGAGCGGGAAAAATCATTTAGGATCGCAGAAAAATTGATGATACAATGTCAGGAGCTTTCACCCGCCATCGTATTGCTGTTCGCACCGCCATATTATCCAGCCGTCAATACGTCCGATGATCCGCTTATCATGGAATCTGTGAAATTAATGAAGGAAACTGCTAGATTGCTTGATGAAGAAGTCAGCCAAATTCATTATTTTAATGGCATTTGCGATTTAAGCTATGTTCAATATACTGATGAGTCTGATGGCTGGACGGCTTTTGAAAAAAATACACCGGTCTGGGGCGATACTTACAGCATTCCTTTTGCTGATATGCAAAGGCTTCAGGCACCCGTACTTAATGTGGGGCCGTTCGGCAAGGATGCCCACCAGCGTACTGAGCGCCTTCACATCGATAGTGCCTTCGTCCATACGCCCGTTATGCTGGAGAAGTTAATAAAGAGTATGTTTAAGTGTTTGGTTGAGAAGTGATGGTCCGACAGGAAAACTGGATTAGTAGTATAAAACTTTAACTGGGGGTATTTATATGAATGACCTGCCTAATGGTCAAATCACTTCCGAGCCGCTTAATCAGAATAATAAGCCACTTAACCAACTAACGGAGTTACCGGAAAAAGGGATTAATCCCTTTGTCTTAATGTTTATCGTAATTGTAATCGTGACGGTTTTAACCTATATCTTGCCTGCAGGCCAATATGAAAGAATTGAAAAGGATGGCCGAAGTGTAGTCGATCCAACTTCATTTGAATTCATTGAATCAACACCAGTGGGATTATTGGAAATGTTCAGCAGCATTCACGCAGGGATGATTGAAGGAGCATCAATTATCTTATTCGTCTTTTTGTTTGGCGGGGCATTGGGAATCATGCAGGCAACTGGAGCACTGGATTCTTTCATTAAGTTTGTGGCTGTCCGATTCGGAACAAAAGTGAAATTGCTCATTCCGTTGATGGTATTGATCTTCGCTTCATTAGGGACACTGATCGGGTCTGCTGAAGATGCATTAGTTTATATCGCAATCATTGTTCCGATGACGATTGCATTAGGCTTTGATGCACTTACGGGTTTTGCGATCGTCATGCTTGGGACATTGGCGACTGGATTCATTTCGGGCATTACGAACCCTTTTAATGTAGGAGTTGCCCAAAGTATTGCAGAACTGCCCATGTATTCGGGAATGGGATTGCGAATCGCTCTTCTTGCAGTGTTTTATATCGTTACAGTATTGTACATCTATTTCCATGCAATGAAGGTTAAAAGAAACCCTGAACTGGGGGAGTATGGGAAATTCAGGCGTGAAGATCATGCACATTTTGATAAAAACTTTAGGATAAGTAAAAGACATAGCGCCGCTTTAATTATTTTATTGGTGAATTTCATCCTATTAATATACGGAGTTATTAAATTAGGATGGTATATAAGTGAAATTGGCGGCTTGTTTTTATTAAGCGGGATCATTATGGGCATAATTGGAGGCTTAACTCCATCCAAGATGGCTAATGGTTTTATTTCAGGAGCAGGCGATATGGTTTCTGGGGCATTGATAATAGGAGTTGCGCAGACAATCCTGGTCATCATTACAAGTGGCGGATTGTTGGATACCATTCTATATTATGCTGCAGGATTGGTTGAACAACTTCCTCCCGCCATAAATGCAATCGGAATGTTCATTGTCCAATTATTTCTTAACTTCATTGTTCCATCCGGAAGTGGGCAAGCTGCATTGACGATGCCGATCATGGCTCCATTAGCGGATTTAATGGGTGTGACAAGACAAACGGCAGTATTAGCTTTCCAATTAGGGGATGGGATTTCGAATATGATATTTCCGACTTCTGGAGTGCTATTGGCTGGATTGGCAGTGGCAGGCATATCATTTACGAAATGGGTAAAATGGGTGTTTCCATATCTTCTGATTCAGTTTGCGATAGCGATTATCTTTTTGGTCATTGCTCAAAGCATACAGTATGGACCTTTTTAAGGATCTTAAAAATCTGAATATTGGCACTAAAAGGAGGCGTTTATGATGAAGACAATACAGGAGACGGTTGTGGATGAAGTGATTTCATGGAGACGACATTTTCACGAAAATCCGGAGCTCTCATACCAGGAGCACCAGACTTCTGAATTTATCTACAGGAAATTAAAAACCTTTTCAGGATTGGAAGTGACGAGACCAACCGAAACGAGCGTTTTAGCGGTTCTTAAAGGAACTAAAAAATCTTCCCGAAAATCGAATACCATATCTTTTCGTGCAGATATTGATGCTCTCCCGATTGAAGAGGAAGCAGAAATTGAATTCAAATCAAAAAATCCTGGGGTTATGCATGCATGCGGACATGATGCACATGCTGCGATGTTATTAGGTGCTGCTAAAGTCCTCACCGGAAAAAAAGATTCGATTGATGGAGAAATCAGGTTTATTTTCCAACACGCAGAAGAGGTACTGCCTGGTGGAGCTCAGGAGTTGGTGAAAAAAGGGGTAATGGAAGGAGTGGATTATGCCTTTGCACTGCATGTTACTCCTTATGAACGAACAGGAACGATATGTTTAAGGGAAGGGGTATTCTGTGCTGCAGCCGATGATTTTGAAATTAAAATCATTGGTCAGGGCGGTCATGCGTCGACTCCGGAATTAACGGTAGATCCGCTGATCATTGGTGCAGAAATTACGACGAATATTCAACATATCGTTTCCAGAAAAATTTCAGCACTTAGGACACCAGTCATTTCAGTCACTCAGTTCCATTCCGGAAGTGCGCTCAATGTCATACCTGAATATGCGGAAATCGGTGGTACCATTCGTTCCTTGGACTCGGATAGCCGAGTGAAAGCAAGGGAGCATCTTGAGCAAATCGTTAAGGGGATTTCGGAAGCGCATGGGGCAAAATGTGAAATTACTTGGTATTTAGGGTATCCAGCTGTGGTAAATGATAATGCTGCTGTTGATATTTCAAGAACGGTCATGGAAGGTATTTTTGAAGAGAATAACATCATCAAGGTTGATGATCCCATGTTTGGAACAGAAGATTTTTCGGCTTTTTCCGAAATCGTTCCATCTTCCATGCAGTTTCTAGGCGTCCATAATAATGAGTTTGGAAAAGCTTATCCTTTACACCATCCTAAATTTAAAATCGATGAGAAGGCTTTAGGGTACGGTGTAAGCTATTTTGTAGGAATAGCGGATAAATTGTGCAGTCATTAAAATAATTGAGAAAGCATGGGCTAAGAAGAGGCACCCGTTATAGTTTAAGAGAGGAATTTGGTTGTCTCTTCTCTCTATCATGCCTATATTTTTATAATTCCGCTTCAGGAATAAAAGAAACTCCATTTAAAGTACGGCAGGAGCAAAAAGGTATTAAGATAAACTACCTATTTAGGAGGAAAATATATGTTTAATCACGCGATTGTAAGAAAGATTGGAAAAAGTTTTGTAAATGGCTTAACAACATCGGATTTAGGAAACCCGGATTATGAAAAAGCGCTTATACAACACGAGGCTTATGTAGAAGCATTAAAACGCTGCGGTGTGAAAGTGACCGTTCTCGAATCGGATGAAAGATACCCTGATTCTACGTTTGTAGAAGATACCGCAGTGTTGACCCCAAAATGTGCACTTGTAACCAATCCTGGTGCAGATAGCCGTAATGGTGAAATTATTGAAATGAAAGAAGTTTTGAAGGACTTTTATGAAACAATCGAATATATTCAATCACCAGGTATGCTAGATGGCGGAGATGTAATGCAAGTTGAAAATCACTTCTATGTCGGCCTTTCAACCAGAACGAATGAAGCAGGTGCTCTGCAGTTCAAAGATATCATGGGTAAGTATGGTTATGATACGACCATCATTCCCCTTAAGGAATTCTTTCATTTAAAAACGGGTGTCAATTACCTGGGAGACAATAATTTATTAGTGGCCGGGGAATTCATTAATCACGAGGCTTTTTCTAGCTTTAATCAAATCATCGTAAAAGAGGAAGAAGAATATTCGGGTAACTGCGTCAGAATGAACGACTGCGTTATTGTCCCGAAAGGGTTTGATGGTACAAAGAAAAAAATTGAAGATTTGGGATACACAGTGATTGAAGTGGAAATGACTGAATTTCAAAAACAAGATGGCGGCCTTAGTTGTCTCTCATTGAGGTTCTAAGATGGTTTGGGAGAAGGCATAGGCTAATAGATAAGATAAGGACGTGATTTTATGGGGTATGGACTGGAGAATAATGATCAGCTGCAACGCTCAATGAAAAGACGCCATTTATTTATGCTTTCACTTGGCGGCGTAATTGGTACAGGCCTTTTTTTAAATGCTGGCTATACAATTAACCAAGCTGGGGCAGGAGGAGCCCTGATCGGTTATCTAGCCGGCGGTCTTATTTTGTATATGGTCATGGTCTGCCTTGGCGAGCTAGCCGTTCATATGCCGGTTACAGGTTCATTCCAAAAATATGCTGCCGAATATATTGGGCCTTCCGCTGGTTTCTCTCTAGGATGGATGTATTTCGTAGGCTCAGCAGCAACTGCAGGAGTTGAGTTTACGGCAGCAGGAATATTGATGAAACAATGGTTCCCCCATAGTCCTACCTGGATTTGGTGTGCTGTGTTCATAGTGCTTTTATTTACATTGAATGCATTAACGACAAGAGGTTTTGCAGAGGCGGAATATTGGTTCGCTGGAATAAAAATCGTTGCAGTGATTTTGTTTATCTTGATTGGAATCGCTGGCATCTTTGGTTTTGTCTCTTTATCTGATCGTCCAACCCCATTCTTTGAGAATTTGGCACCTTCTGGTCTTTTTCCAGCAGGAGGCATTACAATTATCTTTGTAACAATGATGAATGTGATATTTTCTTATCAAGGCTCAGAACTAATAGGAATAGCGGCAGGGGAAAGTGAAAAACCTGAAGAGAACATCCCTAAAGCCATTCGAAACGTACTAGTTAGAATCATTGTTTTTTACATTTCGTCCATTATCATCCTTTCCGCCATATTCCCTTCTTCGGAATTAGGCTTATTGGAAAGCCCTTTTGTAACTTTAATGAAGATAGCGGGGATACCTTATGCAGCAAGTATCATGAATTTCATTATTTTGACAGCCATTCTTTCTGTGGGGAATTCATGTCTGTATGCTTCCACACGTTTGCTTTGGTCGATGGCCCATGATGGAATGGCACCTAAGATGTTTGGTCTATTGTCCAAAAGGAAAGTGCCATTGAATGCCCTTCTTTTTACGATATGCTTTTCGCTCCTATCGTTATTGACCAGCTTCATTGCGGCGGATACTGTGTTCGTGATACTAATGTCCATAGCTGGAATTTCCGTCACGATTTCTTGGATGGGGATTGCTTTATCGCAATATATGTTTAGAAGGAAGTTTATAAAAGCGGGTGGTAAAACGGCAGATTTACAATACATAGTACCATTTTACCCATTTGTCCCGTTATTCTGTTTAGGCTTTTGTTTACTGATTCTAGTATTCCTTGCCTTTGACCCTACTCAACGAGTTGGACTGTTTTATGGAATAGGATTTTTGGTAGCCTGTATATTATTCTATAAATTTAAATTGGCTAAGAAAGTAGAGTCAAACACTAACTTTGAAAATGGAAAAATATTGTAATTGAGTTGATCGAAGGCTAGCCAGTTTTTACTGGTTGGCCTTTTTAAATCTTGTAATTGCGGTAACTTGGATGATTATTTACTGAATCGGAAAGATGATACTGTCATTTTCACTAAAAAGAAGGAATACCTTACAAAATAGGGAGGGAGAAATAACAAGTCCGATTACAAAGTGACTAACAACATCACAACGAGCCAGTGGAAAATTAACTTTTTTACCGAGAGAAAACAATAATACCAAAATTGGGGGAAGTAATGAAGATCAATCATTTAAATTTAACTGTTAATGATGTTACAGCTTCACGTGATTTTTTAGAAACATATTTTGGACTAACATGTGCAGGAAGTCGAGGAGATGGGTTCGCTGCAATGAAAGATGATGATGGTTCCATATTGACTCTAATGAAAGGAAGCGATGTACAATACCCCAAGACATTTCATGTTGGATTCATACAAGAAAATGAAGAACAAGTTAACAGGATCAATAAGCGTTTGAAAGATGATGGATACAAGGTAAAACTCCCACAACACTTACACAGATATACTTTCTACGTAGAAGCGCCCGGAGGATTTAATGTTGAAGTACTATGTTAAATTGGAGTAAAAAACGCAGTTCTGTGAGGTACGGTGAACCGTATTACAAGTTAAGCATTTAACAACTGAAGTATTCAATGTTTTTCAGCATCAGGCTCATTATAAGAAGCCCAATTCCTCAATTTAAATGGTAAGAAATTGGGCTTTTTATATTGGTATTTTCCTTAACGATGTAAATCCGCATTTTCCTGACGCTACCCCTAAAAGTGACAATAAATTATTAAATATTTAGATATAGACCTCGCTAGAATATTTAATTTGATAATACACAAAGCGGTGGTTTGTAAATATGTAAGGAAAACAAAGGGTAGACAACAAAAGAGTTAAGACAAAACATCTCTGGTAAAATTCTATGTCCATTAATGCGTGAATGGGTTTTGAGTCAGCGGATTGTTACTGGTAAGGGTGTCTTCATGATCCGCAATGCGATCTCTGCTAGTGTTTCCTGAGATGTCACCTCAATCTCTTCTTAGCGTTTTATCTGGGGAGGCGTAAAGGAGGTAGATCGGACGTTGTTCGCATACTAAATCTATTCATGATAAGATAAATAAATCAAATACTAGTAAGGCGGGGTGGAGTCAGTCAATTCTGGCTCCTCCCTGCTTTTTTTGCCCACCCGATATTTGGAGGTTTTATTTTGAATGTTATCGTAAATAAATTTAAAAAAATGGGTTACAAGCATGTTTCTTTGTACGCCGTCATAGCACTTTGTTTTGTCGCTTCTGTTTTCTTTGTTCATCACAATTATTCATTCTATGAACTTCCAATAGCCAAAGTCATCAAAACAAATCTGGAAAATACAACTGAATTGAATGATATGTATCAAAATGAAGATCGACTATTTACCCAGAGTATAATAGCCGAAATACAAAATGGAGAAGAAAAAGGAAAACTTATTCATTTAAAGAATGAATATTCCTCATCCGGGGCTTATGATCAAGAATATCGAGTTGGAAATGATTTATTTGTTTCGATTGATACAAAGACAGAAGAAAATTCAGAGTTAACTGGAACCATAAAAGACGTAAAGCGTGATAAATTTGTGTTGATTGTAGCATGGGTTTTTATCTTTACATTACTTATTGTTGGAAAAAAGCAAGGCCTGTTTTCAATTATAAGTTTGGCAGTCAATGCCATATTGTTGTCATATGCATTAGATTTTTATTTGAATTCATCAAACATTGGTTTGGTATTGATATGCAGTATAAGTATCATTCTATTTACGGTCTTTTCCCTTTTACTCGTTAACGGTTTTAATGAAAAAACATATGCAGCTATTATTGCGACACTGTTAGGGACTTTTTTATCGCTGTTCATTACTTATCTTGTTATGTGGGTAACTTCCGAAAATGGCCTTCGATATGAAGAGATGCAATTTATCACTCGTCCTTATAAAATGGTGTTTATGGCAGGGTTATTTATCGGATCTTTAGGAGCCGTAATGGATATAGCCATTACCATGTCTTCTTCGATTTTTGGGTTGTATGAAAAGAATAACCACATATCAGTAAAAGCACTTAAAACTTCAGGATTAGAGATTGGAAAAGACATTATGGGAACCATGACAAATATTTTGTTTTTTGCCTATATAAGTGGCTCAATACCTATGATTATTTTGTATTTGAAAAATGCTTCTGCATTGGGATTTACCCTTTCCATGAACCTTACATTGGAATTAGCCCGTGCCCTAGCTGGTGGTATTGGAATCGTGTTAACTATTCCGATAGGTCTATATGTCTCTATTTTTTTCATTAATCGAAAGAGGGAAAGACAATGAATGTATTATTGTTGCTAGCGTTTGTACTATTAATATTGATGATCTTGATTGGCGGAAAAAAAGGGGCACGTTCATTTTTTGCTTTGTTCCTAAACTTTGGTGTGTTACTTTTTACCATCATTTTTATGACAAATCCAAATAATGATCCGTATATCGTAACATTGATTGCATGTACGGTGATTAGTTATATTAATTTATTTTTTATTAACGAAGTGAACAGTACAACAAAAACGGCATTCATTTCTACTATTATCACGATTGTTATAGTACTCTTTTTTATTGTCATTGTGACGGAAAATGCGATGATACAAGGTTTCGGTGAAGAAGAAATAGAAGAGCTTAGCATCTTTTCCCTTTATATTGGAGTAGATTTTGTTAAAATTGGAGCTTCAGTAATTATTATGAGTACTATTGGCGCGATTATCGATACAGCCATGGCCATTTCATCTCCCATGCGAGAAATGTTTCTTCACCATCCATCCATTAGTAAGAAAGATTTATTCGCATTTGGATTAAGTATTGGAAGGGATATCTTAGGTACATCTACGAATACACTATTTTTTGCTTTCTTTGGAGGCTATTTGGCACTGCTTATATGGTTTAAAGATTTATCCTATTCTGTTGGGGAAATCGTAAACTCAAAAATATTTAGTGCTGAAATGATTACTATATTTTGTGCTGGAACAGGTGTAGCCCTGATAATTCCTATTACTGCCTTGATTACTGCTTATTTTTTGGTGAAAAATAGAGAAAATAAAGAGAAAGTTATATAGGTTTCATGGCAATAAGGCTTATGAGCACTCATTTGTATAATAGGAATAAGTCATTGGGTTGTTCCATTAAATCATTGAATGAGTATCCATATCTCTGCCAAATCCTCTTAACAGTTTATATTTAGTGGAGGAACAACATATAAAATTGCCTATATAGGCGTGGTCAATTTGGGAAAACCAGTTAGACCGAAAAATGGGTGGCGTTACTGCCATTTTAATTCCTCCATAACGTTCATGATGTATATGGTAATAATGAAAAAGCTGACTGCAGAAGCCCGTTCTAGACGGCTCCTGTAATCAGCTTTTCTTTTTTTACCCTAGTATTCAGTTGGTCTAATAGACTCACCGCATGACTGCATTCCGAAATCAAACATGTATATTGAGTTGCTTACGGAGACGCTGCATTTCCGAATTGAAATAGGCTTTGCTGTAATCACATCCGACAATACCTACGATAGTGCCATCATCATCAATGATTGGCGCAAAGCTTGTTTTCCACTCACCGTACCTGTCTTCGTATATGGGAGTAACACCCGCTTTACCATTAAACGCCTGGTAAGCGACATTAACCATTTCCGGGGGACCCATATATTCTTCCCCCGGTTCAATTACAAAGCCCTTGTCGGCAACGAGGTGAATCAGACGTCCATCATCCGTCATGATAAATATAAAGACCCATTCAATTACGCCTTCCTTTTCTTGAATCATGGTAAGTTTTTGTTTTAATTTCTGGGAATAGGAATTTTGCCGGTTCATATTTTTTTGTAGACTGATTACCTCCTCAGCTGGAATGATAGCTGCGGTTACAACGGCTATGGATCGAAGCCGCTGGTTTATTTGTTCTTCTAAAATGGCCCGTTTATCCACTGGTGAAAAGCTTGCCTCTTCAATTTTATTACGTAATTTTTTATATTTCCTGCTCATCGTCGGCTGGCTGACTTCCAATACCTTTGCCGCTAGTTTTAATGATTTGTATTGTTCCATCGCCATATTGATCAGCTGTTCCTCCACAAGGTCGACTGCTTCCTGCAAAGGCATTAGAAAATCGATGACAGGTAGTGAAGTGGGTTTGTTGGGTCCTTTAAAAGGAAGCACCTCTCTAACCAACGCAACATCCACTTCCGGTATTCCGCTAGTAATCACAAGCCTTTCAACTGTATTTTCAAGCTCGCGCACGTTGCCGGGCCATTGATAGATACATAGCAAGTCGATTGCATCCGGTGTGAAAGCTACCTTTCGATTGTATAGTGTATTGTACTTTTGTAAAAAAAACTGAACCAGGTGAGGGATTTCATCTACACGATTCCTAAGCGGCGGAAGATGGATAGGCACGACATGAAGACGATAATATAAGTCTTCTCGGAATCCTCCTTTTTTTACCATTTTTTCGAGCGATTTATTAGTTGCGGCAATCACTTGAATGTCAACAGGGTGTGAGGCCGTGCTCCCAATTGGCGTGACAATGCGCTCCTGAAGGACGCGAAGCAGTTTTACCTGAACATTAAGCGGTAATTCGCCCACTTCATCCAAGAATAAGATACCTTTATGGGCAAGTGTGAATTTTCCCTTGGCGCCGTCTTTCCGAGCGCTGGTAAAAGCCCCTTCTACATATCCGAACAGTTCGCTTTCAATCAGGTTTTCCGGGATGGCGCCGCAATTGACAGGTATAAATGGCCCGTCACTTCTATTACCCATATTATGTATGGCCCTGGCTGCTATTTCCTTTCCTACACCGGATTCCCCCAATAATAGGACTGTTGCGCTGACATCACAAACCATTTGCATTTTATGCAGAACATCAAGCATCGGTTTACTGCGGATCACAAATGGAAAAGATGGCTTCTTCGATTCCAATAAAGGCCCCGATTGCCCCCTTGATGTATCTGGATAAGAATCTATGAGTTCTTTGTAAGCCCATACCCATGCCCCGGATTCAATCGGGTATGCCGTCATCAGCAGCTCTGGCCCCTGCCATGTAGACTGCATGAAGGATCTTTTTTCATTTTTGCCCATTATCTCTTCTGCAAAGTTTGTAGCAAATAAATCTTGTTCAACATCCTTGATGGAACCACCGATATTGGCGGATTTGATTGTATGGAATAAGGTATTCCCTGTTCCGGTCGATTTCAGTATTGTGCCATTTTTATCTGTCACAATAAGCTGATCGTAAATAGACAAGAGTGCAGAGGTGAAGTGATCCATTTATGTCTACCTGCCTTTCATTTAACTTCCTAGTTTTATATTACAGAAATTTCACAATTGTTCAATAGTTTCAAAAATGAATATTCCTCCTTTTGAAAACCCTGTTAGCATAGTGTTTTCTGATTGGCATGGTTATTGCAATAAAGTAAAGAGAAGGGACCAGAAAGCATGATTGCAAAGGAGGGAGAAGCGATTTTGAATAAAGAGAATCAGTTTCAACAGAATATCAATTCAGAAGATCCCTTTATTAAAAATCTATATTCAGATTTGAATGAGCGGATCAATGCGTATGAGCAGGAAGAAGCCGTGAAAATCGACAAAATGAAATGGAGTGATGCGGCCGGTTCTATTTTTTTCATGATTTTAATCATCGCTTACCTAATCTATTCACTTGTCTAATGTAGTTGTTTCGATCACCCAGAACTATATCAGCCTTATTCCAAGTAATACAATCACTATTCTATAGTTGGGAGAGAAGCGTGTGAGCAAAGAGAATTCCTCCATTTCAAAGGATGTGGCCTTTGGGTTCTTACCGGCAAGTAAAAATGACCGGATTTTTAACCTTCGGGATTTAATTTTAGTTCAAGTTGTTATTGGCCTCTCATCTTTTGGGCTGTTAACTGGTGGATACACAGGTACAATGCTTGACGCGAAGCAGTCACTTGCAGCGATTTTATTCGGTAATGCCTTCCCTATGCTGTTGATAGTTCCCGTTACCCTTTATTTTGCGCGTTATGGCATAGACACTTTTGTAGGGTTTCGAAGTTCACTTGGGTATTTAGGATCGAATATCTTTTTCTTTGTTTTTCTTATTTTAACTCTCGGCTATATTTCCATCGCGCTTTTTATGTCCGGCCAGGCGTTAGCAGAGGCGGCTAATTGGATGGGCATGCCCGCGATTTTCTCAAGCCAAGCAACGGGAGCGCCGTTTTTCTCGATTTTGCTTTTCGTCTGTGCATTCCTTGTAACGGTGAGGGGACCGGTAGCGATTCAAAAATATACCGCAGTAGCCGTTCCAGTTTTTATGGTTCTCATGTTTGGCCTGCTCGCAATAGTCTTGTTTGGACAGGGGTTCACGGAAGTGGCTCATATACTTCCTTCTGAGCCATTTGAAACGAGTTCTCGTTCATTCGCGACAGCCCTGGAGTTAAACATCGGTCTCGGCTTTTCATGGCTTCCGTACCTTGGCCAATACAGCCGTTTATCTAAAACAGAAGGAGGAGCATTTAAAGCGGGATTTTACAGCTATGGAATCATCGTCTGTATCGCCGCATTAGTTGGGGCACTTGCTGCATTAGTCACTGGTTCTCTTAATCCTTCTGACTGGATGTTTTCCATCGCAGGAAGTTGGGGCGGCTTCATTGGCTTGATTTTACTTTCGGTAGGGAATGTCGGTGCAGCCATATTCCTTATGTACTCACAAGCTGTCAGCTTTAAAACTGTATTCCCGAAAAAGTCATGGATGATTGCGATGGGTACAACCGTACCGACTATATTCTTACTTCTAAGCTCAACGTTCTACGATGCCTTTGGTTCATTCATTGCTGTCATCTCTTTTATAATGGCTGTTCTCGGCGGGATTGTCGTTGCAGATTACTTCTTTGTAAAGCGCCAACGCATTTCAATAAGGGATTTGTATGACACGCAAGGCTCTTATACCTATTGGAAAGGCATTAACCCGTCGGCCGTTCTCACGGTGGTTATCGGAACGACCGTTTACTGGGCACTCTATAATCCATTGACTTTTGAAGCAAGTGGCTTTTTCCTTTATACAGCTGCCGGAATTCCAACATACTTTGTCGCTTTAGTCACCTACTATGTTTCATCTAAATACATTTTCCGTTATGAAGTTGACATGGAGCGTCCATCCGTGGAATTAAAGGAAGCTAAATAGAAAAAAACTCACTTTAAAGAATCTAGGGAACGAGAGGAGATTGTTCAATGTTTACACAAAGTTTAGATTTCAAAACAACAGATTTAGATACATTCCCATTTCCATTCACTTCAGGTAACTATCGTTATTCAAACGACTTGAAAAAACTCTCAAACGTTAACTGTATTGAAGTTACACCAGAATACAAACTCCAAGTGGAAACGAAGCGTCGACTCCTTCAAGAACAGCCGCATATAAGGTTTCAATCTTTTTCACACACAATGGAAATGCAATGGGAAGTATTGGAAATGCTGATTGACATGGCAGCTGATCGCTACCCGGAGCATTTCGAGGTCATTAAAGATGGTGACAACTGGACTTTCAAGAACCACATATTCGGGGAATCCGATTCATTCGTATATGGCGATGCCAGCACGCTTCCAAATGAGCCGCTTGATTATATAGGCCGCCATTTCCATAATGATTTTGTTTTAATGGTTCATCGCGATAGTAATTTCTACTTGGAAGTGGGGCAAGTTTCATACGCTGCACTCTTCTCGGCTAACTGGAATAAAGGCATGTCCTTTGATGAGATCCATGCACCTGTTCCATTCGTATCACGGAAAGGTGATGAACTCGCAGATCGCGTTCGTAAGTTTTTATTATCCATCGAGCCAGGAAAGCCATGGACACGCATTAACTGGAACCTGATGGCGGACCGTTGGGATGTCAACTATGAAACGATGGATGTATGGGGACCGCAGCGCTCTGAAATAACACCGGAAAATGCAGGTAAACTTGTTCGTTTGCGCGTTGAAGAACAAAAATTTTATCGCATGCCACGAAGCAACGCCATTCTATTCGTATTGAATACTCAGTTCCTGCCGCTGGAGGATTTGACAATGCGCCAGGAGTGGTTTGATCTGACATATAGCGTACTGCAGGATATTCCGGAACCTATGGCTGAATACAAAGGAATTGCCCCGTTTCTTTCGCAATCGGTCGAATATTTGAGGAGTATTGATGAAAAACAAAAAAGCGAAGATAAACAATAAGTAGGAGGATAGGGCCTTGTACAATAGTCCAGTATTGTTTGATAAATCCATTACGATCGTAAATAAATTTACTCCTCGGAATGAACGAAGAAAGTTTGTCGTCATTTCTGATCAAGCCGGATATGAAAAGGCGAAAAGTTTCACTTCTGAAATCGCAGGAACAGTGCCTGTTGAATGTCTTTCCATTAATGGAATGGAAGATAAAGAGGAGATAAAGAGAGTCATCTTGTCACAAAAGATGGGCACCCAATTTTATATTGCGGCAGCTTGGAACAATGCCGTAATGATCTTCTCGCTCGGGGTGGAAGCTGGTCTATCTGAAGCTGAGATCCAGACGGTGATTATCGGCCCTAAACGGCGGTATGTATATTGCATGAAATGTTTCGAAGTGTCGGAAATCGCAGAAGAAGCCGAAATTGCAGAATGTGACCATTGCAAAGCCAGTCTTGAAATAGGACCATTTTATTCAATCGTACGGGAAGGTTATATTGGTTACCCATTCATCCCAATCGGAAAAGAAGAAGTAGGGAGCTGATCATCATGCGGGTAGTAGGAAATATTCAAATGAAAGTAAACAAGATCATTCAAGAAACTCCATTCGTAAAACTGTTCGAATTGATTCCAGTTGATGGAAAACCATTGCCTGCTTTTACTGGCGGTTCGCATTTGACCACTTTCATGCCGGTAGGGGATACGATAATCGAGCGAGAATATTCCCTTATCAGCAACCCAAGGGACCGTAAAAAATATGCTATTTCCATTCGGCGTGATGAGGCGTCACGCGGAGGTTCCGCTTTCTGGCATGATCATGTAACAATAGATTCCAGATTGGAAGTCAGCTTCCCTAAAAACAACTTCCCTCTCAGCTTTCGAGCTAAGCATCATGCATTTTATGCAGCTGGAATCGGCATCACTCCATTTCTGGCAATGATGGAAGATATGGCTGCCGAAGGACAAACCTTCGAACTTCATTATGCAGCACGCACACCGGAATTATGTGCTTTTTATGATCTGTTGAAAGCCGAATATCCTGATCAATGCACCTTTTATTTTTCGCAGGCAGAAGATAAACGCAGAATGATGCCTGAGACGATGATGGATCATCGCATTGGCACGCATGTATATTTTTGCGGACCAATCGAGATGGTACAAGAGTACCGAAAAGCTGCCAGTTCATATGGTTATCCGGAACATGCGATTCACTTTGAATTATTTGCGACAAAACATGACGGGCCGCATGAACCTTTCATTGTCGACCTTACAGACAGCGATCGGTCCATCCGTGTTCATGAAGGTGAAACACTGCTTGATGCGCTTTTAAGGGAAGGCATTGATGCACCTTATTCTTGTAAAGTGGGCGGGTGCGGAAGTTGTGAGGTGGATGTTGCAGAAGGTGAAGTGGATCACCGTGATTTCTTCCTTAGCGAAGAAAACCGCCAAACACGCAACTCAATCCTGACATGCTGCTCACGTGCGAAGGACGACAGACTTGTTATAAAACTTTAACGGTTCCTTAAAGATAAAACTAAAAAATAATGAAAACGGAGGAATGAAACATGACAATTTTAGAAACGGCAGTTTTAGAGCTTAAAAATTACATCGACGGTAAGTGGCAGACCTCATCTTCAAATGAAGTAATCCCGGTAATCAACCCTGCAACACAGGAAGTCATTGCAAGGGCTCCGCGTGCCACCAAGGAAGATACTGAAAAGGCAATCTCAGTTGCAAAGGCAGCTTTTGAAAGTGGAATCTGGTCAGGCCTAACAGCACAGGAGCGTGCTTCCTACCTATATAAAATCGCTGATAAAATAGATGAACGTGCTGAAGAGTTAACGATTCTCGAAACAATGGACAATGGGAAACTCAAAGCAGAGGCAGGTTTCGATATTGCCGATGCCGCCGCGTGTTTCCGTTACTATGCTGGTTTGGTGCTTCATCCAGAAGGGGAAACTTATCAAGTTCCCGCTCCAGTACAAGCGATGGTTGTTCGTGAGCCAGTAGGTGTAGCCGGTTTGATTGTACCTTGGAATTTTCCTCTTCTAATGAGTGTCTGGAAAATCGCACCGGCCCTTGCGGCAGGTAACACTATTGTATATAAACCGGCTGAAGTGACACCTGTTACAGCAATGAAATTATTTGAAATACTGGAGGAAGTAGGCATCCCTAAAGGTGTCGCTAATATGGTGATGGGCCGCGGCACTGTTGTCGGTCAAACCATTGCAGAAAGCAAGGATGTGGACATTGTTTCATTTACAGGAAGTACGGATGTTGGCCGAACAATCATGAGGGCGGCCGCGGGCAACTTAAAGAAAATTTCACTTGAGCTTGGCGGTAAATCACCTAATATCGTTTTTGCAGATGCAGATTTAGAGACGGCCGTCGATTACGGATTATTCGGCATCTTTTTCGGTGCCGGTCAAGTATGTTCATCAGGCAGCCGCATCCTGGTTGAGGAAAGTATTTATGATGAATATGTAAAACGCTATGTGGAACGCGCAAATAAAATCAAAGTAGGACCTGGACTTGCGGAGGACAGCAACATGGGGGCAATTGTCAGCGAAGCGCAAATGAATAGCATTTTGAACTATATTGAAATCGGCAAACAGGAAGGTGCGACACTTGCAGCAGGCGGTTACCGTCTTGTTGATGAAGACCTTGACAAAGGATACTTCATTGCACCGACTGTATTCACCGATGTAACACCTGACATGCGCATCGTGCAGGAGGAAATTTTCGGTCCGGTCGTTGTCATTCAAAAGTTTAAAGATGAAGAAGAAGCTATTAAACTTGCAAATGATACAGACTACGGCCTTGCAGGCGGCGTCTTCACTAACGATGGGGCAAAAGGATTGCGAGTGATCAAGAAGGTACGGGCAGGCATCACATGGGTTAATGATTATCATCCAACATATGTCGAAGCGCCATGGGGCGGTTACAAACAGAGCGGGATTGGACGCAGTTTAGGAAAATACGGCTTGGATGAATACCAGGAAATTAAACAAATCAACATTAATCTCGATGTAAAACCGGTCGGCTGGTTTCCAAATTAAGCATCTGATTAGAAAGGAAGCAAATTACTATCTTTAATCAAATCAAAAAACCTAATCCAAATAAGTATTAAGTTTCAGTTTGGCTACAAAATGGGGTTAGGAGTCCGATTAGAGAGAATGTTTTTTACTGTAATCCTCATTGGATTGAAGAGATTTGCGACACTCCTGCCTAATTACTGGCTAGTCATGACCCTATAGGCGCTTGCTTTGATGAGGCTTGGCAGACAAGTCGACGGAAAGGGAGCGGATTTCCCGAAAGGGTTATGTGTAATGATTTCCACTCCAGGCACTCGCTTTCCGCGGGCGGTCCGGGAGCCTCCTCGGCTGTTCGCCTGCGGGGTCTCCCTTGGCCACGCTTTTCCCGCAGGAGTCTCATACCTTACGTTCCAATCAACCGGAACTACTTTTTAAGAAATATTGTAGGGAAACTGGCTCTTCTTCTCCAATTCGTTTACAGTCTGGCGGTTTCATCAATTTTTTGGAAAAAGGAGTTTCGAATTGCACTCGCCCTGAACCAAGATATTAAAATTAAACTTGAGTATCTTTCATGTTTTTTACTAGTTTATACGGATGTAATCCTCACTAGATTGAAGAGATTTGCGACACTCCTGCCTAATTACTGGCTAGTCATGACCCTATAGGCGCTTGCTTTGATGAGGCTTGGCAGACAGGCGGCGGAAAGGGAGTGGATCTCTTAAATCAGCTGCAACTTTTTTCAATAAAAAAAGCTGCAGGCAAACTGAGTTTTCATCGGGTTTGTCTACAGTCTGAAACCTAATCCAAATACGGATTAGGTTTTTTCAAACTGCAGAGAAGCTTTTTAAAACACTTAACAACTTGTTCTTAAGCTTCAACTGAGAATTAAAAAATCTCAAGGAATGAGCCATTTTGCAGGGTTTATTATACAACAAAAGGACAAGATTTCCTGTGATGAGTGAAAATGGATTTGAGCATAAAAAACACCATTGATATGATAAAAGTAACATACAAATGCATTTTATCGTTTTAAACAGAAATAGGATATTGAGATTGAAACGTTTTTACCGGTGTAGCATTTATTCTTGGTGTCGTTGATTGTCGTACATAGTATCATTAAAAAGAAATGGACATTATATAATGCTCACACAATATAAGTTAATAAGTTTATTGCCTTCTTTAATTTGAAAAGACTAGGAAGCCGCCAGAACTTTCAAAAAGTCTTCAATCAAGGAGGAAGTGCTCTATCAAATATTAAAGACCAGTCAGGGAGTGGATATTGATGACTAAGTTTTATTCGGATATGACAGTGGAGGAAGCGATATCATGTTTCCCGATAGGAAGCACTGAAGTGGAAGTTTTGGATGATTCAGAGGATTTCATCGGATTTTTGACTATAGAGGCGTTATCTGCAGCAGTGCAGCAGAGTGATTTGACGAAGCCAATTTCTCATTTCATTACCGTTAATGCACCGCTGCAAAATTTACGGAATTACTCAATACCCTATGAACAATTTCAAGCATTCTTCGAGAGTGATTTATGCAAGGTTGTATTTAATGCCCTGTATGATGGGGTGTATATCACGGATGGTGATGGAACGACATTATTTATCAATCAAGCGTATCAGCGTATTACTGGAATAAGAGAAGAGGAAATCATCGGAAAACCAATGAGTTATTTAATTGAGCAAGGCATGATATCCGTCTCTGCTTCATTGGACTCCATTCGAACGAAGAATCAAGTTACTTTGACACAAAGAATTCGAAATGGAAGAAAGATCATCGTATCGGCCACACCTATTCTATCGCCACAGAATGAAGTCATATTTGTCATTAATAGTGTTAGGGATATTACTGAATTAATCCGGATGAAGTATACGATTGACAGCCAAAAGTTATCTTTCCAACCTATTTCTCAATTATTGCCTGGCTCGGAACAGGTGAATTTACAGGAAATAATCATTGGTCCCTCTACAACTCCTTTATTCAAATTGGCTGATAAAGTAGCTAAAACGGATGCGAAGATCTTGTTACAGGGGGAAACGGGAGTAGGGAAGAGTTTAATCGCCAAGTACATACATGCCAAAAGCTCCAGGAAGGAAAAAATTTTCCTTGAATTAAATTGCGGAGCCATTCCAGCGAACTTGGTGGAATCTGAACTTTTTGGATATGAACCCGGGGCATTTACCGGATCCCTTAAGAATGGGAAAATGGGGATTTTTGAGAAAGTGAATGGTGGCACGTTATTTTTGGATGAGATTGGGGATTTACCTTTAGAGCTACAGGTAAAACTTTTGAAAGTGGTAGAAGAAAACAAGTTTATGAGAGTTGGTTCTACCGAAATGAAAGAAGTGGATGTCAGGTTAATTACAGCCACCCATCGCGATCTGGCCTCCCTCGTGCAAGAAGGATCTTTCCGTGAAGATCTTTATTACCGGCTTAATATCGTTTCCTTTGAAGTCCCGCCTTTACGCCAGCGAAAGGAAGAAACGATCCCGCTTTTAGAAATGTATTTGAAAAAATTCAATGAAAAATATGATGAAAAGAAAAAGATGACACCGGAATGCTATGAATGGCTGACGAACTATTCGTGGCCTGGCAATATACGTGAGCTTGCGAGTCTTGCAGAGCGGCTGGTCGTCACGACATATGATGATACGATTGATTTAACTAATTTACCATCTTTCATCCAGCCGGTCTTATCAAAAAAAACGACAACACATTCTTTGAAGGAAGCCGTTTCCGAGCTGGAGCGTTCCCTGATCCTGAATGCGATGAAGAAGTATGGGACTACAAGGGCCGCTGCCATCTCTTTGGATATCAGTCAAAGCGCTTTGGTGCAAAAAATGAAAAAATTTCACATGCGATTAGAAAACGAATCGAATTAGTTTATTTGATTTGTTTTCCACTCATTATTTATACTGTTACCCATGAAAAAAAGGTTATCCCCCTTATGAATTAAGCGTTTTCACACTTTGGCATGATTCCTGCATTAGTAAATACATGAAAGGGGAGATAACCATGAATATTTCTATTTTTTCTATGGCTAACAAATTGGTGACAGGAGCAGATTCTTTACAGCAGCTGACTGATGAGGTTACGCGATTAGGGATGAAGAATCCGTTGATCGTTACAGATAAAGTTTTAGTGGGTGCTGGGGTTGTACAAAGGGTTGAGGATTTACTTTCTGCAGAATGTGGTATTTTTTCGGATGTGAATCCAGAACCGGAAATTGAAATCGTTGAGCAATGTGTACGGTCAATCAAGGATGGAAAACATGATGGACTGATTGCGGTAGGCGGAGGAAGTGCGATGGATATTGCGAAAGCCTCTTCCGTCATGGCTACGAATTCCGGCAGCATCGAGACATATTTCGGTACGAACTTGATTGAAGTCCCAGGTCTACCTTTAATAGCCATACCGACGACGGCAGGAACAGGGTCAGAAGTGACGAATATTTCGATTTTATCGGACAAGAAAGAACAGGTTAAGAAGGGAATTGTAAGTCCGTACCTTTTACCGGATGTAGCGATTGTATCGCCCGTCATGACGCTGACTTGCCCGCCAAGTGTGACTGCTGCGAGTGGAGTGGATGCACTTGTTCATGCGGTCGAGGCTTATATTTCCAAATTTGCTTCGCCCGTTACGGATGCTTTGGCAATTGGGGCCATGAAGTTAATCGCAAAAAATTTACCAAAGGCTTATGCTGCGCCAGATAATCTGGAAGCACGTGAAGCGATGATCACTGGAAGCCTAATGGCAGGATTAGCTTTTGGAAATGCTGGTGTTGGAGCTGTTCATGCTTTAGCTTATCCTCTTGGAGGCCGCTTCCATTTATCACATGGAGTCAGCAATTCATTATTACTGCCATTTGTGATGAAGTGGAATAAAATTGCATGTTTGGAAAGGTTCCGCGAGATTGCTGAAGCACTTGGAGAGAAAGTCAATCATTTAAATGATGATGAGGCAGCGGATAAGGCTATAGAAGCGATGACCAGAATATGCCGTTATGTTGATATACCAGAGTCACTAAGTGAATTTGACATTCCTGAATCGGCTTTAAGTGAAATGGCTGCCGAGGCCATCAAACAAGTCCGTTTACTTCGCAATAATCCCCGTGCATTAAACGTCCGGGATATCGAAAAAATTTACCGTTCAGCCTATGGCTTTTAAGTGGAGGAAACAACATGAAATGGAAAAACCGTCGCTATGGAGAAGAGACATCGTATATACCTGCGGGACCTTTTAAAATTAGACTGCCATTTGTCCATTATCGTTTTGAGTGGCCTGACTATGTTCAAGGCTTATTGATGTGTGCAGTTGATCTTGGAGCTATTACACTGCTTGCAGACCATCTTGGTATGCCTTTTGATGTGGCTCTAGCCGTCGTTGTCTTGAATGGATTATTATACTTGGCGCATCATTTACTCGGGGACCCTGTTATACCAGGTTGGATTACACCTGCGGTTCCATTGCTTGTATTGTTCGTCGGGCAATTTCCCGAAGGACCTGATCGGGTCTATGCTCTCGTTGCATTTCAACTAACATTAGGTATTTTATCAATATTGCTAGGAATGACCGGACTTGCCAGTAAGGTCGTGCGATTAGTGCCGAATGCAATCAAATCAGGCATCATTTTAGGAGCGGGTATTGGTGCTGTCGTTTCCATTTTTGAAGTGGGTGGAAAGTTTGATTTATTTCCTTATACAATAAGCATTTGTATCGGCTTTGCCTTTTATCTGCTTTTTTCGAAAAGTTTTGGAAAATTGAAAATGCGAAACAAAGTTTGGATATTCATAGGCAATTTAGGGATATTGCCAGCAATCTTACTTGCTGTCTTTGTAGCCCCCATTTTTGGAGAAGCAAAATGGCCTGATATCCAATGGGGATTCAGCAGTCCGGATTTTGCTACGCTTTGGTCAGACTATACTGTTTTTGGTTTAGGTTTTCCCGCCTTGACCTTCTTTTTAAGTGCGATTCCAGCTGTTTTCGCTACTTATTTAGTCGTATTCGGGGATGTGCTCAAAACGAAAGCGCTGCTTTCTGAATCCGATGAGGTCAGGGAAGATGAAAAAGTGGACTATAATCCAAACAGAGCCCATTTAATTTTTGGTGGCCGAAATATGATCATGAGTTTTATCGGACCCGATATAACAATGTGCGGTCCGTTGTGGGCAGCCATGCAGGTCGTGGTTGTGGAGCGATTCAAGAATGGCAAGAAAGCCATGAATTCTTTCTTCGGCGGTGCCGGCTCGTTCCGTTGGGGTACGAATACAGGGTTATTCTTATTGCCGGTAGTAAGCCTGGTGGAACCAATTCTCGGTGTGGCCTTGGCCTTGACGCTTTTGGTTCAAGGATATGTTAGCGTACGCGTAGGCGTCATGCAGGCAAAGAGCCAACGCGACCTGGGAATTGCAGGAGTCGTAGCTGCCATCCTTGTTATAAAAGGTGCTGGAATGGCGTTTGCAGCAGGAATTTTATTATGTGCCCTTTTATATGGCAAGGACTTTTTCAAAGGTGAAAATGATAAGACATTTACAAATCATGAAGAAGAAGAAGAGGAGATTAAAGCAGGATGAAAAAAGTAGCGGAAAAATGGCCAATTTATATAAACGGCGAATCTATTCATACAGAAAGTCATTTTGTAGTGGAAAACCCAGCAACGTTGGAGCCTGTGGGCTATGTTCCGGACGCTAACGAAAAAGAGGCAAAGGCTGCAGTGGATGCAGCTCAGGCTGCTTTTCATACTTGGTCGAAAACAAGTGCATACCATAGGGCGGAATTACTTGAGAAGTGGTACACGATCATTGAGAACAGGCTTGATGAACTCGCAACGATCATGACATTGGAGCAAGGAAAGCCATTGGCAGAGGCAAAAGGTGAAATGAAATATGCTTCAAGTTTCGTGAAATGGTACGCTGAAGAAGCAAAGCGCAACTACGGGGAAATCATACCAGCCTCCGTTGCATCAAAGCGTATTTTAGTGCAAAAGCAGGCAGTCGGTGTCGTTGCTGCCATTACCCCGTGGAATTTTCCTGCTGCCATGATCACGAGGAAAGTGGCGCCAGCCCTTGCCGCAGGATGTACCGTGGTCATCAAACCAGCGGAACAAACACCTTTGACCGCTTTGCTATTAGTTGAAAGTGCCCATGAAGCAGGCATTCCGGCAGGCGTGATGAATATTGTAACTACACAGAAACCGGGAGATGTATCAGACGTGTGGATGAATGATTCACGTGTTAAAAAGATCACATTTACCGGCTCCACTCCTGTAGGGAAACATCTAATGAAAAAAGCCGCAGAAACAGTAAAAAAAGTCTCGCTTGAACTCGGTGGATTGGCTCCGTTCATCATTGCTGAGGATGCGAATATCGAAGAAGCTGTAAATGGTTTGATTCAATCAAAATTCCGGAATGCTGGACAAACATGTATTTGTGCGAATCGAATTTTCGTCCATGAAACAATCGAACAGCCGTTTTTACAAGCTTTTGAAGAAGCCGTTTTAACTTTGAAGGTTGGAAATGGAATGGAAGGAAACGATCTTGGTCCATTGATAGATGGAGCCGCAGTAAAAAAAGTACAGCTTCAATTAGAGGATGCTGCAAGTAAAGGGGCCATCATCCATAACACCTCAAAAGTCGATGAAAAACAAGGCCATTTTATCGCACCAGCCATACTTTCCAATGTAACGGATGATATGCTGTGCATGCAGGAAGAAACGTTTGGGCCAATTGCGCCAGTCAGTACATTCAAAACCGATAAAGAAGCTATAGATCGAGCCAATAATACGAATTTTGGCTTGGCAGCTTATGTGTATACCGAGTCATTAAATAAGGCAGTTGCCTATTCGGATGCTCTTGAATATGGGATTGTCGGTATTAATGACAGTGCCCCATCCACTGCCCAAGCACCATTTGGAGGAATGAAGGAAAGTGGTTTAGGCAGGGAAGGGGGACACTATGGCATGGATGAATATTTAGAAGTGAAGTATGTATCCATGCAGCTTGGCCAGTAAAATAAAACAGAAGAGTCCGCGATGATTCTTCAGGTTCAAAAAAGAGTGGAAGGCACATCAAATATCGATGTGCCTTCCACTTTTTTAAATGGTTAAAAAGTATTTTTATGCTCCTTCAGATATGAAGGAGGGAAGGTCATGCTTCCTAGGATGACATCGAAGTCAGCACCGGTAGCCTTGGGGACGTTACTCGTATTACCATGGAAAGTCTCATTTGCAAGTAATGCAAAGGCCACTGCTTCCTTCGCTTCAGAAGAGTACCCCAACTCTTCTTGAGTCAAAACTTGAATAGAATTTCCAAGCAGTGATTGCATCATATTTAATAACGTTTTGTTATAGCTGCCTCCGCCGCCAATTATCACTTCTTCAATATTGGTTTTTGGAAAGATGAATTTTCGATAGTTCTCCACAATCGACTTTGCTGTAAACATCGTTACTGTAGCTAAAATATCATGACTGGGAAGTGATTCAAACATCTTTAATAGTTTTACTACATATTGCTTGCCAAATAATTCCCTGCCAGTTGATTTTGGCGGAGGGCTCATAATAAAAGGATGGCTGATACAATAAGATAAAAGTTCGTCATTAATTTTTCCTTGTTTAGCTATGTTACCACCTTCGTCATAGCTAATATTGAACAATTGGCGGCATACTTCATCAATGATCATATTCCCAGGCCCTGTATCAAAGGCATACATGTCATTCAGAGATGCCTGCTTGGGTAAGACGGTTACATTTCCAATGCCCCCTATGTTTTGAAGTAATCTTCCCTTCGTTTCACTTCTATAAAGAATGTATTCGGTAAAAGGAACAAGAGGAGCTCCTTGTCCACCAGCAGCCATGTCCATCGTACGGAAATCAGAGATTACAAGTGTGTTTGTATCGTGAGCAATTACTGCAGCTTCCCCAATTTGCAAAGTGGAGGGTATATAATTTTGTTCTTTTAAAGGCTGGTGGTAAATGGTTTGTCCATGGGATCCAATAAGATCCAGTTTATTTATGGGAAATCCAGCTTTATGACAAACTTCCTTTACTGCATTGGCAAATAATTTTCCTAATTTAAAATTCAAACTGCATATTAACTGCACATTGGATGTTTCTGCAGATAAAGACTGCATAATTTCTTTTTCAATATCTTTTGGAAAAGGGCATGTCATGAACTCAATCATTTCCATTTCAGTCTCCAGTCCACTATTATTCACCCGAACAAGTGCAGCATCAATTCCATCCAGTGATGTTCCGGACATTAATCCAACTATGTACATCGTCATTCCACCTACTTCAATTCTTTTATAATCCTGACTTAGCATCATATGCAGCAGTGTATGCTGCCATTGTTCACTGAGATATAACACTTAAGCTATAAAGCTATTTCTTGAAGATCATTTTACTTTTATATAAATCTGCCTAGTTTGTTTACTTTCATTGTGGGTACGGTCCAATGCTGTCACAACATATGTGTAAGTCTTGCCTTTTTCTACACTGCCATCATTAAACAATTGACTTGTATTTTCTTTATGCACTGTGGCAAGTAAGTTCGTTGAATCTTCAATGTTTCCTTTTTTCTTCCCATCAAAACGATAAATGGCATAATAAGATGCATCTGATTTCTTATGATCGTGAATTTCAAATTGTATTCCATCTCCTGATTGTGTTGAATTTCTCACCATTGGAGCCTTTGGTGCATGATCATCAATCCAAGGCATGGCTGGAACCAATGCGGGATGCTTATAAATATCCCCGCTTAACCGATCTGCTATCCCAAGGGGGTTTTTCCGTAAATCTTTGGCACTGAAATGCATGCTTCCATCAAATTCCTTATATGTTCGATTCAGTTTTAACTGGTTTGGCATTTCTTCAGGATTGAACCAGTTTTGCACACCGTTGGACTCTGTATTAATTTTATAGTCTCCTTGTCCAATATAGAGTTGAACATTTTTACCTTCGACTTCTTTTGTCCACCAATCAAGAAGTTTGGCATAGTCAGCTACTGGCAATCCTATATTCCAATATAATTGAGGGGCAATATAATCAATATATCCATTATTGATCCACGTTCGGGTATCTGCATATAAATCATCATAATTCGTTTGTCCTGCGGCAGTGTCAGATCCTGTGGGATCAACTGCTTTGTTGCGCCAAACTCCAAATGGACTTATACCAAACTTCACATATGATTTTTCTGCCTTGATTTCTTCATTAATATTCTTAACAAGGTTATTTACATTATCCCTGCGCCAATCTTCAACATTTGAAAATCTATCTGCTCCATATTTTTGATAGGAAATTTCATCTGGGAAAGGTACTCCTGCAATCTTGTAAGGATAGAAATAATCGTCCATATGGACTGCATCGATATCATAATTCTTAACAACTTCCATTATTCCATCGATCACAAACCGTTGTACGCCAGGAATGCCTGGATCAAAGTACAATTGTTGTCCATATGGTATGACCCAATCCGGGTGCTTTCTGGCAGGGTGAGATTTCAGAAGATTATCAATATCCGATATTTCAGCTGTTTTACCTAAAGGCATAGTAATGCGGTAAGGATTAAACCACGCATGAAATTCCATATTACGCTCATGTGCTGCTTCTACCATGAATGCAAGAGGGTCATACCCGGGATCTTTTCCTTGGACTCCTGTTAAATATTTTGACCAAAGACCGTATTCAGAAGGATAAAAAGCATCCGCAGTGGGTTTAATTTGCATAACGACAGCATTCATTCCCATCGCTTTTTGTTCATCCAAATATTTTATGAATTCTTCTTTCTGTGCTGATATGGATAAACCAGGTTTGGAAGGCCAGTCAATATTTAACACACTTGCAATCCAAGTTGCGCGAAGTTCCTGTTTTACATAAGTCGTTGTTTGAGGAATTGTCCCAGATTCTGCATTTGCTTTCAAATCAGCTGGAAGGAGAAGTGATCCCCCCACCAAAGCGGCTAGAGCCAATGAACCCAATTTTTTCTTAGTAATTCTTTCATTCATCAATAGTACAACCTCATTTCATTACTAATATTTATATTTAATTATTTGTAAGCGTTAACAAATAATGAATATATGAATTTGTCATCTATGAATAGTGAGATAAGATCTAACAATAAAAAGAATCGTAGGTTTGGTTCACGAAATGGCTACTCGGTTTGCTTTTTAGTTTTTAGTAGAAAGCTAACATTCAACCAATCAATTTAGGTATCTTACTTTTATTTTAAAATTAAATTTTAAAAATGTATATACAATATTGAAATTAATTTTTAATAGTGATATATTCTCTATAGCAAATAAAGTTTCACCACTTCACCACTGAAATAAAAAAGGATGATATGTATGCTTGAGCATTTAACGACAGAGCGTCGTAATGAAAAGACCATGAGTTTAGATGAAATGGGAACACTGGAATTTTTAGAGGTGATGAACGAAGAAGACATTAAAGTTGCCCATTGTGTAAAAAAAGAACTTCCGCAAATTTCTAAAGCCGTGGAGATGATCGTTGAAGCCATGAATAAAAACGGCAGATTAATTTACATGGGTGCAGGAACAAGCGGGCGCATCGGTTTATTGGATGCAGTAGAATGTCCCCCAACATTCAATACCGATCCGAGTGAAGTAGTGGGTCTTATAGCTGGTGGGGAAAAGGCTTTCATTAAGGCGGTTGAAGGTGCTGAAGACAGTTTTGAATTAGGTCCTGAAGATTTGAAGAAAATCGAATTAACAAACAGGGACGTCGTAGTGGGCATTGCAGCTAGTGGACGCACTCCATATGTTATTGCTGGATTGGAATATGCCAATCAAGTTGGTGCAGGAACTGTGTCGATAAGCTGTAACAAAGGTTCTGAGATAGGTAAGATTGCAAAAGTTGCGATTGAAGTTGTAAACGGGCCTGAAGTCCTGACGGGTTCTACACGTTTAAAAGCTGGAACATCGCAAAAGTTAGTATGCAACATGCTTTCCACCGCCTCAATGGTTGGAGTAGGAAAAGTTTATGGTAATTTAATGGTAGATTTACAGTTAACTAATGAAAAGCTGGTTGAACGTGCAAAACGTATTATCATGGATGCTACTGACTGTAGCTATGAAATTGCAGATGAATACTTAGAAAAGGCACATGCACAGCCTAAAATTGCAATTGTCATGATTTTAACGAATGTATCATATGAAGAAGCCTCAAATCGTTTAGTGAAAGCACAAGGATTCATAAGAAAAACGATTTAACGCTTTTAATAAAAAAAATAAAAAAATTGGAGGAACAAAGAATGAAAGTATTATTCGTATGCTCAGGTGGAATGTCTAGTGCAATCGTTGTAAGCGCTTTAAAAAAGGAAGGGGAAAAACAGGGTGTAACCATAGAAGTATTGGCAGTCGGCACTCAAGAATTTGATGCAGAAGTACGAAATGGCTGGGATGTTGCAATGGTAGCTCCGCAAGTCAAACATCGTTTCGATGGCTTTAAGGCATCGGCAGATGAAGCGGGCGTCCCATGTGAAGCCATTCCAGCCCAAGCTTACAGCCCTCTTGGCGGACCTAAACTATTAAAACTGGTAACGGAACTAGCAAAATAATAAACTAATTACTATTTCTTTTCACTAAACGTAAAAGGGGAAAACACGAATGGACAAGTTTGTAGCTTTTTTAGAAAATAATCTTTCAACACCTATGGCTAAATTGTCTGAGCAAAAACATTTACGCGCGATTCGGGATGGTGTGGTTTCTGCGTTACCTTTCATCATCTTTGGAAGTTTATTCTTGATCATTGCATTTCCGCCCGTTGCAGCAGATACTGCATTAGGTGAATGGTCTGCAAAACATATCGCTGAAATTTTAATACCATATCGATTAACGATGTTTATCATGACGCTATATATTACTTTTGGTATAGGCTACAGTTTATCTCAAAGCTATAAACTTGACCCGCTATCTGGAGGTTTACTATCATTAGCAGCCTTCTTGTTCACAATTGGTGTAAAGATGATGGATGATGTGGGGTTTGTTTTGCCAATGACAAATCTCGGAGGCCATGGTCTTTTTGTAGGAATGATTGTATCCATTTTTGCTGTCGAAATTTTACGTCTTTGTAAGACAAAGAATATCACGATTAAAATGCCTGATTCTGTTCCAACTTCAGTGGCCCGTTCATTTGAAGCTTTAATACCAGTTTCAATTGTACTGCTTGTCATGACTTTAATTACAGTCGTTTTTGCTGTTGATTTACATTCACTTGTTGATAAAGCGGTTGCACCACTCATCAGTGCAGGCGATACATTGCCAGGTGTATTAATTCCAGTATTTTTGATTACATTCTTTTGGTCATTTGGTATTCATGGCGTTTCAGTAGTAGGTGCCGTAGCTCGTCCGGTATGGGAAGTATACTTGGGGAATAACTCGGCAGCAGTTGCAGCTGGAAAGGCAATTCCCCACATAGCTCCTGAAACATTCTTCCAATGGTTTATTTGGATTGGTGGGTCTGGTGCAACCTTGGGTTTGGTAATAGCCATGCTCTTAACGGCAAAATCCACCTATAGTAAAGCAATGGGGAAAGCAACAATTGTGCCAAGCATTTTTAACATCAATGAACCTGTTATCTTTGGGATGCCGATTGTATTGAACCCGGTACTTATTATTCCATTTATCATTACACCGCTAATTGGTGCGACACTTGCATATATAGCAACATCCATCGGACTTGTGAACCCGACATATGTAATGGTTCCCTGGACATTGCCCGCTCCAATAGGTGCCTACCTTTCAACAGGCGGTGATTGGAGAGCCGTTGTTCTCGTGATGGTGAATTTAACAATTTCAGTCCTTATTTATCTGCCATTCTTTAAGATGTACGATAAAAAGCTTCTAGCTCAGGAAAACGTGGTAGAAACAACGGATAAACAAAATATCGCTTTATAAGGAATACCTAAAAGGGAGTTTGGGACTAAATGCTCCAAACTCCTTTTATAAATTGAGGGGGGAAAGGATATGAATTCAACATCCAGAATTCACTTTTTTAGTTACAAAAGTGCCTTTCTATTTTTTAGCTTCATTCTTGTTTTTAATTTTATCTTTAACGGATTAATGGATGCCTTTGAGATAAATAAACAATTATCACTGTACTTGGGAAATACCTTTGCCATAAGTGCAGGATTGACGATGGTTGTTTGTTTTGTTGAAGGTAAGTTTAAAAACAAGAAACATGCATCACTATTATTCTTGTCTTTATTAGCGGTGAGCGCACTGATTTGCTATGTAATAATCTATAAATGAAAATTCAGATTAGCTAACTATGAGGTGTTAGGGGAATGGAAATGAAAAAAGGGTTGAAGATTGCCACAATTGGTGGAGGCTCCAGTTATACACCAGAATTAATAGAAGGTTTTATTAAACGATATGATGAGTTGCCAATTAGGGAACTGTGGTTAGTGGATATTGAGGCAGGAAAAGAAAAACTGGAGATTGTAGGAACCTTAGCAAAACGGATGGTTGAAAAAGCAGGACTTCCAATGGAAATACATCTAACGTTAGACCGCCGGCAAGCCTTGCAAAATGCCGATTTTGTCACGACGCAAATGAGAGTGGGCTTACTTGATGCACGAATCAAGGACGAGCGGATCCCGTTGGAATTAGGAATGATTGGTCAAGAAACAAACGGTGCAGGAGGATTGTCCAAAGCATTACGAACTATACCTATTATTCTGGAAATTGCAGAAGAAATGCAGGAGCTCTGCCCTGATGCTTGGTTGATTAACTTCACAAACCCAGCGGGGATGGTAACGGAAGCCCTTCTCCGCTACAGCAAGCATAAAAAAGTCATTGGGGTATGCAATGTTCCATTTAATATGCATATGTCAATTTCTAGCATGCTTGGTGTGGATAGGAAGAGAGTGCATATAGATTTCGCCGGGTTAAACCATATGGTATTCGGGCTGCATGTATTCGTTGATGATCAAGAAGTAACTGATAAAGTGCTTGAAATGCTTGGCAATCCTGAGATTCAGCTGACGATGAAGAATATTGCTCCATTGGCTTGGAACAGAAGATTTTTGAAATCCTTAGGAGTGGTGCCTTGCCCGTACCATCGTTATTATTACAAAACAAAAACGATTTTAGAAGAAGAATTGGAAGCATTCAAATCAGGGGAAACTCGAGCTGAAATTGTGAAAAGATTAGAAGAAGGTTTGTTTCACCTATACAAGGATGAAACCCTTGACATCAAGCCTCCGCAATTAGAGCAGCGCGGTGGAGCTTACTACAGTGATGCAGCGTGTAACGTCATTTCTTCTATTTATAATGATAAAAAAGACATTCAAGTGCTAAATGTACAAAACAATGGATCGCTTACTGATATTGATTATGATTCAGCAGTAGAAGTAAGCTGTATCGTCACGAAGAATGGACCAATTCCTTTGGCTATGGGGAAATTACCCATACAAGTGCATGGCTTAATCCAACAAATCAAATCATTTGAAAGAATTGGTGCAGAGGCAGCCGTTACAGGTTCTTATGATAAAGCATTATTGGCTTTAACGATTAACCCGCTTATTCCAAGTGATGACCTGGCGGAAATCGTTTTACAAAAACTTTTAAAAGCGCATGAAGAATACTTACCGCGATTCTTCAGTGAAAGTGCTGTTCCGACCATCAAGTGAATGGTGTTTTAAACAGTGAATATGGATTACAGTAATCCAATGAACCTTCATAATCTAACATAAAATAGGAGTGGAATGATATGTCAACTGAAATGAACAATAACGAAATGGAAATTTTTGAAATAATATCACATAGTGGAAATGCAAGAGGATTAGCATTCGAAGCACTGAAAGAAGCGGAAGAATTTAATTTTGAAAGTGCAGAAGAACTAATTAAACAAGGCCAGGAAGAATTGAACTTGGCCCATAAGACACAAACCAAGCTAATTCAAGCAGAATTGAATGGAGTTCCAAGTGAGAAAACTTTATTGATGATTCATGCTCAAGATCACTTGATGACGGCAATGAGCGAACAAAAACTAATTGAACATATGATTCGCATTGTAAAAAAGCTAGCCCCACAACAGTAAAGAGGTGATTAAAAATGGGTAAACTTGGTATATCTATCTATCCAGAGCATTCAACCGTCGAAAGAGACATGGAATACATTGCACTTGCACACAAATATGGATTCAAAAAGATCTTTACTTGCTTGCTTTCTGTCGAAGGTGATAAAGAGAAGATATTAAAAGAATTTAAAGAAACGATAGTTTATGCCAATCAATTGAATATGGAAGTGATGGTCGATATTGCTCCCCGTGTATTCGGTTCACTAGGCATTTCTTATAATGACTTATCGTTTTTTGCAGAATTAGGTGCATATGGAATCAGGCTGGACATGGGTTTTACAGGTAACGAAGAGTCGGTTATGACACATAATCCATATGACCTGAAAATTGAAATAAACATGAGCAATGCAACAAAATATTTAGATAATATTATGGATTACAAACCAAATAAAGAGAATTTAGTTGGATCGCACAACTTCTATCCGCATCGCTATGCAGGATTGAGCTATCCTCATTTTATAAAATGCTGTGAGTCATTCAAAAAGCATAATATCCGCACGGCAGCTTTCATCAGCTCACATGCAGCAACGTACGGTCCTTGGCCTGTAACGGAAGGATTATGTACTTTAGAAATGCACCGGGAATTGCCGATTACAACACAAGCGAAACATTTGTATGCGACAGGGTTGATTGATGATGTAATCATTGCAAATGCTTACGCATCTGAAGATGAATTGAAGCAGCTTAGCCTGTTAAACAGCGGTCTGTTAACATTTAATGTTAACCTTCACGAAACCATAACAGCACTAGAGAAAAAAATAGTATTGGAAGAATTCCATTTTTACCGTGGAGATGTTTCCGATTATTTAATTCGCTCGACTCAATCACGTGTGAAATATAAGAGCGAAGAATTTAAACCAACATATACGCCTGATATCAGGCGCGGTGATATTTTAATTGAAAATGAGCTCTATGGACAATATAAAGGGGAATTGCAGATTGCATTAAAGGAAATGAAGAATTTGGGGAAAACAAATGTAGTTGGCCGAATAACAGAAGAGGAAATTTTTCTTCTCGATTATTTGGAACCATGGGGGAAATTCCAATTCAATATTAATTGATCAGGGAAGGAAGGTGATATTCCTTCCTTTTTTACTGAATAGGAGAATAATATGAATTATATTATCGGAGTTGACGGCGGAGGCACTAAAACTGAAGCAGTGGCTTATGATTTAGATGGAAATAAAATTAGTGAAGGCATAGCGGGATTTGGAAACCTGCTTATTAATGAAAAAAAAGCCATCGCTAACATTATACAGGCAATTGAAGAATGCGTAATGCCCATTAACAATGGAAGCTGCCATTACATTTGCTTAGGATTAGCCGGGTATGGAGGAGTTGAAAATCCGCAGGGCATAAAAAGTGCATTAAGCATGGCATTTAAGGCCCCGTTCACCATTGTAAATGATGCAATTATCGCTCATGCTGCTTTGCTTAAAGGAAATGATGGCATTTTGACCATATCCGGAACTGGATCTGTAAGTATCGGCATCCATAAAGGAATCGAGAAATCGGCTGGTGGCTGGGGACACATCCTTGGGGATGAAGGAAGTGGCTATTGGATCGCCATGCAGGCTTTTATAAAAATGACGAAAGAAGAGGATGAGGGGTATATCTATAGCCAGCTATCACAGTCAATACTTCAAAAACTTGGCTACAACAGTGTTATGGAACTGAAGAAATTCATTTATTCTGCCACGAAATCCGAGATTGCCTCATTTGTTCCCCTGATTGTCCAACATGCGGTTAAGGGCGATGGTTTCTCGCAAAATATTCTGAATCAGGCTGGGTACCACCTTTCAAAACAAACACTTGAGGTTATCAAGAAGTTAAAGTTAAGTGGGAATGTTACAATTGCAATAAAAGGTAGCATCTTGACAAATATATCATTGGTGCAAAGCTCTTTCATCAATCATATTAAACTTGAAAATCCAAATGTGAATTTTGTTTTGGAAGACGTATCAGCTACCTTAGGTTGTTATTACATAGCAATGAAGCATTTAAAGTAAGTATAGATCAAGGAGAGTAAATCATATGCACGTCGAAAATATTATATTGAGAATTGAAAGCTTATTGAACCAGTTGCCTAAATCAGAACGGAAAATTGCACAATATATTTTAGAAAATCCAAACGACATTATAAGAATGACGATACATGAATTAGCAGATCATGCCAATGCCAGCAGTTCGGCCGTAACAAGGTTCTGTCATTCTATAAAAGTTAACAGCTTTTCAGAACTGAAGGTATCCCTATCATCCCTGATTTCCCAACCTGAGAAAAAAGGTTTCCATGACATTGAGCCTAACGAAACAATAGCGTCCATTAAAAATAAAATAGTTTCCAACTCTGTCCAAGCTATACAAGAAACTGCGCATTATTTGGATGAGTCCGTTCTTGACAATATCATTGAAACCATGAGGAGTGCAGATGTAATTTATGTCTATGGTTTAGGTGCATCATGGCTCGTTGCTGAAGATATTACACAGAAATGGTTACGGTTAGGAAAGATTGTAAGTGCCAATCAAGACCCGCATATTACGGCCACTGCACTTGCGGCATCATCAAAGAATACCGTTTTTTTCTGTATATCCAATAGTGGCGAAACTGAAGAAGTCCTTGAACTCGTTGATATTGCTAAAGCATATGGCATTAAAACAATTGGTTTATCGCGATTGGGGAACAATGGACTAACTAAAAAAGTTGATATGTCACTAAATCATGTACGTGCACCGGAGGCTAAATTCCGAAGTGCTGCAACAAGTTCGCTTTTTGCCCAATTTCTAACGGTCAGCATCATTTTCTATGCGTATGTTTCTAAATACTATAATGAAAATAAAAACGAAATTGAACGTTCAAGGGAATCGGTACTGAAATTCACAAAAAGGAATTTGGATACTTAGAAAGGCGAGTCATTACTTATCGTGTTCAAATGCATGGATAAGATTGATGAGCGTTATGTTTCCAATCAGTATGCCTTGTGAAATTTCATGAAATTTCATAACGATGAAAGGAAGATGTACGCTGAATGATCCAAAAGAATTCTCCCAGTCCCATTTATCATCAACTTGAAGAGGAGATTAAAGGAGCGATTCAAAATCTTGAATTGGTGCCAGGAGAGATGATTCCTTCAGAAAAAGAATACACTGAAAAATATGGAATAAGCAGGATGACTGTGAGACAGGCCATTTCTAACCTAGTGAATGGCGGTTATTTATATAGGCAGCGCGGAAAAGGAACATTCGTTGCCCAACAAAAATTGGAGCGGCCCTTGCAAGGATTAACAAGCTTTTCGAAGGATATGATTTCAAGAGGACTTGAACCAAGTACACGATTTATCAGTTTTACGGAGATCAATGCTGATCATGATCTTGCTGCAAAGCTTGATGTTGAAGCAGAAGCTCCTATTTTCGAGCTGGAACGTATTAGGCTTGCTGATCGGTTGCCGATGGCATATGAAAGGCTATTTATCTCTAAAAATCTTGCCCTGGATCTAACGGAAGAAATAGCCATAACTTCCATGCATGACTATGTAGAAAAAACGTTTGGTTTAAAAATTCAGCATGACCAGGTAATTGAAGCCGCGATTGCTCAAAAAAAAGAGGCGGAAATGCTCGAGGTAGTCGAAGGTGCCCCTGTATTGCTGATTGAACGAAGAAGTACCCTGGATACCAATCAACCACTTGGGCTTGTCAGATCTGTCTACCGGGCAGATCGATATAAATTCGAAATCGATTTGGAGCGGTTATCATGAGCAAAAAAAGTAGTAGTAAGAATCCCGTTCTCAAAAAGATTACTAAAAACCCCCCTTGCCCAAATATGGGCAAGGGGGGTTTTTAGTAGAATATCATCTTTCAAGTTTGGGAGTTTTCCAGCTCGAAAAGGAAAGGTACGAATAACCATCCGGGACTTTCATTATTTCGCTAAGCTTTCTGTCAATCGGTTTTCTTTCCAAATGACTGTAATGCCAAGGCCAATGACGATAATGACAGCAGCGAAAAGGTAAGGGTAGTGGATGTTTACGTCAAAAAGCAATCCTCCCATGGATGGCCCGGCGATATTCCCTAAGCTCGTATAGGTGGAGTTCATTCCAGCAACGAATCCTTGTTCTTTCCCGGCAGCTTTTGATAAAAATGTCGTCAAAGCCGGACGAAGCAGGTCAAATGCAAGGAATATGAAGCAAGTTACCACTAGTACTGCCGAAAAACTGGAAATCATAGTGGATGCTACCGCAAAAATTGCACCGACGATTAAACATAATTGAATAAGCTTCTTTTCGCCGAGAATATCTACCAGCTTTCCAAACATAAAGACTTGCACAACAACTCCGAAAATAGAGCTTATTGTAATGATAATGGCAATATCCTTCGGCGTGAAGCCGAATTTATGATCAGAAAATAGGCTAAAAACCGTTTCATAGGCTGATAAACCAAAAGCGAGTACAAATACAATGATGAACGCAATAAAGTAAAGCGGATTTAGTGATTTTTTTAAATCGCCCATAAAGTTTGTTTGCTTTGTATTAGCGGAAACTTTTGCAAGCTGTTCCTTTGTCATCGGCTCTTTTAAAATGAATATCGATGAAAGGCATGCTAAAAAAGCAATGGCCGCCGCAAGGAAGAAGGGCAAGCGTATACCATATTCTGCAACAAAGCCACCGATCCCGGGTCCTATTATAAAGCCCAAGCTAATTGCGGCTGAAATATAGCCCATTGCTTTTGGCCTTTCCTGAACGGATGTAATATCTGCAACATATGCCGTAACACCTGGCATGATGAAGGCAGCACTGATACCCCCAAGGATCCTTGATAAATAGAACACGGATACGTTTGTCCCTACACCGAAGATAAGTTCTGAAACACCAAAAAGGAATAAGCCGATGATGATGATTTTCTTTCTGCCGTAACGGTCAACCCAACGACCTGCGAAAGGTGACATAATAAGCTGTGAAACAGCAAATACGGCAACAAGATAGCCCATCGTACTTCCTGATAAATGCATGATATTCATAAATGACGGCATAACGGGGATGATGAGTCCAATTCCCAGAAAAGCAATGAATATATTGCTTAGAAGAATGATTAATACCGCCTTTTGTTCTTTAATTGGTTTATTCATGTTTTAACACCACTTTCTTTGTGAATCATTCTTGTGAAATACCTCTCCAAAAAACTTTCCAAGAGGCTGCTAATTTATCCTTCAGCCGTTTCTCATCATTGCCGTATACAAGCTCAAGCAAAATGGAATCCACAACTCCCAGAAAAGCATAGGTCGGTGTTATGGCTTCTTCATCGACGATTAATTTGGCCTTGATCCAATCATGGAATTTGCATTCAAGGATCTCCTGCACTTTTTCCTCGATATCCATCACTTCCTGCCCGATTTCCTGTTCAAGATGTGCTGGCGGAAAAAAGGACATACGCAGCCAAAACTTTATATGCTCATTTTCTTGGAAAAGATCGATGACCAATTGTAGGAATCCAAATAAATCTTTTTCAGGATTTTTTGAATCAACTTTACTGAAATATTGGAGTTTCGAAGATAGCTCCGTCTCTTTCGCATCACGTAAAACTTGCAGAAAAAGATCATCCTTGCCTTTAAAATGAGCGTAAATGGATTGCTTTTTCATGCCGACTTCTTCAGCTATTTGAGAAAGCGACGCTCCTTCATAACCATGAATCGTAAAATATTTTAGAGCGGCGTCCTTAATTTCATTACTTTTCAATAATATCACCTCATAATTTAACGAACGTTCGTCAGTTATAATAGCAAATTAAATAAATTTATGCAAGCGAATTTGTTTATTGTATTATGCCCAGAAATCATAATTAGGCGATATATTTTAGAAGGACAATATTGTTGTTTCCAGCAATAGATATGCACTCAAGGCTATTCACTAAATTCCCGCATATAATTCTATATGGATAATAAAGAGACAGGTGGGATGAAGGTGGATACGTATGACATTAAAAAGGTGATTCAATACTATTACACAAAAATACAAGAAACGAATCATCCTTATTATTGGTACTGTTTGGCTGAGACTCAAAGTAGGGCCGGGTTAACAAGTGAAGCAATGCAAACGATTGATAACGCGTTGTCGTTTCCAAACCCTTATCCTTCAAGGCAGGAACTGCAAGACATGCAACTGAACCTCCAAACTGTTCTTACAAGGGAAATGAACTCCAACAGAACAGTCATAGTGACATCAAAGCAAGGCGATATTGATGGGGACGGGATAAAGGACAATGTTTTTCTAACTGCAAACAAAACCCCTGATAGCCCCTTTTGGAGGGATATAACTTTGGTTATCCAAAATGGGAGGACTCATCAATATCAACAAGTTCCCATGAAAAATAACGCAGGATATAATCCGACCATTTTTCTTGGTGATTTTACAGGTAATAAGGGGGATGACATTTTAGTGGTCATTGATACAGGAGGAAGCGGTGGCTCCATTTATGCGTATGTTTTTGCATATCTTAACGGTCAACTCATGACCATTTTTAATTCAGATACTTTCAATGAAACCTATAAATACGATGTGAATTATGAAAACCAATACAAAGTAAAGGTGAACAGTACTTACCTAAAAGAAAGGTACATTCTTGACCTGACTTATAAGGATCAGGACTATTTAGCTGAAATATATAACAAGGATGGTGTACTGAAGGCGCCGATTGAAGGATGGGTCAATCCTTTATCTGGTTTATATCCGGTTGATTTCAATAGGGATGGCATATATGAGCTCGAAGCGTATCAGAGGATCGCAGGGAGGTACAATGCCGACTCACTGGGATTTGTACAGACCGTATTAAAATGGAACGGGAAAGCATTTGCTCCTGACCGGCAGAATGTGGCTATTTTTGGAAAGGAAATATAGCACAAAGGAATAGATGGTCATGAACAAGGTACAGGCAAAATCTTCGCCCAAAAGAAACCGGAAAATATTCCTGGCAATAGTTCACCTGACTGTGTTCATTGACGAAGAAAATTGAACCGGCTTTCAATACGATTTAACTTCGAAGGGGTTTAATGCATATTGGAATTTTTAGTATGCGATGCCTACACGTGCTTTTAAAAAATCGTTACTTTTTATTTGGCTAAATGCAAATTCTGCTGTATCCGGAACGGATATTTCAACCCCATCCTCCGGCAAAAAGTCGCCTTCTATACGATATATACCAACTCTTTTTCCATCCGGCAAATACGTAGGACAGACAATTGTCCATTGAAGTGTTGATTGTTTAAGCAAATCGAAAACTTCATGATGTTCTTTCGCTGCACGGGTAGACTTCTGCTTTGATTCACTTGTCTGATAACGCAAAGAATTTGGGATTGTTCTACTTTGGAGGATACCTGCCGTTCCAATGGTAATAATTCGTTGTATACCTTCGTTTTCCATAGCTTCGATAATCAGGGGCATACTTGCTGATAAAGTCGTTGTCCCATCAGTATTAAGTGCACTAATAACTACATCAATTCCATGCATGGCGCGTACGATATCATCTTTATTTAAAACATTACCTTGAATGATGGTTAAATTGGCATTATTTATAGCAATCTTCTCTGGAGTGCGAACTAAAACCGTAACATGATGATTGTCTTGCAGACCATAAATAACTAATTGACCCCCAACTCGTCCAGTTGCACCCAAAATTAAAATATTCATGGAAACGACCTCCTTTTTATCTAATATAATTATTCCACTAACATTGTATCGTCATTTTCAACTAATGGGGAGTTTTGTGCATAAAATCATTATAATCCAGTGTTTGCTGGCGGTACCCCATGCCCAAGAGCATTTTCCCACAATCTTTTTGTGGGTATATTTTTTCTTCAACATTGAATTCATCCAAAAGCTTATTGTGGATAGCTTAATAAAAGATTACCTATTTCCTGCTTCAGATAAGATAAATTAAATAAATTTTTTATAAAATTATTCATATTTAGACAAAATTACTAATTTTTGTTTTATAAAGCCTTTCTAATATGAAATCCTGTTATGTCCAAGCTCACTTATTCCTTTTCCATATACTAATAAAAAAAGGAGGTGAGAAAGTGAGTAAAAGTAAGAATAGCTCTTCACGCAAGGATGAAGAGAAAGTGAGTAAAAGTAAGAATAGCTCTTTACGCAAGGATGAAGAGAAAGTGAGTAAAAGTAAGAATAGCTCTTCACGCAAGGATGAAGAGAAAGTGAGTAATAATGAGCATAGCTCTTTACGTAAAGATAAAGCGAAAATAGAATCGGCACACCAAGAGTGTATTGATCGTGCTTATCGTATTCCTATATTTTTAAGTACGACGACTCATTTAAATGACAACCAACAACGGTTTCTAAACCGTCTAATTTTAGAGATTGAGAATGCTTTGCTTTTTCCGCGTACATTACCATTAAGCGAAAGTTATCCTGAATCCATTTTAACTGATATTCGTCGGTTAGTTTCATCAAGCTATGGAATGTTGGCAGTAAACCTTCGTCGTTTTAAAATTCAAACAGTTGATGTCAATGCAGGACCCCTTCCACCTTCCACTCCATTCTGGACAGGATCAGTTTATTCACAAGTAGAACCTTCAATGGCTTTTCAATTTGGTCTACCCTTATTATTAGTAAGGGAAGAAGATACTGACGCAAATAATGGAATTTGGGCAGGAGGAATTGCCCCACTCAACCTATTTATAGTTTGGCATTCTGAAACTCAAACTGTAGATCAATTCTTTAACACTCCTGAATGGAGATCAGCCTTTGCAAATTGGAGTGCACAAGTAAGAAATGCTTTTTATATACAGACAGAGCCTCAGTTCAAGTACAGATGTGAATGAAACCCTGGTACTTTAGCAATAAGTCGAAAATATACAATGTTTAGTTCACCTTTATATATTTTCGACTTATTCACACAAAAACAAATATTTCCTTTTTGTTATCACGACGAACAAAAAGATTTACTTCATAAAAACAGACTTTATAGAAGAGAGACGGCCGGGTCTGGTAACATCCGAAGGCATTGCGTATATTTTCGTTAAAATGTTGGCGGGACCCCATCGCCATCAAGCTAAGGTGAATTTGTATCATCATAAAAAAACGAGAGTTTCAAAACTACTTATCTCCATCTTCTCTACAACAATTAGCTAAAGAAGTTGGTTTTGTTCAACGTACAACTAAATATCAAGCACAAGAATTAATTGCTTTATGTGTATGGTTTAGTCAACAGTCGCGAGTAACACCACTCAGACAATTGTGTAGCCGCCTCGAAGCATCTACAGGTGTCCTCATGAGCCCTGAGGGGTGGGGAGTTCCTCCACGTTTAGTAGGAAAAGCGAGGGAAAATGATAAAACCACCTTCGGTTCCACGGGTCTACTAACCATTCAACCGAAAGGCTTATACATAAGGGATTTAGGGTATTTCGACTTACACGCTTACAGAAAATGAATGATGAAGGTGCTTACTAAATCTCACGTTTGAAGTTGAATTCTCGTATATATCGTAAGAATGATGAACCAGAGTTTTTTTTGGAATGGGACTGTGAAGAAAGGTACTCTCTTTATTCAGTTAGAACGGAAGAGCTTATGAATCAATTTCAACATGGATGGTTTTTTTGTCATGCGGTATTTTTAGCGTTACCATAGCAAATTAAAGAGAACGTCCTTGTATATTATCTCTTGCGCGCGTACCTTGATGGCGATGTGGCGGTATCCCAAGAAGAAAAACGTTCGTTGATAAGGAAACAAAACGGGCCGCTCAATAGCTTCATGAGGGGCCCATTTAACGTGAAAAAAATATAAAAACGTCTTAAAACAAGTCAATAGCGACCACAATTTTGCCCCTAATATCCCTGTCCTTCTTTCGATTTTAGAAAAGCATCAACGGATTCATCCAATAATTTTTCCCGATTAGGATCTTCATTGACATCTGTATCCACTTCCATCACGTCGTTTAATCGACTAACCTGACTTTTTGGCTGAGCTGGATTATTTTTTTCTTTTGGCATATAAACTCCTTCTTGAACAGTTATTTTTTATTTAGTATGAACGATTCATCCAATATTCACTAAGATTATTTCCGCTTCTTTCCCAAATTGAGTCCGGTTGTCTTAATGGAAGGTTGAAACAACATACACGATATTCTTTCGGTTATTATTGACTGAATATTATAAATATTGTAATATTTATTTTGTGTATTTGTTTTTTGAAACGAGGTTTTATATTCAAAACAACTGGGTTTTCCTTGTGTACAGTCAAATAATCTGACAGGAGGTTTTTGTTATGAAGAAAAGAATAAGGTATACTTCTTTTGGTTTTTGGTTGGTGGTATCAATAATTCTATCATTATCATTATTACTTCCTTCTTTTGGCCAAACTGCTGTAAAGCAAACCGACTTTAAAGTAACCCTATTAGGAACTGGTTCTCCACTTTTAAGTACATCCCGCTCCGGTCCAGCAACTCTTGTTGAAGTTGGTAATGAAAAACTCCTCTTTGATGCTGGACGTGGAACTGCTTTACAATTATATAAAGCGAATATGTTACCAGGCAGTGTAGATAAGTTATTTCTAACTCATTTGCATTCGGATCATACTATCGGCATACCGGACGTATGGCTTACAGGTTCTTTACCAACAGGAGGGAAAAGGGAGCAAGCATTTAACATTTGGGGACCTAAGGGAACCGAGAAAATGATGTTACATATGCATAAAGCATTTAAAGCCGATTTGGATGCAAGGGATGACTCTGGAAATGGAAACATTGAAGGAGCAAGTATTAGGGCAAATGATATCAAGGAGGGCATTGTCTATAACAAAAAGGGGATTGAAGTAATAGCCTTCAAGGTAGACCATAAATCAATTGAGCCTGCTTTCGGTTATCGGGTTAATTACAAAGGACATTCAGTAGTTATCTCAGGTGACACCCGCTATAATGAAAATCTAATTACATTTGCTAAAGGTGCTGACGTAGTTATTCATGAGGTTGCAGCGGCAAAACCTGATAATGAATCAGAATCAATCGCCAATATACTTGATCTTCACACTACACCGGAGGAAGCAGGTAAAGTCTTTAGACAAATACAACCAAAACTTGCTGTGTACTCACATATAGTATTATTGGGTGGATTAACAGAAGAAAAAGCTAATTTGCTCGAAAGAACTAAAAAAACATATGGAGGAACTGTTTTATTAGGTGAGGATTTGTTGTCCATTGAAATAGGGGACAAGGTACAAGTACAGCAGCGGAGCAATGAGGCGAACTCGGGGAACTAAACAGACAGGGCTGCAGCTATTTCATGAAAAAGAGCGCTTACTTCAAAGGGAGGTTGCTGATGCAACCTTTTTTCTTATGTTCCTAAAGGGACAGGCAGTTTCAAAAATGTCGATAGTTAACTCAATTGATAAAATTGGAGAAGTGTTAATTCCAGAAGAACAATGAAGAGCCAAAGGAATATCATTAACGAAAAGGGCGCTTGAATTTAATAAAAGGAAAGCACATATTAGACGTGACTAATATGTGCTCTTCTTTTTAGGAATTTATAATGTTTTAGGTCTTGAAATCTAATGCTTTAAACCATGTTCTGAAGGTATATTGAATAAGGAAGTATAAATTAAAGATACCCATTTAATACTGTGCCAAAAAGATCGAATTCAGGATCTTTTGACGGAGTTATTGGAGGGGCTTCGGATCGCCCTATTGAAGAGTTGAAAACAGGCTTACCTTCATCTGACTCTACAGAGTTTTCGTCATTCTTTTTATACAATGGGTTATCGATCATACCCAAATCAACTCCTTTTAATAAGATTAACGAATGGTAAGTTATTAATTCCCTAAAGATATTGATTTTATGCTAAAAAATATTGCGATGACTGGGATTCGTTGAAATGAACGGGTAAAACTTGTAACCAATCGTTTATTACAGGATGCATAATGATTATTTTATGTTCAAAAAAAAGATTGGTACCGTTTCTTTAAGTGTAATGAAATTCCAAGCAGGATCATTATCGAAATCTGTACATTATTTTTTTTGTGCATCGCCCTTCTTAGTAGCAAAAGGGTTGAAAAACATCATTCCTTCCCTCCGATACACATTGTTACAGGACTCTCAAGCGATTGGACAAGTTCATTCCTTTTGACAAAGAAGATCAAAGTGGAGTGAGAATCCTTTGCTTGTTAACAAAGTAAGCCCACTCAGAAAAGCCGATTTCCTTTAGTCTTTTTTTTACTAGTTCAAATTCATCGCAAATACGTTCAGGTGTATGCGAATCTGATCCAAATGTTACCTTCACATTATAGAAAAGAGCTCGTTCTAAAATGTCATCTGCTGGATACCATCCACCACAATCTTTTGTTTTACCAGAGGTATTGATCTCAATGGCGATATCTTCTTGACTAATGATTTTTAACGTTTTTTCAATACTGTCTGTCTCAATGGAAGAAAAGGATGGGTAAAACCCTTTCATTGCATCAATATGGCCTAAGATTTGAAACACTCCGCTTTTTGCAGACTTCTGTATTAATTCATAGTATTCATCCTTTATTCTTGACTGTTCATTAGAGGTCAAACCATTCCAACGCCCTCTTTTAAAAATGCTAATATCTTGAACATAATGTACAGATCCAATTATGTAGTCAAAAGGATGTAAAAGATATTGATCACGGTAGACTTCAATGTGATCAGGGAAGAAATCACTTTCCATTCCTAATAACACGTGAATTTTGCCTGCATATTTCTCTTTTAAGCGAAGTACTTCTTCAATATAAGGAACAAGTTCACTTTTTGCCATTGCAATAGTTGGGTAGAGATGGTCTTCCTCACTATAAAAATATGGAGAATGATCAGAAATCCCAATATAATGCAAACCATATTCAATGGCTTGCTTTACATAATCCTCAATTGTACCGATAGCATGTCCACAGCGTTGATGGTGAGTGTGCAGATCAAATTTTATTGAATTCGTCATTCCTTAGGCCTCCTAAAATGAACCAGGTTGTTTTGTTTTATCATATCCAAAAATCACATTCTTTCCCACGAATTGAATTTCAATTGCCTAGGAAATATGAAAAAAGTTTGGTAATACCCCTTCAAAAAAGTTTCTTTTTAACAATTTAATCTTATACCTATCAATTAAAGATATTTTAGTTCGAGTAATTGTATAAGTGTTGAATTTCCTAGGCAAAATAAAATGTTCAAATATGTAAAAGGAAAGGAAGGATATATAGAATGACAAAAGTATTGTACATCACGGCTCATCCTCATGATGACAAGCAATCTTACAGTATGGCCGTTGGAAAAGCATTTCTTGACACTTATAAAGAAGTAAATCCTAACCATGAAGTTGTGAATATTGACCTTTATAAAGAAAATATTCCTGAAATTGATGTGGATGTTTTCAGTGGTTGGGGGAAACTTCAATCTGGAAAGGGTTTTGAAGAACTCTCGTCGGAAGAGAAAGCAAAAGTTAGTCGACTTTCAGAGTTATGTGAGCAATTTATAGCGGCGGATAAATATATATTTGTAACGCCTTTATGGAATTTCTCGTTTCCGCCAGTAATGAAGGCATATATTGATTCCGTTGCAGTTGCAGGTAAATCATTTAAATACACCGAACAAGGCCCAGTTGGTCTTTTAACTGATAAGAAAGCCTTGCATATTCAAGCTCGTGGTGGAATTTATTCAGAAGGACCAGCAGCTGAACTGGAAATGGGTCACCGATATCTAAATATCATTATGCAATTCTTCGGAGTGCCTTCCTTTGAAGGTTTATTCGTTGAAGGACATGCAGCAATGCCAGATAAAGCACAAGAAATAAAAGAAAATGCAATAGCACGATCAAAAGATTTAGCTTCTACTTTTTAAAAAAAAAGAGTCAACAATTTGTTGGCTCTTTTTTTCATAATGAAATGGTGATATATGGATTTACCCTCACTACACCAATCATGCGTATTTCTCTAATAAAGGAATATGCTTTTTTATTTAGTCTAATAGTGGTTATAGGGGGTAACTTGTAATAGAAATAGCTGAAAGTGAGGGAAGAAGCTAAAAAAGGCCCATAAGGGTACCTTGATTAACTAAATTGACTATTTTAGAAATAATTTAAAGTTATCAAGTTAGGCGTTCAAATTGCCGGAGAATCTCATGCATATCAACATAAGATTTTTTCTCAATGATATTGCCATATGTAACTGGTAAAAGTACCACAAGAAAATTTAACGTATTTTCCCGTAGCAGGGATACTTTATTATAAGTATAACGGTTGTATAAAAAATCAGAAAAATATAAAATGTATTTAAATTAGAGTTTTTTTTATTTACAAATTGTAATTTGGGAGACAAATAAAACTTCTATTTTTAGAATCATTAAATTTATTAAGAAAAGAGTGAGTTTAATAATGAAAGACATTAAAAATATCTATTGTGTAGGTCGAAACTATGCCTTGCATGCAAAAGAGTTGAATAATGAAATCCCAACTTCCCCTTTTTTATTTTCAAAACCGACTCATTCGCTTGTGGAAGCTAATGGACAGTCCATCACGTTGCCGAGTAATCAGGGTTCCGTTCATTTTGAAACTGAACTTGTTATACATATCGCAAAACAGTACGAATCAGGAATGAAAGTAGATGAAATAGTAGATGCCATGGCCATTGGGTTGGATTTAACACTTAGAGATGTTCAATCACAGTTAAAACAAAAACAGCATCCTTGGCTTTTGGCTAAAGGATTCAAAAATTCAGCAGTTGTTAGTGGTTTTATTCCGTTTCCAGGTGTCGAAGCATGTGAACAATCAGATTTTTCCCTTTTAAAAAATGGAGAGCGTGTACAAGTCGGAAATATTAAGGACTTACTTTTTGATTTGCAAACCATTATAGAATTTACAGCAGAGCATTTTGGGCTTGGAAAAGGAGATATAATTTTTACCGGTACTCCAAGTGGCGTCGGTCCTCTTTCAGATCAAGACAAGCTTTCACTTAACTGGGGTGGAAATGAAATAGGATCCTGTTCAGTTATAATTCGTTAATGAATAAAGGCAGTCATTTTGACTGTTTTTTTTTATGGAATAACTCAATCTTAGACAAAAAGAAGAAACTCGTCTAAAATGAGAAGAACCATATAACATACATGGAAACGGCCAATATGGCACCACTTTTTCAAATAAGTTTGACCATTAAATTCTGGCTTTGGAGTATGTTAGAACTATTTATATGTCTTATGAAAATCAATTAAAGTGCCATATTTTAATTATATAGGATAGAACAGGGTGGAATGTGCATGAAGAACAACCAAGAAAAGAAGTATTTAGATAATTGGCTTTCTCTTACTAGTATTCAAATGAGCATTACGAATGAACTTGAAAGTGCTTTGCAAAAAAATCATAACCTGTCGTTAAAAGAGTTTTACGTTCTTTACTTTTTATCCAAAACAAGCGATAAACAATTGAGGCTACAACAATTACAGGAGATGGTTGGATTAAGCCAAAGTGCTATATCAAGGCTGGTGGGCAGGCTAGAAGCAAAAAGCTGCGGAGCATTACAAAGGCATATATGTGAAGATGATCGAAGAGGCATCTATACACGTTTAACCACATTAGGAGAAGAAAAACTACAAATTTCCTTAAATACTGTTCATGAAATTCTTCACTCTGCTCTATCAAAAGGAAACCTTCAAGATGAATTACAATCCTTAATCCAGAAATTGTAATATGGTTCTTGTAATTTTAAGTGATAAGTGAAGTCGGTTATTTCTATATATCTTGGATAGGAATATCCCTTTAGCCCAGTAAGGTAATAATGAACGGATCTGTTGAGAAAGAGAGCAGGGATAATGCGGAATTAAATGTAAGCGCATGCATTTAAGGGTTTTTTTGACCACCGAGGATAAATTAAAGGCCATGGCTATAAAGTAATGGAGAAATCGGGAATATGACCATTTCAAAATAGCTTATCAAAGATGATGTTCTTGTTATTAGAGTACTTTCAAAATTGTTAGCCCCTGGCATTTTTTTGAGCGAAAATTAAACTCTCTCTCTATATGCTTCGTCCTACAGTTGCTGGTTTTCACCCTAAATAAACAATAATAATATTATTCGCATCACCATTCCACCACATTCAATCGATAAAAGGTTTAGCAAAGTTTAATTCGATAAGAACCAAATTTCACTTGTGTTTGTACATTATTAGCCATTCATCACCAATGCATTATACATCCGTCTTTCAATGGGTGACCCTAACTTGCTGTATTCAGTCAAAGGAACATCATTTGTTTTTTCGCCTATTACATGAAAAATAAAAGCCAATAGTCCATCAACAATATCATTAAAAACATATTCATCTGAAGTCACCTACTGCGGTAAATTATTTGAAACTATTTTCATTTTTCGACGTAATACTATCAGGGATAAATTAAGAAATCTCATGAATTACAAATAGATTTCTTGTCCTATCTTATTACGCCCATTTTACATATGAATTCTAATAGAGGGTTGACGAAGGGAAGAGGAAGCATGTTCAAGAAAATATTAGCAAGCTTAGGAAAAGGAGCAGCAACTGTAGATTTACAATATGATAATCGTAATTATCAAGCTGGAGATAGCATTCAAGGGGAGGTAGTCATTCAAGGTGGTGAAGTGGAACAGAAAATCAATCAATTGACTGTACGGTTGATGATGAACGTGGTATTAAAACAAGGAAGCGTTTCTAAGGAAGTTGCCCATATACCATTAGTTAATCGAGATTGCATTCACCCCAAAGAACGTAAGGTCATTCCGTTTCATTACGTCCTACCTATGAATATACCTATTTCAAGGGGAACTGTCTCATACTATCTGGATACACATCTTGATATTGAGGGCGGAGTTGATCGTAAAGATGTAGACCGGCTGGTCATCCAATCCCAAAAATCTATCACATCCATTTTTAATGCAATGGCTCAATTAGGTTTTCGCGAGACAGCAAACTCGGGTAAACTCGACCAATATGGACAGGAATTTGCTTTTTTTCCCACTCAACAATTCATGGGACAGGTAAATGAAGTTGAAATGCGGTTTGCCAATGAAGAATCAGGTATCCGGGTCTGGATGGAAGTTGACTGTAAAAGCGGCTACAAGGAAATTGAAGCAAAACGTGAGTTTTATTTAAGTAAGAATGTTCTCGAGCATGAAGCCGATCTTCATAAACTACTTGGAAAATATATATCGGAAGCTATTGATCAGCCTTATGCTTTTACACAGCCGTTCTCTTATTCCACCAACCATCATCATGGTCGCGCTTCTCAATTAGGAAACGCTATACCTGGAATGGTTGGTGGATTAGCAGTAGGTGTTTTAGGGTCGATGTTACTTACTGAGATGATGGATGGTTTTGATGTTGGGGAAATGTTTGAAGAAGCAATAGAAGATCTTGATGGAGGATTTGATTCATTTTTTGATAGTGGGGATGGGGAAGCCTAAGTAAGCCATTAAATAGTCCTATGTTAACCAATATAATTAAAGACTCTTTTTGTTGTCGACTTTATTGGGGAAACCAATGTTATGGAAGTGGATTTATTAGAAATCCTTAATAATGAAAATCTATCAAAAGAGTTTTCGCAAGTTAAGAATTCAGATAAAAAGCTTGTAATAAGACCTGAACACTTAAACATTAGTCAAAGTCGCTTTCAGCCTAATCAAATTACGTTTGAGGCTAAATAAAAAAAAGTCCATTTTTTAGGTTCAAAAAGAGTGGTAGAGTGTGTATCAGGCTATCAGGAAATTGCTTGCTTGGGTACTAGAAAAGGCTTGGTGAAAATACTTTAATATGTTGGTACGCTCTGTTAAAGGAAACTTTACAGAGCTTTTTTTATTGAAGAAACTGGACGGCGGCGCAAACTCTTCACCAAAATTTAGCATTCATTTCATGCCTTCTCGGAACAGTTCAGTAAAAACGAAGTCATATCTAGCCGATTGTGATAAAAGGATTAGGTGAAGGCAATCATGAAGCTAATCATTTTATGTGGATAATAAGAGTCAAGAAAAGAAAAACATGTAGGTAACTGAGTTTGTAGACAAATGTATGATTGGAATGGAAGGTGCGAGACTCCTGAGGGAAAAGCGCGTCGAGGGGAGAAGACCCCACAGGCGCAAAAGCGCAAAGGAGGCTCCCGGACCGCCCGCGGAAAGCGAGTGCCTGGAGTTCCAATCGACGTACGAGGTTCTACAGTTTGATGTAGGTAACCTTTTTCATCCTAAATAAAAGGTTTTTTTGTTATACAACCTTTTGGGTAGAAGTGAAGAAAAGAAAATAAGAAAGCCCAACTATACCTACATAACTCCTTTAGAGATAACCACAAAGTTATGTTGATATCGACTTTTTGATTGCTGTTTGGTTTAATGCTTTCATCACCTGAAAATAGCCCTTCGGTTTTTGGCGTGAATAAAATGAATAAACAATCATATAAAGCCAATTCTATATACAAGAATGATAAAAAGGAGATTACATCGTGAAGCCATATGAAATAAAAAATATGATTATTGATGATGAGTTTGATGGTGAAGAATCGGTTACAGCTGATTTTACTCACAAATATAAAGATTATAGCATTACTTTTAAAAAAGAAGATCTTGAAGTAATTAATACCTGGGTTTTTGAGGGTAATTCATCTCTTCCAGCAAATTTATCAAGTACTATCATTGAATCATTAAGGGAAGAAATTAAAAAAAGAATCTAGTCAATTGGACTAGATTCTTTTTTTGGTCATTTTCTTAATCGAGGAAAAATTTTGCCTTGTTAATATTGATGATAAAAGATAAGGTATTTATTGTATCGAACCACACTTAAACACAGAATAATGTGTTTAAACTGTAATGTTACCAATCGATTCGTTTTCCATCTCTAAAAAACCCACCATTAGGTCCTTCAGGTCCAATAGTTGCTAACCACAGGATAGACTCAGCTGCTTGCTTGGGTGTTCTTGGAGCAGATGATCCACCCATATCTGTACTTACCCATCCCGGATCGACCGCATTTATTTTGATATCACCTTTGATTTCTGCAGCTACCAATCGTGTCAATCCATTAAGGGCAAATTTAGATATTTTATAAGCTCCTACTCCTGGATATGACAGTTCGCTCATAGCCCCGTATTCTGAGGAAACATTAATGATTCTCCCATAGCCTTGCTTTTCCATGAGGGGAATAAAGGAACGGATCACATGGTAAACTCCAAAGAAATTGGTTGCCATTGTTTTCTCCAGAATGGAAGTGTCCATAGTCACTAAATTTTCACTCTCATCCAAATACACGCCAGCATTATTAATCAATACGTCCAATCTTCCATATTGATCATTTACAGTAATCGCAGCTTGATGGATGCTTTCTTGATTGTTTACATCCATTACCAGAAACGACACGTCAAGATTTGAATCCTTAAGTCTTTGCGTACTTTCATGCCCTTTTTCTGGATCCCGACTTGCCAAAATGACCTTAAAACTATTCAAAGCCAATTGTTTGACCAGCTCATATCCAATTCCTCGATTCCCACCAGTGACAAGTGCAACTTTTATATCCTTTGACATAATATATCCTCCTTTTTTTCGGCTACTAATCTTGGGCCAGAGTAGAATTTTCCACACCCTAGAAATTCAATAAAAGAAAGTAGGGCAGGGAAAATAAAGCAATAATGAACAGGGAACTTTTATAGAATGTTGAATTTATTCCTTATCTAGATAGTTGTTGTGTAGGAGTAAACATGTAGTTTCTAAGAAAAATAGTTACCAAACTTAGTATCAATGATAGGATTCCTACTAATACGACGTATTGTGTACCCAGTTCTGATATAAATAACCCGCCTGCAGCTGCACCAATTGTTGTTCCTACGTTACAGGATGATATAAATAAGCCATTGGCGAAATCAGGCGCTTCGGGAGCTGAAGACGCAATCAAATATTGATTAATATTTGCCATTATTCCTCCGGCTAATATTCCCCAAATTAAAGTTGTAATTTCCATAGGGACGGTAAATTGTCCTGTGAAGAATAAAATGATGTAAACAGCACCCAATAACAAAGGAAAAGATACCACAGACTTAATGGCACTATGAGTAAGTGAATTTCCTGCGACAATGTTTCCGATAATACTGGCTCCACCGAAGACGAATAACGTTAAACTTATGGTATTCGGGGACATATTCGTAACTGTTTTCAGATATTCAGCAAAATAACTATAAACCCCAAATATAGCTGAGTTTAATAAAATGACAGTCACGATGGAAAGCCATAAAATAGGTTTTTTTAATACGGAAAGTTGTGTACCATAAGAAATTCTTTCCTCAACAGGTATAGATGGAACAAAAATCAATGTAGCAATGAATACAATAGCATTAACAATAGCAAAGAATGCCATCGCCATTTCATACGAAACGGCACTATCAATAAAATTTGCGATCGGTACGCCGGCTACCATACCCGCAGATACACCGATAAATACTTTAGAAACAGCTTTTGGAGCTTCTTCTTTACTTACTGAGGAAGCAGCTACTGTAAATGCCAAAGAACAATAAAGTGGATGGAAGAATGCTGGAATTATACGAGCAATTAATAGAATGGTAAAATTAGATGTAAATATGGATACAATGTTTCCTATAACGAAAACTCCTAATACAAGTAACATGACCTTCTTACGATTTATCCCGGAAAACAATAACGGCATCGTTGGTCCAGATACAGCAATAGTAAGAGCAAAAAGACTCACAAGCAATCCTGCTTCTGATATGCTGACATTGAAGTGATCAGCAATGGAGGGCATTAACCCAATAACCCCCATTTCGGTATTTAAGATGCCGAAAACTCCTATGGTCAATATGAAAATCAGCAAGTTATTTCGTTTAGTCATAAAATGGATCTCCTACTTTCAGTACAGTGTCATTTTGTAATTGCGTAAAGGGGGAGATTTTTAAGGGTATTAGATAACTTTAAATTTAGCTGTTTTCTCCATTAATATCCAGAGATATCAGTTTTTTTAAAATCCTCTTTGTTCCTGTCTCTGAATAAATTTCAAAGTATAATGTGCCAGGCTGTCGAGGTCTACTCGACAGCCTGAGCTTTAGAAAATGAATAGCGCTAGTTTTATCTCATCTTGTAATTATTACCAAGGTTGACTTGTTGGCCCAATTGTAAACTCATTAATGTTCGTATCTTTTGGCTGATCAACAGCGAATGCCACAATATTGGCAACTCGATCAGGTGCAATACCATATTGTTCGTACAACGCAGTCATACCTTCTGAAATATTCTTATCAGTAATCGTATCCAACAATTCCGTGTTAATCGCTGCTGGATAAATAGTTGCTGTGCGGATGTTAGTACCTTCTTGGGCAGATTCCATACGCAAAACTTCCATTAAATCACGAACAGCCCACTTTGTTGCGCCATAAACCGCACCGCCTGGGTAAGCTTTAAGCCCAGCTACTGATGAAGTAGTGATGATATGTCCAGACTTTTGCGATGTAAATGTTGGCAATACTGCGGCGATACCATTCAATACACCTTTAATATTAACGTCAACCATACTGTTCCATTCGTCAGTTTTTAATTCGGAAAGTGGTGAATTAGGCATTATTCCAGCGTTCAAGAAGATAACATCGACACCACCAAAAGTGTCTTTAGCTTGTTGAACAAGCTGATGACTATCATCTGGATTAACAACATCTGTGACGCGATAAGCAGCTTGTCCACCAGCTTTTTGAATTTCCTCAGTCAATGCTTTTAATTTGTCTTCGCGACGAGCGCCCAAAACAACTTTAGCACCTTTACTGGCCAATAATTTTGCAGTTGCTTCACCAATTCCAGATGAGGCCCCAGTGATTATAATTACTTTGTTTTCAATTGTCATTTCGTATCATCCCTTCACGTGAAATAAAACTACAATTGATGTTTTCTCGACATCTGTCTATAATTTAAAATATAAATATATACAAAACAAGGCATATAAATCGTTAATTTAATCAGTTTTGATGTTTAAACAACAAATCAATAAAAATTGTTGACTATCTCAGTGAAAGTATGGTGTCAATAACATGGCAAAAGTGGATAGAAGAATTGTTAGAACTCAAGATGCAATAAAAAAAGCATTTCTTGAATTGATGTCAGAAAAAAATTTCGATAGCATTACCATTCAGGATATTTCTGACAGGGCAAATATTAACCGTGCAACGGTTTATCTTCATTACTTGGATAAATTTGATCTGTTGGATAAGATCATAGAAGAACATATAAATAACATGGTTAACCTTTGTGAGACGGAAGCTGAAATGGATTGGATTGAATCGACTGTACACTGCATGGAATATCTTGAAAGTAATTATTTATTTTTTTCGACGATGTTGGTGAGTGAAGGAGCTCCGTACTTTCGCAGCCGGTTTGTTCAGCATAATATCGAAGAGTTCAAAAAAGACGTCGATATAACAAAAGGAAAAAATTTTGGTCAAAGCGAAGATGTAGTTGTTGAATTTGTTGCAAATGCTTACGTAGGTGTAGTGGAATGGTGGCTAAAAAATGGCATGCCTTATCCACCAGAGGAAATGGCAGAAAAAGTGGGGGATTTATTAGAGAGGATTTTATAGATTGTATCGCATGATAAATCTACTTTAGCTGAAGGTCGGAGCTGTCTTTAAGGCAGCTCTTTTCTTTTGGAAATATTGGGGCAGGTTAGTTGCATAAAGGGATGGAACATCGACCCAAATATAACTTGTTTTATGTTAAAGTTTAAGAAACATAACTTTTCAAAGGAGCTCATTGTGCAAAAGACATTTACTATTGTTTCTTATTTGTTATTCCTTTTTCCTCTAATGTTCATTGTGAATTTTCTGTTTGATATTGTTACACTCGAAAAGATACAAGGATTGCCTATATTTTTTCCTTTAGTATTTTGTGCTATTGGTCTTTTCTTCGCTTTAAAAGCACATAAAATACAAAAGGATGTTTTGACGCTTGGTGCTATCATTTTAAATTCGGTCTTATTGATGTTTCCTTTTGTATATATGATTTTAGGAACATTTTTATTTGGTGTTTAAGTTTATATAATACCGAAGAATTTTCTTCAATTAACAGATGTTCGGACGAGTTAAGGTTGGAGTGTTTAGTAGGGAGAGGGCTTCTTATAGGAATATCAAGCAGACTGTATTCTATGAAAGAAACAGTTTCTTGTTTTCTCATGATATCTTTACTTTTTGTTTAAGTATTGAGATTAAAACAGGTGACTTTAAGAAGAAAAATATATCCCCTATCAAATATTTGTATTGATTTGTATATTTTTTTATTAACCATTAATTAAATTTATACTGTATTGTTCAATTCATTTTTGAACAATACAGTATAAATTTGTGAAGTATTATACTTAATTTAATGGGAGCTTTAGCGCCATAAGAGGGCTGCCAATTGGCGGCCTTTTGAATGTACGATCATTAACATAATCATACATTTGGTGTTTACTAATATAAACAAAATTATAAACAAATTAGAGTCCTTCAGCAAAGGAATTGCAACAAAAGATGCGTTTGCAAAAAAAGATCTTAAATTTCCTGCAATTGACGATTTTCCTTGGTCATGTCTTGAATTTAATTAGGTCATACTTACGCTATCTCCAGACACTATAGCAGGCAGAAACTAATATGCTGTTATTGGAGGTGGTTTAATGGGCGGGATTTCAATTAGTTTATGCATGATTGTAAAAGATGAAGAAGATTCACTTTCTAACTGTCTTGCTTCTGTAAGGGAACTAGTCGATGAAATTATCATCATTGATACAGGATCAAAAGATAACACGAAACAAATTGCCTCAGCCTTCACTGATCATGTTTATGATTTTGAATGGATCGATGACTTTTCGGCTGCGAGAAACTTCGCTTTTTCTAAAGCGACAAAAGAATATATATTTTGGCTTGATGCGGATGATATTTTAACTGAAGAGAATCAGGAGAAATTTTCAACCCTGAAAAAAGAGCTTCCTCCTCACTTCGATTCTGTCATGATGTTTTATCATCTTTCTTTTGATGGGAATGGAAACCCCAGCTTCAGTTCCAGGCGGAACCGGCTCGTAAAACGGGAAAAGAACTTTCAATGGATAGGATTCGTTCATGAGTATCTTGAAGTAACCGGACTCACATTTCAATCGGATATTGCCATACATCATAAAAAGGAAAAAAGCTTTAATGATCGTAATTTGAGAATTTACAAGAAGGTCCTTCAATCAGGAATTGATTTTTCACCGCGCGACAAATATTACTATGCGAATGAATGCAATGACCATGGTTTATATGATGATGCCATCAAGTGGTATCGTAAATTTCTTGAAGAGGGTAAAGGATGGAGTGAGGATAACATTCAAGCATGCGGCAAGTTGGCGGACTGCCATATTCAATTTAAAGATTGGGTTTCAGCAGTCCAGAGCTGTTTAAAGTCTTTCGAGTACGATACACCAAGAGGGGAAATCTGCTGTCGGCTCGGATACATCCATTTGGAGCAACATGATTATGAACGCTCCATATTCTGGTACAATCTAGCAACACAAATAGAAATACCTGAAACAAAAAGCCCTTTTATCGAGCGGAATTGTTACACATGGCTGCCGCACATTCAGCTTTGCGTATGTTTTGACCGCATCGGCAAGCTAGAGGAATCAAAAAGGCATAATGAGTTAGCTGCTGATTACTTTCCAGATCACCCTTCCATCGACTATAACCGCAGATACTTTAAGAGTATCGAAAAAAAGGAAAAAAGCTGATCCCTTGAACGCCAAGGGATTAGCCTTTTTTTGCTTCTCGAAAAGTTAATTTGGATCTTTTAATCGTAAAAATGGGGATGATTCCACTAGCCATGCAGAAAACTGGAAAAAGAAGAAATACGAATGCTAATGGTTTTTTTACCGTTCGAGAATTTATGAATACTGAAACTACAAAATGTTGGGTTTCAGTTTTTTTTACAGCAATCCAAGAAAAAAATACCCTTATTTAAGGGCAGAATAGCTCTATAAAAATATTGATTATCTTTAGACTAAATAAAAAATACAGATTGATATTTTCCTTATTTTTGTATAACACAGGGTATTTTACAAGGACAAAGGGTTTGTGCCGTTTCACTGTTGTTGCAAATTTCATAAAGTATTATAAGGTTCTAAAGCCAAATTAAAACACCTAGTATTTGGAGAAAATTAAATTCATTTGTATTTTTATAAAAAAAGTAGGTGGAACAAAGTATGCCAGAATTTTTTGATGAAATAACATCTCAAAATGCTTCCTATGCTAACTCCATTAATATTCCCACTTCGTCTGCTTATCAATTTTTTGGACAAGTTGGCCTTAATGTTAGCGAAGCAAATCCAACTTCAATGATTCGTGTTCAATTTGATGGGATCATCACCTTAAGAGTAAATCCACAAGCCAGTGTTCCTGTGAATTCTATTGAAATTAAAATTGTTAGAGGGACCAATCCTAATGCTAATACAATTTTTACCGGTATTAAGACTATTGTACTTAATGGCTCTGAGGCCGGACCGCATGAGTACTCATTTTCAGCTGCAGATTACAATGTCCCCAAAGGTTCAGGATCTTTAGTATATACAGCTTTTGTTCGTAACATTACAGGTTCAGTTGATACAGATGTAACGCGTGTTGGTCCAGAGAGCTTTAATGCGATCGCTGGTGGAATTACAGGGACAACAGGAGCTACGGGTGCCACAGGACCAACAGGGCCAACAGGGGCAACAGGGGCAACCGGAATCACAGGCGCAACGGGAGCCACAGGGGCCACGGGAGTGACGGGTGCCACAGGAATCACAGGAGCCACCGGGGATCCAGGTGCGACAGGAACCACAGGAGCAACAGGAATCACAGGAGCCACGGGAGATCCAGGGGCGACAGGAGCAACGGGAACTACAGGAGCCACGGGCGATCCAGGGGCGACAGGAACCACAGGAATTACAGGGGCCACGGGAGCCACCGGAGCAACAGGAATTACAGGAGCCACCGGAGCGACAGGAATTACAGGGGCCACGGGAGCGACGGGAGATCCAGGTGCGACAGGGGCTACAGGAGCCGCAGGAGCCACAGGAATTACAGGAGCGACGGGAACTACAGGAGCCACGGGAGCCACAGGAATTACAGGAGCCACGGGAGATCCAGGAGCCACAGGAGCTACCGGCGCAACAGGAGTAACGGGTGCCACAGGAGCCACGGGAGCCGCAGGGGCCACGGGAGCCACAGGGGCCACGGGAGCCACAGGAATTACAGGGGCTACGGGTGCGACAGGAATTAAGGGAGCCACAGGAGATTCAGGAGCAACAGGGGAAACAGGAGCAACGGGAGCCACCGGAGCAACGGGTGCAACAGGAATTACGGGAGCCACAGGAGATTCAGGAGCAACAGGGGAAACAGGAGCAACGGGAGCCACCGGAGCAACGGGTGCAACAGGAATTACAGGAGCCACAGGAGCAACAGGAATTACAGGAGCGACGGGAGATTCAGGCGCAACAGGAGCAACGGGAGCAACGGGAGCGACGGGAGATCTAGGAGCCACAGGAGCTACCGGAGCAACGGGAGCTACAGGAATTACAGGAGCCACAGGAGATCCAGGCGCAACAGGAACCACAGGAATTACAGGAGCTACGGGAGATCCAGGAGTAACAGGAGCAACGGGAACTACAGGAGCCACGGGAGATCCAGGAGCAACAGGAGCAACAGGAATTACAGGAGCGACGGGAGCAACAGGAATTACAGGTGCCACCGGAGCAACAGGAATTACGGGAGCAACGGGAGATCCAGGGGCGACAGGAGCCACGGGAGCTACAGGAATCACAGGAGCCACGGGAGTCGCAGGAGCCACGGGAGCCACGGGAGCCACAGGAATAACAGGAGTAACGGGAGCCACGGGAGTCGCAGGAGCAACAGGAGATTCAGGCGCAACAGGAGCCACAGGAATAACAGGAGCGACGGGAGCCACAGGGGAAACAGGAGCCACAGGAATTACAGGGGCTACGGGAGCAACAGGAATTACAGGAGCCACCGGAGATCCAGGAACCACAGGAGCTACCGGCGCAACAGGAGTAACGGGTGCCACCGGAGCAACAGGGGAAACAGGGGAAACAGGAGCCACAGGAATTACAGGGGCTACGGGAGCAACAGGAATTACAGGAGCCACCGGAGATCCAGGAGCCACCGGAGTAACAGGAGCCACGGGAGTCGCAGGAGCCACGGGAGCCACAGGAATAACAGGAGTAACGGGAGCCACGGGAGTCGCAGGAGCAACAGGAGATCCAGGAGCCACAGGAGCCACAGGAATTACAGGGGCCACGGGAGCCACAGGAATTACAGGAGCCACGGGAGATCCAGGAGCGACAGGAGCCACAGGAATTACAGGGGCCACAGGAGAACCAGGAGCCACAGGGGCAGCAGGAGCAACGGGTGCCACAGGAGCCACGGGAGCCACAGGGGAAACAGGAGCCACAGGAATTACAGGGGCTACGGGAGCAACAGGAATTACAGGAGCAACAGGAATTACAGGAGCCACAGGAATTACAGGAGCAACGGGAACTACAGGAGCAACGGGAGATCCAGGTGCCACAGGAGCCACAGGAATTACAGGTGCCACGGGAGCTACAGGAATTACGGGAGCCACAGGAGATCCAGGAGCCACGGGAGCCACAGGAGCCACGGGTGCCACAGGAGCCACAGGAATTACAGGAGCCACAGGAGATCCAGGAGCCACAGGAACTACAGGAGCAACAGGGGCAACAGGAGCCACAGGAGCAACGGGAGCCACCGGAGATCCAGGAGCCACAGGAGCTACCGGCGCAACAGGAGCAACGGGAGCCACCGGAGATCCAGGAGCCACAGGAGCTACCGGCGCAACAGGAGTAACGGGAGCCACAGGAGCAACGGGAGCAACAGGAATAACAGGAGTAACGGGAGCAACGGGAGTCGCAGGAGCCACAGGAGATCCAGGAGCCACAGGAGCCACAGGAATTACAGGGTCAACGGGAGCCACAGGAGCAACGGGAGTCGCAGGAGCCACAGGAGATCCAGGAGCCACCGGAGCAACAGGAATTACAGGGTCAACGGGAGCCACCGGAGCAACAGGAATTACAGGAGCAACAGGAGATCCAGGAGCCACAGGAGCCACAGGAATTACAGGAGCGACGGGAGTCGCAGGGTCAACAGGAGTCACAGGAGCCACAGGAGTAACGGGAGCCACGGGAGTAACGGGAGCAACAGGAGCCACAGGAGCCACAGGTGCAACTCCTCAATTATTTTTTGCAGAAGCTGCTGGTCCAATCGCCCTCACAACTACTGGAACCGAAACGACAGTGGTTACAATGAATGTACCAACTACTGTTGGCCAGAACATTAAAGTGGACTTTGCAGTATCAATTGATGTGGTTACAACGGCAAATTCAAATTTCACCTTTCAAACTAGGCTATATCGTAATGGGACTTTAATTGATACACGTGCCATTCAAAGAAGTGTAAGTGCTGCAGGTACATCAAGATTTCCTGTTGCATCTACTAATGTAAATACTGCTGCTGTCACTGGGACTACAACATATGAAATTAGAATCGCTTATACAGTAGCAACAAATGTAACCTCCTCAAGTGCTATAAATGTCGATATTAACGCAATACGCTTTCCATAATGAAAGTAACTCTATATCACCAGCCATATTCCTTTTAAGAAGGGTATGGCCTTTTTTATAAGGTCATATACTTTTTGAATGTTCTGTATTTGGATTGAGTACAATTGTATAAGAAAGGGCGTTAAAATGAAGGTTTTATAGGTTGGTATTTTCTGATTACGATTTTAGCTACAACGTATTGGAAAGGACTTGGTTGGTAGTTTTTAGTAATTTGTGCAATTGTATTGTTTTTTGGTGACGGCTTGATAAGAAGATTATTTTAAAAATAACTATTATTTTTTAAACTAACAGTGCCATACAGTAAGATAGGAGCTGCCATTGCGACAGCTTTTTTATTGTTCACTATCGGGATAGGTTAGTTGCATAATCATATTAATAATAAAGGGACAGTACCTATTTTTCATAGTATTGTCCCTTAATCCCTGTGTGATTTATTTTTTCAAACCAGCTGCAAAGAAGGGACCATTAACTGTAATGGTTGATAGGATACGAGCCATTTCTTTAGGGGATTCTTTCCTGCCACTATCCAACCATTGTTGAATTACACCTATATGTGCAGATGCAACGTAAGAAGCAAAATATTGTCCTGGTACAAGTAAATTTTCCTCCTTAATAAGTGCGTTTGGATTATTTCCAAGAAATATTTTCCACATAAAGTCTTTCAATCTTGTTTGAAAAGATAAATCGCCTTTTGGACCTAACACAGCCTTCATAAAACCACTATTCTCATTAAGATACTCAAATATTAAAACTGAAAGGGAAAATGTTGTTGCAGTCGGTGAGTTGGTTTCAAGTGCGGCAATAACACCTGGGAAGTTCTGTTTTACAAGTCTGGACATTTCAAGCATGATTTCTTCTTCGCATTTCGTCATTAAATCAAATTTGTCTTGGTAGTGGGCATAAAATGTACCCCTATTAATTTTTGCTCTAGTTGTTATGTCTTTAACCGTAATTGCTTCGAACCCTTTTTCATCTATCAATTCAACTAGTGCATCTCGGATGGATTCTTTTGTTCGAATGACCCGTAAATCCGTATTACTATCTCGCAAGCTACTTCCTCCTTAATTTTAATCAACACATTTATAAAAGGTGTTCCGTAACCAACACATGTGCCATTTTTGATTATTGAAACAGAACTAGTCCCCAATTATAATTTGAGTGTAGTAAATAAAACAACAGGTTGTTCTTTATTATAATATAAACCCAAACAAGGAGAGTAAAATATGTTCAAAAATAAATTGGTATTGGTTTCGCCGATCATCGCATTGGCAGTTATTTTTATTTTTTCACTTACATTATTTCCATCCGTCCAATCACAACCGAAAAATCTGCCGATTGCAATCGTAAATGAGGATGAAGGAGTGGAAATTCCTAATCAACCAGAAATGAATATGGGTAAAACCATCGTTGAAACAATGGATAAAAATACAACAACAAATGAAGACCCTGTTGTAAAGTGGGTTGAAGTAAAAACAGCAGAGGAAGCACAAATTGGAATGGATGAACAAAAATATTATGCAGCATTGGTCATTCCGAAAGACTTCAGTGCTAATCAGGCATCATTAAGGACACCAGCACCTTCTGCAACTGAAGTACAAATATTTATTAATCAGGGTATGAATACGGCTGCTTCAACGATGGCAGGACAGTTCTTGAATGGAGTAGTGGATAACATGAACAACACTGTCCGAAAACAACTGCTTGATGGTTTTGAAAAACAAGGAGCAACTTTGACTGCAAAACAGGCAGCAAGCCTTGCAGTTCCAATCGCTAAGAAAGTCACAAATGTCAATGAAATCGGCACGAATAGTGCGAATGGAAATGCTCCTGTTTCCTTATTCCAGCCATTATGGATGGCTAGTTTGGCAAGTGCTGCGATAATCTTTATTTCCATTAGCAAAATGCCGGTTCGCACTAGAAAAGAAAACCTTGTCACAAAGATGGGGCAAATTTTTATGGGTGCCGTTGTAGCTCTGGTAATTGGATTTGGCTTAACCTGGATAGCAGATGGTATGGTTGGTTTAAATATCCCGAATTTCATGGATACGGCTTTATTTTTATCAATAACATCCTTTAGCTTTTTTCTAATGATATTAGCTGTACTTTCACTATTGGGGCTTAAAGGTATGCCTATTTTTATCTTACTGCTTTTCTTCGGTGCACCTTTACTGGCAATGGCACCTGAAATGATGTCTCCATTTTATCGGGATTGGATTTATTCTTGGTTGCCAATGCGATTTATGGTAGAAGGGCTTCGTGGATTATTCTTCTTTGGGGAAGGCTTAACCTGGAGTACGCCTGTTTCTGTTCTTGTTTGGATTGGATTAGTAAGCATGATTGTGATAATGAGTACTGCTTTAAAACGCAATAGAGTGAAGGAAGTAGTATCCGATTCTGAAATATATATAAAGTAATTGCAGGGATACAAAGCTGGTCAAATTGTTTTCATATTTACCAAAAGAGTCGTTTCTCTTATAGGGAAAACGACTCTTTTTATTGAGTAAGTGAAAAAATGTACGTAAACTAACGGGGCAGTATAGTTGAAGAAGGAACTTAAATTTAAATCTCGAATATCTAATGTAATCGGATAGTTGAAAATTTGATGACAGACAGGAGTTAGATACGATGATAAAAGGTTTCGGAGGAATATTTTGGAGAACTAAGAATCTTGAAGTTGTGAAAAAATGGTACAGTGAAGTGTTGAAGATTGAAATAGACAATTGGAATGGGACTGTGATAAAACCCCAATTAGGAAATGAGACTATCTTTTCTTTCTTTACCGAGAATGACAGTTATTTTCCAACAGAACAACAAGTGATGTTAAATTTCCAAGTACATAATCTAAACGAGACTATTAAGCATCTTGAACATATTGGTGTACCACTTGCAAAGAAAAAAGAGATTAGTGAATTTGGAAAGTTTATTTGGATTGAAGATCCTGAAGGTCGACTGGTCGAGCTGTGGGAGAATAACGAGATGTAATTCATTTGCTATTGAGCTAACGGGTGCGTTAGCTGAAGATCAAAGCTGTCTTTAAGGCAGCTTTTTCTTATGCAACTATCGGGGTCAGTATAGGTCCATAACACAAATTGGAGAATGTTTTTTTACTCGGACTAGAAATTGTAATTAAGCGATAAAACAAAAAAATCCCAACAATTAAGTTGGGAATGAATTTTAACTGGTGAGTTGTGATATTTAGAATATGGCTTCATGCATTTTATGTGTTTTTGTTTTTTATATTTCGGGCAAATAGTTTCTTTGTTGAGCAAAGAAGCCTTATTTTATGGATATATTCTTGTCCAATTACTGTTCGTGTTGCAGATTCTGATCAAGAATCCTCCTTGTACTTTTAATATTTCATCTTATTTTGAAACATAAGCTACTTCTTTATATTTTCTAATGCTCTATAAGCATTTGCTTCTCCTGAACCAAATAAGGCATCTTGTCCTTTCTTTCCATAGTCAACAGTTGTTTGCTTAATGCGCGCTGTTACTTGGGCAGGTTTATAATCCGGATGAGCTGCCTTAATAACTCCTGCAATTCCAGCTACTTGAGGAGTAGCCATGGAAGTACCAGCATTAAACTCATATGAAGTACCTAAATAGGTAGGCCAAGTACTTAGGATTAAGTTACTTGGATCAGCCGCCGCAGGATCATTGGTTTCTGCATATTCAGGCCCATAATCTCCTCCGGGAGCTGCCACGTCAATAGCACTGTTTCCATAATTAGAGTAGAAAGCAAGCTGTTGAGTGGACCATTTTGTAGAGGCAGACACATTAATGACTCCTGGCATTTGTGCTGGTACAACAGTTGCAGGACCTTTCACGCTCATTCCATATGGTTCATACAATTTATTTAAAAATTCGTTAACTTCCTTCTTGTCATCTAAATTTAAACTTTCATTACCACTACCGGCTACTACAGTTACTCCATTCTTTACTGCATATTGAATTGCTCTCTTCCATAGTAACGTTTCAGCGACTGATTTATAACTTTCTCCCTCAATTGTCATTTTGTTATTATTATAGAAACGAAGAGACATATTAATAACATCTACCTTGTCATTTGTTGCTGCAATTATTCCATCTATAATCCAAGTTGGTAATCCAAGAGCTTGCTCTGAGTATAATACGCGATAGGATCTGATTCCTAAATCTGGTCCTACACCCTTTACTTTACCATTTGCTCCAATGATCCCGGCAACGTGAGTACCATGCCCATTGCGATCTTTTATATCAGTAGGATCACCTGTTTCAGATTCATCCATTCCAGCAGGAACAAGATTACGTCCACCTATTATATTATTCTTTAAATCAGGATGAGACTCATCAATTCCAGTATCAATCACTCCCACCACTGCTTTATGAGTAATACTGCCATCGTTATTTTTATATCCGCCTGTTTCTAAATCATATGATTTCCCGTCGTTGGTCACCCTTTGAATATCCCATTGGGAGTCCCAATAACTCTCTGAATTTTGCTGGCTGATGATACTAGATCCATAGTTATAAGGGCTGACTGCAGATTTGTTTAAGGTTAGGGGAATTTCTCTGTTGGCAGCTTCTATTGAAGAATTACCTTTTAGGTTTTTAAGAAAAGAAGGCTCGTCAGATTGAGCTTCTATTCCTCCAACTTCGGGAAGAACTTTGGTTACTTTACCACCAGCTTTCAGTATTACCTCTTGATAATTCTCTGGTAATCCACTTTTAAAAGCTATTGCGTATGTGTCATTCATCTCCTGATTTTGACTCATAGCTTGGGTAGGATCACCACCAACGGATAGTATCCCTGCTCCTACTGCAATCGAAAGCACCGTATGTAGAATTTTCTTTTTCATATGTCTCCTCTCCTCCTATATAATGGAAAATATTAATCATATACTATCTTAATATACAACAACTTAAATTCCAAGTTTTCCTAATAAATCTATTATTGAAATTGGCAGCTCTTTTTCTTATGGAACTATCGGGGCAGGATAGTTGCATAAGGAGTATGAAATATATGGTAAAATGTAGGTATCGACTTTTTGATTGGGGGAGGTTAAATGCAATACTTTGTACTTGCATTAATTATCGGGGTGATTATTTTTACTCTTTTTAGGATGTTTAAGAAGAATAAAACAATACCAAGTAATCAATATACACCTATTGATGACATCAATAATGGATTAGTTCGAAATTACCCAAGCGAACCTCAAGAAATAGAGTCAAGAAAAGAAATACCTTATGAAGAAGTTGATAAAAAGAGTGATTGAAATAAAGCACTATTCAGCTAACGGGTGCTTAAGCTTAAGATCGGAGCTGTCTTTAAGGCGGCTTTTTCTTTATGGAACTATCGGGGCAGGTTAGTTGGGTTACCTGCCAAAGAATAGGAGTGGTTTGTATTATGGCAATAACAAAGAAAAGATTCTTCATTAGTTATATAGTGGGTTTCATACTCATATATATTGCAAACTCTGGTCTACAATACTTCAGGGGGCAAACGATAAATTGGTTAGGGAATTTAGCATACGCATTCTGTTTCGTAGTATTTCATTCACTTTTAAGTTGGTTATGGGGAGATTTTTATAAGAAAAAAGCCACTATGTGATGGGGGATTTTTGGTTATTTTAATTTTTATCCTCAGTTCATATTTGATAAAGGGCAGGAGGACACAAAATTGAAAAAGTTCTTATTATCATTATTAGTTGGAGTAATAATAGGAGGAATAATTTGTTACGTTTTTATGGATTATGAAACTTCCAACTATGTAATTCAAGATTTTAATGGTCAGGAAGAGAAGGAAATTAAAGAGTGGGACTTTATGTATATCACACAAGCTGGTTTCATAATTTTAGCCATCACTCTATTATTTTATTTCTCTTGGGGCGTAATGGCAAAACGGATGGATAAAGATCAAAAAATGTAAATATTTATATTTTTCAGCATGATTAACCAACTCCTGCTGGACTAACTGCAATTGTAATTGAGTCTGAAGAATTAACTCCTTCTAATATTATGCCAATTAAAGAAATAAATAAAAAAATCTTGTTGAACTAACGTATGCTTTACTTCAATGCTAAGAGCTGATTAGCAGTTCTTTTTCTTCTGGAACTAAAGGGGCAGGTTAGTTCAAGAAGGTATTATTTTAGTGTATAGTTATTCCAATGATGAATGAGTACAAAATCAATCAGTATTATTTAATAATTTCTGCTAGGTGTAAAAAATGGGAGTGACTCTATATTAAAAATAATCCAATGTTACTTCTTTTTTCTTTTCTATTTATTGTCATTTTTGGATTTTGGTTAAGAAAAAGGATTCTTTCATTCGATTTTAAAAATAAAAGTAAATTGTTCTTCATATTGGGTAACTTTGAGTTAATTGGTGGAGTTCTTATTGGTGTAGGATTACTATTTATTGTGATTTTTCTCTAAGGTGTTTATTTCACAAACGGGTGCGTTAACTGAAGATCGGAGCTGTCTTTTAGGCAGCCTTTTGTTATGGAACTAAAGGGGCAGTCATCGAGAACGTAATGGTTATTAGCATTAAGAACCATTTAAAAGATGGAGTAGACTTAGATTGTTTTAATATTTTAAACCTTATTTACCGAACAATTGGCCTTTAGAAGAGAGCTGAACAAACAAGAAATAGAATTATTGAGGCTTATGCAGAGTGTCAAGGCATTTTATTTTGATGATAGCAATGAAATGAATACCATTTGGCGATGATTATTGTACTAAGTTTTTAATGTTTTTACTGATATATATGCAAAGTTAGCAGTACACTAATAAAGTAATAAGGTTTACTTCAGTAAAATAAGGTATATTATATTTGTTGAATAGATTTTCTTTAAAGACAAGCAAAGTAGGTGAACAAAGTGGGAAAATATCAATTGGATACCAAAGGTAAGGTAGCTGTGACAAAGTTTCATGAAAAACAGACGCCTGCCAAATTTGATAAAAAGCAGCATCTTGAAAAAATACGTGCGGAGTATTTGAAAAAGAAGCAAAAACAAACAGATAAATAATATGAATGAAAACATAGGAAGACTAAAATCTCCCTATGTTTTTCTTATTCGAAGTTCTTTTTTCAATTGATGATAGAGTTTATTATTCCCATAAAAATGAATTTTCTTAATCAACTAACGGGTGCGTTAGTTGATTAAGGAACACAAAAATGATCAATCTTTTTTATAAAACAATAATCCAATTAAATAGTATAAGGGCATGTTTTGATTAATCTTTTTTGAAAACATGCCCTTTCTATTTATTCATTTATCAAGGTTGTTTGTATTAAATTGATCAAACTTTGTGGTGATCCCATGATCCATTCTTTTTTTTATTTTTACTCTGTATAAATTAATCGCTCCCAAAGCTACAGATATTCCCGCCAAATATAGGGCTTGTTCATAACTGTTCAATAGATTAACGACTAAACCGAATAAAGAGGGTGCTATGACAATGAATAATTGATTTAATGTCAATGCTGAACTCACCGTTAAACCTATAAAACGTGAATCCGATTGCTCTGTGATACAAGCAATAAAAATGGAATACCAACCAATGGCTACAAAACCCAAAAGAAAACAAAATAATAGCATCAAGATTTCCATTTCAACATTCATGATAAGTGGCAGCATCACTGTAAGAATTACGGTAACAGCCATCACAATAAGCAATAACCTTTCCCTTTTACCTTCAAAGAATTGGTCACTCGCCCATGCGATGACTACCCGTCCAACGATACCACCTATTAAAACGACGCTTAAATACTTTCCTGCCTCTGTTAATGAATAGCCCCCTTCGTTATGCAAATAACTCATAAAATGCGCAATGATAATCATCTGTAATGACATCATCACAACACCGACTATATACATCGGATATAACTCTTTATTATTTTTTATGACACTCATTTTCACCTTGAACCCGACCGAGGTTGATCCCGTTTCGCTCGTTCTTTCTGGTTCGTTATATAATAATAGGAAGAGCAGCCCTCCGATTATTGCTACGATCCCTTGTACTATATGTACTGATGACAAATTGAAATGATAATATGTATAGGATAAAACTGCAGAGGCTAAAGATCCTCCAATCGGTATTCCCGTCTGTCTTATCCCTAGAGCCAGACCTCTATGTTCGTTTGGAAACCATTTTACGATGGCCGTGCTTCCACCGGTTTGAGCACTTCCATACCATATACCGACCAACAATAATAAAAGCAGCAATACAATATAATCATTTACAAAAACTAGCGTTAAAGCTGAGATCCCCAATAAAATGTTCCCCCACCCGATAATGTGTTTTTCCCCTTTTTTATCCATCAGGTAACCGAACGCCAGCATTGAAAACATCGGACCAATATTGACTGCTGAAACGATGAAGCCTGCTTGAAGTGGTGTTAAATTCCATTCGATTTGATAAAATGCAGCGATGGGTCCCATGCCATATGTCACAAAGGTTGCTGCAGTTTGGGATAACGTGGCCACCAATACGATTAACCATTTATAATATGTATGCATTAAGAAATTCTCCCCCTATGCTTGATGTATCGTTCAATAATAATTCGATGGGATAAATTCTTATTTTTAGCTTCTAGCATTATCTAGTCTCCCTTACTTATTAAGCTAACTAGAGTTTACTCTGACTGCCCAGAAGCGTAAAATGGAGGAAAATGATAGGGTTCATAAATTTTTTTTATAGGGTGTGCCAACTATATGAACATCAAAGAAATAGCATTGAAAATTGAAATATTAAACCGTCAAAATTTAAGTAAGTCTGCAGAAATCACGAACTATACTCAATCCGCCCTTACGGCTAAAGTGAAAAAAATAGAGTCGGAAATTGGAAAACTTGTTTTTAAACGCACGCCCCAAGGATTGAAAATCACTAGCGTAGGAATACAGTATAAAAACTATCTTCAACTTATTTCACAAGAGTACGAAGAATTTTTACAAAACATTGGTGCCATTCAAACTAACTCTAAAGTGGATTTTGGCACATCACATACAACCTTGAAAATCTATGGTGCCCATATCGCGAATACTTTGAATATGAACGACATTCAAACGGATGTGGATTTCTCCGTAGATTCCAGTAATGCCATAAACCAAAAAGTGCACAATTCCGAATTAGATTGTGCACTCATTAGTGAACCTATTAAGAAATATCCCGACTTAACTTATGACATCGTTGCAACTGAAACATTCGAGGTCATTTCAAGTAAGGACCATATCATCAATTTTGATTGGAAAACACCTATTACATTGCTCGTATTGAGTATAGGTTGTATGTATACAAGAGCTGTGACCGAATGGCTTATGAATAATCAAATACCATATAAATTAAAGGAAATTAAATCAATCAGCAGTATCCAAGATTTTTTGCAAATCAGCAATACAATTGCAGTATTGAATACTAAGCTTATAGATTTATATAACTATACAAACATTCACTATTACAAATTAAGCTTTAACAATGTCATTAATACCGTTTTCGTTTATAAGATGAACGACGGCGAACAGAACAATATCGTACAATTAAAAAATGTTCTGAAAACGATTGGTTAATTACAAAAAAGGGGTTTTATCTTTAGAGTTGCTTTGGCAGCTCTTTTTCATATGGAACTATCGGGGCAGGATAGTTGCATAAGAGTTCAATATAGAGGTTATTCAAAATAGACAAAGAATACTAAGGATATAAGTATTTTAGCTTGGGGGATTTATATGTCATTTGAACAATGTCATAGTATTACTTCTTTAATGTCAGGATTTAATAAAACGTGGTTCTTTGCAGGTGGTTGGGCAATTGACCTTTTTATCGGTAGAGAAACAAGACAACATCAAGATATTGAGATTGCCCTATTTCGAAAAGACCAATTAAACCTGAAGGAATATCTAAAAGAATGGGACTTTAAAAAGGCTATTAAAGGTAAATTCTATGCTTGGGAAAATGAGTTTTTAGAGTTACCTATTCACGAAGTACACGCTTTAAATAAGTCAAATGGAGATAAATTAGAGGTACTTCTAAATGAAACAAAGGATGAAGACTGGAAGTTCAGAAGGGATTTAACGATCTCCTATCCACTTAAGTCAGTTTGGAGTTATTCGGATACCGGGATTCCTTATCTAAATCCAGAAATTGTACTTTTATATAAAGTGAAAAACACAAGAGAAAAAGACGACCAAGACTTTATGGCGATATTAGACAATCTAGATGATGAGAGGAAAAAACGGCTTAAGTATGCCATACAATTGCACGAACCAGAACATAAATGGCTTCAATTCTTAACATAACTTATTGATGAAGAGCTTAAAGAGGAAAAAGCGAGTATTAGGTTTAATTCTTATAATGGACAGGGGGAGAGGGATGGATAAGTTATTACAAGATATCATAAATTGGGTCAGAATGACTGATGAACAGATTGTTATTGGCATTTCAGGACATGGTGCTGCTGGAAAAACGACGTTTGCCAATAGGCTCGCAATCCTACTAAATCAAAATGAAGTGAATTATATTAATACAGATCCATATATTGTTAGTTCGAACATACGAAAGCATGCAGTTATCGACTATACATATCAAAACGAAAATCATCGTTATAAAATGACGGCTTGCCATCCATCAACTCATCATTTGCATTCTTTAGAAAGAGATGTTCAGATGGTTAGAGATGGTTTAGATTTATATACAATAGATACGCATTATATGAAAAGTGAGTTAATTTCTTCGAAAAACAAAGTAACGATTGTAGAAGGAATGAGTGTCGCATTTATTAATCCAGATTTATTTGATTTAAAAATTTACTTCTATACAGATGGTGAAACGGAATTAATGAGAAGGTCGAGCCGTGATATTGTTGAGAGAGGAACCAATATCAATTATTTAAGGCAGTCTCATGAAGAACGTCGGATTCAGTACGAAGTATTTATGCATCCATACAGTCAGCGTTTTGATATTATTATCAAAACTTTTGATGAAGCAATATGTCTAGAAAAAAATACATTTGAATTTAAATGCAAATAATCAACTATTTGTTGTGTTTAGCGTTAGCTGAAGATCGGAGTTGTCTTTAAGGCAGCTTTTTTTATGGAACTATCGGGGCAGGTTAGTGAAAAAAGGACTTTCCATTTTCCACACAAATGAAAAGGTGTTAAATGGTATGATTAAATAAAAAATCGTACAGAACTTAATTTTTTAGGGGGAAATATATTCTTGAAAATAGTTAGAATTAGCTTAGCAATAATTGTTCTTGCTTTATCAGCTTATCTGCTAATTACTGAAAACTTTGAGTTTATGCCGTATTTAATGTTGATCTCGGGGGCAATTATGTTGGTGAGAGGATTAGCTGAACTTCAAAAAGATAGAAAAGGAGGATTTTTGGGGTGCGTAGTTGTCTCATTATTTCTTTTCTTTGTTTCAATACAGGGTTTCTTAATGAACTAACGGGTGCGTTAGCTGAAGATTGGAGCTGTCTTTAAGGCAGCTTTTTCTTATGGAACTATCGGGGCAGGTTAGTTTAACTGTAGTGTTACAAAAAAGATTGATCATTTAGAATAAAGTTCGATAATTTATATTAAAGTTTGATAAAAATAACCTCTTTGGATTCTCAACCGTAAGAGGTTATTTTTTAGTTATGCTATTTATTGAGTTTGGGGTTTCTGTTGATAGTTTTTAAATTTCAATCGTGTATATGAAATAATGCCGGACAATAAGAAGAAGCTGATAATCGTTCCTTCACGAATATTGATTGGTAAATTGTATAGTAGTGATATTGTTATTGATAGAATAATGGAGAATAAATCGACACAATATCTGTATTGAGAGAAAGGGCGTTTTGTTAATTCAGCTATTCGTAAACATAAACTTTCAATAGGAAAAGGAATAATATCTAATGATAAAATAATGCCTGTTGTTCCACCGGCTAGTATCGCACCGAAAATAAATAGTCCGATTCTTACTAAATAATTCTCTACGTAAATCGTACCGAAAATAGTATAGAGGAAAAAATTAATAACCATTCCAAAGAACAAGATGGAAATGAACATCAAAGTAAATTTTCTAAAATCCTTTTTTTCGCATAGGCAGATATAACCGAATAGAAAAATGAGATTTGCAATGAATGTAATTGTGCCAACTTTGATGGAAGTCCATTCAGATATTGATAAATTCATCGCATTAAAACTGCTGACACCAACATCAGCTTTTAATGTAAGACTAATGCCAATAGCACTTACTATATAGAGTAGAATCGATTGAATTACTTTTTTCATGATTATTCCTCTAATAAGTCCATTATTTGCATTAAATTTGGTATCGTATATGTGCTCTTAGGTGAACATGATTTAGGCATGCTTCTCTTAGGGTTAAACCATACACAATCAATTCCGACATTGATAGCTCCTTGAATATCCGATGTTAAACGATCACCTATCATTAGGAATTCTTCTTTACGGCTTGTATGCAGGGCATCAAAAATATAGTAAAAGAAATGGGGATTCGGTTTTTCATAACCAATTTCTTCGGAGATAAAAAGTTGTTCAAAATATCCTTGTAGCTTGGCACCTCCTAATCTTTTTCTTTGAGTCTTTCCTACACCGTTTGTTCCAATATATAATTTATAATTTTGCTTACTTAAAGCATTTAATAATTCATGTGCATGGGTAACGGTCTTATGTCCTTGGTTTAAATGCTCACGGTACATAGCTTCAACCTTTGCTCCGTTTTCATCTATATGAAATTCCTTCAAAAAAAGTGAAAAACGCGTTGTCAGCACTTCTTCACGAGAAATCAAGCCTTCCTCTAATTGATGCCATAATCCATCATTAATGCGCTTATAACATGCAATTGTTTGTTTGTTATAGGGCAACTCGTACAGCGTAATAATTTGTTTTAAAGCCTTTTCTTCTGAATCTTGAAAATCAAGTATCGTATCATCTAAGTCAAAAATAATATGTTTGTATTTGTTCATTCCTATCCACCTCTTGGTAGTAATATATCGAAAGGAACAATATAATAATAGGAGATATCTCATATTGAGGTGATAAAATGGAAAAAATCAATTTGAAGGATTACGCTGAAAATTTTGTGGATATATATAATGATATTCAAGAAACTTTTCCGAAAGCAGTTTTACATCAGGCTTTTATTTGTAAGTTTTCTTCTAATGAATATATAGTGCGCTTTGATGAAGATATTCAGTACTTATTTTTAATATTGGATGGGCGGGCAAAAATATATATAGTACACGAAAATGGAAAACGTGCGCTGATTCAGTTTCTAAAGAAAGATGATTTTATTGGTGAATTATCCTTGATTGAGGTGGAAAAGAATTTAAAAGATGTTGTGGCTATAAATGACTGTACTTGCTTAGCGGTTCCATTGGCTTCATCGAAAGAGCATCTGTTAAATGACAATCTTTTCCTCCATAATTTATCAAAATATTTAGGTGATAAATTACTTAAAAGAACGGATCATTACACAGCTATGCAGGATTATGAATTCAAAAATCGATTGGCCAAATATATTCTTCAAATAGAAAACGATGGATGCTTTCAAGAGAAGCATACCGAAACAGCAGAATACGTGGGGGTAAGCTATCGACATTTATTATACACACTTAACCAATTCCATGAAGACGGATTATTAGAAAAAAAAGGAAGAAAATATTTTATCATTAATAAAGAAAAGTTAGAAAGATTGAGTTCAAAAAAGGATTAATTTAGTATGATTTGATAACTTGAAATATAAACAAGTTGTTACACTTTTTTCTTATCACAGAAACGAATACTGCTTTGCTAATACGTTTTCAAATTAAAAAATAGCTAATAGAATATTTACTACCACCATTAAAATTTAAGATTAACCAAATCTTTTGCGTTTTTTCATTCAACCATAGTCTTTAACATAGCCTAATAAAATAAAAATATTGTTAAGATGAATTAATATTCTATTTGTGATGTTCCTCACTTAAACTAACGGGTGCGTTAGCTGAAGATCAGAGCTGTCTTTAAGGCAGCTTTTTCTTATGGAACTATAGGGGCAGGTTAGTTCAACAAGGAATAATGCATTTGAAATAGAATTTATATAGTACGTCAATTAAGGAAGAAGGATGAATGATATTGATTAATACAGTTTTTTCATATGTTCTTCTCGGTGTGATAATTTTCTACGCCTTGGAATTGGCAGCTGTTGGTTCAGGTTTTAAGGTACTAATTGGTTGGTGTTTTGGTTTACTTTTATATATAGCTATTCATTTTAGTAAGAACCAAAAAATAAAGAGTGATATGGAAGAGCTCGATGACAGGCAATAATATCCTAATAGGTGCCTTACTTCAATAAGGGAGTTGTTTTGGCAGCTCTTTTTCTTATGGAACTAACGGGGCAGGATAGCTCAACAAGGGTTTGTTTATTTTTATATTTTATAGAGAGATAATATTTTGTTTTTGGAGGGAATTATGAGGGAAATTACTTTGTCTAATGGAAAAACAGTTGAAGTCGAATGTTTAAGTTGTGCTTTAACAAGTGGGGAAATAGAACCGGATGGTGGTGTAATAGTCGAAACTGAATATTTTCATGCTCACCAAGACGTTGCATATCCCATTAAAGGTTTAGTAATTTTAGCCTCTAAACGCCATATTAAGTGCTTTGACGAATTAAATGACTTAGAAAAGGTTGATTACATAAACTTATTATCTAAGATTAGAAAAGCTCAAAGGGAAGTATTAGGGATAGAACATGTTTATTACTTTTATAATGAAGATACTACTCACCATTTTCATACTTGGATGGTTCCTCGATATGAATGGATGTACGATTTTGGACGATCTGTGGAATCTGTTAGACCAGTTTTGCTCCATGCAAGAAACAAATTGAATAATGATGAAAATGTAAAAAGTGTAATTGATGGAATTAAGACTTTAAAAAAAGAACTATACACTTAATCCTTCCTTGTCCCACTAACAGTTGCTTTGGCAGCTCTTTTTCTTATAGAGCTAATGTGGCAGTTAGTCCGATTCCTTAGTGTTTTAAGAAATTAGTTTTTCATTTGGGATTATCAAAGTCATCATTGCAATGGGAGATAGAATCAAATATGGGAGAAATCATAATAGAACTATGCTTTTGAGGCACAATAAATTGAAAAGATATAAAAAGGACGCAAAGCGAGGAATTTTATGAAAAAGGTTGTAATGTTTTTCCTATGTCTTCTTATCTTAATTCTTCCATCACAAGTTTTTGCTCAACGAAAAGTACCAATTTTAATTTATCATTCGATTGACGAGTTTACTGGGCAGGGTTCTAAGGAGCTATATGTAACTCCTGATAATTTCCAGAAACAAATGATTTATTTAAAAGACCATGGCTACACGTTATTAACTTTTGATCGTTGGCAAGAAATTCATAAAGAAAATAAACCCATTTTCATTACCTTTGATGACGGATACAAAAACAATCTGAATGCATTTGCTATCTTTCAAAAACTTGAAAACGAACGTTTTAAACCAAGTGGTACCATTTTTGTTATCTCTGACTTTATCGGTCGTTCAAACCGATTATCGAAATCGGATTTAAAAATGATGGCTGATTCGGGTATAATCTCAATCCAGTCTCATACTGCTACACATCCTGATTTGACGGAAATAAAAAATTATGAATATGAACTGAAAGGGTCCAAAGAAAAAATTCAAAAAATAACAGGCAAACCAGTTAATGCTCTTGCGTATCCATACGGAAATTTCAATGACAAAGTGGTAGAAGAAACGAAGAAATATTATTTGTTTGGACTTACGACAACTCCTGAACTATTTTCTGAGAAGGGCATTAAAGACGAACTTTATCTTTTACCACGAATTTATATCAAGTATTCAACTACTCTTGATGACTTTGCAAAGATAGTTGAAGGCGGTTCCTATACCAGGTAATCGCTTTTTCTTTTGGAACCAAGGGAAAAGTACTTAATATTGTTTATAAGTAAATGGGTACGGAAAATAAGGAAAAACAGGTGCTTTAGCTGTAGATCGGAGCTGTCTTTAAGGCAGTTTTTTCTTTTGGGAGTGCCGCCAAGGGTACCGCCAAAAAGGTCGGGCAAATACTGCCCGACCTTTCAACTATACCTCACGACATAGTTAATGGGATATTTATAATACGAAACTATAAAAATATCATTCCTCAATATGTATGTAGATTAGTTTTACTTTGCAAATAAGTGGTTGCCTATTCTAATGACTGTTTCCCTAGTAAAAATCCATTCATCTGTTGCCGAGACCGGATTATAATAATAAACAGAACCATGAGTAGGATCCCAACCTTGTAATGCATCAATAACAGCTCGATAAGAATAGCTATTTGGGGTCAAATAATATTGCCCATCATGTACAGCTGTAAAAGCATTTGTCTGGAAAATAACATCGTAAGTATTTTTAGGAAAACCTGGTGTTGACATTCGGTTCAAAATTACTGCAGCGACAGCTACTTTTCCTTCATAAGTTTCTCCTCGAGCTTCTCCATAAACAACCCTTGCCATCATTTCAATACTATTTAATTTTTGTTGTGTTTGGAATCCAAAAACTCCATCTGGTAATATTCCAGAATCTAGTTGAAGTTGTTTCACTGCATGATCAGTAATTGAACCATAATACCCTGTTGGTTGACTGTTAAAGTAACCCATTTTCTTTAAATTTTCTTGTAAGTCATAAACTGCTTGTCCTTGACTTCCATTGTGTAAAATTTCTTGAGCAAAGATTGAATTTGGTATAAAAAACATGAAACAAATAAAAACAACAAACGACATTTTTTTTACATTTAACATCAAATAATAACACATCCTTCGATTCATTTTCCTACTATTCTACTTTATCATACAAGAAAAATAGATTTATCTTACATTATTCCTATTTTAAACCAAAAACTGAAGAAATTTTCAGACGAATTTGTCTGTTTATTGTGGTAGCGCCTATCGCCATCAAGCTAAGAAAAAGGATTATACCCATAACGAAAAAATAAGCTATTCTTCTGTAAATGCTGCTGAAGATAGCTTTTTTCGTTTTGAGGTATAAAGAAATTTTAACTTGATGGGCATGCGTCAAGACTCCTTATGGCACTAACGGGACAGTTTAGTTGAAGTGGAGAATTTGTTATTTAGCCTTTATTTTACATTCTAAAAAACACCTGAATTTTTGTTGTTACCTAGTTTCCAAAAACTATCTACATATTTGGTATAGAGTCAACAGATACTAACAAAAAATGTTTAAGGAATGAGAAAAATGATGGATTTTTTAGAAGACATATCTACCTTACCTTATGTATTAAAGGCATTGTTAATTTTTTGTACTGCAATTATTCTTCTGCGTATCGCAGGAAAGAGATCACTTGCAGAAACAACAGTTTCGGAAGCTGTGTTAAGGATTTCGATTGGTGCTGTACTAATCCAACCTTTAGCATTGAAAGAGGAATGGCAAGCAGTATATGCTGGAACTTTGCTCATTATAGGAATTGTATTATTAGCAAAAATACAAATATGGTTTCCAAAATCCAGAAAGTTTATTAATGGAGTACCATCAATACTAATTAAAGATGGAAAGGTGAAGTTAGAAGAGCTAAAAAAAGCCAGATTAACGATAGATGAGATACAAAGTGCACTTCGCCAAAAAAATATAGGAAATGTCGAAGATGTTGAATTGGCGATATTAGAGTCCAATGGTAAAATAGCGACTAGCCTAAAGCCAAACAAAGCACCCGCAACCAAAGAAGATATTCAAAAAATTTTAGATATCTTAGCTGAGAATGGTATTCGTTCCTCATCACAAAATCAATCTGAAGCGAAAACGCCACCATTATTTAAAGAAGCTTATGACGAGGGAGACATAGTGGACTATAAATCTTAGAGACATTAAATAAGCTGTTTTTTTCTTTAGTACAAAGATAATACACAATACATAAGCAATGTAATTCAACTAACGGGTGCGTTAGTTGAATTACAGGGCGAAAACTGGCTTCTTAATATAAGGGAAGTTGTAAGAGGGTATGGTGATGTTGCTGCAATTTTTTTACAAATCAAGATAACCAATTATTCACAATAATAGTAAGCTTAATTTTGTTATATACATCATTTTTCAAGGGATGGTGCAAGGGATACTTAAACGAATAATAACTAAGTACGAACACGAAGGTCTGACCCCGGAGGATATTGTGCATTTAAATACTATAAAAGGACAAAATCCTTATGGGATGCTAACTCTATTATTAGGTCTAGCATCCTGGGCCACAGTATATAATTATTCCTATCGTATCTTTGTTATTGGGTTTTATTACTTACCGGACCTTTGATTCTGAAACAGAGAAAAATCCTTCCAAAGGGTTTTGGAGGGGTATTTGGCATGGCCAAAAATAGTATATCATAAGGGAAATGAAAATTTCAGAGAAAGATATTGACATCCTATTAGCTGGTTACTTCAAAAACTAGGGTTGATGCTGCAGTCTTTTTTATGGAACTAAAGGGGGGATCTACCTTAGGTGTAGAGTGACAATTTTGTTCATTAATACAACTTATATTCATTTAAATTTCAGAAGCTTCTGGTTGGAAACCTCCTATATTTCTATCTTCGACTACCATGCGCAATCCACGCTTCGGTCTGAGTGTAATAGACGGAAGTGGCTTTACTTCATGATGGTCAGGCGCCAGCCTTATCCGATATCGTTGAGCAATGCATGCTAGGACAAGCACAGCTTCCATCACTGCAAAATGATTACCGATACAAACTCTCGGACCTCCGCCAAATGGAAAGTAAGCGAACGGAGGTAGGGTTTTCATAAAGTTGTTTTCAAATCGCTCAGGTTTAAAGGAATCTGGATTATCAAAATACTCAGGCTTGTGGTGCATCACATACTGACTCAACAGGATCATATCGCCTTTTTTAAAAAGATACCCTCCAATTACCACATCCTCCGCCACTTCCCGTTGTATGATATAGGCAGGCGGGTATATGCGCATTGATTCATAGATAACATTTTGTGTGAATGTTAATTTCATAAAATCGCCAGTTGTTAGATTACGGTTGCCGATTACGCTATCTATTTCATTGAAAAGTTTAGTTTCCACATCAGGGTGTTGGGAAAGCAAGTATAAGGTCCAGGAAAGCACATTTGCTGTTGTTTCGTGACCGGCAAGGAAAATGGTCATTAACTCATCACGTAACTGCTTGTCTGTCATAGCTAAGCCATCCTCATCATCTCGAGCATCCATTAGAATCCCAAGCATATCCTCATGTCTCTCTGCCTCTGTTCTACGTTTTTCAATAAAGCTATAAATCACCTTATCAAGTCTCTGTTTCGCAATTTTATATTCACGGTTGTTTTTAGTTGGAACCCATAGTGGCATTTGAAGTGTTCGCATTCTTTTAACGGCAATTCTCATGAAGGCTTCTATAGGTTCCCCGAGCATGCCATATCCTTCTTTGAGGTTCATGCTGAACATGGTCTTGCTGATAATACCCAGTGCAAGGCTCATCATATCCTCCGTAATAATCCTTTCTTCTCTGTTTTTCCAAGTGGAAATATAGTCCATTGTTATATCAATCATATCCTGACCATAATTGCTAATATGAGACTTTTTGAAAGAGGGTTGAATAAGCCTTCTTTGGCGCATGTGAATTTCTTTTTCACTTGTAAGAAGGCCTTCTCCGAGTACTGGTTTTAAAGCAGAGAAGTCCTTTGATTTCAAGAAGGATTTTTGTTTTGTTACAAGTACCTGCTTAATTAAATCTGAATTTGAAATAAGGTAAACATTATGGAAAGGTCCAAAACGAATTTTAGCAACTTCTCCATATTCTTTTGCTAAACGGGTAAGAAAGCCAAGTGTATCTGAAATAAACTCCTTTGAATGGCCAGTAATTAATTTTCCTTTTGGGCCTGGAGAATCATTTGAAAAATTTGTGTCACTCATTGGTCTGTTTCCTCCATTTCGGTATAATTACTTGTATTCATTCTATGAGGAAAGTATTGATTGGTTTGGACAAGTTGTTAATAAGAAGACTAACAAATACAATATTTTTTTTAAAAGATAGTTAATCAATTTGAATGAAATTACAAGTGTGTATAAAGGAATACTATTAATAAACGAAATCAAAGTGTTTATGAAATTGTAAAGGCACCCATCCCTGGTTGTCACTTTCTTTTACTAATGAAAGCAGGTATGTATGGAACTACCTTACAAAAGTTATTATCTTGTTGAACTAACAAATATGGGGTTGGAAACAGCTCCATTTTCTTATGCAACTAACGGGGCAGTTTAGTTCAACAAGCTTTAATTAAGAAATATTTCCATTTCAAACTTATTTAGAGCAAGGTTATTTCTTGCTTTTTTCTTTGTGTTTTTTAAGTTTTTTTTATTCAAAAGAGGTGTTTTTTATTGAAAAATAATACTTTTAGTGTAAAATTACACTAAAAAGGAGTATTTAGTATATATGGAAAAAGAAGAATTCATCAATTTAATATCAGAAAAAATGAAACTTGTCCGAACAGAACAAGGTTTTTCTCAAGATAAGATGTCTGAAATTCTAGGAATTTCAAAAAAACACTAGTTCAAATTGAAAAAAGAAGAACAGAAGCCAATTGGACCACCGTTGTTGCATTTTGTGCTTTGTTTAATCATAGCCAATTGCTGATATCATCAATTGGTGACAATCCAGTTGATTTTGTTCAGTTAATAACTAGCAAAAATGGTGGGACGCCTAAAGAAAAAACAATGGGTGGTAAGTTATGGTGGAAAGAAATCGAGTATAGAGGGGATTTTCGTTTGCAACAAAATTTGATTAGTAACCATTACCGTATATTGGATCAATATGATTATCGTTGGCATAGTTCTTTTAATAAAGAAGAGAGTTTAAGTCGTTTAAATGAATTACAGGCGGTGGGGACTATGGGGATAGACAAAGGTATAGGGATGGGGATATATGAAGAATAAGATTTTGCTTGTTCTAAGAAAAATAGTAATTGGTATTCTAATAGTCTGTTTATACTGTTTTCCTTTTGTTTATTTTTCAATGCAACAAGATTTTGCTAACCGTTCAATGCTTGGCTATTTGATTATGATTGTAGTGACTTCACTTCTTGCTTTCTTCGGCAAACTCTTTAATAACTCAATCTCTCTTATTATTGGTAATATATTATCTGTAATAATCTCATTTTATTTCATAAACGAGATGACAGGGAACGAACGATGGGGTGGCTATTTTAAGCCACTAACTCCATATCAATTATTAATCTTGGTTAGTTTTTTGAATTTGATTCCTCAGTTCTTCGCTATGAAATTAGCAAATAGACACAAAAATAAAGTTAAAGATTAATTTGATTAAGAAGAGTAATTTCTTTGAACTAGAAGTTACTCATCAACAATATTCAATATCATAGCCTACATAAAAAGAAAAAGTAAAAAAAGCCTACTTCCTTAAATAGCAAGGATCGCAGGCTTTCTTTATTCTAGTCGTACCGATTTGAAAAAAGTTTAACCGTTTTTCTTATGGAACTAAAGGGGCAGTTTAGTTGAAGAAGGATTTTGTTTTTACGTTAAACTGTATACAGTTTAACGGTTTTAGGAGGTGAAAATGATGAAACGTGCGATAGGAATATTTCTTACTCTTTCATCTTTACTAACATACTTAATTGTGGACATGCTTTATGATCCTGTTGAGAATAAAATAACAACAACCGATATGAATTCAACAGTACTATATCAATATCCTTTGATGCATTGGTTAATTTGTGTCATTTTAATAATTACTTTTATTCTGGGGATTTACTTTATTTCTAGCAAAGGAAAAGCAATATGAGGAATGTCCACTCTGTGATACTCCAGAATATACTAGAAATAAGTGAATCGAACTAATGGGTGCTTTACTTCAATAGGGGAGTTGCTTCCGCAGCTCTTTTTCTTATGGAACTAACGGAGCAGAATAATTCAATAGAAAGATAAGTTTATTTTAGAATAAATGGAGTAATTTTCAAAAAAGGTGTGAAGGAAAGTGGCTTTAGAAGAGGAAAATCAATACTGAAAATAAGATGAGTAAAAAGAGAAGGGGGCTATAAAATGTTAGTTAAATATATTGAAGGTGAATTAGGAGAAATTAAAGAAAATATAAATAGTTATTCTTATAACAATCTATATGTGCGAATTGGTGAAAAAGTTGAGCTAGGTTCAAAATTGTGCGAAGTAGTTGATATTGTACACTATCCTACTACGATTGAAGAAAATTATACAGTAGATGTTTTTGTGAAAGTAATAAAAAAACTCCCTGAATCATGGTGGGAGAGACCTTTATTCTCACGAGCTAAGAAAAGTGAACATTAATATCTTAGACCAAACAGAAGAGATAAAAAAACGTGAAGAATTAGAAAAAGGTACTAAAAGTTAGAAGTTCCTCCTCAACAAACGGGTGCGTTAGTTGAACAAGAATTACACATTAAAGACCAAAAACACTTGGGTACTCAAGTGTTTTTTATGCTAATTATATTGTTATTTAATCTGCTATTTAACTTGCCAATTCGTATGTTATTTACTTTGTTATTTGGCTTTTTCTCCACGTTATCTGAACTACTTACTAAAAAGCTAGGGTTCTGCCCAACAATTCCACGTTCCTATGAAGTTATGAATAAATTATGCATTAATGATTAAAAAGTAATAACAGATGGAAGTTATTTGGCATAAAATCCCTATCCCCCATCTTAAAATTATTTCAGAGTTGAATACAAAATATCAAAATTGAAATTTAATTGTAAAATTTACCTCTATCAAAGTAAATTAACTGAATATTTATATTATTTTTTATATTGGCACAACAATTGCATATAAGAATATATCTACCATTTTAAGGAGGCTCAAATATGCAAGAAAATCTGAATAAAAATATTGGAGGTTCTGCGTCAGAACATTATGATAGTGATGCTGCACAACTGGCATCGCTTGGATATGAATCTGAATTTCGCCGCGACATGAGTCCGTGGGCAAACTTTTCGCTAGGGTTCACTTATCTTTCACCTGTAGTAGGTGTGTACTCACTATTTGCATACGCACTTGCGCAAGGTGGCCCACCTATGATTTGGAGTTTTTTCATCGTTGGACTCGGACAATTACTAGTCGCACTTGTCTTCAGTGAGATTGTTGCGCAATACCCTGTTGCAGGAGGAGTTTATCCTTGGGCACGAAGACTATGGGGGCGCAAGTGGGCGTGGATGACTGGCTGGGTTTACTTAATGGCCTTGCTTGTGACGATTGCCAGTGTCGCGTACGGAGCTGGACCTTATCTAGCACAAGTTTTGGGTTTTGAAGTATCGGTGGACTCTGCGATTCTTTGTGCGGTAGTCCTTCTTGCACTATCGACTATCATCAATTTTCTTGGCACAAAGGTTCTCGCGGCTGCAGCAGTTATTGGTTTTGCTGCTGAACTTATCGGTGCGCTTGTAGTTGGATTTTGGTTGCTTATCACACAAAGGGTGCACGGTCTTGATGTGCTCTTTGATTCTTTTGGTGCTCAAGGTAGTCATAGCTACATGTATGCATTTGCAGCAGCTGGATTAATTGGGATTTTTCAATATTATGGGTTCGAAGCCTGTGGTGATGTTGCTGAAGAAGTACCGAATCCAGGTGTTCTTATCCCAAAGGCAATGCGTCGGACCATTTACATTGGCGGTGCTGCAGCAACTTTTGTTTGCCTTGCTTTAGTACTATCAGTTGCTGATATCCCAGCAGTTATCGCTGGTAAGGACGTAACGCCTGTTGATACCTTACTAAACGATGCATTTGGTGCTGTTGGCGCGAAGATTGTACTGGGTATTGTGTTGATTTCTTTCCTTTCATGTGTAATGAGTTTACAAGCGGCAGCAAGCAGACTTGCCTATTCGTATGGCCGTGATGACATGATTGTAGGAAGCCGATTGTTAAAGAAATTTTCGGCTGCTCGTCACATTCCACCTTATGCGCTGCTTCTTGCCGCAATTGTCCCAGCCCTCATTGTGCTTGGATCAAAAGTGTCTACAGATGCGCTCACAAAGGTAATCAGTTTTGCGGCATTTGGCATTTATCTTGGATTCCAAATGGTTGTCTTTGCTGCACTTCGAGCTAGACTAAAAGGATGGAAGCCAAGTGGTAAGTATCAATTGGGCAAGTGGGGACTGCCCGTCAATATTGGTGCGCTTGTCTACGGAATCATCGCAATGATCAACATGTGTTGGCCAAGAACGCCAGATGCACCTTGGTATGATAACTATATCGTGCTCGTTTCAGGAGTCATAGTTGTAGGTATTGGTTTACTGTATATGATGATTCATCGTAGCTACGGACATAGCAATGTGCCGTATAATGTTGCGATACCGAAAAAATATATCTCTCATAAAAACAAGCGCAATGACATGTCAATGTAGGTTTGTTGCTAACTCATATTAGCCACTCTAAAGGGTTTTCCTTCTTCACTTTTTTTATTCGTAAAAATCTCTTAAACTTTGATTACCAGAAATTATATTTTCACTCGTTTTTTTTTTCACGCATCCCGTAAACTAGACTGAACACTCACATATTAAAACAGAAGGGTTCGAGATCTTTTAAAGATTCTCGAACCCTTCTGCTTATGTTCAATTATTCTATCAACGCAGACTTACATTTTACTAATTTTTTATTCATCCCCATCCGTCCTTCCATTGGCGAAAGTTAATGGACGTAATCGGTTTTTCTTTTCCAGTCATTTCACTATACATATAATCGATTCCTTTGATCATTGCGTAGAAGGTTACAACAGGGATTATCAATGCAGTCGTAAAAGGTATCATTCCTTATCCCTCCATTTATCCAATTCTTCATCATTCACGTTAATGGCATAACTTCTGCCTTCCTTCTTCAAATACCCTTCATTTACTAATTCCACCATCATGGCATGAACCTTATTATTCCCTAAACCTATCAATCTTGCTAACTCATTTACTCGGAGCTCACCAGTGTTTGCGATCCAGCGTTTCAGCTGGTCAATTGGTTCTTCTTCTTTGACCTCTTGAATTTCACCCTCCACAACAACCCCGTCAAACAGATGAATAAGCTTATCAAAGATATCCTCCTCCTCTTCCTTATTCAGTGTTAATACTGGGGGCTTGGAATCGTTTAAACTCATTCTTACTGCCCTCAATCTTAGCGATACGGTCACAAAGTAACGGGTGCGTTAATTGAATAAGGAAAAGCAAAGACCACAAAAATTGTGGTCTTTTTTTTGCTCAAAAATCAACAATTTACTTTAACAGAGCCAAAATTTAAAATTGGAAATTTTACAATTACATTCTTTGAGTTGTTGTGGTAAATGAGGTCATTTTGAGGTCAGCATAAATAAAAAGGGATAGATTTCTATCCCTTTTGTTTCTACTTGTTTTAATGATCAACATCTTATTAAATACTATATAAACCCCCCTATAAAATAACATTTATATGGAATTACATATAACCGAAGCAGCCTTTTTTAAATTGTTCTAACTGGCAGGTTAGTGAAAGAGGAATTCGCTTTCAAAACTAGAATTTAAATTAATAACTAATGGGATAGGAAGGAGATTCTTATGATAATAAAGGGTTTTGGAGGAATCTTTTGGAGGACTAAAAATCTAGAGGATATAAAAAAATGGTACAGTAAAGTCCTAAAAATTGAAATTGAAAATTGGAATGGTACCATTATTACACCACAATCAGGCAATGAAACTATCTTTTCCTTCTTTTCTGAAAATGACCGCTATTTTCCAACAGAACAACAAGTGATGTTAAACTTTCAAGTTGAAAATTTGGATGACAGTATCAAACATATAGAAAAAATGGGTATTCCCCTTGTTATGGAAAAGACGATTAATGAATTTGGAAAGTTTATTTGGATTGAAGATCCAGAGGGAAGACGTATAGAGCTTTGGGAGAAGTAATAGGATAATAATAAATTTTGTTGTTGAACTACCATGAAAATAAGTTACTTTAATAATGAAAAATGACAATACTTAAGAAGACCCTGCTCAATCGTTTAAAAAAAGAGGAGAGCGTTAATTAGTCTATGGATTAAGGTTGACTGGATTAAGGTCAGTATCAGTATGGACACTTCCCAACCATTTTCATTCTTTGTGGTGGATCGCCGATTTTTGCGATTCATGGATGGCTAACGGGTGCTTACTTCAATAAGGAAGGTTGCTGAGGCAGCCTTTTTCTTATGGCACTAACGGGGCAGGTTAGTTCTATAAGGGAAATGGTCTTTTATGGTAAAATAAATAAGTAAAGGGAACTTTTACCTTTTTTTGTTTAGTTTAATAAGAATCAATGGTAAAATGATGAGAATTAATTATGCTATGGGGCTGGTCAGTTGTAATTTTATAAAGGAGTTGTGAGAAGTTGAAATATCGTAAAGCAAATATCGATGATATTGATAAATTGGTCGAGTTAAGAAAAAAGCAATTAGTTGATGAGGGGATAGAACCTAATATAGATATTGATAGAGAACTATATGTTTTCTTTAAAAATAAACTAAGTGATGGTACTTTAATTCAATGGCTAGTGGAGGATAATGAAGAAATTATAGCTTGTGGTGCAGTAATTTTTTATGAATTTCCACCTTGTTACACCAATAAGACTGGAAAAAAGGCTTATATCACAAATATGTATACTAATGAAAATTATCGTGGGCAAGGAATCGCAACAAAGCTGTTAACTAAATTAGTTGATGAAGTTAAGATTTCAGGTATTTCACAAATATGGCTTGGGGCTTCAAAAATGGGTAGACCAGTGTATAAGAAGTTTGGTTTTATGGAAACTGATGAATTTCTAGAATTAAATATTTTTTAATAATTTGTGAAGTATAACACTTAAACTAACGGGTGCTTTACTTCAATAACAGGGGTTGCTGCGGCAGCCTTTTTCTTATGGCACTAACGGGGCAGTTTAGTTGAAGAAAGAAACTGGAATTTTTTTTTAATAAGTACCTTGTATTATATAGTATTTCAATTTACTATTAATAATAGGAGGTGAGAAATTATGGAAGTTAATAAAGAGGTTTTGAAAGGTCATATAGATACACTAATTCTATCGTTAATACATAGCAGGGATATGTATGGTTATGAATTGGCAAAATTCGTGCGAGAAAAAAGTGAAAGTCAATTTGAACTTAAAGAAGGTACGCTTTATTTGTCTTTAAAAAGACTTGAGAAAAATAAATGGATTGAATCTTACTGGGGCGATGAACAAGGACCAGGAGGAAGGCGGAAATATTATAAACTTACACCATTAGGTGAAGATGGTTTCAAAGAAAAGAGATCGGAATGGCAATTTGTAAAAAAAATTATTGATTCGTTTTTGGAAGGGGGAGAAAAAATATGAAACAAATTGAAGTATTTGTAGATGCGCTTTACCACAATATTGGTGGAAATAAAAAAGAAATTCAAGAACTAAAAGCAGAAATGAAAAGTCATTTGATAGAGGCTGTTCACGAATTAAAAGCAGAAGGAAAGACTGAACAAGAAGCAATTGAAATTGCAATTGAACGATTTGGCGGAGAGAAAGAAATGCGTTCTATTGTTGGTCAGTTGTTTAAAGCACAAAGAACATTTGCAAAATGGGTACTTTATACAGCATTAACATTCCTTTTAATTAGTTTTATCGGATATGGTATTCTTATTCCACTTGAAAGGAATCAACAAAATGAGAGTTATCAATTTAGTTCACAAATCCTTGATAGTTTAGGTAATACAATAACCGAGCAAGCTAAAACGGATATTCAAAAAATTGTACAAGAAAATGAAAACATTACAGGAGTAACCATTAGTGCTGTTGAAGTTACCAATTATGGTAATGAGACATTTTATACTACTGTAAGCGAAGAACCAGAATATAGTTTTAGAGAAAAACCAATATTTAACCACTTTATAACTTATCGTGCTGATGGTACAGGTAACGAAAATTGGGATGTCATGGTTGAATCAAAAGGTTATGTAGAAACAGCATATACTGCATTGTTTCTAAGTGTATGTATTTTTTGGGTACTGTTTGCAATTTGGGCAATCATTAACGCTTATCATCATAGACGATTGAATGCTGGTTGGGTTATTGCTTTTGCTTTATTCAATCTGATTGGTTATTTGGTTTATTTTTTAGTTGGGAAAAAGGTACCATCTAAAACAATTAGTTGATTTCTTCTTGAACAACGGATGCAACAAAAAGAATGGTCGCCTTTTTTCTTTTTCCATAAGAAAAGATTGTGAAATATTGTACTTAAACTAACGGGTGCTTTACTTCAATAAGAGAGTTGCTTTGGCAGCTCTTTTTGTTATGGAATTATCAGGGCAGAATAGTTAAACAAAGATTGAGACCTTGCTGATGGATTAATATATGAAGTAAAGGAGTGTCAAAGTATTTATTGCAACAAGAATTGAGTGATTGGGAGTTAGACAGATGAAAAATAAAAAAAGAAAAAAAGAAAAGCAAAACGGCTTTTTTAAAGAAATCCTAATTGAGCTTAGGGATTCAATCTTTTTTGAAGTGGCTTGGAACATCTTAATGTTTATACCAAGAATGATGATTCGCTTAATAAAGAACATTTGGTGAAGTGGTTAGTCAGAATAGAGCTAACGGTGCTTTAGCTGAAGATCAGAGCTGTCTTTAAGGCAGCTCTTTCTTTATGCAACTATCGGGGCAGGTTTGTTGAAGAAGGAGTACTTTAACCAACCCTAGAATAAATAACAAATTGAATTTTTAATGTAGGCTAACGGGTGCTTGGGAACAAGATGATTGTCACTGCGGCGGTTTTTTTCTTATCCACTAAAGTGCAGTTTAACGCAGCCTCAGGATTAAACTTATGTTCGTTTTGGATTTTAGTCTAATCTCAGTATAAAGAACGCTAACCGAAATGATTAATGTTCTATACATGATGGATGAGAACATGCAGGTGGCGGATATCTGGTGATCACAGTATTCGATTCAAAAAAACGATCTCTGATTATGCGAAAGCACAGACGCTTTTAAAGTAAGACTGAACGATACGATTACGAGGGTCAGTCACAGTGTTTTAATATAGAGTTGGAGTCGGAGGAGAACAATGGAAGTTAACAATATCTCTTAAAGCAACCGAATAATTATTCCATCTTCCGCCGAAAAACCTATATCCATAAACTCTTGATTCCCCGACAGTCGTCAAATAAAACCAGAAATTGTCTCCGTTTCTAAGCCACAAGTACGTAAAACGATACAAACAATTTTGAAGACCCCAGGGACTCAGGGCAGATGGCATTTGTCGTGTATATACCATAATTCGAGGTTCACTCCTTATTGAAATTAGACTTATATCCAAGTTTATGTTCAGGGTCAAAGCTTGGATTGGATGTATGCCTAGTAGCCCACCTAAATTCAAATATGATTGAAGAAGCTTATATGAAATTGTTTAAGGATAGGCAACTATTTTTATTGAGAACGGTATCTCTAATCCAAAGGAAATTATGAACAGTTTAAATAAGCCCTGGAGTTGTTCAACTAAACGGTGCGTTAGCTGAAGATCGGAGCTGTCTTTAAGACAGCTTTTTCTTATGGGACTAAAGGGGCAGTTTATTTGAAGAAGTAATGGTATAATTATCCTTAAAAATATAATAACTTTCTATTTTACTTGGTATTTTTTAATAATTATCGTAAAGGAATGACATATATGAAATTAATTAAACGATTTATTTTAAACCGTCCTGCTGAAAAGCGACTTGCATATTTTTATGGAATGGTTGCAACAGATGAACAGGTGTGGTTACTACGCGACGAAAATGGCGACTTATTACTTTTGGATGATGATGATGGAGACTATCCATTTTTACTACCTGTTTGGCCAAGTCGAAGTTTTGCTGAAATGGAGTCTGCCAATATAGATAAGTCATACGAAGCGTTCAATATACCACTTTTGAATTTTTTCGATTTACTAGTTGATATTGAAAATGACGGTGGTGCCACAGCGATTTTCCCAAATAAAAACGATACAACGATTCAAAAACGTGATGAAATAAAGGAAATGATTCGCAATTTATAGCAAGTAAGATACTCCCTCACATTAATTTGGAAAATTGTAATATTTATAAAATAAATAAAACCGCAATTAGACTAATAAAAGAGAATCCTATCATTAGTATGTCCAATTCTTTAGTAGAAATTGATTTTGTTATTTTACTAACGGGTGCTTCATTATAAGGAGCTGATTAGCAGCTCCTTTTCTTATGGCACTAAAGGGGCAGCATTCCTGTAATAACTGGAATACTAAAAAGTTTTTGAAGAAATCTACTTAAACTAACGGGTCCGTTAGTTCTATAATGATCACTAAAAAATAATCAAACTATTTTATAAAAATTTTATACTAAATCACTAGAAATGAACCCTTATTGATCAATCTCTTTTCAAAATGGATTGTATTTATTTACGAATATGAGGGTTCAGGAGGACCTTTTGAACAATTTTTATTTCAAAGCTACAGTTGATGCTTTTTTTAACAGATGCTTTAACACAATACATACATGAACTGAGCTGGAAAGTTCCCCCCTAAGAATAAGGAATAAGAATGGCCGAAAATCAATTTGATTTTTCGGCCATTTTAAAATTTGAAAATGTGAAATTCAAGAATTCTTTTTTTACAGATGCAATGATGTCTTCAGCTAAGAGTTTAGAACCACTAGCACCTTTTAGTATTTCAATGCTCCTTCACTAGACCAATCAAATATCTTTATACTGCTCATTCTTTTATTTACTTCTTTAATGTTTAACTGGTTGGAAACAAAATTATAATTTGAAGGAATAATTATATTGCCGGCTATAGCAAAAGCATTTAAACAGACTATATGAGTTACAGGTAACAACTCTTTTATACAATTAAAATAAGTAAGAGTTATATTAAGTATTTTTTCCTTAGGTAATTCGGCTATCTTTGTATTTTTAATTAATAACAAAAGAAAGTTATATACATTTTGTAAAGTAATATGCTTTTCTTTAGTTCTTTTGCCAATTAACGTTCCTTTATTATACAAGGGGCTGTTAGGGTCAATAATTAGCTGTGTTGCAATCCAACTAAGATTATCACTTTCTCTTTTTAAAAATCTACTTAACGAAGTACCTATACCTTTAGCTTTTGTATTAATAATATCAAAAAATTTAATTTCTTCATCTTCATCTAAACAGTGAAAAGCTTGGAAGGGCACATTTAAAATCGCACTAGTTTCTTTTGTATATACTCCGATTCACCCAAATTCGAAGTTTTTACCTATTAACCTTCCAATATTCAGGAGGACTTTTTCATCTCCCTGAAATCCTCACTCTTCACCGAAGATAAGCAATCATTTCATGCTTTCTACTATCAGTTCAGTAAAAACGAAGTCATATCTAGCCGATTGTGATAATTAAGGTATAATGATAGGGGAAAGATATTTTGTAACGGATTAGGTGAAGATGATCATGAAGCTAATCATTGCGGAGAAACCAGATCAAGGTTCAACGCTAGCAGCTCAATTTAAAACGAAGAAACAGCAAGGCTATATAGAAATCATGCCGAATGAACTTTTTCCCGATGGAGCTTATGTAACTTGGGCTGTCGGGCATTTATGTCAACTTGTTTCACCGGAAACCTATCATTCAAAATGGAAAAAATGGTCGATGGAAACGTTGCCGATGATTCCTGAGAAATTTCAATATGAAGTGACCCGACAAAAGGCAAAGCAATTCAATGTTGTGAAGACCTTACTTAGGAAACCGGAAGTCGATGAAATCATTCATGCAGGTGATGCCGGGCGTGAAGGAGAGTTGATTGTACGCAATATCGTTAATCTATGCAATGTCAATAAACCGATGAAACGTTTATGGATTTCCTCTTTGACCCCAAAAGCGATTTATGAGGGATTCCAAAATTTGAAGAGCGAGGAAAAAACCAGGCCGCTCTATTATGAAGCGTATACGAGAGCTTGTGCGGACTGGGTTGTGGGAATGAATGCGTCGAGAGCGTATAGTATTTTATTGAAACAAAGGGGCGTTTCGGATGTGTTTTCAGCTGGAAGGGTTCAGACACCGACTCTTGCTTTGATAGTGAAGCGGGAAATGGAAATTGAGCAATTCAAGTCTGAGCCGTTCTGGGAAGTGTTCGCTGACTTCAAAATGGATGGAAAGAAATATCAGGGAAAATGGCAGCAGAACAATGATCCGAGAATAAAGACAAAAGAAATGGCTGATAAAATTGCCGCCTTTTGCAAGGGTAAGGAAGCTGAAATAGCTGAAATGGATACTGAAAGGAAAGAATTTCAGCCGCCTTTGTTATTTAATCTATCGTCATTGCAAGCTACAGTGAACAAGATTTATAAATATTCACCGAAACAGACGCTTGATATAGTACAAAGTTTATATCAAAAAGGGATCGTTTCTTATCCACGTTCAGATTCCAATTATGTAACGGAAGGGGAAGCCGAAACATTTCCCGATATCTTGCAAAAACTAAGCGGATTTTCAGAATATGAATCCCTGTTTCCTTTGCCACAACCGAACATCATGAATAATAAAAGGTTTGTAAATGAAAAAAAAGTGACTGATCACTATGCAATTATCCCGACAGAGCAGGTAACCGACCCGAAGCGGCTTTCCGCCGAAGAACGGAATATTTATGACTTGGTGGTACGCCGGTTGATTGCGGCTCATTATGAGAAAGCGATTTTCGATTACACCACCATTAAAACGCTTGTCGATAAGCGTGCGGAATTCATTTCTAAAGGCAAGCAGCAGATTCAAGAGGGATGGCGCAAAGTGATTTTCCAAGATGACAAGGATGATGATATCATTTTGCCGTCCGTTTCCAAAGGGGATACTGGAAAGGTCGCCAATATAAAGGTGAAAGAAGGAAAAACCCAGCCTCCTAAGCGCTATACAGAAGGTCAGCTGATCACTTTGATGAAAACAGCCGGAAAGCATCTGGATAATGAAGAGTTAGAAAAAGTTCTGATGAAAACCGAGGGTCTCGGAACCGAAGCAACTCGGGCTGGCATCATTACCATGCTCAAAGACCGTAAATACATCAATGTCAAAAAAAATCAGGTTTTTGCGACAGATAAAGGGAAAGTGCTGATTACTGCCATCGGGGAGAAAATCCTGGCTTCACCTGAAATGACAGCCAAATGGGAACAGCGTTTGAGGGAAATCGGTGAAGGAAAGGCTTCAGCCGGCGGATTTATGGAAGCTGTTAAAAAGATGTCAGCAAAAATCATCAGTGATGCCGTGGAATCATCGGAAAACTGGGATTTTCAAGGGCTGGATACCGAGTCGATTCAACGGAGCGGCTCTAAAAAAAGAAGCTCGGCATCTGTGGGCAGCTGTAAACTATGCGGTTCTAAGATTGTCGATAAAGGGGAATTCTATGGATGTGTAAGTTATCAAAAAACAAAGTGTAACTTCACCATCTCCAAAAAAATCCTTAATAAGAAAATCAGTCAAGCAAATATAAAAAAGCTGTTGGCGAGCGGTGAAACGGATCTGATAAGCGGTTTTAAAAAAGGGGAAAAAACCTTTGATGCCATTCTATCGTGGTCCGATGCTGAAAAGAAGATCAGTTTTACATTCCCAACAGAACAAAACATCAAGCAAACTTGAGAAGAAGCATCATTAAAGGCGCCCTGAGACTTATATCTTCTTGTTTCGGGGCCGTTTATATAGTAAAATTTTTAGATATGCGTTTGAATGGGAGGATTCCGAATGCCTACACCGAGCATGGAGGATTACATAGAACAAATTTATTTACTTATTGAAGAAAAAGGATATGCAAGAGTTTCTGATATTGCCGAAAATCTTTCCGTCCACCCATCTTCTGTTACAAAAATGGTACAAAAACTGGATCAGGAAAAATATTTGATATATGAAAAGTACCGGGGTCTCGTTTTAACCGCAAATGGGAAAAAAGTTGGTAAAAGGCTCGTATACCGTCATGAACTTTTAGAACAGATGCTAAGGTTGATTGGGGTCAAGGAAGAAAATATTTATCAAGATGTAGAGGGGATTGAACACCACCTTAGTTGGAATGCCATCGATAGGATTGGAGACCTGGTTGAATTCTTTGAAGAATCTCCTGACCGTGTCGAGGATTTACGTAAGATACAAAAAAGAAATGAAGAAAATTCAAAATAAGCTGCCGCTGGCAGTTTTTTTTATGTATTTGAAAATCACTAAGGGTGACGTTTTAAAGGAGGATTTTTGAATTAAGAGCAGAATAGCTATAGGGAAGCCCCGGTCGGGAATTAGGGGGTATATGGGAGGATGAATTTCAGATGAATTTACATACATGGCATGAAGAGTCGAAAAAGGAATGGGATGTTTTTGCACCTATGTGGGTGAAGAATTCGCAAGAAATGTGGGAAACGGGGAGCCGGAAAAACATTATTCCTTTCTTTTCTGAATATGTACTTTCGGGAGTGAAGGTAGCTGACATAGGCTGTGGAGATGGAGTTGGTTCCTTGAAATTGGCCGAAGCGGGATTTAAAGTAACCGGAGTTGATTTATCCAATGTGATGATTGAATTTGCAAAGGGAAAAACCGTTCAACAACCAGAACTTTCTTTCCTGCAAGGAGATTTTTATAATCTTCCATTCAAAGATGAAGAAATGGATGCGGCAATGGTCATTAATTCTTTGGAATATACGGGTGAACCATTAACGGTGATGAAGGAAATCCAACGGGTAATAAAGCCTGGCGGCTATGTATGTTTTGGGATACTTGGTCCAACAGCTGAACCACGAAAAAAATTCAGTTTTCAACGGTTATTAGGAGATAAAGTCATCATGAATACAATGCAGCCATGGGAATTTGAAAAAATGGCTTTAGAAACAGGATGGAAGGCAGTGGCTGATACCGGCGTTGCAAAGAGAGGGGTGGACTATGCAAAACTGGGACATTTTTCAAAGGAATTAAAGCAAGCTGTATCGTTCATGTGGCTGTTTCTCCTGCAAAAAGAGGTGGGGCAGTGATGGAGAAGTATCAAATCGATCAATTCGTTGAAAAGACGAAGCAGCAGGATAAAGGGCAAGGCTTATTCGAACTTGAAACGGAACGAATCCTGGAGATTAATTTGGAAAAGCAGATCTGGGCAAAAATGGGGACGATGGTTTCTTATCGCGGCCATATTAAATTCGAGCGGGAAGGCATCTTGGAGCATGGTCTTGGTAAACTCTTTAAAAAAGCTTTGACTGGTGAGGGGGCATCCTTGATGAAAGCGACCGGAAGCGGCAAGCTATACGTCGCCGATCAAGGGAAGAAGATTTCTATTTTACAGTTAAATGGTGAATCGATCTGTGTTAACGGAAATGATTTACTTGCATTTGAACCGGGGATTTCATGGGATATAAAAATGATGCGGCGCATTGCCGGGTTATTGGCGGGGGGATTGTTCAACGTAAGGCTCGAGGGGAGAGGCATGGTCGCATTCACTTCCCATTATGAGCCGCTTACTTTAATGGTGGAATCTGGGAATCCGGTCTATACGGACCCGAATGCCACAGTAGCTTGGTCAGGGGAATTGCAGCCTGAATTTGTAACGGATGTTTCATTGAAGTCGTTTTTTGGGAGGGGAAGCGGCGAATCCGTTCAAATGAAATTCGAAGGTCAAGGATTTGTGGTCGTCCAACCTTTTGAAGAGGTATACTTCGGTAATAAGGAATCATGAAACAAACAACCTGAGTCAGAAACTCAGGTTGTTTCCCCATGATAATCGGAAGTGGCTGCCCAAAAAAACGATTCACTTAAAAGTGAAAGCTTCTTTTTTCTTACCCTTTCAATCCCACTCATAAGGGGTAGATTGATAGACATAATAGTTCAGCCAATTAGAGAACATCAAGCTGCAATGGCTCTTCCAGCGGTGGAGAGGTACCTTGGTCGGATCGTTATCAGGAAAGTAATTTTCAGGGAGTTGCGTATTGATCCCACGCTCTCTATCGCGCCTGTATTCTTCACCTAGGGTATCGGCATCATACTCGAAATGGCCGGTAACCATAATTCTTTTTCCGTCAATCGAAGCAGCGATCAATACACCAGCTTGATCGGACTGTGCGAGAACCTTCAATTCAGGATGGTTAACTAATTTTTGATAGTCAATATCCGTATGGCGTGAATGAGGGGCCATAAAATAATCATCGAATCCGCGGACTAGATTTTCATTCGGTTCAAGGACCTCATGGGTGTATACGCCGAAGCATTTCTCTGGAAGTTCGTATTTGCCTATTCCATAATGATGGTACAGGGCAGCTTGTGCCCCCCAACAGATATGTAGGGTGGATGTGACATTTTCGCTTGACCAGTTCATGATATTCTGCAGTTCTTCCCAATAATTGACGTCTGAAAATTCCAGCTTTTCTACTGGAGCACCTGTAATGATCAAGCCGTCATATTTCTTCGTGCGAATTTCATTAAATGATTTGTAAAATTGATCTAAATGAAATTTACTTGTGTTTTTTGATTCATGTGTGCTCAAGCGCAGGAATGATATATTTACTTGAATGGGAGTATTGCCAAGAAAGCGCAGTAACTGGGCCTCCGTTTTTTCTTTCTCTGGCATTAGGTTTAATATTAATATATTCAATGGACGGATTTCCTGATTGGTAGCTCTTTCCTCATCCATAACGAAGATATTTTCCTGTTCTAAAATTTCTCTTGCTGGCAGTTGTTCTGGAATTCTGATTGGCATGATTAGCCTCCTTCTTCAAAAATCATAATATTTTAATTATATAGAAAATTATTGAATAGAAAAGCTATTTTAATAATTTCTTGTAAATCCCGAAGGAAATGGCCCGGAAATGGTAAAATGGGAAGATCATGAATACATAAACTTATAAGTTGGAGAGGTGTTTGGAGATTGTTTGATCCTACAGCATTTGAGAACATGAAAGTGGTATTGGAAGGAGCGGTTTACGATCGTGACTTCATTGGGGATATATTGGTCATAAACCGTGATGATATAGTGAATCTCTCGACCATGTCCAGATCATATAAGATTGAGATGGGATTGAAAAAAACAATGGCGCCCATTTCGATTAGCGGTGCCATCGAGTTACACGCTTCTCTCAAGAACCTAAGTTCGGAGTTACTCGATGCCGATATTGATGATACGCATACGGGTTCCACGGTCAATATTTTCATTTCTTTTCCCAAAAAGCTTGATGAGGTGAATGCTGAACAATTGTTGAACGACCTGGAAAAAATTTGGGGAGAACAAAGAATCATTACAGTGACGACCAGCGATACGGTCAGTAAAAAAATGCAACCCGTTACTTCATCTATATATAAAGTATCATTTGGAAGACTGGTAAAAGAAGAGCAAATGGATGATTTGGAAGACATGGTAGAGTATTTGATTCAATCTATCCAAGCAGTGAAGATTCCAGGATGATAGGCAAAGGATAAAAGTTGGTAAACGTACCTTTAAATACGGTAAAATGAATCATCATACTAAAGGGAGAGATCATATATGTCCATTTACGAATTTGAAGTCAATAAAATTAATGGCGAAACCATCTCGCTTGAGGAATATAGAGGGAAAGTGATGATCATAGTGAATACCGCAAGCAAATGCGGTTTTTCGCCACAGTATGATGATTTGCAAAGCCTGTATGTACAATATAAAGAGGATGGGATTGTCGTACTTGGTTTTCCGTGTAATCAGTTTTTGAATCAGGAGCCTGGTGATGATCTGGAAATCGATTCATACTGCAAATTGAATCATGGTGTAACTTTCCCGATGTTTGCCAAAGTGAATGTTAATGGAAAGGAAGCCCATCCCTTATTCAGCTATCTGACTGAAAATGCTCCCGGAGTGATGGGATCCAAATCGATAAAATGGAATTTTACAAAGTTCTTGATTGACCGAGATGGAAATATCGTCAGCCGGTATGCGCCTAAAACAAAACCTCTGGAAATGGAAGAGGATATAAAAAAATTATTATGAGAAATGATTCGAGTCCAACGGAAACTTCTGTTGGGCTCTTTTTTTTAGGTTAGAAATTTAATGCATGCATCCGTTTTTAAAAGGGGACAGATGGTTGGGATGTTGAATATAATAGAAGACACAAATGAGGGGGGAAAACATGGAACGAATTGCATGGGTAACAGACAGTACGGGAACTTTAGACGAAGAATTATCATTGAATGAACATGTATACGTCGTTCCGATGGTCGTCATCATCGATGGGAAGGAATATGAAGATGGCGTCGACCTATTACCTGAGGAATTATACCGTCGGATGAGTGAGGATAAAATCACCGCCACTACGTCACAGCCGTCGGTCGGCAGATTCCATGAGTTATATAAGGAGCTTGAAAAACGCTATGATCGAATCATAGCCGTACACCTTTCAAGTGAATTGAGCGGCACCGTTTCCGCGAGCAGGCAAGCTGCACAAATGGTTACAATCCCCGTTGACGTTTTTGATACTTTACTTATTTCCTTTCCGATGCTATTAATCTTGAAACGGCTCATGCATCATATTAATAATGGCGATTCCATCAATGAGGCCTTCGTCAAAACGAGAATGTATGCGGATAACCATGAAACTTATGTATTAATAGGTTCTTTAGATCAGCTGCACCGCAGCGGCAGACTAACAAACGCACAGTATATTCTAGGAAGCCTGTTAAGCTTTAAACCCATCATTTCAATCGAAAACGGTGTGCTTCATACTAAATCTAAGCCCCGGAACCTTAAAAAAGCGGAAAAACAGATCTTCACTGATTTTCGTAGATCAGTCGAAGCGGGAAATGTAAAAGAATGCACCATATTATATGGAGCAATGTCGGAGCAGGCACAGAGATGGAGAAAGATGATTTCCGAAGAATTCCCTCATGTGTTGACCCATGTATCCCCACTGGGGAGCGCCATCGGGGTGCATACAGGTGAACAGACGATTGGAATCAGTTGGTTCAATGAAGATTAAAGCACACCATAATTGAGAACCATGGTAAAATAAAAAGGACATGGAGTGGTGAAATGAAACAAACGATGATTGAGTTAACGGAGAAGTATGTATATGACCAATTGAATTCTGATGCCAGCGGCCATGATTGGTTCCATATCGATCGTGTTCGTAAGCTGGCTTTACATATTGCAAAAGAAGAACGAGAAGGAAATGAGTTCATCATTGAAATGGCGGCTCTGCTTCATGATATCCCTGATGATAAACTAAATCAGGAAGCCGATGGGGGCTGGAAAAAGCTTGATGCTTGGTTTGATGAAATAAAGTTGGATATTGATAGTGTTGATTCCATCAAACAGATCATCAATACAATTTCATTTAGTGCAGGGCAGTTGAGGCTACCTTCGATAGAGGCTGAAATTGTTCAGGATGCGGACCGCTTGGATGCAATTGGTGCCATTGGCATAGCCAGGACATTTGCATTTGGCGGAAAGAAGGGACAGCTTATGTATGATCCTTCATTGCCCATTAGGGAAAACATGACCAAGAAGGAATACAGGAATGGCAAAAGCTCTTCCATTCATCACTTTCATGAAAAATTATTACGCTTGCAAGATATGCTTAATACTTGTACAGCCAAGAAGATTGCAAGTGAAAGGCATGAATATATGATTGGATTTTTGGATGAATTTAATAAGGAATGGGATGTACGATTATGAAAGTTTTTAGCATGGAACATGTAATGAAAACCCAAGGGGAAAAGCTGCTTTTTAAAGATGTCTCTTTTTCCATAACCGAAGGGGAGAAAATCGGGATCGTTGGAATAAACGGCACCGGTAAATCTACATTATTGAATATTATCGCAGGATTGGAAGACAGTGATTTAGGAAAGAAAGATCACCCGAATGATTACACGATTTCCTATCTATCCCAAGACCCTCATTTCGATGAGGAATTGACGATCATGGAATATATGTATGAAAGTTCAACTCCTGTATTTTCGTTGATTAAAGAATATGAAAAGACACTCGTTCAACTCCAGGTAGATCCGCAGAATGGCGCAGTACAGGACCGTTTGTTAAAGCAACAGCAGGATATGGACACGCTTGGCGCCTGGGATACAAGTGCCAATGCCAGAACGATACTGACCAAGCTTGGACTTCCTGATCACTCAAGAAAATTGGGGGAACTGTCAGGTGGCCAAAAAAAACGTGCGGCACTGGCAAAAACCTTGATTGAGACCCCTGATTTACTGATTTTGGATGAGCCTACCAACCATCTCGATTTCGAAAGCATCACTTGGCTTGAAGAATATTTGGGGAAATATCAAAAGTCCGTTTTATTTGTAACCCATGATCGATATTTCCTTGATCGTGTGTCCAATAAGATTTGGGAAATTGCCCAAACGCAGCTTTTCGAATACAAAGGAAACTATGCGGATTATTTAGAATCAAAGGCCATTCGTGAAGAGAACGAGTCAGCTGAAAGAACGAAAAAGGAAAGTCTATTCAAAAAGGAACTGGCCTGGATCCGTAAAGGAGCAAAGGCCCGGACAACGAAACAAAAGGCCAGGATCCAACGCTTCGAAACATTGGAATCTGGTGTAAAGGATAAGCAGAAAACCGAGAACCTGGAAATGGAATTAAGCGGTGCCCGTCTTGGGAAAAAGGTGCTTGAGATGCAGGATGTTTCTAAATCCTTCGGTGATCGAACCATCATCAACCATTTTTCCTTCCTCTTCAAACCAGGTGATCGAATTGGGATCGTCGGTAATAATGGCAGCGGAAAGTCAACCTTGTTGAATATCCTGGCAGGAAGGGAATCCATAGATGAAGGAAACCTGGAAAAAGGGCAAACCGTGAAAATAGGATACTATACTCAAGAAAGCGTCGATATGGATGAGAATTTGCGCATGATAGAGTATATTCGGGAAACGGCAGATTCAATCGCCCTTAAAGATGGTAGTTTCATATCGGCTGCGCAGATGCTTGAAAGGTTCTTATTTCCAATGGGATCGCATGGGACGCCAATTCGTAAGCTGTCCGGTGGGGAGAAAAGGAGATTATATCTCCTTAACATATTGATGTCGGCACCTAATGTCCTGCTTTTGGATGAACCGACGAATGATTTGGACACGCAAACCTTGACCGTTCTTGAGGATTATTTAGAAACGTTTTCAGGTGTAGTCATTACTGTATCACATGATAGGTATTTCTTGGATAAAACGTGCCATCAGCTTCTTGTTTTCAAGAATAAAGGTGATATTGACTTCTATTACGGCTCTTATTCAGAGTTCTTGGAAGAAAAGACGGAAGAGGCTGTGCCAGTAAAAGCACCAGAGCCACAGATGAACCGGACCGAAAAGAAAAAGAAAAAACTAACCTATGCGGAAAGTAAGGAATGGGAAGAGATAGAAGGGAACATGGAGCGGGCCGAGCTGCGTTTGAAAGACATAACATCAGAAATGTCAGCGGCGGGAAGCGATTTTGAAAAAGTACGCCTGCTTCTTGAAGAAGAAAAGGAACTAACGGATAAATTAGACCATTTGATGGAAAGATGGGCGTATTTAGCGGAAAAATTGGAAGAAGAATGAGCGTGGTGACTGGTCCAAGGAAGTAAACTTGGATCAGTCTTTTTTTTGCCAATCTCAATTGCATGAGAATCTGTTGCCGATGTGATAATATCTAGTACATGGAAACGTCTTGTTAAAGGAGAGAAATGCATTGAAAATTAAGTCGATAGAACCTACACCAAGTCCGAATACAATGAAAATCAATTTAACTGAAGAGCTATTAGCTGGTAAAAGCAATAATTATAAGAAAGACCAAGCTGACCAAGCGCCCAAGCTGATAAGGGATTTATTTACGATCGAGGGAGTGAAAGGGGTATATCATGTTGCGGACTTCTTAGCCGTTGAGCGAAATGCGAAATATGATTGGAAAGATATCTTGGTCCAAATCCGTCAGGTCTTTGGTGAAAAAACCGAAGAACAAAATCAACAAGCGGCATTAAATGAACATTACGGTGAAGTAACTGTTGCCATTCAACAATTCAAGGGCATTCCGATGCAGATTAAAGCAAGTGATAGTCAACACGAAAAACGTTTTGCCTTACCGGATTATTTCATAAAGGGCATTGCCGCTGCCCAAAAAGAAGATGACAATGTAGTCCTGCTTCGAAAATGGAAGGATTATGGCGTAAGATATGGTGATATGGAAGATATCGTGAAGGAAGTATCGGATGAACTGATCGCAGCTTATCCGGAAGATCGAATTAATCGGCTAGTTGCAACTGCAAAAGAAATGGTCGATACGAAGGAAGCAATTTTGAAACGTCCAAAAATTAAACTGACTGCAGAAATGCTGAATGATGAAAGCTGGGAAAAGCGTTATCAGGCTTTAGAACAAATGGAAGATCCAACGGTTGATGATATTCCAGTATTGGATATGGCACTCTCCGACAGTAAGGTCTCCATTCGAAGGCTCGCGGTAGTATACTTAGGTATGATCGAAGATAGAAAAGTGCTTCCGAGCTTGTATAAAGCCTTGAAAGATAAAAGCGCGGCCGTAAGACGTACGGCAGGTGATTGTTTATCAGATCTTGGCTTTGAAGAAGCGATGGGAGAAATGTCTCAATCACTTTCGGATAAAAATAAATTGGTTAGATGGAGGGCGGCGATGTTTTTATACGAAGTGGGAAATGAAACGACCCTCCCTTATCTTAAGCAAGCGGAACAGGATCCTGAATTCGAAGTGGCCCTTCAGGTCAAGATGGCCATTGACCGTATAGAAAATGGCGAAGAAGCCAAAGGTTCGGTTTGGAAGCAAATGACAGAATCAAGACAAGCGAATGACAAGTGATTTGGAATAACCCAGGCAAAAGGCATGCGGATGATTTAATCCGCATGCCTTTTTATTTTTTAAGGATCATTTCCAATCATTTGAAAGGGGGATCCCCTGAGGTCGAATCTATAAATTGGAACTCTATTATTTTAGTAAAATGATTTTTGTAGATATTAGTGAAGAATGGTTGCATTTGTCTATAAATATGTTAGAATTTTTAGAGTATACTAAAAATTATATTATTCTGAATCATTAAACATTTAGCGGAAATTGGGGGTACAACAAATGTCTACATCAAATATGAGAAGTGACATGATTACAAAAGGGGTCGATCGAGCTCCACATAGAAGTCTGTTGCGGGCAGCAGGAGTTAAAGAAGAGGATTTCGGTAAACCGTTCATCGCGGTTTGTAATTCATACATCGATATCGTTCCAGGTCATGTACACCTTCAGGAATTCGGAAAAATAGTAAAGGAAGCGATTCGCGAAGCGGGCGGTGTTCCTTTCGAATTTAATACGATCGGGGTAGACGATGGAATTGCAATGGGTCATATTGGTATGCGCTATTCTTTGCCAAGCCGTGAAATCATCGCAGATTCCGTGGAAACTGTTGTATCGGCACATTGGTTTGACGGTATGGTGTGCATTCCAAACTGTGACAAGATAACGCCGGGAATGATGATGGGAGCACTTCGTGTCAATATTCCTACAATATTTGTAAGCGGCGGACCCATGAAAGCAGGTAAAGATAAAAATGGTAAATCTCTTTCATTAACATCCGTTTTTGAAGGGGTGGGTGCTTATCAAGCAGGTAATATCAATGAAGAGGATTTGCAGGAAATCGAGCAGGTTGCATGCCCTACTTGCGGTTCTTGTTCAGGAATGTTCACAGCAAACTCCATGAACTGCCTGGCTGAAGGATTGGGACTTGCACTTCCGGGAAATGGTACGATTTTGGCGGTAGCCGAGGAACGTAAGGAATTCGTTAAGAAATCCGCTAAACAGTTGATGGAGATAATCAAACAGGATATCAAGCCTCGTGATATCGTAACGATTGATGCAATTGATAACGCATTTGCCTTGGATATGGCGATGGGCGGTTCGACCAACACCGTTCTTCATACACTTGCATTGGCACATGAAGCAGGTTTTGAATATCCGATGGAACGCATAAATGAAATAGCTAACCGCGTACCGCATCTAGCGAAAATCGCACCGGCATCCGATTATCATATTGAAGATGTACATAATGCCGGTGGTGTAAGTGCCGTCATTAATGAGTTACTCAAAAAACCAGGTGCCTTTAATGGAGATTGCCTTTCTGTCTCAGGTAAAACGCTCCGCGAAAATGTTGCCGGTTGTGAAATATTGGACAAGGATGTAATCCATCCATTGGATAATCCGCATTCTGAGCGTGGCGGGCTTGCTGTATTGTTCGGTAACCTTGCTCCTCAAGGCTCCATCGTAAAAGTGGGCGCCGTTGACGCATCAGTTGGTGGCTATCACAGGGGTCCTGCCATTTGTTTCGATTCCCAGGAAGATGCACTTTCCGGAATCATTACCGGAAAGGTTAAAGAAGGGGATGTAGTGGTCATTCGTTACGAAGGGCCTAAAGGTGGGCCGGGAATGCCGGAAATGTTGGCACCCACTTCCCAAATCGTCGGGAGGGGACTTGGAGCGAAAGTCGGTTTGATCACTGATGGCCGCTTTTCAGGAGCATCCCGAGGCATCAGCATTGGTCATATATCCCCCGAAGCAGCTGAGGGAGGCCCGATCGCCTTTGTTGAAGATGGAGATATCATCGAATTGGATTTGAATAATCGTAAAATCCAATTGGAAATTTCCGATGAAGAATTCGAAAAACGCAAAGCCAATTGGAAAGGCTTCGAGTCAAAGGTCAGGACAGGCTATTTAGCACGTTATTCCAAACTTGTGACGAATGCCAGCTCAGGCGGAGTGATGAAAGTTTAAGTTAAAAGGAAGACTAAAACATGGTGGCAGAATGAAACTGGATTCTGTCACCATGTTTCTTTGTGGGAAACAATGAAATTTTACAAAGCTTTAAGCGTCATTTTTGCATATGCACTCAATAATATAGTATCATTATACTAATTGAAGAATTGTAACCAAGGAGGTTTTTTTATGTCGATGGCATATGATGAATATATGAAACAAATGGTGAAACCAATGCGCGCGGAACTGGTGCAAGCAGGTTTTGATGAGTTGGAATCCGCTGAAGCGGTTGAAAACTTTATGGAATCGGTAGAAGGTACGACACTTGTGGTCGTGAATTCAGTTTGCGGCTGTGCTGCCGGGTTAGCCCGTCCAGCTGCTACTCAAGCCGTACTCCAAGCGGACAATAAGCCAGATCATTTGGTAACTGTATTCGCAGGCCAAGATAAGGAAGCGACAGCTAAAATGCGCGAATACTTCGATGGAATAGAACCTTCTTCACCATCCATGGCTCTTTTAAAGGGCAAAGAGGTCGTACATTTCATTCCGCGCCATGATATAGAAGGACAGCCAATGGAAGCCATCATGGAAAATTTATTGGCAGCGTTCAGTAAGTAAATAAGTTATAAAGCGGAATGTCCTGGAAACAGGGCATTCTTTTCAAATTTTAAAAGAGTATGAAGGGGTAGGATTCATGTTTGTCACAACAGTAGGAAGAGCCGATAAAGAAACGATGATATTAGCCAAAAGGTTAGCTGAAGAATTGCAAATCCCCTTTATAGCAAGAAGAAAACGATCAGTGAGAGATATCCAAGCGGAACATAATGAAGGTGATTGCCTTGTTTTTGGTAAAAAGCGGATGGAGTTATATCGATACCAGGAAAAAGAACCATTCTTTTTTCACCCGAACCTAGCGATGATTCGTATAAAAAGAATAATGCGCGGAGAAAGTGATCCATTTCTCATTGCCGGAGATATAAATGAAGGGCACGCTGTGCTTGATTGTACCTTGGGATTGGGCTCTGATGCGATTGTCGCAAGTTTCGCGGTGGGTGAACATGGACGGGTTGTCGGATTGGAAGGAAATCAATATTTGGCCTTGCTCGTGGACCGTGGAATGAAAACATGGGAGGATGCAGAAGAAAAAATGATTTCTGCGATGAGAAGAATAGAGGTCAGGCAGGGTGATCATTACGAAATATTGAAAACATTGCCGGACAATCATTTTGATGTCGTATATTTCGATCCCATGTTTGAAGAAACGATTCAGGAATCGAATGGGATCAGGGGACTGACTCATTTTGCGGATGGTAAGGATCTATCGGTTGAAATAATGAAAGAAGCTAAGCGGGTTGCGCGCAAGAGAGTCGTGTTGAAAGACCATTACCGCAGCTCCCGCTTTGAGGAATTTGGATTTGAAGTACTAAAAAGAAAAACATCCAAATTCCATTTTGGCTTCATTTCCATCCAGTGATCACGATTTATAATCTGTTTCGTCCAGACCCATGGCACAGCCTTCCCGGCTTGAATCGGCAGCACCATAGTTTGAGCCATCGGGGTTGATTTGAATCGCTTGGACATTCCCTATTGAGTGGGGAACTTCATTAAAGGCGAAGCCCATTGCTTCCAAGTGGCCTTTGCTGGTCATATCAATTCCTGCTTCCCATTCAATATGAGGGCCCATTGGAGTGAAAATTCTAGGTTCTTCGATGGCTGCTTTCAAATCCATTTTCATATCGAGTACATTGATGATCGTTTGCACGACTGAACTGATGATGGTTGGTCCTCCAGGTGAACCCAGCGTCAAGATCGGCTCGCCGTCTTTAAAGATGATCGTTGGGCTTTTACAGCTGACTGGGCGTTTATTGGGCTGCACTTCATTCATGCCGCCTGGAATGGAATCGAAATCAGTCAGTTCGTTATTCAGCATGAAACCATAGTCGGAAACCATGATGCCTGATCCGAATGGATGTTCCACTGTAGACGTGCATGCTGCGATATTCCCCCATCTGTCACGGACGGTGAAGTGTGTCGTTTCACTGATATCCTCTTCATTAGGCTGAGGTATGACTTCCCTTTGCTTCACGGAATCATAAATCCAAGGGTTTCCGAAGTCAATGGCATTATTTCTTGTTTTGAAATTAATGAAGGAGCGGCGTTTAGCTATATAATCATCATGCATGAGACCCGCCAACGGCAATTCGGCAAATTCGGGATCAGCGAGAAATGCCTTTTTGTCTGTAAATGCCAGACGCATCGCTTCTGCTATTAAATAATATTTTTCCCAAGAACGGACGTCATATTGTTCTATTTGGAAGCTCTCCAATATTTTCAGGATTTGGATGACCGTGAATCCGCCAGCACTTGGGGCATTTGATGACGCAATTAGATAACCCTTATAAGTCCCATACATTGGTACATCGATTGTAGCTTTATAGTCCTTTAAATCAGAAAGCTCCATGAACCCTCCAAGCTCCTGTATACAGGAAATGATGCCTTCTCCGATTTCACCTTCATAAAAAGCGGAAATTCCTTCACGTTGTAAGATCCGATAGGTATTCGCCAGCTTTTCTTTAATCAGCAAATCGCCATCCTGATAGGGTTTTCCGTTTGGCATGAAGAATTTACGCGCTTCATCGCCCAATCGATATTCAAAATTTTTAAGAGCGTCGCAAAGAACCCAATTGACGGGAACTCCCTTTTCTGCAAATTCAATGGATGGCTCGATGAGGTCCGCTAATGGCTTACTGCCATTTTCAGCGAGTGCTTCATCCATAGCTTTCAGTATTCCGGGTATGCCTACCGCTGTGGCTTTGATTGATCTTTCTTTAAATGGGATGACTTCCCCTTTTTCATCAAGAAACATGTCTCGATGTGCGGCTTTAGGTGCTCTTACATGCCCATCGTATATTTTCGTTTCCTTATTTTTAGCGTTATATACCATTAGGAAACCACTTCCGCCGATACCGGTCATCATGGGTTCCACAATATTCAGGGCAAATTGGATGGCGACCGCCGCATCGACAGCATTTCCACCTTCACGTAATATTTTTTCCCCTATGGAAGTGGCTACCGGATGAGCTGTTACGACCATTCCGGCGCCCCCTGTAGCTGTTTCCCTTTTATAATCCTTATCTTTAATGATCTCATTGTTGTTTTCCAAAGTAATTCCTCCATTATTCAGTCCTTTTATCTGCCAAAAGGTAAGGCTTATGTTTGAATGAAAAGAAAACCTTGTCATTGTAGAAGAATGACAAGGAGATTTTTCGTAGGTATTCATTTATTCTTAATCAGCAAATGATAAATATACGAAAAATGCTAATGTTACAAGACATAAAGCCACCATGGCAGTCGAAGCCATATAAGACCCCTCCTTAAAAAGACTTGAATCTAATTAAGTTCTCCAAAAATCGTCAAAATCCTTCATTTAAATGTAAATTTATTGATATTTAATAAAAAAGTTCGAGCTCATAAACTTTATATAGGTATTTATCCTTTTTTTTGATTTTTAAAACATGGGTAACTATATATTCGTAATTACCAAAAAATAAAAGTATACTAAATATAAAGACAATACAAAAAAGGAGGGGGAGTGTGATTTGAAAGCGGCGGTTTGGTTCAGGAAAAGTCTCGTCATTTTAGTATCCGTTTTGACGTTTGGTCTTGTCACTCCTTCAGATCTGGCGTGGCTTGCGGAAGCCGATTCGTTAAAGGATACTAAAAAAGGGTTAGTGGAAGAAGAGGGATTATCCTATCTTCCTTCGCAAAATTCGACTGAACTAGAAGAGGAATTCAACCGGGAAGAATTTTTATCGGGCATAATGAATAAGGCAGAGGAAAACGCATTTGTGAAATTTGGAGAGAAGATCAATCCTAAAATTGGTGATGAGTTCAAAATGGCCATATTACCAAAAATGGAAGAAGCCATTACCGAAATGGCTGCCCAATTTCCAGATGAGAAATTACAGCAATTAACCATCACTGAGCAGCCGAGTGCGGGCAGGGCCGAAAAAATATTTCATATTTATGATACAAACAGCGGCAAGGATATCATCAGATTCCATGTCAGGCAGGAAAATCCTCCACTGGAAGGGTATTGGTTCGATTTTCATTATCATACCCATCATGATTCATTTGCCACCCATTATAATATAGGGAAAATATATTGGGATAAAAATACGCCGCCAGAGTGGACGAGTAAACAAAGGATCTCATAGCGGTTGGTTTCGTTGATTTTATGTAAGTGTAAGAGTATGATGAAAATGAAGTGAATCTCTAATAGCATCGAAATGATACGTTGTCATGCAACGTATTTATTTTGTGTTGAAATAAAAGCAGAGTTTTTATCATAACGGGGAACAATGTTATTTTAAAAGGTTTTCTAATTTTGCGGTTATAGTAGCAGAGGAGTCTTTATCATGTCAGAGTTGTTAAATAACATCATGCAAACGTATGCACAGTTTTTTGACTGGCATATGTGGGTCGAGGTTTTATCCGACCCGGTGAGCTGGGGATTGATTGGAACGCTCGTATTAATGGAAGGGTTGCTATCAGCCGACAACGCTTTGGTATTAGCAGTAATGGTCAGGCACCTTCCGGAAAAACAACGGAAAAAAGCACTTTTTTACGGTTTATTAGGTGCTTACGCTTTTAGATTTATAGCGATTGGAATCGGTGTTTTCCTCATTAAGCTTTGGTGGGTGAAGGTAATTGGAGCAGCCTATCTTGGTTGGCTCTCATTTAAATACTTTAGGGATAAAAGAAAAAAACAAGCTGATGAAGATATTAAGGGAATGAATAAAAACAGCATACTGATCCGTATGTTTGGTACCTTATGGGGAACGGTTGCCGCAGTGGAATTGATGGATATAGCATTTTCCGTCGATAGTGTCTTGGCCGCATTCGGGGTGAGTGAAAAAGTCTGGGTGCTTTTGACAGGGGGAATGATTGGTGTCTTGATGATGCGGGGAGTGGCGGGATTATTTCTAAAATTGATAGATAAGGTTCCTGAATTGGAAACTGCCGCATATGTCCTTATCGGATTCATTGCTATAAAAATGTTATTGGCCGTTGCAAGGATAGAAATCCCGCCTGCAATCTTTTTTGCCTTTATTTTGCTGATTTTTGGCACCACGATCGTATTCCATTTGAAGAAAGGGAAAAAGCTCAAGGAACATGGTTGAGCACTATTTAAAAAAGCTGCCATCGAAAATAATGGCAGCTTTTTGGCGCAAAAGTTTCAGAATGGTATCATTATTCAAGTGTTCTTGGTAGAAGAAGAATCGTCAAAACTCAATTAGAAAATGCTATCGGCAATAAATTGTCGTCGGACAATACATTTTGCACCGATGCTTGGAGGGCATTTTCTCAAAGTGATAATATATCAATAAGTAGTATGATAGTAGAAAATTGTCTTTTCAAGACAGATGTTACTTATAAAGAGTTAAGATTATCAACCTTTAATAAATGAATACATTGGAACTACGGGGGCGGAAAATTGAATATAGAAGTTGGCTATTTCCCGAAGAGATATTATGACTCAAATCCTGATGCTGGAGGTTTTTTCCCGTTTGCAAAAGAAGGCACTACACCATATGTTTTCTCAATGGATGGCTTTTATCTACCAGAATGTGATCAAAATTTCCTGCCATTGTGGATGAGAAACATTAAAGCATTTCCACTTTATTTTTGTCCTGAGGTTTCTTCTTATTGCAAAGATGAGTTTGAACATAATTGCAAGGAATTCAATATCAGTTATAGATACTTAACTAACCGATACGTTGTTACTGAAATCCGGAATGAAAAGCAGTTTCAGGGGATTTTCCCTTTCTATATTACTCTTGGTAGTGGGAATGATTTAGTTTTATGGTCCACAAACAAAGATGTATTTAGTGTAGAACAAAGAGAATGGAAAGGAAATTGGGAAGGGAAAATTGCGGGAACAGTAGTGGTTAAAGTAGAAGTAGATACAAGTATTTTTTGGATTGGCTATGATGGAGATAACATTGCGGTTATCTCAAGTCAATCGAATTTCGCAACCTATAAAAAAATAATCAAGACTTTTCCCGATTTTGTAGTTCCAAAGCTATGTAAGTACGAGTAATTTTAAAAATTAAAATGATTATGAGACCCCTGATAAGAGAAGGTCTCATTTATTTGACTAAAAAACAACAATATTATTTAACATAACCAAAATGTTAAAACAAAGTTGATTGGAGCGGGTGTGCGAGACTCCTGCGAGAAAAGCGAGTCAAGGGTTGACCCCACAGGCGCAAAAGCGCCGAGGAGGCTACCGGACCGCCCGCGGAAAGCGAGTGCCTGGAGCGGAAATCAACGTCTAAATTGTGCACATATAAAAAAACTGTAGGCAAACTTGATTTTTCATCGAGGTTGCCTACCCGTCTGAAGCTGACATCAAATATGATGTCAGCTTTTATTTTGGAAAATATCAATTATTTGAAGAAGGGCTGTAAATGTTGTGAAGAAAAGCAATGGCAATAAAAAGTTAAGCCAAAGTGAAGACAGTAGCGGATGCAGCAGTATGCCAAATAAGATGGAGAAGAGAAAAAGGTCGAGAATGATGAACACTCTTAAACTGTAAATATCAAGCACTTCTTCAGCAAGTTCTCGGTGCTCCTTCAAGATTGCTTTTTTATTATTGGTTTCCATGCGATCACCTTAAACCTTTTACGATTATATACTGTTGATATATGAAAAGTGCGGATCAATGGTTCTTCTCATGATGAATGGCGACCGAAATTACCAAAAAAACATAGAGTTTTTACATTAGGGCAATATGTTATACTAATATAATAGTATCGAAGGTTTAGAGTTTTTAAATAACATATATTTTCTTAACATAAATGAGGAATGAAGAAGGGGGGAGAAGCGTGTGAAAAGAAAGAAATGGTTATCCATACTTGCATTATTTGTCTTTTTATTCTCAATGCTCTCCTATTCATTAGCGAAGGATGAAGGGGTGAAATGGCGGAATTTACCCAAAGATAATCTTTTAAGACAAGCTGAACTTTTTAAAGGCAATAAAGAATTGCAACGAATATTTTTATTTCCAGAAGAGGAGTACGATGAAAGGGAAGCACTTAAAATTGCTGGTACCATTAATAAACTGCCTCATTCCCTTTTGAAGAAAACTGCTGAAAGTGGTGTGAGGATCAAACTATTCGATGGTGATTTAACAGAAAATCAATCCGCAGCAAAATTAAAGGGGAAAACTCCGCGTGGTTATTTGAATAAAGAAACAACTTGGGATGATGTGCCTGGTATGGGCGGATCACATACGGTATTGGTTAAAATCGGGGCAAGTGACAAGGGCAACGGGCATGGCTCCGTTAATTTGGAACTGCATGAGCTGGGGCATTCTATCGATAATATAGTGTTTGATGGAATCCGTGAAGACATGGATTATTTGAAGATTTGGGGTAAGGAAGTGGATGGGCTGTTTCCCGGGATTACGTATTTTTCCAATTACCCTGAGGAATACTTTGCAGAAACATTTGCCATGTTTTATGTGAACGATGAACAAAATCAATTGCTTAGACAAAAAGCACCCAAGACTTATAATTTTATTAAACAATTAGATTAAACATTGGGCAATAATACGTTAAAATAAGGAGAATGAAAGTAGAAAAGGTGGTTTATCATGAAGCAATATTTAGATTTATGTAAGCATGTACTCGAAAATGGAACGCAAAAGGGTGATCGTACGGGAACAGGAACGATCAGTACCTTTGGATATCAAATGAGATTCAATTTAAAAGATGGATTCCCTGTACTTACAACGAAAAAGGTTAGTTTAAAAGCGATTATCCATGAACTATTGTGGTTTTTGAAGGGTGATACGAACGTTGGCTACCTTCAGGAAAATAGCGTGCGCATCTGGAATGAATGGGCTGATGAAAAGGGAGAATTAGGTCCGATTTATGGTCATCAATGGCGTTCTTGGGGAACGGCTGATGGAAGGCAAATCGACCAAATCAGTGAATTGATCGAACAAATCAAAACGAATCCAAATTCAAGAAGGCTGATAGTCAGTGCTTGGAATGTTGGGGAACTGGACGAAATGGCCTTGCCGCCTTGCCATGCTTTCTTTCAATTCTATGTCGCTGATGGTAAGCTTTCATGCCAGCTATACCAACGTTCAGCGGACGTCTTTTTAGGTGTTCCTTTTAACATAGCTTCATATGCGCTCTTAACGATGATGATCGCCCAAGTGTGTGATTTGGAAGTTGGCGAATTTGTACATACTTTCGGGGATGTCCACATCTACTCTAACCACCTTGAACAAGTGGAACTGCAGTTGACTCGTGATCCCAAACCATTGCCAATCATGAAAATCAATCCGGATGTGAAAAATATCTTTGATTTTAGCTTCGAGGATTTCGTTTTGGAAAATTACGAAGCTCATCCCCATATAAAAGGTGAGGTTAGCATATGATTTCATTGATAGTTGCTATGGATCAAAATCGTGTGATAGGTAATAACAATAAACTGCCGTGGCATTTACCGGCCGATTTGCAGTATTTTAAAAAAGTTACCATGGGCCATCCGATCGTCATGGGCCGAAAAACATTTGAATCGATCGGCAGGGTCCTGCCTGGCCGGGAAAATGTCATCGTTACCCGCAATCAGGATTTTAAAGCGGAAGGCTGCGTAGTTTTACATGATATAGCACAAATCAAAACGTTTGCAGATAGCCGTGATGAGGAAGTTTTTGTGATTGGCGGAGCCGAAATCTTCAAGGAAATCCTTCCTGTTACCGATCGACTGTATATAACGGAAATCCATGAAACCTTTGAAGGTGATACTTTCTTTCCAGTGCTTGATGAAAATCAATGGGATAAAGTCTCCTCAAAACCAGGCAGCATCGATGAAAAAAATCATTATGCACATGATTTTATTATTCTACAAAAAAAATAAAGTGCTAATCCGATTATGGGGAAATGACCATAATCGGATTTTTTTGGTATGAAACGAACAAAAGCAAGAATTTTTAGAAAAATCAATTACATTAATAACAGTAAAGTGCTATAATGATTGAATTCATTAAGGAAGGAAATGAGGGATTGTTATGAATCAGACTGCATCTAAGAATAGGGGGATTCAATTGGAAGATATTCTAATTGCCTATAGAGAACTGAAAGAAATCGTTTTGCATACTCCTTTACAAAAAAATCAGAGGCTCTCTGAAAAATATGATTGTAATGTTTATTTAAAACGCGAGGACCTACAACACGTACGTTCCTTTAAATTAAGAGGGGCTTACTATAAAATGAAAAGCCTGACCGCTGAAGAGACGAAGAATGGAGTCGTTTGTGCCAGTGCAGGAAACCATGCACAGGGAGTAGCTTTTTCCTGCAGCCAATTAGGTATCCATGGGAAAATTTATATGCCTGCTACAACTCCAAGGCAAAAAGTCGATCAAGTGCAGTTATTCGGAAGGGATAATGTGGAAATCATCCTTGTCGGGGATACTTTCGATGATGCATTTGCCATGGCGATGGAATGCTGTGAAAAAGAAGAGCGTTCCTTTATCCATCCATTTGACGATGAAAAGGTAATCGCCGGGCAGGGTACAACGGCTGTAGAAATCCTGAATGATTGTGAAGATGGAATCGACTATGTATTTGCCGCTATGGGCGGTGGCGGTTTAATGGCCGGAGTATCGAGTTATTTCAAATCGGTTTCCCCAAATACGAAATGCATTGGAGTTGAGCCGCAAGGTGCTGCTTCGATGGAATACTCCTTCAAGGAAGGAAAAGTTTCTGAGCTTGAAAACATAGATACATTCGTTGACGGGGCAGCTGTCAAGTGTGTGGGACAGTTGACATATCAGCTTTGTAAGGAAAACCTGGAAGATATCGTTGTCGTCCCTCCAGGCCAAATCTGTACGACGATTCTCGATTTATATAATCAGCATGCGATCGTAGCTGAACCGGCAGGGGCTATATCTGTAGCCGCGTTGGATTTATACAAAGAACAAATCAAAGGCAAAACGGTTGTATGCATGGTCAGCGGAGGGAATAACGACATTGGGCGTATGCAGGAAATTAAGGAGAAATCCTTATTATATGAAGGGCTGCTTTATTACTTCATCGTGAATTTTCCGCAACGTGCCGGAGCTTTAAGGGAATTCCTTGATGAGGTGTTAGGACCGAATGACGATATAAGCCGTTTTGAATATACGAAGAAAAATAATAAAGAAAGCGGGCCGGCCCTGGTTGGTGTAGAACTAAAAGATAAAAATGATTATGAAGGGCTCATTCAGAGGATGAACAAGAAAGGATTCTCTTTCGTAGAGGTCAATAAAGACAGTAATTTATTTCACTTATTGATTTAATCATGGATTAAATGTTAAATTAGGATAGAATAATACCTATGTTTTTACATTTTATTCTGCCGGCCCAGTCGTATATGGGCATACTGTCGATAATTGTTACCATTCTATGACGAATTTCCAGTTTCCTTTCAATTGGTTGGAAATGGTATTATAATCGGGGTAGGTCTAATTACAACACCAAAGGGGATGTATCCATGTCGAACATTGGAGTACCTGGTCTAATTCTCATCTTAATATTGGCTTTAATTATCTTTGGTCCGAAGAAACTTCCAGAAATTGGACGCGCATTTGGACAAACACTTCGTGAGTTTAAAAAGTCCACGAGTGATTTAACAAAAGGTGATTATGAAGAAGATAAGAAGCTACAACAAAAAAATCATGAATGATTGAATGCTGGGCGTAAGATGCAACCGTCTTGCGCCTTTATGCTGGAACAAAGATACGGATTTTCAGATGAAGGCGTGATCAACTTTGGAAGATAAAGAATTAAATATCATCGATCATCTCGATGAATTGAGAAAACGGCTCATCATTACAGCTGTTGCTTTTGTCATCTTTTTTATCGCCAGTTTTATTTATGTTGAGGAGATTTATAATTGGTTCGTGAAAGATCTCGATTTTGAACTGATGGTATTGGGACCGAGCGATATTATCTGGATTTACTTTATGCTTGCAGGTGTCGTAGCCATTGCGGCAACGATACCGGTAATTGCCCTGCAAATCTGGTTATTCGTTAAACCCGCTTTGATGCCAAATGAAGTAAGGGCGACCCTTGCATACATTCCGGCACTTTTCCTGCTTTTTATCGGAGGGCTTGCTTTCGGTTATTTTGTCATCTTCCCGACCATTCTTCAATTTTTGATTGAATTGGGCGATGGGATGTTCATAACCAGTTTTACAGCGGATAAGTACTTTTCATTCGTATTTAATATGACGATACCTTTTGCTGTTTTATTCGAGCTTCCCGTCGTTACCATGTTTTTGACCTCCCTTGGCATAATTAATCCTTATGTGCTTCAAAAGTTAAGGAAGTATGCATACTTTGTACTGGTTGTCATAGCGATATCGATTACGCCGCCCGACTTTATGTCAGACTTTATGGTGATGGTTCCGCTGCTGTTATTATATGAAATCAGTATTTCTTTATCTAAAGTCGTCTATAAACGAAGGGTGAAACGTGAAAGCTTGCGGGAAGGCACCTACGAGGAAGGTTTATAAAAAGAGGCCCATAAAGGCATTTTGTCCTTTATGGGTCTTTTTTTTGTGAAAGTCAATCTGATTTGTCTGTTTTTTTACACATTTGAATATTTATACTTTTGGATTTATTGTGTATAATGTAAGCAATCGGTGAAAAATGAGGATTGATATTTTGATGTTCAAATGCTTGGAATTCAAAGATTGTTTTGGACATAAGGTCACAATTTCAGAAATACCTGTCTTACTGCCTAGTGATCCGAATTTTTTTATGTTGACCGTGCGTTTGGAAGTATTTGTAAAGAAGGTTTTTGCCAATAAAGATCATAAAGAAAATTACTCATTTAAGCATTATTTAGCATCCGTACTCAAATGGCCCGTTTATAACAAGCTTTTTTTTGGAAGTTTACTAAATAATGCTTAATGCGGACTGTTCCATAGCTAACATCTCCGTTAAAAGAGATGACACGAATGCCATGCAATATCTAATAAATCGGCATGTGTTCAGGTTAGCTCATGGGACGGTCTTTTTTTTGTGTGAACATTTCAAAAGACTAGTATCACTTCACTTGATAAAAAAAGACCTTTGGTTTGAATGCGTACCTTGAATAGGTATAATACAATAGATATGTTAATTTAGGGATGTGTAATGATGAATAAAGTAAAGATAGTAACAGACTCGACAGTAGATATGACACCAGAGGAACTGGAATTTTATGATATAACTATGGTCCCTTTATCGATTTTTATAGATGGGGAGACTTTTTTGGATAAGGTTGAAATCGAACAAGAAGAATTCCTGAAAAGAATGAACCAGTCAAAAGAACTGCCAAAAAGCTCACAACCAGCCGTAGGTACCTTTGTGGAGGTATATGATGAACTAGGAAAAGACGGAAGCGAGATTATTTCCATACATATGACAGGTGGCATGAGCGGTACAGTTCGCTCAGCGGAAAGCGCAGCAAGCATGTCTGAAACGAAGGTTACCGTTCTTGATTCGAAATTCATTTCAAAAGCGATGTCATTCCAGGTGATCGAGGCAGCGAAGATGGCGAAGGAAGGGAAATCCGTAGCTGAAATAATTGATCGACTGGAACATATTAAAAAGCAGTCAAGTTTAATCATTGTCATAGAAACACTTGATAACCTAGTTAAGGGTGGAAGAATTGGCAAAGTTTCTGCTTTTATTGGTTCATTGCTGCACATAAAGCCGATTGCACTTCTTGATGATGGTGTACTGAATCCTGTATCCAAAGCTAGGAGCCAGTCACAGGTCGTGAAGTTCATCATCAAGAAATTCAAAGAAGATACTCAAGGCAAAAAAATTAGAGGCATTGGTTTTGTCCATGCGAATGGTCTTGAAATAGCCGATAAAGTCCGCCACGCCATTTCAGACTTAACAGGATATCAAGACATAAAGATAGAAGCAACGACTGCCGTCGTAAGTACCCATACGGGTGAAGGCGCCATGGCAATCATGTATTATTGGGACTGATATGGATAAACCATGTGAAACTGCGTTTGGCGACGGTTTTGTCACTTTTACAATTGTCTTTAATTCGTAGAAATAGTTGCTGTTCTCATTCCGATTGGTCTGTTAGAATAAATGAAGTAACAGAATATTTTATACATAAAGGACGGGGTAGGGATGAGAAAGCTGCAATTGCTTATGGCAGCTATGGGAGCATCAATTTTTTTGCTGTTGACAGCATGTGGTTCCAATGGTGTACCTGATGCCAAAAATTGGGATCTTGAAGATTTCAGTTACATCGATCAGGAGGGTAAACCTTTCTCAAAAAGCGATCTCAAAGGAAAGGTTTGGGTAGCGGATTTTATATTCACTAGCTGTGAGACGGTCTGTCTCCCCATGACTTCGAATATGACGAAGCTGCATCAGCAATTGAAGGATGAAGGTATTACTGATGTAGAGTTCGTTTCATTTTCCGTGGACCCGGAAATTGACAAACCTGATGTTTTAAAAAAGTTTGGTGACCAATTTAATGTGGATTACGGCAACTGGCACTTTCTGACCGGTTATGGACAGGAAGAAATCGAGCAGTTTGCATTGGATAACTTTAAAACGATAGTCAAAAAGCCAGAAGCAGAAGATCAGGTGATTCATGGTACCAGCTTTTTTCTGATTGATCAAGAAGGAAAGATCATCATGGATTATACAGGCCTGCAGGATATTCCCTTTGATGAAATCATTAAGCATATTAAAATTTTACAGAATTATTGAACAGGTTAAATGACCTGTTCTTTCTGTTTTCATCCATCTTTATTATGATTTCAATGTAGTTTTAAAGATGCTGAAAATGAGCAATAATTTTATGAAGAAACAGCAGTGGTGAAGAATGATTTTACATGCTCAGTACATGCTAATTTTTATAGGACTAGCTTTAATTCACTGCATTTTTCATATTGTATAGTAAGGAATGCTCAATTCTGGAAGTACAATGAAGTATATTGTTTGCAATCTTTCGTTTTCTGCATGATATAATATATGGGTAGGAAGGTGAGGGTCATGAGATACAAAATCACCTGTCTTTTCATATGCCTAGTTTGGATTTCAGGCTGCAGTCAAAGTGAAACAGCCTCAAGTCAGCCATCTGTTCAGCAGAAAAGCATAGTTGAGCTGAGTAAAAAGGAAACCATTCCTGCCAGCTTTTTTCCGGACCCTGTGAAAATCGTATCGATTGGCGACTCCTTGACTCAAGGTGTCGGTGATAGTAAAGATAATGGCGGGTATCTGCCTTATTTACAAAATAAGCTGGAAAAAGAACCATCGATTACTTCAGTTGAGATGATTAATCATGGCATACGTGGAAATAGGACCGACCAACTATTGAAAAGACTGGATAAGACTAGGATTAAAGAAGACATAAAGCAAGCTGACTCGATTGTCGTCACAATCGGTGGAAATGATATCATGAAGGTCTTTAAACAGAATTTCTCCAACTTGGAACTGAATCAGTTTGATTCGGCAAAAATAGGGTATGAAAAAAGATTAAGGCAGATACTTGATAAGGTTCGTTCCGAAAATGAATCTGCGCAAATTTACCTTGTAGGCGTCTATAATCCATTTTCCAAATGGTTCGGAGATTTTTATGAACTTGATATGATCATGAATGATTGGAATGAAAGCGGAAAAGAGATCATTGAAGAATATGATTCAGCCTATTTTATTGAAATAGCAGACATTTTCGAGAATTCCGAAGAAGATTTGCTGTATGCCGAGGATTATTTTCACCCAAATGACCGCGGGTATGAATTAATCGCAACAAGAATCTATAATGATATGGATATTACCACTATCGGAAAGGACACATTGGAAGCGAGTGCCAAAGGAGATGATGACCAAGAATGACAAATGTCAAATGGAAGACTTTGTTTATTTCCCTATTAGCCCTAAACATCCTGGTCATCCTGTTTGTAACGATTTTAGTTAATCTGCCGACTAAAGATAAAGATCTGATACCCAAAGTAAGCCATGAAGAAGATATCCAATTTCAAATTCATACGAATCGGGAAGATTTGACAAGATTAATCAACCAGTATCTGGATAAAGAGGGATTGACGGGATCCATTCACTACGAAGTGTATTTAACGGATGAAGTCGAATTATATGGAACAATGCCATTTTTCAACCGTGAAGTGGAAATGAAATTGACTTTTGAACCAATTGCCCAAAAGAATGGGGATTTGATCCTGAAGCAAAAATCAATTGCAGTCGGTAAAATGAACCTTCCTGTTTCATATGTAATGAATTTAATAAATGAGCGTTATAATATGCCGGATTGGGTTAGCATCAATCCCAATGATGAAAGTATTTATGTGTCATTACAGGATATGGAACTGAAAAGCGATATTAGGGTTAAGGCGAATGAATTCGACCTGAAAAATGATGATATTTCATTTTTATTGACCATCCCATCATCATTACAGTGATAGTGAATAGATGGATAAAAAACCAGGATCGATGCATCCTGGTTTTTTATCCATTTATGGAGATAGTGTTAAGGTTTCTAGTGAGGATGTCTGCCGATTCGAACCAATTAAATAAATGGTTGTAGGAGTATTGACTTGGAAGGCTTTGTTTGGCAAAGGGAGTGCGATCTCTTTTGTCCCAGCTATCCTCACTTCGAAGTCTACTATCATGGGATGTATATTAAGATATTCGCTTGCTTTCCTGAAATGAAGTTGATCAAAAACGACATCTCCATCTTTGACGGCAATATCCACCGAGAGTAAATCATGTGAAAGGTGGATGAATCGTACCTTTGCTTCATTTGGAGGAACAAATGGATTATCTTCGAAAGTTAACATGTTCAATGATTCATTAGCCAGGGCAGATGCAACAGCAATGGTATAGAAAATCCCGCTTTCAAGTGTCACTTTACAGCTTAAAAGAGGTAAGGCGCTTTGTCCCCTGCGGTATATTTCCAATGGGTACTTGCCAGCGGGGAGTGGTAAATAACCATTGTTCTCTTTATATGAGAAATTTTTAAGGATAGGCATTTCATTTACATAAACATCAAATGAGGGAGCTGTTGGGGCAGCATGTAAAAAGCGTACTTGTGCAGGCGGTAGTATACTCATTTGTTCATATCTCAATTGTTGTGTTGATTTTTCGAGACTTTTCAAATGCTTATGGAAATAATAATCATGTAATTGCGGATCGCTGTTTTTGTAATAAGACGATAGTAAATCATATGTTACCGATTTTTGTGAATATGATTGTTTATCGCTCATTTCCAACACCTCTCATTTTTCCAGTATGTTCATATCATATGTTGTCATGCTTGGGCGTGTGTCTCCCGTTTAAAAAGAGTAGGGACGATTTTTCGTGAAAAGGTCGATCGGCATATTAGTTTACAGGGTCATATAAAAGCGTTAAAATTCATTCAATGGATTGTTTGTAAAAAAGGAGGATTTTCATTTGACAAAGCAATTAGAGAAGGCAACATTCGCAGGCGGATGTTTCTGGTGCATGGTGAAACCATTCGATGAACAGCCTGGCATCGAATCCGTTATCTCTGGCTATACGGGCGGGACTACGGAAAACCCTACGTACAAAGAAGTTTGCTCCGAAACGACGGGCCATTATGAAGCAGTTCAAATCACCTTTGATCCAAGCGTATATCCATATGAGGAGATAATCGAGTTATTCTGGCAGCAAATTGATCCGACAGATGCTGGAGGGCAATTTTATGACCGGGGAAGTTCTTATCAAACTGCCATTTTTTATCATGACGAAAACCAACGTGCAATAGCAGAAGCATCCAAGGCTAAGCTGCAGGCAAGCGGGAAATTTTCAGGACCGATCGTAACGCCGATTATACCAGCCAAAACGTTTTATCCAGCCGAGACTTACCATCAGCATTATTATAAAAAGCAACCTGAGCATTATGAAAGATATTCGATTGGTTCAGGACGGAAAGCATTTATACAACATCACTGGGGGGAAAAAAATGAAAAGTAAAGAAGAATTAAAACAGAAACTCACTCCGATTCAATATGAAGTCACACAAAATAATGGAACGGAACCAGCCTTTAACAATGAATATTGGAACTTGAAGGAGGAAGGATTATATGTGGATATCGTTTCAGGAAATCCTCTTTTCACTTCAAAGGAAAAGTTCGATTCAGGCTGTGGTTGGCCAAGCTTCACTAAACCGCTTAAAGAAGAGGAAGTAGTGGAAAACCTCGATACGAGTTATGGTATGAGAAGGATAGAAGTCCGCTCAAAAACTGCCGATTCTCATCTTGGTCATGTTTTCAATGATGGGCCGGGACCGTCGGGATTACGCTATTGCATCAATTCTGCATCATTAAGGTTCATCCCGCTCCAAGATCTTGAAAAAGAAGGATACGGAGAATACAAAAAGCTGTTTGATTGAATGCAAAACCCCCTATCAGCTAATGATAGGGGGGTATTTATTGGGTAATATTCAATCTGTGATGATTGATGCGATCCGGACATATGGAATGGTGGTAAGTTCCATTGCTTTAGTCCTGCCAGTCACCTCAAAACGGACAGTATGTGAACCGGGACGGAGCCCATTTGTGATAAATAAATATCTTTCACGGGCAAATGGCCACCACGTATTCAAAGTCGTGATTTCATTTCCGTCGATCCATACATTCACTTCCCCGCCATCAGGACTTCTAAGCAGTTTAACACCAAGCATACTTCCATTGAAGGTATATTCAATCACACTGCCCTTTTCACTGCTAGTGTAATAGCCACCCCTTGGACGGAAACCGCTCATTTTTCCATAGTGGTCAATTTCCGATAATTCAAATTCAGAACGGGCATGCAGCTTAGCTGGAAGGCCTGCTACAGCCTTTTCCCGTTTGAAGTTATCCAGGAACCGTTCATAAATTGCATCAGCATATAATTTATAACCCAGCCCATTTGGATGAATCAAATCTCTTGTCAGCTGTTTTTCCGTATATCCTGAATCTTTGAATATGGGTCGCATATCCACATTGGTTGCACCGTAATGTTTGGATAAAAGTCCGATGGCTGACGCAAATTCCTCATATTTCAAGGAACTCTCTGTTATTGTGAATAATTCAGCATTAGGGTGGAGACGTTTCGCCTTTCTCATTAACGCTTCATATGTCATGGTAAAATCATCGACGTTCATATATTTGCGATCATTCTCACCAAAAACGAAGAAAATCAGATCTTTGTGATCATGCTCCCTTTTTTGGGAAAGTTTGAATAGGCCTTCAAAAGCTGTGGCTCCGCTTTGGACCACGTAGTCACCGTGTAAAGAAATATCATTGGTTTCATTCATCTTATTTTCTAACTGTTTGAACCATGTTAGATTAGGCTTTTCAGCTCCCGACCCTCTTCCGATACTGTCACCAATGACGAGATATTGAATGGGCTGGCCTGATTGGAATTTTTGATAAACATTTATCGAATCATCTGATCCATATGTTTTAGGGACTTTTTGAAGGATATAGCTGATTAGAAGGATCGTGGCGATTGCAGCGAAAGGGATGAAGGATTTTGCGTTCGTTTTCAATTATGTTCCCCCGTATTGCCTTTTATGTATCCATGTAGGAATGAGATAGCTTAAAGAGGCTAAGAATTCTTTTTTCCTTATTATATCCCAATTTTAACGTAACACAATAAGTATGAAACGTTTTTTTGACATTTTTCATGGTTAGTCGCGGTAATTCAGCCATTGAATGATTACAGGTGAAGATGGTGTTGCTTGAAGTTTTTTCTTAAATCCAGAAAAATAGGCAAATGCACAGACCAAGGCGGGCGTATTGACATATGGTAAGGTGTAAAGAGAAATAAGAATTCTAAAAGGAGTGAAACTTAATGTACGGATATGGTGGAAATGTTGCAGGACCAGGATTTGGTTATGGTGGCGGTGGATACGGCGGCGGCGGCGGTTGCTGCGGATTTGGATCAGGCTTCGCATTAATCGTTGTCTTGTTCATTCTATTGATTATCATCGGCGCTTCATTCTGCTGCTAATACGATAACCTAAAGACCAGCTGATAAAGCTGGTTTTTTCTTTATGTTAGGAATGTGGGTGGACCTTTTTAGGTTCCATGGTTGTTGACTGAAAAGGCAGGTTAAATCCAAGGTGGACAGGCGATACATAACCAATCCTATTTCCATTCCAGATACGGCATGGCCAATCTGCATCAAAATAGCTTGTGTGAAAGAATACCATGAAGGTTCTGGGTTTTTCTTTGTTCACCATTTCTGCTAAAATAACGACAGAATGTAATTAATTTAGGGGGATAAAGATATGAAACCTTCCCGTTTACAAGCAGGGGATGAAATTCGCGTAATTGCTCCTTCAAGAAGTTTGGCGATTGTCAAAGGGGAACAACGCAGATTGGCAGAAGATAGGTTAACTGAACTTGGTTTTAAAGTGACATATGGTGAAACGGCTTTGTTCCATGATGACTTTTTCTCGAATTCGATCGAAGACCGGATTGAGGATTTGCATGAGGCGTTCAGGGATCCAAATGTGAAGGGGATTTTTACAAGCATCGGGGGGTATAACGCTAACCAATTGTTACGATATATCGACTATGATTTGATAAAGGAAAATCCAAAAGTGTTGATGGGTTATAGTGATATAACCGCAATTTTATTGGCCATTTATAATAAAACAGGTTTAACTACATATTCAGGTCCTCATTTCTCGACGTTCGGGATGAAGGCTGGTCTGGAATATACGATGGAATATTTTAAAAAGGCTGTAATTGAAAGTGAAGGCTTTTATCTTGAGCCAAGTGAAACGTGGAGTGATGATTCCTGGCATTTAGAACAGGATGACCGAACTTTCCACCCGAATGGTGGATATATGGTCATTCAGGAGGGTGAAGCGGCTGGAACAATCATTGGAGGTAATCTTTGTACACTCAATCTATTGCAAGGGACAGAGTTCATGCCATCTTTAAAGGACAGCATCCTTTTCATAGAAGATGACGAAGAAAGCCATCCATTCAGTTTTGACCGGGATTTACAATCCTTGCTCCATCAGCCGGGTGCAAGTGGGATTAAAGGAATCGTCATCGGCCGTTTCCAAAAGGATTCCGGAATGACTGAATATGCCTTGCAGGAAATCATCACTTCCAAAAAGGAGATAAATGGCATACCTGTGATCGCAAATGCCAACTTCGGTCATGTCCATCCATTTGTAACGGTGCCGGTTGGTTCAAAAGCTGTAATGAAGGTGAAGAATGGAAAAGCGACGATCCAGATCCTTTCCTGACACATTATGTAGACGCCGTTCAAAAAGTGGACGGTGTCTTAATCTGTTCGGGATATGTATGAATATATTTTGCATTCTGGTGTATTTTAGGAGTCTTTCCTCTTGTAAGCCCTGGAAATTGTCCTATTTTACAAGCATTATTAGGGAATATGAGTCTAATAGTTCAAATTCTTTATTTTTCTGATATAATACTAAGAGATTTAAAATAGAAAAGGTGATTATGTGTTATTAACAATTCCAGCATCCATTCGTTTAGAAGGGGCTTTGGCCGAGTATAATAAAAAAGGCCGTGTGAGCCATACATGTTTCGTATGTAACGAAGACACTTCTAATGGGGATGCAAGTAACTTAAACTACTATAAGTTAGGAACTAAAAAAGTTTGTCATTCCTGCATGAAAAATGTTTTGCGTCATCCGTCTTTAAAAGAGTATGAATATGTACATACTTCAGTTATCGATAAAGCTGCTTTTTATAAAAATGTGCTGGCTGTTTTAAAGGATGAAAGCTTTTTGGAGTCAATTCGTGAAGAAAAACTAAATAGCGTATTGTAAGAAAAAAGTGTATCTTTTGCGGATACACTTTTTTTGTCGCCTTTTTTTACGATCTCCCATGAAACCAAGAAACTTATCCGATTACATGCCTAGGGCAATTTCTTTAGCAAGATTGCCTTCACCTGGACATACACTTTATTATATTGCATTTGTTTTTAAAGAGAAGGAGTGTGCAGGCTTATGGAGCAGTCTTCATTGATAAAACCGGTCCTGGGAGGAGCCTACCCGACTATCAGTCATGGTCAGGGAGTTTTTTTGTACGATAAAGATGGAAAGGATTACCTAGATGCTTCTTCCGGTGCTGTTACAGCCAATATTGGCCATGGAGTCCAGGAAGTCATTGAGGCGATGGTCAAACAGGCTAAGCAGGTTTCATTCGTGTATCGTTCCCAATTCACCAGCGATGCTGCAGAGAAACTTGCCGGAAAAATTGCAGAATTGACCAAAGGGGAACTGACATACAGCTTTTTTGTAAACAGCGGCTCCGAAGCGACTGAAACGGCATTGAAAATTGCCATTCAGCATTGGCAGGAAAAAGGGAAGCCTAAGAAACAAAAAATCATATCGAGATGGATGAGCTACCATGGCATCACGATGGGGGCTCTTTCAATGTCCGGACATCCGATTCGCCGGGAACGATTTACTCCTTTGCTTGAATCATATCCTTCTGTATCTCCTCCATATTGTTACCGATGTCCACTTCAACTTGATTCGCATTCGTGCGGAATGGCCTGTGCTTCGGAATTGGAAGCATCAATCCGGCGTATTGGCAGTGAAAATATAGCTGCATTCATTGCTGAACCTGTTATCGGCGCTGCAGGAGGGGCCATCGTTCCTCCTGATGGTTATTATCGAAAACTCAAGAAAATATGCGAAGAGAATGATATTTTATTCATTGCGGATGAAGTAATGACCGGCTTTGGACGTACCGGTAAGATGCTTGCTTCCGAATATTGGGATGTGGAACCTGATATCGTAACATTTGGTAAAGGTATGAGTGGAGGGTATACCCCGATAGCAGCCGCAGTAATGACCAAAAACGTGATGGAGCCCATAATGAAAGGCTCGAAATCAATTATAGGAGGCCATACGCTTAGTGCTAATCCATTATCGTGTGCGGTATCTTTGGCCGTTTTGGAATATGTCGAAAGGAATGATCTTGTCGAAAAATCGGCCGACAGAGGGAATTACCTGATTAGGGGCCTAAAAAATTTGGCAGGGAAGTATTCCTTTATCGGTGATATACGCGGGAAAGGTTTATTGATTGGCATCGAATTTGTACAGGATAAAGCAACATCGGCCCCATTTCCGAAGGAGGCAGACGTGACAAATGAAATCATTGAATTGGGGATGAGAAATGGAATACTTCTTTATCCCGCCGCAGCAGGTCTTGATGGTGTAACCGGGGCAGCCATCATCATCTCCCCTCCGTTAACGATATCGGAAGAGGAGTGTGCTGAATTGTTAATGAGGGTCGATATAACTTTTAGACAATTCAATGAATCGATAGGTAAACGTTCATCACAACAAGGAAGTGAGTCATAGTGGTGGAAAATACATTCAGGAAGATTTGTAGTTTGGAGGATGTGCGCCATCACTTTAAAGATAATCAGTCCATCATGTATGGGGGATTCGGTGGCATAGGGACGCCTCCTGGATTGATCAATCTGATTTTGGAATCAGGCATTAAGGATTTAACCTTGATTGGTAACGATACAGGTTTCCCCGATATCGGAATCGGAAAACTGGTCACGCAACGCCGAGCGAAAAAGATCATCGTTTCCCATATCGGTTCCAATCCTAATGCAGGACTATTAATGAACAATGGAGAACTCGAAGTGGAGTTCTCTCCGCAAGGGACACTTGTCGAACGTATACGGGCCGGAGGTATGGGGCTAGGCGGTATATTGACCGATATTGGAATTGAGGCCGATATCGTCCGGGACGGCAAGCAAACCGTAAAGCTAGGTAAGAAAAATTATCTGGTGGAACCGGCATTAACTGCAGATATCGCCATTGTTTACGCAGAAATGGCAGATCCTTATGGAAATCTTATATTTGATAAAAGCGCCCGGAACACGAATCCACTCGTTGCTGCAGCTGGACAAATCACTATAGTCGAAGCCATGCAAATCGTTCCGCTTGGCTCTTTGGATCCAGAGGACATCATTGTTCCGGGTGCCTTTGTGGATTATATCATTCCATCAAAAGGAGTCGATTGGAAATGGGTTTGGGAACAGAAGATAGAAATAGAATAGCGAAACGGGCAGCAGCAGAAATAAGCGATGGGATGCTGGTCAATTTGGGAATTGGCATTCCATCACTTGTACCGAATCATCTTTTGAATAACCATAAAGTTATGTTTCATGCGGAAAATGGCCTTGTGGGAATTGGCAGTACTCCTGAAACGGGGAAGGAAGATGCGCATCTTTGCAATGCAGGCGGACTGCCGATTACCATTAGAGACGGGGCTTCCTACTGCGACAGTACTGTTGCATTTGGGATGATACGGCGTGGCAGGGTGGATATCACGATTCTAGGAGCCCTTCAAGTAAGTCAAGCGGGGGATCTCGCTAATTGGATTGTCCCGGGAAAGCGGGTGCCAGGCATGGGCGGTGCCATGGAGCTGGCGGCAAAGGCCAAAAAGGTCATTGTCTTGATGGAACATAACGATAAAGCGGGCATGTCTAAATTAGTCAAAAAATGTACGTTACCGTTAACTGCCAAGAAATGCGTACATATGATCATCACCGAATTAGGCGTGTTTTCCATAACTTCGGGGGGCCTCCTTTTAACTGATGTATTTGATACGTCCAGCATTCAGGAAATCAGGAATCGGACCGAAGCCTCGTTTACCGTCTCTGAAAACATCCATATTTTAAAAGAATGAGAGAGGAGAATGGATATGTATGAGGAAAAAATAAAAACATGGCTGAATGAACATCGGATGAATGGAGTTCAGCTTTTGCAAAAACTGGTTCAGGAACCGAGCAAAAGGGGGCAAGAAGGAAGTGCACAAGCCATAGTGGTCGAGAAGTGCAGACAACTTGGTCTAGAAATAGATCTTTGGGAAATCGGGGATGAACAATTAAGAAAACATCCCCATTTTTATTGCGACCGCCGGGACTTTAAAGGAAATCCGAATCTTGTGGCTATTAAAAGAGGAACGGGCCAGGGGAAATCCCTTATTTTAAACGGACATATTGATGTAGTTCCTGAAGGAGATCTTGCAGCATGGCACGATGAACCCTATAGCGGCAAGTTAATGGACGGGAAAGTCTTCGGGCGGGGAACGACGGATATGAAAGGCGGAAATGTATCTTTATTGCTGGCCATTGAAGCGATCGTCGAATCTGGAATCCAATTGAAGGGAGATTTAATATTTCAGAGTGTGATTGAAGAGGAAAGCGGTGGTGCCGGCACACTTGCGGCAGTCTTACGCGGGTATAAAGCTGATGGTGCAATCATTCCGGAGCCTACAAATATGAAGCTATTCCCATTACAGCAAGGTTCGATGTGGTTTCGACTGAAAATAAAAGGCAAGTCTGCACATGGGGGCACTAGGTATGAAGGAGTCAGTGCAATAGATAAAGCGGTTAGTGTAATGAAAGAAATCAAGATGCTCGAAAAAGAACGGAATGAGTCACTTTGTCATTCACTCTATAAAAATGTCCCTATCCCCATTCCAATCAACATAGGTAGCATTCAAAGCGGGAATTGGCCTTCCTCCGTGCCGGATACAGCCGTTCTGGAAGGTAGATTCGGCATCGCCCCGACAGAAACCATGGAAGAAGCACAAAAATCGCTGATGGAGCGAATAGATGCTTTAAATGAGAGTGATGCATGGTTTAAAGAAAAACCGATTGAATTAGAATGGTTTGGGGCCAGATGGCTGCCTGGCAATCTCGAAATAGAACATCCGCTCATGAAGACAATTGGCACTTATTATGAAAAAGTGGTAGGGGAGGAACCGCTTGTCGAAGCGTCCCCTTGGGCGACGGACGGAGGGTATCTTTCATCGGTTGGCTCTACCCCCGTAGTTGTGTTTGGACCAGGGGAAACGAAGATGGCCCATGATTCGAATGAATATATAGTGGTGGATAAAATGATGGAGGTTGCGGAAATCATTGCATTGACCATGATTGAATGGTGTGGGGTGGACCAGGAATAATCATTTTTCTGGAGGTCTGATTCCAGGAAGGGTCAGGCCTTTCGCAACAATTTCGAAGTTTTGAAGGGAGCGGGACAAATGGAGGCTGGAATCACTGAAAAAAGGATTCAAAAGCCAAGGTGCACCATACATATTACGATTGACCATTTTAATAAGCGAATCAGGATTGATGATTATTTAGGTCATTTTCAAGAATGCGTGGAGGAATCTTTAAGGGTGGCTAAAGACATTTCAGCAGAAAAAATCATCTTCAAGTCACGCAAGGAAAACGTTTTGGCATTGCTTGCTCAGGGCTTCCTATATGAAGGAAGCATCGACAAATTCTTTTTGGGAAGCGATTGTTTCTTCCTTGTTAAATATAACCGGAATGCAAGGCGCAACAGTGCAGAATGGGAAAAGGAAGATCAAATCCTTACCGATGTTCAGAGGCTGCCGATAAAATCCGGTTTAGATAATCCGCCATCAGCCTATCAACGCCGTAAAGCGGAAGTTACCGATGCACCTCAGCTGGCCCAATTGTATGGGGAGGTTTTTGAAGTGTATCCCACACCGATGAATGATCCGGTATATGTGAAAAAGTGCATGGAAAGGGGAACGGTTTTTTATATTTATGTCCATGAAGACAGGATTGTCAGTGCTGCTTCAGCAGAAATTGATTCCTTTTACCATAACGCAGAAATCACCGATTGTGCGACATTGCCGGAACACCGGCAGTACGGCTTGATGAAACACTTGATTTCCGCGCTTGAAGAATATCTTATCTCTCATGAAATTTATTGTATTTATTCGATTGCCAGGTCGCTCTCATTCGGCATGAATGCTGCATTGCATCAGCATGGATACTCGTACCGCGGACGTTTGGCCAATAACTGTTACATCTTCGATAAACTGGAAGACATGAACCTTTGGGTGAAAAATTTCACTTGAATGCTCAATTTTAGGCGGTACATGACAAGTTTTTGGCATTTCCTCATATACATCTAGCAAGAAGGTCTTGAGGAGGGATATCTTGCCAAGTGAATTTTTTAATACAAGTGAAGTATTGGAAGCAATATTAGAAACCATTGATGAAGGCATTCATGTGATAGATCCAAAAGGACAGACCATCTTTTATAACGAAGTGGCGGCCAATCATGATGGGATGAAAAGAAGTGAGGTGCTTGGGAAACCTTTGCTTGAAGCCTTCCCTTCTTTGAATCACAAATCATCGACATTGCTGAGAGTCATTAAATCTGAAAAACCAATCTACAACTATAGCCAATCGTATGTAAATGCACATGGGCGAATCATTGAGACGTTAAACACGACGCTCCCCATATATGTAGAAGGGTTTATGATAGGTGCTATCGAGATTGCCAAGGATTATTCAAGCTTGAAGCAATTATCTGAAAGGCTAGCAGACCTGGAAAGCTCGCTCAAGACGATCAAAAGTCCTGAAAGGAAAACGACCGGAACCGATGGATTATATTCTTTCACTGAAATCCTGACTATTGATGCTGGATTTAAAGGTCTGATCTCACAAGGGAAAAAGGCTGCCCGCTCCTCCTCATCGGTGTTGGTTTATGGGGAAAGCGGTGTAGGAAAAGAGCTTTTTGTTCAAAGCATACACCAGGGTTCGAGCCGCAGTAAAGAACCATTCATCGCGCAAAATTGTGCGGCCTTACCAGAAAATTTATTGGAATCGCTTCTATTCGGTACGGCTAAAGGAAGCTACACTGGTGCTGTGGAACGCCAGGGACTGTTTGAATTGGCTAATGGCGGAACCTTGTTTTTGGATGAATTGCAATCGATGCCGATTGACTTGCAGGCAAAGCTTCTGCGTGTGCTCGAAGATGGGTTCATAAGAAGGATAGGAGGTACAAAGAGTGTACAGGTGGATGTGAGGATCATGGCAGCGATGAATATAGATCCGAAAAAGGCGGTATCGGATAACAGGTTAAGGCCCGATTTATTTTACCGATTGAACGTATTGAGCTACGAGCTGCCTCCGCTAAGGGAGCGGATTGATGATATAGAGCTTCTTACTGAACATTTCATAACAATATTTAACAGTAAATTAGAATTAACCATAAAAGGCATGGATGAGCAGACAAAGGTTTTTTTTCGGGAATATCATTGGCCTGGAAATGTAAGGGAGCTTAAACATACCGTAGAATTCATGATGAACCATACGGAGAATGATGTTTTGAACCTTGCAGATTTGCCCCAGTCTTTAAAAAAGCGCACCCCCTCTGAAAAAATACTTCCGCTTCGTGAGGCCATGCTTGAAATGGAAACAAAGTTGATTACCGAGGCCCTTCTTCAAACGAACGGTAACGTTTTTCAGGCATCGAAGCTATTGCAAATTCCAAGGCAGACCTTGCAATATAAAATTAAAAAGCATATTTGAATGGAAAAAATCCGGATGCCTGCAATCCGGTTTTTTTTATGGGCCTGCGAATTATTGGGTCATTTTGGCACCCTTCTTGCATTTAATACTACTATCATAACTCAGGAGGTATAACCATGTTATTTGACTTATATAAGCCAGATCGCAATTGGAAAGATATAGAGCTATGGAAAGATGTAACCGAAGAACAATGGAACAACTGGCTGTGGCAGCTTACGAATACGATCCGGACTGTTGATGATTTGAAGAAAGTGATAAACCTGACTCCGGATGAAGAGGAAGGTGTGAGGATTTCCACAAAAACCATTCCATTGAATATCACCCCATACTATGCTTCGTTAATGAATAAAGATGACCCAAGGTGTCCAATCAGAATGCAATCGGTCCCAATCTCGGAAGAAATGCATAAAACCAAATATGACATGGAAGACCCCCTTCATGAGGATGAGGACTCCCCAGTGCCGGGACTGACCCATAGATATCCGGACCGCGTTCTTTTTTTGGTGACGAATCAATGCTCCATGTACTGCCGTTATTGTACGAGGAGACGCTTTTCAGGACAAATTGGCATGGGCGTGCCCAAAAAACAATTGGACGCTGCAATCGGTTATATACGTGACACACCGGCAGTTCGGGATGTCCTTATTTCAGGCGGGGACGGATTATTGATCAATGATACGATCCTTGAATATATCCTCAAAAACTTAAGGGAAATTCCTCATGTTGAGATAATCAGGATAGGTACGCGCGCTCCTGTTGTTTTTCCTCAAAGAATCACTGAAAATTTATGTGCCATTTTAAAAAAATATCATCCGGTTTGGCTGAATACTCATTTCAATACCTCGATAGAAATTACCGAGGAGTCAAAGAAGGCATGTGAGATGCTTGCCGATGCAGGTGTACCTGTGGGCAACCAGGCAGTTATTTTAGCGGGGATCAATGACAGTGTCGCAATCATGAAAAAGCTGATGCATGACCTTGTTAAGATTCGTGTCCGCCCTTACTATATTTATCAGTGCGATCTGTCGGAAGGCATCGGTCACTTCAGGGCTCCCATTTCAAAAGGCATTGAAATCATCGAGGGGCTCCGAGGCCATACATCCGGGTATGCTGTTCCTACCTTCGTCGTCGATGCTCCTGGAGGGGGAGGGAAAATCACGCTTCAGCCGAATTATATCCTTTCACAATCTCCAACCAAAACGGTGCTGCGCAATTTTGAAGGTGTGATAACCACTTATCCAGAACCTGAGCAATATACACCAGGACTTGCAGATGAGTACTTCAAAGGGGTATATCCTGATATGGAAGAAAAACAATCAGATATAGGTGTATCTGGTTTAATGACCGACAAGCAATTCAATTTAGTGCCTGAGGGACTGAAGCGAATGAATCGACGGGAAAATTACGTGACCAACCCAGAGCATGCTTCATTGAAAAACCAGCGTGAAAAGCGGGATTTGTTAAAAGAAAAGAAATTCCAGGCACAGCAAAAAAAGAGCACGCCTAAGGGAGATGAATAGCATGGAGACGTGTCCATGGTGTGAGAAAGGGAAGCTTGCATCAGTGAATGGAACTGTGTATTGGGAACTGCCGGATGGTACGAGGGCAGTTGAGATTACGGAGACCCCTTCATCTCATTGTGAGAGTTGCGATGCATTTTTTCAAAGTGATGAAATAGTGAAGGAAATTGAAAATCAACTATTTTTAATTGATACTAAACAGCTTGAAAAACAAACGACGTACAGTGAGCTAATGAACATGAAGAGGCTATTGAAACGTAATTACTTTGACTTTTAGCGGCTGGATGCATGTACGTTTCCATATTTGAATGTATAAATCCCCTCATTTGGACAGAATTAGTGCAAACCACTATTTCCATCTTAGATGAAGGGGATTTTCCTTTTCAGATAATGAAAATAATAAGGTTTTTGAAGTGCATTTGATTGAAAGATTGGGTTAAGCAAGAATTAAGCACTTCGTTCCTTTCTTCATGAAAAAAGTATAAAAAAAGATTTTCCATCTTTAAAGGATGGGGATTAATATGGAAGGGAGTGCGATATATAAGTGTAATTCCGTAAGAAAATGAATGCATTTTTTGTTGAAAAATCGTGGATTTCTATAAAGTGGGGAAGAATAGACCAAATTCTATTTAAAAAAGTGGACGGAAACGGAAGTTTCCGATATATTAAAGCAGAAATCATAGTTATTTTAGGGGGGCTCAACATCATGAGACCATTTTATTTATATTTAATGAAATTTCGACAACCAAAGGAAATTGATGCAATCACTAAATTTGCCAATCATGCCTATGAGGATCATGGCTTCCCAAAACAATCGACTGATTATAATGAACTGAGCAGTTATTTAGAATTGAATGCAGACTATCTCGATAGTATGTCACTATTCGATCAAGCTTGGGAACAGTACGTCCAAATAGAAGAAGGGCTCTTATTAGGAGATCAGGAATAGGGGAGGATCGGAAGGATGCTTAAAAGCCTTCAAACCCGAATTTTGCTTTATTCATTACTTATTGCAAGTGTTCCTCTTCTGATATTGGGGATCATATCCTATGGATCACAACGGTCCCTGCTTGAGAAGGAAGCAAAAAATGCCCTGAATGCGGGTTCACTGAATATTGTAAATGAAACATATAGCTATTTGAACGAACGGATCAGTGATGTGAAGTTAATGAGCGCAAATTCGGTAATCAACAATCCTGGCCATTCAAAAGAAGAGAAGTCAGAGGAACTAAAAAAGTTTATCGATGCAAAAGGAAATTATTACGGTGTCTTGCATTTGGATTTGGAAGGCAATGTCATTGCAGATACATCCAATAAAATGATCGGGGACAACCTCGCGCAAAGGATATGGTTCAAAGAGGCCATAGAAGGTCATGAATTCCTTTCTGACATTTATAAAACCCGGGCATACCCAGAACCGATAATAGCTCTGAGTGCGCCGGTATATGATAATGCAGGGAAAATGATCGGTGTCGTATCTCCAGCTTTCCGATTGGAAGGACTTTGGGAGCTGATGGAGAAAAAGGCTAACGAAATTAGCGATAAATACCCAGTGAACTTTTTCATGATCAATCAAGAAGGCATCATGATTTCGAAAAAAGACCCGCATGGAGTCATGCAGGCTTCTGCCTTGAAAGAAATGGGATTAACGAAAGGTAAGCTGATGGAAGCTTCGTTATCGGATGAATTGTACAGCGCAGAGAACGGGGAAAAAATATATTCCATCCAGCCTGTCCATACGATTGCAAAAACGGAGAATAAATGGTTTGTTGTTGTGGGGGCAGATAAGAAACAAGTGTTTCAGCCTTTGAATGACCTTTTAACACGGTATCTGACAATCTACAGCATCGTTTTTGTTTCTATCATTCTGGCTGTCTATTTACTAACAAAGACCCTTGTACGGCCAGTTCAAGAACTTGTCGAAGCGACAGAGGATTTCATTGGAGGAAAGGAATTCATCATTTCCGATAAAAGAAGCTTCGAGGAAATGGAAAAATTGAACCTTGCCTTTCTAAGAATGATGGAAACGATAGAAGATCGTGAGAAGGAAATCGTCCGAACTGAAAAATTGAAATATGTCGGCCAGCTTGCTGCCGGTGTCGCACATGAAATCAGGAACCCACTAACGACGATAAAGGGCTTTTTCCAATTATTGAAGAGCCAGGATCATGATAAAACATTAATAGAAAAATATAGTGATGTCATGCTTCATGAAGTGGACCGGGTTAATGTATTCGTGACACAACTTCTTGATTTGGCAAAACCGCATCAGCTGGAATGGGAGAAAATCGATTTAAAGGATTTCCTTGAAGAAATAATAGATACCTATATCCCTTCAATTCCGAGTTCTCATGTAAGACTAATTAATGAAGTGACACACTCTGTCGTTGTTTATTCAGACAGGAACCGGTTAAGGCAGGTTCTCTTGAATGTCTTGAATAATTCTTGTGAAGCCATCGAAGCTAGGGGGCAGATTGAATTGCATCATACTTCCGAGTCCCATTATGTAAGATTAGTGATCAGCGATGATGGGAAAGGCATCAGTCCCGAAAATTTAAAAAATATCGGCATGCCCTTTTATACCACTAAACCGGATGGAAACGGATTAGGTGTGGCGACGTGCATTCAGATAATGGAGGAATTAAAAGGGAAATTCCAAATTGAAAGCGTCCGCGACGAAGGAACGAAAGTGACGCTCATCATTCCCACTGCGAACCGTCTCATTAAATGAGGCGGTTTTTGGCTTTAGTGCCATTTAATAAATGGGCCGGTTCCTTAGCTAAATGAGCAAAATGCCCTCTCTTTTCCATTAACCTCCATGTTTGTTTGTGCATATAATTTACTAATCAAACGATAAGGACCATATTGGGGGATGTCTCTTATGGGCAAAAAAAAACAGCCGAAATTTAAATTAGGCGATACAGTCGTAATAACAATGTATGGGACAGTCGGGAATATAACCGATGTAAAATTTCTCGATGGTGCTTATGTGTATGAAGTGAACTATAGTGAAGGTCTTTATATCGAAAAAACATTGCAATCGATAAATGAATATGAAGGTGAAATCCTTTATCAAAAAGAACAAATAGATATTGAATATAAATTTTTATTAGGTGACTTGGTCCAGGTGGATGGGTATGAACAGGATTATTTCAAGATTATCGGCTATCGAACGGAAATTTGGCGCTATAAGGAAAATGCCTGGGAGGATGTAATCTATGAGTTATCCAGAATCTCTGATGGTGAATGGCTTGAAGCGCATGAGGAAGAACTGACTTTGATAGCCGATGCTAAACGTGCAGATGGAATCATTAAAAAGTTGGGTCTGCTACTTCCTAAAAAGAAAAATGAGCTTGCTATCATTGCTAAACAAAACAACCCTGGTAAAGGTGAGCGAGAAATGACAATGACAAAAAATGAAAAAAAGGAAATGATTGATGGACTGTTGGATTTATATAATGATTATTGTAAGCTCTACGAACATTTTGGCGATGACGAATATCGCCACATCATGAAGATCGCCCTTGCTAAAATTGAAAAGGCGGCAGAGGAAATTTATCCAGATCATAAAAAGAAGCAAACGAAGTGAAAGGTATCCTGAATTTTTAAAGGGGCAATTTCCAAATTCCCTATAGAAGCTTCCATTCAAATTGAACACGGATGGATCATGATAAATATAGGCCCTTCAAATGATTTTCCATAATGGGATGCCTTACTGGTATATTTGTCTCTACACATTCATAGACCTTTAAATAAGGGGGCGATGATTTGCGAGAAATTGAGGTTTTTATTGATACAGAAGAGATAGCGGAATTCTTTTTTCAAGAATTGATAAGACGGGGCTATCTTCCAACAGAAGCTGAAGTTGAAGATCTTGCTGACATCACATTCGAATATCTTCTTGAAAAGTGCATAATTGATGAAGAAGTCGATGAGTAACCTGTCATAAGACGGTTAACAGCTTCCTATCCCTTAATTTCATTAAACTTAAAAAAAGACGGCGGACCTCCGCCGTTTTGTTGCGGTTCAAAGGAAGGGTGCCAAAGTCTTTTCATGACTTCCAGTTTCATTATCTTTTTCAAGTTCTAGGATAAGGTTGGATTTTCCTAACTTGTGGTTGATATGGTATAGTAGTTTTTGAATATCATTTCAACCACAAGTTAAGGAGGACATAGTCGTATGAGCGTACATATTGGTGCAAAAGAAAATGAAATTGCGGAAACGGTCTTACTTCCTGGGGACCCATTGCGTGCAAAATATATTGCTGAAACATTTTTAGAGGATGCTAAACTTTATAATGAAGTCCGTAACATGTTTGGATATACAGGGACATATAAAGGGAAACGAATTTCTGTACAAGGTACAGGCATGGGTGTCCCATCCATTTCGATTTACGTGAATGAATTGATGAATAGCTATAATGTCCAGAAGCTGATTCGTGTGGGAACTGCAGGAGCGATTCAGAAGGATGTAAAAGTCAGGGATGTTATCCTTGCAATGAGTGCTTCCACCGATTCCCAAATGAACCGCATGACTTTCGGCGGGGTGGACTTTGCCCCAACGGCGGATTTCGAATTACTAAGAAAAGCTTATGACGCCGGCACAGCTAAGGGCTTGCAATTGAAGGTCGGTAATGTTTTTACGGCCGATCAGTTTTATAATGATAATAGTGATTTGGAAAAATGGGCAAGATACCAAATCCTTGCGATAGAAATGGAATCAGCAGCGCTTTACACGCTTGCTGCTAAATTTGGCCGCCAAGCATTATCTGTATTAACCATTTCCGATCACATTTTAACCGGTGAGGAAACGTCGGCGGATGAGCGCCAGTCAACCTTTAACGAAATGGTTGAAGTGGCTTTGGAAGCAGCTATCCAGGACTGATAATTGGATGTAAATGACAGGCGGGTGACCAGGAATAAGTGAAGCTGTATAATGACAGTTGGATACAGGCTCAGTTATTCCTTAGTAGCCCCATTTTTGTAATGTCAATATATGCCTGTAGTCCATGGAGCTTTCTCTTTGTTTTAACGTTTGCGAAGGCGTAAAAAAATACATATGGGCATAAGTTGTTATTTTTGATAACAATTATTTTTCGATTGTCATGAAAGCTGTTAAAATAGATAGAAATCGTTTATATCGTCATGAAGAATGAAAGTGGTGAGGCTTCAGTGGAAGAAGAAAATCAAGGACAGCCAAAAGAGGCAGGGAAATTCATTAAAATAAAAAAGTTTACGTTCATTATGGGGATTTTCTTAGTCATATTTCTAACTGCAGGGATTACTACAATAGCCTTGACCTTTGGAGATGAAAAAGTAGAGTCATTAGCACCGGATAAGCATGCGGAATTTGAAAAGCTGTATACTACATACGATAAGATAAAAGATAACTATTATGAAGAGGTTGATGAAGAAAAGCTGGTTGACGGCGCAATTAATGGAATGATCAAATCTTTGGATGATCCCTACTCTGCTTATATGGATAAAAAGGAAGCATCGAGTTTCCATGAGAGCATCTCTTCATCTTTTGAAGGAATCGGTGCCGAGATTCAGGAGCAGGATGGAAAAATCATGGTCGTCTCACCGATAAAAGGGTCCCCGGCAGAAAAAGCAGGGGTAAAACCAAATGATATCATTTTAAGTGTGGATGGTAAAAGTGTTGAAGGGCTAACCTCTTCTGAAGCTGTCCTGAAAATCAGGGGCGAGAAGGGTACCAAAGTGGATCTTTCCATCTCAAGAGCTGGTGAGTCTGAACCGATCGAGCTCACCATTAAACGGGACACAATTCCGATTGAAACGGTATATGCGGAAATGCTTGATGATGGAGTTGCAAAAATTCAAGTGACCAGTTTTTCCGAACATACAGTCCAAGAGCTGAAAACGGCGCTTGAAGAAATGTCGAAGAAGGATATGAAGGGTCTCGTATTGGATTTACGGGGAAACCCAGGAGGACTTCTTGACCAAGCAATAGAAATGGCAAGCCTGTTCGTGCCTAATGGGAAAGTGGTCCTTCAAGTTGAGGATCGCAGCGGGAAAAAAGAAGTCTATAAATCGGAGAATGATGGAGAACTGAAAATCCCGGTAGTCGTGTTGATTGATGACGGAAGTGCCAGTGCTTCTGAAATCGTTGCAGCGGCTGTCAGTGAGTCTGCGGACATTCCATTGATTGGTGTCAAGTCATTTGGGAAAGGGACAGTGCAGACTGCCGAAAAACCCTTTAAAGATGGATCTAACTTCAAATATACGGCAGCTAAATGGTTGACTCCTGAAGGCAATTGGATTCATAAAAAAGGGATCAAGCCGGATATTAATGTGAAGCTTCCTGATTATGCCAGCCTTCCGTACATTTCGCCTGACAAGGAATTGAAAGCATCCGATTCTTCGAGTGAAGTGAAAGCAGCTGAAGAGATGCTGAAGGAAGCGGGCCATGATCCAGGTAAGATAGATGGATTCTTTGATGAAGCAACCACGAATGCTGTCACAGCATTCCAAAGGGAACAAAAAATTAAAGAAACTGGCACCATTAAAGATGATACTACCGTGAAATTGATGCAGGTCATCCAGGAGAAAATCCTTAAGAATGACACACAAGTGAAAAAGGCGGTAGAAGTATTAAAGAAAGAAATCAATAAGTGATTTGCCCGAAAAGCCTGTCAGCGATTATCGTTGGCAGGCTTTTTTGTCGTTTAATGCATAGATTCCAATATTAGGTAGAGAATAAGGGGTAATTTTCCGATGAGGTGAGGTAATGAAAGAAAAGGTATTGTTCATATATCTATTGATCTTGATTCTGGCAGGCTGCACTTATGCCCCTTTACCCAAACAAAATGGAAATGCAGGTACGGAAAAAAAACTAACCAAAGAAGAGAACCAGGAAAGTGTGAAAACATTTCTGTTAATTGGTGTCGATACAAGGGGAGAGGAAAAATCTCGATCAGATGCGATTATTCTGGCAAAATACTTTCCTGAGCAGGAAAAATTGAAACTGGCTTCGATTATGCGTGATAGTTATGTGAAAATCCCTGGGAATAAAACAGGATATAACAAAATAAATGCAGCTTATTATTATGGTGGAAGGGAACTTCTCAAAAAAACCATACAGGAAAACTTCGGTGTCAAGGTCGATCATGTGGCGGTAATTGACTTTCAGGGATTCGTGAAGATGGTCGATTTACTTGCACCTGAGGGGGTAGCGGTGAATGTGGACCAGGAAATCATTGATGATATGAGCATTCAAGCAAGCGTCGGTAAAAATGTTTTACATGGCGAGGAAATATTGAAATATGTCCGTTTTAGACATGACGATGAAAGTGATTTTGGAAGGGTTGAGCGACAACAAGAAGTAATGGTTCAATTAAAAACAGCCTTTATAAATCAAATCTCGTCCTTCGAAGGGATGGCAGCCCTTCCTAGTATAATCGAACAAGGACTCTCGTACTTGGATACGGATATTGGACTGAAAACAATAATGGAAATGGGGCCAAAAGCCGTCTTCCATACACCGGACACCGTCGAAACCTTAAGGGTTCCAGTGGAAGGAAGCTTTAAAGATGAAATATATCCCCAGTCCGGAGCCGTTTTGGAAATGGACTACACTAAAAATAAGAAGGCACTTCAAGAATTCTTTTCAAAAAAATAAAAATTGTATTATGGACCTCGCAAGAATAATCACAAAAACGAGAGGGATAAGTAACCCTTCTCGTTTTTTATCATCAATAAAGCAACCTGGATCATTTAACAAAAAGCGGAATGTTTTTAATGAAATCCGGGGTTATGATGCCATTTTCGGTAATGATGCTTGTAATTAGATGATTCGGTGTAACATCAAAGGCTGGATTGAAAGTTTTCACGTTTTCAGGAGCGATCCTAACACCTTGAATGAAGGTGATTTCCGCTTCATTCCTTTCTTCGATCGGGATGGAAGTGCCGGACTCGAGAGTGAGGTCGAATGTGGTTGATGGAGCGGCCACGTAAAAAGGGATACCAAAGTGCTTGGCTAATATCGCCAATCCCAATGTCCCGATTTTATTGGCTGTATCTCCATTAGCCGCAATTCTGTCGGCACCGACGATGATTCCATTTATTCCTTTCTGATGAATCGTATGGGCAGCCATATTATCAGAAATTAATGTGACATCAACCCCCGCTTGCATCAATTCCCAAGCAGTCAAACGCGCCCCTTGCAGGACAGGCCTGGTTTCACATGCATACACTTTTAGCGGAAAGTCCTTTTCCTTTGCCAGGTGGAAGGGAGCCAAGGCTGTGCCATACCGAGCCGTGGCAATTCCCCCAGCGTTGCAATGCGTTAGAATGGAATCTCCTCTAGTGAATAAGGATAAACCATGTTCCCCGATTTTCCTGCACATTTCTACATCTTCAGCAAAGATGGCTTTAGCCTCCGATACAAGTGCTTCCTTGGCAGTTGAAATGCTTTGCGCAGCTTCCAGAGTATTTTCCATCCTCCTTAACGCCCAAAAAAGGTTGACAGCAGTTGGCCGTGATGATGCGAGTTTTTCAATATGCCTTGATACATTTTTCTTGAATTCGGCTAATTCAGCGGTTGTTTCCTGTTTCGCACCAAGTGCAACACCAAATGCTGCCGTCAGTCCAATTGCTGGGGCACCGCGAACTTTTAATGTCAAAATGCTGTCATACACATCATCAACAGAATGAAGTTCAATGAATTCTGTTATGGAAGGAAGGGCTTGTTGATTTAATAATGTAATATGGGTATCAGCCCATTGTACCGAATAAGGTAATGGTGCATGTGTTGTCATGTGCAGGTCTCCTTTTAAATGGTTGAATAAGATGGCAGTGTACGTTGCTTCAAGGCTTCAATGACAGCTGGAACATCCAATTCTTCCCGTTTTTTAATTAAAAAAGCACCAATTTCCAATGTAGCCGTTTTGGCAGCGATCCTTGTTTCTTTATCTTCAATGACATTTAAATCGGCAACATGGGAAAGTCCGATGGTTCGCCGAATCAGTTCACAGCCGGCAAAGCCGAATGCATCTTTTTTGAATTTTGTCAGTAAATAAGGCAGATAACCTTTCACGTGACGAAATGGGCTTTTATTTTGGACTTCCCATAATTCGGAATAAGTTTCTTCAAAGGCATTCCAAAATTCATTAAGGTGTGTGAAAATCTCTTCCTTTCCAACGCTATTACGTGTGACTGCCTGAAAGAGAAGGTTGGCGGTGTATTGACCAAGGTCAAAACCAACTGGACCATAAAAAGCGAATTCTGGATCAATAACCTTTGTTTCAGTTTCACTTGCAAATATACTTCCAGTATGTAAATCTCCATGAAGCAAGGCTTCCTGCTCGGTTTCAAAGCTTTGTTTCAGCTTAGCGACCTCGAGGATCACTGCTTTATCATTCCATATATTTTTGGCGGCATCAGTCAATTCCACCTCGAAATCTCCCGGGAGTTCCTCAAAAAATGGATCTGTGAAAATGAAGACCTCAGTGATTTTGCAGAGTTCGGGATTCGTGAAATGTCGGGCAACTTCCTTTTTGGCAGAGGGTTCTAAATGATAATCGGATGTATAAAATGCCGTTTTCGCAACATATTCACCAATATGCTGTGAAAGCAATGGATATGAATCGCCTTCGATCAATCCTGTTCTAACGATTTTCAAGTGCGATAAATCCTCCATGACCGTGATGGCAAGCTTTTCATCAGAATAATAGACTTGCGGTACGAATTCTGGGCAATAACTTCTGAAATGAATCAGCGCATTCGCTTCAATTGCAGCTCTTTTCAATGTCAGCGGCCAACCTTCGCCAAGTACCTTGGCATAAGGAACCGCTTGTTTAATGATAATTCCTTTATTTGTGACTGTGTCTGTAATATGAAAAACATAATTTAAGTTTCCATCGCCGATTTCTTTACATGTTAAACTTGCATCCGCATTGACCAACCCAAGTTTTTTTGCAAGGGTTATAGCTGTTTCGTTTGTCAATCTCTTAAAATTTGAATGGTTTTGAGTCATTCTTTTCCCCTCCGGATTCAAAATAAGAATAAAAAAGCCTCTTTCATATAGAAAGAGGCAGAAGTTTTGGCTTCGGACCTCTTATCTTCCAGAATATGAATTCTGGTGGAATTAGCACCGTGCTCTGTGGATTTTATAATCCGGCGGTGAATCCGCCCCATTTCACAATGGTATTACAGTCGGTTGCTGGGCTTCATAGGGCCTTTATCCCTCAGCCTGCTCTTGATAAGAGTAAATGTTTTCTGAAATTTTAATCTTCGGGAAAATAATATCAACTTTTTAAATAGTTTGTCAATGGGTAATTTAATAAAAATCAGGACGGCGATCTTCGAATACAGGTATTTTGTTACGTGCTTCCGTAACTTTATTGAAGTCCAAGGTGCCTGTCAGGAGTTCGTTTCCTTCTCCGGCTTCACTTATGATATTTCCCCAAGGATCAATAATCAACGAATGACCGGCAAATATATTATTGACGTCAGAGCCTGAGCGATTAACGGCTACTACATAGGCTTGGTTCTCGATGGCACGGCTAATCAATAAGGCTCTCCAGTGATCGAGTCTCGGCTTTGGCCATTCAGCCGTAACGAATAGAACTTCGGCGCCTTTAGCGGTATGGGCTCGCTGCCATTCAGGGAAACGGATGTCATAACAAATGAAACCAGCACATATTTTTTCATCAAGAGTAAATAAACCATCCTTTTCTCCTGGCTTCAGGAAATGATGTTCATCCATTAACTGAAATAAGTGAAGCTTATCATATTCTTTTATGAGATTTCCCTGTTTATCGATGATGATCATGGTGTTATAGATTCCCTTGCCCGTTTTTTTCGCAATGGAACCGCCTACGATGTGAATCTCGTGTTTCCTTGCCTGTGTTTTAAGAAATTCAATCGTTTTTTCCGCCTCTTGATCAGCAATCTCATTTAACCTGCTTAAGTCGTATCCGGTTGTCCAAAGCTCTGGTAAAATGACGATATCGGGTTCTGACCGTGCTGCTTTTTCAAACCATTGTTCCGCAACCTGAAAATTGATATCCGGTTGCCCGAATGCTATATCCATTTGAATACAAGCTATTTTCCACTTCATCGTTTAAAACCCCCCACATGTAAAAAATGCTTTACAAGACTATGATAAACATATATTATTTGTGTCTAGAATTTCAAGAAATTTCAGAGAAGGTGTATAAATGGTGCAATTCGAAAAATCCAGACAGCTTCAGGACCTACCCAAGCAATTTTTTGCCTCACTAGTAGCAAAAGTCAATGCCATTACGGAGCAAGGACATGATGTCATTAATTTAGGCCAGGGAAACCCTGATCAGCCGACACCAGACCATATCGTGAAAAGCTTGCAGTCTGCTGCTGAAAAAACGGTTAATCATAAATATTCGCCATTCCGGGGGCATCAATATTTAAAAGATGCTGCTGCCGTCTTTTATGAACGTGAATTCGGTGTCAAGCTGGATCCGAAAAGTGAAGTGGCGATTCTCTTCGGGGGAAAGGCAGGCCTTGTCGAACTGCCGCAGTGTTTATTGAATCCGGGTGATACGATCCTTGTTCCGGATCCCGGCTATCCGGATTATCTTTCCGGTGTTGTTTTAGCCCAGGCAAAGACCGAATTCATGCCCTTGACAGAAGAAAATGATTTTCTTCCAAAATACAGTGACATACATAAACAAGTACTTGATAAAGCCAAAATGATGTTCTTGAACTATCCGAACAATCCCACAGGTGCTTCTGCAACTGAAAGTTTCTTTGATGAGACCGTCTCTACTGCAAAAGAGCATTCAATTTGTGTGGTCCACGACTTCGCTTATGGGGCGATAGGATTCGACGGAAAAAAACCGATAAGCTTTCTCCAGTCAGAGGGAGCGAAGGAAATAGGAATAGAAATATACACACTATCGAAAACATACAATATGGCAGGGTGGAGAGTCGGCTTCGCAGTGGGGAATAAGAGTGTCATAGAAGCTCTTGAACTATTACAAGACCATCTTTATGTGAGTCTGTTCCCGGCGATACAAGAAGCTGCTGCAAGCGCTTTGCTTGACTCGCAGAGCTGTGTAGAGCAGTTAGTGCAGATGTACGAGGGACGAAGGAATGTTTTCATTGAGGGATTGAGGGCAATCGGCTGGGATGTCAAAGCTCCTGCGGCATCATTTTTTGCCTGGCTCAAGGTACCTAAAGGTTTTACGTCCGAGAGTTTTGCAGACTATTTATTAACGCATGCCCACGTTGCTGTTGCCGCAGGGAATGGATTTGGTGAATTTGGCGAAGGTTATGTCAGGGTAGGGCTGCTGACTTCGGAAGAACGGCTGAAAGAGGCTGTGGAACGGATAAGTAAATTAAAATTATTTTAACCACAATGATATATCCGATTAATTCACCCTTAAATAGTTAAAACTTATTGACAAAGTAGGGATTACCTGTCAGAATACAAAATAAATTCTTAATCTTTCGATACTTGGATGCAAATTTATATATCAGCGTTTTCTTATTTTGAGCAGGTGGAGGGACTAGCCCTATGAAGCCCAGCAACCGACCGTAATTCCATTGTAAAATGGGGCGGAATTCTTCGCCGGATTTTTCTTGAAATCCACAAGGCACGGTGCTAATTCTTGCAGCCAATGGCTGGGAGATAAGAAGATGGCTTATTAAAGCCTCTTCTTTATGAAGGGGCTTTTGCCATTTTGAGACCATTTCAGGTTAATGACATCGAGAGTTTACTAACGTGATATAGGAGTGATCAAATGAGCGAGATAGTCGCTACTTATTTAATTCATGATTCTAAGGGGAATCATGAGAAAAAAGCAGAGAGCATTGCCTTAGGTTTGACTGTCGGGACATGGACGGACCTGCCCCATTTAGTCCAGAAACAACTGGAAAAACATAAGGGACGCGTCGTATCGGTGACACCACTTTCCGAAGAAGAGAGGGCAAACAGCTACTTTAATCGTAAAGTATACCGTTCGCTTATTAAAATTGCCTATCCGGCAAGGAATTTCTCCAATGATTTACCTGCAATCCTAACGACGGTCTTCGGCAAACTTTCATTGGACGGGGAAATAAAACTTATCGACTTGGATTTTGTCGGTGATATCCAAAAAGCCTTTCCCGGGCCGCAATTTGGCATTGAAGGCATTAGGAAAAAGATTGGCGTATTTAACCGGCCCCTGGTGATGAGCATCTTTAAAGGTGTATTAGGAAGAGACCTAACATTCCATAATGAGCAACTGAGGCAACAAGCATTAGGAGGTGTCGACCTAGTTAAAGATGATGAGATCCTCTTTGACCAGGAACTGACTCCATTTTTCGATAGAATAAAAACGGGAAAACGAATATTGAATGATGTCTATGAAACCACTGGCCACCGAACTTTATATGCAGTCAATCTATCAGGGAAAACATTTGAATTATTGGATAAGGCAGAGCAAGCGGCTGATGCAGGGGCAGATGCCTTGTTGTTCAACGTTCATACATATGGTTTGGATGTATTGCAGGCCTTGAGTGAACATGATCGTATCAAGCTGCCGATCATGGCGCACCCCGCATATAGCGGGGCATTGTCAGCTTCATCATTTTATGGGGTCGGCTATCCATTATTGCTTGGTAAATTAGTAAGGTTATCAGGTGCGGATTTATCCTTGTTCCCGTCCCCTTATGGAAGTGTCGCACTTGAAAAAAAGGAGACCTTGGCGATTGCTGAAGCTCTGACAAAAGATGAACTTTCATGGAAAAAAGCCTTCCCTGTTCCCTCTGCTGGCATTCATCCGGGCATGGTTCCGGATCTAATCAAGGATTTTGGAATCGATAGTGTGATTAATGCCGGAGGTGGAATTCACGGGCATCCTGATGGAGCAGATGGCGGGGCAAAGGCTTTCCGATCCGCTGTGGAAGCCGTACTGGCAGGAAAGGAACTATCTGAAGCGGCTGCTGAGGATGAAACACTAAAAAAAGCTCTTGTGTTATGGGGAGGCCTATAAGAAATAATGAAACCGATCATCTTTTGTGATTTTGACGGAACGATCACCAACTCGGATAATATCATTTCCATCATGAAGAAATTTGCGCCTCCGGAATGGGAAGCGTTGAAAGACGGTGTCCTTCAGCAAAAAATCAGTATATCTTCGGGAGTAGGGGATATGTTTTCCCTGCTTGATAGCGGCTTGAAGGATGACATCATCCAATATGTAAGAAAGACGGCCGGCATTCGTCCAGGGTTTTATGAATTCGTTGAGTATACGAAACAAGCCAACATCCCTTTATATATTGTAAGCGGGGGCATGGATTTTTTCATTGCACCGCTTTTGAATGATATCTTGCCAACAGAGTCCGTTTATTGCAACCGTGCATTTTTTGATAAGGAAAAGATTTATATTGAGTGGCCGCATTCCTGTGATGATCAATGTAATAATGGATGCGGTTGCTGCAAGCCATCCATTATGAGGGAAATTGCGGGTGCGGAAGATTTTAAATTCGTTATTGGAGATTCCGTAACGGATTTTGAAGCTGCAAAACAGGCGGATTTTGTCATAGCCCGTGACATACTGCTTGAAAAATGCGATAGCGAAGGGATTCCACATCAAGGTTTTGAAACGTTTTTTGATGTAATTGATATTATTAAGCAGCAGATGGGTGGGTAAAGCGTGAATAATCATACTAAAGAATGGCAGGAGCTGGCAGATGTTAAAGCTGAACTGGCCGAAAGGGATTGGTTTATGGGAACTAGCGGGAACTTGTCCATTCGGGAACCCAAAAGCCCTTTCTTTTATATTACGGCAAGCGGTAAGGATAAAAGGAAGCAATCGGATTCGGACTTTTTACTGGTGGATTTAAAAGGAAAGCCAGTTGAAGAAACGAACCTAAGACCATCGGCCGAAACTTTACTTCATACAGTCATTTACCGGAAAACGAATGCGAACTGTGTACTCCATGTCCATACAGTTGAAAATAATGTGATATCCGAATTGTACGGGGATGAGGGCCAAGTTTCTTTTCGTAATCATGAAATCATTAAAGCGACCGGTCGGTGGGATGAAGATTCGGAACTTCGGATTCCAATCATATATAATCATGCTGACATTCCGCTGTTATCCGATAAGTTCGAGCCACATGTCGAAGAAGACTCTGGCGCCGTGCTGATCCGCAATCATGGTATTACGGTTTGGGGTAAAAGCGGACTCGAAGCAAAGAGAATACTTGAAGCTTGCGAATTTTTATTTCAATATCAACTGTTGCTTAATCAACAAAAGGCATTTGCAGTTTCTTTAAGGTAAACACTAATGAAGGAGGAATGAATGATGGCGACGATAAGATTCCAGGAAACAAACGAGGTTATTGAAAACGGTGAACAGGTAAAAGGATTTTTAGAAACACAAGGGGTTATTTATGAGCAATGGGACATTTCTAAATTACCGGCCCATCTCGTGGAAAAATACGATCTAACAGATGCTGAAAAGGAGGAAATCCTTGTAGCATTCCAATCAGAGATAGCGGAAATCTCCGAAAGAAGAGGCTATAAAGCGCATGATATCATCACATTATCCGATGCGAATCCGAACTTGGATCAAATGCTTGAAAACTTTAAGCAGGAACATCACCATGAAGATGATGAAGTGCGTTTCATAGCAGGCGGTACGAGTATCTTTGCGATTGAAGGCAAAGATAAACAGTGGTTTGACGTGCGCCTTAATCCAGGTGATCTTATTAGTGTACCAGAATCAACAAGACATTATTTCACGCTTGCAGAAGATAGGAAAACTGTTGCTGTCCGCATTTTCGTTACAGCGGCAGGATGGGTGCCGATTTACGAAAAAGACGAAGTTCAAGCATGAATCAATGTTAAAAAACCAGCTTCCGGGCTGGTTTTTATTTGTAGAAAAAAGGGAAGTCGGAATGGTCTCACCTAACCTTGATTTTATAAAAAAACATGATTAATCCCTTTGTGTTTTTTCTATTTTATAGGAAAGAAATCTCGCAAGATTGAAGAAATTTGCGACACTCCTGCCGAATAACTGGCTAGCCGAGACCCCACAGACGCTTGCGTCGAGGAGGCTCGGGAGACAGTCGGCGGAAAGGGAGCGGATTTCTGAAATCGACTGGACGTTTTTAAATAAAAAACTGCAGTCGAACTCGCTTTTCTTCGAATTTATCTTCAGTCTGAAACAAGCCATCCGGCTTGTTTCATTTTGCAGTCAAAAAGGGTTCGGAATGGTCTCATTTCGAACCATGATTTTAAAACAAGACCAGATTATCCTTAATGGTTTTTTCCTGTAATTCCCATTGGATTGAAGAAATTTGCGACACTCCTGCCGAATAGCTGGCTAGCCGAGACCCCACAGACGCTTGCGTCGAGGAGGCTCGGGAGACAGTCGGCGGAAAGGGAGCGGATTTCTGAAATCGACTGGACGTTTTT
>NZ_JBNNSB010000001.1:1461826-1525666 GCF_050277335.1 Peribacillus sp. NPDC101480
TAAATAAAATATTGCAGTCGAACTCGCTTTTCTTCGAATTTGCCTAGTCTGAAACCAGCTTACGGGCTGGTTTTTTTATGTGAATCCGGCAAGTGCTTTAGTAAGGTAATTATGATAAAATTTAACGGAATCGAATTTAACCGGATCATAGGAGCAGATAAGAATGAAAACAACCGAAGTGTACATATTGGGCGGCTTTCTCGGCAGCGGGAAAACGACGCTTCTTCGAAATATATTAAAGCAGGAAAGTGACGCGGGCAGAAAAGTGGCCGTGCTTTTAAATGAGCTCGGCAGTGTATCGGTTGACAGCGGACTCATTGGTGATGGAGTGCCTCTGAAGGAGTTGTTTGACGGGTGCATCTGCTGCACAATTCAAGATAAACTGGAAGTTCAGCTTCATGAATTGCTAACCGAAAATGACTTGGATGCGGTTTATATTGAAACGACGGGCGCTGCTCATCCAGTTGAAGTATTGGATGGCATCATGTCCCCGATCTTCGCCAAAAGGCTGGAGTATAAAGGGATTATCACCGTGGTCGATTTATTAAGGTGGCGCGATCGCGAGGAACTGTCTCCTCAGCTTCGACAGCTGCTTGCCGAGCAAATCCACCATGCCGATTTCATACTATTGAATAAAGCGGATTTAGTAAGTGAGATGGAGGCCGCACAGCTGATATATACGATACAGGCACTGAATACGGATGCTGTATGTTTATTGACGGAGTATGCAGACGTTTCCTTGAAATCATTGCAAGGGATGCAAAGAAATCGGCAAAATAGCCATCAAAAGCTTGATGTACATGACCATTTGCATTTAACTGCAGTCGTTCATACCTTTGAAGGTGCCGTGGCACAAACCGACTTTGAAGAGTGGCTTAGGTCCCTGCCGGAAACTGTATATAGAATGAAAGGATACATTTCTTTTACATATTCACAATACCCCCATTTATTTCAATACTCATACGGAATGCCGATGTATATGAATGAAATGATGAAAATGCCATTGAATATCGTCATCATCGGGGAAAAGTTGGATAAGGAAATGTTGATCGGTCAGTTGAAAGCTTTGGAAGCGAGAGCGGTCCGATAAACGTTTACCGCCCATAAAAGAAGGGAAACATATAAGAAGACTTTCTTATCAAGGAGGCGGTATTAATGCCATGGAATAAGAACGATTACCCAAATTCGATGAAGAATCTAGATAAAGATGTCAGGGAAAAGGCTATAGAGATCGCGAATTCATTATTGGATGAAGGATATGAGGATGGAAAAGCTATTCCAATTGCCATAGACCGGGCTAAGTTGTCGGTGGGAAAAGATTGAAAAAATGGTCAGACCCATTTGTGGGTCTGACCATTTTTATTCTTGCATTCCAAAGGCGGCAAATGTCTTTTCGTCTTCTATTAATCCGCACGCAGCACATTGCACCCGAACTTCAGGACCATTATATGCTAGATGGAACGGCTGAAGGGAATCGTTCGAATATTGTTCAACAATCTCACCGGATTGCGGATCCTTTTTAACGGGGGTTGCTACTTGCTGAATGAGATTGAAGCGAGATTTATTTGTTCGGCAATTCGGACAGCGGTATACTTGAGACACTGTACTCACTCCTTTTTTGAATTTTAAAAAGCGTAATCGTATTATTAAGATAGTCTTTACGAACTTGATCAATAATATGTATGAATTAGTAATGGATGGAAGGGATACTATGAAGGAAAATATCAGGCAAGAAGAATTACTGGTGGCTTATTTAAGCATATGGAACAATCGTAAGGTGACCGATGGAGGTGGAAGTGAAGTTTTGCCGGAACTCATCCGCCGTGAGCTTTTGGATGAAAATGCCCATCCCCGTGCCCGAAAACCAGTATTGGAGAAATTTTACCTCTCCATTAAACGCGTGATGGAATCTTCGCTTTCGGAAGAAATGAAAAATGCGATCGTCAAGCTCTATATCACTGAATTGGAAAGATTATGATTTCAGATTGTGATACGGGTGCTTGTTAGCAAATATTCTTATCCGCTTCATACTTTTTTCACAAATCATTGTTAAAATTTTAAAAAAATAGATATTTAATGAATAAGGAGCTTAAAATATGAAGTGGGGCATTGGGGTTTTTCTTGCCATCGTACTGCTTACTGGGTGTAATAGCGGTAATGCATTTACTAAAATCAATAAAAGTGAATCTTTCCTGGCGACTGTCAATATCAAGGATACTTCTCTGACTTTTATAGATGAAAACTATCATCCATTTGCAAAATGGGATATTTCAGAACCATTTACCGGAGCCCTGCTCCTGGCAGACAAAGATACTATCCTGCTTTATGGAAAAGAGATGAAGAAAGTCCAAGTTTACTCTTTATCAGCAGGAAAACTGATAAACAGTTGGGAAATTGGGAAAGGAATCGTCAATATGCAATTGTTACGTGATGGAAAAAGCATCGTGGCGGTCAATCAAGCGAATCACTCCATTTATTTTTTAAATGCTGATGGGGAGGTACAGGATATTGTCAAGGTTGGTAAAAGCCCCTTGACCGTTCTTCAAGGAGAGCAAGCAAATCGCTTGTATGTTATTAATTTTGGTGATACCAAATGTTCAGTGATAAACCTTGAAACGAAAAAGGTCGATTTCGAATTTCCCGTACATAGTTCCAGCACCGGCACGTTATTAAGGGAAGAAAAGGATGAAATATGGATCGGAGGACATGGTGATGGGGACCAAGTGGAAGAAGATCTATATATTTATTCGGCAAAAACGGGAGAGTTGAAGAAGAAACTGAAGGCCCCCACCATGCCGATAAAGTTCCTGGAGAATGCTGAAGGCATATTTGTCCTAAGTCATGGTACAAGCTCCTTATATAAATTGAATGATCAATATCAGGAAGTGAAAAGCAAAGTGGTCGGCGTCAACCCCTTTGAAATGGCGAACTTCAATGAAGATGTGGTCGTGGCGGGATATGATAGTGATGAAGTGTATGTAATGGATGCTGAAACAGTCGATGTTAAAAAAACGATAAAAGTCGGCGAAGGTCCGTTCCAATTGATGTTGAGGGAGTAGATGACATGCATGCTTACACCATTTTAGTCGTGGATGATGAAGAAGATATGCGAAATCTAGTTGAAATGTATTTGCTGAACTCAGGTTATCGATGCCTTCAAGCTGCGAATGGAAAAGAAGCTATAAGGATGGTTGAAACAGAGGAAGTGGATTTAATCCTATTGGATATCATGATGCCAGGTATGGACGGTTTCTCCGTTTGTGAAGAGATTCGTGATAATTGGGAGATCCCTGTGATATTTGTCAGCGCGAAAGGTGAAGAATGGGATAAGGTGAAAGGGCTGAAGCTTGGCGGCGACGATTATATCGTCAAGCCGTTCAATCCAGGAGAATTGGTAGCAAGGGTCGAAGCTGTATTGCGAAGGACAGGGAAATTATCATTGAATGAAGAGAATCAAAACCATATCCGATTCGGTAAAATTAGCTTGAACTTACAATCCAGAACGGTTTTGGTTGAAGGGAAGGCAATCAATTTAACCTTGAAAGAATTCGAATTGCTGTTATTTCTCATGCGTCATAAAAGCCAGGCACTCAGCCGCGAACAACTGCTTGAAAATGTATGGAGCGGGGAGTATGGAGGATCTTTACGTACTGTGGATACCCATATCAAAACGTTACGAATGAAATTAAGAGCGGCCGATTACATTCAAACCGTCTGGGGAATCGGTTATAAGATAGAGGAAAAGAAATGATCAATAAATGGCGAACCCTTTCATTTAAATTATGGCTCACCATCATCACCGCCATCATCCTTTCCGTTCTGTTCGCATACTCACTTTCTCAATATTATTATAAAAATCTATATGTCGAGAAGCTTAAAACAGATTTAGTCAATGAAGCGTCATTGCTAGGGGCGGATTATACCGGCGGTGAAATCAGTGATGACTTCAAGGGAAAAGTTGAATGGTTTAACAGTAAGAATGACAGCGAGGTCTTTGTCGTCAACAATCCCAGGGAATTGAGTGCCTGTCTGCCTTTTGAAATCAATTATGATACTCTTATTTCTGAAGAAGAACGGCAAATGCTTTTAGATGGGAAAGCCGTTGAAAAAGAGGGATATGAGAAAAGGTTTGAAAAGAACATCGTAGCGGCGATCATACCCCTGATTGACGAAGATCGCCTCGAAGGTATCATCTATACATATATTCCAGTAGATTCCATTACGGTCTTACTTAAGGAATTTGCTGTAAAATGGTTGGCAGCGATCCTATTATTCTTGATAGTCGCGATATTTTTTACTACAAAATGGTTGAAAAGGCTAATCAGTCCGATTAAGGAAATCGAGACTGCAGCCCATCTCGTTTCAGAGGGGAATTATGACATACAGGTCCATGTAAGGAGCCATGATGAAATAGGTAAACTGGCAATAGCCTTTAATGATATGGCCAATTCCATCCATTTGGAAGAAGAAAGAAAAAAAGAATTTCTTGAAAATGTAGCACACGAGCTCAGAACCCCGCTTAGTTACGTAAAGGGATACACGCAGGCCATATTGGATGGTGTCGTGAAAAATGATGAAGAACAACGGAAATACCTTCATCTCATTTCAAGGGAGGCCCTTAGGCTGCAGCGGCTTGTGGGTGATCTGATGGACTTAACAAAAATGGATAGTGATCCATTCTTGTTAAATAAAATCCCAATTGCCTATGCTCAATTCATAGAAGACGTACTTGTGAAATATGAACCGATAATAAAGGAAAAGCAATTGGACTTGCAGTTGGATCTGGATCCAGACCCGATTATTTTTGGGGATGAAGGAAGGATGGAACAGATCCTGCATAACATTTTTGATAATGCCATTCAGTACACGGATTCTGGAGGGGCGATTCATATTACCCTAATTCAGCATAAAGATGATTGCGAACTGCTGATAACTGACACGGGTAACGGGATTCCGGAAGCGGATCTGCCTCATATCATGAATCGTTTTTACCGAGTGAACAAAGCACGCAGCCGTTTTGATGGCGGTTCAGGGCTTGGACTGTCCATTGTCAAAAAATTGGTGGAATTGCAAAATGGTAAAATCGAAATAGAAAGCAAGGAAAAAAGGGGAACAAAAGTCAAGGTCATCCTACCGGTTATAAAAGAAGAATGGAATTCATAAAAAGGGGATACGTTCAAAAATGAAAAAAATCGTATTATTTTGCATGACGTTAATTTTTTTGGCCGGATGCGGCAAGGAAGAGGAAATTCCGAAAATGTTAAATGTCGATTTAGCTGTCGATCCAATTCAGGGTAAAGTGAATGAGCCTGTGAAATTTCAGGCAAAAGTGACTTATGGGGACGAAGCCGTGACAGATGCGGATGATGTCAGTTTTGAAATTTGGCTTGCGAATAGCGATGACCATGACAAGATTGCAGTAAAACATAAAAGAAACGGCATATATGAATTGGAGAAGATTTTTGATGAAGAAGGAACCTATTATGTATATGCCCATGTAACGGCAAGGGATATGCACAACATGCCAAAGAAAGAATTCGTCATAGGGAAGCCAAGCACTCCTGAACAAAATGGTGGGAAAAAGGAAATGGACGAAATGGATGATGAAGAAATGAAATGATGAATGACCATCAAACTCAAAACAATTCGGAAGTGAATCCGAATTGTTTTTTTTTTTTTTTTTGAAAAATGGACCAAGGCAATAGGGTAGAAATGATCGGGACAAAAGACGGAGCATCGAAGTTAAATCGAAAAATTTGTAACATAAAAGTAATGAAAGTCATATTAAGTTGGTTAAATACGATATGTCAACAAAAAGTTATTAGTATTCAATGGAAATGGTTCTATGTAACTACCATTGACAAGTGAGGGCTGGAAAAATATGAGTATATATACCACCGAAAGAAACATAGATAGGTAAAGCATTCTTGCAAGTTTTCTCTGAAACTAGGATAATAATATTTTCTCTTTCGTATCCTGTTAAATTCGATGGAAATTTCTGGTGCATTTATTACAAAAAGTGCATGTTATGATAATTCCAGAAGCAAAGCACAACACAAAACGAACATCACAGGAGGAAATACGAATGAAAAAGAAAATGTTTATGTCAGCAGCAGCGGCTGCAGCTATTATATTCACAGGAGTAGGAGCTAACCAAGCTGAAGCAGCCAACTGTGATACTGTTAAACAAGTAACTTATAAATCTATGAATAAAGAGGATATGCAAAATGTCCTTAACCAATACCTAGCTAAATACAACATCACTTTACCTGCAGCGCAGGCACAACAAAAACCGGTTCAAAAACCAGTTCAAAAACCAGTTCAAACACCAGGTCAAGAAGCTGGAACAGCGAACCAAGCAAAACCTGAAGCAAAGCCTGAAGCAAAACCTGCAGCACCGGAAGTGACACCTGATAAATCAACTGATGAAAAACAAGAGACAAGCTCTGAATTAAGTGCTTTTGAACAAGAAGTTGTTAAATTAACTAATGCAGAACGTGAAAAACAAGGTTTGTCAGCTCTTAAAATCGACACTGAGTTGAGCAAAGTTGCACGTATCAAGTCTCAAGACATGAAAGATAATAACTACTTTGATCACAATAGCCCAACTTACGGCTCACCATTCGATATGATGAAAAAATTCGGAATCAGCTATACATCAGCTGGTGAAAACATCGCACAAGGTCAACAAACACCTGAAGAAGTGGTACAAGCTTGGATGAATAGCCAAGGACACCGTGAAAACATCATGAACTCTAGCTTTACTCATATCGGAGTAGGTTACGTAGAATCTGGTAACTACTGGACTCAACAATTCATCGGAAAATAATAGATTAATAGAAAAGTGCATCCCATTAATATGGGGTGCGCTTTTTTTTTGCGAGAAATAGATTATTCCATTCCATGGAAAAAAATCAATTCTGACATTGATTGTTCTCTATAATGTACCCAAATCTAAAAAAATTGAACCAAGAAATAACTGGAACCGCACCTTAACATCAGTGAGGTCCCGGTGAAGCCACTTAAATCTCGGATACATCGATTTCTGAATACTGTGTATTGAAACTTTTCTGAAGACGTATTTCCAATGTTGATTCTTTATATTGGGCTGATGCCCCTTTTTTCTTTACAGGTGCGGGGAGTGTTATGACATGCCGATCTGACTCTTCAGGAATCCCCTCGATGATGGATTGGGTAGATGTATGGTAAAGTTTCATTTTCTTTAGCCAAGATTCATCTTCTATTGGAATTCTTACGAAGACATATAAATGCGTTTCAAATACTTCGGCATGTAAAGGATGTTCAGATCTGGCATTTTCTTTTTGTGAGCGGCCATCATTTTGATTCATCATACCTTGCATATTTTCAGGTATGACTTGTGAAAATACTTTTTCAATGAATGATTGTACATCACTTTGCTGCATATTTTTCATGAAATCCTTTTGGTTCGGGTTATTCTTAAAAGAAAAAAGTGAATTCCAAGGAAACATATTGAATTCCTCTCTCCTGCTTATGGTCTGACAGGTTTATTTGTTATATTTTATGCAGCTAAAGCCCATAGGTTCTTTTATATAATTACTAAATTATAGAAAACGGAATAAACTTATGTATAATTAAGTAAAATCCATTAGATAAAGAGGGTAGGCCTGTGGATGAAAAAGTAGCTTTTATTACTGGTGGAGCAACGGGAATCGGCAAAAGGATGGCATTTTCACTCGCGGATAATGGAATGGCCATTATCATTACTTATCGAAAAAGTAAAAAGGCAGCTTTAGCATTAGTGGATGAATTACAGGAAAAATACCATGTTAAGGCACTTGCGATTCAAGGTGACTCGTCAAGTGAAGAAGATTGCCGGAATATTTTGCAAAAGATTTTGGAGGTCTTTGGCCATGTTGATATCTTCATTCATAACGCAGGGCCATATATGCATGATCGTAAACACATGACTGAATATGGCAGTGATGAATGGAAGTACATCATGGATGGGAATTTAAACGGTTTTTTCTATTTTGCGAAGGAACTTATTCCGCAAATGCGAAGTAGAAACTGGGGCAGAGTCATTACATTAGGGTTTGAACGGTGTGAAACTGCACCAGGCTGGATTTATCGTTCTGCTTTTGCCGCGGCAAAGAGCGGCTTGACCTCCTTGACAAGAACTTTAGCTGCGGAAGAAGCTACACATGGCATCACCGTGAATATGGTCTGTCCTGGTGATATAGTAGGTGATTGGAAAGAGGGGGAAATCAGGGGCGCGAGAGCAGAAAAGGATGGTACGGTTCCAATCGGCAGACCGGGTACAGGCGAAGATATAGCGAGGGTCGTCACGTTTCTTTGTGATGAGGAGTCAGATTTCATTACCGGCAGCATCATTCCGGTAACAGGCGGAAAGGATGTTCTCGGGAAAATATATAAAGCCTAGCGTGAGAATGAAAAAGGGTGAGGCCGGTAATCCAGCCCCACTCTTTTTTCACGCCATTTTTTTATATTTCACTTGCTGTATGAACCGTAAGCGAGCCGCCAAGCCTATTGCTCCGAGAGCCAAGCCGGTAATTAGGCCAATCCAATACCCAAAGGCTCCCATATCGGTATACTTTGCGAAAACATAGCCAATGGGAAGCCCGAGAATCCAGTAGGAGACCAGTGACATCGCAAATGTGACATTAACATCTTTATAACCACGCAATATACCCTGAATAGGTGCCTGGAGGGCATCCGATATCTGAAAGAAGATGGCATATATTAAAAAATGTGAAGTCAGCATCATTACCTCATGATCTTTTGTGTATAAAGAAGCCACAGGTTCACGGAAGAGGAATAGGATGGTCGACAAAACGAGCGACATTGTCAAGGCCATCGAAATGCCAATCCAGCTATACACTTTTGCATCTTTATAACGGTTTGCCCCAATTTCAAATCCAATGACGATCGTCAAAGCCATGGATATACTTAGCGGTATCATATAAAGCAGGGAGGCAAAATTCATGGCAATCTGATGCGATGCTATTGTGACGGTATCATACTTACTCATCAAAAGGGTGACGGCCGAGAAAATGCTTGTTTCAAAAAAGATAGCCAGCCCGATGGGTACTCCAATCAACAATAAAGCACGCCATTCTTTCCAGGAAACCCGGAAAAATTCATTGAAAACCTTATATGTCGAAAACGGGTTTATTTTTATTACAACAAGGATGGCCACCAAGGCAATTAACCAATAAGTAATGGCAGTGGCGTACCCCGAACCGACACCGCCAAGTTCGGGGAATCCAAGCTTCCCGTAGATTAATAGGTAATTAAAAAGGACGTTTACCGGGAGTGCACACAAGGTGATTATCATGGATATCCTGGTCTGCCCCAGAGCATCAATGAAGGCCCTTAACGCATTATAAACGAATAAAGGAATGATACCGAGTGAAAGTGCAATCAAATAATCATGAGCAACCATGTGGACACTATCTTCAAGGTCCATGGCATTCAATACGGGGTTCAAAGAAAACGCCCCAATGATTAATATGAATAAGGCTAAAGTGACAGCTAAATAAATGGCCTGCATCACGGAATAGGAAACGGATTTAGACTGCCTGGAACCGACCAGCTGTGAAACCACCGGCGTTAAGGCAATCAATATCCCGCTCAGCCCCGTGTATACGGGTGTCCATAGCGAACTGCCGATGGAGACGCCAGCAACGTCCTGAGTGCTGTATTGTCCTGACATCATCACATCAAAAAAGGTCATGGCATACATGCTGATTTGGGTTATCAGGATAGGTATCAATATATAAAATAATAGGCGGATCTTTTGTGATTTAGTATAAGTCTGATTCATTAAAGTACCTCAATATCAATATTTGCAATTTTCAACACAATGAAAGAATTATATCACATAAGCATGTGATGTTTTAAGAGTTTTTATTTGAAGCTAAAAAAGACTTGCCGTTTTGGGCAAGTCTCAGCTTGTAGACAAAAGGGGTTCGGATAAAAAATTCAGAACCCCTTTTGATTTTTAGCTTATTTAAGTTAATAAGTGCAAAGCAAGTATACGTGGATTCCACACATGTGAAAAAGTGCGATATGGTTTCCATGAAAAGTGCCTCATATCTCAATGTTCGGGGAAAATTAAACGACACTTTAAAGATCTAAAGTAACCATTTCAAGTTGATCTCGCTGAATAGAATCATGTTTAGAAAGCATCCTCATCACCTCAAGTTTTAATTAGTCTATTTTAAAACAATAAAGACTTTAGGCAAAAGGGTTCTATCTAAAAGTTAAAACAAAGTTGATTGGAGCGGGTGTGCGAGACTCCTGCGGGAAAAGCGCGTCCAGGGGAGACCCCACAGGCGCAAGGGCGCCGATGAGGCTCCCGGACAGCCCGCCGAAAGCGAGTGCCTTACGTTATAATCAACGTCAAAATTTGTACAAGCCATAAAAAAATGTAGACAACCTCGATTTTCATCGAGGTTGTCTACATTCTGAGACTTTCCGTTTTTGGGCAAGTCCTTTTGTCAGTCGCGCATGGATTCAAAATCATTCATGGCTTCCATATTTGAGTCTTTTTGAAGAATGAAGGCTTGGGACGGAATGGCAATTTGTACATCTTCCTGTTCCAATATCTCCATTATTTTAAAGTTCACATCTTCTTTGATTGATAAATATCCTCCAAAGTCCGTCGCTTTCGTGAAGAAATAAAGGTAAAGATTGAAACCGGAATGACTGAACTCATCAAATTTAACCAAAATCGTTTCCGGATGGACTTCAGGATGATCAATCAGCATTCTTTCTATGTCTTTAATGACATTTTCCAATTTTTCTTTTGGTGTCGTGACATTCACACCTAAATGGAAGGCAATCTGTCTTTTTCCCATCTTGGACCAGTTGATGATCGGTTCATTCGAAAGGGTCGCATTTGGGACTGTAACTAAAGCTTGGGCAAAAGTCCGAACTTTGGTGCTTCGGAATGTGATGTCTTCAATGGTTCCCTCAACACTTGGAGTTTTGACCCAATCTCCTATGGTAAAAGGTTTTTCGGTAACGATGACGATCCCTCCAAAGAAGTTGCTGACTGTATCTTTAGCGGCAAGAGCGAAAGCCAATCCACCCAATCCAAGCCCTGCAACGAATCCATCGACATTAAATCCCCATTCTTCAGCAATGATGGAGGCACCAAAAGCAATGATGATTAATTTTATGATTTTCGTAAAGAACGGCATGACGATTTGATCGACTTCAAGCCCGAATTTACTTACTAATTTCGGAAATAAAATGGTTAAGATCGAACTGATATTGAAAATCGTCCAAATTATTAAGAAGACAAAAAATGATCTGTATATTTTCGATCTTAATTCAACCGAAGGTGAGTCAATCGGAAAATAGTGCAGTGAAATGATAACACCAATCAAAACGATAAGCCATCTTACCGGCTGTTCTATAGCGAGCATTAAGTTGGCGGCAAATTCTACTTTACGTTTTTCTGCAATTCGTAGAAAGAACTTGAATATATATGTAGTAAATACTTTCCGAAGCAAAAGGAAGATTAGTAAAATTCCAATGGATATTCCTAATTTGGTCCAGGCTTCGATTCCATCAAATTGATCGAGTGATTCAGAAACTTCTTGCAATGTATTACTCCTCCAATGTATCTTGTAGTATTGTAGAATACTAAGATTATAATATATTCATGCTGAAAAAGGAAAAATAATCGATGATTACATTCCTCACTGGGATTTTGCGGTTCACTGAATACTTTTTCAAGTTATTAATGGCAGGGATATATGGTAATATGGATGCAAAGTGATTTTTTAAGTTTGGAAGGTGGAAATATTGACTAAGAAAATAGTATTTACCGGAGGCGGTTCTGCCGGTCATGTATCTGTTAATGCAGCAATCATCCCGGAATTTTTAAAGCATGATTGGGATGTTACTTATATTGGTTCAAAAAAAGGCATTGAAAAAAATATCATCGAAACGGAATTTCCCGAGGTCCGTTATGAAACGATTTCCGTAGGTAAATTCAGACGATATCTATCAGTTGAAAATATGAAAGACCCTTTCCGGGTCATAAAAGGGATTTTTGATGCACGAAAAATATTAAAAAAGACCAAGCCGGATTTCATTTTTTCTAAAGGTGGATTCGTTTCGGTTCCAGTCGTTTTGGCAGGCAGGATGCTGAGAATACCGATTGCGATACATGAATCGGATTATACGCCTGGTCTGGCTAATAAGATTGCCATGCCACTTGCATCGAAAATTTTCACCACTTTCCAGGAAACGGAAAAAGACCTTCCGAAAGATAAGGCCATGTATCTAGGCGCTGTATTGCGCGATGGGATTTTTAAGGGAAGCGCTACAGCTGGTAAGACATTCTGTGGATTCACGAATAACAAACCGGTGTTACTCGTTATGGGCGGGAGCCTTGGGGCCGTTAAAATCAATAATATGATTACAGATAACCTAGATGCATTATTAAAGGATTACCAGATTATACACATTTGCGGGAAGGGAAATGTGAAAACGGAGTTGAAACAAAGGGGATATGCTCCTTTTGAATTCGTGCATGAAGAATTATTCGATCTTTTGGCGGCTGCTGATGTCGTTGTGTCAAGGGCAGGTTCAAATTCAATCTTTGAATTCCTTGGTTTGCAAAAGCCGATGCTGCTTATCCCTCTAAGTGCCAATGCATCCCGCGGAGATCAAATTCTGAATGCGTCAAGCTTTGAAAAACAGGGCTTTTGTAAAGTCATTCAAGAAGAAGAGTTAAATGACCGGATTTTTAATGATACATTAGCGGATTTATTGGAACAATCGAATGAATATCAGGAAAAAATGCGTCAAAAACGCCCATTCAAAACGGCAGCTGAAATGTATGAATTATTACTACAAGTAATGGCTGCAAAAAAATAAGTATCAATCCCCTCTATGCAGCATATCTTTTTCGAACAGAGGAGGGGGTAGAATGGCTTATGAATATTCCAAAGGATGGTTCATTCAGCAGCTAAAAGCTGCAGGGATAAGCTATCATCCAATTGAGAAAAAAAAGCTGGAGCTGTATAAAACCTTTATTCTTAGGCGTTTATACGACGATTTGCAAAAAAGGTAAATCATAAAAAAGAACCGCAACGTCGTTGACGTTGCGGTTCTTTTTATAGGAAATTACTTATAAAAGGAAAAAAACAGGAAATAAGAATACCCGCGATAGCCATTGCCGCACCTGCGACAGCCCCGGTGAACTCACTTTCCTGGGCAGCTTGAGCAGTTCCGAGACCGTGAGCGATCGTACCATAAGCGATACCACGAGCGAAGGGCATCGTAATGTTTAGTTTATCCATCATTTTTGGAGCGATCATCGTACCCAGCACCCCAGTCAAAATGACGAAGGCTGCTGATATATTGGAATTTCCGCCATAAAGTTCAGTGATTTCAACAGCGATGGGCACTGTAATGGATTTAACCGCCAATCCTTGGAGTATGAATTGCGGAAGAGAAAATGCTTTAGCGATGGCGAAGGCAATGATCAATGTGACCATAAGGCCAAATATCATGCCGCTAATTGCCGGCATTGCATATTTAACGATTATCTTTCTATTCTTATAAAGTGGTACGGCCAAAGCAACGGTAGCCGGTCCCAGGAAATAGGTTATGATGTCTTTTCCCGGTGAATAATCTTCGAAGTCCAAACCGCTGATCAGCAATACGAGAATTATCGTAACCGTACTGAAAAATACGGGCGTCGTAAAAGGTGATGGATGTTTAGCATATATTTTCCTTCCAATGAAATAGGCAAGGATGGTTATCAAGATGCTATATGTTGTGATGAGCGCTGTCATGCTGCTTAACCTCTCCTCTATGGGATAGCTTCTGAACAGTCAAAGCTGAAACGATGAATCCAAATATCAGGCTGACTCCCAATGTAAGTGCCAATGGCAAACCGAATTTAATGAAAAGCCATCCCATTGTCATTAAACTGATTGAAATGGGGATGAAGAAAAAGGCTAGGTGCTTTACCAAAAATCCTGAAGTAAGTTCAATCCATTCGACTTTTATAACCTTCGTCTGTAATAAACCGAATAACAGAATCATGCCGATGACGTTGCCTGGTACGGGTAATTGAAGTAAATTGGCTAAATAATAGCCGAGCTTGCAAATGATGAGCAGGAAGATAAGCTGCACGATAAAAGCAAATGTTTTTTTCATGATTAAGTCCTTTCAATGACGCTTTGAATATATTGATGAATTGGTCAATTGTATTCATTATAAAAAAATATCCCTAAAAAGAATAGGGATTTGCAGCAATCTATCTTAAACATCCTATGCAAATGGAAAAAAGAGCTTTCCAGGTTTGGAAGCTCCGGCCATTATATGAAAAGATAAACAAATCCAAATTGAAATGTTCTTCGCTTTATGCTTCAAGTAACTGCTGTTCATCATCATCATGCTGTCTAAGGATATGAAAGGTGTATAAATCTTTAGGGATTTCATACAAATCGTAGATATCTTCTTCATGATTGATCTGATCATAAAGGGATTTTCTTGTTTCGTTGGCATTGACGGCATAGGGAAGCTTTTCTGCAGCTTTTATAGAGCGGATATTTTTTTTGCGAATACGCATGAAGACCGTTTCCAAACCGAGCTCGAAAAAAAGCTCTTTGAAGAAAGCGTCTTTTGCAATGGCATTATACCCTTTTCCATGATAAGGCTTGCCGAGCCATGTGCCTAAGAAACCTGCACCATTTTCAATATCATATAAAGAAATACAACCGATGGGATTTTCCCATTCATCCAAGATTGTTCGTGAAATGAGTTGCCCAGCATCTTCGGCTTCGATCGTTTGCTTAGTGATGAAAACATATTCTTCATATGAATCTACCTTATGGCGCACGAAAGGGAAGACATCTGGATGCGTCATTTGTTCATAAAGAGAAAAACAATCTGTGAAATCTCTCTTTTTTAACATTTCCGTCCCTCCGTTTGAGGGCAGTTCTTATGCGTAGTCGCTGCCCACCCTCGAAATTTTTTAAGTCGTTCATCAAAAAATTTCGGGGTGGGAATCGAACCCACTAGAACCGGAAACCGGTGGCGCACCATTTGCCTTCCCTATTTTTATTGTCAGAAAATATGCAAATCTAAAGTACCTTACGAAGGTATAATACTAAAAAAAAAACGGTTTGGGAATAGGTTTTTTGCCTTTTTTTTTCGTCAAATTTCAACTTTTTCCTGAAGGGGGAAATCAGTAGGCAAACGTCTGCATTTTTCCTTGAAAAACTGGTTTTTCGCCCGCCTTTTTCTTTAAAATTCACCTGTGAATTGCATGAATAAAATGATTGCGCCGAGGGCCCATACATAAATGGAGAATATTTTCAGTGAACGCTTTTTTAAGAAATCGATCATCCATACTACTGCAATATAACCAAAGATTGCTGCGGCCAGGGTTCCGACGAAAAGCGCAGTGAGTGGAAGCCGTTCAACATCTCCAGTAAAAATCGGTTTCATCTGAAATACGATGCCCCCCGTAATGGCAGGAATTGAAAGCAAAAAGGAAAAATAGGCTGCAGTGGCCCTATCCAATCTGCAGAAGAGACCGGCAGCTATCGTTAGGCCGGAGCGCGAAAGAGCAGGCATGATGGCAGCAGCTTGGAAGGTACCGATAATCAGCGCATCTTTAATGGAAATTTCATTAAGGGATTTGGCCCCTTTTTTCACTCCGTCCGCTACCCATAAAATCAGTCCGGTCGCTAAAAATTCCCAGCCAATGGTGACACCTGTTTTTGAAAGGCCATCAAACCAATCCCCGAGTAAAATGCCGGCAATTACTGCAGGAATCGTCCCAGCAATGAGAAGCAGAGTCATTTTTGAGAAAGGATTTTTCAAAATGGCAATTATGTCATTCTTATAGACGACCAATAACGCCAGCAATGTTCCGATGTGGAGCATGGTATCCAGAAAAATTCCGGCCTCGTCAAGATGGAAAATATGCCGTCCTAAATATAAATGTCCAGTACTTGAAATAGGTAAAAATTCAGTCAAGCCTTGAATGATCCCAAGGATGAAGGCTTGAAATTCATTCAGCAAAAAAACATCACTCCATTCTAGAAGGTATAGGACAATCCATTATTTAAACTGTATGCACAAGAATGATGAACATGTCCGGATTTTATTTGCTATATCAAGAAAAAGCAGTCCAATTTTACCTGTTTTCGAATAAAATGAAAGGAAAATGAAACTATTTTTCATTTGATTCGTAATTATTCATATGAGAAAGGAGGAGAAGACACTATGCCTACTAAAGATGAAAGAGTGTTTGCTGCCCTTATTTATGTGATCAGCTTTTTTACAGCATTTATCGGTCCTTTGGTGATTTGGTTATTGAAGAAGGACTCGTCACAATTTGTGGATTATCACGGAAGGGAATACTTGAATTTTTTCATTTCCTACACCGTATATTCAATAGTCGCAGGGATACTCACTATAGTATTGGTTGGATTCTTGCTATTGCCGGTTATCGGGATAGCTTTAGTCGTATTCACCATCATAGCTGCTGTTAGGGCTTATGAAGGAACGGATTACAGGTTCCCGTTGATTTTCAGGATATTATAGAATGATGTAAAAGGATTCCGTTCATTCGGAGTGCCTGCAGTTTTTTATTTAAAAACGTTCCAGTGGAATGAAGAAATCCGCTTCCTTTCCGCCGACTGCCTGCCAAGCCTCCTCGCCTAGCCAGTAATTCGGCAGGAGTGTCGCAAATTTCTTCAATCCAATAAGGAATCATTAAAAAGACATTAGTCTTGTTTTTAAAATTGGGTAGAAGCCATTTTGTCTACTATAGGATTCCGTTCAATTCGGAGTCCTTTTTTATTTGAACCGTGTTGGGAAATGCCCTTCTTAAAAAGGGAATAGATCACATTAAAGCGAATAAAGTATTATGAAAACTACTTCCATGCACTTTTAGGAAGTGGATGCCGGGCGGATTGTTGTACTGCTAAAATGGCCGCCCTTAAGGCGGCAATCTTTCTTGTAAGGGGTGAGGAGCAGAGCGGGATATGAATATACGTGAATTTTATCAGAAAACGAGCAATTCAAATTTTCATGCATCTTGGATATCTCTTCTTTTGGCATTTGTATTTTTCATTTGCCATATTTTTGCGATGATACCGGGCAATATATTATTGATCACGTCTCCTTTTATTTTCTTTAGCATTGCCCAATTTATCAGTCATCGGATATATGAAAATAGAATGAAGGAATTGCCTGATGAACTCGTCGGGACGAATACCGGGTTATTAAAAAATGAACATGTTTTATTGACTTTTATGCCAGCACCGACTTTGCGCCTGCTCCTATTTGCGCCTGATGGGTCACTAATGGGAGAGATACGGGATTTGAATATGAAGTGGTTCATGTGGATGATACCCAATTTCTTGTCGATGCTCATGACCAAGCGTTATGAACTGGTGGACCATGAAGGGCGTTTGCTGGCTAAGTACCATATCAAAAGGGGGCTTTTCAATAAAATGACGATCATGGATGACCAGGGCGGCATTATAGGATCGTATCAAGAAAATAGGTCATTCGTGAAAATCAATGGAATGATCTATAAGGCAGACGGTACGGAATGGATGCCCATTGAAACGCCGGGGAGCGTTAATTCATTCGAGATTGTCACAAAAGACGGGGAAAAGATCGTTTCATATCAAGAAGGCTGGATGCCTTTGGAGTGGGGGAAACGATTCAAGACTAATACACCCATACTTTCTTTTTCATCAAATGTTGCTGAAATTCCTAAAATCATCGTCTTTGGGTTCTGTGCAGCCACTCTGAATCATCGTTCAAATTGACTATGGTTACCCTTTAGCAAATCTTTTAAATATTTGATATAATAATAGGAGATACATAAATTAAATACATAATGAAAAGGTGGTAAATTATGAGTTTACTTAATGAGATTCTTGATTATAATGAACAGTTTGTAGAAAAAGGTGAATATGTTAAGTATAGAACGGACAAGTTTCCTGAGAAACGTATGGTCATCATAAGCTGTATGGACACTCGGCTCGTTGAACTATTGCCAAAATCCTTGAATGTCAAAAATGGCGATGTCAAAATCCTGAAGACTGCCGGCGCAATCGTCTCCCACCCATTCGGAAGTGTGATGCGGAGTATCCTTGTTGCTATTTATGAGCTAAAGGCAGATGAAGTATTGGTCATACCTCACCATGACTGCGGAATGGCATCAGTCGATGCCGATTCTGTAATGGACAAGATGATCGAACGTGATATACCAAAGAGCACCATCGATACACTGGGAGCTGCAGGAATCGATATCCGCAATTGGCTTCGCGGATTTGATGATGTTTATGAAAGTTGTAAGAACAGCGTCGAAGTGATTAAAGGACATCCTTTGATCCCTAAAAATATTCCTGTGCATGGTCTAATCATTTCGCCTGATACAGGGAAGCTGGAATTGGTAGTAGATGGATATTCGCAAGAACAAAAATAATATATTCATCGAGGCTGTCGGGATCATTCCCGGCAGTTTTTTTTTCAAATTTTTATCATTGCTATTTATTTTTATCCTTTTTTTTGTTAAAATCGCCAAGTGTAGTTTGTCACTAATACAAACGGGTGGGCGAGGGATAAATTTAATAAGGATACAACATGAAGAAATTAAACTTGGAAACGTTTTTTCATTTTTCCGACTATGGAACGAATGGAAAACGTGAAATCCTTGCTGGAGTGGTCGGCTATTTTACGATAGTCTATATTCTCATCGTGAATTCCCTGATTTTATCGGAAGCGGGCATACCGATTAATGGTGCAGTGATCGCCACGATTCTTTTATCTGCTTTAAGCTGTGTCATGATTGGACTTTGGGCGAATGTCCCAATCCTTCTCGTTCCAGGAATGGGCGTAAATGCCCTATTTGCTTATACCATGGTTCAAGGAATGGGTCTATCTTGGCAATCGGCTCTTGGTGCTGTGTTTATCTCCGGGTTAATTTTTGTAATCATCGCTTTTACAAAATACTCTAAGTTAATCAGTGATTCGATTCCAAGTTCGATAAAAGAAGCCATATCTGTCGGTCTTGGCTTATTCTTGATGCTAATCGGTCTTGAAAAGGGCGGGATAATCACAGGAGGTTCATCATCAATCGTCGCACTCGGAGATTTAAGCGATCCAGCCGTGTGTGCAACGGTGTTGACCTTTTTATTGGCAATCACGCTGTTCATCAAGAATGTCCCCGGTAATTTCATGATTACCATCCTGGCAGGCAGCCTCATTGCCTATTGGTTCGGAACGGTTCAACTATCGGATATCCATTTTTCAGGCATAGACACAGCTTCCTACGGCGATCTTTTCTTTTCATTATCGTTCCTGGAAGCAAACCGGATTGAATTCTGGATAAGTGTATTTGCGATGACGATGGTTCTTGTTTTTGAAAATATTGGTCTTGTACACGGGCATGTAGACAGTATCAACCGCCAGGATGCCTATAAAAAGTCGCTGCAGGCGACAAGTGTGTCCGTTCTATTATCAGGCTTATTCGGTTCGAGTCCTACCGTTGCAACAGTAGAAACGGCAGCTGGAATCGCATCAGGAGGCAGGACTGGTTTTACTTCAGTGGTGACAGGCGTTCTATTCATTCTATCACTGTTATTTATACCGGTGATTAAAGTAATCCCTGACAGCGCCATTGCCCCCATCTTGATTATCATTGGCATTTTGATGCTCGGAAACATAAAAAAGCTGAATTTCAGTGATTTAACCGAGAGCATACCTGCAATCATGATCATCACGATCATTCCTTTCACATACAGTATTGCCGATGGAATGGCATTCGGTTTCATCCTGTACCCTTTCTTGAAGCTTGTAACCGGAAAAGCAAAAGAAGTGTCAGCCCCGATGTATGTGAGTGCCGGAATGTTTATCGTCTATTTCATCATCGGTATGATCGGTTAATTATTCAAAAGAGCGGTTGGAATGAGTTAATTCTTATTCCAACCGCTCTTCTTATTTGTTTTTTCGTTGGAAAAAATGGATTTAATGTGATTTACGCGATGACACATCCATCTTGAAAATGCTATGATATAGAATATTAAAAAATGATAAATGAAAAGCAGCATATTAGAGGATGTGACAGGATGATTATTGAAGGTTTAAAAAGCCATGGTTCAGGAAATGATTTCTTAATCATTGATGAATTGACTACAACCCTGACGTTTACTGAAGAAGAGCGGAAAAATTTCGCGAAGGCCCTATGCAATAGGGAGAAGCTTGGAGCGGATGGTATTTTGTTCGTAATGAAAAGTGAACATGCCGATTGCCGGATGCGTGTCTTTAATGCGGATGGATCTGAAGCCTCGATGTGCGGCAATGGACTTCGATGTGTTGCACGTTACGCGAACGACGTTCTAGGGCTAGATAAAATGATCGTGGAAACCATGAAGGCAGATCTACTCGTGGAAAAAACGGAAGATATTTATGAGGGCATTCCGACTTTCAAGGTGGAAATTTCACCAGTAAGTTTCAATGTGAAGGATCTACCTCTTGTATTGGCTAAAGAACAGCTGCAAAACGAACCATTGCCGGAACTTCATGATACCCTGCTATTTTCGGCATTGGCGGTTCCTAATCCACATTTGATCACACTCGTCGATAGTGATGTTTTACAAAGTGATTTGCAGGAAGAACTTTCAACAAAGGTCAATCAACCAAATGAACTTTTCCCTGATGGTGTCAATGTCAGCTTTGTGAAAGAGCTGGAACCAGGGAGCATTTATGTGCGGACATTCGAACGGGGAGTAGGCTTCACGAATGCATGTGGAACGGCGATGTCGGCTTCAAGCCTTGTAACATGCTCTGTTGGTTTAAACGCGTTGGAAAGTGAAATATCTGTCTACAATAACGGCGGAAAAGTGAAATGTGTCGTCCATCATGATGAAGAAAGCCAAAAGTATTCAATTGATTTAATCGGGAACGCAACTTATGAATTCAAGGTATCGATTGAAATAGATTTAGATCAGCCTGAAAAATTTGAAATGCTTGAAAAAGAGGATTTTGAATTGGAAACAAGCTTATATGCCAAGCTTCAGGATGAAGTGCAAAGTTATTTGAAAACAAAATTATAAAGAAATCTTCAAACTGCAGGCAAACTCGGAGAAAAGCGAGTTTGCCTGCAGTTTTCTTATTTGAAAAAGTTGCAGTTGATTTCAGAAATCGGTTCCCTTTCTGCCGAGTGTCTGCCAAGCCTCCTAGGCTCAAGCGCCTGTGGGGTCTCGGCTAGCCAGTTATTCGGCAGGAGTGTCGCAAATTTCTTCAATCCAGTGAGTTTTCATCTCATATAAAACAGTAAAAAATCATGTTTTGTGAAAGCCAGTCTTGTATTCTCTATATTAAATTGAGAAAGGGTTTCGGGATGAGACCATTTCGAATCCCATAAATAAAGCGACTTCTGACTCTTTGGGTTTACTTCAGTTGTTGGTTTTTTTTTGTTTTAGGAACGACAAAACTTCCAAAAAGGCTGGTCCATTATCGACAAGTCTGTAATCCACAAAAGCACATCCATCCCTTTTTATTCTGTTTGGGATGGTTTCAATCGTATAGTCCTTTAACTGGAGATTTTCGTCCACTTCTTCCCAAAACAAAGGAGTAGCCACACCTGCGAAAGAATTTCCCCGTGGGGAATAAGGCTGGATGATGGTTTTTCCTTCACTATGCTGCACAAAGTCCAAGTAAAGTCGATTGTGCCGATTTATTTTCATTCTTTCGGTTGTAAAATCATTTGGATTGGAACTTGTTAAGTAGTCACCGAGAAAGTCGGTGAATATGCGTGTCTCCTGATAAGTAAATCTGTCTTCAGGCAGTGGGATGTGAATTTGCAGTCCTTTATTACCTGAAGTTTTTACAAAAGCTTTAATCCTTAATGATTCCATCACTTTTTTAATTTCCTGTGCGGCCTTTATCGCAAAGGAGAAAAATTCGATTGATGGGGGATCCAAGTCCAAGACGATTTCGTCAGGTCTTGTTTTACCCGCTTTCTGAAATGGGGCATGGAATTCCAATGCAAGCTGATTACCAAACCAAAGAAGCGTTTCAATATCGTTACACAGCATGTATTCGATATCCTCATCCATGAACGTTTTAATAAAGGCCGGCGCATAATCAGGTTTGTTTTTCTGGAAAAATCTTTCTTTATCCAAAGTGCCATGAGGATAGCGGATCGTCGTAAGCAGTTTATCCTTCAAGTAGGGTAAGAAGAAAGCTGAAACCTCTCGTAAATAATGAAGGTATTCAACTTTTACCACCTGTTTACCTTCAGTTATCCAAAGCGGTTTATCCCTGGAAGTTATTTGTACCGTATCTGGAAATGTGTATTGACCTAGCACGAATTTCTCCCAGGTACATTCATCGGGAGTCGTTTGTAAAAGCCATTGCGAAAACTGGGGTTCACGCAATTCATTTTCCTCGTATACGTGTAAGAATTGAACTTCTATGCAAATGGATGGATGGATATAAAAAAATTGTGCGTCTTCGTTTGATGCATTTTGCTTTATCAGTTGATGCAATATACTTTTATCTTGAGCACTCAGTCCATTTTTAACACTTCCGATTTTCGTTACGGCACCTTCCTTGAAAACTGCGAGGGAAACATAACCATTTTCTTTGTGCAATGCTGTAATGAAACAAGAAACGGTTTTCCAGTTTTTCACCTTAATCCAAGATGTAGTACGTTTTCCTTCTTGCCAAGTACCCCTAATTTCCTTGGCGACAACCCCTTCGCCATCTAATAGGGTGACCTTATTCAAGGCACTTTCCAAAACGTCAAAACTTTCTATTAATTGTATCAAAGCCTTATCGTTGGGATCAGGCGGAATAGGAAAGCCAAGTTTTGCCCCCATATTCAACATCAATTCCCTACGTTCTTCCATAGGTTTAGCTGCTAAGTTTTTTCCGTTGATGCGAAGCAGGTCAAACGCTATAAACCGGCATGGGGAAAAGCGGGATTTTTCGGATATTAGGGATTGTTTACCAAGGCGTCCTCGCCACTGTATTTGAAAAAAGTCCGCTTTCGCTTCATTGGTAAGCCAGACCAATTCTCCATCCAACTGAAGCGGGAGATATTCTTCCAGGTCCAGTTCTTTGATGTAAGCAATGATTTCTGGGAATTGTGGTGATAATTCCTTCTCGTTCCGACTTGAAAGGCTTATGGTATCGGAGTCTATCGTTAAAATAGCCCTAAAGCCGTCATATTTGACTTCATAACGCCAATCCTTGGAGCTGGGGGCTTCGGGGGAATATGTTGGCAGCATCGGTTTCATTTTTGTATCACCTCCGCAAATAATTGATTAACATTATTTTGCCAAAAAAACGAAGTGTTAGAGTTGGCAATTGTTTTTTCGGTTTTTTTTGAACAAAGGGGAATAATAAAATTGTTCTTCTCTTTAAAAATAAGTTATGAGGTGACGAATATGCATACGATGTGGAAGGGGAGCATATCATTCGGTTTGGTGAACATTCCGATCAAACTTCATGCTGCAACGGAGGATAAGGATATTTCTTTAAGGACGTTGCATAAGGAATGTCATTCACCGATTAAATACGAAAAAGTTTGTCCGGTATGCCAGAAAGAAGTGGGTAAGGATGATATAGTCCGCGCTTTTGAGTATACAAAGGGAAAATTTGTTGTATTGGAAGACAATGAACTAGAGCAACTGAAAAAACAAAACGAAGAAAAAGCCGTGGAAATTGTGGATTTCGTTAAAATTGAAGAAATAGATCCCATTTATTTCAATCGGAGTTACTACATGTCCCCTAATGATGGAGGGTTAAAAGCTTATTCCCTATTGAGGCAGGCCCTCAAGGAATCGAATAAGGTAGGATTAGCAAAAATCATCATTCGCTCTAAAGAACAAATGGCGGTAATCCGAGTCGTTGATAATACCTTGGTGATGGAAACGATTCATTATCCGGATGAAGTCCGTTCCACAGCGGATGTTCCGAATATCCCCGCCAATGATACCATTGCAAAAAAAGAAATCGATACTGCCGTATTATTAATAGATCAATTAACGACCACTTTCGATCCGACAAAATACACCGATGACTATCGAACCGCGTTACTTGAATTAATTGAATCAAAGAAAACGGGACAGACGACGATTACAGCCAAAACAAAAGAACCAGTTTCCAACAATGTAACCGATTTAATGGAGGCATTACAGGCATCCATTGACCGTACGAAACATGATGAACCGGAAAAGAAAAAGACGACCCGAAAGAAAGCGGCACCAAAAAAAAAGAAACAAGCTTAAACAGGAAGCTGAGCGGAAGACATATGGTGTCGCTCGGCTTTTCTGCTTGTTTTAGCAAGGAATCAGGCCTCTTATAAGGGAATGAAAGTGACTTTACAGGGAGGTATTTGAATAGGGAATGAAAGTGAAAATAGGTAAGTGAATCACGATTTAAGGATTAGAATGGAACTAAAAGAAAATGATGGATGATAATGAAGGCAAAAAAATTCGCTCCCTAAAGAGCGACAATGAGGAATTCAATCGTGAAAATCAACATATAGGCGAACGGTTGTAGTTTTCGACTATATATTGTGTTCATATTCTACCATATTTAATTCTGAAATAGCAACAAAATTACTGAAACTAACCTATGAATTTTTCTGGAAATCAATGATATTTCGCCCATTTAACGGCTCATGTGGCTTTTTCACTTCATATATTTTTAAAAACTACTAATATAATGGATTTTTAGTATAATTTATACATATAGGATGATATAAATTAAATATGAATGGAAGATGGAAAATGGAAAATGGAAAAATCAAATCACTTCAGGCCGGAAAGCCGAAACATGAAAGTTTTTCGAATGTCGATATCTTTTCAGCCATGGATAAACAAGCACAGGATAATGTGAAAGTGACTAAATCAGGCATAATTGGTGATGGGGTAGGTAATGAAAAGTTCCATGGAGGTCCTGATCGGGCTTTGTGCTTTTACCCCTTTGAGCATTATTCATTATGGAATGAAAGATTCTCTAAAAAGCTGGATATCCCAGCATTCGGTGAAAATTTAACCGTAGCGGGGATGAGGGAAGAAACCACGTTTATCGGCGATATTTATCAAATAGGCGATGTGATTGTTCAAATTAACCAGGGGAGGATACCTTGTTCGACCATTTCCCACTTCAATCAAGAACCTAAGTTTTTGGAACTCGTGCTGAAAACGAGTTTCACTGGTTATTTTGCAAGAGTACTTCAAGAAGGAACGATAAATAAACAAAACGAGATCGTGCTAATAGATCGTTTGCAAGAAAAAATTTCAGTTCATTATGCAGCAGAGGTAATCCTTCATAAACGAGATGGGCTGGAAGGCGCCAAGGCTTTACTTACTCTGGACCCATTAGCGGAAGACTGGAAACAAAGAATCTTGAAGAGGGTTCAGGCTGCAAAAGATTGAATCATTTTTGCAAAAGTGAAAAAAATGTCGATCAGGTATTGAAATTGACAGATTATTAATGTAAATTAAATATAATCTAATTTTGAAATCTTGTGAAAATTATATAAATGGATCTTATCGCGAGAGGTGGAGGGACTGGCCCGAAGAAACCTCAGCAACCAGCTTAGGCAAAGGTGCTAAATCCAGCAAGCAGAGCTTGATAGATGAGGAGAATGTTTCAAAAAACCTTCTTCTTTGAGAAGGTTTTTTTTCCTTTTCTCTCATACTCATAAAATACGACAAAAACAGGACTGTTTTTGAGAGAGGGTGTAATGATGAATTTTCGTAAAGAAGTGAAAGAAAGAATGCTGGTTGGGGAAGGGGCAATGGGGACCTTATTGTACTCAAATGGCATCGATCAATGTTATGAGGAATTAAACTGCACGAATCCGGATCAAATAGAGTCTATCCATCGTGCCTATCTGGAAGCTGGTGCAGATATCCTTCAATCGAATACATACGGAGCCAATTTCAACAAATTGAAACGGTATGGACTTGAAGATGAAGTAAGCAGAATCAATCGCCAGGGAGTCATTCTTGCTAAAAAAGCGGCAAAAGGAAAGGCTTATGTCTTCGGTACCATAGGGGCACAACGGAGTATCAGAAAATCGGATTTAAGCATGGAAGAGATTAAACGGGGGTTTCGTGAACAGCTATACAGTCTGTTGATGGAAAATCCTGATGGGATTCTCTTGGAAACATTTTATGACCTGGAAGAGCTGGAAACCGTTCTGCAAATCGTAAAAAATGAAACTGGACTGCCGATCATCGCAAATGTCTCGATGCATGAACTGGGTAATCTCCAAAATGGAATCCATTTAAATGAAGCCTTTCAAAAACTCGAGCAATTGGGTGCCGATGTTGTTGGGGTGAATTGCCGTCTTGGTCCACATCATATGATCCGGGCGTTGGAAGAAGTGAGTTTGCCAAAGCAAGCATCGATTGCCATATTCCCTAATGCCAGCCTCCCTGATTATGTGGATGGAAGGCTCGTCTATAAAGCCGTGCCGGAATATTTCGGTTCAAGTGCCCTGGAACTTCGTGAGCAAGGTGCCGCTATCATAGGCGGGTGCTGTGGAACGACGCCACTGCATATTCAAGCTGTAAAGAATGCGATCGGAAGTTTTGCCCCCGTAAAAGAGAAAGTTACGAAATCCCGTGAAATAGAAATAATTGAAGTGAACGAAAGAGAATTGGAACTTCCACTGTACGAAAAGGCCAAGACGGAAAGGACGATCCTGGTGGAACTTGATCCACCTAAAAAGCTGGGAATAGAGAGCTTCATGACCGGTGCAGAGGTTTTGAAAAAAGCAGGGGTCGATTCAATTACACTAGCGGATAATTCACTTGCCTCACCAAGGATATCGAATGATGCTCTGGCTAACCTACTGAAGAACCAATTGAATATTAATCCGATGGTGCACATAACATGCCGTGATCGAAATTTGATTGGCCTGCAATCACATTTAATGGGTCTGCAGACGGTGGGGCTGAATGAATTATTGATCATCACCGGAGATCCTTCAAAAATAGGGGACTTCCCGGGTGCCACTTCGGTTTATGATTTATCTTCCTTCGACCTTATAAGCATGGTCAAACAATTTAATGAAGGTCTTTCCTATTCCGGTCAAAGTCTGGGGCAACGGGCAAATTTTAAAATTGCGGCAGCGTTTAATCCGAATGTGAAATATCTGGATAAAGCAGTACTGAGAATGGAAAAGAAGATTTCCTGTGGTGCTCAATCCTTTTTGACACAGCCAATTTATTCGGTGGAGCAAATCGAAGAAGTACATGAAGCTACAAAACATTTAGAAACCCCGATTTTCATCGGTATCATGCCTTTGACAAGCACCCGGAACGCAGAATTCATCCATAATGAGATCCCAGGCATCAAATTGCCTGATAACGTAAGAAGGGCAATGGCTTTAGCGGGGGATGACCCTGTAAAGTCAAGGATTGAAGGGGTTAGTATCGCGCGGGAACTGGTGGACGCGGCAAGGGAAAAATTCAAGGGCATATATTTAATCACTCCGTTCCTTCGCTATGAAATGACGGCGGAACTTACGAAATATATTAGAAAAGTCGATAGTAAACAGACATCAGAGGTGGCAGTACATGAATAAAAAAGCGATTCAAGATCAGTTAAATTCCAAAATTCTCCTACTTGATGGGGCGATGGGAACCATGCTTCAAGCGGAGGATTTGACAGCAGATGATTTTGGCGGGGAACAATTCGAGGGCTGCAATGAATATTTATCACTGACCCAGCCGGAAATCATCCAATCCATTCATGAAAAATATTTAGCGGCGGGCGCAGATATCATTGAAACAAATACCTTTGGAGCGACCAGCATCGTTCTTGAGGAATACCAAATAAGCACGATCGCCTACAAGCTAAATAAAATTTCTGCTGAGCTTGCCGTTAAAGCTTGTGAAAAGTATTCCAATGAGGAATGGCCAAGGTATGTAGCTGGCTCGATGGGCCCCACTACAAAAACGCTTTCCGTAACGGGCGGAACGACTTTTGATATTTTAACCGATTCTTATGAAGAACAGGCACTGGGTCTCTTGGATGGCGGTGTAGACTTGCTGTTGGTGGAAACCTGTCAGGATATGCTTAATGTCAAGGCTGCCTTTTCTGGAATCAAAGCAGCATTCGCAAAAACAGGAAAAGATGTGCCTGTCATCATATCAGGAACAATCGAACCGATGGGCACGACACTTGCTGGCCAGTCCATAGAAGCTTTTTATTTATCGGTTGAACATATGAAGCCCGTAGCTGTCGGCCTTAATTGTGCAACAGGGCCGGAATTCATGATAGACCATATCAGGACACTTGCAGATATATCAAACAGCGCCATCAGCTGTTATCCGAATGCCGGGCTCCCTGATGAAGAGGGCCACTATCATGAGTCACCTACTTCCCTGGCAGAGAAAATGAAGCAATTTGCCGAAAAGGGATGGGTCAATATCATTGGCGGATGTTGTGGTACGACACCAGAGCATATTAAAGAACTTTCCAGGGTCCTCGAAGGCATGAAGCCCCGTACTATTACGGAAACTGCCCATGGTCATGCCGTATCAGGCATAGAGCCGCTCATTTATGATGATTCAATGCGTCCTTTATTCGTAGGTGAAAGGACGAATGTTATCGGTTCCCGAAAGTTCAAGGAGCTGATACGCGGCAAGCATTACGAGCCAGCAGCCGAAATTGCACGTAACCAGGTGAAAAAAGGCGCCCATGTCATTGATATTTGTCTTGCTGATCCTGATGGGGATGAGCTTGGCGATATGAAGGAATTCGTGGAAGAGGTCGTCAAAAAAGTGAAGGTCCCTTTGGTCATCGATACTACGGATGAAGTTGTACTTGAACAAGCATTAAAACATTCACAAGGAAAATCGATCATTAATTCCATAAACCTTGAAGATGGTGAAGAGCGCTTTGAAAAAATAGTACCCTTAGTCCATCAATATGGTGCTGCAGTTGTCGTAGGAACCATTGATGAAATCGGGATGGCCGTCGATGCTGAACGGAAATTGGAAGTGGCAACACGGTCTGTGGATCTGCTCGTCAATAAGTACGGTCTAAACAAAAGTGACATCATCTTTGATCCGCTTGTATTTCCTGTAGGCACAGGAGATGAACAATATATCGGGTCTGCTTTAGAGACGGTGAATGGAATAAGGGCGATTAAAGAAAAGTTTCCAGAATGTCTAACGATACTTGGCATTTCTAACGTTTCTTTCGGTCTGCCAGCGAGGGGAAGGGAAATATTAAATGCAGTTTTCCTTTACCATTGTACAAAAGCGGGGCTCGATTATGCCATCGTGAATACAGAAAAACTTGAACGTTTCGCTCTGATTCCGGAAGAGGAAGTGAAACTGGCTGAGGCACTCCTGTTTGAGACTTCAACTGAAACTTTAGCGATTTTCACCGAATTTTATCGTGGAAAAAAAGCTGAGAAGAAGGATAATGGTGTGATCCTGCCATTGGACGAACGTCTAGGTAACTATATTATCGAAGGAACGAAAGAAGGATTAATTGATGATTTAAATGAAGCGATTGAGCGCGGTGATACCCCATTGGAAATCATCAATGGACCATTGATGGATGGCATGAGTGAAGTGGGTCGGTTGTTTAATGACAACCAACTTATTGTCGCAGAGGTGCTTCAGAGTGCTGAAGCGATGAAAGCGGCAGTATCTCACCTTGAACCACTTATGGAAAACTCTGAAGATAGCGCTAAGAAAGGGAAAATCCTTTTGGCGACTGTCAAGGGAGATGTACATGATATCGGGAAAAACCTAGTGGATATCATCCTATCGAATAATGGCTATGAAGTCATTGATTTAGGGATCAAGGTCGCCCCGCAACAAATCATTGAAGAGGTTCGAAAACATGAGCCAACCATCATTGGCCTTTCTGGGTTACTTGTCAAATCTGCACAGCAAATGGTTTTAACCGCTCAGGATTTAAGGCAAGCTGGAATAGATACCCCAATATTAGTGGGTGGGGCAGCATTATCACGTAAATTCACCGATTTTAAAATATCACCTGAATATGAAGGACCGGTTTTATATTCCAAAGATGCGATGGATGGTTTGGCTGTAACGAATATTTTACATGACTCTGACAAAAAAGTGGTGTACTTGGAAGAGTTAGTCGAGAAACGAGAAAGGTCGAAAGCGAATGCCGCCATTGCCGCCACGCTGGAAAAACCTGTCCGTAAGCAGTCCACAGCTGCTCCTTTAAGCGATGTTCCTGTTCAAATACCGCGTGACATCAAACGTCACGTCCTGAAAAACTATCCATTGGATGTCATCCAGCCATATATAAATAGGCAAATGCTGATTGGTCATCATTTGGGGTTAAAAGGTAAAGTTTCCGAACTGCTTAAGCAAGGGAATGAAAAAGCAGTGCAGCTCAATGATCTCGTTGATGAATTGATTGAATTCCTTAAGAAGGAACCGGATTATGGCTTGCATGCAGTTTATCAATTCTTCCCTGCTCAAAGCGAAGGAGATAGGCTATTGGTATACAACCCGGACAATCATCAAGAGGTTTTGGAAACTTTCGATTTCCCAAGGCAAGATACGAGTCCGCATCTTTGTTTAGCGGACTTCGCGAAACCGGTCTCCTCCGGGCAAATGGATTATGTTGGTTTCTTCCTGGTCACTGCCGGAAAAGGAATCAGAAAATGGGCAGAAAAACTTAAGCTTGAAGGAGATTTCTTGAAAAATCACGCCCTTCAATCACTTGCTCTCGAAACAGCAGAAGGGTTTGCGGAAAGAATTCATCAATTAATGCGTGATGATTTAGGCATAAGCGATCCGATTGAAATGTCCATGAAAGAGCGATTTGCCGCTAAGTACACCGGACAAAGGTTTTCTTTTGGTTATCCTGCTTGTCCTAATCTGGAAGACCAGGAGAAGCTTTTCCGCCTGTTACAACCTCAAGATATTGGCGTGGAATTGACTGAAGGATGCATGATGGAACCAGAGGCTTCCGTTTCCGCCATTGTTTTTGCACATCCTGAAGCTCGTTACTTTAATGTCGATCGATAATTCATATTATAAGGCAGCGGTATTTTTTACCGCTGCCTTATTGCGCATGAATCCCCTATATTTGCACATCTTAATGGTCAAAAGGAAGGGGATGCAACACCTATGAAGAATAAGCTTAATTTATTTCTTTCCATGGCGGGTTCTTTCATTATTATTTTGTTCCTTATGGCTGTGCAAAACGTTCAAGTACATGCAATGGTACCTGAAGAGATGACACCACTCCTAAAAAGTAAGGAAAATCAGAAAATCGCCTATTTGACTTTCGATGACGGACCATCTTTGAATACCATCAAGATATTGGATATTTTGGACCGCTATCATGTTAAAGCCACATTTTTCGTTAAAGGCAACGAAGAGCCATACGCAAAGGAATGCTATCAGGAAATGATTTCCCGCGGTCATTCGATTGCCCTTCATTCATATACACATGATTATTCCATCATTTATCGATCGACTGAGGGTTTCTTTCAAGATTTGAATAGACTTGAAACCATGCTGCAAAAGGAGTATGGGTTAAAAAGCAGAATTGTGCGCCTTCCTGGCGGCTCGAATAATCGTCTGCGGCATCAGGCTGCCACTAAACCCATCATCAATGGAATCCTTCAACAACTAAAGGACAAAGGGTATATATACTTTGATTGGTCCATTGACTCGACAGATGGCTTCAGTCCGTCAATAAGTGAACGACAAATCATTACTGCTGTACAAAAAGGGACGAAAGATCAAAAGCATGTTAATATCTTATTGCATGATATCAATAGTATGAAAAATACAGTGAAAGCATTGCCTGATATAATTGAATTCCTAAAAAAAGAAGGGTATACCTTTGATACTATTGATGAGACAACCCCAAAAATGCAATTTAATTGATGAACACATTGTTTATCTATAGTAAATTAAGGTATAGGATATAGAGATTACATTGTGAAAGGATTTATCGTTTCTATGATGCCATCATTGTTTTTATCACATGGAACACCGCTATTAGCTTTGGAAAAGAATAGCTACACTTCTTTTTTGAAGGATTATATGCAAGCTATGAAGAAACCTGCTGCCATCGTTATTTTGTCAGCACATTGGGAAAATGAAGATCAAATGATTTCTGCAGTAGGGAAGCATGAAGTCATTTATGATTTTGCAGGATATCCTGAAGAAATATTTCAAATAACTTATCCTGCCAGGGGATGCCTTGAGCTTTCAGATCGAATTTTAACCTTATTGTCCAAGATAGGTGTATTGGGGGAACTTGATGAAAGGCGCCCCCTGGATCATGGAGCATGGGGGCTTTTGCATATCATGTATCCCGAAGCTGACATCCCGACCGTATCCATGTCCATCAGTCCTGCGCTGCCATTGGACAAGCAGTATGAAATTGGGAAAGCATTGAGAGAATTAAAGGAAAGTAATGTCCTAATCATAGGAAGCGGTGGAATTGTCCATAATTTCACCCAAATTCAGAAAGATATGCATGTTGCAGAAGGATGGGCAATCGAGTTTGAGAACTGGGTCGAAGAGAATATCATGAAATGGGATTTGCAATCTTTGTTCAATTATGAAAAAATCGCCCCTTACAGTACAGAGGCTGTGCCTTCCAAAGAGCATTTCATTCCATTGGTCATCGCAATGGGGTCAGGAGATGACAACAAAAAAGCTACTCTCCTGCACAGAAGCTTTCAATATGGCAATCTGAGTTTAACAGCTTGGAAGTTTGATTGAGGTGAAAGGGTTTTCAAACTAGTTAAATTTACCTGAAAAATAATCATTATACAAAAATACAAAATTCTTTTTTTAGCGAAAAAAAGACTTAAATGAGCAAAAAAGACAATTAAAAGCGATTTTTGACGAATTAAACAGAAATATAGTTTAAAAAAGGTTGCATAAAGTGGTTTAACCTTTGGATATTTCGACAAAAACATGTTAATATAACATCTGAAAACGTTTTATCCTTTAAAATTTTATTATTCAATAACCAAAGTTATTTAGTATATATCTTATATATATCATATATTTGGGGAGAATTTAGAAGAAAGAAATTTGGGGATGGATAAAACGAAATGAAAAAAATTATGAGAAAAATTTGGGGGTTTACAAAATGACCATCAATGATTCTAAGGTATTAGACCACTGGAAAACCTTTTCGGGTCCAAACCTTGGGTATGTCATGGAGCAATACGATTTATTTCTAGCCAACCCGGAAGAAGTGGATCCGGAACTGAAAAACTTTTTTGAAGTATCTGGTCCTCCTTCATTCGATGTATCGGCAGAAACAACGACTGTAAGTGCATCAACTGTACAAACTGGAGAAGTTCTTCCAATGAAGAAAATTATGTCTGCAGTTAATTTAGCTGAAAATATCCGTGCATACGGACATCTTGCTGCAAATATTTATCCTTTAAAAGAAGAAGCTCTGGACACTGAACAAATTCACTTTGAAAAATATGGCTTGACTGCAGATGATTTAAGGAAAATACCGGCTGACTTAATTTGTCCGGAATCACCTGAAGACGTGAAAGACGGATACGAAGCCGTACAATACCTAAAACAACTCTATACAAAAACGATAGCCTTTGAATTTCATCATGTTAATGACTTGGATGAAAAGCAATGGCTTACTGATATGGTCGAATCCGGAAACATGTTCCCGGAAGTGGGAAAAGAGAAAAGAGAACTATTACTTAAACGATTGAATGAAGTAGAAGGCTTCGAGAAATTCCTTCACCGCACATATGTAGGGCAAAAACGTTTCTCTATTGAAGGACTGGATGCTTTGGTTCCGATCTTAGATGAAATGATTTCACAAACTGTTCAAAACGGAACGGGGAATGTGAATATTGCCATGGCTCACCGTGGACGTTTGAATGTGCTTGCACATGTATTAGGAAAGCCATATGAGGTCATTTTCTCTGAATTCCAACATTCACCTAATAAAGATTTGGTTCCTTCCGAAGGTTCAACAGGCATTAACAATGGATGGACCGGTGATGTTAAATACCATTTAGGTCTGGATAAACAGATTACTAAAGCTAATATACAAAAAGCAAGGATTACACTTGCCAATAACCCAAGTCACTTGGAAGTGGTCGGTCCAATCGTGGAAGGGTATTCTCGTGCGGCTCAAGAAGACCGTTCAGAAAAAGGATTCCCTGTTCAGGACATTTCCAAATCCCTTGCAATCCTGATTCATGGTGATGCAGCATTCCCAGGTGAAGGAATTGTACCTGAAACGTTTAACTTAAGCCGTTTACGCGGTTATCAAGTTGGCGGCGCCATCCATATCATTGCCAATAACATGATCGGTTTTACAACGGAAAGTGAAGATTCACGTTCAACTTTATATGCTAGTGATTTGGCAAAAGGCTTTGAAGTGCCGATCGTGCATGTGAATGCAGATGATCCAGAAGCATGTATGGCTGCTGTGAACCTTGCTAACCTATATCGTGAAAAATACAACAAGGATTTCTTGATCGACCTGATCGGTTACAGACGTTTCGGCCATAACGAAATGGATGAGCCATTGGTGACTCAACCTGAAATGTATGCATTAATTCATAAGCACCCAACCGTTAAAGAGCTTTATGGGAAAAAACTTATTGAAACTGGCGAGTTCACTGAAGCCGAAGTTAAAGCGATTGCTGAGCAAGTGGATACAAGGCTTGCAGATGCATATGCGAAAATTTCCGGAAATAAACCGGAAGCTTCTAAAGAGTGTAATCCTCCTGGGATTATTGAAAAAGGACTTCCAGCCATTGAAACGGCAGTTCCGAAACAAGAACTTGTTACAATTAACGAAGAACTTGTTAAGTGGCCGGAAGGATTCACTCCTAATAAAAAATTAGGAAAGATTTTATCACGTCGCTTGGATTCCTTTGGTGCTGACGGAAAAATTGATTGGGCTCATGCCGAGACATTGGCATTTGCATCCATATTGAGTGACGGCACACCAATCCGTTTGACAGGACAAGATTCAGAGCGTGGAACATTCGCACAACGTAATATCATGTTACATGATAGTGTTAATGGCAAAACATATTCACCACTTCACACACTTGAAACTGCCAAAGCATCATTCGCTGTTCATAACAGCCCGCTTACTGAAACGGCAGTTCTGGCTTATGAATATGGTTATAATGTATTTGCACCTGAGACACTTGTATTATGGGAAGGGCAATTCGGTGACTTCGCTAATACAGCACAAGTGATCTTTGACCAATTCATCGCGGCAGGCCGTGCAAAATGGGGTCAAAAATCAGGTCTTGTCATGCTGCTTCCACACGGTTATGAAGGACAAGGGCCAGAGCACTCAAGTGCACGACTGGAACGCTTCCTTCAATTAGCAGCTGAAAACAACTGGACAGTTGCCAACTTAAGTTCGGCAGCTCAATACTTCCATATCCTTAGAAGACAAGCTAAGATTTTGGATCAAGAGCAAGTACGTCCGCTTGTCATCATGACACCGAAGAGTATGCTCCGTAATCAAGTGATGGCTTCTACAGCAGAAGAATTCAGTGAAGGCGCATTTGAATCCTTCGTAGAAACCAAAGCTTTGGGCAAAAAACCTAAATCGGTTGAACGCATTGTTTTTGCATCAGGTAAATTGGCGGTTGAACTTCGTGAAAAAGCGGCAACTGAAAAAAATACGGATTGGTTGCAAATCATCAGTATCGAAGAGATTTATCCATTCCCATTCACTGGAGTTCAAGAAGCCCTGAAAAAATATACAAATCTTAAAGAAATCTTCTGGGCTCAAGAAGAACCTAAAAACATGGGTGCTTGGACATTTGTTGAACCTCGCCTAAATGCAGCGGCTCCTGGCAATCTTTCAGTAACATATATAGGAAGGAAGCGCAGATCAAGCCCGGCTGAGGGAGATCCACTTGTCCATAAAAATGAACAACAACGGATTATGACTCAAGCAATTACACGCAATAATGAGGGGGAGAAATAAAATGGCTGAAGTAAAAGTACCTGAATTAGCAGAATCAATTTCTGAAGGATCTATTGCGCAATGGTTAAAACAACCCGGTGATCACGTTGAAAAAGGAGAATATGTCCTTGAACTTGAAACGGATAAAGTCAACGTGGAAATCATTTCAGATTATACTGGTACACTTTCGGAACATTTAGCAGAAGAAGGCGATACTGTCCAAGTCGGACAGGCTATCGCCATCGTTGATGAAAATGGATCAGCTGCAGCAGCTCCAAAAGCGGAAGCTCCTAAGGTTGAAGAAGCTAAAGCAGAACCAGCTAAGGCTGAACAAGCGGTTCCTGCTAAAGAGGCTCCTAAAGCAGAAGCGAAAGAAGCATCATCCACTCAACAAGTTATTGCTTCACCAGCTGCAAGGAAATTGGCTCGTGAAAAAGGAATTGACTTGACTCAAGTGCCTGTAGCCGACCCACTAGGTCGTGTACGTGTACAAGACGTAGAAGCAGCAAGTAATGCTCCTGCAGCTCCTACAGCACCTGCGGCAGCTCCAAAACAAGCTCCTGCAGCTAAACAAGCAGCCGCTCCTGTTGAAGTGAATGATGACCGCATTGAAGTGGTTAAGATGACACGCCGTCGTCAAACCATTGCCAAACGTCTAGTTCAAGTACAATCCGAAGCAGCCATGCTTACTACTTTTAACGAAGTCGATCTTTCTGCAGTCATGGAATTGCGTAACCGCCATAAGGATTCTTTCGTGAAAACAAATGACGTTAAACTTGGTTTCATGTCATTCTTCACTAAAGCGGTCATTGGCGCATTGAAAAAATATCCGCTATTGAATGCTGAAATCCAAGGCGACCATATCCTGAAAAAGAACTTTTATGATATCGGTGTAGCTGTATCCACAGATGAAGGTCTTGTTGTTCCGGTAGTAAGGGATGCTGACCGCAAAAGCTTTGCTGAAATCGAGAAGAACATTTCCGATTTAGCTGTTAAAGCGCGTAACAACAAACTGGGACTTTCAGATTTATCAGGTGGTACTTTTACCATCACAAATGGAGGGACTTTCGGTTCCCTATTATCAACACCAATCTTGAATGCCCCTCAAGTTGGGATCTTGGGCATGCATACAATAAAGACTCGTCCAATCGCTGTTGGAGATCAAATCGAAAACAGACCAATGATGTACCTTGCATTATCTTATGATCACCGTATCGTAGACGGAAAAGAAGCTGTTGGTTTCTTAGTGGCTATCAAAGATATGCTGGAAGATCCAGAACAACTTTTACTTCAAGGCTAATAAAATAATAAGAAACCCCCCTGTCATCATGACATGGGGGTTTTTTGTTTGAAGAACTGAAAGGATATTTTCATAGAAAAAGAGATAATGGGGTTCAAGAAAGGTTTTCTCAATTGAAGTTGAATGTTTTTGAAGGTATTTTTGAATGAATTTGAGTATTTTTAAACGTTTGTGATTGATTATTCCTTCGTTTTCATATATGATGATGATATTAAAGTGAGGTGGGCGAATTGTTGACAACTGAAAGGCACCAGTTCATCTTATCGATCCTTAAAGAACATGGAACGGTAAAGCTGCAGGAGCTTGTAGATCAGCTACAAGCCTCGGAGTCGACCATTCGGAGAGATTTAGTGCAACTCGAAGAAATGAAGCTCTTGAAGCGTGTGCATGGCGGGGCCTCTTTACTTCAAAGAAAAGGCCTTGAACCAACAACTATTGAAAAACAAAACAAAGCAAGAGCTGAAAAACAACTTATAGCAAGGCTGGCGGCTTCATTCATAGAGAAAAATGATTGTATATATCTTGATGCAGGCACGACAACTGCGGAAATGATTCCTTATTTAAAGGATAAAAATATAACGGTGCTGACAAATGGTCTTATGCATATTCCAAAACTCATCGAATTGGAAATCAAAACAGTGTTAGTTGGCGGAATGATTAAATTTTCGACAAATGCGGTTATAGGAAGTAATGCTGTACAGTTTTTGAATGAATACCGTTTTGATAAATGTTTCTTGGGAATGAACGGCATCCATCAAGATCTGGGTTTCACAACACCCGATCCGGAAGAAGCCCTACTGAAGAAGATGGCGTTACGCCTCTCTAACGAAACTTATGTGCTTGCTGACAGTTCAAAACTGAATGAAGCTACTTTCGCTAAGGTGGCAGATGTAAGCGATGCCATAATCCTTACTGACAGCAATGATGAAGAGGCTGTTGCTCAACTCGATAAAAATCCAAAGGTAAAGGTCGTGACCATTTAATGATTTATACAGTGACACTCAACCCATCCATCGATTACCTTGTCGAGGTGGAAAGTTTTCAAATGGGCAAGGTGAATCGAACCAGTTATGATGCAAAATTCCCTGGAGGGAAAGGGATCAATGTTTCCCGAGTGCTTAAAAGGCTGGGCAATAGTACGACTGCTTTAGGATTCATCGGTGGACAAACAGGTGAATTTGTAAAAAGGTTTTTAAGACAGGAAGAGATTTTCACGGACTTTACAGAGATAGCTGGAGATACAAGAATAAACATCAAATTAAAGACAGGGCTGGAGACCGAAATTAATAGCCAAGGGCCAGTCATTTCAAAAGGGAATTATCAACAATTATTTAGCCAAATTGAACAGTTGAATAATAATGATATCCTCATTTTGTCAGGAAGCATCCCTCCAAGCGTTCCATCGGATGTATACGAAGCCATGGCAAGGTCATGTTCCGATAACGGCATTAAAGTGGTGGTGGATACGAGTGGCAAGGGATTACTGAATGTCCTTCCACACCGGCCATTTTTAATAAAGCCGAATCACCATGAACTGGGTGAGCTTTTTTCCACAGAAATAAGGACTGTTGATGATGCTAGAGAATATGGCACTAAATTGGTTGAAGCAGGAGCACAAAATGTTATTGTTTCAATGGCGGGACAGGGGGCCGTGCTTTGCACCGGTGGAGAGTCATATTCCGCAAATGTTCCAAAAGGGAACGTCATCAACTCAGTGGGTGCCGGTGATTCCATGGTCGCAGGTTTCATCGGGACATATGAAAGGACTGGGGATATTTTATCCGCTTTCCGCTTCAGTCTTGCCGCAGGAAGTGCTACAGCCTTTTCATCCGATCTCGGTACACTGGATAAAATTGAAGAGTTATTACCGCAAATTGCCATCAATCAACTAACAGGAGGCTGACTCTATGAAAATTACAGACTTGTTAAAATTGGATACAATCATAATAGATTTGCAAAGTGTTACAAAGCAAGCAGTCATTGATGAACTATCAGGAAAGTTGGCCGAGGCAAACAGGTTAAACGATGTGGAGGGTTTCAAAGCTGCCATCTTAAAACGTGAAGAGCAAAGCACAACAGGGATTGGTGAGGGGATAGCCATACCGCACGCAAAAACAAATGCTGTAAGGGTACCAGCCATCTGTTTCGGCAAATCGGTCAGTGGTGTGGATTATGAATCGCTTGATGGGCAGCCAGCTCATTTGTTCTTTATGATTGCAGCAAGTGAAGGAGCGAATGCAGATCACTTGGAAACCCTTTCCCGGCTTTCTTCGTTACTGATGGATGATAAATTCAGAGCCCGCTTGATTTCTGCTTCTTCCGGTGAGGAAGTGTTGGAGATAATCAATCAAAAAGAAATGGAGGCTTATGAAGAAGAAAGGGAAGAGGAGCAATCAAGTAATGATGCCAGTGGTAACGATAAAGGAGGTAAAATCCTTGCCGTTACAGCATGTCCAACAGGAATTGCCCATACTTATATGGCTGCCGATGCGTTAAAGGCCAAAGCGAAGGAAATGGGAATCGATTTCAAAGTGGAAACAAATGGTTCCACAGGAATCAAAAATGGTTTAACCGCCGCCGAGATTGATGAGGCGGATGCAATTATCGTCGCAGCGGATAAGCAGGTGGAAATGGATCGTTTTAATGGAAAACATGTCATTATTGTGCCTGTTGCCCATGGAATCCGGAAGACCGAGGAGCTGTTAACCAGAGCCGTGAATCAGGATGCACCTGTTTACAAAGGAACTGGAAATGATAAAACTGATGAAGGTGATTCAGCTAAAGGAGGATTGGGGATCTACAAGCACTTAATGAATGGCGTAAGTAATATGCTTCCATTTGTCGTCGGGGGCGGAATCCTGATTGCGCTTTCTTTCTTTTTCGGGATAGAGGCAGCCGATCCGGCAAATCCGGAGTATAATCCGATTGCCAAAGCATTAAGTGATATTGGCGGTGGAAATGGTGCTTTCTTCTTGCTTATCCCTGTCCTGGCTGGATTCATTGCTTCAAGTATTGCCGACCGTCCAGGTTTTGCTCCTGGTATGGTAGGGGGATTATTGGCAGCACAGGCCAATGCCGGTTTTCTTGGCGGACTGATCGCCGGTTTCCTTGCAGGTTATGTCGTATTACTTTTAAGAAAATTGTTTTCCAAGTTACCGCAAACACTCGATGGCATTAAACCGGTTTTACTCTATCCTGTTTTCGGAATGTTAATTACAGGGTTTATCATGATATTTCTTATAAATGAACCAGTAACAGCAATTAACACGGGCCTGACCAATTGGCTTCAGGGCTTATCCGGAACGAACGCAATATTCCTGGGCCTGATTCTTGGGGGTATGATGGCTGTGGATATGGGCGGACCTTTAAATAAAGCAGCATTCACCTTTGGGATTGCAGCCATTGAGGCATCAAGTTTTGGACCGCATGCTGCAGTAATGGCTGGCGGAATGGTTCCTCCCCTGGGAATCGCATTTGCAACAACATTCTTTAAAAGTAAATTCAGTGAAATGGAAAGGAAGTCCGGATTCACTAATTACTTCATGGGTGCTTCATTCATCACAGAGGGTGCCATTCCTTTTGCGGCGGCGGATCCATTGCGCGTTATCGTCAGCAGTGTTATTGGGGCAGCGACGGCAGGAGCCCTGTCAATGGCTTTTGGTGTAACTTTGCCAGCGCCACATGGGGGAATATTTGTCATCCCTCTAGTCAACCATCCTTTCCGCTATTTGCTGGCGATTTTAATAGGAGCCCTTATTACCGCTTTAATATTGGGATTCTGGAAAAAGAAACGGATATAAAAAAACTGAAAGAAAGCGGGTCCAAGTACAGTGGATCCGCATTCAGTTTGTAGACAAAAAGGTTTCGGAATGGCATCATTCCGGAACCTTTTTTAATTTTATTGGATGGAAGCAGTTATTAATAGAGGATCTAAGATGACTATCATGCGTATTTTCTACTGCCGCATGAAACGAATAGGCAAACTTTTTTGTTCTCTTGCACATAGTAGCTACTCTCAGGATCAGTTGAACTTTCTTTAATCTCCCTGTCTTCTTTCTTGATAAACTTATCTGGTGGAAAGGACTTCTTTACACTGTTTTTACGATCTTGATTTATTTCTTCTTGAATGTGTCCTTGATGGCACGTGCTTCCTTAGGATAGATGTTTCACTATACCTAAAAAATAAAACCAACTCTAATAATTATCGATGAATTTTGTTGCTACACCATTGAAAAATTATCACAACCTTTTATATGCCTGTGATAATTTTTCGGATTCTGGATGTGGTAGAGTCCTTTAACACGTTCTGTTCCATCTGATTTAAAACGGCAAGGATCCAATCCTTTGCTTTTTACATACGAAGAAAAAGCCATTCAAGCATCTAGCAAGCGTATTGTCCGATGTCAATTTAGTGCCGATCGAGCTTTGGCTAATTGGGGTTTCACAATATTGAAGTGATAATTTATCTATAAGAAAAATCATTGTAGATAGCTGTTTATTACCGATTAACGAAACTTTTCAGTCATTAAGAACGTACCATTAATAATGGTGACCTAAAAACTGGGAGGTAGTATGTATGGACTTGACCCCAAAACAACGAATCTTGTTGCTATCATTAACCACTGATTGGCAGACACCGATTCAAATTTCTGGCCGTCTTCCGAAAGAATGGGGAACCCTATCATGTATAAAACAGACTCTTAAAGAGTTAGTCCGAGAAGGGTGGGTGCAAGCTAATCCAGTAATGTTCGGTCTATTCCGATTAACCACGGAAGGCATGAGCATAAAGGAGATAGAATTGGGTGAGAACTAATGCTATAAGGCAACTTACACAAGAGGATAAATTCATTTTATTCGATTAGCTGTTATTTCAATTGTAAATTAACAATGAAAATTAACATAGCCTAAAACAAAAAAACTGAAGACAAACTTGATTTTCGTCGAGTTTGTCTTCAGTCTGAAAGCGCACCCATTTACACCGGGTCCGCTTTTCTTATATCCAATCCAAAACTTCAATCCGGTTGCCGAAAGGGTGATACAAAAATGCGGTTCGCTTCAGGAAACCTTGCGTCACTTTAAAAGATATATGATTAATTATTAAATGTGGCTAGAAGCCTATAGCTTATCTTATTCTCAACTACAAGAGCTGGATGGGATTTTTCGCGCAGTCCTCAATTGATCGATCCGGATTCAAACCATTCTCACCTCCCTCATTCCTTATAGATCCAATATTAAAACAAAATAATTATAATAAGGTTTGCTAATCTTAATATCGACTGGTTTTTTAAAGCATGAATGTTATGTTTATGGGTAAAGGAGTATTAAATTGACAAAAGGGAGTGAACGTACATGCTGAAGAAAAATACCTTAAAAACGACGAAAAGGGATGATATGATTGATGTAACGACAGAAGTACAGGCCTTCATTAATGAAAATGGGGTTCAAGAGGGGATAGCTCTTATATATTGTCCACATACGACAGCAGGAATCACGATTAATGAAAATGCTGATCCCGATGTCAAAAAGGATATGCTAAGAAGACTGGATGAGCAATACCCATGGAACCATACATTGGATTTACATATGGAAGGAAACACGGCTGCCCATCTGAAATCAAGTACGGTTGGTTCTTCACAGCAGGTGATTATCCATAAAGGGAGTTTAATCCTTGGTACATGGCAGGGTGTATATTTTTGTGAATTCGATGGTCCCAGAGAAAGGCAATATTTTATAAAATTATGTGTCGACCGGTAAAATGGAAGGTATGGCAAGGATGAAGTGGGAGGAAGCGGATTGGATGATGTTTGGATTGAAGGAAGCAAAGTAATATTGAGGAATGTTAAACAAGCCGATTTAAAACGTTTATGGAGCCTGAAATATGGAGAAGCCGATCCAGTATGGAAAAAGTGGGATGCACCTTATTATCCTCTAGAACTCATTGATTTCCAAACGTATATCGATAAAGAACTGAAGCATAAAACCTATGATGAGAAAATGGGGGCTTACTCCGAGTTATTAATGGAAAAAAACGATCAAATAATAGGCTCTGTTGTATATTACTGGGAACATGAACCTTCACGCTGGCTTGAAATCGGAATTACGATTTTTGAGCCCGAGTATTGGAACGGCGGTTACGGAACAGAAGCGTTAATGTTATACATAGGCTATTTATTCGAAAAAATGGAGATTGAGCGGGTTGGTCTGACGACGTGGTCAGGTAATGAACGTATGATCGCAGTTGGAGAAAAGGTGGGCATGCAAGTAGAGGGAAGGATGAGAAAATGCCGTTATCATGATGGTTATTATTACGATTCAATCAGAATGGGAATGCTACGGGAAGAATGGAAATCATTAAAATTTCGAAGTTAATAGACCCGTGAAAATTTTTCCTTCATTTCCTTGGAAAAAATTTAGCACTGTTTTCTCCCATATGGTCTGTTATCCTAGGAAGATGCTTAACGAGGAGGTTACAGGATGAAATTATCAGTTATAATAACTGTGATAATGACTCTAAGTGTCATCATACTTGGGATAGCTTTTCCTAAGGGAACGACCAGTAAAGCTTCGGATGGAGCAACCAAACATGTCATTAAACAAGGTGAATCGATATGGGATATTGCGAAGCAGCACGGTGTTCCAATCGGTAAGTTGAAAGAAGTCAATAATAATGTAAATAATGTTGTCGAGCCCGGTAAAACATTGATTATTCCACATGTAATGAATGAAAAAGATAAAGAATTATTAGCAAGGCTTGTGCATGCAGAAGCTAAAGGGGAGCCATACAGAGGTAAGGTCGAGGTGGCAGGAGTTGTTTTGAATCGCCTTGATAGCGATGAATTTCCTGATACGGTACGGGAAGTCATATATCAAAAAAACCAATTCTCGCCTGTTGGTGATGGCAGTATAAATAAACCAGCAGGAGATGACGCCAAGAAAGCTGTCAATGAAGCATTGGCGATTCATGGCTATACAAATGATGCATTGTATTTTTGGAATCCTAGCATTTCGGACAGCGAATGGATGAAACAATTAGATGTAATCAAAATAATTGGCGGTCACCATTTTGCCATATAAACTGCATCTCAAGAACCGGCTTTCCAAATGGGAGGCCGGTTTTTAATTTAGAATCCTTCCGTTAAACGATGTCCTCCCACATCTCGCGGGGATTCAGCTCATAAATGCTGTTTTCACGGTACATGATGCTTCCGATAATGAGTTCACGCCTTATCGTTGCATAATCATCATGGAATGCCTGTATGAATTCATTCAGTTCTTTTTCTGGATACTTACGTCCCTTTTCCAGAAGGCTGCCAATATGATGAAGGATGATCATTTTCTTTTTCCTTTGTGCTGGTATTGTTTTTAGTCGGCCATCTGGCGTATAGAAGTTTTCAAGGATCTTTTTGTGTTCTAAATTCAGCTTTTGATTATCCATATTATTGGAGTCCCCCTTATTTGAAACCATTTTAGGTAATGCTGACGAATAATGCTTCAGTACATCTTCATTCAAAAAATAATATACCGTATTTTTTTCCCTGCGATCCTTCACTAAATTAATGTCCTTCAATTTCGTTAAATGGTGTGATATGGTCGGGGCCGTCAATTTCAATATTCCCGCAAGTGCCTGTCCGTGTTTCGGGCCATTTGCAAGGATGGATATAATCCTGATCCTGGTTACATCACCAATCGTTTTGTGGAAAGCGACCAATTTTTCTAATTGCACTTTTATCCCCCTTTTCTAATTAGGTTATCATCTAATTAGATGATAATCTAATTAGTGGTATTAATCAAGTTAATATTCACTTTTCTATATTGCTTGGAAGAACTGGTGTATACTTTAGGTGAATACAAAAAAATTAAGCCGGAATTAAGGAGCTGTAACATGGCTAATACACATGTTTATACAAAAAAAGAAGAAGTGGTCAATGCGATAACCCACGGTATCGGCGTTTTGTTAAGTATTGCCGCCCTTGTGTTTTTAATCATATTCTCAGCCCAAACAGGATCGCCTTGGCATGTAGTCATTTCAGTCATTTATGGTGTTTCCATGCTTCTTTTATATGTTTCTTCCACTTTAGTGCATAGTTTTCCAGAGGGCAAAACGAAGGATATATTTGAAATCTTTGATCATTCAGCCATATATATATTCATTGCCGGGACATACACGCCCATCATGCTTCTTGTGATCCAAGGGTCACTCGGCTGGACACTGCTAGGTATAATTTGGGGAGTTGCAATCATAGGCGTCGTCTTCAAAGCTTTCTATGTGAAAAGATTCCTCTTCCTTTCGACGATTCTCTATATTGCGATGGGGTGGATGATCGTTATCGTTTGGGGACCACTTACAGCAACGATGCCTTCAGCTGGTATCCAGTTATTGATTGCAGGGGGATTGCTTTATACGTTTGGAGCCATCTTTTATGTTTGGCGCGGTTTTCCGTTTCATCATGCGGTTTGGCATGTATTCGTGCTTGGGGGGTCTGTCACACACTTTTTTGCGGTATTGTTTTATATCCTTCCACTATGATAACTTCGTTGATATGATGTATTTGAGAGATTCTTGAGGTTTTAAATGCCCCCTATTAGGAAATTAATAACGTATACAAACTAAAGGAGGAAAAAACTAATGAGAAGATCTATCAAAATATTATCGGTCCCGTTTGCGGCTATGCTTGTTTTGGCTGGATGCGGCGAAGAAAACGATGAAGTGAAAAACCCGCCAGTTCAGGAAAATGAAAATCAAGCGGAAAATAACCCTGAAACAGGAACGGATAATAATGAAAAACTGCCTTTCACTTATAAGGATTTTCAATTAGAAGTGGATTATACAGGCAATGATAACGAATACGAAGCTGAATATGATACCATGGGAGCCCAAACAGAAGCTTCGATCGAGGACAAACTTAACAAACATGAAGTTCACGGTGATGAAGCAATGAAAGAATTGACACCGATTTTAGAAAAATTGACATTCACCAAAGATTCATCAGATGAGGAAGTCATTCAAGAAGTGACAAAAGCTTTTAATTTGAAAGATGACTATCAAGAATTCGATCTAGAGGTCGTTTTCGAAGATGGTACGAAAAAAGAATATAAAGTGAATAATAAGTAACCAAATCCGTTACTATATTCTTCCTTGTGTAATAAAATGGTAGCATGTTCATTGTGTCCTCAATAGTTGTCAAATTACTGTTACTATAGTAAAATGATTACGGTTAGCAAAGGGGATAATATACATTTGCTATTCATATTCGGACTTATGGGGATAGGACCGCAATAAATACTTGTAAAAAAGATTCTTTTTAAGAGTCTTTTTTTTATGCAGAGTTCCGGAATTTTGAATATAGATGAAAGAGAGGGTACCACTAGCGGTACCCTCTCTTTCATTTACCCATCATTGGGAAAGTGGTGCATTTTTTTTTGGCAGCATATTAGCCGACGCTAACCTTGAACGGATTGTAATGCCAAGCCAAGATGCAAGGAATGCCTTTAAAACGCCTACGATTATAAATGGAGCAAAACCGCTGGCAAATGCCACTGGCCAAGATAATGAACTCATATATTTTAACCAAACTGTACCGATGACCAAAGTAACTATCATCCCGATTGTATTTGCAAGGAAAGCCATTGCAACTGAGAAACGCGTTTTTTCCAATATCAAACCCGTTATATATACTGTCGGGATATAGGATAATAAATAACCGCCAGTCGGACCGAATATTTTAGCTAGCCCTCCTGACATTTCAGCGAATACTGGAACACCCGCTGCTCCAATGAACAAATATAATAAAACGGAAGAGGTTCCATAACGTGAACCGAGTATCGTAGCTGCCAATCCAACAGCTAGAGTCTGTCCTGTAATCGGTACTATGGGCAGTGGAATTGTAATTTGGGCAAGTATTCCTATAAGTGCTGCAAATAAAGCTGTAACCATCATCATTCTTAACTTCTCATGACGTTCCTTCATCGTGCTTCCCCCTAATGTAAACCTAGTTATGTAACGAGTTAACATATAAAGAATTTTAATATGTTAAGTAAACACTGTCAATGGTATTATGAATTTTATTTCAATAATGGTCTTTTAAAATAAATGAAACTTTTTGAATGCGTCATTCGTATGAATGGTAAGCAAAGTAATTGGAGGGTATTATAACCAGATATTATCATTGTTGGTAAAACGCTTATCCCAGGTCCTTAAAGTAGTAAGCGGCTTGGAAAAATCGAAACTAAAGGATGAAAAAGATGGAGTTATTTGGGGTTCCGTTAGAAACAGTCTATTTATATGGATTAATTATATTCGGGGGGCTAACATTCTTATTTATTTTGTTTAATGATATATTTTCCGGCCTTGAATTACCGGATATATTTAATCCAACTCTCATTTTTAGCTTTTTCACCGTGTTTTTTGCGAGTGGGTTTTTGTTTGAATCGCTTTCAGGACTTAATGCTGGATTGAGTGCCGGCATTTCCCTGATCATTTCATTAATTATCGTCACTTTACTGAATGTATTTGTTTTGATTCCCATCTCATCAGCGGAAGAAAGTTTGACATTTCATGATAATGACCTGAGAGGGAGGGTCGGCAGGGTTCTGACATCAATCCCGGTTGACGGGTTTGGGGAAGTCCTGATTGAAAGCATCAGCGGAAGCATCGCGAAAACTGCGGCAAGTTATAAGAATGAAGGTATTGTTTCGGATTCAAAGGTCTTGATCATCGAAGTTAAAAATGGGGTTGTCTATGTTATGCCCCACCAGGATTAAAAAAAGGGTAGGAGGTAAGTTATGTTTGATTTGATTTGGATTGTTGTCGCCATTGTTGCATTTTTACTTATCGCACTTATTGCTGTCTTTATTACGAAATACCGTACTGCTGGTCCTGATGAAGCATTGATCGTGACCGGAAGCTATTTAGGAAGCAAAAATGTTCACATCGACGAATCAGGAAATAAAATTAAAATCGTCCGCGGCGGTGGTGCATTCGTTCTCCCGGTGTTCCAGCAAGCGGAACCACTAAGCTTGTTATCAAGCAAGCTTGAGGTTTCAACGCCTGAAGTATATACGGAACAGGGAGTTCCTGTCATGGCAGATGGTGTATCGATAATCAAGATTGGCAGTTCAATCACCGATATCGCCACAGCGGCAGAGCAATTTCTTGGTAAATCAAAAGATGACCGTGAACAGGAAGCGCGGGAAGTCTTGGAGGGACATCTTCGTTCCATCCTTGGTTCGATGACAGTCGAGGAAATTTATAAAAACCGTGAAAAGTTTTCCCAGGAAGTACAGAGGGTAGCCTCTCAGGATCTAGCTAAAATGGGACTGATCATCGTATCGTTCACGATTAAAGATGTTCGGGATAAAAATGGATATCTTGAATCGCTCGGAAAGCCAAGGATTGCCCAGGTGAAAAGGGATGCCGATATAGCGACCGCCGAGGCAGAGAAAGAAACGCGAATCAAGCGAGCCGAAGCTTCGAAGGAAGCCCAGCGTGCCGAGCTTGAAAGGGCAACCGAAATAGCAGAAGCCGAAAAAATCAACAAGCTAAAGGTTGCGGAATTCCGGCGTGAGCAGGATATTGCCAAAGCACGGGCTGACCAAGCTTACGATCTTGAAACGGCCAGATCTAAACAGGATGTAACAGAACAGGAAATGCAAATCAGGATCATTGAACGTCAGAAGCAAATTGAGCTGGAGGAAAAAGAAATCCTACGCCGTGAAAAGCAATATGATTCAGAAGTGAAGAAAAAGGCCGATGCCGACCGTTATGCGGTAGAGCAGGCAGCCTCAGCCAACAAGATGAAACAGATTACAGAAGCGGATGCCGATAAGTATAAAATTGAAGCCATGGCGAAAGCGGAAGCGGAACGTGTTCGTATGGACGGTCTGGCTAAAGCGGACGCACAAAGGGCACAAGGTACGTCTGAAGCGGAAATCATCAGGTTAAAAGGGGTAGCAGAGGCAGAAGCCAAGCAGAAAATCGCTGAAGCTTTTGAACAGTTCGGGCAAGCGGCCGTAATGGACATGATTTTGAAAATGCTGCCGGAGTATGCAAAACAAGTGGCAAGCCCGCTTAGTAATATCGACAAGATCACTGTAGTGGATACAGGTGGAAGCGGTGCGAATGGCGGGGCTAATAAAGTGACTGGATATGCAACGGATTTAATGGCATCCTTGCAGGAGTCATTAAAGGCATCCTCGGGAATTGATGTCAAAGACTTGCTTGAGAATTTCTCAGGAAAACGAAATTTACCATTTACCACCATCAGCCAGGAGAATGTCGAAGCGAACATGAATATGGCAGCAGGCAAGGAAGAATAACAGGTAAATCATACTGTTCAACACATGAAATTAAAGCTGATGTATTAAAAAATACAGATAGGTTATTGGACTTACTTATAGAGAATAAACAACCAAGGATGATTGGTTGTTTATTTTTTGCTTTTTAATAAAGCCTAAATTGGTTTTTAGTTTCGCTATTACTAAATGTTTGAAACCTATATTTGGATGCACTTAAAACTTTATCTATTTGAACATCTGAACTTAATTGCATTGAGTTATAAATTTTAAAAGAAAAAAGCTTTTTACTTAGTCACCTTATTTGTTGCAATCAAAGTCGTTATCATTTAAAAAAAACACGAGACATAGATAAAATTTACAATCATTTGGCTTTAAAATCGTTTAATAAAGAAATGCAAGTTTCTTATCTTTAAATCGAATTTTATATTGTATATTTCTCGGTACTGTGTAAAATCTTGAGATTTTAATATTAAATTAAATACCTCTTCTGTCAAAGACGCATTGTAATAGAACTCTGGGTCAAGTGATTTTACCGTTTTATTAGAAAACACAGCTTTCTCCGGATCAATCTTGTAAATTACACTATTAAAAATATATTTATTACCCTCCCTTGCTATTGTAGCCCAATTCTTAGTGATGTTATTATCTCGGTTTACTTCAAATTTAACCGTATAAAATTGGCCTTTTTTATTTTGTTTAACAACTAAATTTTTAATCTCCACTTTATACAACACCTCTAATCTATTAAAGAAAAAAGAGCATATTTTTAATAGGTTTATGTTTCAAAACCGCTAACAATGATCTAAAGAGACGCTCCTGAAAATGGAAATATTAAGTCCGCGTGCAACAAGCGTAAGACACGCAATAGTCAAAACTATTGGTGATGTAATTTATGATTAGGATTCATTAATTACTGATTTAACTATACTCAGAATTATTGTTTAGTGAATAAATTTCTCGATTTTTTCACTTAGTAACCAAATCAACGGGACATGAGCTAACTGCTATAATTAATTGTGAGGATTCTAATAAGACTTCCTTTCTAAGAGTGCGGGTGTCAGACCCCGATTGATAGTTGGAATTTAAAGACTAATGACTCATTTACAAACTATTCAGTTAAATGCATAATTAGGAATATTATGGAGAAGGAGGGATTATATGTATAGAAAATCACTAACAGTACTATTAGCTGCTGGTATGGTTCTATCAACTGGTACAGTATATGCACAAACAAACGGGGCAACAAATGCCCAGTCTGACACAGCTTTTGATAACAAAGTTATCAAAAAAATTAGTGCGGACAATATGTATAATACGATTGCCTATCTATCAGAGCAACCGAGGGCTGCTGGTACAGAAGGGGAGCTCCGTGCAGTCAAATACATAGAAAGTCAGTTTAAGAGTCTTGGTTTTGAAACAAAGGTTCAGCCTTTTCCCATCTATGATACGGTGCAAAATGTAAAAGTGAAAATTGGTGAAAGTGATTTAGGAGGAACACCGCGTGCATTTAGCGGCAGTATCAGCGGGAAGGTAACGGCCGAACTTGTTAATGTTGGAAAAGCAAAACCAGAGGAAGTTGGAGAAAATGTATCTGGGAAAATTGCACTAGTTGAACGTGGGGACATTACCTTTGTTGAAAAGGTTCAGAATGTCCTAAATAAAGGAGCGGTTGGCGTTTTAATGTACAACAACTCACCATCAGGAAATAATTTCGGACAAGTATCAGCGGGGCAAAATATACCTGCTGTAGCCATTACCCAAGCCCTAGGGTTAGAGTTGGTCGAACAGCTTAAAACTAAACAAATCACGTCCACTCTGGAAGTGGGAAAAGCTGAAAGAATCGAAAAGACATCCTACAATGTCATCGCTTCCCTAAAACCAAAAGCCAATAAGGATAATGGTCAAATCGTGACTGTTGGAGCCCATCATGATTCTGTCCCGGGCGGCCCTGGTGCAAACGATGATGCTTCGGGTGTATCAGCTGTGCTGGAACTGGCAAGGATCCTGGCCAAAACGCCAATTGACACTGAAATTCGCTTCCTCACGTTCGGATCTGAGGAAAGAGGGCTCGTTGGATCATCCTTCTATGCAGATTCCCTTCCCAAAGAGGATGTAGACCGCATGGTGGCTCACTTCCAAATGGATATGATAGGCGGACGTGATGCTGGCGAGGATAATCCTGCAGGTGGTTTGATTATGTATACCATTGATGGAATGAAAAACCTTGTGACGGACCTTGGTTCCTCGGCAGGGGCCAGAACGATGGATGTTGCGATTCCTTATGGACAGCTGGGCAGGAGTGACCACCAACCATTCCATGAGCTTGGCATTCCATCCGCCTTGTTTATCCATTCCCCTGTAGAGCCTTGGTATCACCAGCCTACAGATACACTGGATAAGATATCGAAAGAAAAATTGCAGCAAGCAGCTGAAATTGTCGGTGCCAGTGTGTATCAAATTGCCCGTCCGGAAACTCCGGCATTAACAAATGCACGTGTAGCTCCTGGCACGGTAGACTATGATTTTGATGACCGTCCGGTAGATTAAATACTTCATTGTACAGAATTACGAGATTAATAATGGATCTTGGCGAAAATCAGGAGGGTAGCTGTGTAGTTTACAGATGCTCTCTTCTTTTTATCGGCCAGCGCCTCGTGCTTAATTTTTCACTATTTCTAAGCTCTAAGTCTAGTGAAAATCCTATATGAAATATGTAATAAAACATACATGCTTATCCAACTCCAATACCATAAAATCTAAGTTTAGTAGTACTATAGAAAAATTAGAAGTAGAACAAACGAGTAATCTTTTAGTTGCTAGATATTGCATAAATCAATGAAGTTTAAAAAAGGTTTGACAGAAAATGATGATACACTAATAAGCAAACTGTTTAACAAAAGGAGAGTTGGGTTAATGTATGGACCGGTTTAAATGAGTATCCTGAATTAAATATAAAATTGAGGGGAGCATTAGAGTTTAAACTCCATTCGATGATTTAAGAGAGCCTTTTGGCTCTTTTTATTTTGAAAAAGTTTTAACTTTGTAAATTTGTGTTTGCTGTCCTACCCTATCCCTACAGGAATTATTTCTATTAGGATCATGGTCCTTTGCTTACTCTAAGCTATATTTATATTATGTAAACTGGAGAGGATAAAGTTTTCAATTATTATAAAACGAATTTACATAAATTTGGGGATGACTTTACATAATATAGAAGGATATGAATTCCATTGTAATAGGGAGGTGATTAGATGTTCTTCAAAAAACGAAAGATTAGAAATAATAAAGACAAACAGGCCGTCACTGAGAATTCACAAGATATTGGCCAGCTGTTTGCTAAGGTTAAAAAATCCAGTGATTTTAAACAATTTCCACTTACAGATGAATCGGGACATTTAATCATTTCTTACTACAATACACTGGTCGATCAACAACAACTCCAACAGAAAATTTTAATGATTTTCCGAGAGACCCCTTTTGAACTAGACAGGCTAGAGAAAATTGATGACATAAAAAAAATCATCGCAATAGAAGATATTGTAATAACGGATAATCGGAACGAAGCTGAATCAAAGTTACTTAAAGGGTATGCGATACTTCAAATGAAGGAAAATGATCAAAGGGTTGCTTTAATTCTCTTATCTAATGATAAAGCTGGATTGCGTGAACAAAATAACGTTGAAAATGAGTTTAGTGTGGTGGGGCCACAAATTGGGTTTCTTGAGAATATTGATGTAAATATACATTTATTAAGACAACAAATAAATACAACTGATCTAATTACGAAGGAAGTAAACATTGGTTCAACTTCAAATACTCGAGTTATTATTGCTCATATTGATGGGATTACGAGTGAGCAGCATGTTAATACCATGACCCAACGGCTTCAAGATATTGATTTTGATGTCATTTTTGATACTTCTCAGCTGCATCAATTTATAGAAGATAATTCCCTTACACCGTTTCCTTTGCTTCTTCCAACTGAACGTGTGGATAGGACGGTTCAAGCTCTTATTAACGGACAAGTAGCTGTTTTAAGTAGTGGGTCGCCATATGTCATTACAGGTCCTTCTACGATCATTGATTATTTTATTTCACCTGAAGATTACTTTCTCCCATGGATTCTTGGATCTTTTTTTCGTTTAATACGGGTATGCAGTGTCCTTTTCTCCATTTTTGGAACATCTATTTATATAGCCGTTATCACTTACCATTACGAGATGATTCCAAACGATTTATTCGGTTCACTTAGTATTTCTCGTTATAATGTCCCGTTTCCGCCGGTATTAGAGGTGATTTTTCTGGAATTCACGATTGAACTATTACGTGAAGCGGGAGTCCGGTTACCTACAAAGGTAGGACAAACATTAGGAATAGTGGGCGGTATTGTTATCGGCCAAGCGTCAGTTGAGGCGTCCCTTACAAGTAATGTCTTACTCATTATAGTCGCCTTATCTGCCTTAGCTTCCTTTACTACCCCAATTTATAAAATGTCGAACACTATACGTTTTTTGCGTTTTCCTTTAATTCTCTTCGCATCTATTTGGGGGGGATTAGGTATCGTTATCGGGATTGCCTTTTTACTCATTCACCTTACACGGTTAGAATCTTTAGGAACACCCTATACCGTTCCATTTTATCCTTTTAGGCCAGAGGATTTAACGGACAGCCTGATCCGTTCCTCTTATAGTAAAACATCCAAAAGGCCAAATTATTTACGTCCTAAATCAATTTTGAGATACCACCCACATAATCACAAAAAAAAGAAAAGTGATTTTGATGAATAATCAGGAAAGGATCATAAAGGTGAAGTAAATGAAATTATGTTTTCTGATAACTTTTAGCTTAACTTTCTTTTTATCAGGGTGTGGTATACATGAGAGGATCATTGATGAAGTTCAGATAATTGAAGCTCTAGGATATGATCGGGAAGAAGGCAAAGTTAAAGGAATTGCTCTTTATCCTACTTTCGCAGAAAAGGATAATATCAAATTGAAGATTTATAAAACGGTGTCTGATTCAAATGAAGACATACTCCCGAGAATGAATGCAAAATCAGCCTATCCTATTGAGACAGGAAAATTAGATTTTATATTGTTCGGCAAGGAATATGCCAGACAAGGGATCGAAGATGTTATCACTAATTTTGCCCGAAATCCAAGAACGGCGAGTCGAATGCAGTTGGGCATTGCTGAAAACAAAGCCGAAGATATACTTCAATCCAGTAAACATGTGAATCTTTCATTCCATTTAAGTGAAAAAATCAATCAAAACATTGAAAGTGGTAATTTGCCAAAAATGAATCTGCACATGTTTTTGAAAAATTTTCATCAAGAAGGGAGGGATCAAATTTTACCTTACTTTATCCTAGAGGAAAATCAAATTAAAATTGACGGGTTAGCTTTATTAAAAAACGGGAAGTACATAAATCATATTAATTTAAGACAGTCCTTAATTCTAAAAACATTAATTGACGGGTCTCAAAATGGACAATATAAAACCAAAATCACGCAAAATAAAAAGGAAGGTTTTATACTCTTGAAAAACCTGGATGCAAAAACTACATATACGGTTGAGAAAAGCGAAAGCATTCCCAGTATATTCATCGATATAACCATCCATGCAGAGATTGAAAAAGCATCATCCTGGTTTGATTTGAAAAAAGATAAAGATATTGTAAAATTGGAACGAATTTTAAATGAACACTTTAAGGAAGAGGTCCAACGTTTAATTTCACTGGTACAAGGATACAATGTAGATCCCATTGGGTTGGGAGAAAAGGTTAGAGCCACCTCAAGAAATTGGGACTATCAACGGTTTATGGAGATATACCCAGAAGTAAAAACCACTGTACACACAAATATTGACATCCTAAATACAGGTACTGAAGATTAAGTCTGCATGATAAGAGGAGGAACCACGTGAAATCATTACTAGACGAACGACATTTAGTATCTTCTTTTTACGTTTTCTTTCTGATCTACACGAATATTATTGGCATAGGAATCATGAGTTTTCAACGAGGTATAACGAAGGACGCAGGTTATGATGCATGGATTTCCATCATTTTATCAAGTATAAGCATTCATATACTAGTTTGGATGGTCTATCGTATTCTTGGAATTGCTAATAATGATGTCATACATGTTCACAAATTTTGCTTTGGAAAATGGATTGGCGGACTGTTCAACATTTTTATGATTTTCTACTTTCTTATATTAGCGTTAATTGTTTTCCGTGTTTATATTGAAGTTGTTCAAGTTTGGCTGTTTCCCTTAATGAAGACCTGGCAAATAAGCCTCATTCTTCTAGTCCTCATTTATTACGTTGTATCCGGTGGATTCCGCGTTATTACTGGAATGTGTTTCTGGGGAACTATCATACCCTTTATTATCCTGTTTCCCCTTAATTTTTTTTCATTGGAATTTGCCAATTTTCACAATTTATTACCCGTCTTTAACCACTCTGTGAAGGAAATCGTATCATCCTCTAAAGCTATGTTGTTTCAGTATGTTGGCTTTGAGACCTTATTCATGTTCTACCCATTAATTAAAAATCCAGACAAATCACAAAAATGGGCCCATTTTGGACTTTTGTTCTCAAGCTTACTTTATCTAATAATAGCACTCATCACATTTGTCTTCTTTAGTGAAGGACAATTAAACCATACAATATGGCCAACATTAGCTCAAATGAAAATTGCGAAATTCCCTCTAATAGAAAGAGTCGAATTTATCGTTGTTTCGATTTGGTTACTTCTCATATTACCCAATATCAGTGTGAAAATATGGGCAGGTTGTCGTGCTATTAAGAAAGTAATAAATGTGAAACAACGTATAAGTCTGTTCATTGTACTGATCCTATTCTTTATTATAGCTAATGTGCTCAAAGAGAGGAGTCAAATAGAGCGATTAAATGAAATGTATTCAAACATTGCTTTTTACTTTGTGTATCTATATATCCCTTTTCTCTTTTTGTACATTCATATTAAGCATAAAATAACTAAGTAGGATAGAAAGCTTCTAGAAACTTATAATACAAACTGGGCAGATCGTTTTGTAAGGATTCAACAGAAAAGGTCTGTAGTTACATTTGAGAAGGTGAACCATTCCAAATCACAGATTTTAAAATGGATAATCGTAAACTAAGTGAGGTTTTAGTTCGCCTTATTGCGTCGGGGATTTTGTCACACTGATGTTCTAACACAAATCAAGCTTACCATTATATAATTCTCCATTGGTTTTTGTAAATTTAGGTATCATAACGCATTTTGGTGGTTGAAGTTAATTAGGGGGTTTGTAGGAATGGGAATAAGTAGGGTAGGTGCAATTATATTTGGAATAAGCCGAAGAATCTTAGTTTTAATATTAATTACAGATTTAAATTAGAAAAGAAAATTGAAGAGAATAATTTGATTGATTAATGATGTGTACTTCTTAAACTAAGAGTGCGATACTTCAATAAGAGGTATCGTATTTTCTAATTGAGCTCCCATAAAAATTAAAAAAGCTCAAAATCCAGAAAAAACCACAGCAAAATAGACACAGTAAAAATGCTTTTTAAAAATAGGCTGAGCCATATGAGTGATCTAATTGAGTTTGGTAAACCGTTAAATAAAAACCTCCAATCATTGCAAATTAAGTAAAGGCTAGCGCGACGATCAAAAAAGGATTAATCTCCCCATGAGTGCTACCCATAAAGGGCGCGACAGTCGATAGTACACCGTAGTCGTCGGAGTCAGACTAACGGATGGGCTCAAAGGCACCATAGTTCAACGACGTTCTTCGCCAGCCATTAAAACATTATCGACACAGAGACCAATTTTCATTCTCTGTGGTGAAACGCTGATTTTTGCGCTTCATAGATGGTAACGGGTGCGTTAGCTGAAAACAGGAGCTGTTTTTAAGGCAGCACATTCTTTGTATACCGGGCATTTTGGTTGAAGAAAAAAATGAATTAATTAGTGTTGAATTAAATACTAAATACCCTAATTATTGCTTATACCAAGGCGTAACTGCCGGGCAGGAACAAATAATTAGACAGTTGGTCAGAATATATTGAATAAGAAAAAAGAGTCGGCAAAGCGACTCTCCTCTAAAATTCTCCGTGTTTAACTTAATAAGAATTTATTCAATGCTTGTTGTAAAGTTCCTAATGTTTGTGCTTTTTCATTTAATCTTATTCCTAAGTTTATCATACTTCTAACCACTTCAGCTCTTAACCCGGTAATCACAGTGGTACATCCCATTAATGAAGTGCCGTCTATAATCTTCATTAAATGATCAATTACTTCGGCCTCGATTTCCATAATTCCAGATAAGTCCATAATCAATGTTTGAATACGCAATTTTCCAATCTCCATTAAAACTTTTTCCTCGAGGATATTCGTTCGGTAAAGATCAACCGCACCAATAAGAGGCAAAATACATATAGTAGGTGTTATTGGGATTATGGGCACCGAAAGATTTTCAACCAATTCTTTTTGAGCCATTATCAACGAATCTTTGTACTGAGAATATGTGATAAAAAAAACATTTAAAAATCTGTCTACCTGATTATTAACTTGTTTTTCTACCGAAAAAAATTCTTCAGTAATAACCTTATTAATTACCTTGTTATATTCTTGTAGGAACCTCCACAAGGTCCTTCGAATTGCTTGCACCCACTCTAATTTGAAAGTTAATGGAATTGCGTGTGTCGCCCAAGCTATACCTTCTTGTGTAGCAAATGATTGAAGCTCCTGTTCTTTAGCCTCAATAATGTATTGAATCAGCCTATGGGCATTATTTACCAGGTCAATATTACCGACCGTTAAAATTTCTTCAATTTTTTCTTTTACATTAGATGCTTCGTTTAATAATGAATTTTCAAAATCCGTTTTATTTTCTTGGATGAATTCCAGTAATTTATATGTATCTAGTGACTCCTTCATAATATAATCCCCCTATTTTTTATATACCAAAACTTTAATTACCCTGTAATTATAATTACTAAACCCGTTTACACTATAAGCTTCTACTTTAAAGGGAAAATGGATGTATTTATGTTAATTAATCTTGTTAAGATTTTCACTTAAACTAACGGGCGTTAGCTGAAGATCAGAGCTGTCTTTAAGGCAGCTTTTTCTTTATTGAACTATCGGGGCAGCATTCCTGTATTAACTGAAATACTAAAAAGATTGAGAAGAAATCTACTTAAACTAACGGGTGCGTTCGTATTATAAGGTCGACCAGTAAAAATGATGTGAACCCAAAAAGTTAGACACTTTATTTACTTAAGCAACCTTGAGGGCATGAACCCGGTAATCTACCGGGCTCATGCCTTTTAATTTTACCTTGATTCGTTGCAAAAGGGTCGTACTACAATGGTATGGGATATCAAAATTGTAGACGAAGAAAAAAAGCTAATATGTAATTACATCGGCTGAGTACCATTTTAGAATGCCTTTAGATATACATGTAACTGATATTTACATAATAATTTATAACTCAATAATTAAAGAAGTTGTCTATTAATACTATGATAAGAAGCTTTGTAATAGGAAAAACCTTTATTACTAGAGTTTGCTCTGATCAAAGCGAGAAGTATGTTTTTCACGTACTGTCAGTAATAGCGTACTAAAGAAGAGGAAAGTTTTGTTTGACAGATTTATTTTGAAATAAGAAAAGTAAGATTTTAAAAGACTGATATATATTAATTGATTATTCTGTTATTAGGGAAGGTTAACTCTACTTCAAATCTTTATAAGATTCTCCTTACCTTTATTTGTAAACGCTTTCTTTTTTTAGGGGGATTTGATTCATAAAATAGGAGGGATGACAACGTGGACGATAAAAGGAAAACGTAAATCTCTGGCCACTATTTCGTTAGCTAATACCAAAAGTAATAGTATTCCGTTTTAGATTCCGTCCTAGGAGTTGGCCAGAGACAGAATCTTTTTCTATCCAATGAGATGATAAAAAAGGAGGTTTCCAAAATGAGTATCGAAAGAGGTACAGACGTTAGGAAAAACATTATGGATTTTTTTGGTAATTTAACTCCCGCTGCTCTTGGAACTGGTTTGGTTGCTGCATTGTTTAGCATTATGGGGCCAGGTTTAATTGTAATGAATTCAGCTAAAGAAGGTAATCTTTCTGTTGAGCAGGCAGTTTCTTGGTTGTTTATTATTTATACGGCGGGAGGTATATTTACGATTTTCTTGTCACTCCGCTATCGTATACCCATTGTGGTGGCCTATAGCATACCTGGTGCAATATTAATAGGCAATGCGTTAAAGCATATACCCTTTAATGAGGCAATTGGTGCATCTATTGTTGCTGGAATAGTAGTTACAATTCTTGGATTGTCAGGGGTAATCAAGAAGGTAATAGAATTAATTCCTCTTCCGGTTATGCTAGGAATGATTGCTGGTGTCCTTCTATCTTTTGGTATCAAAGCAATACAGGCTGTGGTAGAGGCACCAGCAGTTGCAGGGAGTTCTTTTGCAGTCTTCTTCCTCTTAATGGCGATGAAAAAATTCTCAAGAAAATTCCCGCCTATTCTAGGAGCAATAATAATAGGAGGGATAATTGCAACAGCCCTTGGGCAAACGAACTGGGGGTCGATACAACCTTCATTTGCTCATCCTATATTTGTAGTACCTCATTTTAGTATTCAAGCTACATTAGAACTAACGTTGCCCTTAATTATATTGATAATTGGTGTTCAGAATATGCAGGCTGTCGGGGTGCTATTTGCTACAGGATATAAACCTCCTATCAATGCTATGTTTACTATTCCAGGTATTGGTACAATCGTTAACTCTCTTTTTGGAGGACACCCAACTGTTATAGCTGGACCAAGTACTGCAATGGTTTCTAGCGATGCAGCAGGTGAGGATAAAAATTTGAGATATGTAGCGGCAACTTTTGATGGATTACTTTGGATATGTTTTGGTTTAGTAGCGGGGATGGTTATTGCAGTTTCGACGGTGGTTCCTGGTCAATTGCTTTCTGTGCTCGGTGGTCTTGCTATTTTTAACGTGTTTATAAGTACATTTGCCGGGGCTTTCAACGGGAAATTTAAAAATGGAGCCATGGTAGCATTTCTTATAGCCATTTCTAATGTAACAGTATTTACTGTTGGTTCCGCTTTCTGGGCTCTATTGGTAGGATTTGTCGTTTCATTATTACTTGATCGAGAGGACTACAGCAAAGCAAAAAGTAAAATGGATTCAAAAAAAGATGGAGCAAAGATTGCATAGTAATATAAAGGGTTTGGGATTTATGAAACTCCCCTTTGGACTATATCCCTTATATGGGGCAAATTAAAAAGGGGTACTCTATCAGAATAATTGAACTGGAGTCTTTCTTTAATTACCATTGGTTTCTCTCAAATAATAATCGTATTTAAATTGTCTGCCTTTGATGTATTTCATTAACTTTTCACGTGACTTATGATCTCTTTAAGATGACAAAATAATTACTAGTTGAATTATCCTAATATTCTTTTTTGAGACATTGATTATGTTACCTTTAGTTTTTTAAAAGAGGAGGATGTAATGGAAGCCAATGGAGAAATAGAAAATGATATTAGGGTGAAATTGTTATACTAAGCATCTTTCCATTTAAACAGTGAGTAAAAAAATGGAATTACCTAATAGATGACCATATTAATTTATCAGTCAACATATTTGAAGGTATGGGAACATATTGGCATAGTAAGTAACTTTGGCGTAAATTGTATTCTCCAAGGTTATATTAAGCTAAAAAAAGTTAAAAGCCTGTGCAGAATTTCAGAAAGTGAATATTGAATATTCAAAATAATAGGAAATATTTTAAGTGATTTAAACAAGATTTTGAAAATGGAAAGTAAGTTTATAGATTATTATGCTAGTAATGGAAGGTGAAATCACAATTAAAACAATCCATATTATTAATGCAATACTTTTTTTTCATTTATTATTTATCATTATTTGAAACCGTTTTCTTGAAAATGTTGTTAAAGATAGGATAGGAGGAGTTTATGATGGAAGGTAAAGGGAGTTTGAATTTGCCAGCAGGAATTGAAAAGTCTTGGGATGTGTTACTAGATTCAGAGGTGCTTAAGAGATGCATCATGGGGTGCAAAAAATTGGAGTTAGTTGAAGAAAATAAATATGAAGCTGATATATCAATGGGTGTTGCATCAGTGAAAGGTGATTACTCTACAACAATTGAATTAGCGAATATTAATAAACCGATATCTTATCAAATGATCGTTAAAGGTGAGGGGGGGCCTGGAAGCATTGAAGCCGTCGCAGATATTACTCTTGAATCAGTAGATGAAAACAACACTGTTCTCTCTTACAGCTTTGAAGCAGAAGTGGGAGGAAAAGTTGCGATGGTCGGTCAACGAATGCTAGGAGGCGTATCTAAACTGGTTATTAAAGACTTCTTCAAAAAATTTGGGAAAGAATTAAAAAACGCTGAAGTTACCAATTAAATAAGTAATGAACCATCAAGGGGAGAAAGGAGAGATTTTTTATGAATTTAGGTACATTATTGGATTTTGCGGTGGAACGCTATCCAAATCAAATCGCTCTCGTTCAAGGCCTGAAATCTTATACTTATGCCCAATTACAAAAGGAAGTAGAAAAAGTTGCTGCCTCTCTGCAGCGTTTAGGCATTCAAAAACAGGACCGTGTTGTTGTCATCTTAAAGAACAGACAGGAAAATGTTATGGTTTACTGGGCAATACAACAGATTGGTGCAATCTATACTCCAATAAACCACCGCTTATCCGCCAAAGAGGTCGAGTATTGTGTAAACGATTCTGAAGCGAAGGCTATCATCTTTGAATCAACCAGTCAAAGTGCTGTGTCAGGTGCGAACTTTCTCGAAAGACCAATCTTGATTGGTGTTGATAATGATAATGGTGTGGATATTTCTTATCCGGAACTAGTAAACAGAAGCCCAGGAAGCTATCAAAGGCCAATTCTAGATGAGAATGATATATCGATAATGCTATACACATCCGGTACAACAGGACGTCCAAAGGGAGTACCACGAACGCATAGGAATGAATATGCTTCGGCTATGGCACATATCGTCCAAAACCAGTACCAGTTGTGGGAAAGTACATTAGGAGTAATGCCACTTTATCATACAATGGGTGTTCGTTCGTTGCTCTCTATGACTTTTTTAAATGGAAAGTTTGCTCTTTTATCAAACTTAGACTTTGATGCAGGTGAGGCGCTTGAAATTGTAGAAAGAGAAAAAATTTCATCCCTTTATTTAGTTCCGACGCTTTTTCATGATATGTTATCATACCCGGATTTTGGCAGGTATAACCTTACCAAGCTTGAAAAAATCGGTTATGCTGGTGCCGCAATGACCACTACATTAGTAAATCAATGTGTGGAGTTACTTAAACCAAAACTGTTTGTAAATCATTACGGCAGTACGGAGGTATATACGTTTACCATCTGCCCTGAAGTACATAAAAAGCCAGGCAGTGCAGGTAAACCGGGGATTCATCAAAATATTCGCCTGGTAAAAGCAGATCCAGACGGTCATTCTACTCCTGATGATATTGTTGGGAGAGGAGAAGTCGGCGAAATTATTGCGAATCTGAAGTCCGTTGAAGCCTTTAAAGGGTATTGGAATCGACCGGAGGCGACGGATAAAACTATTCGAGATGGCTGGTATTTTACAGGAGATATTGGCTTTATTGATAAAGACGGTGACTTATTCGTTGTTGGCCGGGTTGACGATATGATTATCTCTGGGGGAGAAAACATTCATCCATTAGAAGTCGAGGATTGTCTGACTCAACATCCAAAAGTTAGGGAAGCTACCGTAATTGGGGAGCTTGATGAGCGATGGGGGCAGATTGTTACCGCTTATATTGTTGCTAAAGACGAATCTGTTACAGAGCAGGAACTGGATGAATTTTGCAAGAATATACCCAGTTTATCAAATTTCAAAAGGCCTCGTAAGTATACGTTTGTAAAAGAGATTCCAAAAAGTCCTGTAGGGAAAATTCTTCGCCGTAAATTGCGCGAGGGTGATATTGAGGCACCTCACAATGAAAGTGAAGCTATCAGCCAATAAAAATTTAAAAATAGAAAAGGGGAAATAACAAATGACTATAACAGAACAAACGTATGACCATATTCGGGTAGAGAAAAATGCAGAAAAACAAACGGCAACAATCGTGTTTGATCGTCCAGAGAAAATGAATTATATCAGTATGCTCGGCAGAGAACAGCTGACAGAGATTTTTGATGGTTTGAATCAAGATGA
>NZ_JBNNSB010000002.1:0-808726 GCF_050277335.1 Peribacillus sp. NPDC101480
TCCAATAATAAATTACCTGCCAGTGCCTTGCCCGACTTGATATAATTTTGCAAAAGAACAGCGTCTCCGCCCGTTAGGCCTGTCACGGATTGCACCCCTTTCAGACCTCTTTCCACCGCTTGTTCCATCACTGTCAAATTCCTGTCCATCTTTTCAATGATCTGTTCTCTCGACAGGCCCGAGAACTCCATTTCTTGTAAAATCATGATTTCCGCGATTTTTACCTGTTTACTTTCAGCAAGTTCAACCAACTCTGCTACATTTCGGAACATGTTTTTACCTCCATATCTATACCAACACTTATCATTCAACCATCCTTATGACTTGCGACACGTTTTCCAATCCTTCAATTTCCTTCATGACATCGCTCTGGATTTTCTGATCGACTTCAATCACCATGAGAGCCATTTGACCTTTTTCTTTCCGTGAAACTTCCATATGGCCAATGTTAATTTCATGATTCGCCAATACGGTCGAAACGGAAGATATGATTCCAAATACATCGTTATGCACGACTAAAATGGCTGGGTTTTCACCCGACAATTTAAGCTTGAACGTATTCAATTCCGTTATTTCTATCGTTCCGCCGCCAATCGAAATCCCAACTAGTTCCAATTCTTTATCTTCGTCGAACAGTCTGATCTTGACCGTATTAGGATGATCCATCACCGTATCCTCGATTGTAAAGGAAACGTCCATACCGGCTTCTTCCGCAATCGTTAATGAGGCAGGGATTCGTTCATCATCCGTATCGAAATCCAAGATCCCGCCTACGACAGCGACATCCGTACCGTGTCCCCTGTATGTTTTTGCAAAAGAGCCATATAAAGAAATAATGGCTTTCTTCGGTTGCTTTCCGAATAATGTCCGTGCTACTCTGCCAATTCTGGCAGCTCCTGCTGTATGTGAGCTTGAAGGTCCAATCATGACGGGACCGATTATATCGAATGCAGATCTGTATTTCATCGCGATAACCCCCTTTTCTGGGAAAAGATTTGTTTAACAGCCTTAATTATGCCGCTTTTGTTTTTCATTTGCCGAAACGGTCCTAATCTATTAATTATATGAACACGATATAGCCATGAATTGAACCCGTACCTAACTCACAACACTGCGATTGGTGTGGCCCGTCACGGTTACATGTACATAAGCATGGAAAAAGCTATACAAGCAGAGAACAGCAATTGAGCGCTTCAAAGCTTAAAAAAGAGTTTTTTCAACTAATAATAATTTCAGTTATTGAACAGGCGAAAAAGCTAAAAAACTTTTCGATCTTATTATGTTTGTTTATATTGATAATGCTTTGAAATTAGCATTTGAGTGCCTCAATCTACAAATGTACAAAAAAATCAAGCCGTTATTCGTTTTTTGAAATGAATGACTTAAATTCTATCACTCTAACCACGGCAAACTTTTATGGAATGGAATTGATTCGATTTTAATAGAGATTGAGATGTGGGTATTAATATAGGAATGGGAATAAATAGTAATGGTATCCCGTTTGAGATATGACAAAGTATTCCCCAAGGTCGAGTAATTAGTCTTTTTCAAGAGAATTAGTAGAGAAAAACCCTTTGAAATATTGGAAAAATAATAAGTTCTTCAATTATCTATAAATTTAATGTTTATCTTTATCTTTATCTTTATCTTTATCTTTATCTTTATCTTTGAAGCCATAATATTTTATTCAATCAAACACGATTGTTTTATTGCCATGAATAATAACTCTATCTTCAATATGCCAAGAAACAGCTTGGGCAAGAACCTGTCTTTCTACATGACTTCCGGTAACCTTTAATTCTTCGATTGTATGTCTATGATTAACCCTCTTTACATCTTGCTGAATAATCGGTCCTTCATCAAGATCATTCGTAACATAATGAGCAGTTGCTCCAATTAACTTAACTCCCCGGTTATAGGCCCTCGCATAAGGGTTTGCACCGACAAACGCCGGTAGGAAAGAATGATGAATGTTAATAATTTGATTTGGGAACTCCGATACAAATGCAGGAGAAAGAATTTGCATATATCTAGCCAAGGCAATGAAGTCTACTTTCCCTTTCAATAGATCTAGTGCTTTCTGTTCTGCTTGTTGCTTCGTTTCATGAGCTAAAGGAATATGATAATAAGGGATGTCATAACTTTCTACTATTTTTTTTAAATCAGGATGATTACTGATCACCATCGGGATTTCCACTGGAAGTTCATTCGATTTCCAACGCCATATAAGCTCCATAAGACAGTGATCCATTTTGGATACAAAGATGGCCATTCGTTTTCTTTTATTATTACCGCTTAAGCTCCATTCCATCGCGTAAGCCTGGGCCAACACATGTAAGTCCTCTTCAAGTTTTGCATAGGAAGCATCAAAGTCGTTTAAATCAAATTCGATTCTCATAAAAAACATACCTGATTGTGGATCCGTCGTATGTTGGTCAAAATGAACAACATTTGCTCTGCTTTCTAATAAAAGGTTGGATACAGCCGAGATAATACCTGGTTTTTCTGGACAAGATATTAATAATTTAGCACGGTTTACATTCACTTCTTTATACAATGGAATCTCACCATCCTTTAGATTTGTAATTAAAATATGTAAAAACTTTCAAATTCAGAATGCTGGCCACACAACCGCTATAGGTGTCCAAACAATACTGTCACTACAATTTCATTACTAGTAATCTTGAACTACGGTGAGGGAAGGCGGTAGACCTTAAAATTGACGCTTTCTCTTCCACAATTTCACACCATAAGTTTTCAGAGTGATACTGCCTAGTGTATTTCCTTATCATATACCGCTAGGGCAGCTTCCCCAATTGCTTCCGCTAATGTAGGGTGAGGGTGTATCGTATGCGCAATATCCATAGCTGTTGCATTTAATACACGTGCAAGACCAGCTTCTGAAATCATATCGGTTACATGAGGCCCAACCATATGCGCTCCCAACAATTTACAAGACTCTTCTTCAACAACGAGTTTAACAAAACCGTCTGATTCACCAAAAACAAGAGCCTTTCCAATTGCACGGAAGGAGAACTTCCCTGTTTTTACTTGATACCCTTTCTCCCTCGCATCCTCTTCTGTTAACCCAACACTAGCTACCTCCGGGTTACTATATATGCATTTTGAAACAAGAGATTGATCAAGCGGATCAGGGTTTTCTCCTGCCATATGTTCAATTGCGATGATCCCTTCATGTGAAGCAACATGGGCAAGCTGTAATCCTCCAATCACATCTCCAATTGCATAAATGTTTGGCTCATTCGTTTGATAATACTCATTTGTTTGAATAACATGTTCGACTTCAACTTTGGTATTTTCAAGGTGAATGCCTTCTATGTTTGCTAATCTTCCGACAGATACTAATAATTTTTCCGCTGTAAATGTCGTGTCTTTCCCCTTATATTCCGCCTTTATAGAGACACCGTCTCCTTTTTCTAACGATTCTGGAAGCACTTTTGCCCCTGTAACGATTTTTACACCTTTTTTCTTCATTAGTCGCTGTACTTCCTTTGAAATATCCTTATCTTCCGTCGGTAAAATGCGTTCGGCATACTCAATCACAGTCACCTCTAATCCAAAGTCAATAAGCATCGAAGCCCATTCTATTCCAATAACACCGCCGCCAACAATAATGATGGAATTTGGGAGCACTTTCATTTGTAGCGCTTCATCAGATGTCATCACATATTCGCTATCTGCTTCTAGGCCGGGTAATGTCCTTGGACGGGAACCTGTAGCTATTAAAATATTTCGAGGGTTTAATATTGTTTCCCGTTCATCATTATTCAATCTCACTAAAACATCCTTTGACTGTAAAATACTCCCTTTTCCTTCAAACACATCTATTTTCCCTTTTTTCATTAAATGTTGTACACCTTTAAATAAGCGTTCAGTAATTTCTTCTTTCCTGGCCTGTACTTTTGAGAAATCCAGCCCAACTTCAGGTGCAATAACACCAAATTTATCTGCATTCTTTGCATTGGAATAGACCTCTGCACTTCTTAATAATGCTTTACTTGGAATACAACCTGCATGAAGGCAAGTTCCACCAAGTTTACCTTGTTCAACTACCGCCGTTTTGAATCCTAATTGAGACGCGCGTATGGCCGCAACATATCCACCGGTGCCGCCACCGATGATAACAACGTCATATTGTTGATTCACCTAATTCTTCCCCCTTTGGTTTTCGATAGATATGTGGATATTGTAAGAAAACTACTAACTTATTAAACACGATCTCTTCTATTAATAGGTAAACGATCACGATACTTTAATTTATTTCAATGGCACATGCACTGGATGCAAAGCTTTCTCCAACAATAAAGCCACTATCATCTATATAATCAATTTGTGTTTCTTCATCTAAATAGCGTTTTGTAAAATGATCTAATCTAAGCTGAACTCCCTCATATTCAATAATTACATCATTTCTGCGGGGCTCGTCCAATAAAAGGGAGAACTTTACCGACACCCCGCAGCCGCCGGCAATATCAGCGTCAATGCGAGGAATTTGCTTACCTTTACATGTCATTTCCTTCAGTTTATTCATGGCTGCCTCTGTTATTTTTAATTTAGCTATCATCTGCTTCTCCCCTTTCTTAATGGTTTAATGAAAAAAGATTACGCATTAGCTTTAGTTGCACGAACTTGTTCATCTGCGTGATAGGAGGAGCGAACAAGCGGACCGGCTTCGCAATGACTAAACCCTTTTGACATGGCAATGTTTTTCAGTTCTTCAAACTCTTCTGGACTCCAATATTTTTCAACCTTCAAATGTCGTTTAGTCGGCTGCAAGTATTGACCAATAGTCATAATGTCCACATCGTTAGCACGAAGATCATCCATTGTTTCCATAATTTCTTCTTTTGTTTCTCCTAGACCAATCATAATGCTTGATTTCGTAGGAATAGTTGAATTCATTTGTTTTGCCCGCCGTAAAAACTCTAATGAACGTTCGTAAGTTGCACGAGCACGAACTTTTTGGGATAAGCGTTTTACTGTTTCAATGTTGTGATTCAATATGTCTGGTCTTGCATCCATTAATGTTTTTAAATTGTCATATTCCCCATTCAGATCCGAGGGAAGAACTTCAATGCTGCAAAATGGATTTTGCCGCCTCACAGCATTTACAGTTTCTGCAAATACCTTTGCTCCGCCATCATTTAAGTCATCACGAGCAACTGCGGTAATCACCACATGCTTTAGGTTCATTTGCTTTACTGATTCTGCGACACGTTCGGGTTCTTCCCAATCTAGCTCTGATGGCAGCCCTGTTTGAACTGCACAGAACCTGCAAGCTCGCGTACATACACTTCCTAAAATCATGAAAGTTGCCGTTTTTCGTACCGCCCAGCATTCATGAATGTTAGGGCATCTCGCTTCTTCACAAACAGTATGAAGTTTTTTTTCACGCATCATTTTCTTTAAGCCAGTATATTGTTCATTCGTATTTAATTTAATTTTAAGCCATTCCGGTTTACGAAGATCTTTGATGGACATTTTATTTCTCACTCCTATGAGAATGTATTTTAGCTTGAAAGAGGTTGTTCAATTGCCTAAAAAAGACCGATAGAGTTTCTCCGTTGCTCTGTCTTTTCAGTTCACCAGACTATTTTCTCCTTGCACCTCTTGGCACTTTTTTCATCCTTTTTAAACATGCTTATGAAACCACCTAGAATGAAATATCGAAATTCATTTCTTCATATTCCATCCTTGGCGGTTCATGTTCATTCATTTATGACGTTACCGTTGCTTCCTCTACTACTTCTTTGGAATAACGCAAGATTGGTTGTCTAGCAGCTTGGACCTCATCCAATCGCCCAATCACTGTAGTATGTGGTGCTTCTAAAACAATCCCTGGGTTTTCTTCCACTTCTTTGGCAATTGTAATCATTACATCCGCAAAAGCATCAAGTGTTTCTTTCGACTCTGTTTCAGTCGGTTCAATCATCAAACATTCTTCAACATTTAATGGGAAATAGATGGTCGGCGGGTGGTAGCCGAAATCTAGCAGGCGTTTTGCTATGTCAAGCGTTCTTACACCCAGCTTTTTCTGATTGGATCCGGATAGGACAAATTCATGCTTGCAAATTTGTGAATAAGGCGCTTCAAAATATGGCTCCAATCTTTTACGAAGATAATTAGCATGAAGCACGGCACTTTCTGATACTTGGCGCAGCCCTTCAGGACCCATCGTGCGAATATAAGTATACGCCCGTAAGAGAATTCCGAAGTTTCCATAATACCCTTTTACCCTTCCGATAGAGTCCGAATAATTCGCGTTCAGCACATATTTATCACCTTCTTTTCCGATGCGCGGTACTGGCAAGTATGGAGTAAGTTTCTCTTTCACACCGACAGGACCTGCTCCTGGGCCGCCACCTCCATGAGGAGTCGTAAACGTTTTGTGAAGATTTAGGTGTACGATGTCAAAGCCCATTTGACCTGGTGTTGTTTTACCTAAAATGGCATTTGCATTCGCTCCGTCATAATATAAAAGGCCCCCTGCGTTATGAACAACCTGAGCGATTTCCACAATTTCTTTTTCAAAAAGTCCAAGGGTATTCGGATTAGTCAGCATAAGCGCAGCTGTATCAGATCCCACATGTTTCTTTAATTCTTCTAAGTCTACTAATCCATTTTTATTGGATGGAATCGTGATCGTTTGAAAACCAGCAACACTTGCACTTGCAGGATTTGTACCGTGCGCTGAGTCTGGAACAAGTACTTTCGTTCTGTTTTCACCTTTTTGAGCATGATACGCTTTAACCATCATTAAACCTGTCCATTCCCCTTGAGCCCCAGCGGATGGCTGTAATGTAACAGCATCCATTCCTGTAATGACCGCTAGCTCTTCCTGTAATTCATATAAAACCTCTAATGCTCCCTGTACTGTTTCAACGGGCTGATAAGGATGAATGCGGCTAAATCCTTCCAAACGTGCCACATCTTCATTTATTTTCGGATTGTACTTCATCGTGCATGAACCCAGAGGATAGAATCCATTATCGATTCCATGGTTTTTATTAGAGAGCGCTGTGTAATGGCGGACAAGCTGCAACTCTGATACTTCTGGCAGCTCAGCAGGTTCGTCACGAATTAAATGCTTTGGAAATTTTTCATTTATATCAACATAATCAACATCACTATCTGGAAGACTTGAGCCCACTCGTCCTGGACGACTTATTTCAAAAATCAACTCATTATATTCAACCATTTACAATCGCCTCCAAAGCATCAACAAATTGGTCAATTTCTTCTTTTGTTCGCTGCTCAGTCACAGCTAGCAGCATTTTATTTTCAAAACCGTAATCACTTTCTAAATCAAATCCACCGATAATACCCGCCTTAAGAAGTTTTGCATTGACTTCCTTTACCGGACGAGGAAGCCCGACAACAAACTCATTGAAGAATGGTTCTTCATTGTATATAGTAAAGCCTTTCTGCTCTAGGGTTTTTGCCATGTAATCAGCTTTCTCAATGTTTAGCTGAGCCATTTGACGAATCCCTTGCTTTCCAAGTGATGTCATACAAATAGAAGAGGCAAGAGCATTTAATGCCTGGTTGGAACAAATATTGGATGAGGCTTTATCACGGCGAATATGCTGTTCACGTGCTTGAAGTGTTAACACAAATCCACGCTTTCCTTTTTCATCTGCTGTTTGGCCTACAATACGTCCTGGGATTTTGCGCATGAGTTTTTTATTTACCGCAAAATAGCCGCAGTGTGGCCCTCCAAAGGACATCGGGATTCCTAATGGCTGCATATCACCTATCACAATATCTGCCCCAATTTTCCCCGGAGCCTGCAAGAGTGCTAGTGCAAGAGGATTGGCGCTTACGATTAAAAGGGCACCTTTTTCTACTGCAATTTTCTTAATTGCATCTATATCCTCAATGGAACCGAAGAAATTTGGATATTGAACAATTACGGCAGCAGTGTCTTTGTCAATTTGTTCTTGAAGCTTCCCTAAATCCGTAATCTCACCGGCAAGATTCACTTCCTCAGCTGTGTATCCCGGACCTGCTGCTACTGTATGTAAAATTGCACGGGATTCAGGATGTACCGCTTTGGATACAAGGACTTTTGAACGTCTTGTAGATGTAACAGCAAGTGATGCAGCTTCTGCAAGTGATGTAAAACCATCGTACATCGAAGAGTTAGCCACATCCATTCCTGTCAACTCACAGACCATCGTTTGAAATTCAAAAATTGCTTGTAATTCACCTTGACTGATTTCCGGTTGGTAAGGTGTATAGGCCGTGTAAAATTCGGAGCGTGAAATCATATGGTTTACCACACTTGGAATGTAGTGATCATATGTACCTGCACCTAGGAAAGTCGGGTAATGATTCGCATTTTTGTTTTTTGTAGCAAGCTGGTTCATTCTTTTCAAAAGAAGCGGTTCAGGAACCGCCTTTGGGATGTTTAGCTCACCCTGCAGCCTAATTTCAGCTGGAATATCTTCAAATAACTCATCTATAGAAGAAATATCTAAAAATGAGAGCATTTCGTCTTTATCTTGTTTCGTATCAGGAAGGTATCTATAAGTGGCTGTCATATTATTCCTCTCCTTCATTAGTAAATGCTTGATACTCATCTTCGTTTAGAAGTGAGTCTAGCTCTTCTGGATTGGACATTTCTACTTCGACTAACCACCCTGCTTCAAATGGATGCTCGTTAATTGTCTCTGGGGCACCTTCTAACTCTTCGTTTACAGTAACCACCGTACCTGAAACAGGTGAGTAAAGTTCGGAAACTGCTTTAACTGACTCGATCGTTCCCATCGATTCATTGACTGTTACTTCATCATCAATCTCTGGATTTTCAACAAAGACGATATCACCTAATGCCTTTTGTGCATAATCAGAGATTCCAATACGTACACGATTTCCTTTTAATTGTTGGACCCATTCATGTTCTTTGCTATATCGAAAACTTGATATTACTTTCGTCATTGTATTTTCCCCTTTTCTTTTTGTTTTTTAACTATTGCCATAATTCAGAATATATTTTAGGCAATTTAACTCTTAGGTAATCGATTTCAGGCTGCATGCCAGGTAACGGTAATTGACTTAAGAAAACTACTCGAAAAATCTATTAAAATATTTCCGCTTATCTTTTATAGAATGGTGTATTAACAATAACGGCTTCAATCTGTTTATTTCGGATTTCCACTTTTATCGGCGTACCCACTTCAGCTTGACCGGATGATACCAAGGCAAGACCTAAGCTTTTCTTCAAAGATGGTGATTGTGTTCCTGATGTAACAATACCTATTTCCGCTCCATCTTTAGAAATTACCTTGTAACCATGACGCGGAATCCCACGGCCTGTTACTTCAATTCCTACTAATTTTCGTTTTAATCCAGCTTCTTTTTGTTCTTTAAGAGCAGATTTTCCGATAAAGTCACTTTCTTTATTCGTCTTTACGACAAAGCCGATTCCTGCTTCAAGCGGGCTGATGTCTTTACTTAGTTCTTGGCCATAGAGTGCAAGACGTGCTTCAAGACGAAGCGTATCCCGTGCACCTAGTCCGCATGGTTTTAATCCACTCGTGGCTCCTGCTTCTAAGATCTTTTCCCAAAGTACTGCCGCTTTGTCTGCAGATAAATAAATTTCAAATCCATTTTCTCCTGTGTAACCTGTACGGGATACAAGTACGTCGGTAATCCCAGAGATGTTGACATGCTGGGCGAATTTAAAAGAACCAATTTCTGATAAATCTATTTCCGTTAGCTTTTGCAAAATGCTTTCTGCCTTTGGTCCTTGGATGGCAAGTTGAGCAATGTCTTCTGAAATATTCTGGAGCGCCATCTCTCCTTTTACTTGCTGCTTCATCCATTCGTAATCTTTCTCAATGTTTGCAGCATTAATGACAAGTAGATATTTTTCATTATCTAATTTATAAACTAATAAATCATCGACCGTTCCACCGTCTGGATAACACATTGCGGTATACTGTGCTTGATTGATGCCAAGCTTTGTTACATCGTTTGTAACAAGGTAGTTAATATAACTCTCGGCATCTTTCCCTTCCACAAGTACTTCTCCCATATGGGAAACATCAAAAAGTCCTGCTTGAGTTCGAACAGCTTCATGCTCTTCTAAAATGCTGGTAAATTGAACCGGCAGAGCCCAGCCACCAAAATTTATGACTTTTGCTCCGTATTTTTCATATACTTCAAAAAGCGGTGTTTGCTTTAATGCTGTTTCAATACCCATGGTTTACCCCCAATTATGATTTTCTGCAAAATAGTTCAACTGTTTCCGGTTTCTTTATTGCCAGGAGACATATCTCGCTGCCATGGCCGTTGCTCAGGTTTTCTGCAAAGGCATAATTCCATTAAGCTGTCCCTTTCTTTACACAGTAATTGGCTGTTGAAATAACGGATAACCATCACAAATCCCTTTGGTCGTTTCTCTTGCTTCCTGAAGAACGTCTTTATTCCCTTTACTCTTTAGAACGGTTGCAATCACTTCACCAATTTTCACCATCTCTTCTTTCTTCATGCCTCGAGTTGTTAAAGCTGCTGTCCCCATTCGGATACCGCTCGTAACAAATGGCTTTTCAGGATCATAGGGAATCGTATTTTTATTAACGGTAATGCCTGCGTCTTCCAATAATTTCTCTGCTTCTTTTCCTGTTAAATTCCACGGACGCAAATCTAAAAGGACAATATGATTATCTGTTCCACCAGAAACAAGGGCTGCACCTTCATTTTTTAATGTTTCGCCAAGTGTTGTAGCATTTTCAATGACTTGTTTCGCATAATCTTTAAAGCTTGGTTGTAAAGCTTCGTTGAATGCAACTGCTTTTGCTGCAATGATATGCATAAGTGGACCGCCTTGAATTCCAGGGAATACGGATTTATTAATCGCTTTGATAATTACTTCATCGTTTGTTAAAATGATGCCCCCCCGAGGTCCTCTTAATGTTTTATGAGTTGTACTTGTCACAACATCCGCATATGGGATTGGGGATGGGTGAAGACCAGTAGCTACCAGACCGGCTATATGAGCCATATCCACCATAAGTTTTGCACCAACTTGATCGGCAATTTCTCTAAATCGTGCAAAATTAATCGTTCTTGGATAGGCACTGGTTCCTGCAATAATCAATTTAGGTTTTTCTTTCTTTGCGATAGCTTCCAACTCATCATAATCAATTAACTGAGTATCTTCTCTAACTCCATAGGACACAACTTCAAACCATTTTCCTGAAACGCTGACTGGGCTTCCATGAGTTAAGTGGCCACCATGTGAAAGGTCCATTCCCATCACCTTATCACCAGGCTGAAGCAGTGCGAAAAAAACTGCGAAATTGGCTTGTGCACCTGAGTGAGGCTGAACATTTGCATATTTGGCACCGAAAAGTTTTGTTAGCCGCTCAATAGCCGTTTGTTCTGCCACATCTACAAATTCACACCCACCATAATAGCGCTTTCCTGGATAACCTTCTGCATATTTATTTGTCATCACGCTTCCCATTGCCTCTAATACATCTGGGCTAACAAAGTTCTCTGATGCAATCAACTCCAGTGTTTGATGTTGACGTTGTCCTTCTTTTTCAATCGCTTCAAAAATAGTTAAATCATTTTGATGTAAACTCATTTAAATTTCCTCCTAGACATTTTTATTAATTCTGAATTTTCGTTTAATTACTAATTCCAATATGGTACTAGACACTAAATTTCTTGCCCGCTACAAGCCTGCTTTTCTATAAAACTGTTAAAAATAGTATGCTTTACAACCTTTTTTGCACGCAAAAAAGGACAGAAAAGGGTCGTAGCGTTCTCTACCCTTCTCTGTCCTTTTACCTGAGAGTTTAGCTCCATTTTTTAATAGAGCCTTTCCCCTTTGGTGGCGTATATGTTAATACGCGCTCTCCAGAGGTGCGTCCATTTGTGGTTCCATCTACCTGAGAGATTTGTTCCAAGGGTCTTTTTGGAACTTGCTCCTTCGGTGGCTTGTCGCTTTGCACTCTCCCACAACTGTCATCCGCTTATTCAATTTAGTACATTTAGAATAATTGTTGAGCATAATTATGTCAAGCATTTTTGAAAGCGCTAACAATACTATTCTAAAATATTTATTTCGAATTATCATAAGATCAACCAGATATCTTTGTTTTTTTAAAACGGACAGATTTTTTACTCACCGAGTTGGAAAATATGGAGCGGCAACTATCTGGACAAACACCGCAAATAGAATCAAAGGATTTCTTGACTCTTAATTCCCCGCTATCTCTCTCTGATTCGCCTGATCCACCTTCGTTTTGCCCATCTTATAAATCGCAATCAGCATAATGAACCATACAGGTGTAACGAATAAGGCAACACGAGTGTCGTCCGCAAGTGCAAGAACCACAAGGACGAACGCTAGGAAAGCAAGGATCAAGTAATTGGAAATTGGATAAAGTGGTAATTTAAATTTGTTCTTTTTCACTAGATCTGGCCTTGTTTTACGGTATTTCAAATGACTGATGACTGTAATTCCCCAAATAAAGATGAAACATACTGTAGAAATACTTGTAATCAAGGTAAATACACCTTCAGGCATTAAATAGTTCAAAACAACGGAAATTAAAATGACAACAGTTGAAAAGAACAATGCATTGGAAGGTACTTTTCGGTCATTAAGTTTTGCAAACGGTACAGGTGCATTTTTATCTTTGGCAAGTGAATATACCATCCGGCTTGTACTGAAGATTGCGCTGTTACATGCCGAAGCAGCCGATGTTAGGACGACAAAATTAACGATACCAGCTGCACCAGCGATACCTACAGCCACAAATACTTGGACGAATGGGCTTTCCGTTGGGATGATTGCGTTCCACGGATAAACACTCATAATGACAATAAGTGCGCCAATGTAGAAAATTATAATCCGAATAGGAATATTATTGATCGCTTTGGGGATAACTTTTTCTGGATTTTCTGTTTCACCTGCTGTAAGTCCTACAAGTTCAATGCCCACAAACGCAAACACTACCATCTGGAATGAGAGGACAAAACCATTTATTCCATTTGGGAACATCCCTTCGTGTCTCCATAGATTCGTGAAACTTGCTGCGCCTGAATCAGTGGAAAAGCCTTTAATAATCATGAAAATACCGATAACAATTAGTGCTAGGATAGCGATGACCTTAATTAATGCGAACCAGAATTCCATTTCGCCAAAAAGTTTTACGGTTGCAAGATTCATAAATAGCAGAATGACTAGTGCAATTAATCCTGGCATCCATTGCGGTACGGAAGGAAACCAATACTGAGTATAAAGACCAACTGCCGTTAAGTCGGCCATTGCGATTGAAATCCAGCAAAACCAGTAGGTCCAGCCGGTTACAAATGCAGCCATATTACCTAAATAGTCTCTTACAAAGTCAACAAAGGAATGATAGTTCAAATTAGATAAGAGCAGTTCTCCAAGTGCGCGCATGATTAAGAAGCAAATGATGCCTGTAATCATGTAAGCAAATAGAATTGATGGCCCGGCTAAATGAATAGATTTTCCTGCCCCAAGAAATAATCCCGTTCCGATTGCCCCTCCAATAGCTATGAGTTGTACGTGCCTGTTTTTTAGCCCTCTATCCAACTTTTGTTCCTGCATACGATTTCCCACCTTCTACTTTTTTAGGCTACTTGGAATTTTCCCCTTTTAAAGGGTCAGCCTTTCAATGAGTGTGAATTAATAGCGTACTGGAGACTGTCTCACTGATGTAAGCGTTTTCTTTGATGGGTACTGGATATAGATTTTTAAACTAAAGCTACCAACCATTTTTGAAAATATAGCATTAATTGTACAAATCAAAGGATAGATCATTTATCTACAGATCTCAATTAACACTCCTCTCTTTTTATCTTCCCAAGTACAAAAAAGGGCAGAGGAAAGATAGGTATTTTCCTACCTTCCTCTGTCCTTTTACCTGAGAGTTTAACTCCTTCGGTGGCCTATGGCTCTCTTCAGAGACGCGTCCAATTGTAGTCCTTTTACCTGAGAGATTAGTTCCTGCTTTTATAGGATTTGCTCCTTCGGTGCTAAACATTGTTTAGACTCTCCCACAATCATCATCCGCTGATATAAAGTTGTTTTAATAGTTGTATATTATCGGTTTTTAATGGATATTTCAATGATTATCTGAAAAAACTATATTTTCTGAAATCTAAAAATGGACAAATTTGAACTTTATGATCAGGATATTTTAGAGGTTATTAGCTATGAAAAATCAAGCTTATTAGCAGCTTTTCTATGTTGTTAGAAATCCCAAACACGCTTATGTATATGCAAAAATATCGGCATTTTTCGATTGACAATACGGCAAAATTCAAAGCCGGGAGAGGAAATAATATCTATAGTTTTAACATAATTGATGTATGGAAAAAGAGAAAATTCGAGACTCGTGAAATTCCTTGCAGCAGTAAAGATTGTCTAGGAGCTTCCTCCCTAAGTTCAACAGTATTTTCAGAAGCCTGCTCTTCTTTAGCAACTTCCTCTTTGTCCCCACCACCAACTGTATTAGCTATGATGACAAATGCTAGAACCCATCCCCACCACTTCTTTGGCTTCTTTAGCTTGAGTTTCTTTTCCTTAACCATTTTAACCTTATACCCCCTTTACAGTTTTTCTGACGGACTGATGTAAACAAAAATAGAATAACATAATCTGGGTCAATAGGGTTTATATATATCATCACGTATCCATTTTCACAATGCTTGACGTGTTAACGAAACCATTCCCGATTCATTTTACCAGCTTCTTTTAAAACATATTCATACAGTATGATCAAATCTATATATACTTATTATTTTTGTATATTTCTTTTATAGATAGTAAGATATTTCACTAACAAATATTCACATCAAAAAAGGGAGGTGAATACTCAACTTAGCAAGTAAATATACCATTCGAAAGAAGTTTTGCTTTAAAATAGAAAAAGTCATTGGAGCTCATAGCAACAATGACTTTATTATATAATCACTTTTCTAATATAAAAAATGAATTCCATTAATCGTTAAATAGGAATAAAGAATGTCTTAAACAATTTTTTTTAGTAAATCATATAATTTAAATATACTCGTTCTAATTCCTTTGGTTTAACAGATGTATTATAAGGCATATAAAGAGAAAGTCCCAAGTACTTAAATAGATGCGCTGTATACCTGTAAACAATGCTTCAGAAAACCATAAAGCTTTTGAAAAATAATTTTCTTCATTCGCGGTCATTTATTGATATTCAATTCAGGTAAAAAAAAATGTACATTCAAGACACATCTGATTTAAAGTAAGGTGAACTTGTAGCAATAACTTCATTTGTTTCAACATTGCTGTATCCGTTTCTACGATTGATCATGTTTGGTTAGTACGGTTTCCAATATAGTTTAAAATTTCTGGTGAATTGATCAATGTTTCTGTTTCTTCTATATAATACTTTTTAACGAATCAATATATTCTAAGCATGGTGTAGCTCCATACATTTCTTTAAAAAGACTCGTTAAGGACTTTTTATTCGCAAAGTAATAGAAAGATGCGAAAGAAAATTAAAGAAACATTTACTTTTTGCCCCTTCGGGCGTTTTATGTGCCCATATAATCGCACAGTTTGTGTCAACTCTACAATAGGTCTTATAGAACTAACCAATGGTTTGTCACCATTTTCAATAAACATATTAAATATTCCGCTATACTAAATCTTTTAAACTAGGCTGAATTTTAGAAGGCCGTTTTGCTTTTTAACTGTGCATAATCCATGTAAGAGTATAGTGGCATGGCAAGGAAAGCTACTTTAAAGGCGGTTAGTAAACTATCAAGCTTATCTTAATTTTTTTAAGGCACCGCTCCATGCAATCGTTTGATCTAACATTGCATTTACATTCCCAAGGTGTAAATCAGCTGGTTTAAACGTCTTGAAGTTTTCAAAGTCTGTAAATAGCGATAATGTTGGATTTACCCGAACGTCCGCAACTAGTAATTCCCCTAAGATGCCACGCAAATGTTCAGCTGCACGGGCTCCGCCAGTTGAACCATAGCTCACGATGCCCGCAGCTTTGTTGTTCCATTCATCACGTGCGGAATCAAGTGCGTTTTTTAGGGCCCCTGTAATACTGTGATTGTATTCTTGTACGATAAACACAAAACCATCCAAGCCAGAAAGTTTTTCTGACCAAGCTAATAATCCTGGTTCTTTACCAGTGCCTTCTCCAACAAATGGCAAGTTAAAATCTACGATATCGACGATTTCATAATTTGCGTCTTTTCGTTCATCAGCTATTTCTTTTACCCAACTTCCTACTTGTGGACTTACGCGTCCTATACGTGTGCTTCCTAAGATAATTCCGATATTTAATTTTTCCAATGTTTTCTCCTCCTCGTTAATGACTGGCAAATAAATTGGTTAAGAATAAAAACCTCATAATTTGTTTGATTACATATTTTTTATCTCTTCCACTAACGTGTAGTACCCACCTTCTGTATCTTCAATGAGATGGTTTATTTTGTTAAGATGTTCTCTAAATTCACTTTTTTCTAACCAATTTTTATGAAAATCAATACTCTCAAAGGTAGTTACCATAATTGCCTTATTATTTTCTACAGAACGATGCCAACGACTGCTGATCCAACCAGGAACACCTTGTGATCCCTTCTTAAAATTGAGTAGTTCTTCAGCTTGGATAGCAACCAATTCATCTAGTTTGCCTGGTTTAGCTGTAAATACATTAATCCATACTATTGTATTACTTGATTTCATATTCATAATCTCCTGTCATTTAACATATTTTTTTCAATTCATTAATAATTGGCATCTTCTTTTATCATTAAAAGGTGTCAGTGCTGACTGTCATTATTTTTAATAAAAAACTAGGGAGTTAAAGCCCTAGTAAATATTTGCACACTCTCAGTTATAAATGCCTCCAGGGATACGGTTGGATAGTTTTCATCGGCATCCAGGTTGTTCATAAAGGCTCCAAAATTCATCATCATGAACGACAGTGCCTGAAGCTCTGGTTCAGTGTGAATAAGCTTTCCTTTCTCATACATCGTGTTAAAATAGTTTGTCAAAATTTTCAGTAACTGTCGAGGATGCTTTTGTGTTTTTTCTCGAAACCCAGGTAAATTGCCTTCCTCCTTGATACTTATCATAATCATTTTACGGTTACGATTCATGATTTCATGATATGTTCGACTGATCAGTTGTAAGTCTGAATGTAAGTCCCACACGATTTGCTCTTCATTAAAAAGTATTGTCATCTCTTCGGCATAATGATATCGATCAAATGCTTTTTCTAGAAGATTTAGCTTGCTTCCAAACCGACGAAACAGTGTTTTTTCACTCAAACCTGCGGCACCAGCAATTTCCTGAGTAGTAACAGCATTGTATCCCTTCTCTGCGATTAGATCGATTGCCGCCAACAGCAGCTTATCATCGGTACTTAGCTTATTACTGCTGCTCATGCTCTCACTTCCCCTGAATAGACTGTCAGTACTTACTGACTATATATTTTATTCTATTCAGCTGTTTTAAAATTGTCAAGGAAATATTTCCAGCAATACATATTCTTTTTAAGACGGTAGGCCAATCCAAATGATAGAAACTTATTGGAGAATTAACACCATACCCATTCAGGAAAACTAATAATAGACGGAGCATTTTGCTCCGCCTGATTGCTAGAATATTTTTTTCTCATTCAACTCGAGAGCTAATTCTTTAAAGAACTGTAGCGATTCTGGATTTCCCATGGAGTCTGCATTCACTACTTTATCAAACTCGAAACCTAATAACACTTTACGTATCGGGACTTCCATTTTCTTTCCGTTCAAGGTTTTCGGAATTTGTTCAACGACATGGATTTGGTCAGGGATAAAGCGAGGGGACACATGCCCTCTGATTTGTTCCTTGATTTTTGCCGTCAATGCTGCATCCAGGCCATTACCGGGTTTAAGGACAACGAACAGCAGCAGTGAGGAACCGCGGCCAAGCACTTCCCTATCAATGACAAGGCTTTCCATCACCTCGTCGATCGCTTCGACGACCCGGTAGATATCACTAGTTCCCATCCGTACACCAGAACGGTTGATGGTCGAGTCGGAACGACCATAAATGATACAGCTGCCCTTGTCGTCAATCTTTATCCAATCACCATGTTTCCATATGCCAGGATACGTATCGAAATAACTCTCGTAGTATCTTGTCCCGTCATGATCATTCCAGAAGTATAGCGGCATGGATGGCATCGGTTTGGTAATTACCAATTCACCGACTTCATTAATCAATGTTTGACCATGCTCATCAAAAGCTTCCGCACAAACACCCAATGCTCTTCCTTGTATCTCTCCGATTCTTACGGGCAATGTTGGAACGCCACCTACAAATCCGGCACAAACATCGGTTCCGCCACTGGATGAACTGAGCCAGATATCCTTCTTGACATTCTCATACACCCATTTATAACCGTCGCCAGACAATGGAGCCCCAGTTGAAAAAAGAGCCTTCAATTTCGATAAATCATATTTTCCCATTGGCTTGTTTCCTAACTTCATGGAATTCGTAAGGAATGGTGCACTTGTTCCAAAGAAAGTCATGCCTGTATCTTCAGCCAATTCCCAAAGGGCATCCATATTCGGAAAAGAAGGACTGCCGTCATAAAGGACGATGGTCCCTTCATTAAGCAAACCGCCCATAAGGAGATTCCACATCATCCAGCCTGTCGTCGTAAACCAGAATACAGTATCCTCGGAAGTCATGCCTTGATGGATTCTTGTTGATTTTAAATGCTCCAATAATATACCGCCATGCCCTTGTACAATTGGTTTTGGCATTCCGGTTGTGCCAGATGAATAGAGAATCCAAAGCGGATGATCGAACGGAACATTTTCAAAAGATAATTCTGTCTTTTCTTTTAAAAGGTCATCCCAAGGAATCGTATCTGCCAGATTCACTTCCAAATTCTTTTTTTCTATGTAAGGTACCAGAACGGTATGCTTTACAGTGATCAATTCCTGTTTAAGCTGGGAGACGACTGATGTTTTATCATATACATTTCCATTGTACTGATATCCATCAACAGCCAGTAATACAACCGGTTCAATCTGTTTGAAACGATCTATGACGCTTCTTGCCCCAAAGTCAGGTGAACAACTGGACCAAATGGCACCTATGCTTGCTGTTGCCAAGAAAGCTATGACAGCTTCAGGTATGTTTGGCATATAGGCAACAACACGGTCACCGGATTTCACACCAAGTTGCCTTAATGAATGGGCGACAGAAGCTACTTTTTCTTTCAGCTCTTTCCAGCTGACTTCCTGCTGCCTGATATGTTCGGAACGGAAAAAAATCGCCGTTTTCTCTTCTTGCTCATTCCATAATGCATTTTCAGCATAATTAAGCCTTGCCCCCTCGAACCATTTCGCACCTGGCATTGATTGCTCCGCTAAAACCCTGTCATATTTCCTGGCTGCTTTTACATCACAATAATCCCAAATTGAAGCCCAAAATTCCTCCAGTTCATCTACCGACCATTTCCATAATTCATGATAATCATGAAACGTTAAACCTTTCTTTTCTTTTAACCATTTCACATATTGAGTCAATACCGTTTGCTCGATTTGTTCCTTTGTCGGTTCCCAAATGATTTGTCCATCTGTAAGCGATTTCATACAATCATCTCCCTTAGGTATCAAATGCGTCATTGAATCATTTCATAATATTGGTAGTTTACTTAAATTGTAATCTATGTGTATAAAACCGTCAATTTACACTAAACTAAATAGGCTCGTATTTATGTATGGGCAGGTTAATAGAGAAACATGTCCCTTTCCCGTGTACACTTGACACATGCACCGTTCCTTCCATGCTTTTGATAACGCTATATGAAACCATCATTCCTAATCCCGTCCCTTTATTCTTTGTCGTGAAGTAAGGTTCACCTAAACGGTATATCTGTTCCTGTGTCATTCCAATTCCCTGATCTTGGATCTTAATTTGGATGGTGGAGGCAGCATGAATTAAATCTATGTATATTTCGCCAGCATGGTCCATCGATTCTATCCCATTCTTTAAGATATTGAACAAGCACTGCTGGAATTTCTTCCTTTCCCCCATGATATAATAAGCTCCATCTTCGAATAAGGATAATTTCAATTCAGTTCCATTATTGCTAGCCAAGGGTTTTATGCTGTTCACGACATGCTGAATTTCTTCTGATACCCTTAATCGCTCCGTGTTTTCAGGGCTTATGGCAGCAAACGTCAAATAATCATTAATGACATCCGTGGCCCGATCCAATTCCTTCAGTGCAATATTTGCATATTTGACCTTTGTATGGGAAGACACGTCTTCACATAACATTTGAATATATCCCCTGGTAACCGTAAGGGGATTTCTGACTTCATGAGATATGCTTGCAGCCAGATGACTAACGATCTGCAATTTTTCCGCTTTCACTAATTTTTCGAGAACCTGAAAATTAGTGAGGATGACCTCCCATAGTAAGATTACAACAACGATTCCAATGACTTGGATCGTGAAGTATTGTTTCCATATGCTTATGCCGATAGTAAGTTCAAATACGACTGTTGAAATAAACTGCGTAAGAATATGGACAATGAATATTAATGATATGCCAATAAGGATTTTTTTACTGACAGACATTTTTAGATAGTACTTAGATATAAAAAACAGGGAAATTCCCATTAGTGGAAAAGTGATGCATGATATATAAAATCCATTATCACCCCCTGATAAATAGCGGATAACAAGAGTGATGACTATCAATATGATTCCTAACCGGTAGCCTCCATATAAACCGCCTAATAGAAAAGGGATCCATCTAAGATCCCAAACAAAATCCTTTTCTATAACAACGGGAAATAACATGCATAGAACAAGTGAAAGAATAGGGAAAATCGATAGGAAGGATCCTTTTAATGCATCTAAACGGTATACGTACTTCACTAGATAGCTCATTTGCAATAAAAAGATCGGAAAAAGGATAATTAAAAAGTTAATCAGTAAATCTTTTGTCATAAGATTCATTTTTACACCGAACTTTCGATATTTTTCGAAGATTTAGACAGGTATATCAATCTTAACAAGATAGAGAATAATAAGCTAGTGAAATTAACATGAAGGAATTAAAAGTTTCCTCTTCCGCCATCCAGGAAAATACCCGTTCGTAAAGTGTACTTTTACGAACGGGTATTTTTCCCTCAGATTGGTAAAAATATTGAATTTTCTACTACTCACCTGTTAAACAATGAAACTCCAATACTTCTGGCATAGACGCTAATGCTCTTTCCAAAACTTCCATTTTTTCTGATAGACCAATTTTCAATTAGTATTAATGGGGAGAAGAAACGCTATTGATGGAAATATGGGCTGATTGGTATAAATGATCAGTCTATTGAATATCTCAATTTTTTCCAGAAAAGCTCCCTGTACAGAAACCTTTTTAGATATAGAAGTAAGATGTTACAGTTCATTCACTCTCATGGTTCTTGTATGTTTTCCCATCATGGTAATAAAGTTCTGAACCTAAATGAACATTTTCATTTTCTTTCAATTGACGAATAAGTTCTTTACTTTTTGTTTTATTCATTTCTTTATACCAGGTTCCTTGTGGATATAGAACAGTGATCGGCCCATGCTTGCATTGGCCGTTGCATAATGTTTTTGTTGTGTGAATCTTTTTTTGTAGTTCTAAGTTTTTCAATTCCCCTCTAATGGTCTCTGTTACTTCTTCTGCTCCATTTTTCGTGCATGTTTTCCCGTTGCAAATTAATAGATGTTTGCTAACCCCATCTAAGTTCATAAGAAATCCCCTTTTTCCTTTTTATTTGACCTCTTTGACTTTACATCAAATTTAAATTCTCCCCACACTTTGTAGCAGCCAGTTTTATCAAATTTCATTTCAATAGGATGTTAGGAAACAATTAACGACCAGGGTTATAATAAACCATACCCCGGTAAAGTATATGTTATTCTAAACGAAATCGTGATTCAATATTAAATGTTATTGTACATGTCTGGATTAAATTCCACTTCAACAGTTCCTGAATCCAAGTTTTCTTTCACAGTGTTAACTCCAGGCAATTTCTCTACACTGCCTTCAATCGCTTTAATGCAATGCCCTCAAGACAAAAAAGCCAAGCACCGATTCAGAGACTTTCTATTACTAGGAGTTATTTTAGTTGCATGGGTTGGCGGATTCTCTCCGATTTCGAGTGCTTTGTTTCTCGGTATTGGTATTTATGTAAAACCAATAATGCTCATTAAAGATCATATAAAACATTAAAGCATCTGTTTCATGGTTAAACCTTTCCGGATTGGGGCAGAAGGTTCCTTAATAATAACGAAAAGAAGTGTGGTTATCATCTTCATAGGACTTCTCGATATAATAACCTATTTGTAGATTAATAAAAAAAGCCAGTCCTTGAAAAAGAACTGGGCTTATTGTTATAAAAGTTAAAAGTCAACCCTATCAATTATATGTTTTTGCACCTAAATATCTTTCTGACCAATAGCTATTATTCATCGAAGTAATACTTACACCTTTTGAAGAGGAACTATGAATGAATTGGTTCCCTCCAATATAAATGCCCGCATGAGAGGCGCCAGGTTTATAGGTTTCAAAAAAAACAAGATCCCCAACTTTTGGTGAAGAAACCTTTTTCCCCTTCTTATACATTTCCGCAACAGTTCTAGGCAAAGTCACATCGGTACTTTTTTCGAAAACATATTTTAAAAATCCGCTGCAATCAAAACCTTTTGGTGTACTCCCTCCCCATACATAGGGTACACCCAAATATTTTTTAGCGTTACTTACCAGATTAGTAGATGAATTACCGTTTGACTTTTGAGCAGTTTTTTTTGTAATCCCCAAAGCCTTATATGTATTCGGACCTACAATACCGTCAGCTTTCAAGCCCTTCTTTTTTTGAAATTTCACTACCGAACTTTTAGTGACTGTGCCAAAATATGTAGTAGTGTTTTTATTAGTGAAGTACCCTTTATTCTTTAAAACCCCTTGTAATTGTTTTACTTCGGTATGAGTCATTCCACTTTTTAACGTACGATCTCCTAATGCAGCATTACTTACCAAAGGATTCGAAAGTAACAATCCCGTCACTACTACTGAAGCAATAATTTTTTTCATTTACTATTTCCCCCGATAAAATCTCTTTTTTATAATTTTATCATCCTTAAGTGACACACATATTTTCCTTAATTTACATTATCATTACAAAATTATGCAGTATTTGAGCAGAAGTGACAAAATAGCTATAATACCCCAAATATCTTCCGGAAATTGATATGTTCTTTGGTAGATTTTAAATTACTAACAGAACTTAAAATTGTGGGTATCTTATGAAAATTATCCATATTTTATCCATCAAAAAATTGAAACCAAAATGGTTCTATGAGTTAGCTTTCAACTAATATTTGGGTGGCAGGGCACCTTCCCTTTGATTCGGTGTGAATAGTATTTTTCCTGACTCTTTTTATTTTGCATTTGAATCCATTAAATTCGTTCAGATGTTTGTTCTTAAGTTTGTGAATACCTGGCTTTTCCAATCTTAACTTTATAAATGTTTTGTTCTAATTTTCCCCACACTCTAGAAGTGGTACATGTGTACAAAAAAGACTACACCTAATAGGTACTAGCCCCCTCCTAAAAACTGCACTTGCAACGAAAACACAAAATAATATTAGAAAAAGAATAGCAAAAAACACTGAAAACGACGAAGTCATTTCAGTGCCATATTCGAATATGAACTTAATAAAGAGCGGATTTTGCGAGCATCGTTATAGTCGCATCATCCATCGGAGGATTATGGAGACCTGCGCGTACATCCCTATAGTAGCGTTGCAGGGGATTGTTTCGTTGTAAACTTTTGGCTCCGACGACTCTCATCGCTTTATCGACGATGGAAATCGATTTATTGACGACCGATAACTTAACAGCACCCAATTGCTTCGATAGTTCATCATGATCTTCAGGCTGCCGCACCCATTTTTCTGCGACAGAGTAGAGGAAATGGTGTGCTTCCCCCAATTCCAGTTCCATCTCCCCAATTGTACGTTGAACATTCGGAAGGTCCCTGATTGGTCCTGGTAAGCTATTGGGAGAATAGGTTTTCGCAAATTCGACTGCGTAATTTCTGGCAGCCACTGCAATTCCCAAGTAGCAAGCCGGTATATGTAATAGCCACGCTTCAGGTTTTCTTTTTTCACCAGTATTGCTTTTCATGACATAATACTTTTCAGGCAGGCTGACATCAGTTAACACCAAATCATGACTTCCTGTTCCTTGCATGGAGATCATATCCCAAGTTTCTTCTATACTTACACCCGTTACATCACGATGAACTAAAAAAGTGCCTAAACACTCATCTTCGGGTACCCATGCCGTTACAAGAAAAATATCAAGGATGGGAGAGAGTGTAGTAAAAGTCTTTCTGCCATTCAAATTCCATTGTTTACCCTTTTTGATAGCGATCGTTTCCGGTCTGCCACCGCGCGTCGGGCTTCCCGTTCCAGTCTCAGATGCTGCCGTATTGATTAGAGCACCTTTCGACACTTCATCAAACAACTCTTTCATGACTTCTTTTTCCCACGGTCTCTTCTCCGTTAAGGAGAGGACGGTTCCGACATGCCAGCCTATTCCTAAGGCTGTTGGGCCGCAATATTGAGCTATTTTTTCTTGGCATAGGAGAAAATCATATAAGGAACCGCCGTACCCCCCATCCTCTTTTGCTAAAGTTAATCGGGGATATCCGAATTCCTTTAACTCCTGAATGTTTTCAAAAGGAAATCCCTTTGAATCATCAAGTGCCTCAGATCGACCGGAAAACGACTGAATCGCTTCTTCTAATTTTTGTATATATTCTTTTTGCTTCTGTGATTGAAAAAACGACATGAAGATCACCCCTCCTGTGGTAAACAAAAATCCTGGACCATCCAGCAGCAGAAACAGAACTGCTAACTCCACTTTATCATATCACCTTAGTGTAGTTTATGGTTCGAATCTGCCCATTAAGAGTCGATGTCTTCATTTTTATATTCTTTGTTCGCGTTCTTGTATGCTTCCTTAGCCTGATCAATATTTTTGTTTTCGAGAAAGTAAGCTATCGCCGCTTGCCCGATTCCATATGTGACTGCGCCCGCTACCGCACCCGAAACGGCTAGGCCGGCTCCTGGGATGAAACGGACTGCAGCCCTGACACCTTCCCTGACAAGGAGACCGATTCCGACATTGATCCCTAATGCAGCAATGAATTCACTTGCCGTTTTTGTATTGATTTCTTTATCCGCGATAAAACCGATCACCACAATCATCAAACCTTGAATGCCGGTCAAAATGGGAAAATCGGCAAAAGGTATTGGCTCTGCACCGATTAAACCTGCGATTGCCGTAAACGTTCCCACTATCGTCCGCGCGAATTTTTTCTTTACGAATTGGCTCTGCATCGCTTTGGCTGTCTTCAGCTTCGCTTCACTGGGTAAGGCCTCAATTAAGTAATCAGACAGCAAATCTATGTTCCAACGCATATCATATTCAATATTTCCACTTTCATCAAAATCAATATACGAACAAGTAGGAATGATGTTCAAAAGTGGTATTTCACTCTCTTTAAATCTTTTTGACATCAAAGCGATGGCTTCATCAATATTCTGTTTTTTCTTAGGATTGGCATCAAAAGGTGCTTGTTTATAATGAGGCGGATCTAATTCATCCACTTGGGTGACCACACAAATGACGGGTACATCATAATGGTGATTCTCTTTAACGATCTTGCGCAGCTTATTCAATTCTTGTAAATCTTCTTCAATCCGTGAATCCGTTTCTTTTGCTTTAATCAAGAAAAGAAACACATCAGGCTGTTCTTCTGTTACCGCTTTTATCAATTCACCCAATGGTGTTTCTTCATCGAAATCTTCCGTAGGAGCTTCACTCTCACCCAGCCCGCGGGAGTCCAGCAAACGAATCTTGGGCTCGGCATCACTCGGGTACCATAGCCATTTTCCCTTACCCGTTCCGGATTTAACGGAACTGACATATTGGAGCTCCTGACCAAACATCGCATTGATCAGTGATGATTTTCCGGAACCACGCCTGCCGACAAGAGCAATTCGCGGTTCCCTTGCATCAACTGTCATCGTTTTAAGCTTTAAGAGCTGGTCGAGCATTTTGTTCTTTTTTGATTGTGAAATGGGCAGCTTATCTACCTGGCCTTTAATGAAACTGAATATGCTTCCCATTTCATCATGTTTTTCCACCATCACTCATTCCCCCTTGTTAAGAAGTGTTTTTAAGTAACATTTACCCTTGAACGATTCAATTTAAGCATGTAACTTCATTCTCCTTGCAAAATTAAAGGGCTCCATATATTCATTTAACTCTTTTCTTTTAAGAACATAATGACACTGGCCATGTATTTTTGGATTTCCTGAACTTGAAATGCTGCAGAATCCGCAATCTGTTTGTAATGATGCTGTCCTTCATCGGTGATTCGTAAATAGCGTTTAGTTCGTTTTTCACTTTCCCACCTGCCGACAAGAAGCCCGTTCTCTTCCATTTCATGAGATAAATCGTATAAATAACCGTTAGAAGCGATCCAACCGAACTGATTCTTAAGCAGATCGCCAATTTCCCCCATGTAAATGGGCTTCTTAGTGAAAGCGGCTTTTAAGGTTACATAACGGACTAGATCCTTCACCGATATTATTTTCGAGAAATACGACCTGTATTCTTCAGGAAGCTCATTAACAACCGGTGGGTTTTCACCAGATCCCCTTAAATCGAACATGAAGCGATCGATGACCTTTTTCACTTCGGAGAACCGTTCCAGGAAATTTTCTTGGTACCATATGTAAAGCTCTTTCCCTTTTTCCGTTATTTGATAATAATTTCTTCCCTTATTCGTATATAAGGATAAATGATTGGAATCGACTAGCGTATTGGATATTTTACATAAATAGTCATAGCTATGTACTTTGCCAGTGAACGTATTTTTCAGGTCCTGATGAATCGCCCTTGGATAATTCGCTTTTATCCTCAAAGAGTGAAGTAAGAAAATCGTTAAAAATTCCCGCTGGCTCAACCCAACCGTTTCAACCGTTGCAGACAGTTTTTCCCCTTTCTTCACTGTCAAAACCCCCTTTATTTACTGTTTATATAACATATCATCTAAATAATTCTTCCTTCCCCTTATTATCCTGTGCTGCCACATAATAGTAAAGTTTTTAATGCCTAACTGCCTAGTACTAATTTTTCGGATTCTATCTAATGTTGGATGGGGTAGATTCTGAATATTCTGTCGAGGTTTATTATGAAATAGTGTAAAAAATAAAAGAAGAAACGGCCCATGTTAAGGACGTTTCTTCTTTAGGTTTACTGTTCCGTTAAAATGATCGGTTCACCTTTTGTAATGACAAGGGTATGTTCATATTGCGCGGAAAGCTTTCCATCTGCCGTTCTCGCCGTCCAGCCGTCTTGATCCATTTTCATATGCCATGTTCCTGCATTCAGCATTGGCTCGATCGTGATGACCATACCTTCTTTTAGACGGGCACCTTTACCTGGCTTACCATAATGTAGGACTGTTGGGTCCTCGTGCATGGTTTTACCAATTCCGTGGCCTGTAAAATCGCGAACAACAGAAAACTTTTCACCTTCTGCATATGACTGGATTGCATGCCCGATGTCCCCGAGACGATTTCCTGCACGTGCGACTTCGATGCCCCTGTATAAAGCATTTTTGGTTACATCCATTAAACGCTGAGCTTCATCGGAAACTTCACCGACCGCATATGTCCAAGCGGAATCCGCCAAACCACCGTTAAGGTTCACCACCATATCAATCGTAACGATGTCTCCCTCTTTTAGGGCTTTCTTTTGCGGAAAGCCGTGACAAATAACATCATTCACTGAAGCACACGTTGCATATTTATATCCGTTATAGCCCTTTTGTTCTGGTGTAGCACCATGCTCTGCCAAGTACTTATCGACAAATTCTTCGATTTCCCAAGTCGTGATGCCCGGTTTTATCATTTTTGCAATTTCTCTATGCGTCGCAGCAAGAAGTTTGCCCGCTTCATGCATCAAATTTATTTCTCGTTCACTTTTAATGGTTATCATTTAAAATCCTCTTTCGTTTTATAACTTTTCTGATTGAGACTCCTTGTTTATCATATGCCTTTTTTTATATAAAAAGCAACCAAAAACCCGGTAAAAATCACCGGGTTAATTAATTCATGGCCTTTTTTGTACCAGTAATTCCGAGAAAAATAAAAATGGAAGCCAGCGTTTACGTTTTTTACACAAATGAATATTCCAGGTGTTAATTACCTAGAATTTATAATCACGATTGGACTTAATTGTCTCAAAAATTTTATATAGGCCCATGTGTATTAACCGGGTACAGATTTCCATCTAACGCAAATGAAACTCTTCCTGTTTCTTCTGATACTACCAATACCAGGGCATCACTTCGTTCAGATAAACCTAATGCAGAGCGGTGGCGTGTTCCAAGTTTTTTTCCCCCTGTTGATCTGTCTGAAAGCGGAAGGACATTTGCTGCGGAAACAATCTGATTTTTATTAACCAAAACGGCACCATCATGCAGTGGATTTCCAGGGAAAAAAATTGATTCGAGTAAAGAATGGGTTAACTCCGCGCCTATTGAAATACCGGGTTGAATCAATGAATCAATAGGGTCTCCCCGTTGAATCACGATTAAGCCGCCGTGTCTCAAATTCGACAAATTTTGTACGCAAGTTGATAACTCTGGATATTTGTCCGTAAACGGTGACAAATAACAATTCAAATAAAATGTAGCTGCTTTCATATCGATGTATATAAATTTATCCTTTATTTTCTCGAAATTTCCAAGAAGACAATAATTTTCATCACCCATTGCTTCTAAGTTATCCTGTAATGCTGATATTACTTGTCGTAAATCCTCTTTTAACATTTGTTTCATTGGTGAAAAATCACAATTGCCATGATTCACAGTCATGCACCTCCCTTTTATTATTTCACTCTCTTTCTTTCAATAAATCTTAATTGGCCTCGCAAAGACCAATCTTATTTTTCGTAGATCTAGTTATGCCTAGTTAAATTTATAATTATGAATGTACTTAAAGTTTGTCTTCACGATTATTAATTATTCATCTTTACTATCAATTAAGTAATGACTTCACATTTTTTTATGTCATATGGACAAGGTAAAAGAATAGATATGTTAATGACCTGTTGAAAGATATTCTATATAAGAGGTGGTATTGGATGCCTTATGTAACCGTATTTGACCAAGGAACATTTGAAGTTGAAATGGGAAAAAAATTAGTATTAGCATTGGAAGATAACGGTATAAATATTCTCCACCGATGCGGCGGGAAAGCTAAATGTACAACTTGCAGAGTTGAAATATTGGCGGGTGATTTTTTGGAGGTCACACATAAAGAAAAAAAGATCTTTGAGGAAAAAGGAATGGAAGATCATTTACGTTTATCTTGTCAAATTTACGTGAATGGAGACATTACCGTTCGGCCGATCAAGACGGTAGAAAACTCTGGAATTCCTGCTGGGCCAAGGCCTGCCGACTGAATAGTTTCGTAAGTGTCGCAGTTTAATCAAAAAACATCAAAACAATTGTTTTGATGTTTTTTTAATCTTTAGCCAAATGAATTACTTCTTTTCCATGACCGCAAAATAATTATCTTCATTATCAGCAAAATTGAAGACTCTTCCAGATGGCATAGTTACAAGCTCTCCCACTTTGATATTCTTCTCTGAAAAGTCTTTATATAATTCATCAAGATTATCCGAGTAAAACATTAACGAAGGTGTATTAAGATTTAATTCAGGCTGCATTTTAGCAATGAATTCTTTATTATGCAGGATGATACTCGTTTCTGCTACCTTTGTTGGGGCTATTTCAATCCATCTTAGCCCTTGGCCATTATCTTCTTCAGAAATTACGCTAAAACCGAAATTTTCCGTCCAAAATTTCAATGACTCGTCTTGATCATTTACATATAACATAATTTGCCCGACTTTGTTAATCATTTGCTTCTCTCCCTTTCTGCTGGTTCCGTTATTAATTGAATCATTTATGTATAATCATCATGTTGGTTGGAAATATATAACTGATTAAATCGTATTATATATGCTAGATTTAATCAATATTTACCAAAAATGAATTTTTGGGAGGTTTTTGAACCTGCACGATTGCTTAAGAAAAGCAGTTATCTTTTACGAATTTTGCTTAATTGTTTCTTCTACGTATTTCAAGAAATCTGTATATGTCGAATTCCCTTCCAGATATTGCGCTACCACAGTTAAAGGAACTATAACTCTATCTCTCTTTTTAGAGTAAAGAACCGTTGCTGTTTTAATGCCCCTATGCACCCCATCAAGTGCAGAAGAAAAATGATATACAGAATCATATTCATACCATTTAAAATCTTGATTTATATTCCTTTTTATAATTTCTCCAATATAGGCACCTATTCTTATCACAAAATTATCAAAATGATTCTTTAAAAGTTCACTACCCATTTGAGTAGTACATAATCTTTTCGTATAAGCATCTATATAGCGAATGCTTTCAATAGTGAAATCTAAATTTCTCTTTGTTAGGTTCTCTTGATCCCAAGTATCTTTTGATACATCCTGATACATTAATTTCGCAATGCTTTTTAAATCATTTTTTATTAATTTTGTTCTATTTAAGGAACCGAACATATGACATTTCCCCTTTATTAATTATTTAAGTGTTACTTATAAGTCTACACCGGTAGATAAAAAAAGCTATGCAATCTTTAAATACAGTAATTAGCAGGACTTTTTGATTTTTCACAGAACTTCTATACAGAGTATTTCTCAAAGGAGAGTGAAATTGTGGTTCTATCGAAAGAGGGTTTGTTAAATATATTGGAAGGCAACAGGAGCTTGACGTTGAGGGTGGTTGAAGCTTTCCCTGAAAAGGAATTGTTTAATTATGCACCGGCCAGGGAGCTTCGCCCTTTCGCAGATATGGTTAAAGAAATCATGAACATTGAAACTGCATATATGCGTGGAATTGCACTGGGTGTTTGGGAGTTTCCAGATTCGTTTGCCGGAATTTCTACCAAAGAAGAACTTGTATCAGCATGCGAAGCAGTAAGGGATGATACGAGGAAGCTGTGGGAGGAAATGACCGAGGAAACGCTTGGAGTGGTCGAAAAGGATCCTTTTTTCGGTCCTTCACAAAGCCACTTTGATAGACTTCAATATGCGTTGGAAAACGAAATCCACCATAGGGGCCAGGGTTATATCTACCTTAGAACACTCGGAATTGAACCGCCGGAATTTTTCGTAAGGCAATAATGCATTATGTAATAAATTGGGAGCATTGAATAACAAATAAAAAAGTAGGAGTGAAAGAAATGTCAGTTGATGCATATCTTAATTTTAATGGGAATTGTCGACAAGCAGTAGAGTTCTACGCAGAGGTTTTTGGAACGGAACTACCAAATATCATGACCTTTGGGGAAACACCGCCTAATCCGGATTTTACTCTTCCAGAAGAAGCGAAAGATTTAGTCATGCATACAAGGCTAAATATAAATGGAAGCAATATCATGTTTTCAGATACTTTTCCTGGAATGCCTTTTGTTGAAGGAAACAATATCAGCCTGGCTTATGTCAGTAATGATTTGGATGAAATTAAATCGATTTTTAACAAACTAAGTGAAGGCGGTACGGTTGGTGTAGAGCTCCAAGAAACATTCTGGAGTAAAATTTATGGTCAGTTAACCGATAAATTCGGAATCAAATGGCAATTTAACTTCGAGAGCTGAGAAATGGAATTTGGATATAGTGCTTTTCACTGGTGAAAAGTTTCTATATCCTTTTGTGTTTCAGGCAAGGATATTGTAACTAGCAAAGGATTAACGCGATTAGTTTAATGATCGGTTGGAATACACAAAACGGCACCCTAACCCTTACAATAGGTCATGATAAATGGTATATAGTAATAGGGTACCTTCAAGGTATTTAATCTTATCGAATAAATTCGCATTTCCATGATAATAGCAGAGTTTAGTTTTCCTGGCTAAACTTGAGAACAATAAAGGAGAAAAAATTATGAAAAATAAGATTCAAAAGATCACAACCAACCTGTGGTTTGATACACAAGCTGAAGAGGCGGCGAAGTTATACACTTCCATATTCGAAAATTCTAAGATCGGAAGAATCACTCGCTATGGTAATGCAGGAAATCAAATCCACGGGAAACCAGAGGGATCAGTGATGACCGTGGAGTTTGAACTGGACGGACAAGCATTCGTAGCATTAAATGGCGGTCCGCAATTCAAATTTACCGAGGCAATATCATTTATCATCAATTGCGAGGATCAAGAAGAGGTGGATTATTATTGGGAAAAACTCTCTGAAGGTGGAGATGAAAAGGCGCAAGTGTGCGGTTGGCTGAAAGATCGATTTGGTGTGTCATGGCAAATTGTCCCTGAATATCTAACCGAGATGGTAAACGACTCCGCCACTGAAAAATCGGAAAGAGTTATGAAAGCGCTGCTCCAAATGAAGAAAATTGACATTAAAACTTTAAAGCAGGCGTATATAGGTTAGGTTCCTAAGAAACATCTATCTAGTAAAGTTGTATTCATTCCTGAAAATCATACGATTTTGAAGTAACTAAAACCTAGTTTCTCGGTATTGCAGGTGTGAAATTAGGTTTTGATATTTGAATTTCCTAAAAGTTTAAATCCGCATTTCCTGGCGATAGCCCCTATTAGTAAGAATAAACTTTCTTAAGTATATTATCATAAATGATCTAAATGGTTTTAAGGGAGAAATAGATACAATGGAAAATATATTTATACCAGCACTACGACATGGCGATGAAATCATAGAAAGAAAAATCCGTTACGACTCTATAGTTGTAGAGCATAACTGTTTGCTGTTAAAAGAACAAAATCAACATGTCGTGCTTTTTCATGAAATCATGGATTCGTTCACGATGAAAGCGGGTTCTATAAAATTAACCATTCCTGTAAGCAGTTATACAATTGCTTATTATTGGAAAGACCGTCCTTATAATTTATACATTTGGAGAGATAACGACGGAAATTATTTAGGATCCTATTTTAATATTGTAAGAAATACATATATGGCTGATAAGTTGGTATCCTTTGAGGATTTGATTATAGATATATTGGTGCTTCCGGGTGGGGAATATTTTATTTTAGACGAGGAAGAGTTACCTGTGCCATTAGAGCAATTTGAGAGTGGTTCTGTTAAACAAGCCCTAATCTCCTTACTTGATTCCATTGATATTCTTCTTTCACAAACCATTTCAGAATCCGAGAAGCTCTATAAACATAAAGACCTCCTTCCATGGCTGAACAACAAATGACATACAAAAAGCCTACTTCATTCAGTAGGCTTTTTGTTCTCCCTCACTCACTATCAGCTTGAGCCGATATACTGTCGCCAAGCTCCTCAATGTTCTTAGATACCTTCGCACTGTATGTGTAGTCACCGTAGCAATATGGATATCGAAAATTATCTTTGTCACCGCCGCAATCATAGAGCGTGGGGTTTTTTTCGACCTGAAGCATGGAGAACTTCTTTGCAAGCTCTTCATTATGCTTGCCCCCTTCATTCGCAACGAAATCAATATAACCAATTCCCATGTTATATGCTTGAAGGATCGTGGCAAAATCAACGCCCTTTTCATTGCCATATTCATTGATCCGCTTAAAATGTTTCACTCCATACTTAATGCTTTCCGTTGGATCAGTGATTGTATTTGGATCAAGGCCCGCTGACTCAGATGCCTGCATTGGGTCACCGCCCCGCCCTCGGCTTTCCTGCTGCATCAAAGCAATCAATGTCGAAGTATGCTCCTCAAGTCCGTATTTAGTCAACTCGTCTTGCAGAAGTGAACTATACTTTTTCACGTTCGCAAAGGAATCAAGCGTATTTACTGATGTGGTAACATTTTCGGAATATGGGGTTTGCATGATCTCCTTAATGAGCAAAAATACGAAAATCAGGATGAAAATGTTAAAAACTTTCTTTGATTTCTTACGTTTCTTCTTCACATTCTCTCTCCGTTATCTCTAAGTTAATATATTTATATCTTAACAAATTGTAAGAGTAATAACTATTTAGAATACCCAATTAAATGTTCTGCAAACTGGATTAGCATTAATTGTAATTAGTGTATTTTCTCAACCACTTAACTTAGCCGCCGCAAAATCTTAAAAGGAACGGAGTCACACAGTGCATATTTTTAGGACAATGAGACACCCTACTGGTTGGAGGTGATATGTATGGACAAGAAGAGTGAAAAAGAAGAAATCCTTGATGATAAAAAGGGGAAATATAGAAACGAATTTGGGGCAGATCCAGATGAACAAGAAATGAATGGTCTATATGGTATGTTGGAAACTGAATATGAAGATAAGCTACACGATAAAGAAAAGTAACGATGGGGTTTCTTGAATATTTGTAAATCGCCTTTTATGGCGTTTTTCTATGTGTTCAAATTCTAAAGGATCGTATATAGTTTCATATGAACTGATTTTTGAATATGCAAAAAAACGAAAACCGAAAAAGTCTTCGTTTTGTCCAAATTTAAATTCATTTGATCATTAACTAAAAGGATACAAAAGGGGTTCGGAAATTAAAAAACTCCGAACCCCTTTTTAAATTCCCTTTGAAATTTTGACCAAAGGTTAAGAGATTTGGGCTCTTCGAGCCACTATGTTAAACCATTTTAGGACCTTGCCATGTCCAAGTGGCCATCTTCTTTAAATTAATGGCAGCGAAAGTAAGCATCGCTTGCATCAACTAATTTTTAAGTCCCTTTAAAGTAGTCCAACGCATACCATGCTTTTCTTTTGCATCTGCGAATACACGCTCAATTGTTTCTTTGCGTTTCGCATATATAGGTTTTACCTCTTGATGATGACGCAGATTATCTGCTTCTTCCACATATGCTTGCCAAATATGCCGTGTCACTACTTTTTGATGGTCTTTGCTTCCTGTACACCGTGATAAAAATGAGCATGTTGCACAATTTTGTTTTGGCGATTTGTATTCGCGATAGCCCTCTTTATTTTTTGTTGTGTACTTTAAAGTTTCGCCCGAAGGGCAAAGGTAACAATCAAAGTGTTCATCGTAAACATAGTCATGTTTGCGAAAGAATCCTTCTTTTGTACAAGGACGTGTATAGGGTAAAGCAGGTGTGATTTCTTTGTTAATTAGGTAGCAAGTAATCTCTGGTGTTTTATAAGCTGCAACTGCTTCTGGTTTTCCAACTTTCTCAATCACTTGCTCAACAAGTGGCTCCAAAATATGACTGTCATGTGTATTACCAGGTGTTACAATCGTTCCCAATTCAAAACCGTCGCGGTCTGCGGTTGCGTGGAATGAATAGGCAAATTGTTTTGTTCGTTCATCTTTCACATAGTAGCCACTCTCAGGATCCGTAATACTTTCTTTAATTGCTTTGGTTTCTTCCTTATCAAATTTATCTGCTTGAAGACGTCCTTGATAAGCTCGTGTTTCTTTGCGTACGATTTTCCTTTCAAATTTACGCTTATTCGCATTGGCTTTCACATGTGTGGAATCGACGAATACGTGTTCAGCACTTATTAACTTTCTATCAGCAGCTGTCATTAAGATGCGATAGAAATCTGTTCAAACAGGTCTGTACCTTTAAAACGTCGCTCATAATTTTTCCCGAACGTTGAGAAATGAGGTATTTTATCATGGAAACCATAGCCTAAGAACCAACGGTAAGCCATATTTGTTTAAGCTTCTTCAATCGTTTTACGCATGCAAGGAATACCGAACTAAAATAACTGGATCAATACTTGGGCGTCCTACCTCTGAATACATATCTTTCACCAAGTCATAAATGAAAGTGAAGTCAATGGAAGCCTCAATTTTACGAACCAAATGATTCGCCGGCACCAGTTAATCTAAAAGTAATCATTTCAAGTTGGTCTCGCTGAATAGAATTATGTTTCGAAAGCATCCTCATCACCTCAAATTTTAATAGTTCTATTTTAAAACAAAAAAGACTATAGGCATAAGGAGTTTCATCTAAAATTTTAAACATAGTTGATTGGAGCGGGTGTGCGAGACTCCTGCGGGAATAGCGAGTCCAAGGGAGACCCCACAGGCGCAAGTGCGCCGAGGAGGCTCCCGGACCGCCCGCGGAAAGCGAGTGCCTGAAGTGGAAATCAACGTCCAAATTTGTACAAGCCCAAAAAAAGTAGACAAACTCGATTTTCATCGAGTTTGTCTACAGTCTGAAAGGGAGTGACCTACTGTCACTCCCTTTCTCAATTAGTATTGTGAAGATTGTCCGCCATCAATCGGAATGACTACACCGTTGATGAACTCTGATTCCCCTGATAATAGGAAAGCGACTAAACGGCCGACCTCTTCAGGTTTACCGAAGCGTTTCTTAGGATTCACACTGACGAATTCCGCCATTGCTTCTTCCCAATTCTCTCCGCCTATTTGCCTGAATGATCCCTCTACCATCGCTGTTAAGATTACTCCTGGTGCAATGGCATTTATGCTGATACCATATTGGCCATATTCTATGGCAGCTGTTTTTGTTAAGCCAGCTACAGCATGTTTACTTGCAACGTACGCAGCTTGGTTAAGCACAGCACGAATTCCGCCTACAGAAGCCACGTTCACCACTGCCCCTGATCCTTGTTCTTTCATGATTGGCAGAATGTATTTCATACCATAGAAAACACCATTGATATTGATGTCCGTTACTTTGTTGAAAACGTTGCTATCGTATTCAGCCATAGGGGCCTGTTTACCTTCAATACCCGCATTATTATAGAATCCATCGACTCTGCCATATTTGCTGACTGTTTGGTCTACATAGTTCTTTACTGCTTCTTCATCCGATACATCTGCAGTGACCAGAAGCACTTCCGAGTTTGGTGCCAAGTCTAAGATTAATTTTTTTGTCACTTCCAAAGATGCGTCGTTTAAATCAACTAATGAAAGTTTAGCTCCTTCTTTAGCCATTTCCAATGCGGCTGCTTGACCTAAACCTGATCCTGCCCCTGTAATGATAACAACTTTGCCATCGAATCTTTCGCTCATATGTCAAAACTCCCCTTTTAAGTTATCTTGAAAATTTAATTAATTATACTGATTACCCCTTAAAGCTTAAGAATCCATCATCAACTGGAATGACTTGTCCATTAATGGCATCCGCTTTTTCAGAGAACAAGAACGTTACAACTTCAGCAACTTTTTCTGGCTGAATCAATTTTTTCCTCATATGAAGTTGAGCCAAACTGTCCAGGAACTCTTGATCTTCACCAATGATCGGCGTTTCGATAAATCCTGGTGCCACTCCGACAACACGAATCCCATATTGCGCAAGTTCAATTGCACCGGATTTAGTCATCGCGATGACTGCTGCTTTTGCAGCATGGTAATTAAAGCTGCCAATAGAAACCATCGTCCCGTATATTGAAGCTGTATTAACGATCGTTGCGCCTGTTACACCAAGCTCAACCATCTTCCTTGCTGCATAATACATGCCATAATAAACGCCGTGTTGGTCAACATCAACTACTCTGTGGTATGATTCTGGATCCATCTCCAAAAATGGTTTTACTAGTCCAATTCCAGCATTGTTGAAAATGCCATTGATGGTGCCATGATTGGCAATTGCAGCTTCGACCATCGCTTCCACTTCTTTTGCACTAGCTACATCCACTTTCACGAAAGATGCCGTGCCTCCCTTTTGTTGAATAGCTTCAGCCGTTTCTTTAGCGGCAATATCATTGTAGTCAGCCGCTACGACAATAGCTCCCTGATCAGCTAATTTAAATGCCGTTTCCTTTCCAATTCCGCTGCCTGCTCCTGTAATAATTATGACCTTTCCTTGTAAACTCATGTATTCGTCCCCCTTTAACAAAGTTTGTTGCTTATCAGATTAAAATGGCCCCTCCGTCGATTACAAGTTCTTGACCCGTAATGTGGCTGGAAAGATCGGATACTAAGTACATCATTAGATTTGCTATTTCCTGCGGCTCAGCATACCGGCCATCCGGAGTCGTTGCTTCCAACTGTTTTCTAGCCGCTTCAGCTGCCGCGGAATCTCCTTGACCAAATCCGCTTTCAATCGACCGCATCATAGCCGTGTTGACGACACCTGGGCAGACGGCATTCACCCGGACACCATGTGGAGCTACTTCGACACCAGCTGTTTTCGTCATTCCTAGAACCGCATGTTTACTAGCGCCATACGCCACCATGTTTGGCGTTGCCAGTAAACCAGCTCCAGAAGCTGTATTCACGACCGCCCCGCTTTTTTGTTCAATCATATGGGGCAATACATGTTTCATGCCCAAGAAAACACCTCGTACATTTATTGACATTAATTGATCGAAAACCTCAGCAGGATAGTCGATAAGCGGCATTATTTTGCCTTCCCAACCTGCATTATTCAAGAAAATATCGATTTTTCCATAGAAATCTATCGTTTTTTGAACATAATTTTTTATATCGTCTTCCTTTGTAACATCTGCTTTAACGAATTTGGCTTCGCCGCCTTTTTCTTTGATTTCATTTACCGTTAGCATGCCTGCCTCTTCGGAAAGGTCTACAACAACCACTTTGGCACCATTTTCTGAAAGTGTAATAGAAGCTGCCCGGCCGATACCCCCGCCGCCACCGGTAACAATTGCTACTTTTTCTGTAAAATCAAATGCTTGCATAATATTCTCCCTTTCTCCCTTTGATCTTGGTGATAATATTCTTGCTTGAATACGATTACATAATAACATTCTTTTTGTCGATTGTCGACAATTTGGTTTTAGAGTCAAAGACTCTACATCACTCCACGATTCAAGGCTTCATGAATTTCATTTTTTGCTTTAACTAAATCATCTTCTAGAATGGCCTCAATAGACATCTTTAATCTGAAATGGAAACTTTCCATCGTTTCCGTATTCCATTGACTTTGGGCAAAAACCATGAGGATATGACTGGCTTCTTCAAAAAATCTTGCTAATGCTTTGTTATTGGCGATTGAAAAAATATATCGAAATATCTGTGTTGCCCTTTTTTGATACTCGATAACATTACCTTTTTCACACTCATCGGTTGCACTTTCCAAATGCTTTCGTAATGATTGCTTATTTTCTGGGTGCCAATTCCCTTGGGAAAATTCAATGCCCATCTGGATCAGTCCGATCGTAACATCATTATATTCAATGATTTCCCTTTGTGAAAATGGCTTGACGATCGTTCCCCGCCTAGGTATTCTCTCAACAATACCGTCAACCTGCAGTAAATAAAGGGCTTCGCGTACTGGTGCACGGCTAGTATTCAATTCTTTGGAAATGTCTTCTTCCACGATTTTCTCACCAGCTTCTATTTTACCTTCAATAATTTTTTTTAAAATGTGTTTAGCGATTTGTTGTGGTAACGATTCTCCAAAATAAATGCCATCTGTCAAATTGGAAGTATTTCCAAACATCTTTCAGCACTCCTATACTTCTATAATTAATTGTGGTTCTTTTAGTATAACATAGGGATAGGTATTAACTTCCTTTAATGCTAACCAGCCAAGAAAAACGTATTTTCCTATATGGAAAAAGCTCAAAAAGACTTAATGTCAGATCGCTTCTTCTAAGTGTTTTCCATATTCTACTGATTTTGGCGGTAAAAATGCAACAGATCTAGAGCCCCTTTTATATAAAGGGCTCCATGTGTATTTTTTAATCAACTAGCCTCGGTTTCGCTGGATCGCAGTTTGGCTTTTCCATGTCTGTCGATTCAGCGAGTTTCGTTAAATAATAACATTCTTCTCGCCACATATGATCTGCCATTAATGGCGAAAGCGTTCCAAGAGCCTGCGCACTAAGGTCAAGCTCCTCCAATTCAAGCAGGAAGTGCTGGAAGAATTTAATTTCCAATGTGACGTCGGCATTCATTTTTTCCAATGCTGGGAATGTTGACAGATTGGTTCGTAAAAATCCAGCCATTTCAACAGCTTTTAAATAAAAATCATTAAAATGTTTTTTATATTGGTCACTTTTCTCTTTTAACCTTTTTTCAACGTCATCCATATTGGATGATATTGCACCTGCATGTCCTGCTGCATCTAACAGCCAAACTAAATGGTGATGAAGTTCATGAAAAACCGGCGGCATTTGATCTGAATTGAAATATTTCAATAATCTTAAATATTCTTCTAATTCGTTCACCATATGATTAATGAATGAAGGTGAAAGATGTATTTTTATTTTACCTACCAGATGTTCTTTAATTAGGCTTAGCTTAAACTCCCGAAATCTTAATGTCTCTTCTTCTGCGATGGCAGTAAGTTGCGAGATCTCTTCCAATTGGCCTGACCAAGGAGAGCATCAAAAACTTGAATGAATTCAGAGGCAATTTCAATGTTTTCCACTTCAACCGGCGCTAAAGACTCATGAATGAACCTGGCATGGTCTCCTAAGATTTGCAGCCAAAACCGATGCTCGAATCTTGCTGTTTTCTCCAAAAACTCGGTCATTTTCTCTTCCCCATAATTTAAAGTATAAGAAACTCACTTGTAATTTGTATTCCTAAACCTACAAACATATTAATATAAGTTAAATGGGGCGTAATGAAGCCTAAGCTTGATCCTATACCTTCAGATTACTCACACACCAACAAATTAATGGGGTCTTTGAGTCGCTTTAAAAACGGTCATTTTAATACAAATTTAAACCAACCTTATATTTATATTGATTTAATCGTTCTGGAAGTGGTGAAACTTTTAAATTAAGGTCGGTAGGAGGAAGGTAGATTGTCAAAGGAAATAATAAGTTACATTGACTATTCAATGGAGAAAATTCCAGGGGGCGAAATAGAATTAAGGGACGATAGAATTAAAAGCAAATGGAAAGCTGAAATAAGACCGTTCCTTCTTGCACGTTATCCTGTCACTATGGATTTCTACTATGCCATTACAAATAAATCACCTAATTCTTTTGATCGGGATCTAAAACCTGTTGTGAATATCTCTTGGAATGATGCAATTTCTTTTTGTAATCTGCTTTCACAGAAAGCTGGACTGGGAGAGTGTTATTCTAAAAATGGGGAAAACATTGTTTGTGATTGGGAATCAAGCGGTTTTCGACTTCCTTCAGAAGCGGAGTGGCAATATGCATGTAAAGCCGGGACTCCTGGTTATAGATACGGAGAGCTGAATGAGATTGCCTGGTATAACGAAAATTCAGGGGGCATGATCCATGAAGTAGGAACAAAGGAACCGAATCCATGGGGGCTGCATGATATGTTAGGGAATGTTTGGGAATGGTGCTGGGACTTATATGATGAACAAGTGTACGGCACCTACCGTATTTTTCGAGGGGGGAGCTGGGCTGAGGATGCTAGAGGTTGTGGAGCTTCATGTCGCCGGCGCAGCCATCCGACATTTTGTATAGACGACCTAGGATTCCGTCTTGCCCGGTCTTTTTAACCTTAGCAAACAAGCCAAATCCATTCAAAACTCAAAGCTTTATCTTAGTTGTACATCTATTCATATTTATTTCCAGTTTCTTGGTAGAATTCCGATGGGAACAAAATAAAAACCTGAAAAATTTTCAGGTTTTTTATAATTTCTTCATTCGATTACCAGAGAAATGCGAGAAAAACTAAAGATGCAATTGCACCAAATGCAAATCCATTTGCGGCACCCCAGCCATATCCTGCATTAAAACCTCCATAACCAAAACCCCCAAGGTTTCCGCCTCCGTCAAATGGACGAATATATACACGGTTCGGTGTAACCCGGTGTATGATTCCCCGATGTACGGTTCCTCTGCTTGTACGAATTTCAACCGGTCTTCCCACACCTTGCCTGCATTTATGATAATAATTATGATATCCCATTTTGCACTCCCCTTATCAGTCGATTTTACATCGTATGCATTCAGGGACTAGCATGAATGGATTAAATACCCACCAATCATTTAAAAGTCTTTCCCATTTTCCTTATCACTCCTTGAAACCAAAGCATAAAATACATTTATACATGTACCAAAGGAGATTATGCCATGAACCACTCATACCAAGACGCACTAGCCATACTTGGAATTGAAGGGGCACACCCTGGTGGATTTGAACTGACTAAGCAGATTTTGAAAAATGAAAAAATCGATCATACGTCAATAATCCTTGAAGCCGGATGCGGGACAGGGCAAACCTCATCTTACTTGGCAAAAACGTTTCTTTGCCAAGTATCCGCGCTTGATAATCACCCTGAGATGGTGAAACATGCAAAAAAAGGATTCCAAAAAGCTAACTTAAGCATTGAACTATATAAGTCTTCAATAGAAGAACTGCCTTTTGACAATAATTCTTTTGATTTTATCATAGCCGAATCAACGACTGCATTCACGGATATTCAAAAATCACTCCGAGAATTTTACAGGGTCCTTAAACTAGAAGGAACTTTGTTAACCATTGATATGACAGCGGAAACCAGCCTTGATCCTGTCTCAAAAAAAGAAATCATTAACTTTTATAATTTAAGGGAATTATTAACGCAATCCGAATGGTTAAAGGCCTTCCAACAAAACGGATTTACAGATTTAAAAATCTTGAAATCAAGTACCGTCTTAGAGGAATTAATGAATTCTTCAGCATCAAATAGATCCATTCAGCCTTTGAATGGATCCTTGGAACGAGTCATGGACGCACATTACCGCCTCATTTTATCTTACGGAAACAGCCTCGGTTATAGAGTATACAGAGCAAGTAAAAAATAGGGCATTCATCATGAATAAGGCAGCTTAATATGTGTCTGGAACCTTGAACACAATGATAAAAACCTGGAACAAGTTCAAGGTTTAAAGGGATGGTCCTATTTAGACGATGATCTGTACACAATTTCGGCCATTCTTCTTTGCGGCATATAAGGCTTGGTCGGCCCGTGGCATCAATGTTTTGATGGAAATGCTTCGGTCACCAGCTTCAATTAATGCAGTAGTCACCCCGAAACTGCAGGTAACGGAAATCATCTCTTCATTAACCAATGCAATACTTTCAGAAACCTTTTTCCTTATCATATCGGCCAACTCATATGCAGCGGGTAAAGCGGTATTCGGCAAACATATGATAAATTCTTCACCGCCATAACGCCCCAACAAATCTCCTTCCCGAATGTTTTCCTTTGCAATATTCGCTACAAGCGTTATAGCCGCATCCCCTGCTTCATGTCCAAAAGTATCATTTACATTTTTGAAATGATCGATATCAAACATGATGACTGAAACATTGCCGCCTTCCATGCTTAGAGCATCAAATAAAATTTCCGATTTTTTGATGAAAAATGTTCTATTCAATATTTGGGTTAATCCGTCCAAGCTGGCAAGTTGCTTCATCTTTTCCAGCATGAGTACTCTTTCAGTTACATCGGCGAAGGTAATGATCTGTCCGATAGACAGGTTGTTTTTGTTGAACACGGGTGAAAAACCAATATGGTAATGTACCATATCACCATTTATGCTGCAATTAAAGTCACTGTCCTTTTTAAGGTCGATTATTCCCCTAAGAAGTTGATTCCCATTTAGCACACTTGTAATCGATTTACCAATGGAATGTTCATCCAACATGGGCAAAAATTTGCGCATTCCACGGTTATAGTCGACAATCAACCCCTGTTGATTTAAAACGATTACTCCCTCTTTCATACTTTCAAAGACGGTTTCCCGAGCGATCGGGGCTACATTGAACATTTGAAAAGTCAAAAGTGCCGCACCATGAAAGATAAACGTGATACTCATGGATACAGGACCAAGATCGATACCATATGAGCTTAGTCCATTTATATAAAAATAATTTGCTATTATAGGAATAAGAAGACCTGCCACCATCATTGATATTTGCATCCTGAATCTGAATGAAGATTTTTTCACCTGTTTTAGCAATATTATTATACTTATCATCACACATAAAAAAAGAAACAGGGAGTGTACGTAAAACCAAGGGCCGCCCACCAGTTTAATAATTGGAAAAGGACTATTGCTTCTCAACTCCATTGATTTGTAATATAAGTGATGAAGGTCATTTGTAAAATGCATGAAAATGGTGATGAACGGTATGATGAAGAGTGCATATTGCCAGACCTTCTTAATTCTCTGACCTACATATTCAATGCACATCAACAAAAGGAATACTGGGATGAATGGTAATGCCAAGTACTCGACCCTTAACCAGAATATGATTTGTTCTAACGATGTACTGGAAAGTTCGAAAGCATAGGAAAAAGTAAAGATGGAAGACAATAATGTCACGAGAATATAGGCTTTTGCTCCAGGTGCATCCTTGATCTTTAACTGTGCAAATAAACACAGAAACAAGCTTGAAGCACCTGCTATTATAAGTACGAGTATGTATAACAATAACTCCCGTGGCAATGCGAATCAACTCCGTTTAACAAAAAAATAGTTTTCCGTATATTATATAGCACTTTATGACTAGGTGACTAGAGTTTATTCAGGGAATTCTGAATTTTAAATCCCTTATTTACTTACACCCCAAACCGCCGAATAAAATAAACATCCAGTTTTACAACATGAAAAACCCTGCTTCATCACCTTGAACGTGAGTGGCAGGGTTGATAATTCAAATAAATGAAGTATTTAGGTACAGATTATACCTTCTCTGTTACTGCTGTGAATCGCTTTAAGAATGAAAGTATTTTTTGGTAGACCGCAATTTCATTTTCTTTTTTGGAAAATCCATGTCCCTCATCTTCCAGAAGCATATAATCGACATCTCTTCCTTTACCCTTCAAGGCTTGAGCGATTTGATCTGATTCCTCTTTGACGACACGGGGATCGTTTGCTCCTTGAATGACGAGCATTGGCTTTATCATCGATTCTAAATAGGTGATAGGCGAATACTCGATTAGTTTTTCTTTATCTTTTTCCGGATTTCCTACCCACTGATCCATGATTGGCTTCCAGTCTTCTGGAACGGAATTGATAAATGAGAAGAGGTTGGATGGACCGAAAATATCGACAACTGCCTTAAAATAATCTGCATGTCTTCCGTGGAGCAGAAGTGCCATATACCCTCCGAAGCTTCCCCCCATCAATAAGATGTTACCTTTTTGTGCATGTCCTTGGTCTATTAGCCAATCAAGGCCGGCTACATTATCAAGTCGTGGCCCATTTCCCCAATCTCCCTCTACCATTTTCGTGAATTCCAAACCATAACCAGTGGAACCGCGGAAGTTTGGCGCAAAAATACTGTAACCGTGATTCAGGAAAAATTGAAATGAAGCTCTGAAGGACTTCCGTTCTGCCGCTTGAGGTCCTCCATGAGGCCAAAAAATGATTTCACCATTGTCATTTTCCTTTTTTGCCCTAAAAAATAACGACTCGATCTCCAGGCCATCAAAGGAAGTGTATGTAATGATGTCGGGTTCAACCAATGCATCAGAATCGACGCCAGGAACAGTATATTTAGTTAATGATACCCACTTATCACCTGTATTTTTATAGATATTATGAGGTTTTGTTGCGCCCATGCCAAATAAGTAAAGCGTGCCTGATGCAGCAACCTCAAGCTTATTAATGACGCTGCATGGTACGGGGATGTTTCTCCAATTTTCATTTTGCAGATTGAATTCATATAATTGATCCTCTACACCCTTTTGGCTGGTTATATATAAAAGTTGATTCTCTTTACTATAATTAATGGCAGTAAAACTCTCATTCTCCAATTCTTTAATTTTACAGAATTTATTTGTTTCAAGGTTGTATGAAGCCATATAGGTAAAGTCTGAATCATAATCAGTCAATAAATATATCATCGAATCTGAAACAAAAACACCATCACTCACTGTGTGCTGTTTCTCAGTGGGCGGAGTGAGCAGGATATCTTCGTTCCCATTTTTTGCATAGAGTAGGGTATTTGTATTGGAAAAGTGTTTATAGTAAAGTAAGGTTTCTTCATCAGGGCTAAAGCCAAATAAATAGGTCGCTGCATCCTTCCCCTCCAATACCAGCTTTTCCTGTCCTGATTCTAAATCTAAACAATAGGCATTTAGAAAGGAAGCATTTCCTCTGGATGTCGTGTAATAGAGCTTTTTACTGTCATTCGATAATTTCGGCATGAAATTACGTGTATTTTCATGATGAACGATTCCCTTCATTGTCCCGCCATTCAAAGGAACCCCGTAAAACTGGGTATTTTCATTACCGTCTTGATCGAAACCAGCAATTATGAACCGGCTCTTCTTATCATATATCAGTGCTTGGCAGCTTTGATCAATGGATGTAAGCGGATAAGGAAAGGAGTTTGGCAAATCCATTCCCCATAAATTATACTTGCCGCTCAAATTGGTACTGAAAACCAGATGTTTTTCATCTGGACTTACGGCAAAATCAGCAATGGAAAAAGTTCGTAAAAATTGCTCAACATCAGGTTTTGGAAAAGTGATCATTTTGGCAGCCCCTCACATTTTTAATATAAAGAAAAATCTGTAGTTAATTATACCATATTTTTCCTTTGTGGTATAAGTAAACTGTCTATGGAAGCAGAGGATTCTAGTTTGCTATTCTAGTAAAAAAACTTATGTAACTATGCCTCTATTTTGGAAAAACGATTATTCAGCGTTTTGTCATCCGATATAATGATGTTAAAAGCAAGTTTAAATACGAAAAAAGCTTAAGAGTATTGGGCTCTTAAGCTTTTTAAGCATCAATCGATATATCTTCTTGCTCCGGCATATTCCTCCCCGTATCCCGATGTTTTTATTTCATCTATCCTTACATGTGTTGAGCTGTTAGGCGAATGGATCATTTTGCCGTCACCAATATACATACCGACATGATGGACCCTCCCTTTCCCTTTATCATAGGCAAAAAATAGTAAGTCACCTGGTTGAAGATTTTCTTGTTCTACCTTTTTGCCATGTTGCGACTGAACGGAAGAGTCCCTTGGGATCGTTATTCCATTAGCATGGTACATTGTATAGGTAAATCCCGAACAGTCAAATCCAAAACCGGACATTCCAGCCCATAGGTAAGGAAGCCCTAAAAATCCTTTTCCTGATTCAACGATGTCATTTCCGGTTGGAGCAGCTATTTGTTTGTCATTTTGATAGACTGATACGTCCTGCTTTTCTATCCATTTTGCTCCATTACTCGGTGTCATCACCTTCACTTTATCTTTTTTCACCTGCAATAACGGGAGGCGGGTATCGAAGCTGACCTCCATGAATTTGGACCGAAGTTTCGAATCCGAATAAAGCCAAGTCTTTGGGGCATTTACAAGGGCATATCCTCGTTTAAATTGCTTCTCAAAAGAATTTCCGTCTTTTAATTGTGCCTTTGGCATCCATCCTGGATAACCAATATCATTGCGGGGCGTTGGTTGATTGGCAACGGCTACTTTCACCCATTCACCCCGTTCTTCTAAAATCGTCACTTTAGAACCGTATAATGCTTGTGTTTCCAGGTTACCAACAAGCCACAGCTTGTCTTCATATTTCATCGAGCCGATCCATGCATTCATATCAACGGGATTCGATGCAGAAGGAGCATCGATTTCCCTTGGTAATCCCGGCTCAGTCCAAAGAGTGGCCACGCTTACATCAACATAGGCAATTCTCTCCTTCTCTCTTGAACTAGCTTCATTAGGACTGAATACTAAAATACCAATAGCAAATAAAGACAGCACAAAAACGGTTAACCTTTTCAAAATAATCACCCTTTCGAATTTGTTTTTATTGAGAAAAAGAGGATTTCCTCTTGACTCCCAGTCCAGGTTTATCGGAAATTAGAAGTTGATCTTTCATAAATTGAATGCCTACATATGGCTCATTCTTAATCCATAATGGGGCATCTAAATCAATCTTCGTTATATTTGGGTGGGCGGTTGCCAGATGAGCCGCGGCCGCTACACTCACGGATGATTCCATCATACTCCCGATCATGCATTCCACCCCGGCTGCTTCTGCCATATCGGCAATTTGGAGTGCACGTCTAATTCCGCCTGTTTTCATTAATTTGATATTAAGGAGATCAACAGCATGTTCATTAAGGAGTTTCATGGCGTCGCGAGGTGAAAACAAACTTTCATCGGCCATGATCGGCACTTGGACAGACCTCTTTATTTCTTTCAACCCTTCGATATCATGGGCTTTGACGGGTTGTTCCACTAAATCAACATTCAGCTTTCTTTCCTCGAGTTCATGAATAATGGAAATCGCTTGTTTTGTTGTCCACCCTTGATTTGCATCAATCCTGATCATAACCTGGTCGCCAACAGCAGCACGAATGCAGGCAACCCGCTCCACATCACTCTCCCAATCTTTCCCCAGTTTTATCTTCATCGTAGAAAACCCGCCATCAATGAGGGACAATGCCGCCTTTGCCATTTCTTCGGGTTCTCCAACGCTGATTGTCATATCATTTTTAAGGACGTTCGATTTACCGCCAAGATATTGATATAAAGGGAGTTGCCATCGTTTGCTGACTGCGTCGTACATAGCGATTTCAACAGCCGCTTTTGCACTTGTGTTACCTACACAGGATCGTTGGATAAGCTGAGACAATGCATTGATATTCTCGATGTCGTGCCCAATTAGATGTGGTGTGATCACTTCTTCAATGACCGTCATGATTCCTTTTGTAGAGTCACCTGTGATGGCAACCGTGGGGGCTGCAGCCCCCAAACCTTCCGTCCCATCCTCCAACTTTACGGAAACCATGATATTTTCAATTTCCATTGCTGTACGTAATGCAGTCTTGAATGGCTTGACAAGCGGCAAGGTTTCCACTGATACTTGTAATCTTTCTATCTTCATATTAACAACCCTTCCTTAAAAGCTTGAGAGTATATATGATGTAAGAATTCCAAAATAGGTGCCCAGAAGACTGCCCAGTACAGCCATCAATATCCCGACCGGTATTAGCGCCCGGTTGAAAGAACCTGCCAATATAGGAGCTGATGCCACACCCCCTATATTGGCCAATGAGGCAACTCCCATTGTAAATAGATCCAATTTAAAGATCTTGGCCAAAATGACCATGATCAATCCATGAAAGAATAGAATCATAAATCCGGATAAAATATATACAGGTGCTTGAAACAGCTGTGAAAAATCGGCATGGGAAGCAATTAAACCAATGACTATGTAAAGCATGACTTTGGAAATTTCCATAGAACCGGCAATACGTCCAACCTTTGTGACAGCCAGAATTAAACCTAAGGTAGAAGCGATGATGATCGTCCAAGTGGTTCCATTCACAGCGGCACCGAGTACCGGCAGTCTCTCCCCAATTTTTGTTGCCCCTGCTGAAACAATTAATGCCAGCGCCAAGAAACCGATCAATTCCACGAATCCAAATTCCCCCTTGGCGGTTTCACCGGCTTCAAGCTCGGAAGTCATTTGATCAATGAAAGATGTATCCGCTTTAGTCCAAATGTTGAATTTTCCAGCAAGAGGCACCAGCCAAAACAAGAACATGACCCAAATGGAATAATTGACTGTATCCATGATCAACGCATAGCCAAAAATATTTTCAGGCATATCGAGTATGCCTTGCAAGATAACCATATTGGCAGATCCCCCTGTCCAGCTTGCGCTCAAAGCCGAGAATGCCTTCCAAGTTCCTTCCGCATAAAAGCCATTCATTAAAACTTAAGTAAGTGTGAACCCTCCAATAATGCTGAATGAAGCTGCAAAAAAAGTTAACAGCATCTTTGGGCCAAGTCTGATTATTTTCCGCATATCGCATTGCAAAAGCATCAGCATCAACATGGCAGGCAGCAGGAGTCCTCGTATGGTGCTATATGCACTTTCGACTGACTCACTATCTGAAAAGACCCCAAATGTTTTCATCAGAGCCGCTCCAATATAAATAAGGACAATCCCAGGAACATACTTGAAGAACTTTCCTCCAATCTTTTTTTCCGCTACGGCAATCACGGCAGTAAATGCCAATAAAAAACAGACAAACATCACACCATCTTGAATCATATTCCATACCTCCTTATATTTAGGGATTTAGGGGATTTCATGATAATAAAATCTATTCAAACCCGCCAATGAAGTCTTCATGGCCCTACATAAAAAAATCCAGCTGCCAAAGAGCGCCTACACACTCTTTAACAGCTGGATTTCAATTGCGATTGACAAAAGAAGCAGCTATAACTTATAAAGTTGCTGATATTTAATGCTGGCATTTCTTAGGGCGACGGTCAGTGCTTTCTGAGATGAACCAAAGTACCGTTGCTCAATTTCTTTCTCCAATTCATCGGGCCTAAGAATGGATTTACCAACTAACATGGAATGAATGAAGCGTGATGTAATCGATATCGTGGTCGAGCATTCCGCATCCACTATTTCATGCGTTTCTCGATCAATGACGAACCCGATAAAAAAGCAGTTGAATTGCTGTGTAATTGGATTATTGGACGCCGCCTTCGATTCGCCGACTATATATACTGTATTCTGCTGAAACATACTTATTGTGCCTCCTGCCATTACAGACATCATAACAGGTATAAATAGGGTGACTATCTATATTATTACAATATGAAATGGTTACATATATTCTAATATATATAGCCAGCATTTGACAATATATTTCGTATATTAAGTCAATTACCGATTCCTGCGCAATAGGGTCATGATTCGACTTCCCCCGCACTTTATTAGGCCGTTCATGGATTAATTCGGCCTTCACAATCATTATTCGGGCTATGGTTCGGGATCCAACAGATCATTTCAGCCCTTCATACGGCTTATATTTCGCATACAACTCTTTTCGGCGATTGCGATCCTCGAAAGTGGTTGCTGCACCACTTTTTCGATTCTCATAAAGCTCGTCCATATCGACTGTACCGGTTATGATCGTATGTTCATTCATTACCGCCTCGGCTACTATTCCATTTGCTGGCCAAGCGCTGTCACAGGGGCTAAGAATACTGGCGCTGCCATACCCGTTCGGCAGGGGTGCCCCTGGTTCTCCAACAGTGGGGCAATGAACAAAATATACCTGATTCTCGATTGCACGCGCATGAGCGCAATGGCGCACTCGCCAAAAACCAGCCTCTGTAAATGTGTATGATGGGCAAAAAATGATGTCGGCCCCATTCACTGATAAAATCCTTGAAATTTCAGGTATCTCCGCTTCATAACATACCGCTATCCCTATCTTAACCGGACCCACGGAATAAACTTCCAAATCATCACCTTCAGAAGTATGCCAATTTGCTTCAGCGGGAAAGATATGAGTTTTTTTATGCTCAACGACTGATCCGTCTTTATCAAAAATGTATGCAATATTGAAGTATTCCTTTTCGCGTCGTTCCAGATGCGTGCCGGCAATGATGACCTGTTTTCTTTTTCTTGAGAGTGACCTGAAAAGATCTTTGTATTGATTGGTATATTCATCAATCCTGGTAAGGGACGAAGCATCCTGTTCTCCAAAGGCCGCTGATAACCCTATGGTTAACAGTTCAGGAAAAATGATATAATCCGAGTTTTCGGGAACTTGGGTAATCAACTCTTCTACTTGTTCCTGAAATTCATTGAAGGCTGACACCTTCTCTACACGAAATTGACAAGCCGTTATTTTAATTTTCACAAAAGCCCTCCCAAATCATGCTTTTATCCGTACTTCGATTAGTCTTGTTTAAAAGAAATCAGGATATCTTATCCAGATCATTCATTTCGGTCTGTTGCATAGAGATATGTTTAGTCAGTGCACTTACAATGAATGTTACTAGTATATTAATCAATAAAGCTATGACGCCTGTACTGATATCATTAATTACATGTGGGGTATCCGGCAGGAATGTAGCAACCTTCACATCTGCAATTGTCGCATATAAAACAAAAAGGACGCCTGCCAATATTCCTGCCATTGCACCATACTTATTGATAATATTTGTTTTTGGCAAGCTGCAAAACAAGGAAGGTGCCAGTTGGGTAATTAAACTGTATGACATGATATTCAAGATGGCCAAAGCCTCGCCGCCCGTTACCGTTACAATTAAAGCAATGATTGAGATACCAATAATAATGATTCTTGAGACAATCAATTGATGTGTTTCAGTTGCAGCGGGAACCAGAACTTTATAAAAGCTATTTGTCAGACCTACCGATGCAGCCATTAGCATGACTGAAGCCGGTACAAGTGCCGTCAATAAACCTGCAGCACCGATAACCCCAATCACCCATGGATCGAATGTTTGGATCGCCAGCCTTAAAAGTGAGAGATCCCCATCAGCTCCTTGCAAACCCGGGATTTCCATGATGGCTGTAAACCCAATGAAAAAAACGAAAAGCAATAACAATGTGTATAACGGTAAAGCAATCGCATTTTTGCGAAGGGTCCTTTCCCCATTAGACGATAAAACGACCATGAATGTTTGTGGCAGCAAATAAAATCCTAGTGCATTCAGCAAAACGGTGGACACAAACCAGGACTGACTCAATCCCTGATCTGCCAAAACCAACATTTCCGGTTTAGCAGCCTGCACGGTCTCGAACATTGGCTGTATGCCTCCGAAATAATGAAATGGAATGTAAATCCCTAAAAAGATAACGACCACCAAAATCATGAAATCTTTCAGTATGGCTGTCCATGCTGAACCATGAATGCCTGAGATCATCACATAGGTAGTTACAACTACAGCACCGATGACACTTGCAGCAACTGGTGAAATTGCTCCGTAAGACGCTTCGGAAACAATGATACCTAATCCTTTGAGCTGTATGACTATGTACGGCACGAGGGCTAAGCTTCCCAACACAGCAACGATCATTCCCATTGACCTGCTTTTATATTTAGCCGCAAAATATTCTGGCTGAGAGATAATGGAATGACGTTTTGAATATCTCCATATTTTAGGAACGAGCCAATATGATAGGACGTAGGCTAAGAATATATAGGCGGGAACATAATAAGCAGCGGCACCTTTCGAGTAAGCCCACCCACTTCCGCCCAGGAATGTAAAAGTTGTATAAATTTCACCTGCTATCAGCAGAAAAATGAAGAATGTACCGAAGCCCCTGCCTCCTACGGCAAATTGCTCCATGTCCATATCCTTTCCTTTTCTTGCTTTTATCCCTAAATAAAGTGCTAGAACCAAGAAGATGGAAATGATGAGTAATGAGATATTCATTCAGAATCACTCCCTTTATTATCAGGATCGAACTTATAGACAATCATTAAGATAATCGATGCCATCACCATCCAAAATGCAACCCAAAATAACAAAAAAGGCATCCCCAATATGTACGGTTCTATTTTATTTGCGTAGGGCAATAAACCTAAAAACCCTATAAACGGAACAAAAAGCAATAGCTTAATAGCATCCAAATTATACCCTCCCCCATTTAGGTTCCTTACACGGATGCATCACCATCAGTCAAGCTGACTTTCATACTGAACTGATGGTTTGAAGCACCCTTTGTTTACTTTCATTACCTGCTTACAACCGACCATATTTTCGTCTTAGGATGACTGGATGGCCAGGACCGTTTCCAGTATTACATTGACGCCTTTTTCACAATCTTCCCAACTAGTAAGTTCCTCTTCACAATGACTTTTACCGTTGATGCTTGGAACGAAAACCATGGCAGTAGGTATATAACTAGCTATAAACTGTGCATCATGTCCTGCACCGCTTACCATTCTTTTATAGGGGAGGTCTAGATAATTGGTCGATTGCTCAAGCAAATTGCAAATGGATTTGTCGAACCAAACGGTATCCCTGTCCCACAATTTTTTCGCTTGGATGTCGCAGCCGTCTTCTGAACCTGTAGTTATAAGGCTTTTAATGACTTCCTCCACCTTTTCGATGACTTTGGAATCCTTATGTCTTGCCTCTAGCGAAAAAACCACTTTATTAGGGATCACCGTATGGATATTGGGAAACACATTCACCCTGCCCATCGTGAAAACCAAATCGTCATCAAGCATGCCTAGCTTCTGACGAGCCTCCATAATCAAGCTATTCGCAGTGAAGAAAGCATCTTTTCTCATATTCATTGGGGTGGTTCCTGCATGATCGGATTCGCCTGTAACTTCTATCTCATAGCACACCATACCAAGGACACATTCAACGACACCGATCGTGAGAGATTCACGTTCAAGAATGGGCCCTTGTTCAATATGCAACTCTAGAAATGCAGTCGCTTCTTTTAAACGAGACTCTATATCCCCTGCATATCCAATGGCATTCAAAGCACTCTTGAAAGTGGTTCCTTCACTATCCGTCTTTTGCAGCATGATGGATTTTTCGAATTTACCTGAAAGAACTCCCGACGACATCATGGAAGGTTCGAATCTGGCTCCCTCTTCGTTCGTAAAATTGACGATCATTACCGGAATTTTAGGTTGGATATTATTTTCGACCAGAGTCCGAACGACTTCCAAGCCAGCAGCTACACCCAAGATACCATCAAACCGACCGCCTTTTTTTACTGTATCCATATGTGATCCCATTACAATAGGAGGTTTATTTTCAAGTCCCGCCAAAGTAGCGTAAATATTCCCCATATCATCAACCTTAATTGTCATACCCAATTCTTTACAGCAAGCGCAAAAGTAATCACGGACTAATCGATCTTCTTCGGAAAGGGATAGCCTTGTGACTCCGTTGTTTTCTGTTCGTCCAAAATCAGCAAATTTCTCAAGCGTTCGACTCAGCCTCTCACCATTAATTAATAATTTTTGCTTTTTCATAGCGTATATCCCCCTTTTTTAATAACTTGCTAAATCCCACTTACGTTCGCTTAAGCCAAAAAAAATGAAAGTGAAGGTCTTGTTGTTTTAGAGTAGTTACGCTAGATTATATTTCTACCAATGTTTCCCTATGATAAAGAATCTCCCCATTCAGAATCGTTGATTCAACTTTCAAATCCTTGATATTTTGGGAATCCACTTTCAATATACTATCATTCAATACTACTAGATCGGCCAGCTTACCTGCCTCCAGGCTGCCTTTGACATCTTCATCGAAACTCGCAAACGCGCCATTCCAAGTGTATAGTTTAATGGCTTCCAATACGCTAATCGATTGAACCGTACCTATTTTCGTACCTGACCTGCTTGTTCTATTAACTGCAACGTGTATGCCTAATAAAGGGTCGTGATCAGTAACAGGAGCATCGGAACCGCCTGCGGCCAAGATTCCATTATCAATAAAATCACGGGCGGCGTACATGTGGTTGACCCTATTACCGTAATGTTCAATATATATATCACCGAATTCATAAGGAAATGGGGGGTTGGGGATTGGGATGATTTCAAGTTCTTTCATCCTCATTTGTAAATCTGGAGAAGATATTCCGGCATGCTCGATCCTATGTCTATGATCTTTTCTTGGCGATTCATTCAAAGCCTTTTCCACGCAATTTAAATACATCTCTATCGCTTTGTCTCCTTGGGCATGGACTGTGATCTGATAGCCTTTTTTATGTGCTTGACCTAATACTTGATAGATTTCCTCTTCTTTATAATAAAGAATTCCGGAATAACCTGGATCACTCGAATAGGGCTTACGGGTAGCAATTGTCGGACCGGTACTGCTGCCATCCGTAAACAATTTAGCTGGTCCGATTTTGAATCTTTCGTCCCCAGTTCCGGTTATGACTCCCGAATCCACCATTTTATTTACAAATTCATGGGAATTATTCAATGAACCGACCATCGCATAGATTCGAACACGAATATCCTTATTTTTTATGGCCTGCTGCATTAAACGGAAACTTTCAGGACCATGGGCACCTGCTTCATGAATGCTTGTTATGCCTGCTGCTATGAAATGCTCAGATGCTATTTTCACTGCTTTCAACAGTTCACTCTCAGAATAACTTGCTCTGTCGGCCATTATCATATTTGCTGTTTCAATGAGTTTGCCTGTAATTCTTCCCTTCCTATCCTTTTCAATGATTCCTCCAGTTGGATTCTCTGAGTTCTCATCTATTCCGGCAATCTCTAACGCCCTGCTATTCACCACACTAATATGGCTGCATGTACGGGTTACAATAATGGGATGGTCCGTTGAAATAGCATCCAATTCCGCTATTGTAGGATAACGTTTTTCTTTCACAGCAGTCTCATTGAAGCCCCAGGCACGAATCCATTCACCTTTAGGGATTGTCGAAGCTTGCTTCTTCAGATCGACTAACAGATCTTCTACCGATTTGATATGTTCAGCTTTACAACTTACTGCCAATTGATTGACACCGTACAATATAAGATGAATATGAGAATCTATAAATCCAGGTAGTAATGACTTTCCCTGCAAATCAATCACATTTGTTTCATCACCGATAAATACCTTGATTTCCTGATTCGTTCCGACTGCCAAGATACGATCACCTTTAATAGCAAGGGCTTCTGCTACTTCATTTTTTTGATTTACGGTTATGACCTCGCCATTTATGAACACAATATCTGCTTTCAAACAACACACCCCTTCCTTATTGGTCATACTCATTACCACTTCATCATCATTTACTGCCTTCCACTTTCACATATCGGAGTATTCTGTTTTTAATAGATTCATTATATCCACACCAGTTAGTGAAATCATTAGACAAATAGTCAAAAATTCCATTGTTTTTTTATACCTTTTATATAATTATGTCTTATTTCCAATGGTTTGCTGGCCCAGTCGCTTAAAGGACAAAAAAAGGATAGATAGCTGCTGATATGCCTATCTATCCCTCCATTTTTCAATTTACAACCCATTCAATCTCCCGATAATGCCAATGGTCAAATACTGTTTGTTAGCATTAAAATCCCATGTCCAGTATCGAAGGCTTAATTCACTTTTTTCCACTCTTTCTATAAACGTTTTTACCCCTATCAATGCTGCCCCGTATCCCACGTTCGAGGCCAATGCAAAGATGGCATTCAGCCCTTCATTAATGGTATCCATATACTCAGGTTCGATTTTTAAGATATCGGACCATGTAATACAGAATCCTTTTTGCTTGGCACATTTAGATATAGAGTGATTCATTGTACGAACGATTTCATCCCTTAAATCTAAAATTCCATTTTTCAGCTCTTCTGCGTCTTTATTCTGATAGTGGTTTGCATGATCAGAAAGCAGTTCCTTGGCCCAATTATAAAATAGTTGGGTATAAATGGCGGAAGTTGCCACGATATCAAAATCATTATAATAATTAGCAAAAACCCTTTCAGAAAGCTGACCTAACCGATTCTCGGTATCCTTTAAATATTGAATAATTCCCTTTGCCGTTTCACCACGATTCAGCATGGAAGATAGGTGGCGATCAAAATCCACTTTATCGAGGCCTGTTACATCAATTGCAACAAGTTGAATTTTCTCACGGGTACGTTCAGGCAAATTCGCCGTACCCTTTTCCATACTTTCCATATCAATATCAAATAGATATATGGAGTTGCACTTAGTTGCCAGATATTCTAAATCCAAATCATCGCAATTGCCTGCACCAACGATAGCCACTTTATCAACGAACGCTTTTTTCGAAAATACGGCATCGAATAAACCTGTAACTTGTAGACGATGCTGTTTCCAACGCAACTTTCTGTATTCATCCCGATTATGATTCATTTTTCTTTGATAGGTTTCCAAGTTGATCTCCCCCTTTGGGTATTAACCATTTAAATATTGTAACAAAGTATCCCGATATTTTGGAGGTAAGGTAATTTAGATTTCGCATAGTAAAATAAGCGGTAAAAATGTTAGAATAATATGGGAATTATTGAGAAATAGCAGAGATAACAGGAGGGTGTTCCTTGAGTAAAACAAAAAAGATTTTACTGGCTTTACTAGGTGTTTTTTTAATCATCTTGTCCGGTGTGATGCTTCTTATGTTTTCATTCACACAAAGTATGAAAGCAGATCCTGATGAGGAAAAGAAAGTCCGGGATCAAGCTGAACGATATTTAGAGAAAACTTTTGATGAAGGAACCGAAATATATGATGTCTTATACGATAATATGGGAAACTGGGGCCATTTTGAATACGCAGCTAAAGTGAAACATGAAAAATATGGGACTCAATTTCTAGTTTTCTTCAATGATGAAACAGGGGAAATGGAGGATACATTCCTATCTGAAAAATGGCAAGATGATGCAGAAAAAGAAATCCGGCCTTATGTTGAAAAAGAACTGGGTGACGTGTTGATATCCAAGGAACTGGGAGATATTACAGAGAATGAGGATTGGGAGGAGATTCAAGAAGAAATAGGCGATTATAATCAATTACTCTTGGTGTTTGATGAGGGTGTCGGGAAAGAATTGAAGATTGATCCGAATATACCGGCCAGCTATAAAGATTATGATGTTTCCCCAACCATACGGATTACCCTTTCACGTAAGAAACAGGACGCAGATGAAGACCGTTTTACCGCAGTCATCAATGCCTTAAAAAACGATAGAGTCCTTAAACATGGAAACATGATTGTAGAATATATCAGTACTAATGGTGTGCCGCTTGAAGATGAGGAATGGAGTGAAAAATTTTAAAACAATCATATAGTTTAACAGTAAGGTAAAGAGCAGCAATCCAGCCTGCCGCTCTTTATCCTGTTTTGTTTAATGGAAAACAAACCCTTCCATATGACTTTTAGCCCTGTCAAATTATCCAATTTTTTGGTCGGAAATATTTTTGATTCTTCTGATCGTCTTTTTTTTCATGTTATTTGCCGCTAGTACACAAACCATACTGAAGATGAATAAACAAAGAAAGAAGATCCATGCTGCACGGTAGCTTTCTGTCAAATCATAGATTACACCCGAAACGATCACACCCAATGAGCCTGCCGCCACAAAAAAAACTTGCACTATGCCAAAGATGGAGCCGAAGTCCTTCTTTCCAAAGATATCATTTGTCATGAAGGGAGGCCCAAGAGTGGATATCACAATGCTAAAGCCAAAGGCGATGGCGAATAAGAATGCGAATGCCTGTGTCTTCGCTAACAATAGCGCTGCCATAGCAATCGTCATGCAGGCGCCTACATAAATGGCGCCGCCTGCCGTACCGTACTTATCCAAAACAGCTCCTAAAATCAATTTCCCAACAGTATTTGCCAAAGATAGTATTCCAAAAATGGTGCCAGCAAATATGGCTGGATGCCCTATATCGATCAAGTATGCCGGGATATGCATTTGCACCCCGCCAGCGACTAATGCAAAACAAACGATTCCAAGTACGAAAATCCAAAACATTGCTGTCTTCTTTGCTTCCCCCATCGTTAAGCCATTCTGTTCAGATTCCACATTAGTTTCGGCCATTTCCATTTTGTCAGAGCCCAATGGAACAAGGCCCATTTCTGCGGGACTTTTCTTTGCAAATAGAAGAACCAAGGGTAATGTTAAGACAATTATCAGTATCCCTGCTAATAGGTAGGCCGTTCTCCAACCATAATTTGAGATTAATTTTGTAATGATCGGACTGAGTACCGCTGCCCCAATTCCCGATCCTGCAAATGCCAAACCCATGGCCTTCCCTTTTTTCTCATAAAACCAATTGGTTAACATGATTGATATGGGAATATTGGAAAAGCCCGCAACACAGATGCCAATTACAAAGCCAATGATACTAAAATATACAGCTGAGTTGGCAAGCGAGTATGACATGAATCCTGCTCCGGCCATTACTACGCAAATTGACATGATCAATTTCATATTCCCTTTAGTGAGTAATTTACCCATGATCGGAGAAGCAACGGCCACTCCAAGGCCAGCAATGGAAAGTGCAATGGAAAAAGTGGTTCTGCTTATTCCTAGATCCTCTGTAACCGGGACCATGAACAAACTGTGCAGGGAATTTATTATCGAGAAACCGGCGAACATGATGAAAAAGCCACACAACACTACATACCATCCATAAAAAATGCCTTTAGAATCTTGTGCCATTTACAGAACCCCCAGTCCACTATTTACAGCAAATTCCCTGCTAATCTCATAAGAACTCATCCTATTTCCATATAAACGGTCTTTTCACGGGTATATTCAAGAATGGTATCCGTTCCAAATCCACTGTTTTTTTGGCCTCCGAATGGGAGTTCAGGCCCCACCCTGCGAAACAAGTTCACCCACACATTACCCGATTCCAGTTTGCGGACCATACGGTGTGCCCGATCCAAATTCGAAGTCCATACTCCAGCTCCTAAACCAAAATCACTGTCATTAGCTATGGTGATGGCTTCCTCTTCCGTATCGAAGGGGATAACGGTCGCTACCGGACCGAAGATTTCTTCTTGACAGATACGGAGAGAATTACTATTGACCTTGATCAATGTTGGCTCAACCCAATAGCCGTCAGCTAATTTGGGTTCATCAGGTAATAGGCTTACACCTCCATGACGGCCACCGATGATGATTTCCCCTCCTTCCTTTTGGCCTAATTCTATATATGAGAGGACTTTTTCATATTGAGCAGCGTTAGCGATCGGTCCCATTGAAATGGCTGGATTCATTGGATCACCCAGTTGAATTTGCTGTTCCATCACTTCTTTCATCCTAATGATCATTTCATCGAATATGGACCTTTGAATTAGAATCCTCGATCCGCCTACACATAGTTGGCCTGCGTTGCCGCTAAATATCCCAAAGTTTGTCACCCCTTGTGCTGCTTTTTCAAGGTTTGCATCCGCAAAGACTATGTTTGGCGATTTCCCGCCAAGTTCCAAAATCATGGGCTTAGGATTTCGTGCGGTCGATTGTGCTATCGCCCTTGCCGTTCCTCCAGAACCGGTCAGACTGATTTTGTTCACATCTGGATGGCTTACTAGAGTATCTCCCACTTCCGCTCCAGTTCCTGATACGACATTGAGGATTCCTGGCGGGAGGATTTCATTAATCAGGTCTCCGTATCGTAATGAAGCGACAGAAGCCAATTCAGATGGTTTGATAATGACAGCATTTCCTGCCGCAATCGCATAAGCCGCTTTAATGGTAAAAGTGAAAAGCGGTGAGTTCCATGGAAGGATTCCTACTACTACCCCTAGAGGTTCCCTCAATGAATAACCTACACTTGAAGGTCCCAATTGGACGGTATCTCCCTTACTTCCAATAGCTGTAGCACCTGCTGCATCATACCAAAGGCTTGCTAAACTGGGAATGAGGCCGTGGCTCGTTTCCCTGATCACCCAACCATTGTCTCTTGATTCCAACTCAGCTAGCTCTTCACCATGCGTTACGACCAAGTCACCTATTTTCCTCAGGTAAGCAGCCCGGTCCATAGCTGGTCTCGAAGACCAATCGGCAAAAGCGCTCCGGGCTGCTTCTACCGCCGCTTCAGCATCTTGGGCCATACTGCAAGGAATGGTTGCCCAAACCCTGCCTGTTGACGGATCGTAGCTCTCAATCCGCTTCCCGGAAGAAGCGGGAACCAGATCGCCATTAATCATATTCTGGTACTCTTTCACTTTATATGAAATTTCCAACCTTCATCTCCACCCTTCGGCTTAGTAAGACATGAATGTAACCCCTTCTGCTTTTCTACCAACCTAATGCCGTAGCGGCCTGTTTGTAATATTGTTCAGTGCTTCCTAAATAATTCTCATAGAACCTTGCACGCTTAACAAAAAGGTGACAATCAATTTCCTCTGTAAACCCGATTCCACCATGAATTTGAATATTGTCTGACGAAATACGTATGAATGCTTTCGTGGCAAATATTCGTGCACAGGATATGGCTTGCACTCGATCTTCTGCACCGCTTTCAAATGCCCAGTTAGCATAATAAGCTAAAGATCTGGCTGTTTCGAGATCCATTTTCATATCGACAATACTATGTTTAATCGCTTGGAATCTCCCTATCGGCTGACCAAACTGTTCACGAATCTTCGCATACTCTGCTGCCATTTCCACCACTTTCTCCATACACCCGACTATTACTGCCGAGAGAGCCGCATTGAAAGAGAGTAATCCTTCTTGGATGGCATCCCACCCTTGATGCATCGATCCAAGTACCTGATCCATTGGAATTTCAACATCATTGAAAGCCAATGCTGCCAATTGTCGGGTTTCGTCAATGTTTTTCTGGCTTTCAAGCGTCAAATTCGTTTCATTTCGATCGACGATAAGTAATGTAATCCCTTCATTTCGGTTACCTTTGCCTGTGCGGACTAACACTATATAATGATCAGCCAACTCAGCATCGGGAACCATTGTTTTCACTCCGCTTAATATCAACCGACCGTTTAGGGATTTTGCCTCCAGGTTGATACCAGAAGGACCGTAACTTCCACCTGGTTCTAACCAAGCTAGCGAGAATGTTTTTGTACCAGCAGAAATTTCTGCTAAATACCTACCTTTTTGTTCTTCAGTACCGAATTTCTCTAATAATGGCACAGCTAGTGCATTGGTTTCTAAGTATAAACCCGGGAATAAAGAACGGCCGGTTTCTTCAAGTACAGGTATTAAATCAAGGTGACCTAAGCCCATTCCCCCGTAATCTTCCGATATATTAATGCTTGTACATCCTAATTCGGCAAGCCCCGAAAATAAGGCCCTTAGAGATCCAGTTTCACCCTCTATGTATGCACGGGCCGTTTTTGTTTGCCCGGCACCATCTAAATATTTCCGGACATATCCGCGGAACATCTCTTGTTCTTGATTTAAAGAAAAATCCACCTTCATTCCCCCTTTTCAACTTAACGTCCCATATCTTTTGGTAGACCTAGAATTCTTTCCCCAATAGTGTTCTTTTGAATTTCGCTCGTTCCACCTCCAATTGTTTGTCCAAAAGAATAAAGATAATTATCCTGCCAATATGACTTGGAGGTGATTGCATCTTCTTTCCACAGAATACCGTTATGTCCTTGTAATGAAATGGATTGGGACAACAGCTCTTTAGTAAGTTCACTTACCATCAATTTATCCATCGAACCTTCTGCACCAGGATGACCATTTTTTAATGTCTTAGTTAAATTACGATAATAGTTCAAAAGTGAACCGCGTGAGCGAGTATATAAATCTACCATTGTATGACGAACAAGCGGATTGTCCATCAATGGCTCTTCATCTTCCTTCAATTCTTTAGCTAACCCTACAAGTTCATTAAATTGTTGCTCCAATGTAAAAACTTGCGCTCCGATTCCCGTTCTTTCATGCATAAGCAATGCAATCGTAACTTTCCAGCCTTCATCTACCTCCCCAACTATTTCAGCATCGTATGCAATCGCATCATTCAGATAGACTTCATTAAAATCATGCTGACCATCCATTTGAATGATGGGCCTTGTTTCCACCCCCGGCTGATTCATATCCAATAGGAAAACCGTTATCCCTTTATGCTTTTTATCAAAACGATTCGTCCGAGCCAGTAAAAAGCATCGATCAGCTAAGTGGCCAAAGCTTGTCCAAACCTTCTGACCATTAATGATCCACCGATCTCCGTCCTTTACGGCGCTTGTTTGAATGGCGGATAAATCGGATCCAGCATTCGGTTCGGAATATCCTTGACACCATACTTCCTCCCCTGTGAGAATTTTTTGGATATATTTTGCTTTTTGTTCGTCCGTTCCAATCTGCATTAGAGTGGGTCCCACCATATGGATGCCTACATAATTCACAAGCGCCGGAGCCTTTACTCTAACCATTTCCTGTTGATAAACTATTTCCTCCATCAACGTCGCTTCTCGTCCGCCGTATTTTTTTGGCCAGGCAATCGCTGCCCAGCCTCCTTCATATAATTTCCTTTGCCAATTCCTGAGGAAAACGGCATACTCTCTTTCATCTTTTGAAACATTACTGGTTCCTTCATGCCAACCTTCAGGTAAATTTCCTTCAAGCCACGCTCTCAATTCAAGACGGAATTCTGCTTCCTTGGTTGTAAACGAAAAATCCATAGATATCTTCCTCCTTTAATGCTTGCAAATTACACTTCTATGACTGAATCCATTGCGGCAGTGACCGTTCATCCGTAATTTCCTTCCAAACCATCTTAACTGGCATACCCATTTCAATATCTTCTGGTGAACAATGCAGAATATTTCCGATTAACTTGACCTGGGGCAGAGTATCTAATTCGACTATGGCAATTACAAGCGGTAAATCATCCTGGAATCCAGGTAAGAAGGGCCGATAGGAAACGATATATGAATAGACTTTACCGTTAATATCGCTGCCTTGGCTTTCCCAGCTAAGTTCCGAACTGCCACATTTTGCACAGCTCGGACCGGGAGGATGGGAATATTGATGACAGCAATTGCATTTTTGAAGAATCAGTTCATGACGATCTGCGCCATCCCAATATGGACTATTATCCTGTGTTTTTAGCGGAATAGGTTTTTGGTATTCCATTTTGTTCCCTCCTAATTTCTTAAAATCATGGCACCGGCCATATCCGGTCCAGCCCAGCCAGTACAGATTCCGATTTCACAATTTTCCACTTGCCGATCGGTTCCTTTGTATTCGTGACGAACTTGACGTACGATTTCCAATACGTTATTCATTCCATGTGTATATCCTTCCGATAGCATTCCTCCTGCTGTATTCGAAGGTAATTTCCCGCCGATCCGCAAGTTTCCTTCGGCTACAAAGTCACCGACCTCTCCGCGCGGTGCAAATCCATAAGCCTCCAACTGCCGAAGTACAACCCAGCTATAACAGTCATATATGGATGCAACGTCAATATCTTCAGGTTTCACTCCAGCCATTTTATATACTTCAGGCGCGACATAGTCAGCAGCCACTTCGGTTAAATCATTCCAATAATGTGCATGGGACACACACTGCCTAGCAGATAAACCCATGATGTATACCGGTCTGGACTTGCATCCTTCAGCACGTTCTGCTGAAGTGACAATGATTGCATTTGCTTCATCGGATTCCAGGCAGAAATCATGTTTTTTAAATGGATAGCTTAAATAGGGCGTTTTAAGATATTCCTCCATCGTTAATGGTTTACCATAAAAGTATGATTTAGGATTCCTTTGAGCATGTTCGTAAAAAGCTAAACAGACATGCCCAAGATGTTCCTTTGTCAGCCCGGTTTCATGCATATGTCGCGTCGCAAAAAGTCCGAACCACTGAGCCGGACTGCCAGCACCGTAAGGAATGATGAAGCTTCCGCCTTCTATGGCTGTTTGAAGCATATTTACATCCCATCCGCCTCCGCCCATCCTCACGCCTGAGCGTCCATTCATGGAACGATAAATCAACACCGTATTCAATTGACCTGATTCGATTAATCCAACAGCGTCAGCTATCAGCATTTCGGTACTGCTTCCCCCGCCCAAAATATCCTTAACATATTTGGGACGGACCCCTAAATATGTTGCTAATTGATGAGATGTACAAGAATCGTTTTCCGAATAGCTCATGAACCCATCAATATCTTTCGCTTGAAGCCCAGCATCATTCAATGCAGCTCGAGCAGCGTCCAACGCCAAATGTAACGGGGTTGTACCGGAATTCTTAGAACGCTCACTTTCCCCTACACCGACAATGGCATAGCGATTTTTAATGCTTTCCATAATAAACCCTCCTACTATTTGATAACTTGTAACCTTTATTTAATCCGTAAAACCACTTCACCTGAACCGACAACTTGTTCTGGTTCCTTTTCTGCAATAACGTCCAGCCTTACAAAACGTTGACCTCTTTCTTCATACAAATTTTTAACGAAAGCAGAACACGTGATCCGATCTCCTGGTACGGTTACAGCACCAAATCTCATTTTAAAATTTGCCGGTACAGCTTGATCACCAGCCAGTTTCATTACATATTCACCGAGAAAGCCCATTACAAGCATCCCATGAGCAATTACACCCTGCATGCCAATCTCTTGTGCGAATGCATCATCGGTATGTAATTGATTAAAATCCCCTGAAGCTCCGGCATATTTAACAAGTTGTACCTTGGTTACAGGTGGCTTGAAGAGAGATTCAAGTCTTTGACCTTCATGTAAACTTTCATAGTTCAACATCCCTGATTCCTCCTGTTTTCAGTTTGCTGGAATTTGATATTGATACTTTAATGCCATTAATTATCATCATATTTTTTCAGACAGGAGCGTGATCACTCCTAATGGGCCGATAGATGATATTTGTTCGGCTTATGACCACCATTTCACCTGACTCATCTTTCATTTCTGTATCAAGTACCAAGAACTGCATCTTTCCTTTTCTTCCTTCCCGTTCGTATACATTTGATACTTTCATCTGACAATGCAATCTATCACCTGGCCTAATGGGGCGGGAATAAATAAACTCCTGTTCACCATGCAGCATTCTCTTTTGTTCGAGGCCCAAGTCAAGGCTTTCGCCGCTATCCTGACCAATGGCAATCGGGAAGGTTGGCGGTGCTATAATGCCACCATATGAAGTTTTCGCAGCATATTCTTCATCCACATATAAGGGATTAAAATCACCAATTGCCTCAGCAAATTGGCGGATATGCCTCTTTTCGACTTCAAATATAAATTCAGCTCCTGTTAATCCGGTCAAATGATCAAGTTCCATTTGCTCTCTACCCCCTAATAACGGTATTATCATCCACATTATTTTTTACAACAATCATGGCATCAGCGGCCTTGATTCCATTTTCATAGACCAGCAATGGATTAATATCCAATTCGTCAATGGAATGTTTATAATCTGTAACTATAGAGGAAACCTTTAATAACACATCAATGATGGCTTCAATATCAACCGGTGCTTTCCCGCGTGCTCCCATTAAAATGTCCTTGCCCTTGATTTCTTCAATCATTTCAAGTGCATCTTGCCTTGACAGTGGAGCAATTCTAAACGAAATATCTTTGTAGATCTCAACGAATATTCCCCCTAGACCAAACATGATAACCGGTCCAAATACAGGATCATCACTTGCACCAACAATGATTTCCACTCCATCAGGTAACATTTCCTGAACGGAAATGCTGTTTATTGTAGCTTCAGGTTTATAATTTAGTGCATTCCGCTTAATATCTGTAAAAGCTTTCCTGACCTCAAGATCGGTCTTTACATTCAATCGAATGGCATCAGCTTCCGTCTTATGTGGTATATCCGGTGAATCGACCTTTAACACAACCGGATAACCGATACTGTTAGCGATTTGTACTGCATCGTTTTCATTTGCAGCTATAACACGCTTCGTGGTAGCAATCCTGTATCTTTCCAAAACCATACTAGCTTCGGATTCACTTAAAGCAGTACCGGGCTTCAGCATGTCCTGTAAGTTTTGTTTCTCTATTTTCTTTGTAATATTGGAAACTTGATTTTCAAGATTTTTTCGATAAAATTCACTGTATTCAACTAGTTTCGCCAGCCCTCTTATCGGATTAAGGTTCCCAGGGATCACCGGTATGCCATTTTTCACGAGCTCATCGGTACCAAGGGGAAGGGTCATGCCGTCTAATGGAAAAGTGGTAATGAAAACAAATTTATCTGAGCTTGTACAAATTTCAATAAACTCTTGAAGTAAAGGGTGCTCGGCAGTCCAATTAAAGGGAAACTCAGTAAAAATGATGTTATCGACATCCGGATTTTCTACAAGTGCCCTCAATGGTGCAAGAAATAACTCAGGATTGGAAACAGATGCGGCCGCTGTTAAATCCACAGGGTTGGAAGCGCTTGCATATTCGGGTATATTACGTTTGATTTCTGTTATTGTCTTTGAGCTCAGTGGGTTGATGGTAAGTCCGTATGATTCACAGCGATCCGCTTCATTTATTCCCCTCCCTCCTGAACTGGTGATAATAACCGTATTACGTCCATTTGGAAGCTTCTTTGATAGGAATAGCTTTGAAAAAGATATGATATCTTCATAATCATCGGCCCTTACGATGCCAGCCTGCTTAAAAAAGGCATCATATACTTGATCCGATCCCGCAAGTGAACCTGTATGTGAAGCAGCAGCTCTGCTTCCAGCCTTGCTCCTTCCGGTTTTCATGACAATTATGGGTTTATTTCTATCCAATGCCTCTTTTGCCAGGCTTCGTAATTTTTCCGGGTTTTTTGCACCTTCCAAGTAGCCGCTTATCACACTTGTTTTTGTATCATGGATCATATATTCAATGACATCCGAGAATTCAGTTTCCATTTCATTTCCTACACTCACGAAATAATTGAAACTCAATCCATTCTGAGCTGCTGCCATATAAGTCAAAACACCAAACGCACCGCTTTGGGAGACATATCCTACCCCTCTTTGGTCATTTATTGGCACTGATTGAATGGCAGGGGAAAAAGTGCCAATCAAGCCATTCGACAAATTCACTAATCCAACACAGTTGGGACCCACTATCCGTATTCCATTCTTTCTTGCAATATCTGTTAACAATTCCTGTTGCTTGATGCCTTCTTTTCCTGTTTCAGAAAAACCAGCAGCAAAAATGATGGCTGCTTTCACTTTCTTTCGTGCACATTCCTCTAATCCTTGCTGCACCTGATTCGCCCCAAGGCAAAAAATGGCTAAATCAATTTCATTCGGAACATCGGACAAAGATTCATAGCACTTAATCCCTTCAATCTCTTTTGCTTTACGGTTGATTGGGTAAATCTCCCCATTAAATTGACCATCCAAAAGGGCTTTGACCTGTAAATTCCCGATTTTGTATTCACTCTTGGAGGCACCTAGGATTGCGATGGATCTTGGATTGAATAACGGCTCAAGCGTTTCATGAGAATTGTTTGAATGTTTATTTTTTATCATGAATCTTCCCCCCTACTTAAAAAAGATATCTTTGAACTAATCTTACATGGAGGGGGTTAATATTCTAGAAATTGATAGTTTGTTAAATTCATTTAAAACATTAGGAAGTTAATTATTTTTAAAAGACGAAATTTCTCATATACAGCAGGGTCAAAAGAATAGAATGAAAAATATGTGTTCTTGATGACCCCGACTTCTTACATTCATAGCCCCGACATTGGAACAAGATAAACGCCAATGCTTTTTATGTATATGGCAACACAAACAACCCTCCTCCTGATAAAGGAATAGGGTTAATTTGTTCATGATCAATTAATATGTTCCTGTTTTTCCAGCCATTTCTTCATTTTCGTTTGAATTTTGGAGGATGGAATTTTCATCCCTCTCTCAATGTTACTGACATATGGGGCTGATATCTCCAGTTCTTCTGCTAATTGATATAAAGAGAGGTTGAGTTTTTTTCTTGTGATTCTTATTTGCTCACCAATATGATCGCTGCTCTTCAGGTTAGCCTGGTCTTGCTTTGCAAGACGATTGCCAGTGTGTGATTTTTGTTTCTTTTCTATGGAGCGATATTGCTCTTTTATGATATCAGGCGGTTCTATTAATATCATCGAATTCAGCCAAATACTGGCCCATCCTTTATAATCGGCTATGGATTCATCCCACTTTTCATAATGCCATGATGCAATTACGCCATCATCCAGTAGAACATCCAAAGCTTTCTCGAAACGTTCCCTAGTTCGGGATGGTGTTCGGTCATTTAATTTTTCACCGATCGATTCCAATAGGGTACTGGTTTTATTCGGCTGTAAAAAGTCTCCTTTTCTTGCTTGGGTCCTCCAACGCCAGCTTAGATATCTTGTAAGCCGTTTTTCCCGAAGTTGCCTATATGGATTATATTGAAGTGCTTTTATTGAAAGTAGGGCAACTTGCCGTGCAGAACCATTAAGATATTTGGCGAAAACCTTATCGATCGTGAACGTTATCTTTTTCCTGTCTGCTTCTTCTGATATATCATATTCAACGCCATTACGATCTTTAAAGATAAACGTCCTCCCTTGTAGTTTTGTCTGAACAGGCTTACCTTTTTCATAGATGGTAGCTTTGTTAATGTTAATCCATATGCTTTGTATATTTGTAAGCGATTTCAAAATTTGAGCACGCTGTTTGGCCTCGTAACCACCTCGACGCCCAAACCCACCAAGTTTTGGCTTTAATCCTCGAATTGAAAGGAGGTCATTTAAATAAATTTCCACTGTTTCCTCATTATGAGCAGCCTTTGACAGGAAAAGGCTGCAAAGAGCATCAAAAACATCTACATCCACATCAGATAAAGAGTGGACTCGGTTCCAAGCTTCTTTCACATTCGTCTGCCCATAGGTTATATGATCGTTACCAAAAGGGATTATTTGTATGAAGCCTTCTGTATTACCCTTTAATATTGGGGTTGCAGGGTAAGGAATGTTTCCAATGATTTCGAAATTTTTTTTATAAATTGCATCTCTAACTGACTGATATGGAGCACTATTCATAACAAGCAAATGATCTTGGACGGTAAAGTTGAAAGTAAAATCCCTCATTGTGGATAATAATAAATCTGATGTCTGAAAATCCCTCTTAAAACATAGCAGGTTTTCTATCTTTTCGATCGTATTGTTTTCGATATTAAATTCACTCATGATTTTATCGATCCACTCTTTAATATATTCATTAACGATATCTGTTACTCTCGATAAAAATCCAGTGTTTTCAGTAAAATGTTTTGTGAGATGCTCGTAAAATAACTTATTTAATGCTTGATCATCAAGTCTTTCCATTTCATTAAAGCCTATTGATAAGGCTATTTCTTCAAGGACCCATTCTTTTACTAGCAGTCTAAACCAGCTGTAAAATTCCTCCCAAACCGATCTCTCTCCCAAAAAAGTTTCATTTTTTAATTTTTTTTCCATTTGGTAAATTGAATCTTCCATTAAATGTTTTTCTTTTAAAACAGCATGATTTTTTGTAGAAACCCTTTCATATTCACTTAATAGATAGAATACGACATGTTGGGCAATATGTGACAATGTTTCGTTTCTCGCCGTTAACCTCAGTTTGGCAAATAGCTCTTCATTCTCTTTATATGCTTGTTCCCAAATAACAAAACTTTTATTGTTCAATCCATCTTTAAAGGTTAGAAACCCCTTCGAATTTTTTAATTTGTGTGTTTTGAATTTATTATTGAAATCATGATATTGATTGTTTTGCTCATATATGCAAAGAACCAAAAAATTATTAATTTTGCTTGACCAGCGGTTCGATAAATACTTAAGGCTCTCATTCTTTTGGTTCGGTTCCATTTTTCCACTCTGTCTATCATTGCTATTCAACATGAATACCTCCTAGTTCAAACTGCGTCTAAATACAAAGTACTCAGTGTGTTTAGATGAAAAAAAGTCGTGATATTCTAACTGCAATTAAAATATTTTTAGTTTTTTTTTATATATTCCATATAAAAATGAAAAATCCTTCCATACATTATAGGTGTAACGGCCCCATTTCCTGAATAAATGTATCTAGTAAATTATATTCAATATCTTCTGAATCACCCTTGGCGAAAGATTCTGATTGGCAGCGCTATCACTTCCATTCCTGGAATAAAAATCTCAACAATTGCAGTTTTTACAAGGAATCACCCATTGTCACTAATACCCCTTAAGGTATAATATTATGTTCATAAAAAATCAATAATAGGAATTTTAACCCAGGACCTTTACCCTTTTCTCAATCGTATAAATATTCAAAAAAATGTCGAGTTGAGTCATCACTCCTTTTACCCTTATACTAGGGAAGAAAAATCGAAGGAGGAATTACATATGAAGAAGGAAATTTCAATTATTGGTGTGCCGATGGATCTTGGTCAAACTAGAAGAGGAGTAGATATGGGGCCTAGTGCCATTAGATATGCAGGGTTGAGTGAAAGACTTGAAAACATTGGCTATACTGTCCGTGATGAAGGTGATATTAAAGTAGAAATACAGGAAAGAGCACAAAGTGATAGTGACACAAATTTAAAGAATCTGCAGGACGTAGCAGAAGGTAATGAAAAATTGAGTCAAAAAGTGGATGAAGTCATCCAAGCAAATCGTTTTCCTTTAGTTTTAGGTGGAGATCACAGCATTGCTATCGGGACATTAGCCGGTTTAGCGAAGCATTCTGAAAACTTAGGGGTAATATGGTATGATGCACATGGAGATTTAAATACTGCCGAAACATCCCCATCAGGAAACATACATGGTATGTCCCTAGCGGTAAGTTTGGGCCTTGGCCACCCTGCACTGACTAAAATTGGCGGATATTCTCCAAAAGTCAAACCAGAGAACATTGTCATCATTGGCGCCCGTTCTTTAGACCAAGGTGAAAAAGAGTTAATCAGGGAAAAAGGAATTAAAGTCTATACTATGCATGAGATTGATAGAATGGGTATGACAAAAGTGATGGAAGAATCGATTGCCTACCTGAAAGAACGTACGGACCTTGTCCATTTATCACTTGATCTTGATGGTCTTGATCCAGATGATGCACCAGGGGTAGGAACGCCTGTAATGGGAGGTATTAGTTACCGCGAAAGCCATCTTGCCATGGAAATGCTTGCTGAAGCTAATATCATTACATCAGCAGAGTTTGTTGAGATAAACCCAATATTGGACGAGCATAATAAAACGGCTGAAGTTGCTGTCGCATTAATGGGCTCATTGCTTGGGGAAAAATTATTATATGGAGCGGAAGATCATATCACTCCTGATTTATTGGCTCATGTTAAATAATCGGACTCTATGATTTTGATAGAAATATAGAGAGTTCGTTAAAGTGATGCTCCATAGGGAAAAGCCCATACTTCTTTTATGAGCTTCTTCCCATTGGCGGATGATCGACATGAATCAATTTACATCCCTAGTTTCCTGACGCTTGGCTTCTCTTTCTTTATTAAGCGGCGCTTTCGAAATTAATTCTGCATAGGTACCTATGTTCATTGAATCATGCTTCTTTAATGCAGAAGTAATCTCTTTTCGGAGGGAATTCGACATCATCTAAGAATCAAAATCAAAAGCTATTAGACTTGTAAGAACACAAATTCCCTAATAACGTCCCAACATAAATGAAACCGTTTGCACCCATCAGGTAAAGGAGTTTTTCAATGAAAACAGCAGAAAATCAACCAAATGAATTAAAACGGAGCATGAAAGCAAGACATTTATTTATGATTTCAATAGGGGGATGTATTGGTACGGGCTTTTTCATCGGTTCAGGCTATACCATTCATGAAGCAGGAGCCTTCGGTGCCATCCTCTCTTACATAGTCGGCGGCTTCATCATGTATTTAACGATGCTTTGCCTAGGTGAACTATCCGTTGCCATGCCTGTTTCCGGTTCGTTTCAGACATATGCGACTAAGTTCATCGGTCCTGGAACCGGGTTTGCCATCGGATGGCTATACTGGTTAGGTTGGGCCGTTACAGTCGCCTTAGAGTTTCTGGCAGCAGGACAGCTAATGCAAAGATGGTTTCCTGAATCACCCGTATGGATGTGGTGTGCAATCTTTGCTTTTCTCATCTTTTCACTAAACGCCTTATCAGCAAAGGCATTTGGCGAATCGGAGTTTGTTTTTTCCAGCATAAAAGTATTGGCCATCATTCTTTTCATCATCGTTGGCGGTGCTGCTATGTTTGGTATGATTGATATGAAAGGTGGACAAGAAGCTCCATTTTTCTCAAACTTTTTCGCTGAGGGTCTTTTCCCCAATGGGATATCGGCCCTGCTAATCACAATGATTACAGTGAACTTTTCCTTCCAGGGCACTGAATTAATCGGAATAGCCGCAGGAGAAAGTGAAAACCCGGAAAAGGTCATACCAAAATCCATCAAACAAACCGTTTGGAGAACCCTTTTCTTCTTTGTTCTTTCTGTCACTGTACTTTCTGCGCTGATCCCAAGGGAAAAAGCCGGTATCTCAGAAAGTCCATTCGTTGTTGTACTTGATAGTCTCGGAGTTCCGTATGCAGCTGACATCATGAACTTCATCATTCTTACAGCACTTTTGTCAGTGGCGAACTCCGGTCTTTATGCTGCGACACGTATGCTCTACTCGCTTTCAAGGGAAGGTATGGCAAGTCCGAAGCTCGGTTTGGTGAATAAGAGAGGGATTCCGCTCAATGCCCTGCTCATCACCCTGGCGATTGCCGGTTTGTCATTACTTTCAAGTGTAGTAGCTGCGGACACAATATTTGTCTTTCTTCTCTCCCTTGCAGGGTTAGGTGCACAAATTGGCTGGATTGCCATTTCGGCTAGTCTTCTTGCTTTTAGAAGATCCTATACCCGCCAAGGCGGCAAGATAGAAGATCTGAAATTTAAAGTTCCGCTATACCCATTCATCCCCATACTTGCATTAATAACAAACTGCATCGTAATGATCAGTTTAGCATTTGTTCCTGAGCAGCGAATGGCCCTTTATTGCGGGGGAGCATTCTTCATTGGATGTTATGCGGTTTATCACTTTAGAGTGAAGAAAATCAAGAAAATTGAAACTCCCAAGCAGGAAGTTGAATTAAATGCCGGTAAAAAAATGGTCATTTGATCCAGAATACCGTGGAGTATAGTTAGTGGTGAAAAGCGATCTTTGGCTTTTCAAAGAAGAAATACCCTGGATGTAATCACACCCAGGGTATTTCTTTTATATAATCACCATTTCCTGCATAGCTAGCCAATTGTAAACCGCTGTTAGAACTCTTCCTTTTCCCTTCCAGCTTTTTTAGTTCCACAAACTATACCCTGACTATAATAATGCGCATATAATAGGAAGTTAAATTTCCAGCTCCATATAGGCAATAAAAACAAATATCAAAACAAAAAAAATCATCTTAATCGATGATTTTATATTGTGCAAATTCCTTTAATTTAGGCAGGATTGGCTCTAAAATTTCCTTGGCTATGTAATCGGTATCCAATCCAATGAAGCGTTCACTTTCCATGTCGACCGATCTCGCATTTTCCGGGTCATCACAAAAAATGAACGATATGATTCCGTTCTCTTCAGTCATATCTACATACTTAAATGTAATGTCATGTTTCGTAAGACAACTTTCAAACGCAATGCACAATTCATCTATATTTGATTGACTAATAGATGTGAATTTCATATTGATCATCCCCTCTGCTAAAGGATAGCAAAATAAAGCATGAATTTCAAAGCGAAATTCATGTCCCATTCTTATATTCATGATTCATCTGACACTTTTGAAAAGGAAAATGACATAAAAACTTGCCCTTGTTTGTAATTTCACCATATGAAGCCATTTGATGAAGATGTATGGGTAAGGATTTCCCCATTATAAATGTATGTAACCAATCGATTTCATACAATTTTCCACCTTTATCCTGATTTAATTTTTAAGCGATTAATAAGGATTGCCATAGGCATAATCGCATTTTGTATCGCTGGGATATGCAGTTCCTCATGAATATTCCATGGCATGTCTCATATCTTTATACAAACACCTTGTTAGGAGTGGTCCAACATGAAGTCTTTTTATAAAGGAACGCTCATTTTGATTGTTGCAGCGTTTTTTGGTGAATGTATCGAATTTTTAGTGAACATGCTCCTAGCCAGGGAATTACACGAAGAGGGCATGGGGCTTTATATGTCCATATTGCCAATTTTCTTTTTGATATATGTGATCGCCAGCCTTGAATTACATATTTCCATTTCAAAATTCGTCGCGGAAAATAAACAGGCAATGCATTATAATCTTATCGTTCATGCACTTAAAATGGCTGCAGTCGTCGTATTGGTAATGTGTGTAGTCATGCCTTTCATACTTTCCTTCTCATCCATAATGGACAAATACCATCCCTATATTAAATGGCTGCTCATCACAGTGATCCCAATAGTTGCCTTTTCGTCAATTGCAAGAGGCTATTTCATGGGTGTCCAGCAAATGGGGAAGATTGCTTTTTCCAACTTTTTGAAGGATATCATTCAATTCGGCTTACTTTTCCTTATCTTTAACTTATTTCATTTTAACCAGGAAAAGTCATTATTGATGGCCTTTTTTGTTTTGATTGGCAGTGAGTTCCTCGTTTTTCTATACTTGATCAACCTTTTGATTCTTCAAATGCGAATCATGAGGCGCGGTACAAACTCACGGACAACCGGTAAACATGCCCGGCAAAAGTTATTGGCGGTTTCGCTGCCCACCATGGGGTTAAGGATCTTTCATGCGATAACAAATGCGATCCAACCTTTTTTGATCCACACTGCCCTTCTCTCGGCAGGATTCGGTGCGGTAGTGGCTACAGAGCATTTTGGGATGCTTACTGGAGTAGCGATGACGATCGGCTTCTTCCCAGCCTTTATCGCACATTCCTTAATGATCATGCTCATTCCGAATGTTTCGAATGCTTACAAAAGGCAGGATAAGGAAAAATTGAGGGTTTTATTGCAAAAATCGATGTCTTTCACCGTACTGTATGGAGTTCCGGCTGTGATCTTCATTTATTTCTTTGCGGAACCTTTGACCTCCCTCTTTTTTTCTTCAACATCTGCCGCATACTATTTAAAATTATTATGTCCTTATTTCCTTTTTCATTTTTTTGTCATTCCCATGCAAGCCTATCTCATCGGCCTTGGTTTAGTGAAGGATGCTTTCATTCATACCGTATGGTCCCATATTGTTGCCTTTTTAATGATGTATATCCTAGGCTCCCAGGCTTCTCTTAATATGGGAGGAATCATTTTAGGAATGAATACTGGTGCTGTATTATTAACTTTCATGCACTACTTGACCATTTGCAAAAAAATCGGCATAAGCATCTTACTGACGAAATCAAGATCGATATCGATAAAGTGAGGCAAAAACCAAAGCAAAATCTCTTGCTGTTATTGGTATATAAAGATTTAGATTAAAAAAATTGAGCCTTTCCCTGTACATATCACCTTCGTTACTGTATATTTCAACATACTTGGGTAATAATCAAGTAAAATGGTTTAAACTAACCATACAATAGTAATGGAGTGATTTCATGAGTAAAGCTAAGGCTAAGAGCGGAACGGGTAAAGGTACCGGCACAGGAACGGGCAAGAAGGGCTGGAATCGTTGGAAAACAGGTGCCAATAAGAAAAAAAGCGCCAAACCATATGTAAGTAAAGGCATCAAACATTCCAATGACTCAAAAGCATCCGGTCATGCTGAAGGTGACAAGACAGATAAATAATTGCTTGTCCTAAAGCCCATAATTTTATGTTTGTTCCATATTCTCATACAGGGTGTTAAGTGATCTGTATGAGAGAAATGGGTCTTATATATAATAAACCACGGGCGATATCCATATCACGCCTATTATACATATCATCAAAAAAGACACTCCAATTCCCGGTAGTGTCTTTCACTTTTTTTAATATTTTCTTTTTATCTAAATTGGCTTTTGGGTTTGATGGCATTGATTTTTTTCGGGGAAAAATCTGTACGGAAGCCGTTAGTGGCTTTTTTAACAGAGTCTGTAACTGAATGTATCGCTTCACCAACATCCTGTGCAGAATCCAATAATGGTTCAACCGTTTTCATTTTAGTTTTTACATCGTCTGTGATTTCATTTGCAGTTTGCAATAGTTGTTTCGATTCGCCGGATAGATCATGAATGGCATTTCTAACTTCAGCCAAGGTTTGATTGGCTTCTCCTATCGTGGCCATTCCCTTTTGAAGGGTACCGATTAAAAATACGACCAACCAAATGAAGGCTAAGGCTATCGCAGCCACACTATATTCAATAATCATGATAAAGCTCCCCCTCTAAAATAAATGATAGAAACGATTGCTTCAAATATGTTAGTGTATCCCGGGGTGCCTGTTTTTAATGTTAAATGGTACTACTTGATTTTGATTTGCACCCCCTCAGCTTCAGTTCGAGTCAAAGGAGCTGTCGGAGATAATTCCTTGTGGCGGCCTTCCAAACTGGCTTCTTTCATGGAATTGGTTACATTATGAATCATTTCCCCAACATCTTGAGCGGATTCTAGCAATGGATCGACATTTTCCATCTTACCTTTTACATCCGCTGTAATTTGATTGGCAGAGTGGATCAATTGTTTGGACTCTTGCGTCAATCCATGTACTGCATTCCTTACCTCTTCCAGTGTCTTATTTGTTTCTTCAAGCGTTCCCATTCCTTTACGCAGCGTCTGGTTGACATTATATATCAAATACACGACGGCTCCGGAGACACTGGCAACACTTAATTTAATAAACATTTTCATATATCCACTCCCTTCATTTAAATTTATGCACTGTCCCTTCCATTCATTCCCTAAAGTCCATCACTTGTCCGTTCAGTTTTAATGAACCTTTTACCTTTATCCTAAAAGAAGTTAAGGGTAGTTTAAAGGTTAATAGTAAGGGTGAGACCATATTTAGGAGGAGATTTGTTCATGTCACATGAGTATCATTCATCTGTTATCCAAACTTTAAATGATTGTATGACCGCGTGTAATCATTGCTACGACGCATGCTTAAAAGAAGATCATGTAAACATGATGGTGGAATGCTTTCGCTTGGATCGGGAATGTGCGGATATTTGCTCTTATTTAGGACAGGCGATCGGGAGAGGAACACCGTTTATTTCAGAGTTGGCTGAAGTGTGTGCCAAGATTTGTGAAAGCTGCGGAAACGAATGTAAAAAACACGATCATGAACATTGTCAAAAATGTGCTGAGGCCTGCTTGAGATGTGCAGAAGAATGCAGAAAATTAGTCGCTTGATGTAAGGAATAGCAATTAAGCTATTCCTTTTATTATCCTCCCCCCTTACCTACCTATTATTTTGTTAGTACTATTAAAGGATGATGATATTATTAATATATTCTAGCGAGGTATATGTTAAAATTTATATACCAAGAAATTTTAACAATACGAAAAACATATATTGAAAACCGCCCTTTTTAGGCACACTAGTATTAAAAACAGGAGGATATTATGACACCTCGGAATGTTCCTGCTAAAGATGATGCAGAAGTGAAAGATACCACGGCTTCACCTGATAAGGAAAGCGAAACAGCCAAACTCAATCGGTTACTAGGTGCGGTCATGCGATATTTATCAGATGATGAGCAAGAAGAAATTGATATAGAGTATCTTCTCGAAAACACCGAAGGGCTGCGTGATTGGTGGAGCGAATATAGGGAGCTTGATCGAAAACGGGTCGAAGAAGAAATAAAAAATTCCCTAACGAACCTATCCCTTGAAGAACTTGAAAACATCCGTGAACAAATCCGCACGAAGGAATAATAAAAAATTCCCTGGATCGGGATTTAACCTAATCATGCAGGGAATTTTTCTTTCTTATTATATATAAACACATATTTTTTTGTATTTACGATCATGCGACACCAGAAATCCTTTATTCAACACTCAATGACTTTAGTTCCAGTTGATCGATCATGTAATCCACTAATGCATGTAATGGATTTAAAACTGCCTTTCCTGTCTCAAGCTCATAACTCATAGCTGCTTCGACCATTGACAGTTGAGCGACCGACATCGGTCTTTCTTCGTTATTAAACTGGTAAAGGAAGTTCATGATTTCCTGGTTATATTTCTCTCCCAATCCCTGCATAATCAATTCAAAGGCATTGTCGATAATGATAACTTCAAAATCCACAGCGGCATATTCTTCAGCATGGGCATTTAAACGTTTGATTGTTCCTTCAACAGTTGCTGGGTTCGTGAATAAAATCATTTGCGGTTGCTGCAATTGGCAAATTTGCTCAAAATATGGTTCATCGATTTTAATGATAGGCATGGGTAAGGATAGTTGTTCTTCGTTTAAAAAGGCGATGTAGTTTGTACAGGTTATCAGAATGGCATCCACTTTACATTCGGCAATCCATTCGACTTGTTCTTTTACCCTTTTTTGAGCATCCGAATTGTTAAAAGTTGCATCAGATGACACCCGATGCATCAATCCCGGTTCAACAAAATGAAGCCATTCAATATCAAATTTCGAGAATGCGGCTTCGATGTATTTTATATTTGTATAGTGTGCATGCAAACAGCCTATCTTTTTTTTCATAAATCTCCCGCTTTCATCAGTTAGTATTCTGATTATTCTAACACAAAAAGCGGCGGTACATTGACCGCTCCGGAAAAAACGATCATTTGCCATAGCCCTCTCCTGCCATTATCGGGGGAAAAAGACTGCTTCTTTGAGCCAGAAGGCTCAGTTGGTATGAATCCTACTCTCGAGCATATATTTATCAAGTCGATAGCAAGAGGTATCATCAGAAAACGGAATAAAAAAATTATCAAAATGAGAGAATTATACTGTAATAGTAGATAAAAAATATTTATATTGGAGAGTGTTCACCATTCTTTATTTAATTGCGATTATTTTCCCTCCATTAGCCGTATTATTAGCTGGTAAACCCGTTCAGGCAGTGCTAAATTTGGTCCTCACACTATTTTTTTATGTACCTGGTTTAATTCATGCAATCTTAGTGGTGCATGATAAGAAAGCTGATAAACGAATGAAGCAGCAAGCAGCGATTATTTCTAAATCGAAACAAACAACTAAGTGATTTAGACAACCACTAATAACCCGAATGAAGCACAAGGTGCATCTTATTCGGGTTATTACTATCGAAAGATTCGTTTAATTGAATCTGTGCGTCTTCCTAAGCCCTCTATGATAACAAGCGTCACATATTTGAAAACGCGAGTCATCCGGCAGCCTTTTTCCACAGCGCTTGCATTTTTTTTGATAATTCAACATTTCGTCTTTTAACTGATCATGAACGCCATCACTGATTTCTTCACGGATACGCTCCCAATAAACAGCTTCGGTCCGCTTACCCATGCGATATAAAAATAATAGATGAAGACCTATCGCTTTATAAGATAGCTCCAATTCCTCCAGATTCCTTGTTTTGATGACCGGTTCAGGAAGGTCACTGTTCTCGGCAATCGCTTCGACTGTCTCCAGCCACTGTCTGATAAGACTTGGTTCTTTTGCGGAAAATGGAATATGCAGGAAACCATATAAATCCATTAATGAAAAACGCGCTTCGATTTCAGTATCCCGTATTAGTTCGTAAAGCTCCCTTTCTTCCGATAGTGATGCCTTTTTCGTGCCTTTAGGGGGCTCAAACCTCTCCCACATTTCGAAAAATGTCCCTAGGTTCCGGTAATATTTTTGAAAACGTTCAAATACAGCAGAAGTTGGGGCGATTGTAAAGGTTTGAACTGGCTCATCAACTTGTTCCAGCAACTTATTCATAATTTTGATATCTGCTGTAAATGCTACCTTTCCAGTGTCATAAATCCCCTTTCTACCCGCTCGACCTGCGATTTGTTTGATTTCTTGAGAAGTCAACCTTCTTCTTCGTGTCCCGTCGAATTTTTCATTTTCAAGAAAGACGATACGGCGTATTGGCAAGTTCAATCCCATTCCAATTGCATCGGTGGCAACCACAACTGATGTTTCACCGCGATTGAATAGCTCTATTTGCCGTTTCCTATTTTCAGGAGGCATACTTCCGTATATCATGCTCACATTATGTCCACTCTCTTTTAGCCGGGACGCGGTCTCGAGTACCTGCCTTCTCGAAAAACAAATAAGCGCATCTCCTTTTTTCGTATACTTCAGGCCAAACTCCCTTTGTTCTACCTCAAGCGGTATTTCCCGTCTGTATTCGTGGAGTTCCAAATCAGCTTCATTCAGAAGGTTCAGAAGCATCTTTTTGATATTATTGCTCCCGATAATGTGTACTTCTTTCGCATTAGCTTGCGTGATTGCCCTAAACCATGAAAAGCCTCGATCTTTATCGGCAATCATTTGGGCTTCATCTATGACGATTACTTCGTGGTAATCCTTTTCATGAAACATTTCAACGGTGCTGGAGACATGTTTAGCACCCGCCACTGCCTTTTCTTCTTCACCTGTTTTTAATGAGCAAGGTACACCGTCAGCATTTAATTTATCAAACACTTCAAGGGCCAGCAGTCTAAGTGGAGCTAGGTACAAACCGCTTTCCGCTTCTTTCATTTTTTCCAGGGCCTTATGCGTCTTCCCAGTATTTGTCTCTCCTATATGCAAAACATATCGAACTTTTTTCCCTAATGATGGAGTATAGGCCTTACCGATGATGTCATTGATCATCCTTTGCTCTTCTGCCAGCTTCCTGGCTTGCTCTGCCAATACTTCAGCTTTTCTTCTCTCTCTGTTCTCCACGTCTTTTTCGTATATTTCTTCGTGCAATGTTTCATTAAAAGGAATTCCTTCCAGCTTCAGTAAATCAGAAAGGTATTCTTCCTGAAGTTCATCAAAACAGGACTGAGACAAATCGGCCAATTCATCGCTTAGTATACCTTGAAGGGCTTCAACCGTCAGCCTTTCCCCATATGACTCTAAAAAATCATGATGCAGTGCAGCAGATAGATTGTTCAAGTATTTGTCAGGGGCTATTTTCATTATGAAATCCGAAACTAATCTTTCATACCTGAAGAAGTAATTTTCATATTCATAACGGTTCCTTCCCCAACCGACTAACGAGTGAATATCGCCTGTCAGCTCTTCAAAAAAATCAGTGACCATTAAGTATTCGGCAGCTTGAAAGTCCCCCTCTTCCACCAATTGTTCTTCAAGCAAGTATGGATCGACATATTGGAATTTAGGCTTATTCTTAAGATCTTTTGTCAATATACCGGCAATATAATACCTGGCATGTAAATATAATAGAAGGGAGTTATTTTCGAAAAATGTATTTGCCTCTTCTTGAAGCCTCGCACGTATTTTCCAACGTTGCTTGGCAAGCCGCTGTTCTTCTTGTCGCCTAAAGAATTTTTCCCTTGCATTTTTATATCTCTTTTCCCAATCTTCCTGATTGTCAGCAAAGGTTTTTTTAATCCATGTTAAGCTATCAAACGGACGATACTTCTTTAATTCGTTCCGGAACATGCTATTGATCAGTTTATGATCTGAACCTTCCGTTACAAAGCCCCTTTCGCTTAAAAATGCCTTTTTTTCCTTTCTGGGCACATCATTTGACGCTTTATTTATCCAAACATTTATCCAAATTTGCTCTATAAAGGTCGTCCTGTCTGATATATATGCTGAATAAGAAGGCATTGTCTCTTGATTCTCTAAATAAAAATCCATATCCTGGATTATTTTTTCCTTTGTATTCTCAATCGCAATAGGATATATACTTTCTAATTTTCCCATAATGATCCCCTTTTGAATTATCCAATATGTACTTTAATACTTCCTTTTATCCTCCCCAAATTATTGTTTAAAATGAGCGTGGGTATATTCGTTTTATCTATTTAAATTCAAGTGCTCTGTTAACATGAGAAGGTTAAGAAATGCCAAATACTATTCTCTCCAAGGTAAATATGCAAAATCCACCAAATATGCACCTCGGAGTTACTCTTACCAATTCATTTAAAGTATAATTCATGAAGAATAGACTGATCATTGATTTGGAATTTTTGGTTTATGCCCATCCCGGAAACCCGGAAATGGATACATAGGTTTAGTAATTTTGTAATCAGGTAAATTAAAATTTAATGATATTAAAAAAAAGCCGAAAATAAAGTAAAGGTAAATTTTTAAACTTTCTCGATAACATTATTCATCCATAAAACGAATCCATCCCCTTAATTGAGTTTAGTGGAAATTCGGACAACTGTCACGGTATTGAGATTCCGATTTTGTGTCCTTGGCGTTCAATATGAGAATTAACATCCGGAAATCTAAAAAGACTATAAATAAATGAGGAGCCTGAGAATGATTCAGCAAGATATCAACTATTATAAGAATTTCGATTCCATCGCTAAAGAAGTATTAGCACTATTAGATCAAACCATAGAGGTCAATACATTCTTCGTTTCTATATTGAATCCGATACATAGTTTCATGATCAAATCCTTAAATAGAAATGCAAAGTTGATTTGTGAAGGTGACATCCTTCCTTATAATATGGTTTATTGCAAATTAGTTGCTGAGAATGGCTTGGAACCACTCGTTATCCCGAATTTGGGGGAACATGAATTGACTAGTTGTCACCCCGTAACGAAGCTTATAGGAAATGGGTGTATTATGGGAGCTCCCCTTACTATTGAGGGTGAAATCATTGGAACATTATGTGCATTCGACATTAAACCTCATGATTTTAAAGAATATGATCTGATCCTCATTAAGTCCATGGCAGCTTTGATCAGTCATACCATCAATCTTGAAAAAGGGATTATCAGGGATCCTTTGTCAGGTCTATATAATCGGAACTTCATTTATAATTATTTTGATTATCATAAAGATAAAACAAACGATGAAATGGCTCTTCTTTACATCGATCTTGATCATTTTAAATTTTTCAATGATTCCTATGGTCATGATACTGGTGATGAAGTTATTAAAAAGGCAGCCGAATGTTTTTTGCAAGCCGTTCCCGAAGGCAGTCATGTGGCTCGAATTGGTGGTGATGAATTCATTGTATTATTACATCCAGCACATTGTGAGGATTTAATGAAAAGCACTCAGCAAAACGCTGAATTAATATTGAACCGTTTATCCACCATGCCCATTACCATTAATGGAAATGATCAATTTGTATCAGCTAGCATAGGGATAAGCTTTTACCCTCATCAAGGTACGGAAATGGACTCACTTTTGAAAAAAGCGGACCGTTCCATGTATATGGCTAAGAAATCCGGCCGTAAGAATATTCAATACTACCACCCGCAGTGATTATCTTAAAAATAAAAAAACCAGTTCTCCTTAGAGACTGGCTTTCTTTTACCTTAAAAAAATCCAACGTTTAGCTTTCAGCCTTTGCAAAAGCTTGAGCAGATCAGCATTTCCCTTATGTATCCGTTTTTCGGATGGTGAAGCGGAGGGGATCGGGATGTTAACTCTCTCGGGTTTTTTGTTCATATTCTGAAAGACCCTTCCTATTCTTTGATTTTGAATAGTATATGCGGGTTTTCCATTAAATATCATAAGGAAAGGAAAAACCCCTTCCCCTTATAAAACATTTTTTAACCGGCTGAAGCGTGCAGCTTTTTCTTTTTGATTCAGGATAATGCGTTCGTTCTGTTTCATCACTTTTTTAGTGTGGGGACTTAAACCTACATCAGGTATTTTCACCTGTGGTTTGATTACGGCAACTGACACATCATTGCCGGCTTTATCATAAATGCTCATTTATCCTCACCACCTGGTTTTTGTTTTATGACCATATCGAACATCATGATTAGTAATGCTATTAATAAACAATCGACTTCTGAAACGAAGCTTTCGGATTTAACGTCAAGGATATAGGGTTCCATCAAAATGCTTACTGGCTGCAAAGCCATTTTTTCTTCATCATTATAATACGTATCTTCTCTTTCCAATGTAGCACGGATGTTACTGCCATTCAAGTTCGGATGCCCATTAATCACCAATTGCTTGTCCTGTTCCGTTTTGAAAGGAAGAATTTTCACGTTCATGCCTTCCTTAGCTGCATATGCTTGAAGGAGAATGCTCAAATATGCCAAGTATTCCTTATTCGATTGATAATACTCAGGTATTCCTTCTTTCTTTAGGAGATGAAACATATTTTTGACCTTTTCCCTATTATCCGTTAAAAGTTTGTCACTTTCCGCAACCGCTTTTGTTGCATAGGACAGCTCGTTATCGCCAATCTTCGATATATACATGCTCAAAAATACAAACATATCAATAAGGATGAATACGATAGCCATAATCAAGAAATTTTTCCACTCATTAAAAATGCTCATCGGATAGAAATTCCAATAAATCAAAGCTCCCAGTACAAAAATGATATACCAGGTTTTTCGAATCGCTTCAATCCTTTTACTTACCTTGTCCTTATATTTCCAAGAAAGTATGACATATGCCAATAAAGCAATAAATACTACCCATACAAAGACTCTGAAAAACATTAACAATCGATTTATCACCCTACCCTTCAGCAGCTACATTCATTATCCCGCTCTCTATATTATTCATTATATATACCTCTATTCCCTGCCTAAGACGGGTGAAACTTAAACACTTGCCAGAAGTTTTCACTAGCTGAATGACATCATAGTAAATAACCCTATATATTCTGTGATATGATATGTTTTAATAAAAAGGCATGATTAATATGGGAGGAAACTATCATGATGAAAATTATTAAGATCCTCATTTCTTCTTTTATACTATTATTACTTTTCCTAAACCTCTATCCTCCACTTGGAAGAAGGATAAACAAAGAAAAAGTGAGAAGATTCACTACAAAAGAGAATTTTTCCAAGGGAAAATTCCAAAATCAGATTCCAGCCAGTCAAGCGATGAGTCTTAAGCATACTGGTTCGATTTTACGTGATTTCATAAAACCCAATCCAAAAAGGAGGCCCGACCAGCCAATCGTAATTGGAACAAAAGAACCTGGATCTATGAATGCCAATAAAATCACCTGGTTTGGTCATTCTGCATTCATGTTGGAGTTAGATGGGAAAACCATTTTAGTGGATCCCATGTTTGGCAAAGCACCAACTCCCTTTCCTTGGTTCGGGAACAAACGTTTTAGCGGGGAGCTGCCTATTGATTTGGATATGCTGCCTCCTATCGACGCCGTCCTGCTCTCACATGATCACTACGATCATTTGGATTATTACTCAATAAAGAAACTAAAGGATAAGGTCAGTCAGTTCATTGTTCCACTAGGTGTCGGCGGACACCTTGAAAGATGGGGAGTTAAACAAGAACTGATTCAGGAACATAATTGGTGGGATGAGGTTTCATTCAAGGGTTTGCGATTTGTCTGCACGCCTGCAAGGCATTTTTCTGGAAGAAGTTTACGCGATGGCAATACAACACTTTGGTGCTCTTGGGTAATTAATGGAAAACAAGAAAAGGTATTTTTTAGCGGAGATAGTGGATATGGCAGCCATTTTAAAGAAATAGGCGAAAAATTCGGGCCTTTTGATATAACTTTAATGGAATGCGGCCAATATGATGAACGCTGGTCAACCATCCATATGATTCCAGAAGAAACTGTACAAGCACATATAGATGTACAAGGTAAACGGATGCTCCCCATTCATTGGGCTGGTTTCACATTGTCTTTTCATGACTGGACAGATCCGATAGAACGGGTAACAAAAGCGGCCAATGATCTTGGAGTCCAGGTCTGCACACCTCAAATAGGCGAACCAGTGGCCATTGGTTCAACGGATTTCCCTCAAACAAGATGGTGGAAATGAAAAAGATCCATCCCAAATGGGATGGATCTTTTTCATTCATTCACAGTTTCCCTTCATTATATTCAAGATTCACTTTTATTGAATGCTCTTTCTTCACTCCAAAATAATTCGTTCCTATTACACCTAAAATGATTAGTATCGAACCCAATATATCGTAGATTGTAATCTTTTCATTTAAAATGAGAGCCCCTGCTGCAATCGTGACAACAGTGGAAAGATTTGCAAACACACTCATTTGGGACGCTTTGATTTTTGATAAGATCGTATTGGATAATAACGAAGTGACCAATGAAGCCAATATTCCCAAATACAAAATGGAACTGATGAATTCCATGCTCGACCATGGTGTAAAGAAATTCGGCATCGTTCCTTGTTTTAAGTGGGTGAAAAGCGCAGCTACGTTAAAAATGACAAAGCCTGTTCCCATCATGAAAAAGGACATTTCACCTGGTGTATAGTCCTTGGCAAGGGAACGGGTCATCGTTGTATAACATGCAGTTGCAATACAGGATAGCAGGATCAACACCATCCCTAGCATGTCGGAAAAATTGATTGTGCTCCCTTTCATCACAAAAATGAATAATACCCCAACTACCGACAAGACAATCGAAAGTTTTTGATATAAAGATGTTTTCTCCTTAAGGAAATATCCAGCTATCATCAATGTTAGAATCGGGGTGACCGCAGACAGAATTCCAGCATCGGTGGATTGCGAATACTTAAGTCCGAAAGTTTGAAAGGCAAAGAAAAGAGTTGGGAATAACAAAGATAACGGAACAAGATTTTTAACCGACTCCCAGGAATAGTTCACCTTAATGACTTTAAAGACGACCAGGAATAAAATGATGACGAAAGAAACGGAGAACCGGAACGCCAAAGTATCCAGCGGATTCGATTCTGCAATCGCCATTTTCGTAAATAAGAAAGATAGGCCGACAATACTTGAATGCATTAGCGCTAACATGTATGCAAATGTTCGGGTTTTCATGGCTGCAACTCCTCAACTAAATTACTATATTCCTATTTAGGTATAGTACCCTTTGAATCTGTATTGCAATCCAAGTTAGAGTCAAAAAATAAATATGGCATTTTTTTAAGCTAAACTGTTCAACTATCAACAAAACCAACCTTTTAAAAAATAACTTTTTAAAGATTAAGATCATTTTCATGCCTTAATGGAAATGCTCCAGTTAACTTTCAATTATTAAGAACTATTTAAAGTATGTCATTTGCAGTTTCATATATGATAAAATTTCAAGCAGGAAGAGAGGTATACATATATGTTAGTTACTACCGTAATATTCCTTATGGCTGGTCTAGCTGAAATTGGCGGCGGTTACCTTATTTGGCTTTGGTTAAGAGAAGGTAAATCCATTTATCTAGGTTTAGCCGGAGGTTTTGGGTTGGTGTTATACGGCATCATTGCAACTTTCCAAACGTTCCCTACCTTTGGCCGTGTTTATGCTGCATATGGCGGGGTTTTCATCGTTTTATCGGTTTTATGGGGATGGGGCATCGATAAGAAAACCCCTGATTTATATGATTGGATTGGAGCTTTAATCTGCTTGGTCGGAGTTTCAGTCATTATTTGGGGCCCTAGACAGTAAAGGACTTAAAGGGCATAAAGGCCCTTTAATTCTTTTACCAAGATCTCCACTTGTTGATTGGGCCTATCTTCATTTGAACATTTTCATAAAGTGATTAAGCTGGGTGTTTATTATATCAACTTTTTTTCCTGCCTGTTGGCGGTCATATTACTGAAGTTATCCTGAATGAACCAAATCGCCATTGCTGCAATGATGCATGGTATGGCAAAAGCTAAAAAATTGACTTGCAAGGATAACTTCATATCAAGCAGGACCCCGCAGAAAGTAGGAGCGAGTATTCCGCCAATTCTGCCGATACCCAATGCCCATCCGACTCCTGTAGAACGGATTTCATTCGGATAATACTGAGATACATATGCATTCGTTACAATTTGTGTACCTGTTGTCGTACCTCCTGCAATCGCAATCAGTATATAAAGCATGATCATGCTTGGCTTGAAGCTCAGCATCGTAAGGGTAATGAATCCAATGACCAAGAAAGTAACCAGTATCCTCTTGGAACCATATCTGTCTGCAAGCTTCCCTCCAACGATCGCTCCAAAAACCGCTCCAAGGTTCAATACGACTAAGAATGTCAGGCTTGAACCTAATTCATATCCTGCCCCACCCATGATCTTTGGAAGCCATGTACTCAAACCATACATTACGAACAAACACATGAAAAATGCAATCCAGAACATGAGCGTGCTTAAAGTCCTCCCATTTTTGAATAACTGTTTTACTGGAAACCCTTTCATTTCACTTTTGAGTTGCTCCTGAAGAACATAATGATCATTCATCGTATATTGACCGTTTACATTCACTTGATTCAGAACGTCCATCAATTTGCTTTTTTTATTATTTTTCATGAAAAAACTTATTGACTCTGGCAACAATTTATATAATATTGGCATGAATATTAATGGAAGTGCACCGAGCCAAACCACTGCCCGCCAACCAAAGTTCGGAATCAGGTACATCGCTCCCAGTGATGCTACAACTCCCCCTAGAGCGTGCCCGCTGAACATGATCGCTACCAGGGTACTTCTAAGTTTTTTAGGGGCATATTCAGTAATGATTGCAATTAGATTAGGCATGACTCCTCCCAAGCCTAGTCCTGCAATAAAACGCTGTATTCCAAAAGATATTGGATCATCGGCGAAACCTGAAGTAAATGTAAATACGGAAAAAATGATCGTACAAATCAATATGACTTTCTTTCTGCCGGATTTATCGGCCAGCGGTCCGAAGACCAACGCTCCTATCATCATTCCAAACAAAGCATAGCTGCTGAATAACCCTGCCTCTACGGCAGTTATCCTCCACTCCGCCATCAAAGATGGCAGGATCGTCCCAAGCATGAACATATCATACCCGTCACAGATGATGATAAAGATACAGCATAATAAAATCTGTAAATGAAAACGGTTAAATTTTTGTTCATCCATTATTTCAGACACTTGGATCGTGCGCATTTCCTTCCCCTCTTTCTGGTATTCCTTTTGACGTGGTCTTAAGGATTTCTCTTTTTTTGGTTCGAGCTAACATTTAATGACAATAGATTACAAATAAAAAATTATACGTATATAGAACTATGTTCACTATATATTAACTTAGTTTTCAGAATATTGTCAATACTCATTGATGATTTGCCTATTAATCAACAAAAAAACCCTCTTATCGAAGAGGGTTCAGGCAATAGACAAACTTGGAAGAAATTCCAGCTTACCTGCAATATTTCTTGATACGTTTCAGTTGATTTCAGAAATCCGCTTCCTATCCGCCAGCTGTCTGTCAAGCCTCCTCAGTGTAAGCGGCTGTGGGGTCTTGGCTACAGCGATTTTCAAGGAGTTCCATCCATTAGAACCAGTACATATAGTACTGATATATTTATCGCCATACCATTAAACCTATTCAATCACTTCCTTAATTAGCGCTGAACAGAATTTATGTGTTGAATATAGTATATTCCTTCTTCATGGTTTCCTCTTTGTACACGCTTATGATTTAACGAAAATCTTGGGCGAACTGAACATAACTCTTATGACTATCAGTGCAAAGGAAAGAGTTATCCCCTATATGGCCATTAAAGAGCTTATTCTTGATGTGTCATTCTGCCCTTCGTTTACCTTGTTTAATTTACCTTTGTCTATCCCATTCCGAACCCTTTTGGACACAAACTAAGCCCTCTTATCAAAGAGGGCTTTTTAATGAAGATAAGATTAAGCGTCCAAGGCTTCTTTACGCTTTCTTTTCCTTGATTCTGTTATAAGATCATAACCTAGATAAAGGATAATGGCTCCGCCTAACAATTTAACATATAACGGAATGTCCGCTACAAAGAAATAAATCATAGAGAATAATGTCCCTATAATGCTTAACCAAAAAATTACATGTTTTAAAATTTTCAAAGTAATGACTCCTCACAAAAGATGAGATTAATTTATAGTTCGCTCCACTTCAAGGAGGAATTAATTATCCATATCATCATTCTAACATTTATTCTTTATATTAAGAGTGACTCATATTGCGAAATTATGAACATTTAAGCAACTTTTCTCAAGGATAGGTCAAGCGAAGCAATTCCCGGAAAATCTTTACACTAATTCTTGTGAATTTGCAGTTTTTATATAGACCATTTGCTAAGGAAAAAAGGAAGCTAATACAAATATGCATGAAATGACAGCGAGGGTATCCCAGCACTGCATTTCATGCATTTAAATCACAGGACGTTCATTTTATTGGATTCTACGACCATTTCTTCAGTTGGCTCCGAATGATCATGTTTATAATAAGCCATTTTCACTGGAACGAATGATAAGGCAACCGCAGCAATGAGACCAGGTATGGCGAAGGCAATGAAATTCAATTGGATGGGTAGCGAGATGGACAATAAAAATCCGCCGAGTATGGGCCCGAGCATACCGCCAATCCTTCCGATACCAGATGCCACCCCTAGTGCAGTCGATCTTATATTTGGTGGATAGTACTGGGAAACATAGGCTTGTACAAGGTTTTGGGCACCAATGGTACAGGCTCCTGCAATGGCTACCAATGTGTAAATCACGAAGGGGCTTCCGCCCATTCCCAATAGCGTCAAACTGACAGCTCCAAGCGCATACATCGGCACAAGCATTTTCTTGGATCCATAACGATCACAAAGTTTAGCGATGATAAGCGTGCCTACGATAGCGCCCCCTTGAAGGACGATCAAGAAACCTAAGCTTGAATTCAGCGCATACCCTGCCTCGATCATTAGCTTTGGAAGCCATGTATTCAATCCATATACCATCAATAGGCACATGAAAAAGGCGATCCAGAACATCAATGTGCTAAGGGCACGGGAATCCTTAAACAATCCAACAATCGGCATATTGGCTTCTGTTTTTTTCACTTCCACAAGTTCGTCATTGATGTCGAATTTACTTTCCGGACTTACTTTTGATAGTATTCTGATCAGTTCTTCCTTTTTATTAATTCTGATCAGATGCGTCGAAGCCTCTGGTAAACGCTTCATCATGAAGGGTAAAAATAACAATGGTATTCCTGCAAACCAGAATATTGATTCCCAACCTAGTGTCGGCATAACCAGGATACCCAGTATCGGAGCAAGCATCCCTCCGAATGAGTAACCGCATAATACGATTGAAACGACCATGCTCCGCATCGTTTTCGGTGCATAATCCGTCAATAAGGCAATGACGTTCGGCATGATGCCCCCAAGCCCTAATCCCGCTAGAAATCGGAAAGTTGAAAACATCGTAGGCGTATCCGCAAATCCACATAAAAGCGTAAATAAACTAAATAAAATGAGTGTAATCGCGATTACGTTTTTTCTGCCAATCCGATCTGCTAATGTACCAAAGAAGATCGCCCCAAACAACATTCCAAATAGACCGTAGCTACCCATAGCCCCCGCTTCCACGGAAGTAAGGTTCCATTCCTCCGTCAATAACGGGACGACCGTACCGTAAACGACAAGGTCATAGCCGTCAAAAAGGATAATGATAAAACACCATGCCAGCAATCCAAAATGAAAGCGGTTAAATTTACTGTTGCTAATTACCTCTGTCGTATTAATTTTAGCCATAAAATTTTCTCCTCTCTAGGTGACTGCAGTAATTCCATCCAAATGATAGCGCTTACGTAATCATGTAAAAAATATTCGACTCACTTATTTTTATACAAATAGTGAACCGAGTTATCTAATTGTTATTATAAATGCTAATTATCTGATATTTCAATAAAAACTTTCGCATATTTTTCATAAAATCTTAATATGTTTTCTGATGCTATCGTTAATTACAAGTTTTGAACATGCGTAAAAACAACAAAAAACCAGTCCCTTATCGGAACTGGTTTCTAATTAGTGAAGTAGGAAGCCGCCATTGCCGTATTCAAGTAAGAAAGTTTTAAACCACCACTCCTCAAAGTGGGTGTTTGCAGAAGCAATCCTGTTGTCCAAGTCAGTGACGAGGCATAACATTCCTGTTTCAATATAAAACTCCCTATTACAGCTTAAAGGTTAAAACTTAATTATCATTACGAACAACGCAGCTTGTATAGTTATAATACCGAAATATCTTCATTCTTGCAAGTTAAATCATTCCCAGACAACAAAAAAATTTCATATTACACATTAAACAGGTGAATCCAAATTATTCATGCGCAAACGGCAAAACTAACGGCTGCACTCTGATTTATGTTACCGTCCCCCACTTTCATTGATAAATTATTATGTAATAGCATACTTGGGTAAGTAATTTTTAGATAGAATGTGCAAGATAAAATTGGACGGAATTGAAAGTGTTGTCTTGTGAGAATCATCGGTTGCTGAACTCTATAATATATCCTAAATAACATTGGCAAATACATGGAAGGAGTCTATAATATTAACTAACAGATTTGATTGGAGTGACTAGTTATGCTTTCAAACATTGGTTTTCCCGGTTTAATTTTAATACTTCTTTTAGCTTTAATTGTTTTTGGACCGAACAAGCTACCTCAAATCGGACGGGCAGTCGGCACCTCGCTTAGGGAGTTTAAGGATGCAACCAAGGGAATAACAGAAGAAATACAAGAGGAATTCAAGGATGACGTACAAGCTGCAAGAAAAGAATCGATAAAATGAAAAAGACGCCTGCACGCAGCAGGCGTCTTTGATGCGTTTGTGGCGCAGAACCGTCGGGCCACATCCCGACGTTTAGCTAAAAGCATGTTCTTCGACTTACACAAATTAGCTCATCGCTTTATTAATATAACATTAAACTTATTTTATATCAAGTGATTTATTGAACAGCTTGTTAACGGAGTCCTTATTCCTATGCTATAAACCGCTTGGGGTTTGTTCAGAAATATTCTATCGAGTTGTTTATTAAAATACGAATGAGCACCATTAAGCTGTTCTTATAAAAATGTTGAACTTCATTACAAGTTCATCGTCATTTGAGTTAATTGATCCGAGGAAACCGCCACTTGATTGAATGCTTCATTAATTTCGTCGAATATATCATTCAGCTCTGTCATTTCCTTGGTGATTTTAATATTCTGCTCTTTAACAGAAAGCATGTCCTTTGCTATATCAGTAAAAAATATGCCAGTTTCTTTTCCTTGTTTCGTTCCTTTAGTAATTTCCCCGCTAACCATGGAAATTGATGTGTTCATGACATTGGTAAAATGAGCAATTCCATTAACCAGTTTCACTACTTCCGAAACTGAGTCCTTGGTATTTTCCGACAGCTTCCTTACCTCACCAGCCACAACCGCAAATCCTTTACCATTTTCACCAGCTCTTGCCGCTTCAATCGCTGCGTTCAACGCCAACAAATTCGTTTGCTCTGCAATTGAAGTGATGATCGTGACAATTCGTTCAATTTCCTTTGAAGTATTGGATAGCTGTTCCATATCTTTTGAGATGATCGTCATTTGCTCCTGCGTTTTTACCAATCTTTTCTCTAATCCCTGTAACAGTTCGACTCCCTCTTTTGATTTTCCCTCTGCATGTATCGCAATCTCTGAGCCCTTTTTAGTGAAATCATGAATTTCGACTACCTTATTTGCCATTAATTGAGTTGCTGAACTAGTCTCTTCACTGATTGCTGCCAATTCCTCTGCATTATGATTGACCTGCAGTTTAATCGTTTCTTTTTCTGATTGGTTTTTTTGGCGAATCTTCTCATTTTCAAGTTCATATGCCTCTAAAACTATTTGCTGCTCCAGATTAAAAATTTTAGTGACAGCTAGAATGTTTTCTTGATATTGCTCAATATTTTTCATATTGGAAATCACATGAATGATTAATGACTGCAATAAATCCTGAAAAGCACTCATATACCATTTTGGCTGCAATCCAATTCGCACATGTACTTGTGCGATAATATAACGTTGTTTAATATACGCATCATCAATGTTCCCGCTAAACATTTCGTACATATGACGATGCAGTGTCTTTTTCAACCTATCAACAGAACTATTGTCTGATATGATTTTCATTAATGAGGGTTCATTTTCTAGATTTTTATAGAAATTTCCTACTATTTGGGTCAAATGTTTCTTCACTTCTTCCTGTAAAGAACGAATTATCCACAAATCCCCCATCGTCAAATGAATCATTTCCACTTGATTCAATACGCTCGGATATTCCCTGATATTGATACCGACGTGTTCCTTATATTGCATATAGTCCATCGAATCTATCTTTTGTTTACTTCTCCATATACTTTTCATGATTGAATTGCCTCCAATTTTTTCTACCCATATATACTATTTCGACATAAAGTCTGTTAATCTTAATTCACTTCGATAAATTTTCTTCTTACACAAGACTTATGAACTATTTATGTCCAAATAAAAAAAGACACTCCAAAGAGCATCTACAGTTTTTTTTTGCTTGTACAAATTTGGACGTTGATTGGAACGTTGGCACTCGATTTCCGCGGGCGGTCCGGGAGCCTCCTCGGCGCACTTGCACCTGTGGGGTCTCCCTTGGACTCGCTATTCCTGCCGGAGTCTCGCACACCCGCTCCAATCAACTATGTTTAAAAATTTAGATAGAGCTCCTTTTGTCTGCAAACTGAAACACTCCAGAGAGTGTCTTTTTCAATGTTCATTTTCCTGCTGCTGGCTAAGATTCGAGTGTTTACGGGAATAAGTGAAGTAAATGACTACTCCGATAGCCATCCAGATCAAGAACCTCATCCATGTATGACTCCCTAGCTGAACCATCAAGAATACGCAAAAAACGATGGCCAGGCCTGGAACAAGCGGTACAGCCGGACAATAAAAAGCACGTTTCATATCAGGCCTTGTTTTCCGTAACACGATGACCGCAATGGAAATCATCGTAAACGCAGTCAATGTTCCAATGTTGACCAGCTCAGCCAATTCACCAAGCGGAATGAATGCCCCCAAAAAGGCCGCTAATAAACCGAATATCCATGAAGCCGCATAAGGTGTTTTATATTTTTTATGAAGTTTTGATAAGGATTTAGGCATCAGACCATCACGTGACATCGCAAACATGATTCGGGTTTGTCCATACAACATAACCAAGATTACCGTTGTCATTCCGAGGAAGGCACCTAGATCGATGATACCTGCAATCCAATTTTGTCCTGCGCTTTGCAATACCAAAGAAATCGGATGGTCAAGAGCCTGGCTGAATTGTGCATACGGTACCACACCAGTCATGATCAAACTTACCGCCATATAAAGCACTACACAAATGACTAATGAACCAAGAATTCCCCGTGGTAAATTCCTACCTGGATTTCTTGTTTCTTCAGCCGCAGATGCAACTGCATCAAAGCCGATGAAGGCAAAGAACATTAATGCGGCAGTTGAAAATACCCCATCGATTCCAAATGGCATGAACGGCTGCCAGTTTTCCGGTTTCACATAATATATAGAAGAAACGATGAACAACAAGACTACCAACACTTTAATAACGACCATTATATTATTGATTCTAGTCGTTTGTTTCGTACCTATGGAAATCAAAAAGGTAATCGCCATGACTATCAAAAAGGCTGGTAAGTTCATATAAGTCGTGACTCCTTCGACCGAACCCGGTGCTGCCGTCAATTTCTCCGGAAAGTTAATTCCGAATCCACTTAAAAATGATTGGAAATAGCCCGACCACCCCGCCGATACGGCACTGACAGCCAATAAGTATTCAAGGATTAAATCCCAGCCGATTATCCAAGCGGCGAATTCACCTAAAGTTGCATAAGCATACGTATAAGTCGAACCGGATACCGGCACGGAAGCTGCAAATTCTGCATAAGAAAGTGCAGCGAATAAACAGGCAAGACCAGCAATGACGAACGATAATGAAAGTGCAGGACCAGCATTCACTGCACCAGTGCCTGTTAGAACGAAAATGCCAGTCCCAATAATCGCTCCAATTCCTAGCATCGTTAAATCCCAAGCTCCCAGTTCTCGTTTCAATCCCTTACCGCCGGAACCTCCGTTTTTCAACAAGTCCTCAATGGACTTCTTTCTAAAAATACTCATGTTCTCTCCTCCATAATTTTATAATTATTCTGAAAACTATAGACAAATAATTTCACTTACCATTTATATCGGAGAAATTTCGACAAATTTCTGCAATTCCTGAATTATCTGACTTTTAAATTATACGTATTAACCTTTTTAACGTCAATGATTTATTATTTTAAAATTCTGTTTTTTTATTTCCTTTGAAAGGCAAGCTTTAATATTCAACAGGTTTATCCATAATTAACAAAGAATGATTAACAATTCATTATTTTAATATTAATAAAGTGAGCTATTGGTGTATGTACTGTATTCCATTAATTAATTTTGCAAGAGTTCTAATATTTTTAATCCTATAAAGAATCATTATTTATTTTTCTCTATGTATTATTATGAAATAACACTTCAATATTATTCTGATCATTCATGCACCAATAGTTTGACGGAATCAAAGTACATCACTATACTTATTAAGTCTTAAAAAAAGTACGGGAATTATGCTTAATATTTGAAGAAGGTGACATTCATGGATTTTGAGATTACCTATCTGTCTTTTTATTTAATCCAAGTCGAAGGAAAAGGCGATCAGGCTGATAAGCGTTTTAAACATTTCCAAACTCTTGATACTGAAGAATACGAAGAAAGTCCTCTAAAGGATTTTTTGGATGGGGAATTGATGAAGATTTCCAAACGGAAAGTCGACCGTCATCCAAAAACTGAACAAATACCGACGAAAATTGGTTCTTTTATTGTCGAAGAAGGACATGCACTTGATTCCAACCCTAATTACAATGTATTTAACCGTGTTCGATATGCTAAAACAAAACAGGAATTCCAGGAGGAAAATGAACAATTCACTCGGTCTTATATCGATACAAGTGCCGTCCGTGGCGGAGTCTTCATAATCGCATCGGCAAAATTAACGAAATATCTTGATGAACCATTCGTTTTCTTATTAAAATGTGATTTCGAGCCGAAAGTTGCTTCCATATCGGATGAACGGACCTTGATTAGGCACGTTGAAATGGCAATCACCACTAAAAATATGAAATCCATTCAATACCCATACATGCCCGAAGAAGGTATGGTCGAAGAAGGCGAACTGAAAATCCACCAGGCCTCACATGCCCGCTACTTCGAGGACTTTTTGAAATTCGTCGAATACGGTGAATCGATGCCGGAAATCATGAAAAACCAGGTCATCCATATGGTCCATGAACATGTATCCGCTCAATTCGAAGAAAACAGTGACGAACTGCAGAAATTCGAACAAGACCTGGAAATCTGGGAAACAAGCGAAAAGCGTGAAATTCAAGAACGCCTTGAAACCCACCAAGTCGTCGAAGCCACAGCCCAGATTGTCGAGCATACACCTGAAGCCGAACTGCGAATGAAGCTTGGGAGTACATCCATCAAAGGACTGTTAGCCGATTTTGGCGATAGCATCCATTTAGGCAAGATTAATGGGAAGTATGTATTGATGATAGAATCCGATACGATAGAGTTCGATAAAGGTGTCTCGCCGATTGAATTTCACAGACCGGATGATTTACAAGTACTAATTGAAAAAATCATAAATAAAAGTTGATGAAAACCGAGTCACAAGAAAATTTGATGATTTGTGACTCGGAACGTGACTCTAGAGTCACAAAATACCTGTGTTGTATCCCGATAATGGCGGTCTTTGTGACTGCCTTTTTTATTTTTCTTCTATTATTACTCCTCCTGGTTTTTATTGGGGGAACTATATTTCATTCCCCTAATGTAAATTAAGATTTAGTTGATAACCCGGTATTCACAAATATAATCCTCAGCAGCTTCGTAATCTTTTGACTCTGTAAACCACTGAACTACCCCTTCGGATGTTTCAACGTTGTATGTAAAATATTCACCTGAAGCGGATCCCTCCTTTCATTGCATAATAAAAAGCCGTTCCCTCATTAAGAGACGGCTTGTATTTTGTTGATTTATCGCAAGTTTTCAAGCAGTTTTCAACGCATTAACTTCCCTAATCCAAATCTTCTTCTTCTACTTTCATAATCTTTCCTGTCTTTGCATTTATCTCAACCTCATAAATTCTGTTTTGGTTTGTCAAAATAAAGAATTCGTATACTAGAACACCATGTTCCATATCACTATGTAGAACTTGGCCAGGCACTCTCTGAAGTGCGATTTCTTGTGCCTGTTGCATGGTTAATCTTTGTCTATATAAAGGCGTTTGATTATTGTAGTAATTATCATACATTGGGAACATTCCCCTCTTTTATAATATATTCAATTTACACTATGCATTTGACCCAAGTTCTGTGAATATATGTTTAGGAACTACAGAAGATTCCCATGTAGTAGTTTTACTACAGATTAAAAAACATAAACAAAAGCCAGCATCAAAATGTTGGCCCTGTTAATAAGTATTATTTTTTAAATTAATGAATATCTCTCTTTTTGAACCGTCCTCCACGTACTTCTGCAATATTTGCTATTGCTAAGAAAGATGAAGGGTCAATCTCTTCAACAATAGTAGTTAACTTAGATTCTTCAAGTCTGGTAATTATACAGAAAATAACCTTCTTGTCCTCTCCAGAAAAGGCACCTTCACCATTTAAGTATGTCACACCCCGTCCTAAGCGACTATTGATTGCATCACCTATCTCTCTTGCTTCATCGCTAATTATCCATACTGACTTTGTTTCTTCCATTCCAGTAATAACAATGTCAATGGCTTTAGCAGCTATTACATAAGCTAAGATTGAATACATAGCTCTATCCCATGTGTAAACGAATCCGGCAGAACCAAGTATAAATAGATTGATGAACATAACAATTTCGCCAACAGAAAAAGGCACTTTTTTACTTATTACAATCGAAAGTATTTCTGTACCATCAAGTGCACCACCGTTACGAATTACTATTCCTACACCTACACCTAAAAAAATGCCGCCAAAAATTGTAGCAAGAAGGATATCTTCAGTGAAGGGTGGAATAGGATGAAAATATGTTGCAAAAATGGAAAGCATTATAATTCCATATATAGTAGATATAGCAAAAGTTTTTCCGAACTGTTTATATCCCAGGTATACAAATGGTAGATTCAATAGAAAAAGAAAGATTCCTAGTTTTATCCCAGTAATGTGAGAAAGCATAATTGAAATACCTGTAATGCCACCATCAATTACATGGTTGGGAATTAAAAAGATTTCCAATCCCGTTGCCATTAGCAAAGCACCAATTGTAATAAGAATGGTCCGTTGGATAATTATCAAACTAGATAACTTTCTATGCTGCTTTTTTAGTGCTTCCGTCAGAAAAATCACACCTTTTATTCATTTTTTTCTATTATATCCTAATATCAAATCAGGAAAAATAAATTTAAATAAAAGAAGTTCTAACCTACCGCACAGTTTGTTCCTACTTTAACATTTCATGGATGAATTTTTATGTATACTCATTTTCAAGTGAGGGTAAATGAATGAAAAACAGTTTTAAGTTACTTGTTACACCTGATGAACCCTTTCCAATGCTACTCAGGGAAATAGGAACTCATTATATAACAGATATAAGCATGCCGAACCTAGAAGCATTAATAACACTTAGAAGGCGAGCAACATATCACCAAAAGAGATTGAATAAATGTCTAGATGAATCCGTTAATCGATTCCTTAAAACATAACTTATTAAGGAATTTTGATGCTGAATCTGTGTCTGTTTATATTAGGATAGGATGTTGCCACTAAAGGATATTATTGATGCAGAGTTAATTGCTATTTTAGATTTTAATAATGGTCTACTGGTGCTCCTAGGTTATCCAAGTCTTGTGAAATATTAAGAATGATTAAATATCTCCACTCGTTTTTAAGTTTCCCTAAGTCCACAACCTGATGAACCTCTACTTCATCATTTTCATACTCTTTACTAGTCTCACAAATCTCATATAATCTTTCTACTAACTCTGTATTATCCCAATTCCTTATGTCTAACTGTACGAATTTTTGGCATTTTTTTATTTTCATTTTCTTCACTCCTAGTTTTTAAAGGATAAGGAATATTGAGTACTCCTAGCTGATTTAGTTTTGTTAATTACAACCCTATGGATTTTGTTGACGTATCCTTAGTGCTACTATTAGAACTTGATTAGAGTCCTTGTCTTTAGTTGTCCACTACTTTACAGCCAAAGTTGTTCCATCTTCATACATGGGAATATATATAACTTCACTTGTTGTACTCTTTTAGAATGCGGCTTCTCCTTGAAATTCAATGGTATCTAATTATTTCAATCTCTCAAACTCCGCTCAATCCCAATCTGTTTCTTCTGCAAAAGAAATATCAATATTACTAAACGTGAACACTCCTACTAATACTTATACTAAAAAACGATTAACATAACTGTCCATCTCCCTTCCAAATTTCAATTGGGAAAAACACAAATTATACAACGAAAAATAATTTTTGTTTATTTTTTCATTAAAAGTAAAAAAATGATAATTTCATTTTAAAAAAATCACCAATCATATTGACTGGTGATTTCTAAATCTGTCATTCTGAACCTTTTTTTAGTTTTGAGTTTCCTCCAGATCGATAAATTTCTTCGATTGTCTGCCCCTTCGCCCGTGCAAGGATTTCAATTCTTGCCATTAACTGTTTTTCTGAGTATTTCTTAATATCAGAATGGTATTCCTTTACTTTTTCCCCTTCTCCAATAACGCCCTCTGCATTTAAGGAGATAGAAATTGGTGCCAATTCCTCAAGCTTCTTAACCACCCTGTCAAAAAGATGAGGATGTTCACAAATCAAGCGCTGAAGAAGATATGTTCCATATGCAATATGCCTTGATTCATCTTTCTTTAAGTGGTCAATGCCCTCTAAAAGTCCGGGCATTTTACCCATCTTTTTAAGTACATCGTAAAATGATTTATATCCAGTTTCCGCCAACACTCCTTCTGCAAACATATTGTACACTGTAGCTGCGTCAGCTATTACCTCAGGGGTTTGTTCATGCCATAGCCGTTCCATTGTTTCGGGGAGAATTTCATAAAATAACTTACGATAGGTTTCAGAATGCAAGTGGGAAAGATCGCCTTTTTCACCAATAGCATTTAACACCAGTCGAAAGAATTCAGTATGTTTAGCTTCATCACATAAAAAGGTTGTAAGGAACATCTCTTCTTCCAATCTACCTTCTCTCGCAATCACCCTAAGCAATGGGAGTAAGTCAAGAGTAACCGCCTCTTCCCCTCCTTGAAATTGAGCGAGAAGTTTCAGCACCCAGTCTTTTTCTTTAACAGATAGTGTTTTCCAGTCCTCTTGATCCTGTGAGAAATTGATATCTTGGGGATTCCAAATTCCAAACTTTTTTGCCTTTTGATACAACTGGTAGGGATATGAATCTTCCATCAAACCCTCCGAGCTCGTCGTTAAGAGTTTCTTTCTCAAGTATAGTCCTCCTTCAAATTATACATTTACCATTTTATGCAAAAAGGGGATCATACGTATGGACAAATTCAGGACTGATGCAAAAATTAAAATAAAAGAGAATAACGGGCTCTGCACAAATGGGTATTGCACTCTATAAGAAGTAATAAAACCAATTAATAAATCAATTGTCGCCTCTCATACCACTTTTTCAAATTGTTAAAAATGTGTTCATTATGCAATATTTTTTGCTCAACACAAAGATCGTATAAGAAAACCTGAGGAGATGGAAATCCAGGAACGCTTTTAGACCCACCAAGTCACCGAAGCCACGGCCCAGTTAGTCGAGCATACACCTGAAGCAGAATTGGCATGAAGCTTGGCAGTTTTAATCACTGTAACGTAAGATTAAGATATAGAAAAATGGAAATAAACAAATTAGGAACCGATTAGAATTGGCTTTTGCAAAGGTGAATTTATAAATAAATGTATAAATTACTATGCTTCCTTCCCAGCTTGTTCAATAATAGGGCAATAATTATTTTGCTTTTTTTATTGGTTAGCGCCATTATTTGGAATGTAAATAATATCTAAGATCTTTAGGAATTAGATTACATTTTCTATTGACTAAACGTTCATTCAATAATAAAACAAAACTGAAAATTCAGTGAAAAATGGAGGGGTTGCATTGGATTTACATTTCGAGATTACTGGCAATGGTCGTCCTGTTGTTCTTATTCATGGTGGTGGGACTGATTTGAGGCAATGGACATTTTTAGCATCTCTTTTATCTAAGGATTACAAAGTTATTGCTTTTGATGGCCGTGGTGCCGGTAAATCACCATCCCCTATAAAACATGTAAACTATGTAGACGAAGTACTGGCACTAATGAATTACCTTGAACTTAATCAGGCAACAATTATTGGCCATTCCATGGGCGGGCAAATTGCAACTGATTTCGCTCTTAATTACCCTGAAAGAGTATCGAAACTTGTGTTAATTGATCCTTCTTTAACTGGTTTTCCCTATTCAAAGGAGTTTGAACAATATCATGACAGAATATTGGAAAGTGCACCCAATATAGATAAGATGTTAGAGCTTGCCCTCCATTCACCAACATATCAGGTGATTATCGATAGTCCGCACAAAGATCTCATTGTTCAAATGCTCAGACATCATTTCGAGCGCATGCTTAAGTGGCCCGCTGATTTCTGCATGAAATGGCCTCAGCCGCCAGCAATGGAACGATTAGAAGAATTGAACACCGAAACTTTATTTTTTATCGGCAAAAAGGACTTGGCAGACAATTTTCGAGTTGCCGATTGTTTCCGTAAGGTTCCAAACATCGGATTCATCGAAATAGAAGATGCCGATCATATGCTGCCCCTCACTCATTCTGAAATTTTATATCAAGAATTCACTGCTTTTATGGAGGATTGAAGTATAAATGCCACGTACACCTGAAGAAAATGACCGCATTCGCCAAGCTTCCAAAGAAAAAATTCGCGCTGCTGCCATGGAGTTATTTATAAAACAAGGATATTACGCTACTTCTATAAGCGATATAGCCAAGAAGGCGAGTATTTCTAAAGGGTTACTCTATAATTATTACAAAGGAAAAGAAGAACTGCTTTCTGAAATGGTCGAGGCCAGAATCAAGGAAGTGGTTGAAGTCATGGAAGAAGCGTTCACCTTAAATACACCTCGTGAACAGCTGGAACATCTAGTAAATGGTGCCATTGATAATATCCACAAAAAACCGGAAGTCCATCGGTTCTATCTACACCTGCAAACTCAGCCAGAGTCTGATGAAGAGTTGATAAAATTCAGTCATCGCATTATTGAAGAAAATGCTAAACAATTTGAGTTTCAATGTACAATATTTGAAAATATGGGTGAAAAGGAACCAAGGAAACGCTCGTTATATTTTTCATCTGTGCTGCAAGGTATTATGTTGATGATATCCACCTATCGACAAGGTTTTCCGATTGAAGAAATGAAGAACCAGATTATAAGTGAGTTTTGTAGCTAGTCTACCGTTTTAATAGGTCATATCTTGCATAAAGATTGGAACTTCCACAATCGAGCGCTTAAAATACAGTAAAAAGGTTCTTCAACAAAAAAAATCCCCATGATTATCTTTAGACCTTATATTATGCCTGAAGTTCAAACAATTAATAGCTGACTTCTTTGTGATCTTGATCGGATGATTCCGTTAAAAATCTCTTCAGAAACCTATCTGAAGAGATTTTAAGTTTATTTGATAATTGAAGTCGTTAATCTCTGCCCATCTATTCTACTAACATTATACAGTCGGCAATCGGGCGTTCACCTGCTGCATCAGAGGGTCTTGTGACTCGCTCATCCCCAACTGTCATGGTCGTCGATCCGCCGCCGTCTAGATTGATGGCATCGATTGCCCCTAATGATTTCATGATTTTCGCACTTTCTTCAAAATTAGCTCCCACACTCCATCCGGGTGCGCGTCCTTCGATGGTGACAAATAATAGATTGCCATTTTCTTTGATTCCTGCAAGCGTTCTAGGATTACGGCGCTCCCCAAAACGATAATAAAACCCAGGGTCTTCTTCCCAGTGAAAGCCTTCCTCTACGGCATTAATGGAAATTTCCCCTTTTTCCATTAAACGAGGACCTCCATTAATCATGCTGGTGGTTTGGTCTAATTTTAATAGCTTTGCATCCCCGATGATTTCACTCTTCACCTGAATCTTCATCCCTTGTCGGGCATGGTCACGAAGCCACTCTGCTGCCTCCCCTGTTCCCGCTAGAACAGAACCACTGCCCGGAATGACTCCTCCGCGATGGTTACGAATTACCGTCACTTCTCCGGCATGATTTACGACTACTTCCACACCGTCGCCCGATTCTGTCTTTCCTCCAAATACGGGCGTATATTGGATAAGCTCACTTTCATCATTACAAGTAAAATCATGTTTCGCCCGTTCTGTTGTCGTATCTCCTCCAACACCGCCACAATTGCGGATTAATCCTGGCTTCCGATTTACCCCATCCACTTCCCTGACCGCACCATCAGATGACGTAGCCTGAATTGACGTTGAAACGGACGCAATGTTTGCCTTCTCTTCAACAGAAGATAAAATTAGAGCTGAACGGCCATTTATCGCCTCACTGACAAGCTGACCTTTGCTGGCGAATATACCGGCAAGATCGCCTGGTGTTCCATCCTTCTCTCCTACAACAAAGTATCCGGCATTAACTCCTGCAATGGCATCATTTCTGTCAGCGATTTTGGTCAATGTTTCTTTCCCTGTCACTGTATCATTTGCCAATTCAGGTTCCACATGCCCTTGAAATCGATCCTGATCCACTTCAAGGACGTTCACTACCCATGGTCCTGTTGTTTTCTCTCCGTCTTCTCCCGTATACACAGTCCGTAGACCCGAATATCCCTTTTCCGATAACTTGTTTCTCATTTCGGCTGCATCCGCTTCCAGCTGATATTGGCCAATGCGGACAATGTATCCAAGTGGACCTTTTTCCCCATCATCCATGGCCCGATCCGCTTCTCTTATGATACGAGCTTTTTTGAAACCATCTCTCTTTAAATTTCCCAACAATATCTTTGCCTGCTTCTTTGTTTTTACAAATGCCACATCCACTGTGAAATAGTCTTTAGAAGATGCTTCACCACGATGGATATTGATATACGTCACTCCTGGTGCTGGATTCATGGAAGTTCTTTGCTCAATCAAATTGGGTGTTCCTAACGGAAGCACATGATTCTTCACATGTAATTGAGCATTCAATTCTGCATGAACTGGAGTTTCTGGAATGGCATTTACAATCATCACAGATGCTAGACTAATAGTGGCGATAGGCAAAATGGGCTTTTTCCATAATTTTTTCATTTATTCCTCCAATAAAGTTATGTCCTGCTTTAACTTTATTGGAGGAATATGATGGAAAATTAAAAAGACTATTATATTTCAGTCAATTTTAAGTGAACAAAAATGAGCATAAATACTCGATAAATATTACAATTCATATTTGTGAAAGGATAACTTTTAGGACATCTTCACTTTGATAACTTAAATAACAATGTTTCCTTTGAAGAAAAATGTAATAGATGTACGAAGAGCCTTTCGGGCTTTCCATTTAGGTAGAGTTGTCTGTAATAAGTTAAGTGTATCAATGACCAAAAATTTTTATACAAAAAATTTCCCTGTGGTTAACGAAAACAACTCAGAGTTTTGTTTTATTTTTTGAGATAAATTCATTCATTTACTTCTTGCCTCATTTGCGAAAGATTCGATCGAAAAATGTTTTCTTTTTCTCAGGAGGCACAGGAAGATAGAAACGATTCTTATTTGTTACTTTAAGATAAGGCGTTAAGATGTCAGTCTTCTCCTCTACAGAAATTGCGGTATTAAGCTGTTCTTCAATTTTCGCAAAATGTTTCGCTGTCGAGCCTTTTGGCGTATAAACAAAACGGCCATCTGGGAAATTTTGTGATTCAACTGTTTCTTTTTCAGTATATGCATGTACAGATGGTCGTGCCCAAAAAACACTTTTCCGCACCACACGTGCAGGACTTCCTGCAGCTGCTACATTTGATGGGATGGATTTTGCCACTAGTGACTTTGCACCTAAAATTGAACCTGTACCTACTTCTACTCCTTTTAGAATCATGACGTCCTGTCCAATCCAAATGTGGTCACCTAAGTACACACTCTTTGTTGGATTTATCCGTTTTTGAGTTGTTACATCGTAGATCAAATGTGGATCTGCCAAACGAACGACTACACCACTTGAAAACATATTATCATCACCGATGAATAGATTCTTTTGCTCAGAGAGAATAAATCTCGCTAAACCATTAAATGAATAGTTGCGACCAAGGAAAAATGTATTATCATTCCAAACACTGACGCTCATTGTTGCATTGCGATTTGATTTCCCAATGATTATGAGCGAGTTGTTGCCATTAAAATTTAGCGTTGCATTTTTAAATTCAGCTCCGCGTTCAATGATTAACCGATTTCCTTTACCCCAAAATTTGATTTTACTATTCACAAACGAAATCTCATCTTCGGTATTTCCTATAAAGTGTATTTCATTATTTGTTTCCGGTTTATGCAAGATGTTAGAAATGCTTTCCATGCTGTCCATACCCACTTTCAAAGTGTTAAAAACGCTTTCATTATACATCATTTTTAGCTCACCACAAAGACCGCATAAGAAAATCTGAGGAACTGTTAAGTTGAAGCCTTCGGATTTCCGAAAAAGGGTAATTGAATTAAAGGTTGTAAATCACCATGAACAATTGCTGGTAGATAGTCGTGAAGTTGCAGAAATGGTTGGGAAACGTCATGACTATTTAAATTGAGATATTAAAGGATACGTAAAGGTTTTTTTAGAGTTGTCCGTCAACAACTAACCTTTTTCGCTTCTGATAAGCTTTCACAGCTGCTTTCGTTTCCTCACCTTAAATCTATCATCAGCTCGATATTTAAATTATTGGAGTATTCACTTTTAATGAATGCTATTATTCATACAAAAAAAGCCCTCATTTTAAGGGCTTTTTTGCTAAGCTAATTGCATTTAAGCATTATATTCTATTACATTTCATATATTTCATCCAAATAATTTTGCGAAGGTATTTTCACCGGCGATCCCGTCTGCAGATAATCCATTAGCCCTTTGTAATGCCTTCACCGCTATTTCCGTTCCGCTTCCAAAGATACCATCTATACCATGTGGATTATGCCCTTCCAAATAAAGTGCAGCTTGAAGGATATAAGTGATATTCCCTTCCGCCCCTTCCCTAACATTAGGTGAAGCTGCTTTTGTTTGGGGTCCCCATATTCCATCAACATTAACCTTTGCACCATATTGTTTATTCAATTCGGTTTGAAAACCCTTGATCAGCGCTTTTTTAGTATTGGGACCATAATAACCATCAACATCTATTTTTGCAGTATACCTGCTATTTAATGTCCTTTGAATGGACTTGATAGTTTGATTGCCGCTGTCCTTTGCTGGCGTATCTTTTACTATGACTTCAAATTCGACTTGTGTAGCTGGTGGAGTGGTTCCATTCACTTTTGATACCAGTCTAGGCTTCACTCCCGCTTTTAACTGAGAATAAGTCAGTCCGCCCGTCATATCCAAGTGCGGATAGTCTTTAAAGCTTGACCAATCCCCTCCCCATGAAAAGCCCAAGGATTTACCAATTGCCGCTACCCGTTTCCATTTTGTATCAACCGTCCATATTGCATTCTTTCCATCATCGCTGACGATGAAATAATCAATGGCTAGTCCAAAGTTATGGTAAGATTGACCTGGCTTCGCGTTGGTCACTCTCGGTTTCGATAAATCACTATAGTTTTTACCATCGTAGATATATCCTAGGCGACCTTGACCATATAGCTTTGCTTGCTCTTCCATAGATCGATAACCTGCGCTGATTTGCACGAAAATTCCTTCTTGGTATGCCCGCTTAACCATTTCCAATGCCGATTCTTTTACGACTGGATGAATTCCGCTGCCCATATTCTTTTCTGAACGATCCAATAAAGTTTCTAATTTAACTGTCAATTTTATCACCTCCTAATATGTTATGGTGCCAATTAGGAAATGCTTGTACACCTACCTTGACGTTACAAAAAAACGCCCTTTTATGAGGACCTAGTATAGGTTCATCGTTCTTAAATAAAAAAAGCACAACCCTAAATGGGGCTGTGCTTTTAATCTATTATAAAGGCATATTTTGATCTTCTTTATCTTTAGCAATTACCCTTATCAACTCATCCAGCTTTTCATTTCTTTCTTGGTCTAATCTTGTCTTTGCATTGATGAATTTAATTATCTTAATTATGAAATAAACACTTAATACAATAAGTCCCAAATAGAACAAAATCGGTATGATTGCAAAAAGCCCTATTAAACTACTGGCTTGATCCATAAATAATTCCTCCCAAATGTAAAATATAGTATTATTATACAGGAAAAATAAAGAAGGCGTCCGATATTGATTTATTATTTAAATAATTATTTTGCGAAAAAAAAACTGAAGCTAGCCACATTTTAATGATCTCCAAATAGTCACCAGAAAATTTCTTAAAGATGGGGTGAATCCATTGAAGGATTTGAATCAGAAAAAGGGAGAAGTTTAAATTACCATTATAAAAACCCCCATCTTATCTATTCAAATATAGACATAAATTAGGGTTATATATTTTTTGTAGCGTTTCTATCACGATTATAAAATAGATAAATTGAATTAAAGAACTTCATATGATCAGTACATACTTCTCTAACCCCCACTTATCTTTGCTCTCTACAAAATGTTTTCTAAAAAGAAGTACACCTAGAACAGTGGATGAATCACATCATGGCCATATCTTTCGATCTAATTAAAAAAATCCCTCGTGGATCCCCTATACATTGTCAGCCTTTTCCGGGTATAAGAAGTTCGTGTATACGTAATTTTAAGAGTTACCTAAAGTATTGAAACTCCATGAATTGTATCAATCTCCTCCTATTCCAAGTCATTTTAAAGCAAGTAAATTTATCTTACTGCCTTTGTAAATCAGTAGATTGATGTTTATTTCATGCTTATTAATAGATCTTATATGATGGTTTGAGGAGATAATGGGGTTCCTCATACTCACTGACCAGCAAATGTGATTTATGAAAACCGATCATTACTTACAATGGTACAAGGATGACAGAACTTTTAAGGTAAATAGATGCTTAGACAATCCAGTTCAAGTAAATCCTGGTGAAGTTAAAGATAAGTTCCTCCGATTTAGTACTAAAGTGTAATTCTTTAATTCGAATAAGGTTAGTGTTAACATATAGTAAGTATATCTTCTATTGAAGGAGCTAATTATGAATCCCAATATTTTATTGCGTAATAATGTAAAGTTTAAAGGAAGTGGTACACGACCAATGATATTTGCTCCAGGTTTTGGTTGTGATCAAAATGTCTGGCAATCAGTTGCAAAAGACTTTGAAGATGAATACCAAATTATCCTATTTGACTATGTTGGGTCAGGTAATTCAGATATACAGGCATATAACGTGGAAAGATACAGTACTCTTGAAGGGTATGCACAAGACGTACTTGATGTTTGTTCCGCATTAGACCTAAAAGATGCTATATTTGTTGGACACTCTGTTGGATGTGTGATTGGCATGCTGGCGTCAATTAAACATCCTGAATATTTTTCTAAACTTGTTCTGGTTGGTCCTTCTCCTTGCTACCTGAATCTGCCTGATTATTACGGGGGATTCGAAAAAGAACAACTTTTAGGATTGATTGATATGATGGACAAAAATTATATAGGCTGGGCAACCGCCTTTGCTGGAACGGTAATGAATAATCCAGATCGGCCAGAGCTTAAACGGGATCTAGAGAATCGTTTTTGCTCTACTGATCCTATTATCGCTCGACAATTTGCGGAGGTTACCTTTTTTGCAGACAACCGTAAAGACTTACCAAAAGTAAAAGTACCATCACTCATTTTGCAATGTTCAGAAGATGTTATTGCTCCGTCAGCAGTAGGAGAATATATTCATAAGCATCTTCCTGATAGTACATTGAAAGTGATGAAAGCAACAGGACACTGTCCACATATGAGTCATCCTGAAGAGACGATATTCTTAATTAGACAGTTTTTGGATGAATTTCCGACAAACGATTTATAGATAGAGATGGGTGTGAATTTTTGTGAATGAACAACTGAATGAGGCACCCTGCGGATATTTTACTTTATCAGAAGAAGATGATATTTTATCCGTTAATCAAACCTTACTTAAATTATTGGGGTATAATCTCGATCAATTGCAAGGGCAGCCTATTAATTTTATCCTTTCGGCTTCTGCTATACTCTTTCATCAGCTTTATCTGGTTCCTCTGATCAAGTTAGAAAATCAGATTGAGGAAATATACATATCCTTAAAGTCTGAAGACGATGAAGAAATACCTGTGTTACTAAACGCTGTTCAAAGAGAGCGTGATGGAAGAACTATTATTGAGTGTGTGGTGATTCCAATGCGAAAAAGAAACGAATTAGAAAATGAGCTTCTTATAGCGAAAAAAGAGGCAGTGACAGCTCTAAATGCTATGAATAAGGCTTATTCTGATTTAGAGAATGCTCATGAAACGATGAAAGTTCAAAAGGATAAACTTAGTGAATTAAACGAAAAAAATGAAAAATACAAAGTAGATACAGAAAGAGAACTGGGTCTTGCCAAAAAAATCCAAGAGACATTATTACCAGTTCCTATTATTAATGAACATCTTGAAATTCAAGCATATTATAAAGGCTCCAATCAATTATCAGGTGATCTATATGGATTTTATCAAATTGACGCCCAACGGTATGGACTTATCCTACTTGATGTGATGGGGCACGGTCTTTCTTCAGCTCTCATAACCATGTCACTTCATTCCATATTTCAGAGATTAATTTTAAAAGGTTCTGAAGTGAAAACTGTGATGAAGGAATTAGATGATCACCTTCATTCTTTATTCAAAAACACAAGTGAAACTTGGCATTACTGCACAGCCGTCTACCTTTTAATCGATACTGATAAGAGAGAAATTAATTATATCAATGCAGGCCATCCTTCCGTTCTTTTACAGGATATAAACGGAAAACAATATCAGTTGCGTTCTAATCGGCCTCCACTCGGGATGTTTGAAGAAATTATTTTTAAAACAAATACCCTTACATACAATAAGGACAGTAAGCTGTGCCTTTATACAGATGGAGTTGAAGAACCTCTAGGTTCAAACCGTTTATGCTCATTGTTAAAGACATATTCGGCTGCCCCTTTATCTACACTTAAAGAGGAAATTATACAATCGCTTAGAAATGAAGAGGACACTGACCAACGTAAAGATGACCAAAGTCTTATTTTGGTTAAACTAAAATAAGACTTTCGGGTTGTGCTATCCGTTACATAAACTGCTGTTCAATTTCTTGGGACTTCAGGTAATAGATACTAATTTAGTCGGTTCGAAAACCGAGAGTCTTAATGGACCAGTTTTGTAATTGTCATAAAATAAAACAAATGAGGAGCTATCTATTTTGGGTAGCTTCTATTTTTTATGAAAAATAACTATCAAAAATCATCCAGCTACCAGCACACTTTCAATCGATCTAACCAGCTTTTCATTAATTTTGTCCCATTTGCCTTCCAATCATTTCCACAATATAATGAAGCTATTAAAGAGGAAGGGGGCATGGCAAATGAACGAAGGTAGAGATCCATTCGTTTCTTCACTCGCTTCTCATTTAAACATGCGGCTCACTCGTTTGGCAGAAGAAAGGGAAATCCCACTGGAAAGATTATTGGATAAATCCGTCGAACTGTTACTTGAATATATGGAAGACAATGAATTGATCAATGACCATGTTAAATTAAACAATGTTGAAGCGATTAATAAAAATAATGAAATCATTCAGCAAAGCAGGCAGATCCTTAAGAAAGACTAGCTTAAAAACACTCAGCCATCACGGTTGAGTGTTTTTAAGCTTTTATATTTCAGAGCATTACTCACCATCAACTTCAAGTCCAAATAAAAAAGGCAGCCACTAGGCCTGCCTCTGTTGAACAACTTATGTCCAGTCATTCATTTAGTGATTAATAAAAACGGCGCCTGTTTTTTTTGCATTTGCACTTACATTTACAACGCTTTCCAGGAAACCATACTGTACTTGGGTCATTGTTCTCAAAACATTTTTCTTCATAACAACAATTTATCTGCATACTAACACCCTCCTTACTCTTGTATATGCATGGACTGATGGAAGGTGTGGACAAGTTGCTTAAAGATTAGAAGTGAATGAGAATTAATTAATTCATTTTCCATGATTCTGGACAATTTCCAATGTATGTGGAAGCAAACTGAAATCTCCCCAAGTTTTATGGCCAGGAATAACAATCTTCGCATCATTATAAACATACATTAAATTCTTCATCGTATTTGGCAAAGCTTCCATGTTAGCTTCATCAATGATTCCAGAATTCTTTTGTTTCAGTGCAAAAATCATATCACCAAATAATAAGGCCATTCGCACCGACCTTATTACCTTGTATTTCCGTATGTTGTATGAACCCATACATCCTTTTTTATTTGAGTTAATATTATTGATCCATCTTCACTCGTTAATACCGTTTTTTTGATTTGCTCACATGAGCTGAAGCCGGTGTCGAAATGTTTAGTAATAAAAGACAAAAACTTGCTAACACGATTATTAAAAATCCTTTTTTTAACTTTCATATAATTCCTATTTTCTATACTATATTTATAGAATTATATACACTTCCAAATTTTAGTTTAAATATATATGACCTCTCAACGATTAGACCATAATATAGTTATGTAAACAATTACTTATCAAATTGAATATTATAGATTAATCAAAATTTAACGGAAGACTTCAACATCAAGTATTTAACGACGCAGGCATAAAATGATGATTGCGAACACCGCAATTTGTAGTACACAGAGTTTAGCCATCTGGCGAAAGTTATTGACAATGATTATCATTACTATTAATATATTGATGTAGTCACTGAAAATGAATATCATTATTAATTAGACATTTTTTGGTATGTTTTTAACCTACTCTATAATTAATAAGGAGCAAAATCAGAATGAAAAAGCTATTCCTCCCCTTCCTACTCTTGTTCGTACTTATTCTTAGTGCCTGTGGGAGCAAAGAGACAGCGAACGAAAATAATGCATCCAAGGCTAAAAAAGAAACAGTTACATATCAATCTGAAACTGGCCCTATTGAGATTCCTAAAAAACCAAAAAGAATAATTGCTCTCTCTAATGGACCTAATGTATTGGCTTTAGAAGGTAATGTCGTTGGGATAGACCAATGGACTAATATGAATCCCCTTTTTAAAGAAAGACTAAAGGGAGTGGAAGTCGTATCAGAAGATAACCTCGAGAAAATCATTGAACTGGAACCGGATCTAATCATAGCGGGATCCGAAATGAAAAATATTGGAAAGCTAAATGAAATTGCCCCAACTGTAGTATTCACTTGGGGAAAATTAGATTATTTATCACAGCAAATAGAAATCGGAAAACTCTTAAATAAAGAAAAGGAAGCAAAAGAATGGGTTAATGATTTCGAAACGCGTGCAGAATCCGCAGGAAAAGCGATACGTGCAAAAATTGGTGAAGATGCAACCGTTTCTGTGATTGAAAATGATGCTAAGGAGTTTTATGTATTTGGAAATAACTATGCACGCGGAACTGAAATATTATATCAAGCAATGGATTTGAAAATGCCTGAAAAAGTAAAAGAAAAGGCACTTAAATCCGGCATTTATGTACTCTCATCTGAAGTGCTTCCTGAGTATACTGGAGATTATATTATCTTTAGTAAAAACCCAGATGTGGTTAACTCATTTGTGGAGACCGAAACGTGGAAAAATATACCTGCAGTTAAGAACGATCGTATATTTGAAATAAATAGTAAAGCATCCACTTACAGTGATCCAATCACTCTAGAGCATCTTCTGGAATTTTTCGAAAAATCATTTCTTGACAAATAATATGCAAAAAGGAATTCTTTAAATGAGAATTCCTTTTTGAATGTGTTTTATACTTGAATTGCTTCTCAGAATAATAAAAAGAAACTGTTACCTAAAAGGCACTCAAGTGTTAAATCTAACTGATATTCATATCAACAATGAAAAGACCTAAACTTTACCGTTAAGGTCACACAAAATCAAGCTTTTCTTATCCTCCATTATTCTTTCTTGAGGTATTCTTCTAAAATACTCTTATCATAAATTCCTCTTTCGTGATCATCTGCATTGGATATATCCTCATATTCATAGTAACCCATCTGCTAACAATTTACATAACCTACTTTGTTGTTTTATTAGCGCGTGTAAAACAAGAACTTAAAGGGAAAAAGCTGAAAAACCCTTTGTATAATTACTTATTCAATGCTAGATAAAATTTGTTTTCTTATATTTGCATCAATTTTATTATTTGAATAATTATCTTGTAAACTATCAATTAAACTAAAAATCATTTCATCCGTTCCATAGTTAATTTCTAAGAAATTATTTATGAAATGTTGGAATAGATCTTCATCCACTGATTCTATTGGAGCAGGTAAATATTTTTCCCCTTGCTCAATGTAAGCTTTCCAATCAGCAAAAGCAATTGCATCAATAATGCAGTTCCAAGCCTTCATCTTTAATTCGTTCTCCTCAAATTGCATTAGAATGAATAGACCTGTTTCATCAGCATTATCTAAAAATTGATAGATAGTATCTCCAGAAATGTTTTTGTTTTCAACCCAACTCCAGCATAAGTCAATTACTTCTACTGCATCTTTATACCCAGAAGAGTTCGAAAGCATGCCAATAACTTTTTCAGACAAAGTTAAAAGAAATGCTACCTGTAAATCAGCGTTCATTTCATTAATTTTTTCTATCACAAACTTTACCTCCTTATTCAATCAAAACTCCATTTTTCAAAATAAAGGACAATTTCCAGCAGGTTTAACCCCCTCTACTCTCTCAGAAGATAACTTTATCGTTAACTCATGGTACCTTTTACTTAGTTACATGAATATTCCTGGTTTAACATTTGGATTAACAATTCCTTGTATACAAGTTGTACAGGCACCTTTTGGATTAGATTGATGTAAATTTAATGAACCGGTAACCTCTTCTGCCTTCAATCCTATTCTTTCAACCTCCAAAATGAATTCATTAATTACACCTTCCTCAGCATGTCAAGTAGATAAAGGATGGGAAGAAGGTGACTTAATTGGCCTATTGGGCATTACTGTATCTAAATCAGGTAAACCTGCTTCTTTTCTAACTTTAGGTGAGCCACCCTCAAATATTTTACCTTCTAAACCTTTTACATCTGTTTTTCCAATTGCAATTGTTTGAGTTTCAGGACCTAGTTTTATTCTAAGAGTTTCCAAATCCTCTTTCCCAATGGTAATACCCGGTTTACTACCAGTTCCATTTAAAGCCTTACCACCATCACTCTTCACCGCAAACTTCTGCACGATATCCTTAATCGTCGTTATCAAATGTAACATGTTTATAGTTGTTTCCATACGCCGTCGCTATTCTTCGACCCTAATCCGGAGAGGTACTTCCACCTTGCCGGTTTCCCTGCCGAAGGCTTGAACCTTCTGAACCTGTTTTTGCGCAAATTCCTTGCTGTAAGGGATGAACTTTGTACCACTCGCTACTTTATCGGCGACTTTGGCCGCACCTGCCACACCGCCAATCCCGAGCACCATCAACAGGCCGTTCTGGCGCTGTTCCTCGGTCAGCTGGTTGCCGAACATGTCTTTGCCGGTGACTGCTTCACCGAGGCCGTTGGCTGCGAGGAGTCCGTATATCCTGTATTCGGCTTTCTGGAGGAGGCTATAGTCCTTCAGTCACTATAATAAAAGGACCTTAACAACATACGTTAAGGTCCTTTTATTTACCAACCAAGATTTTCAAAAAAATACTATTTTGATTTAACAGCTTCTTTTATTTGTTCTACGACATTATTAAGCCACTGTATAGGAGTTAATCCAATTGCGGGATAATAAATTTCAGCATTAGTTTGAATATAGTTTTCCTTTTCTTGTTTTGTTCTATTACTAGTTAGAAATTCGTCACAATACTTTATTGTAAAAAGCAAACATTCTTTATTAGCTTCGTTTATAAACTCAGCTAATGCTTGTTCAGGCGAACTAATATCCTGGTGGAATGTTCCACCTAAAAAATCTTCTAACTCTTCTAAGTAATCATAACTTTCGTCCATTTAAATTCCTCGCTTCATTATTTTTCTGGATATCCTGTTAGAATAAAATTACCGTTTGAATCCTTTTTAAGTACAATTTTTGCATTTGTAACATTCTCCACAACTTCGGAGTTTCTTGATACACTTCTACCAATTATCTCTCTTTCATTCTATATAATGTTTTACTTTAGATATTCAGCTTCCCATTTATCTTGTTTTTCTACTGGGCTAAGTTCTGAAATATCCTCATATCCATAATTAATTTTCATTTTTCCTGTGTTATCTAAAATGAAAGTTAGGTTTGTCCATAGTTCCTGTTCTTGCTCCTTAAATTCTTCACGCAATCTTGAAAAATAATTATACAAATCATCATCAAGCCCATCAAACTCTTCCTCATCAACATTAAATAAATCTGTTATATCCAGACTATATACTGGTTCCCCTCCAGTTTCAGGGTAATAATAGAAAAAAACTTTTTTATAACCTTCTCTAAATTCAGCGTATAAAAAGATTTGTTTCCAATCCTCTGGAATTATATTAATTAATGTATTCGCAATTTGTTGATATGTCTGCTCCATTATTTTGGTTTCCATCTACTTACCTCCTAAATAATTAGTTAATCTATCTGAATATTTTTTTACCATCTATTACATAGTTGATTTTAAACTCACTTGGTCTAGCTGATTGTGCCTCATATATGGGTTTTACTTTAATGGTTACTTCTTTACCCTCTACTAAAGCCTTCTTCCATGTATTCTCTAGAGTCTTATATTCACTCCTATTTAAAGTAGCATTCATGGGTACTAAGTTATCTATTTCACCAGAACCTTTAAAGATACTTGCAATTAAATGTCCACCATCATCGTTTGATAGTCTATCGTCTCCTCCAACCTTTCTTTGGGCATAAGGATTTCGTTTTGCTTTACCCAATTCTAATTTAGCTTCAGCAATCGCAATACGTCCGTTATCATCAGTGGTATATTTATATCCTTCTTTTGTTGTATACTCTACATTGGGTTTTAAGGTCTTCTTACGATTTACTTTCGTGTATTGTTCACCATATCTAACGTTATCTATACCCTTAGGAACACTCTCCCCTGAAACAGCCTCTACATTGCTATCCTTCACCGCAAATTTCTGATAGGCTTCCTTAATTGTCTGCTTTTCCATCATAACATGGGGAAGGGTTGGTCCTCCTGTGAGGGAAACTTGTTCCACACTTATCCGTTTAGGGATTTCTTTTTTACCTAGTTCGTCACCTATATTTTTTAACGTGGTTTTTCCTGATCTCGCTATGTCTGTTATTGTAGCTTGAACCTTCTGTACCTGCTTTTGGGCAAATTCCTTACTGTAAGGGATGAACTTTGTACCACTTGCTATTTTTTTCTTAGCCACACTTGCCTGAAGTAATTCTATATGATTTTAAGGCCTCACGGCCTATTATCTGAGGAACCTGTATGGCTTAAGATGATACATATTCATATCAAAAGTGAAAAGACCTTAACTTTTGGGTTAAGGTCATATAAAAGAAAAACAAGTTGCACCTTATTCGGTAAGCTCTCTTAGCCGATTAAACTGCACATCCAGCCATGTAAAATGTCATCTCGCCTATTTATCTTTATTATTTTCACAAACCAAGTATTAAAACAGAATGCCTTGATGGTACAACTATCATGAGTTATGAATTTTTCATTAGCATTTTTTATGTCGTCCATAGCAATTTCTCACATAAAACAAAAAGCACCTGTTGTTCGTTTGACAATCAAGTGCTTTATTCAATGTTTTACTTCCTGTATAGTTTAGTTGTGTAACTTAAATTCCCGTAAATAAAATCTATATAGAGCCTTTAAAAACATCTACATCGTTTTCGTTTAATACTGCTTCTATTTCATTACCTTCAAAAACAACCATATAATCATTTGGTAAAGCAAGAACTTGAATGATTTCTGGTTTAATTTTTAGTAGTTGATAAGCATATAGAGCATACAACTCTGTAGTATTATTATCCTCTACAGGACCTATATACCAACCTGAATCTCCTTTTTCAACATCTCCATTTCTTTGTAAATATATTTTCTCAAGTTCTAGTACACCTTTAGTAAGTATGATTTTATCACTAAATTTTATTGATAAACCATTGACATTTATCTTTCTCAAAAAATGACCTTGTTCTAGTTGTACCCACAATGCTAAAGTTAAATCTTCTGTTATATCTTCAAATGGATTTCTAGAGTAATCAGGAGAAGTCAATATAAAATTCCCGGTTTCTCTCTCATGTAAATAATAGACAGACCAACCAACTTGAAGAGAGAATCCATGAATTAATTTATTACAATCTACCTTTTCTAATATAGCAAACAAATTTTCTATTTGAGGTTCTAATTCTTTTTCGGCAGTCACTACAATGGTTTTACCCATAATAATCTTTTCAAATTTCTTCATTACTTCAACCTCTCCTCTTTAGCTACTTTTAGCACTTCTCTAGCTTGTTCCTCTTTTTCTAGCATCTCCATTCTAACATTAACAGGAACCTCTCCCATCTTAGAATGTCCTTTCCAATCAGCCCAACTATGAGCCCCCTTAGAGGCATTCGAAGATTTCCCAAGACCAACAAAATTATCTTTTAGATTTAGAATTTCTATCTGTTGTTCTCTAGTTAACCTACTGAATCCTTCGATTTCAGTTATTTCTTTCATTGAAACAATATGGTCTGCTTCAAACTTATCTACTTCATACCCGTATACTGGGTCTACTTTAGGACCATCTGGATTAACCATTTTTCTTATCTCGTTACTTGGTGTCTTTTTCCTCAGGTTTTTATATTCACCTTTTGTAATACCCTTAACCTTACCCTTAGGAACACTCTCGCCTGAAGCAGCCTCTACTTTGCTATCCTTAACAGTAAATTTCTGATAGGCTTCCTTAATTGTCTGTTTTTCCATTACAATTTGGGGAAGGGTTGGTCCTCCTGCAAGGGAAACTTGTTCCAAACTTATCCGTTTAGGCATTTCTTTTTTGCCTAGTTCTTCACATATATTTTTTAACGTGGTTTTTCCTGATCTCGCTATGTCTGTTATTGTAGCTTGAACCTTCTGAACCTGCTTTTGCGCAAATTCCTTGCTGTAAGGGACGAATTTTGTACCACTTGCTAATTTTTTCCTATGCAACCTTACCTGAAGTAATTCTATATGATTTTAAGTCCTCACGGCCTATTATCTGAGGAACCGATAGATGATACATATTCTATTTCAACAATGAAAAGACCTTAACTTTTCCGTTAAGGTCATAAAAAGAACAAGTTTTTACTTATCCTCCATTATTCTTTCTTGAGGTATTCTTCTAAAATCCTCTTATCATATTCAGATTCGGGTAAAAGGCCTAAACGAGTATATTCCCAAATAACCCTTCTTTCGTGATCATCTGCATTGGATAAATCCTCATAATCAAAGTCAACCTTAAATTTACCGGTACTTTCTAAAGTAAAAGTTAAATTGGTCCATTGTTCTTGATTATTATTTTTAAATTCATCTGATAATAATTTTAATTCATCTAATAATTGATACCATAATTTATCATATTCTTCTTCGTTTAAACTATATATTTCAGGTGTATCATGACTATAAATAGGCAATTCACTATTAGGATTATAATAAAAAAAGAAAGCCGTACCGGTACCGTCAGCAATTTCACCGTACATTAATACCTTTGACCATTCCTCTGGTATAGTTTCATTAATAGTTTGAGCTATTTGTTGATAAATACTATTAAGTTTAATTTCATTCATACTTACCCACCTCCTGATCTATTTTCAAATGTCCTTATCTCCAATATTCCTTACTGGTAGGGGAGGATTTTAGTTTCTTTGTTACTATGTCTGTCTTATCCTTGGGTTGTTACTTGGGGATTAATATTTCTTTTCTACTTTCTCATATAACCAGTTTCTAGTATTTAGGATTCTTTTTTCATCAAATTAAAAGAGCTTATCGAAAAAAACGATAAGCCCCTGAGTTTTAGGCTTTTTGACTTAACCCCAAAAAAGACCCTGGATTCATTTACTTTTGATAGTCACTTGTAATAATCAACCATCTTTTCAACTTCATTGACTCTCCCTTATTCGATTGGTCCCATGAATTGAGTAATTAGATAAATATGCTCAATAAGTTTCACCTTTTTCAAGTTTTCCACATTCTCAGGTCCACCTAATCCAAGGAGAGGGGTATAACCAAAGCATTCATCAAAATCTGGTTCTCCATATTTATCAACTGCTTCAGGATAAGGATTCCAATCTAAAATTTCTTTGTAAAATGATTCATCTTCTAAATCAGGAAAGAAATATTTAAAACCGGACGATATCCCTTTAATTTCACCCTTTCTAAAATTAAGTAAAATTAAATATTTATTATCTTCCCAAACAACAAGATCCCCCATTGATGTAGTAAACAATACTAGAGCATCCTCGTTTCTTACATATACATCCTTTAATAGTTCCTGATATTTTTCTGGGTTAACAATATTTAAATACCCGTTTAAAATACTACCAAAACCATATTTATTCCACACTTCTAATACTTGTTCAGGTATGGAACCATTGAAATTATTAATAGTTTCTGCTTGTTCTTTTTCAAATAATTTAAAGTTATCAAAAATGTTAGTTGACATTTTTATAATCACCACTATTTCATTGTATTAATTTCACATTTAAGTATATTGATTTTTTATCCACTTCCGTCATACTAGCTGCAATAGATTTTATTTGTTCATCTATAACATCAATTCTATATCTCCATTTCGAACCAAGGGATGAATTAACCTTTTTATCTCCCATTCCACCAATGTCAAGTGGATTGCCACCCGCAATTTGATCTGGATTATGTAAAGCAGTCTGTTCAATTATCCATACCGTAGCCTGCTTTTCTGATTCTTTTCTAGATAAGCCTGTCTCCCTTAACTCATCAACTTTATCTAAATAAGCTTTTACTCTTGCAGCCTTTTGAACTGCATTCCCTTCTATAGCACTTCCTTCTTCTATATATCTTTCTCTATTTTTTAAATACTCATCAATAGTTAAATCATTCAACCCTTTTTCTTGGTCTTTTAACTGTCTAGCGAATTCTTCTGCATTGTGTTTTGGATTTTGCTTGAACATAACCTCTATTTCTGAGATTCTTTGGACATGTATAACATGCCTGTACCCTTACCACCATCACTCTTCACCGCAAACTTCTGCACGATATCATTAATCGTCGTTTTATCAAATGTGACATGTTTATAGTTGTTTCCATAGGCCGTAGCTAATTCTTCGACCCTAATCCGGAGAGGTACTTCCACCTTGCCGATTTCCCTGCTGAAGGCTTGAACCTTCTGAACCTGCTTTTGCGCAAATTCCTTACTGTAAGGGATGAACTTTGTACCACTCGCTACTTTATCGGCGACTTTGGCCGCACCTGCCACACCGCCAATCCAGAGTGCCATCAGCAGTCCGTTCTGGCGCTGTTCCTCGGTTAGCTGGTTGCCGAACATGTCTCTGCCGGTGACGGCTTCGCCGAGGCCGTTGGCGGCGAGGAGGCCGTATATCCCGTATTCGGTTTTCTGGAGGAGGCTAAAGCCCTTCAGTTATTTATAATAAAAGGACCCTAACATAAGTTGTTAAGGTCCTTTTATTTTCCACCCAAGGTTTTCTATGAAAAAAATTCTATTTTGAATTCACAGCTTCTTTTATTTGTTCTACGACTTTATTAAGCCACTGTGTAGGAGTTAATCCAATTGCGGGAAAATAAATTTCAGCATTAGTTTCGATATAGTTTTCCTTTTCTTGTTTTGTTCTATTACTAGTTAAAAATTCGTCACAATACTTTATTGTAAAAAGCAAACATTCTTTATTAGCTTCGTTTATAAACTCATCTAATGCTTGTTCAGGCGAACTAATATCCTGGTGGAATGTTCCACCTAAAAAATCTTCTAACTCTTCTAAGTAATCATAACTTTCGTCCATTTAAATTCCTCGCTTCTTTATTTTTCTGGATATCCTGTTAGTATAAAATTGCCGTTTAAATCCTTTTTAAGTACAATTTTTGCGTTTGTAACATTCTCTACAACTTCGGAGTTTCTTGATACACTTCTACCAATTATCTCTCCATCACCCTTGTATCTTAATGGTAATGTAGGTCTACTATTAGGATCAGAAAGCCATTTTTGTATTTTCTCAATATTTTTGGGATTGTTTAAGACAGTATAAGCAACTTTCTCAGCTGTTGCCCTATCTATAAAAGTAGAAGAACCAGTAATTCTTGGATTACTTCTTATTCTTTCTAATAATTCTTCATCAGTTTTCCCAACATGCCTTTCAATCAAATGCCCACCTCTTGACTCATGTACAGCCAGTCCACCACCAGGTGCAAGAGAACTCTTATCTCTTGGTTTAACATTATCTATACCATTAGAAATGCTCTCCCCTGAAACAGCCTCTACATTGCTATTCTTCACCGCAAATTTCTGATAGGCTTCCTTAATTGTCTGCTTTTCCATCATAACTTGGCGAAGGGTTGGTCCTCCTGCGAGGGATACTTGTTCCATACTTATCCGTTTAGGGATTTCTTTTTTACCGATTGCTTCACCTATATTTTTTAACGTGGTTTTTCCTGATCTCGCTATGTCTGTTATTGTAGCTTGAACCTTTTGAACCTGCTTTTGCGCAAATTCTTTGCTGTAAGGGACGAACTTTGTTCCACTAGCTACTTTATCAGCGACTTTAGCAGCACCTGCCACACCGCCGATTCCGAGTGCCATCAATAGTCCGTTCTGGCGCTGTTCCTCGGTCAGCTGGTTGCCGAACATGTCTTTGCCTGTGGCCGCTTCGCCGAGGCCGTTGGCTGCGAGGAGTCCGTATATCCCGTATTCGGTTTTCTGGAGGAGGCTAAAGCCTTTTGTCGTTTTATAGGCATCGAGCGCGTGGTCCGCTGCGTTGAGTCCTTTGGCCGTTTTGTATAGGGCGCTTCCGCCTTTGATGGCCCGGCCGGCCCAGCCAACGACGGGGATGAATCCAGCGGCGGCCATGGCGCCTGCGGCGATTCGTTCGGCATCGGACAGCTTGCGGCCCGTTACTGGATCGACTCCGGTTGAGGCCCTGATAGAATCATAATATCCCGTGAATTCCCCTGTAAAGGTTTTTGTCGTATCCCAGGCTTTTTCGTACCATGGGCGGTTTTCGAGTTCTTCCATTTCTTGTTCGATTTTCCGGGCTTCGGCTTGCTGCTTTTTGAAGGTTTGATAGTCTTTCATCTGACCGGCGACTTCATCCTTCACTTGATAGACATCACTGCTCTTGAATGCCGATTGATTGAATGTCATCGGCGAAACGTTGCCGTCCTGTTTGGTGGCATCAAGCAAGGCACGAAAGAGGCCAACGGCCACGTTTTCCTGGCCGACGGACACATCATATTCCTCGATCAATTGCCGGTCGACATTCTCGACCTTTGTCACGGTGTCATCCAGCCTGTGCCCGGCCAGCGTGATTTTTTCATTAAAGTCCTTTTGGTCGAATATATCAAGAGCCAGGATATCGTCAATGCTGTTCAGGATTCTTTGGAGATCGTTCGCTTGTTCATCGACAAGCGATTTCGCTTGGTTGATGCCGTTTGACACTTCGCCATCTAAAAAGGGAACCTCGACCACCGTATTTCCGGAGAGGTCCGCCTCTTCCAGGGTGGCCGGTATACCTTCCAAAAAACTGATCTGGGTCGTGAATAGTTCCATCCAGGCGTCCGCCACCTCGATTTGCGCTTCATAGAAGCTTTTGATGGCGGTAGCACCGGCTCCCTGAAACTCGTTATCCAAGCCGACGATGCCCTGAAATTCCTTTTTCAGGGCTGCGACTTCCTTTTTTAGTTCTTCATATTGCTTGGCGCGCGACTTGGTTGCGGCCGTCAATGTCTCGGCTTCATATATTTTCATTTCACAGGATACCCATGTGAAGACGTATGGGCGATGGCTTCATCCTGTTCTTTTAATAAGTCAATGTTGGCACGGGTATCTTCCACATTTTTCTGGACGATTTTGATATATTGTTCAAAGACCTTCTCCAAGTTCGTTTCCCGATCGATCCATTTCGAAGTGAATTCCAATTTATTGCTGCCAAGCTCGCCTGCCGGCAAATTTCCAAGCGTGACTGTACCAAGTGCCGTCTTCACCTGATCGACTTGCTTCGTTACGGCAGGATGATTCAGTTTGATTGTCGTCATTAAAACAACCGCCTTTTTAAATCGGATATTTTACTTTCCAGCTGCTCAAATGCCTCTTCACCTTTGCTCAAAAGGGAATCGGCTTCTTGGGCTATATTCCCCGCTATGCTCAGAAGCGTGTTCTCTGCATTCAGCTTGGTAATCATCGCTTCGATTTTCCATTGGTAATCATCATAATCGTCATGAATGATACTAAACATCACATTATAGGCATCATGACGGGCTTCCTGAAATTGATCCGAGCGATTCCCTGTCCAGCTGCCACCTAGCTCAGGGTCTTTTATTTTCCTAATCTCGCTTAAGCACATGCTTTGCTCTTTTATAATATCGTTCTTCGCATTTTCTAAACGCTCTATTTTCACATTCAAATCAGCTTTTTTACCGGAGATAGCAGAGTGTATATTACTCAAAATATCTGCATAAACCATGAAACTCACCTCAGAAACAGTATAATCCTACACTAAATGTCATATTTTCCTATTTAATATTATAAGGATTATAGTCCGAGAGTTAAATAGGGAGAAATATGCTATTTTGTCAGTTAAAAGAGAAGATTGGCATAAAAAAGTTCCTACATACCATATTCTTTATACCCGGCATTTTACCAATTTTAAACAAGTTAGCAGAATGTCATCTTATTAGATTCTCTATAAAAATTTCCGACACTTCATTCAAACTGCCCTTGACTGTATCTGCGCAGTAAGTCATCCCGAACAAATTCCCTGCAAGAGGAAGATAAATGTGACCGCTCGGGATGTATCAAATCGCCAAAAGGCAAATCACCGACAAATTTAACTTCACCTTCAAAATCCTGTCCGGATTCAGCATCAAAACCGATGACCTTCACAAAACAGGTTTTGTGTCCGGTTTTCATAAAATCAATTACTGTTAACACATGATTATGTACATCATTCATCCTTTTTTCCTCCAACTCTAAGCATTAAGTTTTACTAACTTTATAAATAAAGAAACCGATCAAACAATCATGGCTAAGGTTGCTAAAGGCATTAAAAACATTGGAAATAGGTACTCCTGCTTTCCATGAATTACTTTATTTTTCTATGTATTTTGTTCAATCTCCCCTAATTTAACTGAACTTGCATGTCCTGACTTCTTTCATTCACATATGCTTTTATACGTTTCCCATAATATACTTCTCTTAGCATGTGTATGATTTCACATTACTTCCACCAAAGGTCAGTCTGGCAACCCCGAGGACCTTCCCTCTTCTATATAGATTTATAACCTGCTATAATCTAAGGATTGGAGGTGTGAAAAAATGAAAGAAATCATACAGATATTAGCTGAAATCGTCAATAATCTTCACGATTTCATCCTATTCTTTGTAAGTGACACATTAAATTCAAATGCAACGGACAAAGATTTGCATTTTTGGATAATGGGAATCATCGGTATCATCATATTTTTGTTCGTGTTATTTTTATCTAATTTAATTGCCCGGATGCGTTTTGGGATAACGATACTCTCTTTCCTTTATACCTTTACAGTCATGGTTGTTTTAGTATTTGCCATTGAGATACAGCAAGCCCTTACCAGCAGGGGAAATATGGAGTTTCAAGATGCGGCGATAGGCCTATGGGGGTTCATCGTATTTTTCATGGTTTTTGCTGTACTATCATCCATATTCCTATTGGTGAAGAATTTTTTCAAGCAATCAAAATAAAGGTAACGATAGGTCACCTTGCTTAAAACATTCCTAATGCCTTTCAATAACTGGAAATTCGGATTTTGTATTGGCGGGAATGATAAATTCTCTGTAGCAGCATCTTAAATGGAAAGGAAGGTTACAGAGAAGCAAATTTGATTCGGGGAATTACTTCGATTCATTTTCATTGAATAAATCAATGCTGAACAGATTAAAAGAATCGTCGTCATTAATACGTTCTTGGTCATTTCCTGTTATATCAGGACTATTTTCCCTGCGACGGCGATTTACTTCCCTTAATTCCGCTTCCAGAAATTCCGCTTGTTCGTGGGAAAGCTTGATCGTGATTTCATTATTTTGGTCATCTGCAGCTTTCAAGAGGACATAGCTATCCGCAGCATTACGTAAAGTCACATTGCTTACTGTTAAGTTCATGTTCGCGAGTTCATATCTTGCCTTCATAAAGTACAAAGAACCTCCATCGGAAAATACCGGATAAAATAATGTATATTAAATATACTCTACTTCAAGATATTTAAATATACAAATTCTTTGTTTGGAAAAGCCTTGAAACCTAAAGAAATCTACCTCCTTAACACCATATCATTAAAGCCGCGTTCTTGAATAAAGGTCCAGGTGAAGTTTCATCCCTTTTAAAATCCAGAAGTTTTGGAACCAATGGAGCAATTGAATGCTAATTCGTCCTAATTCGTCCCTTTCTTAAAAAATACTTGAATGAATTCACATTGACTGTAAATAAATGGAACCCTTCACTATCGGAAAGTTTCCATTTGTTTATAGTTCTTTCTCGATCGCGGAAGTAATATGGTATGGACCCATGCTTTTATTTGAAGTAATGACGGTTCTCAATCGATTTGCCGGATATACCGCAGAATTGAAACTTACACCCGGGTCATACCCCATAAGATGATATTTGAAAATCCCGTCATTTTTTTTACGGATCCATATACCATATCCATAATATTCCCCTTCATCTCCAGTTGCAATATGGGCTTCCAATAAGAGAGTGGTATATTCTTGATTCAGTAACTGATTGGAAAATAACCCATCCCAAAACCTGAACATATCTGATGCGGTAATATACGCTCCTCCATCCGCACCGCCTTTGATGGGAAGGGAATAAACGTTAGTTCTCCATGCTCCATTTTCTTCGTCAATATACCCTAATGCAGTATTTTTAGGAAGCTGGTCCATGGAAAAATAACCGGAATTTATCATTTCACAAGGAAGAAAGATGTTCTTGTCGATATATTCAGAAAATTGAAGTCCGGTTAGTTCCTCAACAATCAATCCTAATAAAATATAGCCTGCATTATTGTAATGAAATCTTTCCCCGGGTTCAAATATCATCACATCATCTTGAAACATTGGGAGGAAATCTTTTAATCTTTTTATATGGTACATCGGATTTTTCTGCCAAAGCTCTTCAAAATCATCCATCACTTTCTCATCAAAGTAATCAGGAATTCCCGAAGTGTGTGTTAAGAGGTGATGAATGGTTACATTTTGATGGAAATCAGGAAACACGATAGGAAGACAGTCTATAAGCTTAGAATCAAGCCTAAGTTTTCCTTTTTGTATTAACTGGCAAATGGCTACCGCTGTAAACAGTTTACAACCGGAAGCAATTCCGAATCTTGTTTCGGCCGTATTCATGATTTCATCCGCTCGATTGGTATAGCCATGTGCTGAGCTATGAATCAGGTCATCTCCCGCTTTCACACCGATAACACCCGAGAATTCAATTTCCTTGCATGTTTCTTCAATAATCCTGGATATATCCATATGTAGAGTCGACATTTCGTTTTCCCCTTTGCCTGTAAAATTTTCATAACCGATGTGTTGGCCAAGGTGCTTATTAGGTCTTGCCAAAAAACCCGCATCTTATGTGATGCGGGATAACTTATTTCAGATTTCACTCGTTCTTTTATTTCCACCAAGTATCATAAACATTAATGGCTTCATTGCGTTTATGTTCGGTTTTAGTATACCATCCTTCGATGATTTCGGCAGCTTCCGTTCTGATTTCCTTGCCTTCAAGATAATCATCGATTTCATCGTAGCTAACGCCTAAAGCCACTTCATCAGGAAGTAATGGTTTGTCATCTTCTAAATCTGCCGTTGGTATTTTCGTATAAAGACGCTCAGGAGCACCGACGAATTTGAGGATTTCTTTTCCTTGCCTTTTATTTAAGCGATATAAAGGTAGGATATCCGCTGCACCATCACCATGTTTCGTAAAGAAACCTGTGATCGCTTCAGCTGCATGGTCCGTACCAAGCACAACGCCTTTATACAGTCCGGCTAAATCATATTGTACCTTCATTCGCTCACGTGCTTTGACATTTCCCCTTAAGAAATTCGATAGCTTTTCAGAAACCGCTTCTTCCACAGCTTTTACTGAAGCATCCACCGCTTTCTTGATGTTAACAGTAACCGTTTGGCTTGGCTTGATGAATTTTAAAGCCAGCTGCCTGTCATCTTCATCAGCCTGTACTCCATATGGCAAGCTTACAGCAACAAACTTATAGTCGCTGCCATTTTTTTCTTCATTCAATTCATTGACAGCGGTTTGAGCAATATACCCCGCCAGTGTTGAATCTTGACCTCCGGATATCCCAAGTACAAAACTTTTCAGAAACGTATTTTTCTTCATATACCCTTTTAAAAGATCAACACTTTTCCTGAATTCGGCTTCAGGATCGATCGTTGGTTGGACAAGTAATTTTTTTACGATTTCTTTTTGTAATGGACGCATTGGCATAGCCCCGCTTTCTAATAAAATAGATTGGTCATTTCGTTAGCATTCTTTCTACATTTGCTTTAACTTCATCTATATTCCTCATTTTATTATCCCAACAATCCTGGCTTAGATCTACCGGGTATTCTTCAGGGTTCAGTGCACGAAGGTACTCCGGCCATAATACTTGGAGATTTTTTTGCGTGAAGGCCTTGATTTCATCTATGGTCGGCAATTCATAAATCAAACTTCCATCCTTGAAAATATCCACATGCAGATCAACCGCATCGAAATCCGTGACGAATTTACTTAGGAAGGTATGGACAGGATGAAACATCTTTAATTTTTCCTGTTCCTGCGGCTTCTCATATTCCATCGCCAAATAATCACCTTCAGCATGATGGTTCACTTTATTGATGATTCGATATACTCGTTTTAATCCAGGTGTCGTAACCTTTTCAGGGTTAGAAGAAATTTTGATGGTATCTCTCATATTCCCATCTTCACCCTCTATTGAAACCATTTTATAAACGGCACCGAGCGCTGGCTGGTCATAAGCCGTAATCAATTTGGTTCCGATGCCCCAAATGTCAATTCTTGCTCCTTGTTGTTTCAAATTGATGATCGTATATTCATCCAGGTCATTGGAAGCGACTATCTTCGCATCATGGAACCCTGCAGCATCAAGCATACGCCGTGCTTCTTTTGATAAGTAAGCTAAGTCACCGCTGTCAAGACGAACGCCAATGAAGTTGATTTTATCGCCCAATTCCTTGGCAACTCGGATTGCATTCGGGATGCCAGAACGCAATGTATCATAAGTATCAACCAAGAATACACAGTCTTTATGGGAAACAGCGTATTTATGAAAAGCTGTATATTCATCTTTATAAGCTTGGATCATGGAATGTGCATGCGTCCCTGAAACCGGAATGCCGAACAGCTTTCCAGCACGTACATTACTAGTGGAATCAAAGCCAGCAATATAGGCCGCTCTCGCTCCCCAAATTGCAGCATCCATTTCTTGCGCCCGCCTTGAACCGAATTCAAGGGCAGATTCTTCACCGATTACCTGTTTGATGCGTGAAGCTTTTGTTGCCACGAGTGTGTGATAGTTCACAATGTTAAGCAACGCAGTTTCAATGAGTTGAGCCTCACCAAGCGGTGCCTCCACCCGTAATATCGGTTCATTGCCGAAAACGAGCTCTCCCTCTTTCATGCAGCGAATCGCTCCCGTGAAACGAATGTTCTTCAAATAATTCAAAAATTCTTCATCATAGTGCAGATCATTTTTTAAATAGTCGATATCACTTTCCGAGAAGGAAAAGTTTTGAAGGTAATGGACAATTTTTTCAAGTCCCGCAAAAATCGCATATCCGCTATTAAATGGAAGCTTTCTGAAAAATATCTCGAAAACTGCCTTTCGGTTATGCGTTTTGTCCTGCCAATAAGTTTGGGCCATATTGATTTGGTAAAGGTCAGTGTGTAATGCGTAACTGTCGTCGTTGTACTTTTTTTCCATGGATAGTTCCTCCCAAAAGAGAAGCATCGCTTCCCTTCTATTCTGTTGCTTGAATGGATATTATAGAATGGTTGCTCCAAGAGATGCTTTAAAATGTCCAAGCGCCCAATGGTGACCGGCATCATTGAACGAGGCCACTGCATTTTCATATACAAAGATATTATAGCCTAGATTATAAGCGTCGATTGCCGTATGCAAAATACAGATATCTGTACAAACCCCGACTAAATATACATCGGTGATGTGACGTTCCCGCAGGCGGATATTAAGGTCCGTCCCTGCAAAGGCCGAATAACGTGTTTTATCTATATAATGAACATTCTTTTGATTTTTATTAGTTTCATATTCCTCTTTTAACGCCCCGTATAGGTCTCTACCCATTGTACCGCTAATATTATGCGGTGGAAACAAATTCGATTCGGGATGTAAGCGGTCTCCTTCTTCATGTAAATCAATCGCGAATACCGTATATTCGCCGCTTTTTATAAAATCCCTGGTTATATTGACTAATTCCTTCTCGATATCCTGACCTGGCTTCCCGCAGGTCAAGGAACCCCCGTCTGCCACGAAGTCATACGTATAATCTATATTGATCAATGCCTTTTTCCCCATATCATCAATTCCCCCTCAATAGTAAATAGAGTCCATGACAACCTCTGCATTAAATCGGTAAAGCTGTGAAGGCCGATACGAATTCCGTTTCGTTTTCTTATGCATTCCCTTTTCATCCAAGACTTTTTCCAGAAACGGGAGCTTCGGGGCTTTTGCATAAAAAAGTGAGTCTGCACTGATTTTTGCATCATCTCTGGCTGTCAGCAACACCCGTTGCAGCTCAGAAAGTGTAAATTCATCCGGCAGGAATTTTTGGGCTATCGTCGTTTGCACCATTTCTTTTTTCATTAAATTCATCGCATCGTTAATAATTGTATAATGATCGAATGCAAGATCTAATTGTAAGGCTTCCTGAATCGTGAACAATTCAACGTCGGCTGCGTCGTCATTCGCTTTTCTTTGATGAAGAAACTCTTCCTGGACAATGGCATAAAAAGCATTGGAAATGATCCAGCCCCTGGGATCTCGTCCTGGCCGGTCATAAACCCCGAAATGCTTGACATGGAATCCAGCTACGCCCGTTTCTTCTTTCAATTCTCGTTTGGCTGCTTCATAGGCAGTCTCGCCAGCATTGACAAAACCTCCGGGTAAAGCCCATTTATCTCCTTCAACATTAGGGCTTCCTTCCTTATCTTTTGTGGCGCGTTTGATTAATAATAGCTTCAAAAACATTTCAGGCGGAGCTTTCTCTGCCGTTTTCTTTGTTGTAATAGTAAAAATCGCAATATCTGCCGTATATCCATCTGGAGTAATATATTTCTTTTTTTCCTGCTGAGCCATGGCAACTCTCACTTTCTTTCACTAAGTATGGAATTCAAGTAATTAGTAAATCATTAATTACTAATTATAGTACTCTTCCTTGTGTGATTTAGCAACTCTAAATCAGAAAAATTTTCTAATTATTTAAATAATCATTTATTTTTCACATGAAAACAAGCCCGGTCATGATGACCGGGCTTGTTTATCGATTTCTTTAAACGGGATAGACTCCATGTTTACGATCGGTGAATGTCAATTGTTTACTGCTATATGCTTCAAACCTGGCGCACAATTCATCACGCAGGTCATTTGGCTGGATGATGCCATCAACAATCATCTCGGAGGCTAAGCGGTAGATATCAATGTCTTCATTGTATTCATTGCGTTTCTGTTCGATGAATGCCGGGCGCTCTTCTGGTTCCATGGCATTGATTTTATTGGCATAGACTGCATTGACCGCAGCTTCTGCCCCCATGACCGCAATCAATGCCGTCGGTAAGGCAAGAACGCAATCCGGTTCAAAAGCGGGACCGGCCATCGCGTAAAGTCCAGCCCCATAAGCCTTACGGACAATGACTGAAATTTTCGGGACCGTGGCTTCACTCATGGCCGATATCATTTTCGCACCATGGCGAATGATGCCTGCCCGTTCGACCTTCGTCCCGATCATGAATCCAGGAATATCCACCAGGAACAACAACGGTATATGGAAAGCATCACATAAATTGATGAACTTGGCTGCCTTATCGGCTGAATCATGGAACAGGACGCCGCCCTTGACTCGCGGCTGATTGGCAATGATCCCTATCGTTTGCCCATTTAGCCTTGCAAGCCCAGTAATTAATTCAGGAGCAAATAGCTTCTTGATTTCACAAAACGATTGCCTGTCTATAATCCTATCAATCAGGTCATACATATTGAAGGCTGCATTCTGATTTTTTGGAATCAGTTCTTCCAATGTTTTTTCGAAATCCGCAGGCAGCTCAGGCTTTGTGGCTTTAGGCTTTTCTTGATAATTTCCTGGAAAATAGCTTAAGTACCTGCGCGCGAACGCGATCGATTCTTCTTCTGACTTGACAAGCACATCCCCGCATCCTGAAACGGAACAATGCATTTTCGCCCCGCCCATTTCCTCTTCACTCACCTTTTCGCCAATGACCATTTCTGCCATTCTCGGTGAACCTAAATACATGGATGCATTGCCATCAACCATTACGACGATATCACAAAAAGCTGGAATATATGCCCCGCCGGCGGCAGACGGACCGAACAATAGACAAATTTGAGGGACTTTTCCTGATAACTTTACTTGGTTGTAAAAGATGCGTCCTGCTCCGCGGCGTCCCGGAAACATTTCTACTTGATCTGTAATTCGTGCCCCGGCAGAATCGACTAAATAAAGAAGGGGCAGCTGTAACTTCTCAGCTGTTTCCTGAATGCGAATGATTTTCTCGACGGTCCTTGCTCCCCAGGAACCAGCTTTTACAGTCGAATCATTGGCCATGACACAGACCCTCTGACCATTGATTTTCCCGATGCCTGTAACCACACCATCGGCAGGCAGACCATCACTGGCACAATTAGCAAAGAAAGCGTCCTCTATTTCAACCCCTTCATCGAAAAGCAGTTCAAGCCGTTCACGTACGAAAAGCTTTCCTTTTTCAGCGTTTTTTTGATGATATTTTTCTAAACCGCCTTTTTTAATCGTCTCAACCGTTTCGGTTAGTTTATCCGTCGTTACCATCCCTGTTCCTCCTTCAATTGAAATCATTGGCCCTTAAATACCGGTTTGCGCTTTTCCTTGAATGCTGACAGACCCTCCAGTCGGTCACAGGTTTTTAAAGTTGTCTGATAGCAGTCTTTTTCAATTTGCAAACCTGTTTTCAAGTCAGTCTCAGCCCCTTGATTGATTGCCGCTTTTGCAGCCCTTAGTGCCAATGGGGCATTGACCGCAATTTCCTTAGCCAATTTTTTCGCTTCCTCAAGTAAATGCTGGGGTGAATATACATGACTGATGATTTTCAAGGCATGTGCCGTTTTTGCATCCAATCTCCTTGCCGTATAAATCAGTTCTTTCGCTGTCGGCATTCCGACTATCCGCGGCAGGCGCTGAGTACCGCCGGCGCCTGGGATGATGCCTAACGATGTTTCTGTCAGTCCCACCTTCGCCGTTTCCGATGCGATTCGTATGTCACAAGCGAGTGCCAACTCCAGCCCTCCGCCAAAAGCCGAACCGTTAATCGCGGCGATGACCGGTACTGGAAGGTTTTCAACAGCCGTAATCGTGTCTCCGATCAACTTGACTGTCTCCTTGACTTTATCATCATTCATACCCGCTCTTTCCTTAAGATCCGCACCTGCACAAAACGCCTTTTCACCTGCTCCCGTTATAATGACTGTTCGTAAATTGGAATCTCTCTTCAATTCATCCAGCCCTTCGACTAAGCAATGAAGCAATTCTGTGGATAAAGCATTAGCAGCATCCGGCCGATTCAAAGTCACGAGGGCAATTCCCTTTTCTTCATACCTTATATCAACTAATGAAGTCATAATTTCACCTCGATTTCGCTTATTGTGCGTTATTTACAGCCATCTGATGGCTAGGCAATGGTTTTTCCAAAAAGCTTTGCACCATGGCCGCAGCCTTCATTAGCTTTTCGGGATTGATTCCTGTGTGAATCCCCATTTTATGTAGCATATGAACCAGGTCATCCGTAGCCACATTTCCGCTCGCGCCTGGTGCATACGGACATCCCCCTAAACCTCCAAGTGAAGAGTCGAAAGTGTCAATACCATAATTCAGTGATTCTAGAACATTTGCGAGTGCCATTCCCCTTGTATCATGAAAATGGAGGGCAATCCGGCTTATATCATATCTTTTTACAGCTTGTTCCAGGAACAGTGCAACCTGTCTTGGAGAAGCGACCCCAATGGTATCACCCAATGAGACTTCATCGATGCCATATTCAAAAAGTTGATCACAAACACGGAAAACCTGATCAGTCGAAACCTCCCCTTCATAAGGACAGCCGAAAACGGTTGAAACATAGCCCCTTACCGTTTTCCCGCTATTTGCTGCTGTCCTGATGACATCCTTCAATATTGGAAAGGTATCGGAAATCGACTTATTGATATTTTTTAGATTATGCGTTTCACTGGATGACATGAACACGGAAATATCATCGATATTGGCTTCTAGAGCCGACTCCAGTCCCCTTTGATTCGGTACAAGGGCCGCATAAGTGATACCAGGCTTGCGCTTTATTCCCTTAGCCACCAGGGCGGCATCACTCAATTGGGGAATCCACTTTGGGTGTACGAATGAAGTCACTTCTATATAAGATAATCCTGTATCAGAGAGCTGATCGATCCACTCCATTTTGCTTTGTGCAGGTATTATGACCTTTTCATTTTGCAGCCCGTCACGGGGTCCAACTTCCTTAATTGTCACTTTTTCAGGCCAATTCATCATACCCCTCCGTCCCTTTATTCAATGACGGCCAAAACGTCGCCTTCATTTACGAAATCCCCTTCATTCACTTTTAGTTCTTTTATGGTGCCAGCTTCCTCGGCTGCAATGGGGATTTCCATTTTCATCGATTCCAAGATAATGATATCCTGTCCGTCGGTTACACTTTGCCCCTCGTTCGCTACGATTTTCCAAACGCTTCCTGCCATGCTTGCCTTTAATTCTGCCATTTTATTTTCCTCCCGATCATTATGTTTTAAGTTATACAGTCAATTTTTGAATATATTTCGCAATGAAATCAGTAGTCGTATCTCCTTGGGAAAAAGCTTCATGAGAAATTATTTCCATCAGCAAAGGAAGGTTTGTTTTAATTCCTTCTATTTTATAGCTTGCGAGCGCTTCTCTTAATCTCTCGATCGCATTATCCCTCGAGTCGCCGCTCACCACCAATTTGGCGATCATCGGATCATAAAAGTGGGATACGACCGAAGTTCCATGAACCGCCAATTCATGACGGATCCCTTCACCTTCCGGAAGTTCCATAGTGGTGATCTTCCCCGGTGCTGGATAAAAGGTTTTCGGATCTTCAGCATAAATGCGGACTTCAATGGAATGTCCGTCCTGTTTAATCTCACTTTGGGTGAAATCCAATTTGTTGCCCGATGCAATTTTAATTTGCTGTTCGACTAAGTCCAATCCCGTAATTTCTTCAGTGACAGGATGCTCTACCTGAAGGCGTGTATTCATTTCCAGGAAATAAAAATTTTTATCTGCATCAACTAAAAATTCGAGGGTGCCCGCATTGCTATAACCAATGGATTTTACCGCTTTCACTGCAGCCATTCCCATCCTGTTCCTTGTTTCTTCGTCAAGGAAAGAAGATGGAGCCTCTTCCACGACCTTCTGGTGGCGCCTTTGAACGGAGCATTCCCTTTCCCATAAGTAAACAGCATTCCCAAAGGAATCCGCCAATACCTGAATTTCGATATGACGAGGCTTCTCAATCAATTTTTCTATGAACATATCTCCATTGCCAAAAAATAATTGGGCACGTTTTTGATTCCCTTCGAAGGCTTTGGTTAGTTCATCTTCATTAGCAACGGCCTGCATGCCGATTCCCCCGCCGCCTGCTGCTGCTTTTAACATGACTGGATAGCCAATCTTTTCGGCAACGGCTGCCGCTTCTGAACTATCAATTAACGGACGTGAAAATCCAGGCACCAATGGAAGTCCCGCTTGCTCCATCTTTTTCCTCGCCTCGACTTTATTGCCCATCTGCTGGATGATCTCTGGTTTGGGACCAATGAATATCAAGCCGGCTTCTTCGCATGAACGTGCGAAATCTGCATTTTCACTAAGAAAACCATATCCAGGATGAATGGCCTCCGCTCCGGTTTCCTTAGCTATTTCCAAAATCTTATTGACGTTTAAATAGCTTTCCTGTACTCTCGGGCCACCCAATAAATATGCCTCATCCGCCAATCCCACAAAAGGCGAATCCGAATCTGCTTCCGAATGGACGGCGACAGTAAGTATCCCCAGCTTCCTGCATGTACGAATAATGCGTGATGCTATTTCTCCCCTGTTTGCGATAAGAATTTTTCGAATCATTCGATATCCTCCTTATTTAGTGCGTTCCGTTAGTAGGTCAAGAGTTTGTTGCCGAAGCTTATACTTTTGGATTTTTCCGGATGCAGTCATTGGATAAGCATCGGAAAATTGAATGTAACGCGGAATTTTATGAAAAGATATTTTCCCTTTGCAATACTCTATCAATTCTTTCTCCGTAAGGGTTTCTCCTGCTTTCAAAATGATCCATGCGGCTACCTCTTCCCCATACTTCTGATCCGGAACGCCGAGTACCTGGACATCGACAATTGCAGGATGTTGATAGAGGAATTCTTCAATCTCACGGGGATAAATATTTTCCCCTCCGCGGATGATCATGTCTTTCAGCCGGCCAGTAATCTTGCAATAGCCCCTTTCATCCATTACCGCCAAATCTCCCGTATGAAGCCAGCCTTCCCGGTCAATCGCCTGCTCAGTGGCTTCCGGGTTATTATAATATCCCTTCATTACATGGTAACCCCTAGAACAGAGTTCACCCTGTTTGCCCCGCTGGACTTCTTCCCCGGTAGCTGGATCGACAATTTTCACTTCCACTTTCGGCAAAGCCCTTCCCACTGAAGAAACACGAAGTTCGATCGGATCGTCCGTTCTTGTCATCGTAATTCCTGGAGAAGATTCCGTTTGACCATAAGTAATCGTAATTTCCGAGATGCCCATCTTATTCACCACGCTTTTCATGACTTCGATCGGACATGTGGATCCTGCCATGATACCAGTCCGTAACGAACTTAAATCATACTGGTCAAAGTCATCGAGATTAAGTTCAGCAATGAACATCGTCGGAACACCATGAAGCCCCGTACATTTTTCAGCTTCAACCGTCTGAAGGACAACGCGTGGGTTAAATTCCACGATTGGCACCATTGTTGCCCCTACTGAAACAGAGGCCATCGTGCCAAGGGAACAGCCGAAACAATGAAAAAACGGAACCGGGATGCAAAGCCGGTCAGCTTCGGTAAGCTTCATGCATTCCGCGACATTCAATCCGTTATTGACCAAGTTGGAATGAGTCAGCATCACTCCTTTTGGAAATCCTGTCGTCCCTGATGTATATTGCATATTAATCACATCACCGGGAGCCAATTCCTCCATCCTCATGTCCAGCGATTCCTCCGAAACGGATTCGCTCCTGCTAATGACTTCATCCCACGAAAACGTTCCGGGATAACGCTTTTCACCTAAAACGATGATATTTTTCAATTTTGGCAGTTTCTCAGATTGTAATTTTCCTGGTTCTGCATTTTTCAATTCAGGAACGATTTCGTACAGCGTATCTATATATGAATGATCCTTATATTGTTCCATCAGGATGATCGTCGTCGAATCGGATTGCTTGAGCAGGTATTCCAGTTCACTTGTACGGTAATTAGTATTGACCGTTACCAGCACTCCGCCCATTTTCGCGGTCGAAAATTGGGATATAAGCCATTCCGGTTTATTGGATGCCCAAATGGCGATATGTTCGCCTTTTTTTATATCTAGTGACATGAACGCCCTGGCAGCCTTTCGGCAAATCTTTTCAAATTCGCGATAGGAATGGCGCAGGCCTAGCTCATGGTACACAACCGCTTCATTATCACCATATTGTTCAGCTGTCCTTTCAAGCAGTTTCCCGATAGTAACATCTAGCAAATCAGACATCAAACTCCTCCTAATCAAATAAAAGTAAGAATGAACGCTTTTTGCTGTATAGATAACATCTGCTTTTCACCAAAATGAACCAAAGCATCATTGTTCATTTTACGTTCCGTAAAGATTAACAGCCTAATTGCCTGGCGATAACGAGTCTTTGAATTTCGGATGTACCTTCACCAATCTCCAATAACTTAGCATCTCTTAAATAGCGCTCCACCTCATATTCACGCATGTAACCAGAGCCCCCGTGTATTTGTATAGCTTGATTGCTGGACCGGAACGCGGTCTCACTTGCAAAAAGCTTGGCATATGCCGCTTCCTTTGCAAAAGGTTTTTTATTGTCTTTTAACCATGCAGCCTTATATACCATATTCCTCGCCAATTCAATTTCCATCGCCATGTCTGCAAGCTTGAATTGAATGGCCTGGAAATTGGAGATGGTTTTACCGAATTGAACGCGCTCTTTTGAAAAAGCTAAAGCTCTATCAAAGGCAGCCTGGGCGATACCGACGGCCAAAGCAGCAATGGAAATCCTTCCTCCATCAAGCGTGAATAAGAATTGTTTGAACCCTTTGTCTGGATCTCCCAGTAAATTTTCCTTTGGCACCCGGACATTATCCAGAATGATTTCACAAGTATTGGAAGCTCGAACTCCCATTTTTTCATAATTGCTATTGATCGTCAGCCCTTGGGTATCGGTTGGCACGATGAATGCCGAGATGATATTTTTGCCCTTGGAATCTTTGCCCGATACAGCCGTGACGGTAACCGTTCTTGAATAGCTGGCATTTGTTATCCATGTTTTCTCGCCATTAATCACATATTCATCACCCTCCAACACGGCAGTAGTTCTCGTACCGCCAGCATCGGAACCAGCATTAGGCTCTGTTAACCCGAAAGCTGCCAGGGTTTCACCGGTCGTGATTGGAACCAGATATTTTTGCTTCTGTTCTTCGGTTCCAAAATAGTAAATTGGACTTGCCCCGAGCGAAACGGCTGCTGCATAACTTAAGCCGGTTCCCCCGCATGCCTTTCCAACCTCTTCAACTGCAATGGCATACGAAACCGTATCTCCGCCCGAACCGCCATATTCTTCAGGAAACGGAATTCCAAGCAACCCGAGTTTCCCCATTTTTTTGAATACATCCTCCGCAAACATGGACTTTTCATCCAACTCTATAGCAATGGGTTTAATTTCCTTTTCGGCAAATTCCCTAACCATTTCCTTAATCATCTGCTGTTCTTTTGTAAGTGAAAAATCCATATATTCATTCCCCTTTCTATTGAGACCGACTAGTTGGTCTGTACAAATCAAGTTTATAGTTTAATCCATAACAACTTGGTTCTTCAGTAAAAATGGCTGGGTGATTTCCGCTTCTTTTTGTTTATCCATCAATAGGGCATTCAGAATTAAATCTACGTAAATATCACCGATTTCATCTATCGTTTTTCCACCGTCCCTTTTGTACCATTTGTAGGACCAGTTCACCATGCCCAGAATTGACATTCCGGTAATTTCCACTGGCAATTCGCTGCGGAATACTCCCTTGTCAATACCTTCTTTGATAACGGAAAAAATGATTTCTTTATACATTTGGCGCTTTTTTTTGATTGCTTCAACATAGGGCGGTTTTAAGTAAATGCTTTCTTGATAGAAAACTGAGATGTGTGGTTTATAGAGGTCAAAAACTTTAACAAATGATTGAATGATCTTTTGCATTTTTTCTGTTGGATGGGTACTTTCTGAGATGGCTTCCTGTGCTTTTGTTAAAACATATGAAATAAAGTAATCATGGATGACAAATAAAAGTTCATCTTTGGAAGAGAAATGGTGATAAAAACCTCCTTTGCTAGTTCCGCAAGCCTTAACGATTTCGTTAACGGAGACACCATGAAAACCATGCTGATCGAAGAGCGTCAACGATGTTTCAATTATTTTTTCTTTTAACTCCGTAAGACTGCACCCCCTTCTTGTATCCGCTTACATTTAACGACATAAAGAAGATGTGGTTATGTAGTTAACTGGATTTATTTAGATTTTACCAAATATTTAAAAATTGTCAATTTTTAATTATCAATAAAAAAACAGCCCTCAAAACCAAGAGCTGTCAACCTACTTTATTTAGTAATGCATGCGATACATATTGTCATTCACTACCCTTGACCGGTTTAACCTGTGCTTTTACAAGCTGCCATCCATTGTCATACTTCCATACTGATTTAATCTTCAAAATCGGAACAAGTTCATCGGAACCTTTTACGTTTTGGACTCCCATAAGTGCTTTTCCTTTTCCAAAAACGGTCTTGGGATCCAATGAGGAGTATGGATCAACCAAAAGCTCTGTCGGTTCATTTAGTTTTCCATTTTGATAAATGCCTAATTCATCGTACGCTTGTTTTCTGGAACTGACATCTATCACCACAGGCTTTTGACCTTCGATAATGATTTCCGCTTTGTATCCGTCAAGAAATTGTGCTATTACGGGAACGGATGGAGGGACTTCCAGTTCCTTCACTTTTCCATCCTTGAACGTATAGGCGTAACTGGATATCAACCGCTCTCTGCCTTCCATCAAAACCGTGACCAATACATCCTGGACTCCATCATTATTCAAGTCCGCCACCTTTAGGTCTGGAGTATACCCAGCTTCCAGCGGGACGCTGATTGTACGGCGATTGCTTTCCACACTTAACTCAATTTTCTTCAGAAACTTGCTTCCTTCCTCAAATGGCAGTCCCTGAACCTGGATGATGTCTATTTTCTGGTCACCTGTTACATCTCTTTTTGTTGAAATATATGTGCCATCTACCTGAAAATTTTTATCATGGGCTTCAACCGCTTGATAGCTCAAAAATAGTGAGATGACTAAAACCGCATATTTTAGCAGATCTAACTTTTTCATAGTGATAACCTCGCTTTTCAAAGATGAACTAATTTGACATTTGTCGCCGTTTGAACTTTCGACGCTGATCTTTCATGAAGATGGACCAGAAATAATAGAACCCTGGCACTAATATCGCAAAGCCCACGATATAAGTGGCAAACACGGCCCGGAATGAGGTTGGATCGGTAAATCCTGAAAGAATCGTGACATTTGGATATATGATATAAGGTAAATGTGCGATACCATAAACATAGCTTCCGATTAAATACTGTATGATGATCGCTATTACAGCGAGGCGAGGCATCCCTTTAACCTCCTGCTTAGAAAAATAGGGTAAGTACAGTGCTATCCCGCTAATTATGAAAAAAATGAGCGAGACGAATAACAATCCAGAGTTTTTCATCATTCCTTGGTAAATCCAATTCGCTTCGTTTCTTAACGTGAGCATAACCAACAAAGCCATGACCAACATAAGCGGGCCCGTTATCATCGCATCTCTGCGATATATTTTGTATGCTTTCATTTCATCGGCCTGTTTTGAGTAATCGGACAGGAGCAAAGATGATAAAAAAAGCGTGCTCATAATTCCGAACCCCACAAATGCATACTCATTTGGACTCGTGAATAGTTTAGATAGATTCAATTCTTCATTTCCTCTTACACCTTCAACAAATCCAAGGTGGGTGATTGGCAATACGCTGATTAATAGCCCGGGTATGATCAATCCCGTCAATCCTGAAATATACGTTAACGCTTTTTCATATTTGTCTACGCTATGCGAGAAAACCAAGAAAGCACTCCTAATACATAGCAGGACAAGTATCAGGCTTGCAGGAACGATCAAGGCTACCCCTATCGGGAAAACTGCACCTGGAAATAAACTGTAAATCGCAATGACAAGACCAACGACAAAAGTATTAGTCACTTCCCAAGTTGGTGATAAATAGCTATTTGCGATCTTGGTAGCATTCGTTTCTTCCTTTTTAATGTAAGTCATTGCCCAGAAGCCAGCGCCGAAATCCATGGAGGCCATGATGGCATAAAGAAAAATAAAGCCCCAGACCAGTGTTATTGCAAGAAGAGCATCACTCATTCGCCTTCCCCCCCTTTTATGAATTCGAATCGAAAAGCCTTACATCTTTCTGTTCGGCCTTATATATATCATCCATCACGGAATGACGTTTGAAATAATACAAAAGTGTAAACACGACAGAAACGCATAAAATGATATAAACAATAATGAACATCGTGAATAAAAATCCAAGGTTTTCGTACGAAGTGACTGAATCCTCCGTGGTCAGCATCCTGTATATCGTCCATGGCTGTCTGCCTGTACAGGCAAAAATCCAACCGCATTCAATTGAAATCACAGAAAGCGGCCCTGACGCAACAAACAGCCAAAGAATGCATTTCGGATATGTCTCCTTTTTCAGCCATTTATTCCATACCAATCCAAACAGTGCCAACGCGATTAAGCCTGAACCAATGATGACCATGGCGTTGAACAAGATATGGACATAAAGCGGGGGCCAATACTCTTCCGGAAAATCGTTTAAACCGGTCACGACCGTATCAAAGCTATTACCAGATAGAAAGCTTAATAACCATGGGAATTCAATCCCATACTTCACTTCCTGTGCTTCCCTATCGGTATAACCAAACAAGGTAAGTCCGGCATGGTCCTGTGTTTCAAACAACCCTTCTGCCGCCGCCAGTTTTTCCGGCTGTTCCCTATATAAATGCTGTGTAGTCGCATGACCGTTCAATGCAGTCAAAAAAGAAAAAACCAAACCCAATACAATACTGAGTCTCAGTGCTTTTTGGTGAAAGTTAAATTCAGCAGTGCCATATTTATTTTTTAGCATCTTATAGGCTGCAACTGATGCTACGACAAAAGCGCCTGTAGTATAAGCAGTCAGGGCCGTATGTCCCGCCGTCACCAAGAAACTTGGGTTGAAAAATGCCGCCCAAGGATCGACATCGACGATCTCCCCATTTTCAAACCGGAACCCAGCCGGTGTCCCCTCAAAAGCATGGACATTCGAAATCAATACAGCCGAAGCCAATGCTCCGAATGCAACAAAGAATAAACTCACGATTCGGGCCCATGGCTTGATTTTTTCAGCAGCATACACGTAGATTGACATGAACAGCGCTTCAACCATGAATGCATAAATCTCGATCTGGAATGGAAGCGCCATGACACGTCCAATCACTTCCATGAACCCAGGCCATAATAGTGACAGCTGTACACCAGCAATCGTACCAGTCGGAATGCCGACCCCAAGCAGAACCCCTAATGTTTTCGTCCAGCGTTTAGCCATGACGACATACTGTAAATCCTTTGTCCTTTGATACATCAATTCCGCTGCCAACATCATCATCGGCAACCCGACGCCGATCGTTGCAAATATGATATGTACAGCCATATTCGTCCCGAACATCGCACGGGCCATTTGTATATGATCCATACTGTCTTCCTTTCTAACCTTTGTCTCTTGGTAGTATCTCCTCTAGAAAGGAAAATATTTAATAATATTCCACAAACTAAGTTTTCATAGGTTTTACAGAAGGTCAGCTTTTTCCTTAATGATGTTTTTGGTTGAATGTTCAGAATATATTCTATCGAGGTTATTTTTGGTATATATATTATGTGGTGGATTTCAGCAATGCTCTAATAAAATTTCACTAAGCATTTAGATGACAAATTATTGAAGATTCTTCATAAAAGGTGACCCTATAGGAATAAGATAGCGTAAATCCCATATAGAAAGTGTAACAAGAGAGGAGAAAAACACTTTGTCCTTTTTCAAAGATCCGCTATCCCCTGATCAAATGCTTGCTGTTATCAGAAATGGCCTGGGGCCTTCTCCAATCCCCAAAAAGATCATTATCATTGGTGCCGGCATGTCTGGGTTGGTTGCAGCATCGCTTTTAAAACAAGCGGGGCACGAAGTAATCATATTGGAAGCAACCGGGAGGGTCGGAGGGCGTGTTTTGACCATACGGGAGCCATTTTCAGAAGGTTCCTACCTTGAAGCCGGTGCCATGCGCATTCCGAATTATCATTACTTAGTTGCTGAATACATCAAGAAGTATGGTTTACGAGTCAACACTTTTGTGAATGCGACACCTAATGACCCCATTTATGCCAATGGAATCAAAACGACTGCTGCCATATATCAGCGGAACCCGGATATACTGAGGTACCCTGTAGCTCCACATGAAAGAGGTAAAACAGCTGAAGAATTGCTCAACATGGCAATTAAGCCTGTGACTGACTTTATCATTCAAAACCCACGTAGAAATTGGGAAATAGTCATTAAAGAGTTTGATAAGTATTCCATGAGCTTCTTTTTGCAGTACAATCCAGTCGGAATCAGCCTTTCAACAGGGGCAATTGAAAGCATCAAAGTCCTGATGGGTTTAGAAGGATTCCCGGAACTATCTTTCCCGGCCATACTACGGGAGCTTATGCCGCTCTTTAATCCAGATGTAAATTTTTTTGCAATCGAAGGTGGAAACGACCGGCTTCCATATGCTTTTCTACCGGAATTGAAGGAAAATCTTAACTTCAGATATGAAGTGACAAAGATCATCCAACATGATAATCAAGTCACCATCCATTCCAAACATACTCAAAGCCAAAACCCCTTAACGGTTACCGGTGACCTGGCCATCGTGACGATTCCTCTTCAATTGTTGCAATTTATGGATATTGAACCCCGGAATTCCTTTTCTCATAATAAGTGGAAGGCAATAAGAGAACTCCATTATGCCGCTTCCACAAAAATTGGACTCCAGTTCACGCATAGGTTTTGGGAAAAGGAAGGTATCTTCGGCGGTAAATTGACGACAGATTTACCTATTAGATTTTCTTATTACCCCAGCCAAACGAGCAACCAGAGTGAATCCGGTCTCATCTTAGCAAGTTATACATGGGAAGATGACGCCACTTTATGGGATATCCTTCCAGAAAAAGATCGTATACAACACGCATTGAAAAATTTGGCAGTGATTCATGGAAAACAAGTATATGATCATTTTTTATCAGGGGCTTCATATAGCTGGACACTGAATCAGTATTCCTACGGCGCTTTCTCCATGTTTAAACCTGGTCAGGAAACGGACTTGTTTCCATACATCCCAACCCCTGAAGGAAGGGTCCACTTCGCTGGTGAGCATACATCAACCGTACCTGCTTGGATTGAAGGAGCCATTCAATCCGGCATCAGGGTTGCACATGAAGTGACGAATCTGCCAAGAACGTTCGGTGAGCCTTGAATGGACCTTTTCTTTGAATAATAAATGATCGATAATTTAAGTCCATTGACAAAAAACCTTCCCGTTTGGAAGGTTTTTCTACTTATAATCATTCACTTTATCCCTCCTTTTGAACCGAAGTCTACGATCCTTATGTCCACTTCATAATTAATATCAGCTTTACTGAAAACCTCGTCCCATTTCTGCTTATTTTTCTCCCAATACTTTGGATGCTGATTTTGCACATAACGATATAATCCTGCTACCCCTGTTTTATAATCATGCTGTAATTTGTATACGATTTTCTCGACATCTTTCTTCACTTCATCCTCAGCAACACGCTCAACATCTTTTAAATAGCCTTCCTTAAATGAGTTTTCATTACCGTACCAATCTTCCGAAAGTCTTCCTGTGTAACCGACCTGAATATTGATCGTCAAATGATCACCGTTCAATTCCGTCGTGATTTTCCTCCTTATCCTATTGATCACTTCAACACTTAAAGGCTCACCGTGTTGGACAGCTTCGATTATTCCGCCCTTTACCTCTCCGTTTAACCAATTTAATGCAGCTATATCTTCATCATTCATGACCCCGACCAACTTTGAATTGTTGATCACCCCTGCACCCTCCAAAATTAATTTCCCACCCCTAATATCAACGGCCTGAATGGCAAAGCTTCCATCTGACTGCAAATTTGAGGATGCTTTACCTAGTGTTAAAGGCGGAAGTATCTTATTCGTTCTGTTCTCATTATCTTTCAATCCATAGATTACATTCGAAGGGATCTCCCCATCTTCGGAACGGCCCAAAATATCTTTCGTCGGTCTCTTTGTTAAATAAACATGACAGCTTCTCCTTGTATTATTATCACGTATCGACTGATTAATGATCGCTTCCATAGGGAATTTCTTTAATACATCTTCATTAATAAGGATGATACGCTGATGATTGGTTAAAACCGTATTGGTTATGAGTAACGAATCCCTTATTGCTTCATGCAGCGTTTTGGCACTGACGGAAACATTTTTATATTTTAATTGAGCTTGATTCCCCTGAACACTATTTCCTGGAGGCACCAGAATTTGCTCTGTTAACATGATTTCGTCTTTCTTTTTGCTTTTATCGATTCCCACTCCCACGACAAGGGATAATTCTTCAATATTTTCACTGTCCCAACAGCCAGCAAGTAAAGGAATAAGCAAGATCAACCATAATCTTTTCATCCGCTTCTTCTACTCCTTTTCAATTGAACGATTACGAATGTAATAATGGGCAAGCCAATCAATATAACGGGAAATAGATATCCCAGCAAATCGCTCATTTTAAAGATGTCGATTGTATTTTTAGGAATTTTGGCCAGAAAAAAAACGACGGGAACCAGTACAATGAGATTAGTCGTATATGAATTGTTAAAAATTTTCGTCAGTCCTTCTGCTGCGAAGTAATAGTAAATCGCATGTGTTAAAAAAAACTGAAGAATCCAAGTTATTAAGAGAAATAGCTCCATACGTTCCAAAAATATGCCAGTTACTTCATAGGACTGAATAAAAGAAATGGTTGGCCACGTAACTGCTTTGACTTCAGGGACAGTCAGTGTAGCCACTACCAATACGTATGTAATCACATATAAAATAAGCGGTATGAAAAAACCGATTAAAACGCCACTTTTTATTTTGTTTTGATTTTTAACGACGCCAAACAAAAAGATGAAAAGTTCAATTCCAAAAAAAGACAAAGTTCCGGAGCCCATTCCTTTCATGACAGGGAGAAATCCTTTTCCAAGAACAGGCTGGAGGTTTTTTAACTCGACTACCCTGAGACTGAACAAATAAATGAGCAAGACGATGACTATTGTCAAAGGAAGAAAGAAGACACACGCCTTTGCTATCGCTTTAATTTTTCCTGTCAAAAGATGCACACCCGCTAAAATCATGGTAAGTATCACGATTTCAACTGGGGTTTCCTCCAACAAATAAAACCGGACCATTTCACTCATCGCAAGAACTTCAAAGCTGGCCACACCTATAAAGTACACGACCAGGATCAATCCAATAAGTTTGGAAAGCCACTTTCCATAGGCCTCCTCCATGTATGTGTAATAGTTAGCGACCTTATGTTTTTTTAACAGAACAACCAATAAGCATATCAAAAGGGCAATAGCGATCCCATTTAAAATCAAGACGATCCATCCATCGGTCGAATCGATTTTTTCCGTTATGGTTCTTGGAAGGGTCAGCATTCCAACCCCTAACATGCTGCAAGAAATGATCGCGGCCAATTCGCCACTAAGAATTTTGCCGTCGGATTGGCTCAAAAGAATCCCCCCCATTTTTCCGCTTCGGTAACCGCAGGAACGCATCCTTCCAGGTCTTTTTACCGATAAAATCCATTGGTTGAAAATAAGGTTCTTGAAAGCTCGTCAATTTCGACAAATGGCTAATAACGATGATAAAGAATAAAGTGGTTCCGTATAAACCTAAAACGGCGGCAAAAATCATCGCCCCAAACCTTAAAGCCCTGAACGCCAATCCAAAGCTATATTGTGGTACCGTAAAAGAGGTAATCGTCGTGATCGAAACGATTATGACCATCAGGGAACTTACAATATTGGCTTGAACGGCAGCTTGTCCAATAATGACTCCGCCAACCAATCCAACCGTTTGACCAATGGGCGATGGGAGCCGAATACCTGCTTCGCGAAGCAGTTCAATCGTTACTTCCATGATGATAGCTTCAACAAACGGCGGAAATGGCACATTCTCCCTTGTACCCGCGATCGTCATCGCCAGTTCTGACGGCAGCATTCCAGGGTTGAACGATACCAGGGAAATATAAATCCCTGAAAGAAATACGGTAACAAATAAAGATAAATAGCGAAGGACACGTAAAAATGATCCTGCGACCCATCTTTCATAATAATCATCAGGAGACTGAAGCAGCATCGTGATCGTCGTTGGTGCCATCAACGCAAATGGCGATCCGTCAACCATGATGACCACCCTTCCCTCCTGCAATGCAGCCAATACTTTATCTGGACGCTCCGTATTCTGAATCTGTGGGAAAGGGGTAAATGATGTATCTTCTATTAATTCCTCAAGCATCCCCGTGTCTTGGAGATCGGTAGCTTTCACTTCATTTATCCGTTTATTCACTTCTTTTAGCAAAGAATCGCTTGCTTTTCCTTCATAATAAATCAATGCCACTTCCCGCTTTTCCATCGTCCCGAACTTCTGTTGTTTGACGATAAGGTTGGGATGGTTTGAATATTGCCTTATCAAGCCGATATTTTCCTGAAGACTTTCGATAAAACCAAGCTTCGGTCCACGGACAACCCTCTCTGTCGAAGGTTCACCCAGTGTACGGGTTTTTTCCTTTTCCAGATTCAAGACATAACCGTTTACAATTCCATCTATAAATAAAAGCGTTTTCCCGTCAAAAATATGCTCTATAGCTTTTTCATATGTTTCAACATCCTGTTCCCTGACAGAACAGATTTTGGAAATGAACAGCTGTTCGATTGAAACCGGGTGCGATGTTTCGACTTGCGCAGCCGATAAATCCAGGACTATCTCATTGAATGCAGGGTAATCCATCGTTCCATTGACAAATACAAATAATCCCGAAACTTCATAACCGGGAATGAATACCTGTTTAAAAACTACATCAGCCTGCATATTCAATTCAGATTTCAATTTTTCCTGTTTTTGATCCAATTTTATATGCAAGGGTTTACTTTTCATGGAGAACTCCTTTGGTTAAATGGGGTTTTATTGTATCAGTTTCCTCTATTTTCATTTTTTTTATGCGAACAGGATATGGAGGCAGCTTTTACACCATTTTATTAATCATATCCCTTTCTATAGCGAGCGACATTAGCATCCAAAATGGTTAATTTGTAATTAAATTGCAAATGCTAGGATTATAAGCTTTAGTGCAGAGGTGACAACATTGTTTAACCGCAGAACGTTCAAAAAAAAGCCAAATCAACCAAACGGAAAAAATGAAGAATTAAATAAAGTTTCGGAAGTAAGGGACCTATTCAATACCCTATCTTCATCCAATGATTTCATAAACCATCAAGGAATATATAATGGCATAGGCTATTGGGTCTCTTTTTATCGCTCTTTAATCGATGCACAAGCACTTCACGAAAGTGTTCTTTCTGTCATACCGACTCTGGAAACGATAAATTTGGAGCAAATAAAAGAAAACGTTCCTATTGAAAATACACTGATCACCAGTACCAGAGTTGTAATTGAAGACAGGATCATGAGAGGCGAAATTGCACTTCGTTTAGATGGAAATCTTGATGAATGCCTATTAATCAATGTTGCGGCCCAACAAGGAAGACAAGTTGAGAAACCTGAACTTGAATTTGGAATCATAAGTGCTCAAGAAGCATTTGTTGAGGATCTTGATATCAATCTGAATTTAGTCAGAAAAAGGCTTCCTATCCCTGGATTGCAAGTAAGTGAAATGACTGTGGGATACTTGTCTAAAACGAAAGTGGCAGTTTTATCGATAGAAGGGATCGTTGATCAGGAAAATGTTGATAATGTTATCCAAAGGATCAACGACGTAGAGTTTGATGAAATATTGGACGGGTCCTATCTCGCGCAAATGCTTTATGATAATTCAAATACCTTGTTTCCCCTTTTTCTAAATACGGAAAGGCCTGATCGCATCGCAAGTGCATTGGCTGAAGGTAAAGTGGCCCTGTTGATCGATAGGTCATCCTCTGCCCTTATTACTCCAACCATTTTGTTGGAATACTTTATCACGATGGAAGATTATAATATGCCGTGGATTCCCGCATCTGCATTTCGTTTATTAAGGATATTCGCGGTAGCTTTTTCGATATTTGCCACTCCCATTTATGTAGCCGTGCTGACCTATCACTATGAACTCATTCCTAAAGATCTTTTGGAAACGATCGTCACTTCCAGGAACTTAATACCTTTTCAGCCATTGATTGAAGCACTATTCCTGGAGATTTCCATTGAGTTATTACGGGAAGCGGCTGCCAGGCTGCCAACAAAGGTTGGTCAGACATTAGGTATCGTCGGCGGTATCGTTATCGGTCAAGCAGCCGTTGTTGCTGGTTTGACCAGTAATATCTTATTGATCATCGTTGCCCTCTCGGCATTGGCATCATTTGTTACTCCCATTTATAAAATGGGTAATGCCATTCGGCTGCTGCGGTTCCCTTTCTTAATCGGGGCCCAAATTTGGGGACTGCTGGGCATTACCATAGCAGCCGTGTTTTTGATGACCCACCTTATCAAATTAACGTCAATGGGACACCCGTACCTCGAACCGATATACCCATTTCGCATGCAAGATTGGAAAGACAGCTTTGTTCGGCTTCCTTTTAATCTTTTCAAGTCACGGCCTGTAAATTTACGTCCTGATGATATATCCAGACAGCAACAGCCCAAAAAAGCAAGAATCAAAAAAAATGATTTTAATGAATGATCTAAACGAGGGTCCTATATGAACCAAGCTGGAGTTAATGAAAAGTATAAAGTGTCACCGTTCTATGTGTATTTTTTAGTGCATTCCATGCAAACAGGAGTAGGAGTTTTGAGTTTTCAAAGAGTTTTAGCGAAGTCAACGGGAACGGATGGCTGGATTTCAATACTGCTAGCCGGCCTGATCGTCCATATAATGATTTGGGTCATATATAAAATCTTCAGTATCGTTCCTGGGGATATCATTTCTGCAAATAATCAAGCATTTGGAAAATGGATAGGGAATTTCTTCAGTCTATTATTCATTCTTTACTTTTTGATCATTGGGATGACTGTCATGATTAGCTATATAAATGTCATACATGTATGGATGTTTGAAGAGGTACCATCCTGGGCGTTTTCAGTGGTCTTCCTGGTTTTGATTTATTATATTCATACGGGAGGATTCCGAACGATTACGGGTATTGCCTTTTTAAGCGTCATTTTGACATACTGGCTTTTATTTGTCCTATTCTATGCCATGAAATACTCTGAATTCACCAATTTGCTTCCTATTTTCCACCACACTCTATTGGATATATTGAAAGGAGCCAGAAGCACTTCATTAACGCTGCTTGGTTTTGAAACGATAGTTATGTATTATCCGTTCATCAAAGATGCCAAAACTTCACAAAAATATGCGCATGGAGGGGCCTTAACAACAACCATAATTACCATATTCGTTTATTTGGTTTCACTTGTTTTTTATTCACAAAAACAGTTGGAACTGACTATATGGCCGACGCTGTCAATGACCAGCATTGTCGAATTGCCCTTTATCCAGCGATTTGAATATATAGACGTTTCTTGGTGGGCCATCATTATTATACCTAACATGACAATCGCCTTTTGGGCAGCAAGCCGAGGTTTCAAACGCTTATTCAATGTTCAGCAAAAGTATCCATTATGGGGGATATCGATTATTATCCTGCTAACCAATATATTTGTTTTTGATATCGATTCCCTATATATATTGCGTAAAATAGTCGATCCATACGGCATACTCTTTATTGCTTTATACTTGCCTCTTCTTTTGGTCATCATCTATATAAAGAAAATGAGGAAACGTATATGAGAAAATTATTATTTCTTGTTATCTTGACTCTTCCCCTCCTTTGCAGCTGCGCCCAGCCGAGGGTGGTAGATGAAGTCAATATGTCCCAAGCCATTGGCTACGATATACTGAAGAATGATCATGTCGAAGGAATGTTCGTCATCCCTATCTTCCAGCAGGACAAGATGGGTAAATATCAAACCTTAACTGGAACATCGACGACAACGAGTGATGTTCAGGCTGTCGTTTCCAAAAAAGCGGATAAGCCGGTATTGCTTGGACAGACACGCATCATTTTATTCAGCGAGAAAATGGTTCGTGAAATCGGAATGACAGAACTGACCGATTATCTCTACCGTGAGCCGCAACTTGGAAACAGGGTCATTTTGGCCATCGTTGAAGGAAAGGTTAAGAATGTCATAAATACGAAACCACCAAATACGAATGTGAATATTGGAATCTTTTTATCGGATTTGATTAATCAACAAAATGAAACGGGGAACGGACCCGATACTAACCTCCATCTTTTTTTAGGAAACGCTCTAGAAACTGGCGGCGATTCGTATCTTCCTTTAATTAAATTAATTAATGATGAAGTTGCTGTTTCTGGAGTGGCCCTATTTCATGAAAATAAGATGGTCACGAAAGTTCGAACCGATGATATGTTCATTTTCAAAACATTAGTTCAGCATCATAGGCGGGGAATATATAAATTCAAATTAAAAGATAAGAAAGAAAGCGATATCGTAGTGGAAAGTATCCGAAGCGGTTCAAGTTATGAGGTATCAAGCTCAGAGAGAAATCCCTCTATCACGATTAAGATCAAAATTAAAGGACAAATCAAGGAATCCATGCGCAGTGAAAACCTAACCAATAGAAAGATGATAAAGAAAATTGAAAAGGAAATGGAAGCTGATTTAACCAAGCAAGCAAACCGACTTATTAAAGATCTTCAGAAAAAATCCCTTGATCCGATTGGCCTTAAGGAAAAATATCACGCCAAAAATAAAAAACTGACCTATGAACATTGGAAAAAGATTTATCCGGTGATGGACATTAATATAGAAACTAAAGTTAACATCATCCAAACCGGGGTCTCAGAATGATGAAATATCGATAGGCCATTTAATATTCTTCATCTGATTGGAAAACTACTTTCAAATCAAATTGTGAACAGCGAAGTAACTGGTTGACTGGCAGGTGCATTTGAAACATGGTTAGCCGGATTCCTGCAGAATTATTAAAGGAAGGTAAAGTCCCTTCTATAGCAGCAAAAATGAATCAGATTCGTTTACCTATCGTTGTTACATAAATAACAGGAGGTGACTTTATGAAAACACCTATGAAATCGATCATCGCTGCCTCAGTATTAAGTGTGAGTTTAATCGCAGGATTCTCTTTTGCTTCCGCAGATAACGAAAAAGATGAATTGAAATCGGATAAAGTGACCTTCTTTGGGTCCCCAACTTCTGAGATTTCCAGTTCAGTTGCTGTACCTCAAAGTTATAACCGGATATTGTTTAGCGGTACAGTAGCCCCTCTTTTAAACAAGGATGGAAAAACCACTTATGAGAGGTATGGCAATACAGAAAAGCAGGCAATCGGAATTTTAGAGAGATTAGGAGCAGATCTGAAAACAAAAGGACTTTCCCTTGCTGATGTAACCTTTCTGCGTGTGTATGTCGCGCCAGATCCGAACAAAGGAGATGCACCAGACTATCAAGGTTGGTTCGATGCCTATGCTCAGTTCTTTAATACAAAAGAAAATCCAGTGAAAACAGCTCGTTCAACAGTAGGCGTTGAAAGTTTGGTTTCGCCGGATTTCCTCATTGAGATTGAAGCAGAAGTAGCCTATCAAAATAACAGCAAGTCAAATAAATAGGCGCTAGCTGTGTATGGTCATGATTCAACATATCGGTGTTCCAGGCACTTCGGAAAACCTTCGAATACCAAAAGAGACAGGAAGCTATTCCTGTCTCACAGACTGTACAATTTGAACGTTGTTTGGAACGTAGGGCAAACTCGCTTTTCCCGCAGGAGTCTCGTACCTTCCGTTCCAATCAACTTTTTTTAAAAATACAGATAGAACCCCTTTTGTCTACAAACTGAGAGAAGAACCAGTTCACCTTCAAATTTTGCTGTTATAAAAGTTCCAGCTGATTTCTGAAATTCGCTCCCTTTCCGCCGACTGTCTGCCAAGCCTCATCAAAGCAAGCGTCTGTGGGGTCTCGGCTAGCCAGTCTTTCGGCAGGAGTGTCGCATATTTCTTTAATCTAGAGAGGTTTTCATCATACAATTAAGCAAAAAATCATGTAGGAAAATCAAGTTTTCTTTTATATTCGGGGTGAAAGCATTCCGAACTTCTATTGTCTCTCGTTTGTTTTAATCAATCATGAAAATTCGTTCCATCCGTCACTTCTTTGACAATGCCTGCATTGATGACGAAGTCGCCGAAATGCTCTCCTTGCTGACGTTCTTTTGCATAACGGGAAAGAAGTACACGCAGTTCTTTTAATATCTCTTCTTCACCGATGTTTTCACGGTACATTTTACTTAATCGGCTTCCATCGAATGCAGCACCTAGATACATATTATATTTGCCAGGTGCCTTACCGATAAAACCAATTTCCCCAAGTGCATGCCGGGCACATCCATTCGGACAACCGGTCATGCGAATTGTGATTTCTTCGTTCCTCAGGCCGTTTTCATCAACGATGGTCTCGATTTTATCAAGCAGAACCGGCAAATAACGCTCTGCTTCGGCCATTGCCAACCCGCATGTTGGAAGCGCCACGCATGCAATCGAGCTGCGTCGGAGCGCCGAATGATGCGCACCATCCGTCAAACCGTATGTTTCAAGCAATTCTATGATCTTTTTCTTTTTCTGGCTTGACACATCTGCAATAATAAGGTTTTGATTGGCCGTCAAACGGAAATCACCCGTATGGATCTTTGAGATCTCGCGCAAACCGGTCATCAGCTTGTAATCATTGATATCGGCAATTCGGCCACCCTCGACAAATAGTGTAAAATGCCATTTTCCTTGCATTCCTTTTACCCAACCATAGCGGTCACCATTATTATCAAAATGATATGTTCTCTCTTCCTCCAGCTTCCAGCCTAAACGATTTTCCAGTTCAGCCTTTACCGCTTGGAGCCCAAGCCGGTCTACCGTATACTTGAACCGAGCATTTTTCCGTACGGATCGGTTCCCGTAATCTCGCTGAATCGTTATGATTTTTTCAGCCACATCCAGTATTTTGTCTGGCTGGCAAAAGCCGATTACCTTGGCTAGTTGAGGATATGTCGCCTTGTCACCGTGGCTCATTCCCATTCCGCCGCCGATCGCTACATTAAAACCAACGAGTTTTCCATTTTCAACAATTGCTATGAAGCCAAGATCCTGGGAGTAAACATCAATATCATTGGATGGTGGTACGGCAATGCCTATTTTAAACTTCCTTGGCAAATAAAGCTTTCCGTACATTGGTTCGACTTCCTCCACTTCAGGAGAACCAACCACTTTTTCTTCATCCAGCCAGATTTCATGGTACGCCCTTGTACGCGGCAATAGATAATCACTCAATTTTTTTGACCATTCATATACTTCAGAATGGATTTCGGATTGAAATGGAATCGAATTGCACATTACGTTCCGGTTTACATCTCCGCATGCAGCGATTGTATCCAGCATGGAAGCATGGATTTCCTGAATGGTTTTTTTCATATTCCATTTTAAAATACCATGCATTTGAAACGTCTGTCTTGTTGTCAATTTCAAAGTTCCGTTTCCGTATTTCTGAGCGAGGTCATCCATAACAAGCCATTGAGAAGGCTGTGCTACCCCGCCGGCCATACGGACACGCAACATAAACTGATAGGCAGGCTCAAGCTTTTGTTTTTGACGCTCATTGCGCAGATCCCGGTCATCCTGTAAATAGCTGCCGTGATGTTTCATTAATCGGTTGTCATCATCCGGAATACCGGCGCTGATCCGATCCTGCATCACTTTTCCAAGTGTACCTCGCAAATAATCGCTTTTTTCTTTAATTTGCTCAACATCACTGGGCGGGCCTTCTGGTGCTTTTAATAGTGTTTTCACCATGTTGTTATCTCCTTTTCATTCAAATTTCAGTACACATCACGTTGATAGCGTTTATTCTGTTGCATTTCTTCAAGATAAGCCTTCGCATCAGCATGGCTCATATTGCCTTCTTTTTCAATGATCTCAATAAGCGTATTATGCACATCATGTGCCATGTTTTTCTCGTCACCGCAAATGTATACAGCTGCACCTTCTTGAAGCCATTCGTATAATTCCCCGCTGTGCTCGCGCATCCGGTTTTGAACATACACTTTTTCATCAGTATCTCGTGAAAAGGCAACATCCATTTTCGTAAGTACACCTGTTTTCAACCACTTTTGCCATTCAGTCTGATAAAGGAAATCCGTCACGAAATGCTGATCGCCGTAAAAGAGCCACGTTTTTCCTGTCGCTTCAGCTTCTTCGCGATCCTGGATAAAGGATCTGAACGGAGCAATGCCCGTTCCCGGTCCAACCATGATAATTGGAGTGTCTGGGTTCTCCGGCTGCTTGAAGTTCTGGTTATGCTGAATGTAAACGGGCAGCGTGTCCCCTGGCTGTAATCTGTCCGCACATAAAATGGAGCAGACACCGTTTCTTTCCCGTCCGTGACTTTCATACCGGACAGCTCCGATTGTCAAATGCACTTCATCCGGATATGCGGATAAGCTATTCGCAATCGAATATAGACGGGCTGGCATTTTCCGGAGTATCGATACGAACTCTTGCGCCGATTCGCCCCATGCGCCAAAATCACGGACAAAATCAAGCAAATCACGGCCTTCACGATATTCTTTTAACCTTTCTTCATTACCAGGCTCTAAAAGCTCCTTTAAATCCTCATTACCTGAAAGCTGTGCCGCTTGTTCAATGAGCGATTTTGTCAAAACCGTAATTTCAAAATCGGAGATGAGCGATTCCCTAAGCTGTCGAAGGTCTCCCTGCTTATTGACCTTCACGGTTTCTTCAGGGTCCCAATTGAGTTCCGTAAGAAGCATATCCACTAAATCCGAATCATTTTTCGGATAAACACCAAGGCTGTCACCAGGTTCGAATGTAAGACCTGAGCCCTCAAGAGATAACTCAAGATGATGTGTCTCTTTATTGGAGCCACGGCCGTTCAAATTTATATTTTCCAACACTTCCGCTTTAAACGGATTTGTTCTCGAATACGTTTGTTCACTTACTGAGGCTTTCGATGCGGGAACAGCAGCAATTGAACTGACTTCCCCTTCACTTAAACTAGAAAGTACTCCATCCAGCCATTCGCTAGCAGGCTCATCATAATCAAGGTCACAGTCCATTCTCGGAAATAAACGTGTCCCGCCAAGTTCCTCCAAGCGTTTATCGAATTGTTTTCCCGTTTCACAGAAAAACTCGTATGAGCTGTCTCCTAGCGCCAATACCGAAAAGCGGAGACCTTCAAGGCTTGGTGCCCTCCTGCCATGAAGGTACTCATGGAAGGACAATGTATTATCCGGAGGATCACCTTCTCCATGCGTGCTAACGGCAATCAGGAGATTTTTGACTTTTTTCAAATTGTTGACTTTAAAGTCACTCATGGATGAAATGGTAACCTGAAAGCCATTACCCTCAAGCTTACTCGCCGCATTTTCTGCCAGCCCTTGAGCATTACCCGTCTGTGAACCAAAAAGGATGGTCACCTCTTTTGATATTGTCTTCCCGCCGCTTTGAGCTTCCAGTACCGGGGCGACGGCTGAACTGATATTCGAAACTGACAAAGATGCAGTCAGATAACCGCTCAACCAAATTTTTTGTGTTTCTGTCAAGCTTGGCAGTAGGCTGTTAAGGAGCTCTGCCTGCTCTTGATTAAAGGGACTGTTACTTACCTGAAGTTGCACGATTTCCACCTCACAAAGGGATATTAACTTATCTTAGTTGACTATTATGTATAACGAGTGGGTTTAAACATTTTTATATCCATCCATAAATTAATTAACTCGTTTACTCCTATAGACCAAGTCGGTTTTAACTGAAAAAAAAATAGTCATATAGGTTCATAGCTCGCAACAAATAAAAAAATAAGGTTATAAAGGACAATATCCTTCCTCAGCCTATACTCTTCCTAAAATAAGTTTCTCATTAAAACTTTACTGGAAGTCACATCATTAGTAAAATATATATAATTTATTGTAACTATTAAGAATATTAATAATAAGGAGAAATTTCTATGTACTATGATGCTCTAAAAACATTCGTGACCCTTGTAGAGGTCAAGAATTTTACAAAAACAGCAGAAATGCTTCTTATGTCCCAACCGAGTGTAAGTTTACATATAAAAAAATTGGAGGAAGAGTTCCAAACGAAATTATTTCTCCGTTCTCCTAAATTCCTAAAAGTCACCTTGACGGGAGAAATTCTTTACGACCGGGCCAAGCAAATGATCACAATCTATGAACAGACCAGACAAGACATTCAGGAACACGATAGTTCCATCAAGGGCGAATTAAAGATAGGGGCAAGTTTTACAATAGGAGAGTATATCCTTCCTTCTTTACTCATCGACCTTCAAGAGGACTACCCTGAACTCGAACTTCAAGTCGTAATTGGAAACACGGAAGAAATCGTTCAAGCCGTTCGGCTATACAAAGTGGATATTGGCTTAATCGAGGGTCAAACTAATGAAAAAGAGCTTTCTGTCCACCCATTCATGCAAGACGAGCTATTCATTGTGTCTTCTAACAATCATGTACTCTCAAATAAAGACGAAGTGGAGATTACTGATTTACATGACCAAGCATGGGTAACCAGGGAAGTTGGATCTGGTACTCGTGAATACCTTAATCACGTCATACGATCAAACGGATTGAAAATTAAATCGATACTCACGATAAGCAGTAATCAAGGAATTAAAGAAACACTTATAAAAAACGGCGCAGGGCTGGCTCTGCTTTCCCGAAGTGTTATTGAAAGGGATGTACAAAATAAAATCCTTTCTATTATTCAGGTAAAAAATGAATCCTTTAACAGGACACTTTCGTACGTCTATTCCCCAATTATGGAAGATAAAAAGAATGTCAAGACTTTTATAACTGAATTAAACAAAAAATGGCCCATGAAAGCAAAGCCGATAGGATGATCTTTGCGAAGATTGCTGTTATAAAGTTACAGACTGGGAAATCCGGGAGCACGCTGTTAACAGGTTGCTTATGTAACCAAAACGGGGAAAAGTTGCATTAAGTAAATTTCGACAATAAAGCTGAGGTTTGCCTACGTTAAGGAAATATGCTTAATTAAGAAGTCTGAGTAAAGCCCAACTTGTCTTTCTTATACACATTAACTTATAAACAATTGGGTATACGAATAACTAGAGCAATCTTCTTTGGCTTGTTTTTTGTTTTCCTTGTATAGATAAAAATAATATCAATTTTGTATGGGAGCGGGTTTAATGAATATTGAGATTAAAGAAGCAGCGATTGAACAACTATTAAAAGTGGGTTATAAAGAGAATGAAGGTGTTCGTATCGAAGCCATTTATATTGGAAGCTGTTCGATTTATGTTGAACACGAATTGAAAATTGATAATAAGAAAGAAGATGATGAGAGATTCATAATTAATGGGGTCCCCATCTTAATATCAAGTGAGTCTAAAAAGCATCTTCCAGATAAAGTCTTTCTTAACTACAGTGATGGACTTGGATACAAATTATATTCAGACGAAGAAACATTGAGATACAATCTACAGTTGAATAGAGTGAATTAAAAAAATGAATATAGTAAAAAGCCCTTCTGTTTCAGTTGGGCTTTAATGTTTATACTCAGCGAATTTATCTTCGGTATCTACTTCAAGGGATCAAACCATTAGGCAATTGATTTTAGAATTTAGGGTCTAATTCATTATTATAATATTATGTAGATAATTTTCCAGAAACTCTCAGATTCTAAAACGACTATTGTCTAAAAGGCTTCCCCAAAAAGGTTGCTTCAGCAAACTCCCTTATTTGAGTATAGCGCCTTTAAGCATAACCAAATTAAAAATAATACCCATTATTCCAACCCCGTTTTTTTCTTTGTAAACAAACCTGCCCCGTTAGTTCCATAAAAAAAGGCTGCCGCAGCAACCCCTATTAATGAACCTAAGCACCTGTATGTTGATTAACGCTTACTTAAAAGTTGATAGAACATAAAACGGTTCTATGTTGAATTTTAAAACCACACAACTTCCTCGTAATTATATTTTGAATAAGAACTCCATGGTTGATGCCGTTATTTATCCGCGGGATTTCCCACCTGAAATATTAACGGTTGTACCTGTAATATAACTTGAACGGTCTGAGGCTAGATAAGTGACCAATTCACCAATTTCATCCAATTTACCAGGTCGTCCAAGTGGTATCGTTTTGCTGTAATCTGTTCCAAGACCTTCTACTGTCACTCCACGTGTGTAAGCCAATGCTTCATTATAAGCGTCTGTTGTTAAACCTGTTTGCTCATTGATCCCTGGCGCAACACCAACTACACGGATGTTGAATTTCCCCAGTTCTTTTGCCCAGGAACGGGTAAAGCCATTGACAGCACCTTTAGTTGCCGAATAAACACTTTGTCCAGAAGATCCTTCCATACCTGCCTCGGAAGAAATATTAATGATAACGCCTTTGTTATTTTTCACCATTACTCTCGCAACTGCCTGAGCACAAAGGTAAGGTCCTTTCTGATTGACGGCAACCATGAAATCAAAGTCCTTTTCACTTAACTCATACTCTGGCTTTTCGCCACGGAAATCAACAAGTAAACGTGGTAAGTTTACACCAGCATTATTAACTAAAATATCTATGGTTCCAAATAACTCGGTGGCTTTGGTAACCATATTTTCAACGCTTTCTTTATTGGTAACGTCGCATTGTATATGATAAGTTCCATCAGTTTGTTCGCCAGTATTTACATTTAGATCGGAAACAATCACCTTTGTACCGTTCTTTACTAAATGTGCTGTAATTTTCGAGCCAATTCCAGAGGCTCCACCCGTAACAATTGCCACTTTATTTTCTAATTGAGGCCATGATTCATTCATTCTTTTTCCTCCTTATTTTATATAGATTCGAGAATCATAGTTGAAATTTAAAAATGAGTAACAAACTCTAAATTTTTTTCTAGTTTTGGCTGTGTTGACTCTTATTAAATGCAATTTTCCGGTGTGGGAACTTTCCTCTTCTTGCATTCAATCATTCTATATAAATCTTTGACAAGCTTATTTTTTCAAGATTTGAAGTGTTGTCCCTGCTTGGGGCATTTGAATATCTCTTTCTTCAAGATGTAAAGTGCCAGGTAATTCTGCAGTTTCAGAACCATTGAATTTTAACGTGATATGTCCAAGTGAACCTAAATTCTTTTTCACCACGTCACCTACAGAGGTAATGGTGTATTGCTGATTGCCTAAGACGAGAATGTCACCCTTTTCGATTTCTCCATTAATTTCATTTACATCAATTAATAGGCAATAATCCGCTAATTCACTCGGGGCATTCGCTCCGAATAGGATGAACATTTTTTCTCCAAGAAAATCAGAGACAGATGGTCCAAGTTGGTTAATTTGAGTTTGATAAACTGTCTGCACAAGAAACTCCTCCAATTCTTTACTTAAAAAAATCTATTCACAATCTATTCTAGTAATTATTCATACAAACCGAAGCTTGCAAGCCAAGCTATAAAAACGGTTGGTGCTCCGGTTAAAAAGCGTCCGTACAATACGGAAGGAACCCCGACTTCAATGGTTTCCACTTCTGCCTCCGCTAAACCTAGCCCAACTGGAACAAAATCAGCTCCAGCCTGTGAGTTAATTGCGAAAAGAGCTGGCAATGCAAGGTGTGGTGGGATATTTCCTTTTCCAATTTCCACTCCAATTAATGTCCCAATGACCTGTGAAATAACAGCTCCCGGTCCCAAGAATGGTGATAATAATGGGAATGAGCAAATTAAAGAGATTAAGAGTAAGCCCGGCAAAGATCCTGCAAATGGTGATAAATATTGTGCGAACACATCCCCAATTCCAGATGCTTTAATCACCCCGATTAACATGGCCACAAAAGCCATAAACGGTAAAATTGTTTTAATGACAGTATCTATCGTGTCACGGCCAGCCTGATAAAAGACATTGACGATGGAACCCATTGCCATCCCAATGCGTGCTATGACGCCGTTAGGCTTTCTTTGTTCACTAATTTTTTTATTTTGCGCTATACTTAGGTTTAGAAATTGTTTTTTCAATTTGTCCGTTAGCATTGTTCACATTGGATGTTGGAGGTGTTGCAGCACCTTCATACAATTCAATGTTTTGAGGCTTTACTCCAGAAACGTAAATGTCCTCGGTAATGTGCATTGCTAACGGGCCACTTTGTCCAGTAGGCATGATATTGATCGTCATGATTCTTTTTTTGGGGTATAAGCCACATCGGAGCGTTCCGCCACAATCAATGATGACACACGCCATTTCATCCTCAGGTACACTCGTTTTAAAACCGTCGACTAATTCACAGCCTGTTAATTCTGCAATGGTGTCCGCAATATCCGGTCTTGTTCCGCCCGTTACATATACCACTTTATTTTTATCTTCTGTCGGTGAAATCACTAAAGGCCCGCCAAATCCGCCTTGCCCTGCATTGACGATAATTGACTTGTACTTCGTAACCGTTTGAGTCATTCCTTTCCCCTCCTTAGAGATCCACTGTTTCTTTCAATTTAACGCCTTGCTGTTTAGATACATAATAGGTTGTTAAATCTGTTACCCAACCTCTTAAAAAGTTTGTGAAAATCCCCACCAAGAAGTAACGAAGGGCTAGTTCTGTTGTTTCAAATCCCAGTGCTGTAATTCCTGCAGCAATTCCCAAGAATACGAACAGCTCTCCTGGATTAACGTGTGGAAAAAGTCCGTTATGAGTGTGGCAGGAATAAGAAGCAGCAGCATAATAGCTTGGTTTGTATTTTTCCGGCAAAAATTTCCCAAGTGATAATGTCATTGGATTTGCCAAAGCGAACGTCCCAATTACCGGAAGAACAAAATATCTTGTAAGTGGGTTCTTACTCGATTTCTTCGCGATCAGTTCCACTCTTTCTTCTCCAACCAACCGTATAAGGGCATTCATTGCAACTAAAAGCATGATAAGGAGTGGAACAATACCTGTTACTAAATCGACAAAAGTTTCGGCACCTGCTCTAAATAAATTCATAAAGTCATCTGCTGCATTTGTAAGCCAATCCATTCAATTCACCTCAATAATTCCTATTTTTTTGATAAAAGTAAATCAATCCAGCCTTTCTTAACCTTCAATTCACCTCCCTTAGAGATAATATGATAGCTGTTCAGTGCATCCTCAATGGCTAACCTTGTTAACTTATTTACTTTATTAAAATCCTCTTCACCGAGGTGTAAGAGATTTTTCCCTTCAAATCCTTTTAAGTTCCTTACTCTTGAAAGCACGGTTACTCCCTGCATTTTGGTGGCTTTCAAAATGTTGTTTTTTCGGTCAATTGCAAACATGACGACCGTGCCTGATTTAATAAGTCCCGTTTTTTTCCCAATAGCGACCCTTCCAAGCTTTCTCAACTCTGCATACTTTTTATTGAAATGCTTGATTTGCAAAAATCCAAAAATGCTTTGAAGGAGCCAAGAAAAGCCAATTAATAAAATGACATACCATAGCATTTTCATTTCCTCTTTTCATAATCTTACATCTTGATTCCGTTACAATCAGATAATTAAATTCATACTTCCTAAGATAAGGATGTTCCATTTTCTTCGATGATTTCAATGATTTCATTTGCCGTTTCCTCAGTGGTGATCAGAGTGTTGATGTATCCTCCTCTTAATCCCCCAATAATGGAAGGAGCTTTTTCAACAGACTCTGCAATACCGATTGAGTATGGAATATTTTTTAGTTTTTCCAGCTCAATGGCTATTGTTCGATCAGATAAGTCAGATTGTATCAGGTTTCCATCTATATCATAAAATCGTGAGCAGATATCACCTATGGCACCTTGTTGATTTAAATCTTCAATTTCCCGATTGCCGCAAAAGCCGGCCCAGACTAAATTAGATGATTGGTTTGGGTTTCCAATCCCTACTACTGCAATTGTTAAGTTATCCCAAAGCTCCGTTATTTTAGTGAAGTAGTGAGATTGAACAATGTCATCCTTTGTCTCCTTTTTTTCCACTACTGCCGCAGCATCAATAAAATAAGAAGTTCCTCCAAAATCTTCTGCAATATTATAAACAATTCTATTGACGTGATGCTTCGTATCCATAGGTCCAGGCCCCCCTACTAAAGGGACAAAATGAGCGTCTTTTTTTCCGGCGTTCGTAAATTCACCAATCAGACTGGCCATTGTGCTTCCCCAGGCACAGCCTACGACATCGCCGTCTTTAATAATCCGTTTTAGTAATTCAGCCCCGGCCATCGCTACCACTTTCTTTTTATCCAGTTCGGTACTGTCTCTTTTTTCAGGAACGATAATTACTTCTTTTAAGCCAAACAACTTTTCCAATTGACGTTCCAATTCAAAAGCTCCATCAATATCGCTGCTGACAGTAATTTTAACTACTCCATCTTCCCTTGCTTTTTTTAAAAGTCTGCTGACGGAAGTTCGGTATATACCTAATTCTTTTGAAATGGCACCTTGTGTCATATCTTCTTCATAATACATTTGTGCAATTTTAACTAAGAGTCTTTTTTCTTCCCTTTTATCCATTTAGTCCCTCACCCTTTCTGATGTGCACATTTGTGCAAATGAAATCATTTGTGCTTTATTGAGTTTAGTATACGCTTACAAAAATAGCTACGTCAACAAAAAAATACCACTTGTGCAAATTTTAAAAATATTATGTCATTTGTGCAGATTTGTGGGCTTATTATCCATCGAAAAAGCACAAAAAAATGAAGCACCTCCATTTAATCAGGCTGCTTCGTTTTTTATCAATTGTTTGATAACATTGATTTTCGGGGAACTTACACCTTACAAACAACATATTGTCACCCCTTTTTCTTGTATGAAATTTTTTTGTTGATACATTGATAAGGATAGATTTGAAAATTCAAGTAGACTAATTATGAAAAAAGAACCCATTCAGAATTGAATAGATTCTTTATGTTTAATGATTATAGTGATTATGGTTCCAACCTCCTGGACTCGAAGTAGCGCTCCAACTTCCTTTTTACCCGCTGAAGTGCATTATCGATCGTCTTTTTTTGAACATTCAATTCCTTTGATATTTCAAAATAAGTTTTTCCTTCCAGGTACAAGTCAACAACACTAATTTCCAAATCACTAAGGACTTTTGTTAAAATTAGCTCAATATCGCAAATTTCTTCTGATTTTATTAAGATCGTAACTGGGTCATTTTGTCTCTGTTCAGGGATTAGATCAATTAGGTATTGCTCCGACTCCCCTTGATAGATAGGCTTATACAATGAAACATAATTATTTAAGGGAGAATGCTTTTGGCAAATAGCCGCTTTAACAGCCGTTATGATTTGTCTTGAAATGCACAGTTCCGCAAATGATCTGAAAGACGATTTTTTGCAATTCTTGTAGTCCCGAATGGCCTTGTATAGTCCAATCATCCCTTCCTGAAAGACGTCTTCCTTATCTCCACCCGTTAAAAAATACTTCAAAGCACTTGATTGAACGACACATCTGTATTTTTTAATTAAAAAGTCCAGTGCATCTTCATCACCATTATGGATTTTCCCAACCAACATTACATCTTCCATATGAGCATAGTTTTCCTGTTTGTTCTCGATGATTACACTCATTTATTTTCCTCCACTCGCTAAGTTGAGCCCCGACATAAAAGTTGCATTATCACTTCAATGTATTAAAGTACATTCAATATAATAATATCTCAGAAATGACGATAATGATATTCGCAAATAACGACATTTTTCAACAAAATACTGATATTTATAAGGCCTGCACTATAACTATACAAATTCGGTCATCTTTAATTGATTTGGTAAAGATCTCGTCTTTTTATTAATTCCTCATCATTGACGGATACAGTTGTGCCGGTGGTTGTGGCAATTACGGTGGGGCGCTCAGGATAGGGTGGCTTAATAATAGCATAATTATAAATTATACTACTAAAGAACTATTCTGCAATAATGGTTTAACATAGCCTATTCAAAGGTAAGGCTGTAATCTATTGCACCTTTTCTTTTACTTTAATAGCTTTAATTAAAAAAAAGGAAAATGCCATTTAAACCCTTCTTTAGCAAAAAAGCACCCTTCAAAGGATGCTTTTTTACTCAATTATAAAAGTGAGAACTGGGTTTACTTATTCGCAAATTCCCCGTTAGTTTAAGGCATTACGTAAGCATGCATAAATTATTAAAGTGGTGGACTCTCAACACCTAGATGAATCCAATCTTCTTTAGGCGGTCCATAAACCCCATAAGGTTTTATTCCTGCTTGACGCATCAGAACCGTCACTTGTCCGCGATGATGAACAATATGCTTGATTAGCCCCATAAGGATGGAAGCATTTGTTTCCTGTCTACCAAACGCTTCTTGTATTTGCTCTAGGGATGCGTCTGTCCATTGTTGTTCAATAATTTTGGCTGCGTGAGAACTTACATTTTTAAAAGTGATAGCAATTTCCTGAGCTGAAGATGGAACGTTTTCCGAACTTTCTATACGGTCCATCTTTAAACCGAAATGAGCTAGATAATCTGGAATATTCGTGGTGAAATGCCACGCAATTCTTCCTAAAGTGCGACCTTCGGGATAAACTTGTTGTTCTAATGAATCATCTGTCAAACTATCCAAAACATTCTGAGTCAGTATTGCTTCTTTATTCCATTCTTTAATAAAATCCGAAATTGTACAATACATATAATACCTCCTCTATCCGATAGATAATTACCTACTCAAGGCACATTATAAAACATATGTTCCCTCATTACAAATTACTCATGTAATCCAGTTCATTTTGAAACTAAAATTTTAGTCTTTGACCGTCATGACTTTATATATACATTGGCTTTAATCATTTTTGTGCCTCCTGGAGTTTTCTGTTACAAGCTTCCAGGAAAAATGTTGAACTGCACTTTTACTTCCTTTAAATTCGTATATTCCCATCCTTCAAGAGTTGTAATGGATAACCCACGTCCATTACATTGCAGACCATTATTCGACTTAAACCTGGAAGTTCAATGCTCTACAAGTCATCCTACTACTAGCTATACACAACAAGAATCACTACTTTATAATAAGGGGTAATCATGTTATTAATATAGATAAATTCAGAGTTGGTTAGGAGATAAAGCCATGCAAAATAAGCTGAGTATAGGTGAAATGGCGAAGTTGCGAAGCGTAACGGTAGATACATTGCGTCATTACGATAAAATTGGATTGCTAAAGCCCTATCATATTGACCCTGAAACTGGCTATCGTTATTACTCCATTTCCCAGTATGAAGTTCTCGGAACGATAAAAGAATTAAGGGGAATCGGGTTTACCTTAGGGGAAATCAAGCAATTTCTTACGAATCGCAATGTCAAAAAGTCGGTTCAATCACTTAAAGAATCAATGGCAAATATACAGGAAGAAATTAAGAAATTGCAAGATATCCATAATATATTGATGACTCGATTATACAATATTGAACATTTCACAAACAGTTACAGGAATTCGGATATTGTGATAAAACAATTTGACGAACGGGAATACATCCAGCTAGCCAGGCCGGTAAGTTGGGAGGATACAGAAAATCTATTTCTTGGATTCTTGGAGCTGGAAAACAGGATTGGTGGAATCATTCCTGCTTTAGCCAGCAATAAATTTGGAGATTTCATCAAGAAAGATTACTTTGATATAATTCGTCAATCATCTGACTTTACCGGTAACCTAAGTGCCTATCAATCTCAATTATTCATTCTTGTTCAGGATGGAGAGTCAGACCAACCAACCCAAAAAATTGAAAAAGGGCAATTTTTATGTTCCTACTATGGAGGACTCACAAGGGAGAAAATGCTTACCCAGCTAAAAAAGCTACTCCATTATTGCGATACTCATGGCTATGTTATTACTGGTGATGCCTTTCGAATTATGCAGGTTGACGTTTCTCTGACTGATCAATATGATGAAGCTTATTATGAAATACAAATTCCGATTCATGATAAAGTAAACTAACAGTAAACAGCCTTCGAAATGAAAATATTATCATTTCAGGGCTGTTTTTTTTGTATATTAACTGTTTACTCTGGTGTTAGACGAGACTTTATAATGAATTTATACATACTGAATGGAGTGATGCTTTCCTAAATGAAATAGCAAGGCATTATTTAAAAATAACTTTGTACTAAGGAGTGATGCCATTTATTAAAAAATTTAAAATCAAAAAAAGATAATCCGTTTTGATGGCGTTCCTTTCGTTTTTTTTACTCTTTCACTACCAACTCCTCCATGCGTCCGCTTCGAGGAAAGCACTAAAGAGAAATTATGAAAACGCTTAAACACCATCCTGTCATGGCAGCTATTTCGTTCACAGGTGAATACTTTTTCCATTGCCTATAAATATATGGAATTACCAATTTAATATTCGGAATAATCCATCTATTTACTATGTGCGCTTTAATGAATTTTATCCACGATCTTTAGCCAAGACATTCACAAGGAGGATTGATTTATGGAAAATACGAATTCAGCAACTCTTAACCGTACTCTTACTTTGAAGTATGTCGTCTTTTTCGGATTGGCTTTCATGGCTCCAAAAACGTTTTTTTCAACATATGGAGTTGCTGTACATAGTACCAACGGGATGATGCCAACGGCTTATGCCATTGCTTTAGTTGTCATGTTATTTACAGCTTATAGCTATGTTCAATTAGTGAAAGCGTTTCCGAATGCAGGAGCAGCATATACGTTTACGCAAAAATCGATAAGTCCGCATCTTGGGTTCATCGTTGGTTGGACAATCATCATTGATTATATATTTAGCCCGATGATCAGTGCCCTAATTGTAGGAATTTCACTGAAAGCTTATTTTCCATCCATTCCGATGTTTGTTTGGATCATTTTATTTATTGTGGTTATTACGACTGTCAACATCCTTGGCATTAAATTAGCAGCGAAACTTAATACGTATATGCTTTTCTTGCAATTTTTATTGTTTGCGCTATTTTTTATTTTGTGCATTAAAGGGCTTATTGCAGGTAAAGGTGCAGGGTCATTATTTTCAATTCTTCCCTTTTATGATTCTGAAATTAGCGTACCCACTCTTCTATCTGTTATCCCTATACTATGTTTTAGCTTTTTAGGCTTTGATGCAGTAACTACATTATCAGAAGAGACGAAGGATCCTACGAAAACGTTGCCAAAAGCGATCTATTTCATAACGATGATCGGCGGTTTTTTATTTATCACAGGTTCCTATTTTGCTCAACTAATTTTTCCGGAGTTCCATTCTTTCAATAACCCTGAATCCGCCTATTTAGAGATAGCGATGTATATCGGCGGAAACATTTTTGTGAGCTTCTTTGTAGCAGTAGGATTAACATCCACCACTGCCTCAGCCGTTGCATCGGGAACGAGCGCCTCTCGTATTTTGTATGCGATGGGAAGGGAAAATGTATTGCCGAAAAAAATCTTCGGCTATCTATCCCCAAAATACCGGACACCTGTGTTCAATATTTTACTCATTGGTGTGGTTGCATTAAGTGCTCTTTTCTTAAATCTAACCACAGCCGTATCGCTTATTAGTTTTGGAGCTTTATTTGCCTTTTTCTTTGTGAATCTTTCGGTTGTTTCTTATTATTTTCTACAAAAGAAACAGAGGTCTTTTAAAGGTACGATTCAATATTTGATTATCCCGCTTACTGGAGCAGCACTAATTGGATTGTTTTTTATAAAACTGGATAAACATTCACTAATACTAGGTGGAACTTGGCTTCTAATCGGATTTATTTATCTATTAAACTTAACAAAAATGTTTAGTCAACCGCCTCCCGAGCTTGCCTTTGAAGAAGCTTAATAATAAAGCACTAAAAGAAGGGAATGATTGATGATGGATCAACGACTAGCTGACATAATTATTTCAGGCAATGCTGTATTTACAGGTCTTTCCGACCAACCTGAACCCGCTTCTATTGCAATTATGGACAACAAAATTGTTGCGATTGGTTCTGGGGAAGAAATTAAACACTACGCAGGTAAGCACACGAAAATCTATCAGTTTATGGACCAATTAATAATGCCTGGGTTCCATGATTTCCATCTTCATATTATGCAAGGTGCCGTTGCACTAAATAGTGTCAATCTGTTCGCAGCCCGCTCAGAAGATGAAGCGCTTGAAATGATTTCTGAATTCGCTGAGTCAAGACCGGAAAATCAATGGGTAATCGGATTTACATGGGATGCAGGTTATTGGGATTCACAACAATTACCGACTCGACATTCATTGGATCGTATTCTTCCTGACCGTCCAGCACTCATGTTTCACGCAGAAGGACATTATGCATGGGTGAATACGAAAGCATTGGAGATTGCAAATATTACTCGTCATACGGAAAATCCTTCTTATGGCATTATAGGAAGAGACCAAAATGGAGAACCGAATGGCATCCTATTTGAAAAAGCAATGGATGCAGTTATCCGTCATGCATTTAATTTTTCAAATACACATAAGAAGGAAATTTTCTCCAATTTCTTGGCACACACAGCAAGATTTGGGATAACAGCTGTCAATGACTTACATGGTTTAAAAACAATAGAATCACTAAATGTTTTCAAAGAATTTGAAGACAAAGATAAATTAACAACGCGCATTCATTTATGGCCTGCTTTAAATGGCGATCTCGAGCACTCCAAACAATTGCGAGAGACGTATCAATCGGATAAACTCCGTGTGTCAGGGCTGAAACAATTTATCGATGGCGTCATTACCGCTCGGACAGCTTATTTACTCGAGCCTTATGCGGATCAACCACAAACACGCGGTGAAACGTCTTACCCTCCTGAAACGATCAAAAAATGGGTCGTTGATGCCGATAATGAGGGCTTCAGCATTCGTTTTCATGCGATTGGAGATGGAGCGATTCGTCTTGCTTTAGATGCCTATGAGGAAGCGCAAAAGGCAAATGGCAAACGAGATTCACGGCATTCCGTCGAACACATTGAAGTGATTCATCCAGATGATATCCATCGTTTCAAAGAGCTTGGTGTAACTGCTTCGATACAGCCAGACCACTTGGCGATGTCAGAAAGAGGAGTTTACACCGAGCGAATTGGTACTGAACGTGAAAAGCATGTTTTCTCGATTAATGCATTGCAAAAAGCCGGTGCGAATTTGGCATTTGGAACGGACTTCCCAATCGATATCCTCAATCCGCTTCTACAAATCTATCGTGCAGTAACGAGGATCGATAGCAGCGGAAAAACGGTATGGCATCCACATGAGCGCATAACGCTTGCCGAGGCATTGAAAGCTTATACAGTCGGACCAGCCTACGGTGCATTCAGAGAGCAGGAATTAGGGACATTGGAAGTAAATAAGCTTGCAGATATTGTAGTCTTAGAGCGAAACCTCTTTGAAGTAGCCGTGGAAGAAATACCAGATACAAAGGTACAATTAACAATCGTTGATGGAAAGGTAGTTTATGATATTTTGGGGCATTGATAAACGGCTGTATATTAAGAGGCTCCACTTAAGGGCGTCTTTATCACCTAATGTTTACTTTATATTGATGTAGCCATTTAAATACGGAGGACTGATATATGGATAATGCAAACTCAACAACTCTTAAACGTTCACTACCATTAAAAAATGTTGTGTTTTTTGGTTTGGCCTTTATGGCTCCAACTACTTTGTTTTCAACATATGGAGTAGCTGTTCAAAGCACGAACGGGATGATTACAACCGCATATATCGTCGCCTTAATCGTTATGTTATTTACGGCATACAGCTATGCGCAAATGGTAAAAGCCTTTCCAAATGCCGGTGCTGCCTATACGTTTACGCAAAAATCCCTAAGTCCTCACATTGGTTTTCTCGTAGGTTGGACCATCATTCTGGATTATATGTTCAGTCCTATGATTAGTGCTCTATTGTTAGGAATTGCAATGAAGGCCTATTTCCCATTGATTCCTATGTACATTTGGATTATCCTCTTTATCGTCACGGTTACGATTATAAATATACTAGGGATTAAGATAGCGGCTAAGCTTAATACGGGTCTTCTATTCTTGCAATTCGGAACACTTGCATTGTTCACGATTTTTTCATTAAAGGGTCTTTTAAATGGTCAAGGGGCAGGAACGATTTTTTCGATCCTTCCTTTTATTGATCCAAATATAAATATGCAGGGCTTCATGTCCATAATCCCTATATTATGCTTTTCCTTTTTAGGATTTGATGCAGTAACAACTCTTTCTGAAGAAACGAAAAACCCTCGAAAATCTATACCCAGGGCTATTTATCTTGTAACAATCATTGGTGGATTATATTATTTTATCGGTTCTTATTTTTTACAGCTTGTCTGGCCAGACTACCAATCGTTTAAAGCCCCGGAATCTGCCTATATGGAAATTGCAATGTATATCGGGGGTAACTTTTTGATAAGTTATATGCTTGCTGAAGGGATCATGTCAAGTTTTTCATCAGCTATAGCGTCTGGAACAAGTGCTTCACGTATTTTATATGCAATGGGACGTGAACGTGTACTTCCTGCCAAAATATTCGGATATCTTTCTCCTAAATATCGTACACCTGTCTTCAACATATTAATTATAGGGGTCGTTGCTTTAAGCGCTCTATTCTTAAGTCTTACGACTGCCGTATCTCTTATAAATTTTGGTGCATTATTCGCATTTACTTTCGTTAATCTTTCGGTTATCGCTCACTATTATTTCCGAAAAAAGCAGCGTTCCATACTGGGGACAATTCGGTACCTTATTATTCCGTTAATTGGTGCTTCTCTGACAGGTTTCTTTTGGATAAAGTTAGATATCTATTCGCTAATACTAGGAGGAACTTGGTTTGCGATCGGATTTATGTACCTATTAAATCTTACGAAAATGTTTAGACAACCGCCTCCTGAGCTTGCTATTGAACAAGCTTAATAATAAGGAAGCTAATCTATGGAATTGAAAGGAATGATTGATAATGAATCAACAACTAGCTGATGTGATTATTTCAAGTAATGCTGTATTTACAGGTCTTCATGATCAACCAGAGCCCGCCTCAATTGCGATAAAGGACAACAAAATCATTGCGATTGGTACTATGGAGGATGTTAAATCTTATTCGGGCAAGAATACGAAAATCTATCAATATAATGACCAATTAATTATACCGGGTTTTCATGATTTCCATCTTCACATGATGGATGGGGCTGTTTCGATGAATAGTGCCAATTTATTCTCAGCACGTTCAGAAGAAGAAGCTTTGGAAATGATTCGTGAATTTGCCGAATCACGTCCGCAAGATCCATGGATAATCGGCGCTTCATGGGATGCGGGATATTGGGATACGCAGCAATTACCGAATCGATATTCATTGGATCGTATTCTTCCCGATCGTCCGGTGCTTATGTTTCACGCAGAAGGTCATTACGCATGGGTAAATTCAAAGGCACTTGAAATCGTAAATATTACCCGTCATACGGAAAACCCTTCGTATGGATTTATTGGTAAAGACGAAACTGGAGAACCTAATGGCCTTTTATACGAAAAAGCAATGGATGCGGTTATCCTTCATGCCTATGATTTTACTAAAGAACAAAAGAGAGAACTTTTCACGAATTTCCTCGCCCATGCGGCTAGTTTAGGAGTAACATCCGTCCACGACTTATTTGCTATAGAAGCATTGGAAATGCTTAATGATTATGATGTTTTCAAGGAATTTGAAGACAATGGAGAATTAACAGCACGCATTCATTTATGGCCGGCATTAAATGGCAATCTTGAACGTGTCAAACAATTACGAGATACGTTTCAATCGGATAAACTACGTGTATCAGGACTTAAACAATTCATAGATGGCGTCATTACTGCCCGTACCGCTTATTTACTTGAACCATATGCTGATCAACCGAAAACATGCGGTGAATCTTCGTTCCCTCCTGAAACGATCAAAAAATGGGTCGTTGATGCAGATAAAGAAGGCTTTAGCATTCGTTTTCATGCCATTGGAGACGGAGCGATTCGCCTTGCTTTAGATGCCTATGAGGAAGCTCAAAAGACAAATGGTAAACGAGATTCGCGTCATTCTGTTGAACACATTGAAGTGATCCACCCCGATGATGTTCATCGTTTCAAAGAGCTAGGCGTGACAGCTTCAATGCAGCCGGATCACTTTGCGATGTCCGAAAGAGGTGTTTACACCGAGCGAATTGGAAAAGAACGAGAAAAGCATGTTTTCTCGATTAAAACATTGCAAGTAGCCGGTGCGAAATTGGCATTCGGAACCGACTTCCCAATCGATTCCCTTGATCCGCTTCTGCAAATCTATCGTGCAGTAACGAGAATCGACAGCAGCGGTGAAACGGTATGGAATCCACATGAGTGCATCACACTGTCCGAAGCATTGAAAGCTTATACAGCCGGATCTGCTTATGGTTCTTTTAGAGATGAGGAGCTGGGTACATTAGAAGTAGGCAAACTTGCTGATATCATAGTATTAGAACGAAATCTCTTTGAAGTACCGGCAGAGGAAATTCCTAATACAAAGGTACAGCTAACGATCGTTGATGGAAAAGTTGTTTTTGATCATTCGACGACTCTAATCAATAAGTAAAATAGTCATTAAAAGAGGATTCTACAACTGTAGAATCCTCTTTTGACCATGGACAATTGTCTATCCGCTACCAATGCGTTAGACTTATGTTTTTCGCTTAATAACCATGCCTACTTTATTGAAAAATGTGAGATTAAGCCTCCTGCATGATCAGTACTTCAATTAAATAGAGAAGTATTGGCATATAAAGATGAAGCACCACCAGAGTGAACAAATAAGATGTTATCCTCCGGCTTAAATGTGCCTTTTTGTATTAAATCAATAAGTCCCGCTGCCGCTTTACCCGTATATACCGGATCCAGCAATATCCCTTCTGTTCTTGCCATGAGCTTGACTGCTTCCACCATTTCAGGTGTAGGCAAAGCATAACCCGGCCCGACATACTCATCAAAACATGTAACAGCTTCACGAGGAATTGAATTTGGAATGCCGATATGTGTTAAAGTTTCTTTAACAAGCTGAAAAACTTTCTCTTCTTGTTCCGCTTTTCCTCTGCTTACGTTTATTCCAATTACTGATACTCCACTTTGATTTCCATGAAATCCTGCCACCAATCCAGCATGCATTCCCCCACTGCCGCTTACACAAATAACTGCTTTCAAATCAATTCCTTGCTCAAAGGACTGTGCCAAGATCTCCTGAGCACATGCAACATATCCGGTTGCACCAATGACATTGGATCCCCCAACCGGAATGATGTAAGGTCGGTGTCCTTTCTCTGTTACCTCTTTAGCCACTTTCTGCATTTCTTGCATTAAGTCCGCTCCATTAGGTACAACTATAATTTGTTCAGCCCCCAATAAATGATAGAGAAAATAGTTACCGTTAAAATCCGGCTCTGAATTTTTTGAAAGTCCCTCTTCCAAAACAAGGATGCATTTCATTTTCTCTTTAACCGCAGCAGCCAGTGTCAAGCGGCAATGATTTGACTGAATTCCTCCACATGTAATCAACGTATCCGCACCTTTTTCCAATGCATCGGCAACAAGGAATTCCAGTTTTCTTGTTTTATTTCCCCCAGCCGTCAAACCAAGCATATCATCTCGTTTAACGTAAATGGATGGTCCCCCAAGAACATCAGAAAAATGATCTAATCTCTCAATTGGTGTATATGTCGGTGTATATCGCTTTCTAGGAAATTGTGCTAAATTCATTTTAAAACTCCTCCTGTATACTCTATGTAGTATATTAAAGAAAATATCAATCTGATGTATTCTTTTCTTTAGTATAAGCTTCGACTTCAATCATAGCATCTTTATGAAATCGAGCAACATGAATCTCACCTATTGTATTGTATTGTATGGTTATCTGTAAAAAGGATCCCCATATACATCATTCATCACGGCAATGTTACCAATATAAACCGATGATAATAAAACAACTGTGAGCTTCCTCTTACTTTATGACACCCTTGGTTCCCCAAAAGTATCAGCAGTTCCCCAATTTCAGCATGGATGGGGATTCCATGAATTTTATCCCCTGCCAATATGTAAAGATAGCCTTGTGAGAGTCTTTAGCAATAATAGTTTCATCCATCCAATTGAATTGTATAAATAATCAAAAGTATGAAGCATTGAAATGACTTAAATCGGTTTAAGATAAAATAAATACACTTGTATATAATTGGATTTTAGAAAGGAGCACCATGGAAACCAATCACTATCAATTTATTACTGATCAAATAGAACATTATTCTTCTAAGCCCTTAATGGAGCAATATTTTTTGTTATCAAAAATGCGATCATTGAAGGGATATTTTTGCCTGGAGACCGTTTAACGGAAGATGATATCGCCCAGCAATTCAATTGTAGCCGTACACCGGTTCGTGAAGCTTTGAGGAATTGGAACAGGAAAATTTGCTTCAGGTGAAACCTGGTATAGGGATGGTCATATCCAATGTGGATATTGAACTTTTACAGCAGGAATTGGAATTCAGGAAAATGCTCGAAAACTATTCGATATAAAAGCTTGTGAAGGAATTACGGAAGAGGAATTTAAAAAACTGGAATGGGCAACGGATAAACTTCAACAGGCAATTAATAGTAATGAACGAATAGCGGCAAGCCGTGCGAACATTGAATTTCACCGCTTATTATATTCTTACTCGAGAAATAACTTTCACCCAAAGGACTACGGATTCATTATGGCTTTCTTTTCGAATTTCCTTTTTATCCGCCCGTAATGAAGATGTTACAATGGTTGATAAATCTTGGTATGAGGAACGAAACAACGAGCACTTACAGGTAATCCATGCCATTCGTGACAAAGATGCAGAAAAAGCAATAAAGGTCAATACGATCCATATCCAAATGATATTACCTAGATTACATAAAGCCTGTATCACAATAAAATTTAATAAATGGGTTCCTTTTTGTGTTTTTTAATAATATTAATATTATGAATTATTTTTCATTTCCCCATTTGTTGTTAAATTTTTCACTTTTATTCCAACCGTACAAGGCCATGGTTGAAGTCTCCTTCCTGCCCATTGCCTTGTATACTTTTTACGTTTTCACTACTAGTAAGTTAATCAGCTGATTAGGTGGAAAAATTGCTAGGGTTTGATTTAATGACCTGCGGAGTTCATTATTTTAAATTATGTAAGTTCCAAATGCCCAGACAATTGCATCCAGAACACCTTTTGATGATCAATTGGTACATGTTTACTAATTAAAACGTTCTAGCAATTCAATAATGACTTTATAGGTCGATGTTGTATCCATATAGGCATATCGACCTTTTCCGTTAAAAAAGTTACCTGTCTGTATGACCGGATAGCCCATTTCTTCTAACATCTTCATTTTAGCCTCCATGTCTTTAACGACAAAAGAGATATGGTGAACACCCTCACCATATGTTTCAAGATGGTGTTTCCACGTACTGGGTGATTCACCCGGCTCGATTAATTCAATTTGAATTAACGGCGTATCGATGAACATATATTTTGACTTACCTTCAGTGGGCTTCCCTTTGTAAATCACGTTTGTAATATCCGTTGAACCAGAATGGATGATTTGAGGTTTTTCAATCCCCAACAACTTACAATATGCTTCTGCAGCCGCATCGAGGTCTTTTACAACTAACGCAATCTGTTCCACTTTGTTAGTCCCTAATAGCGGCTGAACGCTAGCATCTTCTGGTCTTTCCCATTCCGTTTCTCTCGGCTCCGAACTTTCAAGCATTTCAATTAACGTTTTGTGATCATTTAGTGTATCCACATATACATATCGGCCGTCACTTGAAGTGAATTCTCCCGTTTGCAAAGCTGGGTATCCACTTTTCTCCATGATTGGCAGCCTTTTTTGGATAGAGTCTACATCAAAAGCAATATGGTGAATCCCTTCACCCACTTCATCCAGGAACTCACGCATCGTTCCTGGATTTTTATCGGGTTCTATTAGTTCAAATTGGACGGTTGGTGTATTCAGAAAAGCCAGTTTGGATTGTGATTCCGTTGGTACACCTCTAAAGGTGACTTTCGAAACAGAACTGTCACCAGTTAGAAACGGTTCTGCCTTCTTAATGCCCAGCAATCTTGTGAAAGCTAGATTAGCAGCATCAATATCATTTACAACAAATGCGAGTTGATTAATAATCCTATTGCCCAATAGTGATTCAGCCATACCTATAAACCTTCTTCCGGTAGTTTATTTTGTTATGAACTCAACCTAATCCGCGAACTGACAATCCTCCATCACTGGAGATGACTTCGCCGGTGATGGCACGAGCAGCGTCAGATGCTAACAGGACATAAGCAGCTACATGATCTTCTGGCATCTGTGCAAGCTGAAGAGGGTTTCTTTTTTTAATGCTATTGGCCTTCGTTTCATTATCCACGATTTTAACGAATGGACGTAGTGGAGGAATGACCGATAATGCTGTCAGAGTGCCACCAGGCGCTACAGCATTCACCCTTATGTCAGGAGCAAGTTCAAAAGCAAGTTGGCGCATCAGCCCTATTTGGGCATGCTTGCTTGCTGTGTACCAAACCCCGCCGCCATCCGGATAGAAACTAGCACCGGATACGGTGAAAATAATATTGCCATTCGATTTTTGCAGTTCTTTAAGAGCGGCTTTAGCACCAAAGAAAGATCCTTTAACGTTAATATCGATCAGAAAATCAAATGCTTCTGAAAGTGCATCTGGCGTTACGTCGGCAAATTTTGCAAATCCATCAAAGACTCCTGCATTGGCAACGAAAACATCCAGCTTTCCAAATTGCTTGACAGTGGCCTGAACAGCCCTCTCATTGTCTTCATATTTACTTACATCACCTTGGTTAATGAGGATTTCTTCACCAAATTCCTCTTTCATTTTATTTAGCGTTTCTATCGAGCGTCCGATAATGCTGACTTTTGCCCCTTCTTGTATAAAACGTCTAGTGACAGCCTCTCCTATACCTGAATTGCCTCCAGTAATCAACACTACTTTATCCTTTAACGCCATTGCCATTGTAACCAGCCTCCTTGTTATCTCTTTTTATTCAAGTCAATATTATACGAAGATAGCAAGATTTCTGGTATTTATCGTTGATTGATCAACAATGAATATCCGTTTTGAAAGTTTCCATTTACCTTCTTCGAAAATGAATTCATCATTTCGTTCCCCTGAAATCAAATCATGCTGAATATCCGTGCTGCGGCTCCGATAGATAAGCAGATAGCTCTTGACGACTGCCTTTTCACCTTCAACATAGTCTTTAACACGTACATTTGAGACAAAACGCCGTGTTCTTGATGGCGGTATTTCCGCCCATGCATAATCCGTTTTCAGACGATCCACTCGCAGTTTCAGCAGCTCAATATCATCATTAAATGTAAACATTTCCGTTGAATAATCCGGGCGTTCCACCCCTTCTTTATTAACACGTACAGGCATTTGATAGCGTAAGCTCGAGTGCATTAAATCGAACCAATCATCAAATTCAATATCATCCAATAATTGAGCTTCATCATACAGCAACTGTTCAAATTCACATTTGAGTAACATTTTCTCCACATTCATTTCCGTTCCCCCCTCCCACTTATCATTTCGTCATCAATTCAAGCCAGTATTTGTAAAAATTCCTTTGGCTCGCTTCAGTGAATTTATCATCGTATGCAACACCAGGTCCTATAAAATCAACTGGTTCACGATGAAGACCCATTGTATAATTGTAGGTTAGATTCTTTAGGAAAGGCATTGGGCCTTGGGCTGCTTCAGTAATATCCGTAAAAACTTCCGTATCATCCTGTTCAAAAATACCGGATGGACTAAAAGTCAAGATAAATGAATCTCTTGATCTATCTTTCCAATCTTGGGAGGCGTTTTTTTCCACGAGCATCCAAGCGATCACTTCCATTTTATTGTGACCGATTGGCCGCCACATCCTTATTGAAGTGTTGGAGATGAATTGGTCTTTGATTTTTGTATGGGATATTAAAAATGATAAGTTAGGGAAGACATTCCCAATCATATTCTTTAAGTTTGATAACACTCCATATTGTTCTTCAGACAAATTTGTTTTAAATTCATCTTTCAATTCTTCCGGGAAAGCGAAGTCAGGATTAGGTGTCCCTAAGTTTAGTCCGTGCCCGTTATCCGTATGGATTTGAAAACCGCGCTTTGAATAGGTAGCATTGGGCACCATGCCCAGTTTTGCAATGGATCCGTGTGTGACCATCGTATGATAGGAATCACCAACAAAGTTATCGGAACCAACTTTCCAGTTGGAATTAACAACGAATCTTTGCGGAACCCCGATCACTTCCATTTCTGCACGTCCTACAAGGATATCCAAATACCATTTAATGTCTCCAAGAAACTCTTCAAGTGGCTCTGCATCTTCATTCCAAGTTCCAAATAAAAGACCTTTATAGGATTCAAGCTTCACTTTGTGGAGTCCCATTTCCGAGCGGTCAAGGTTCCCCCCATATATGTCCTTTTGTAATGGCACTCCTACGAGCTCACCAGTGTTTTTAAAATTAAACCCATGGTAAGGGCACGTAAATAATGACTTGTTCCCTTTATCTGCACGGCATAGTTTCATTCCGCGATGGGTGCACATATTATAAAACGCCCTGATTTCCCCTTCAGCATCACGAGTTATGATGAGCGAGTAGCCAGCAAGTTCACGGGTCATGAAGTCTCCTTTGTTCGGTACTTCAGATTCATGACCGATAAAAACCCATGTTTTCAAAAACACTTTTTCATGTTCTATATCATAAACTTTTGGGTCTCCAAGGAGGTATGCAGGTATAACGCCTTCCTCTGGTTTAACCGTTTCGTTCAAATAGTTAACAACTTGCTGTTTCGACATTTCTTCTAAGGATTTTTCAGTTTTAAGCATACTTTTTCTCTCCCTTCCAAGCTTTACATCGTAATGCATTACCCGATTTGAACGCTCTTTTCCTTATTTTGCAGAGTCGCCAAAACACTTAATGCCGCTAGATAACTCGTTTTCGGATTATTAGGCATCGGATCATTTTCCACTTCCAGTTTCAGTTTCCCGAACGAACCTGACGCTTCTATCAGGTGATTGTTTTTTAACACATTTGGATCGGCAATGATTTTCACTTTCGTCTTTTCTGATCCAAGACCAGCCATAGACAGCACAATCGCAACATTAATGTTTCTCGGAAACTGTTTTATCGCTTCTGCAGCAGATCCTTCAAATAATAACGTTTCTTCTGTCACTGAAGACCCTGCGGGCAATGCGTTTGGCGGTTTTCTTGTGGTGATGCAAACAGATTCAAGGCCATTCACTGCTTTTGCCGATTTAAGTAAATCGAGACCTCCAATCGCACCAGACGGAAGGAGAATATTCACGTTATTCAATTTACAAATCTGGTTTGATTGTTCTTCAAAGGCAGAATTCGCCATAACGCCAATGCTGCTTAGCAAGAGATCCTTCCCGCTTTTAAGCACTTTCAATGCATACTCTTCAGCTGCTTCAATCGTTGCAGCCTCTATGACTAAATCTACATCGGATTCAAGAAGTTCGTCGACATCACCATATGACTGTGTCCTGAATTCTTCAGCTAGTTGTGAGGCAATTTCTTCACGGCGGGCATAAATCGCAACGATTCTCCCACCTGGAAGAAGCCCGTCGTTATTAATGGCCTGAAGCAGAAATTTTCCGATATTACCGCACCCTATTAAACCTAACTTCATGTAGTTTCATCCTTCCTCAATCAGCAAACCCGTATGAGTCCGCAAAGAATTCCAACCCGCAATGTCTTGTTTCCCGAGAAACACCGCTTTCTTTTAAGCCAGGGAAATCCAGGGCCAAGTTGCTGAAAACGGTATGATTATTATGGAAAACAGCACCAGCTTCAAGACGATCTGCCATTTCGACAGCGATATCTTCATTCTCGGTCCAAACAGATGCACGCAGCGCAAACTCACTATCATTCGCTAATTTTACAGCTTCATCAATATCTTTGAAAGGTAAAATTGGAATGATGGGCCCGAATTGTTCCACTCGAACCAATTCGCTCTGCTGATTGACGCCAGTAATAATGGAAGGAAGCATATAATAACCTTTATCCCAAGTTTCCGGATTCAGCTGGATGCCGGTTGTGATTATATTTCCTCCAGATTTAGCCGTACGTTCGATCAAGCTATTCACAAAGTCATATTGTGCTTTATTATTCAATGGACCCATAGTTACATCAGGCTGAATGCCATCACCGATTACCATCCGGCTAAACTCTTTGGTCAGCTTCTCCACAACTTCATCATAACGTGATTCTTGGACATACACTCTTTTTACAGCAGAACAGACCTGACCCGCAGCTCGTAAAATCCCCATCCTCAAACGTTTGATAGCCGCTTCATCTATATTGGCATCTTCCAAAATGATGGCAGGATCATTGCCGCCAAGTTCCATATATACTTTTTGCAGATTTCCAGATGATTTCTGCATGATATCTTTCCCGGTTTCCGTACTTCCGACAAACGCCAATGTCCGTACGCGTGAATCGGTACATAGTGTGTCGCCGATTGCTTTTCCAGATCCTGAGACTATATTGATGACTCCTGGAGGAAAATGTTCGGCAACTACTTTTAAACAGGTCATGATCGTTAAGGGACAATTCGTTGCAGGTTTTACGACAACGGCATTGCCTGCCAAAACAGCAGGTATGACCCTTTTAAAGGTCAATATCATCGGAGAATTCCATGGTGTGATTATTGCCGTGACACCTCTTGCCCTTCTTCGGATTTGGACTTTTTGTTTTCCTGGGAGGACTTCAGGCTTCCACCAATCAAGTAACTCTGCTGCACAGCCCTTCATGACTTCAACACAGCGCAATAAATCCTTTTTAGCTTCAACAAGTGTTTTGCCATTTTCACGTACAAACACTGTAACATTTTCCTCGATAACTTTTGAAAGCTCTTCTGCCGCAGTATTCATACGGGTTGCCCGTTCCCCGATATCAGAGCGGGACCACGTATCAAAAGCATTTTCCGCCGCTTCAATTGCGTCATTCACGATTTCTTCAGAGCATTTTGCCACCTGGCCAACTACTTCCGATGTATTTGCCGGATTCACTACATCGACTTTTTCCGGTAATTCTCTCCATTCTCCATTAACTAGATATTTTCCTGAAACAAATGGGTATGTCGAAATCATTCTCAATCCTCCTTATAGTTTTTTTGGCTTGAATGCTTCTGCAGCTCCTGGCGGTCCGCCAAATGGCTTGGCCATTGGCCCCACAGCTTCCATATCAACAACGATCATTGAAGGTTTACGTCTTTCCTTAGCCTTTTTCAGTTCGGATATGAATTCATCTCCAGAACCAATACGCACCGCTTCAAAATGCATGGACTCAGCCAGTTTCACAAAATCAGGGCTCAATAAATCCACGGCTACCTGCCGGCCATATGCGGCTGTTTGAATATTGCGAAGAACCCCATAACCTGAGTCATCGAATAATACGATGATAACTGGTAAGTTTTCTTCTGCTGCAGTAACCATTTCCCCGACGTTAACCATGAACCCACCATCTCCAGCCATAAGAACGACGGTTTTATCTTGACAACCCATTTGGGCACCGATTGCTGTTGGAAGACCTTGACCAATTCCTCCCCCTGATGCATGAATGGATGTTCTCGGTTCATAGATTTCAAATAAACGGCTGCCCCAAACGTTTGCCTGAACGGTTACATCACGGACTAGAATAGTATCGTCTGGTAATATATCCCTCATGCCATCCACAAATTGCTCATAAGGTCCAAGCGTTTCCCTGAGTTGGGCACGTACTTCATTTCTAAGCGAAAGAACTTCTTGTAAATAAGATGGCTCCGCATGAACTGAATGTTCTTCAAGCTTTTCAATGACGGCAGCAAGCATATCTTTTGCATCGCCAACCAATCCTAACGTGGCTTTATAGTTCCGGTTAATGGCCTGCCAATCCGCATCGATCGCTATATGTTCTTGTGGCACCGGCACTTTCCAGTTGGATGTTTCATTCCCCCTAAACCTAACACCTACGCTAATCAATAAATCTGCATTTCTTAAAAACTCTTTAGTTGTTTCATATGCCGCAAAATGTCCTATGCATTGTTCATGGTTTTCTGGAATCGAACCTTTTCCTGACTGACTGGTTATAACCGCTGCACCAAGGATTTCCGCTAATTTTTGCAGCTCTTGCGAAGCATTGGCACTGATGACTCCACCACCGGCCCATATCACAGGACGGCGTGCCCCCACCATTTTTTGCACAGCTTGTTCAGGAATGAATGGCACTGGATTTGTTTCAGATATTGAAGCTCGTAGCCCTTCGAGTGAAAGATCTTCTATGATCGCCGATTGATAGTCGATGGGAATTTCCAATGTAACCGGGCCCGTTGGTGCAGTTAACGCTTCTTCGATTGCCTTCCTAACTACTGCTGCGGTTTGATCAGGGTTTCTAAGCCTAACTGCATTTTTACAAGCCCCGCTCATCATTGAAAGCTGGTCTTTACACTCATGTATGTATCCTTTGCCTGTACCAAGATAAGAAGAAGCCACCTCACCTGTAAGGTGAAGAAGGGGAACACCAGCTGCCCAAGCTTCCACCAAGGAACCAGCAGCATTTCCTGCCCCTGTTCCAGTACTGGTAATCACTACACCCAATTTCCCAGTGGCGCGGGCATATCCATCAGCCATGTTTACGGCACCGCTCTCACCGCGTGAACATATGAGTTTGATGCTCCCTTCTCTAAGAATTGCATCATAGATGGGCATATTGTGAATGCTGACAATCCCGAAAGCTGCTTCCACTCCTGCTTGAACAAGCTCCTTTACGATGGAATCGGCGGTCGTAAACTCTATTTCTTCTTTTATTTTCATCGCGTTATCCTACCTTTTTTAGTAATATATTTATAGTGCCTTTCCAATCGCTCCTGCCGTCTCAATCGTCGAACCCGCTACATAACTTGCTTTGTCTGAAGCAAGGAAAACAATGACACTGGCCACTTCTTCCGCTTCGCCTACGCGGCCGAGGGGGATATTCCGTTTTTTCGCAAGGTCCCCGTAATACTCTTCAGGGTCCATATCAGGCGCATTTTTCAATCTTCTTCGCTCCCATTGATCAGTCCGGATCAATCCAAGACTCACTGAATTGACCAATATATTGTCAAAGGCCAATTCCTGGGACAAGGTTTTGCTTAAATTAAGGAGGCCAGCCCTTGCTGCTGCAGTCGCTACCATATGACGTTCAGGTTCTTTAGCAAGCGTCGCATTAATATTAATAATCCGCCCTCCTCCCCTTTTCACTAAATGAGGATGCGAAGCACGAACTGCATATATGATGGCAAAGAACTTTAACTGAATCTGTTCTTCCCACTGCTCATCCGTTATGTCAAAAAAGTGACCCATCACGCTTTGACCGGCTGCATTCACCAATATATCGATTCCGCCAAACCTCTCAGCGGTACCATTAATGAAAGAATCCACATCCGATTTTGAGGTGACATCACATGTTGATGCAAAAATATCTGCCTTTTCACCAAATGAGAGTAATTGACTTTGTGCACTTTCCATACGCTCAGCGCTTCTGCCGCAAATAGCCACTTTCGCTCCTTCAGCTAAAAACATTTCTGCTGTTTTTAATCCCACGCCCGACGTGCCGCCCATAATGACAGCCACTTTTCCTTGCAATCCTAAATCCACTCTCTTCACTCCTTTTCAAAGCCATTTTCCTCAAATGCTGTCCTTTAATCTACAAGAAGCTAACTACGCGCAAGAATCATGGGAGGAAATCAAAATCCTCCTCATTTTTCCGCCATGACAGAACCATCTATATGAGAATCAACCCATCCTGGATCGGGATCTCCTCCCATTGCTTTGCGGGCTTCAGGTTTCGGCGGCCCTGCAATCCCCCACTGATCCATTAAATGCGGAACCCGTTTCCATACACGTGCTCTCCACTCAGATTCATCTTCGATCGTTTCCAGATAACATGTATACTCCATAACAAAACCGCCTGGGTCTTGAAAATAACAGAAAATATTGTCTCCAGGCCCATGACGCCCAGGTCCCCAAAGTTCTGACAAGCCCGCTTTTCGGACATTGCTTATTCCTCGCATCAGTTCATCCACGGAATCGACTTCGTATGCGATATGATTGACTGACGCATGCTCATCTTGATTGAAGGCAATGGAGTGATGCTTCCTGTTGCACCGCAGGAATGACATTTGGTGCTCACTCCAATCAGTAACTTTAAAACCGAGTACGTCCGTATAAAACTCAACGATCATATCTAAGTTCTTCGTGTTCATTACAACATGATTCAATTTCACTGGATCAACATTTTTCTTGCTCCAAATAGACGTTTGCACTTCCACCCAAGCCGAAAGCTCGATCACGCGGTTTTCCGGATCAATAAACCGAAGGCCATAACCGGCACCTGCTTCATCCAAATATCCAGGCGGTTCAATAATTCGAACGCCCTTCGATTGTAATATCCCTGCTGCACGGTCCACCGCATTTTTATCGACCATGCCAAAAGCTATATGGTGCAACCCTCGTTTTTCTCCCTTGTGAAGGCTAAGAATATGATGTTCCGGTCCAGCCCCCCGGAAATAAACCGTATTCTCCTCTTCCGGAACATCCACTTTATCCAGACCCCAAACCTTTTCATAAAACTCTGCTTGATCGTCGAAATTCGGAGTTATCATGCTTATATGTCGTAAATGAGTAATACCAAGCATTTTTTATACCTCCCATAATTTAAATTGCCCTTTTGATCATTCGCATTGGCCATATTTAACATCTAATCGAAAAGGGCGCCTCATTAATTTTCATAATGCAGGTGCCCTTTCGGCTAAATGATCAATCTTTAATGATGGCTTCTCTTTCTTTAGAGCGTTGTTTACGCAGTTCTTCCAGTTCACTGCCTTCAGGATATGTCGGTAAGTTAGGCTTCACTGCCCCAAGCATCACTAGCATGCGCGCCTCTACATCCCCGTCATTCCTAATTCCCCGATAAACCCCTGGTGGGCTGCTTATGCAGTCTCTCGCACTTAATTTAATTTCATGCACTTCACTGTAGCTGTCCTCTTGAATTAATGCCGTGACTTCACCTTCAAGAATGAAAAACACTTCTTCAACATCGTCATGAAGATGCAAAGGACCGATACATCCCGGAGGAAGCACCATCGTACTTAAAGTGAAATGTTCACCTGCAATTACATTCGTATCGTTATTGGCAGTGGCACCACGTCCGATATATCTCATCTGTGCACGTCTATAAGCGGGATCAATTTCTTCTTGGAACTTCAAGACATTCCAATCAAGAGTACGGTCTTTCAATCGGGCAACATATTTTTTTTCAAAATCCTTCACTGAGAAAGTTTCTTTTGTCATTTTAAAATTCCTCCCTTATTTGTTGTTTCTAAACCGAATTATGTTTCATAAGCAAAACATTGTTTTGTCTATGAATTAAGTCTAAAATGAAACCGCTTCATTGTCAATGAGTTTTTAGAATATTTAAAACTATTTTTATAATCCGAACGTTCACCACTATAGGATAAAATTGTAACGATTTGCTTTTCTTAACAAAAAAAAAGTGTGGATTTCCCTATTGGGAGATCCACACTTTCGAAAGAGGTTATTCACTTATTAATCGATTTTAAATCGTTCAGACATCTTCGTGTTGATAAGGCTTAACCCCGCTATATCCCATATAAACGGATAACTGCCGAGAAACTTCCAACAGTTTCGGCAAGGCAATTTTATCGATGAAATCCTCTTGATAAGCAGATTCTGTTGCTACGACATTCAAGGCAGCCAATACTTTCCCAGTCCTATCAAAGATCGGGGCGGCAACGGAACGGATGCCAGGGTGGAATTCCCCGCTTGTCATCGAATAACCATTTTGCCGAATCGATTCCAGCTGTTTTTGAAATTCACCAGGCGCGGTGAGTGTTTTGTCTGTATAAGGAGTAAGGTTTGAGATTTTGAACATTTGCATGAGCAATTCTTTCGGTTGATATGCCAAAAGCAATTTTCCATTGGCCAAAGCATGTGCCGGCAGCCGCAAACCTATGTTCACATTGACAGCGGATACACCTCTGATCGGGGCACTTCCAACATAAACAACTTCCTGTCCATCCAATATGGAAAGATGGCAGGAGGCTCCGATTTCATCACGCAAGGTCTCCATATAAGGTTGGACAATTTCCTGGAATTTCAAGCTATTCAAATAGCTGAATCCCAATTCAAGAACTTTAGGAGTTAAACTATAACGTTTGGTATGTTCATCCTGAGACAAGTAACCAATATTTTGTAATGTGAATAATAAACGATATGGTACTGTTCTGCTTACTCCGAGTTGTTTTGCTATTTCTGAAAGAGACAAGCTCGGCTGTACTTCATTAAAGAGCTTAATGATTTCCAAGCCCCTAACCAATGAATTAGCACTATATTTCTCTTTCTCTTTTTCTTCGCTTGCCATTCGAGTATTCCCCCCGTTGTGAATAAATCTCATTTTCTCCTGACTATAACCCATTCAGTAAAGCTTTCTTCGTACCTAGAAAGAAGAACTTTAAGTGTATATGTACATTTTTTTCCGATCGTTCATTTGGTGGATGTTTTGATGCATACTTCAATCGTTGCCTATTTTCTTTTGCTACCTTAACTAGACAGGAACTTTGGCGCCAGTAGCATGCACTGGCCTTTGCTTTGCAAGTTCTTCCAATCATATTTCGATGGATTGTAATCAATTCAGAAGTTTCCGTTTTCTTTCTTTCCTGCTAACAACAGCTGGTCTACGAGTCACATCAGATATAATCAAGGCTTTCACCACTTCCGGAAAACGGCTAGTAAAAGCCGGGAACTTTTAACCGAGCTGGGGTCTTTAAGCGCTATTCCTTATCACTATTCCTGTTAAAGAATCAGTATCGCAAATTGGCAACCATTACTACCTTACAATCCTTTACTCTTCATGTATAAATAGAATAGTGTTTATGTGTCAATTAAAGCATATTTACATATATAAAACTATTTGGAAGACCTAGCTTAATTGACGTTTCGATAGAAAAGCTCGTTGTTATATAACCAAATATAACCAATCACAGCGGTAAAAACAAATAAAAAAAATTACATACTTCGATATTCCCTGTCAAATCACGAAATTTTCCGTATTAAGTATTTCATATACAAAACAATATAAATGAATTATAGATTTTCCTGATTTTAAATTCAACATCAACAAGTCAGAATTTTTGATAATTTGTAAATAATTTGTTTTTTGGACACAAAGAAGTAGAATTAATTCCATTTTAAGTCCTTGCTTGATAGAGTTCCATCTACTCCATAGGATGAATCAAAGTTCGATATCGAACTGAAAGCGCTTATATTCTAAAAATAGAAAATTATCAAAATATTAAATTGACAATCAAATTATTTTAATTTATCGTTAAGAAAGTAAAACTATGTTTTCCTTACAAAACACTACCGTTACTTTTTATCTATCAAAATTATAAAGAAAGGCGGGATATAGCTCTTAAATGAATATTCAAAACTAGTACCTTTCTAAAGGGATAACCGAAAAAACACTTATTCTCAAATGTAAGCGTTTTAAGGAATGTTAAAAAGCGATAAGGAGATGGTATTATGTTAAATGGGCAAAAAAGATGGTTGTATATTGCCGTTCCAATTTTTTTCTTTTGGTTTTTTGGACAAATTGATAAAGTTGGCATTTCCATCATTCAAACAGATCCGGAATTCTTGCATGCACTCGGTATGACAGGCGATGACAAAAATGCAAAGATCGGTCTTCTATCTTTTGTATTCACCATTGCTTATGGAGTTTCAAATCTTTTTTGGGGCTTCATCATTGATAAATTAGGGGCCCGAAAAACAGCCATCGCCGGTTTATTCGTTTGGACACTCACGATGATCACGTCAGGACTGGCAAATTCATATGAAATGTTTTTAATAAGCAGGATCATTCTTGGTTTTGGTGAAGGGATGATGATTCCGGTTTCCGGAAAATTCATTTCTAACTGGTTTAATAAACGCGAATTGGGGAGGGCCCAGGCATCTTGGCTTACCGGAAACTATTTAGGACCGGCAATGGGAGCCATTTTCTTGGTGCTCGTAATATCTTTACTCCACTGGCAAGCAGCTTTCTTTATGCTTGCAGCTTTCAACTTATTTATAAATATCCCGATGTTCATCTTTATGACAAGGAATACACCAGAAGAGCACCCCCGGATAAGTAAGGAGGAATTGGCTTTCATTCGCCAAACGGATGATGAAGTGACTGAAACCGCCCCCTCCGAGAACAAGAAAAGTTTCGCCCAAGATTATCGTTTCTGGATCGTTTGGTTCGGCATGCTCGTATGCTCCTTCTTATTTTTCGGAATCAGCATTTGGCTTCCTACCTACCTCATTGAGGCAAAAGGATTCGAAAAGGAAGGAATGTCGAGCATTACTTCACTTTCCTGGCTATTCGCTTTAGGATTTGTCTTGGCATGCGGTTTTCTGGCTGACAAAACCAGACGTCCAAGTTTGATGGCCACGATTCTATTTTCATTGACGGCTGTCTTTTTGACTGTAGCTGTCTTCATCCCCAATCCTATTTTGGCCGGACTATGTATGGGACTGGCAATGGGATGTCAAGGCGGTGTGTTCCACCTAAGCAATATGCTCATGGTAAAATACTCAACACCTGAAACGGCAGGACGAGCCGCAGGTCTAATTGGATTCACGAATATCATGGGCGGCTTTTCGAGTTATATCATGGGATGGCTTCGTGACTTGTCTGGCGGGGACTTCAGTTCATCGATCGCCATGCTGATTTTTACAGCCCTCTTAGGTTTGGCAGCTTATTTATTCTCCATTAAGAGAGAATCCGCAGAACTGCGCTTATCACCAATACATGTACAAAAGATACAGGCATGAAGTCCTTGTAAAATCGTTTTATTCCTCCAACCCTTGAATTATCAGGGGTTTTTTCTTGTGCCGACTTAAAAGTAAGTCGAAATAATATCGCTCTTTTTTGCATTTCCCAATAAAATTTCCCACCGGTTACTCCGAATCAATCCTTTATTTGTATAAATATGTCGATAGTTAAAATATTCAAAAAATGATATTTTTTTGAATACCCATGTTATATTGTTAATGGAAAAAAATACTTGTCAAGTAAGGTGAGTGTGTGAATATAGAAGTTTTAATTCTCCATTATATTCAGGAAAAACGTCAAAAGCCTAACCATGCCAATGAATTATTGGATTATATTCAGAATGAATATGTAAACGGGAAGCTGTCAATCTTGCAATATAGAAGTCTCTGTCAGGACTTATATCTTCGAGGAGCCAAACAAACGTCACCCGGATGAAACTACACCCTTGTCAATAGTAAAAATAACTACGATTTTGAATGAATTTTATTACTGTTTTTTCTGCAACGACCTATCTTTAAGAGTACAGCCGCTCCTTTTCTCCCTCCCCAGTATGTTCATAACTAAATAAAAGCCTCCGTGATCTGTCACAACAAGACAGTTCACGGAGGTAAATACTACATAATCATGTTTTGCAAAAATTTTCTTTAATTATATGAATATATCGAAAATTAAAACCAAACCGAATGCCACGAAGGAAAGTAATGTTTCCATCACTGTCCATGTTTTGAAAGTTTCTTTAACGGTTAATCCCATGTATTCTTTTACTAACCAGAAACCGGCGTCATTAACATGGGAAAACATAAGTGAGCCTGCTCCCGTGGCAATTACGAGCAATTCTAGATTAACACCCGTCATATTGGCAACGACCGGTGAAACGATCCCTGCTGCCGTGGTCAAAGCTACGGTTGCAGAACCTGTGGCAATCCGAATCAATCCGGCCACAAGGAATGCAAGAACGATCGGTGATAAAGAAATTTCTTCAGACATGGAAGCGATTGCAGTCCCTACGCCACTATCAATTAAAATTTGCTTGAACCCTCCGCCAGCACCGATAATTAGAATTATGGATGCTAATGGCAATAAGCATTCTTCCGTCAACTTTTTAATTAGTGATTTGTCCATTCCCTGTCTGTAGCCCAAGAAATAGTAAGCTGCAAAACAGGAGATTAATAGGGCGATCACTGGACTTCCGATAAACAATAAGAATTTTTCAATCGAACCAGGTAGCGGCAGATAAGGCGCCACTACAGTTAAAACCATCAACAATACTGGCAAAAGGATGATGAAGAACGATACTCCAGTGCCGGGTAATCCACTTGACTTTGTTTCGACACGGATCAATTCCGGTTCTCCAACAGGAATAACCCGTTTATGAATCCATTTTGCGAATAGCGGTCCCGCAATTACAGCCGTCGGGAATGCGATGATCAATGAGTACAAAAGTACCTGCCCCATGTTAGCATTATAAATTCCAATAGCTGTCATGGCTCCAGGATGCGGAGGCACCAGCCCATGTACGATCGATAAACCAGCAAGTACTGGAATACCAATTAACAAGATGTTCACTTTGGTTGATTTCCGAATGGAAATGACCAAAGGAAGCAATATTACTAAACCAACCTCGAAAAATACCGGAATGCCGATGATGAAACCAGATAAAAGCATGGCCCATGGCAGGTTTTTCACACCGAATTTATTAATGAAAAAGTCAGCAACCTGCATACCAGCTCCAGAGTCGGACATCATCTTTCCTAAGATGGTACCCAATGCCAATATTCCAATAAGGTGACCAAGGACCGCTCCGACACCCGTTTCATAAGCCCCAACAATCTTGTCCATTGGCAGTCCGGAAAAAACCGCTAAAAATAAACTGGCTACAGTCAAGCTAATGAATGCATGCCATTTCCACCATGATACCCCCAAAATAACTATTACGATTGCTATCAGCGTGATTCCTAATAAATATAGATCCATATGTTCTCCCCATTCCCAAGAAATCGCTTACAATCAAACCAACCAATACAATAAATGGGATTATTGTACCGGCTCGTTATATGTCACAATGTAGTTCTGTTTAGCCGTGTTGTAATATCCTTCACTGTATTCCATAACATTTCCGTCCCCATCACTGGAAATCCGAATCCTCTTTAGTACTGGACTATTGTTTTCGATTTTCAGTGTTTCGCAAATGTGATCCGGAGCGATAGCAACGGCAAACTCATCTCTGAAAATTTCAAGTTTGACGTTTTGATCTTCCAAAAAGCGGTACAAAGAATTGATCTGGACCTCTTCTATTTCTTCTTGGTTTAAATCCAGTGAAACATAATGTGTAAAGTAAATATAAGGCTCATTGTCCAATAAATATATCCGTTCAATACATAAGCAATGGTCACCAAATAAAGAATGCAGCTTAGAGTCTGAAGAAAGGTCAACATGACTTATGTTTAACACCTTTTTTAAAATGGAGTGCCCTTCCTCCACCAAAAGCTCTGTGAAACGCTTTCCTTTGGAAAGTTTGACAATCGAACCATTAGCTATGACTCTAGTGCCTTTGCCGCTTTTCTTTTCAACATACCCCTCTTGAACGAGTTCTTTGATTGCATTACGGACAGTGACCTTACTTACGTTAAATTCTTCTTCCAAAAGAGGCTCAGAGGGAATGTTTGTGTCGATGGCATAAACCCCATGTAAAATACGATCCTTTAATATTTCTTTTATCTGTAAATACATCGGTCCATTTTTTCTGTTCACATTCATTCCTAATCTCCTGCCTTTATCTCTTAATATCTTCCATTTTACCTTCCATTGCCGAGAGTATCTCCTTTTCGGTTGCCAAAGGAGTATCTCCAACGACAGTACATGCCAGCATTCCTGATACAGCCGCAAACCGAACTGTCTTTTCAGGGGAATATCCTAGCAATTCGCCATGCAGGATTCCGCTTGTGTAAGCATCGCCTGAACCTATTCTATCATATACGGAAAATGATAGGATATCGGAAAAGTAAAATGTCTCTTCTTTGTATATATACCCCCTCAGCGTATGGCTATTATCACTGTTGATTGAACGATGTGTCCCTGCTATCGATTGAATATTGAATTTCTTGGCCACTTCAGGGATCAACTCAATAAGCTGCTCTTCCCTTGTGGAGCCTTCTGACTTCATTCCTAAAATATATAGGGCGTCTTTCTCATTCATCATGACGATATCAGCCAAAGAAAGCATTTCTTCATAATGAGGCTTTGCGTCAGAATAACCTCCCTCCCATAAAGAGGGACGGTAATTGCAATCGAAACAGACTGTACCGCCTTTTTCTTTGACTTTTCCAGCCAGCGCCTTCATACTTTCCCGTACATTTTCCGCCATTGCAAGCGTGATTCCGCAAAAATGGATGATATCCGTACTTTCCGAAATCATATCCATATCATAATCGGATAAGGTGGCTGTATTAAAACTGCTTTCCAGTCGATTGGAATATGTGACACGGCTCGCCCGCTGTCCAAATCCATTTTCCAAAAAGTACATCCCCATGTATTTGCCGCCTCTGGAGATGTAGCCCCTTCCAATTCCTAAGCGCTGCAGAGCTGAGATCGCTGAATCCCCGAGGGGGTTATCCGGTAACTTGGTCACAACATACCCATCATGTCCAAGCTTTGTCATCGCAGAAGCTACGTTTACTCCCGTGCCTGAAAAGGAGTATTGCAGAGTGTTAGCCTGTGATAGTAATTCATACCCTGGTACCTGCAAACGCATCATAACTTCCCCGAATGCCACAATCCTTTTAGGCATATTTTTCAACCAATTTTTTTGTTATGGCCAATAATTTCCGTACATCCTCATCATTCGTTTTACCAGTCTCTTCATCGATGATAGAAGAATATACATGGGGAATGACTTTAGGCACTTTTGCTTCTAATGCAATTTCTAAAATGGTCTCGAAATTATTTAAATCGATTCCACCTGTTGGTTCCAAAGCAAATCCCTCTTCACCACAAGCTTTTGCCACAGCACGATATTCATCTTCATGCTTCAGGCCTTTCATCGGAAAGTATTTTAATGCATTTCCTCCCATATCACGAACAAGCGCAATGGCAGCTTTTATAGGCACAATGGCAGTTTCACTTGCACCTGCACTTACTGGACCAGTGGAGATATTCACATAACCGACTTTCCCAGTTGGAGAAACAAGTGAATTTATCCAGCTATCCTTCTCACCTAAATTGGCCCTGGTGGCACCAACAGCCGGAAAAACCTGGTTAATATGACTACCTGGATAGTATTTTGCTATTTCTGCGACAACTGCTGCCTGTCTATTATCGCCCGCGCCCAATCCTATTGAAACGGCCTCATCAATGGCTTCTCCGTATTCTTTCATTGCTGTAACACCAGCTTCCACAGTTGGATAGTCCTTTGAGAGTACACCCACCAATACATGGCCTTCCGCTGCTTCAAAGACTTCCGCTGCATTTTCTACACTATTTGCAAGTACATTTAAGGCTACACGATCATTCAATAACCGTTTGTTTATGTTTGTCATCCTTGTTTTCCTCCTAATATTGTTCTTAATTGTGCTTCTATGACATGTATATCATCACCTTGCAATGGACGCGGATCTATATCGAAAAAGCCTTGCCGAATCCCATAATCACGTGTATAAATGGCAATATCCCCATTTTTGAGCTGCTCGTTCACTTCTTTCGCCGTTGTTTCCGTTATCAAAGGATCAATGGAAATGCGGGCTCTATATATGGCACGGCCGGCTTCATCCTGTACTATCGTTACTTTTACGCCATCAATGGAGTCAAGTGATGTGAGAATTTGTAAACTAGCCTTTTCTTTTTCGCTATTATCTGTCTTGTCAAAATACTCATTCAATGCCTGAAGCAGCCCAAAGGTTGTTTCCTTTCCAACCTTCATGCTCCTTCCGATACAGTGCAGTTGAACCTTTACCCATTCGATATATTTTTTTCTGCCAGCAACGATACCTGATGTGGGTCCTTCAATGGCTTTTGATCCACTATAGATCGCCAAGTCGGAGAATTGTATATATTTTTCTAAATCCTCCTCAGCTGCTGCATCGACAATCAGAGGGATACTATTCTTTTTGGCCACTTCCCATGCTTCTTCGACCGATATCATATTTTTCTGAACAGCATGATGCGATTTCACATATAAAATGGCGGCAGTATTTTCATTTATGGCATCAGCAATATGCTCTGCCTTCCCTTCATTTGCATACCCAACTTCCACCAAGTTTCCTCCACCAAGGTAAATCATGGTTTCAACCGGTGCACCATACTGAACGTTATGGCCTTTCAGCATGATGATTTCATTCTTTTGAATGGGATCTTGATGAAGCCTTTCACTTTTCCTTCTGTTTCCTTCAGTCACGATCGCCGCTACGGAAAGCGCAATTCCACTTGATGCTGAGTTTACGACGACCGCTGCTTCGGAATGAAGCAAATTCGCTATATGCTGGCCTGACTTATCGACTAAATCAGAAATTTCAACATAATTTTGCCCACCTTTTTTCATCGCGTCCATCACTGTGTCAGTTGGGGAAGAAACCCCCAATATGCTCATTCTTCCACTTGCATTGATGACTCTTTTCAAACCGTATTTAGCGTTCAATGAATTCTCCATTTATAACCACTCCTTTTACAACAACTCTTTTTTCTGCCATCCTTTTTTCACCTTCGGAATCCAATAAAAGGGTCTGTTCATTCTCGATCGAGAATAAGGTCAAGTTCGCAATATCCCCAGTTGAAATCCTGCCAAGCTCTGGTTTATGCAACCAAGCTGCTGCATTGACCGTAACGGCATCTATTACTTCTTTTAATGGATAACCGAGGTACAAAAATTTTGTAAGCACATTTGCCATATTAAAAACTGGCCCATTCTCCCTGTTTTTACGATATATATCCGTACTGATCGTATTGAAACGAATCCCCCGCTTTTTTGCCATTTCGGCAGTTTTAAAAGAAAAGCTTGCCGTTCCATGACCTACATCCAAATGAACACCACGTTCAATCGCCTTACTTAACTCAGGCAGTGGCTCTTCTCTTACATCAAATAAATTATTCGCTTTACCATTTAAGAAATGTGTAATAATGTCCTTTTCCTCAAGTAAATCAAGGACTTCCTTAATATCAGGCGGCCCTGAACCGATATGAACCATTAATGGTAAACCAGTTTCAGCCGAAAACTTCCTAGCGATTTTTAATGGCTGGACACCATTTGGACCAACCACACTTTTACTTATTCTCGCTTTAAGTCCAACGATAAACTCCCCGTACTTGGAAATTGCCTTCCTTAATTCCCCTTCGTCCAGCCATGAAATATCCGATAACTCATCAATCCTTTTCAAACCTATCCGCGAAATATTCAGAAAGGCGAAAACATTCGTTTTGGAATTTTCACAACTGATAACCAGATCAGATATCCTATCTGCCCCCGTGCTTCCCGCATCGATGACCGTTGTTACACCAGTTTTATATCCAATCTCATCAACCTCATCACCATAAGGATCGAATTCCGGGAAAGCATGTACATGCATATCAATCCATCCGCTCGAAACATAAACTTTTTGATCATAATCTATTATCTTATTGCCTGTTGCAGTTCCGGGAAGTGCGATTTCTTTAATCATCCCTTTTTCCAGTATGATATCCGCTGCATTCCCCTCTAACATCTTTACATTCTTCAGAACTAACGTATCTGTCATTTCCCTCATCCTTTTCGATACTTCCTACCGATTGCAAGTACTTTGTATACGGTTACACTGAATAAGAATTCATTTCATTTCTCTTTACAAAAATAGATTATCATATTTTACCGAACTAATCAATATAACGTTATAATGTTTGATTTAAGTTTACAGAATTTTTTAATAGAATATCGTTTGTTTTTCTATGTGCTTCTTAGTTTCTTCATATAATATGATCTCATTAGGATTTTTAAAAATTTTCGTGCTATTCATAAAAAAGGCGGGAAGAAAAATAGATAATTTTTCTTCCCGCCTTTTTTTTAACGAATTCACAAAATTCCATTGATATAAGTTTTTTTTTAAAAAAACTAACTCTAAGTCAGACTAAAGGGGGTTTGAATATTGTCTCAAGACACTCGCTCTAATCAGCTTTGTTTCAAAATTTAGATAGAACCCCTTTTGTCTATAAACTGATTTAGATCCTTTTTTCTTTTAATTCAACCATATAATTAATCCAATAATTATTGCTATAAATAAAATTAATATGGCTATGTTTTACATTTAAAATTAATTTCGATCAGCTATTATTACTGAGGACATCCTGATCACTTGCTTGCAGTCCAAATAGTTTAATAGCAGCATATTATTCCGGAAAGCACGCCTATCATGCATCAGTTATGCTAGTTGTAAAAAACCAAGTTTATCTAAAATACGTATATATATTACAAGTCAAATCTTTCATTTAGAAGCCCTCGTTAATTAATTTATCCCGCTCCTAGTATTACAGAGGAAATGTTGCTTTCCATAATATAAAAACCAAGAATGCTTATTTAAAAGCATTCTTGGTCTTGTTAATTGCCGTACTTCATTTGATTTACCTTTTTATGACACCCCCTCAATATATATCCCGTTCCGATGAAAGCCTTTAATTTACCTTTTTTGATCCTTTCCAATGGATTTCCCTCAAACGGTATTTTTGTAGCTTACCTGTTGCCGTTTTCGGTAAAGACTCTACGAATTCAACTTTTGTCGGTGCTTTAAAATGAGCCATTTTTGAGCGGCAAAAGGTAATGATCTCTTTTTCTGTCACTTTTGCATTGGGCTGCAGCACAATGATTGCCTTAGGCGTTTCTCCCCATTTATCGTCTGGGATGGCAATGACCGCAGCCTCCAAAACATCTGGATGATTATACAATACCCCTTCTACCTCTGTTGAAGAAATATTTTCCCCGCCGGAAATGATTAAATCCTTAGCCCTGTCCTGTATCTCAATATATCCATCAGGATAGGTAACTGCCAGATCCCCGGTATGAAACCAGCCATCCCTAATTGCTTCGGCCGTCTTTTCCGGATCCTTATAATATCCTTCCATTACAACATTGCCGCGAGTGATGATTTCCCCCAGTTCCTTTCCATCCCAAGGGACTTCTTTCCCTTCTTGATTGACCACCATCGTTTCCCCATTGAAAACCAATTCAATACCTTGTCTTGCCTTTATTATTGCTTGTTCGTCCGCCGATTTAGCTTCAAACTCATCCTTCCACTCGTTATATAGGATGAAAGGGGAAGTTTCTGTTAATCCATATACGTGGATCATATTCAAACCAAGGATTTCTTGTGCCTTTTGTATAAGCGCTGCTGCTGGAGGAGCACCGGCTGTTGCCATCCTTGGACGCACTTTGATATTTGTTTCTTTTGCTTTAGGATCATTTACCAACATATTGACGACAGTAGGTGCTCCACATAACAATGTAATATTATGACGGCTGAATAATTTGAGGATAAGAGGGGGATCGACCTTCCTTAAACATACATGGGTCCCGCCAGTAGCCGTTACCGACCATACACCTCCCCAGCCATTAGCGTGAAACATCGGCAAGGTATGTAAGTATACATCGTCATGCTTCACTCCAAGGTGATAAATGAAATTAGCGGCATTCATGTAATTCCCGCGATGGGTCAACATTACCCCTTTTGGTTTTGAAGTAGTTCCACTCGTGTAATTTATAGTCAAAAGTTGATTTTCATCGATTGTAACCTCTGGCAGACCACCTTCATTTGCATGCAAAATGAAATTCTCATAGTCGATCCCAGGTAAAGTGGTTTCATGTCCTTCAACAGGCACGATAATGATTTTTTCCAATGATAGTCTAGTAATGATCTTTTCGATTGGAGCGGTGAATTCTTCATCGATTATCAACATTTTTGAATCGCTATGCTTGATGATATATTCCAAATCCTCTGCAGCAAGCCTATAATTCAAAGGAACCATTACCGCTCCCATTTGACAAATGCCATAAAAACATTCCAACATATAATGCGTATTTGGCAACATTACTGCAATATGGTCGCCTTTTTCAATTCCCGAAGAATGCAATGCTTTGGAAAGTTGATCTGTTCGCTGCCCGAATTCCTTATAAGTAAACTCTTTCTCTTCATCAATGACTGCCACTTTTTGAGGATAATATTTTACGGCCCTGCGCTTCCAATCCATTGGAGTTAATGGGGAAAACATTTTACCATCTCCTTCTTTTCAGATTCTTTGTATTCAGCACCCTGCCTGGTTCGTCATGATGAATCCTGAGAAAAAAACTTCTTATCCTTTTGATACATATTCATTTTCCAGCCGTCATATCTTCTTTAATGGATTCCTTACACCAAAATAAAATCATTGAATGACGTTTTCACCTAAATATTTTTTAATTATTCTGATAATTAACCTCCTAAAACAGTGAAATTCACTGCTTTAATAAATATATAGTGCATCTTCATTCTATTATAATGGAAACTGTACACGTCAGGAAGACTATATTTTATTCTCTATGCATGACGACAGATGTTCGGTAAGCTTCCCAACGATTTGTTTGAGACGTTCCGTTTCCTCTCCATTTAGGACGCTATAAAAGTCACGAAAGACTTTGGTAAAACACTTATTGATGGAATGATAGGTATTCCTTCCACTTTCAGTGGATTGGATAAAAACTACCCGCCGATCATCCTCACTATGTACCCTCTCAATCAACCTCTTCCGTTCAAGCCGATCAATTAGTGCAGTTCCTGCCGCAGGTTTAATCTTCAAATGATTCGAAACATCTTTAACAGCTATGGATTCATTCAAGACTATTAATTGCAATGCGCGATACTGTACAGAAGTTAAATCATATTTAACCAATAACGGTTCAACCAATTCTTGTGATAGTCTGCTTAGTTCCCTGATCTCTAGATGTAAATTATACAATTCACTTGAATTCATGTTTGACAATCCTTTCTTATTGACACTATCTATCTAAAACTATAACATAATTAACGTATCAAAAAATTAACCATGCGAATTAAATTGGTTATTGATTTTTTAAAGAGAGAGAGAGGCTGTCCATGTCAGCAGAACAACGCAAAAAGATCATTATCCTCATGATCAATATGTTTATAGCAATAGGAAGTTTCGGTATCATCATTCCCATTTTACCAGCATACCTGGCCTCCATTAATCAAGGCGGAACCGCCGCTGGCCTAATGATCGCCATTTTCGCGGGTGCACAACTTATCTTTTCGCCAATTGCCGGAAAATGGACTGACCAATTCGGGCGCAGAAAAATGATTATTTATGGATTGGTCGGTTTGACATTATCCATGTTTATTTTTTATGCAGTCAATTCCATTTGGTTATTATATGCTTCACGTATCATCGGCGGGATCGGGGCAGCTTTGCTAATACCCGCAATTTTTGCTTATGTAGCCGATATCACCACATTTGATCAACGCGCCAAAGGCAATAGTTTAGTATCTGCCGCCATGTCCCTGGGAATTGTAGTCGGTCCGGGAATTGGAGGTTTTTTAGCTGACTTTGGCTTGAAGTTTCCCTTTTTGATTTCTGCTCTGGTGTCCCTATCAGCTGTTGTATTTTCGATTTTTGTTTTAAAAGAAAGCGAAACGTCACAGGTTCCACAATCCATGGATGCAAAAACTGAAACAATGATTCGGAAGATTGCCTTATCCGTGAAAATGCCTTATTTCATCCCACTCATCATTACTCTTGTAATGAGCTTTGGCCTAATGGCATATGAATCTGTAATTGGTCTTTATCTTGATAATCAATTCAATTCAAGTCCTAAGGACATCGCCATCATGGTTACAGCCACCGGTATCGTCAGTGTAATAGTGCAACTGTTTGTCGTCGACCGGATTGTACAGCGTTTCGGGGAAGTGAATGTGCTGAATATCTTTATCAGTGTTGCAGCAATCGGTTTCCTTCTATCACTTTTTGCTACAAGTTACCTGATTTTCTTTTTGATTTCGCTTATCATCTTCCTTTCCACTTCCATCTTGCGTCCAGTTCTTAACACACTGATTTCCAAGATGGCAGGGAATGAACAGGGCTTTGCAATGGGCATGAATAATGCGTATATGAGCATTGGAAATGTGCTCGGACCTACACTTGCCGGAATGATGTATGATGTACACATTACCTATCCGTTCATGTTGGGCCTTATCCTTTTATTCATTACTTTGATGATTACCATGGCTTGGCAAAAGCGATCTCTTCATGCGAAGGCATTATCCTAGAGCTTAGAAGGCATTTCAAGTTTAATGCCTTAACAAAACCCCCGAGTAGCAGCCGCCATTCGGGGGTTTTTCATTTATGATTTTTATATCAATTGAAATCCTCCAAAACTGTATATTCACGAGTAAAAGTAAAATCTCGCGGATATTCCCTCCATTTTCCGTAAGCAGCTCTAAATCTTCCGTAACATTCAAATTCACGAGTAAATGCGTCAAATTCACGAGTAAATGGATGAATCTCACGAGTATATGATCCGAATTCACGAGTAACGCTTCAATCTCTTGGATATTCGCTCCATTTTCATGCGGAAACAGCTCAAAATCTTGCGTAACAATCGAAACCATTTGCTTCTTAAGTTAATGATTTTATTTGACCAAAACAAAAAGCGGCCTTTTTCCTCTAATAGAGAATAAGGCCGCTTATCATTCAGTTTTTCTCATTTATATTGTTATTAGGGGAAAATGATCATTTAATATATACGGCTTTTTTCCCTTTACTGCTTTCAAAAGCTGCATCAATGATTTTAATGACCGATAATCCCTCTTGGGCGGTTACTGGAGCTTTTTTTCCGCTCAATATACTATCTGCAATTGCCTGGTAATATGTTAAATAAGATCCATTCAGTGTTTCAATGGTTTCATGTGTCTCATTTTCACCTTCAACCGTAACCAGCTTACCATAGAATTCGGGTTCATCTGCACCCCAAGAGTCATCCAAAGGTTTTTTCCCCTCACTTAGGGCTGCCTCTTGGCAGTCAAGACCGTACTTGATAAATGATCCTTTACTTCCATGCACCTGATAGCGCGGTCCATTAAACGGAACGATTGAGCCTGAATGCAAGATAACTCTCAGCTTTTCATATCCTAATATTACATGGAAATAATCATCCGTTTCTGCATTTTCTTTTTGGGAAAATACATCTGCCCAAACGAATTGCGGCAACCCAAACAAATGAAGTGCTTGATCGATGAGATGTGATCCTAAATCATAAAGCATGCCTGATCCCGGACCTGGTTTTTCCCTCCATCTATCCCTGACCACAGGCCGGTATCGATCATAATGGACTTGGTATGTATTGATTTCCCCAAGCACTCCATCATCCATAAGTTTTTTCACGGTCAAAAAGTCATTATCCCATCTCCGGTTATGATAGACACTTAATAGCAGATCCTTTTCCTCGGCAATCTTAATGAGCTCCTCCGCCTCCCAAGCTTCCACTACCATTGGCTTTTCAAGAATGACATGCTTCCCTGCTAACAAGCTTTGCTTGGCCATTTCATAATGTAAACCACTCGGTGTCGTAATAACAGCCAAATCAATGGATGGGTCTTCAAGAATCTCCTCTAAGCTGCTTACCACTTCAACATCTTTCAAATCTTTTTGGACTTTTTCCTTATTGGAGCTGACAACTTTCGCTATTTGAAACTGCCCTAAAACACTTAATAACGGCGCGTGAAAAGTAGCTCCTGACAATCCGTATCCAACTATGCCCACTTTAATTTTTCTCATTTTCGTTCCCACTCGCTTTCTTGTTCCTCTTAAACATACATTTTATTATATTTCATTGTCCGGGTATGTATCTCTCAAAAACTTGACAGATTGATTAATCAATTCTTTTAATACGTTAATATCGATATCTGCCACTTTATTGATGTACACACACGCTTTCCCGGAAGTGTGTTTACCAAATGCCTGTAACAATTCTTCTCTTTTTTTGTCTCCCGTAGCAAAATATAAACTGATTTTTGCTTTTCGAGGCGAGAAGCCTACCAGGGGGGCATCGCCTTCGTGACCTGATTCATATTTATAATGATAGGTACCGAACCCAATTATGCTCGGTCCCCACATCTTTGCCTCATAACCTGTCGTTTGGGTAAAAACATCCAACAATTCGTATGCATCTTCACGTTTTTTCGGATTATCGACGTTCTCAATGAACTCAATGACACTACTGTCAGTTTCTTTGGTTTTTTGTTTATACATGACCGGAACCTCCCTTATAAAAGGTAGAAAAAATTCATAAGATATCGATTGCACAGTATATTAGTACCATATACAATCATGTTTTTAGGTTGATATGTATGTATATTACCTTCATCCCCGATATATCAATGATTGGCGGACGATCTTCATTATTAGTTCTCCAAGCTTCATGGCAAATCCTTCATTCAATACCCTTTTATATTATAGAACATTAATTCGTTTTATTCTATTTTAAGAACAGAGTTTATAAAGATAAATCTTTTGTGCGTTAAAAATCGGTACTTATCATAAAAATCTCTACGATCAGAAAATATAATTCTGATCGTAGATTTTTGCATTAAAAGGCAAAATGCAGTTTATCCAGACCTATTGCCGCCGGATTTTTTCAATTTCATCAGCTATGAATTGTACCTGTGTCCCTACGATGACTTGAATGCTTTGGGGACCCACGATATTGATTCCAGCAACCCCTGTTGATTTGATTTTATTCTGATCGACAGCTCCCATATTTTCCACTTCAACTCTTAAACGGGTAACGCAGTTATCTACAGATGTAACGTTTGCGTCTCCGCCTAATCCCTCATAAATAGCGGAAGCCATTCCAAAGAATTTACTCTCATTATTCCCGCCTTGACTGCTGTCTGCTTCCGCAGTCGCTCCTCCGCCATCAAGCTCATCTTCTGTATCATCTTCTCTTCCGGGAGTCATTAAATTGAACCTTGTAATCAAGAATCGGAATAAGAAATAGTAGATGACAGCAAAAGCCAGTCCTTGAAGAAGTAGCATATACGGTTCATTTGCCAATGGCAACCTTGAACTTAAAATAAAGTCAATAAATCCTGCACTAAAACCGAAACCTGCTGTCCATTGGAAAGTCGCAGCAATAGCTAATGATATTCCTGTTAATAAGGCATGCACAACGAATAGGGCTGGTGCAACAAACATGAAAGCAAATTCCAACGGTTCAGTAACTCCTGTGAAAAATGAAGCGAAACCGGCTGCGAGCATTAATGAGGCAACTTGTTTTTTCTTCCGTGATTTTGCCGTATGGTACATGGCAAGAGCTGCTGCCGGCAAACCGAACATCATGACGGGAAAGAATCCGGCTTGATACATGCCTGTGGTTCCTTTTACTCCTGTTCCAGCCCAGAATTTACCGATATCGTTAAGTCCTATCACATCGAACCAGAATACGGAGTTTAACGCATGATGTAAACCTGTTGGTATCAAAAGCCGATTAAAGAATCCATAGAGTCCTGCTCCAGCAGCTCCTAATTCACTTATTCCTTCCCCAAATATAACTAACCAGGAATAGATGAGCGGCCATACGAAGAATAATAATAGGGAAACCAGTAACATGACAACCGCAGTAAGGATCGGGACAAGGCGTTTACCGCTAAAGAAAGCGAGTGCATCCGGCAGCTCGACCTTACTGAACCGATTATACATAGCTGCCGCTATAAGGCCCGAGAGGATTCCGACAAATGCATTTTCTATTTTCACAAATGCTGGATTTACATCTTTTGCATCAATTCCCTGCAGCATCGCTACAGAGTCCGTGGAAAGCAATGTCGTTACAACCAGATAGGCTACCAGCCCGCTTAAAGCGGCGGCTCCATCTTTTCCTTTCGACATCCCCAACGCCACTCCAACAGCAAACAATATAGCCATATTGTCTATAATCGAAGAACCTGCTTTTATTAAGAAAGCCGCTAAAGGACTTCCCGCTCCCCATCCTGCCGGATCTATCCAATAACCGATCCCCATTAAAATGGCGGCTGCTGGTAATACGGCTACTGGCAGCATCAAGGAACGTCCAATTTTTTGAAGATATTTTTTCATCCCGCTTTCCTCCTGTCAATTACTGATTTAGGGCAAACCCCATATTCTATTAGACAACGGTTCCTTCCATTTTAGAACTTCATTTCATATATAAAGTTGGCTATATTCAGAAATAAAGTCTTAGCGATTTAATCCTCCATCAAAAGTTCATAAAAAAAAGAAAAGTCCAACCGGACTTTTCTTTTTTCACTTATTTATAGAGCAAGTAGTTTTTACGAACCTTTTTAAAAGCATCCTGCTTTACTTGATACTCCTTCATGATTTCATTTACTGATGAACCTTCTTCAATTCTGGACATTACCCAGCCATTGCCAATCAATAAATTGAAATTTTTGGCTGCAAGGAATTCGAAATCATCAGGATATAGATCCTGAATGGTCTTGATGATGTGAAGTCCAGTAGGGACAGCCTTGAATTCCTCTCTATCTGTTATATAAATTTCCACTCCGTGGCTGAGTTTACCTGCATGTTTTGAAAATGTAGGTGTAAAGGAGGCTGCCCTGAATTTTACGCCAGGTAACCTTAATTCATTTAATTTCCCAGCAAGCTCATCACTGTTTATATAAGGAGCACCAATCAACTCGAATGGTTTAGTCGTCCCTCTGCCTTCCGAGACATTTGTTCCCTCGATCAAGCCTGTAGCCGGATATACGAAAGTAGTGGAAACTGCGGGCATATTCGGTGACGGCAAGACAAAAGGGAGACCAGTATCATCATAGTCCATATCTCGCTTCCAGCCTTTCATCTTGATGACCTTTAGATCTGCACCAATATTAAATTCCTTATTGAACAAAGTCGCGAGTTCCCCAACTGTCATCCCATGCTTTAGCGGTATTGGGTACAAACCGACAAACGATGAGAATTCAGGTTCAAGTACCGGCCCATCTACCGACTCCCCGCCCTGTGGGTTCGGCCGGTCCAGCACGATAAAGGGGATATTATTTTCTTTGGCTGCTTCCATTGCATATGCCATCGTGTAGATATAAGTGTAATAGCGTGTTCCGACATCCTGGATATCAAAAACAAGGACCTCCACATCCTTTAACATTTCAGGCGTCGGTTTTTTCGTTTTGCCATATAAGCTATAAACAGGCAACCCTGTTTTTTCATCAATATAATATTCAACGCTTGCACCAGCTTGCGCATCTCCACGCACTCCATGTTCAGGACCAAATAACGCTGTCAAATTAATGTCTGGATCATCATGAAGTAGATCGACGATGCTGGTTAATTTTGAATCGATGCCAGTTGGGTTCGTAATCAAGCCGACTTTCTTTCCGCTTAACACGTTCTTTTCTTCTTTTAAAAGGACTTCAATACCGGGACTGACCTTTTGTTTTTTCTTCTCTTTAACAGCGGTTACACTTTTTGAGGATACAATGCCGAAAGTCAACAGACAAATGGTAAATAGGATTATCATTCTTTTCAAACTGCTTCCCTCCCTATTTTTTAATGGGTCTTCCAGATTTAATATCTAATCCATATCCAAATTTATAAAGACTTTCAGAGGGCTTAATTACTGATGGTATATCAACCGGCAAAGTACCTTTAGGTTTTGATACTCCAAAAATGGCTGAAATTCCTGCCGGGATATTCGGCTGTCTATAACGCCCATTCGAATACCCTTTGAACCCGTAAACAGCAAGAACCGCTTTCGCTTCTTCAAAGTTTGCAACATCATAAGGGTTTCTTAAACTCATTAATACAAATTCTTTATCTTTCTTATTAGCATGATTCATGACCGCTCTAGGGAAGGCTGTTGCCCACTTCGAAGAATCTTGAATGCTATCATCGATCACTCCATCATTGACAGCCGGATCGTTTTTGACAACATAGGAACCAGTTATGACAAAGTCCGATTCATCAATGAGCCTTGCCACTTGATCAGTAAATGACTTTCCTGAAAAACTCATACCCGTTATTTGGACTTTCTTTATTTTCTTTTTATCAGCTAATTCGCTGATGCTCCTGGACATGGATTCAACTTGGTCATCAAAAGGAGCAAGAATTAAAACTTTATCATTTTTCTTAGGTTTGAAAGGCAATGTTTTGTCTTCATTTTTCAATAAGGTGATGGCATCTTCCGCGATTTTCCGTTCTTTTTTCAAATGATCTTCATTCCCTACCACTTGAAGCGCGGTGTCGATTTTTTTATCGATCGGAGTTTCATCAGGGTTTAATATCCCTCTTTTCACTTTTAGTTCAAGGATCCTCGTTACAGATTGGTTGACTTGATTTAGAGGAATTTCCCCGCTTGCCACTGCTGCCTTCACTGCATTGAATACAGAGGTTAAATTCTTTTCCATTTGAAGCGAATTAACCTGTGCAGGCATCAATGCAATATCAACACCAGACTTCAGGGCAAGGACTACGGCTTCTTCCTGTCCGAAGTTGTCCGCGATGGCTTTCATATTCAATGCATCTGTAACCACAACACCGTCAAAACCCATTTCTTCACGTAATAGACCCGTAATGACTTTATGTGACAACGTTGCAGGAACCATAATCTCTTGACCGTCTTTTTTACTGATATAGGTAGTGTCATCGAATGCAGGAAACTGAACATGTGCAGTCATCATCATATCAACTCCAGCATCAATGGCCCTTTGGAAAGGCATCAACTCGATGGAACGCAAACGACCTTTATCATGAGAAACAAGGGGAAGACCATAATGACTATCGACTGCTGTATCTCCGTGGCCGGGGAAATGCTTGGTCGTTGCTATCGTGTTCTGATTTTGCAATCCTTTTATCGTTTGAATGCCCAGCTTTGCTACAAGTTCCGGATCAGAACTGAAGGAACGAACGCCAATAACGGGATTTCCAGGATTATTATTGACATCGACAGACGGCCCGAAATTGACATTTATGCCAAGTGACGACAGTTCCTTGCCAATGATTTCTCCGGATTGATAAGCATAACTTTCTTTTCTGGCTGCACCAAGTGCCATATTGCCAGGAAGGTTCGTTCCAGTTTGAAGGCGAGTTACGATTCCACCTTCCTGATCAATCGTTATGAACAGCGGAAGGTCCGGGCTTGCCATCTGCAAACCATCGGTGAGCCGTACCGTTTGTTCGGTATCGACTACATTCTCTGCAAACAGAATAACACCGCCCAGATGATATTTTTTGATGATGCTTGCAACTTCTGAGTTCATTTCAATAAACCCCGTCGTCTTCGCTTCTCCTTGTTTTTGCCAATTACGAAAATCAGGCATGAGCATTTGACCGACTTTTTCATCGACTGTCATGTTTGCTACGATTCCCTGAATATCCGATACCGTTTTTTCAGTCTCTGATCCTTTTGCTGTCGCATTCCCTCCCAGAATGGATAAAACCAAGAATAATGCTATTCCAGCAGGGGCACATATCCTTTTTATCATTTAGGCTTCCTCCCTTGTATACTTTCTAGCTCTGTTAGCAGCAATTCCATAACCACTTTCATGAAGGGGTATAAATGAATGGAAAAGAACTATATAGATCCTATAAAGAAACCAAGGCAGCATTGGGAATCCCTTCTGCCGCCTCTTTTAACAAGCCATCATGAAATATATCCTATTATCTCCGTATAATTGATTCATAGAGCCCAATTGGTCACTCAATTATAAGTTTTATCGTTTGACCAGGCTTTAGAAGGGACAGCAAGGGAATATCTTCTTCTATAATTCGCCCAATCACATTAACTCGATGATTTGCCCCTAGGTCTCTTTTGCAAATTTGGACCTCTCCCCGATATCTTCCGTAACCATCATTGTCCATCGTTATGGATCCAAGGCTGCGTGCAACTGTATTACTCGGCTCAACATTTGCTGTGACCCGGGTATTCTGCAGCCGGAAAACATCTTGAGAAACATCTGGCCTCAATTCGTACTGACGGCTTTGTAAGAGTCGGGATTCCGCTCTAACAGTTAGAATATTTTGATTTTTATAGGCAGTCAGATTCTCAAGCAGATTATTCTCCGTTCCTTGATCTCCAACGTAAACTCCTTCCACATGCTGAAACAGCTCGATACCGGCAGCGTAAGGATTCATCAACCTGTGTTTTTCAAGCGTTGGAAGACCTTCATGAATTGGACCGCGTTTACTTCCTGCACCTGGGATGAAAGCAAAGATCGGAATGCCGTATTTCATGAACATTTGATTTTGTTCATGAAAGAATTCTTCCTCAAGGCCCGTTTCAGGCCTTGGATAAAAGTTGTGCCAAGCTATCAGATTTTCCGGTTCCACACCGCCTCCAAGCACGGCTAAAAGTTCATCTTCATTCAACGTGCTTGCATTCAGTGAAAGTGAAAACACCTTGGATAAGGATATGACCGTTTCTTTATCAAATCCATCATCAAGGCGAATACCTTTAATACCTAATCTCCATAAATCCATAAATTTGCTAATCCCCAAATGATGAAGCGTTTTTATTGAGATATCTGCATGGATTTCCATTCCGCAGGATTCTGAAAGCTTTAAAAGCCTGATCATTCTCTTTACCAGTTCGCCCTTTTCTTCAGGAATATGAAGCGAGGTAAATGCTCTCTTCACTCCCAGGTCAGCAGCATGTTTGATTTGTGTTTCTGCATGCGGGTCTTGTAGATAAAAAGAGATTCCGATCACTTGAATTCAACCGCCATTTCATCATTAAATCCAAACAGATACGTAAAAATAAATCCTGCTATATAGGAAATGAACAGTCCAGCGAGGAACAGAGCGATTTGATTTGGATGAACTAAAAAGGTAAGCGGCAGTCCGGACACACCGATGGACGACGTTGCGATTCCGAATTGAGCCTGGAATGCTCCGCCTACTCCTGCACCTAAACATGCCGTTAAGAAAGGCCGGCCCAATGGCAGGGTCACTCCAAATATAAGAGGTTCGCCGATACCTAGCATCCCGGAAGGAAGGCCTCCTCCGATTGCTCTCTTCAAACTTGCTTTCTTCGTTTTCATATAGATGGCAAATGCCGCTCCCACTTGGCCCGCGCCACCCATCGCCAAAATGGGAAGCAGTGGATCATCTCCAATCGAATTTATCAATTCTAGATGGACAGGCGTTAAACCTTGATGTAAACCAGTAATGACGAGAGGGAGGAAGGCTGCACCAAGGACGAATCCAGCTACAACACCGCCGAAATCCAATACATTCAATAACCCAGTCGTAATGGCATCCGATAAAAACCCACCTACCGGCATAAATACAATGTAAGTGACAATCCCAGTAATGAGTAAAGCGATGGTTGGCGTCAAAATGATATCCAGTGATTGAGGAATGAATTTCCTGACCTGTTTTTCCACCAAGGCTATGAAAATAGCTGCAAAGAGGACTCCTATCAACCCACCGCGGCCAGGGAGCAAATTTTCACCGAACAATGAAATGTCACCGACAGCGGGGTTGATGACCAAAATGCCTGCAAGTGCACCTAGTGCAGGTGATCCACCGTATTCTTTTGCTGCATTGGTCCCAACCAAAATCCCCAAGTAGGCAAACAGCCCCGATCCGATAACGGTTAAAATGATGGCTAATTGTGATTCTGCTGCTAGCCAGCCTGCTTGAACGATTGCTTTTGTAATACCGGTTATCAAACCTGATGCCACTAGGGCGGGAATTAAAGGGATGAAAATACTTGCAATCCTGCGTAAAAAAAGTTTAAAAGGTTTTGCATTTTTCCTATCAATCTCTGATTTATTTTTCGAGGCTACTTCCTTTAAGTTCAAATTGCCTGAATAATCTTCCAAAAGCTTTTCAAATTCTGCATGAACCTTGTTCACCACGCCTGGACCGAGGACGATTTGTATCGTTTCCTCTTCAATGACGCCAAAAACGCCTTCAGTATTTTTTATATCTTCCATTTTTACTTTCGAACGATCGATTGGCAATACCCTTAGTCTGGTCATACAATGTGCAGCATCGGCAACATTTGATGCCCCGCCTAATTTCCCCAATAATTCTTCGGCTAAACTGGCGTACTTATCCCCCTTACCCATTCAAAAGCCCCCTTTGTCAAATCTCGTATCAATCATTTATATCGATCTGTCATCGATTTAATGGCAGACCTGGTGTTATCAATATATTGGACAGTCTCTTCATATTGCTCTGAAGCCATCCCCAAAAACAAAATGTCAATCATATATAATTGTGCCAATCGTGAGGATGTGGCTGCACTTCGAAACGGTGCTTCATTCGAAAAGGATGTATACAGTGTAGCGTCACACAAAGAAGATACCGTTGTTTGGCCATAATGAGTCAGCCCAATCGTCTTTACCCCACGTTCTTTTGCCAGCTTTAATATATTGACAACTTCAGGTGTTTCCCCTGAGAATGAAATGGCAAAAACGATATCATTTTCATCAGCATTTGCAATCAAGGTTGCAACTAAATGCATATCTGTAAAAGCCGTTGCCCCTTTATTGATGCGAAGTAATTTTTGCTGAGCGTCAGCCGCAACTATATTCGAAGCACCAACACCGCAAAAGTGGACAGTTTTAGCATTCAGCATCAGCGTTATCGCATGTTTGAGATTATCGTGATCGATTATTTCAGATGTGTCCCGGATGGTCTGAATCGAATTACTCGTTGTTTTCTCAACAATCCGATACAGTGATTCGGAAGGTTCGATATCCCGGTAGCCCTGTTCAACGGTCTTCATCAAATCTCCAGCAATCCTTATTTTCAGATCTTGAAATCCTTTTATGCCAAGCGACTTACACAACCTAATAACAGCAGCCCCGCTTGTTTGGGCAGACGTACTTAATTCCTGTACAGTGCTGTTCACAACTTCATGAGGATTCTTGAGAATATATTCTGCTAGTTTTTGTTCAGATTGCGGCAGCTTGCTCAACATTGTCTGTATGATTGATAATCCTCCTGTAGCCATTTCTTCCCTCCTTAATCTTCATAGATTGAGATGGCTTTTCTGACATCTCCATCAGCATTTTCCAGTAACTCCATTGCTTTTTCATAATCTGTTGCCGTTTTTATCATGACAATCGCTGGCTTAACTTGATTATTTGCCTTTTCAAGCGTATTCAATGCTTGATCATAGTCAGCATTCGTTACAGTTTCTATGATGCTTATTGCACGGTCTTTCAGTTTTTGATTACTGACATTTACATCTACCATCAGATTTTCATAGACTTTTCCCAGCCGGATCATGGTTGCCGTTGAAATCATATTGAGTACCATTTTATGTGCGGTTGCGGCTTTCATTCTCGTGGATCCTGTTAACACTTCCGGTCCGACAACCACTTCAATCCCTATATCCGCTGCTTCTGTGATGCTCGCGTTTTTATTGCATGATAAAGCAACCGCTTTAGCCCCGACTTTTCTTGCATAACGTAAAGCGCCCTTCACATAAGGGGTACGACCGCTTGCCGCAATGCCAATAACCGTATCATTTGCTGTAAGGCCCACATCCATCAGATCACATTCCCCAAACTCTTCTTTATCCTCTGCTCCTTCAACAGCCCGAACAAACGCCTTTTCCCCTCCTGCGATTATTCCCAGTACCCTATCAGGCGGTGTGCTGAAAGTCGGGGGACATTCCACTGCATCAAGCACACCGAGTCTTCCGCTCGTTCCTGCTCCGATGTAAATGAGTCTCCCCCCTTTTTTTAACGATTCGCAAGCCCATTCAACCACCGTTTCAATTTCTGACAATACCTCCTCAACCGCTGCTGCCACTTTAAAATCTTCTTTATTGATTGCAGAAATGATTTCCATCGTATTTACACTGTCGATATTCATTGTCTTTTCGTTCCGTAATTCAGTCGTTAATGAACGCAAATGTTCTTCCATAGACAATTAAATCCTCCCATAAACAATTACTTAAATATAATTTCGTTTTTTAATAGAAAATAATGAAATTATATTTCATATTATATTCAATGATAGCGTTTTCATTACTCGGATACAAGATATTTTTGGTGATCTTGCACCACAGGATTTTTTCAACAATAAAAAAACGTGTACCGTCCCCAAACTTGGGAACGATACACGCACAAGTTATATAATAAAATGCCAAACTAGTATACTACTTCGGCCCCAGGATACCTCATTCCTTTACCCAGTTAACGAATAGGGACTACTTTCCCGTTTTCTACTGCACCGACGACAATAGTTGATGCAAATCCTCCATTTTCATCAATCGAGGGAATATCGTATATTTTTTGATCTGGCCCTATATTGGAAAGTCCATCTTGCATATGCTTACGGATGGCCTTGGCATCATCAACGCTGCCTGCAGATTTCATCGCTTCTACAAACGCATACATGGCGATATAATTCAATCCTACTTCTGAGCTTGGATCTTCCTTATAATTCTTTTGATATTTCTCAACGAAAGCAGGTATTGCTTCTTCATCTGAGTCCATCAGTGGCAAAACGCCAATCGAGCCTTCCAATGTTTCATATGACCCTGCAATCGGCTTCATTTGATCCAGCTTTGCTTGATCCATGATGATGAAACCACCCTTAAAGCCTAGCTCCCGAGCTTGCTTCGCTACTTTTGCCGTAGGTTCCGAAGCACCACCGATAAATAGCACATCAGGATCTTTTTTCAAGGCATTGGTGACAATCGTAAAGAAATCGGTTTCTTTGGCGAAATCAATCGATGAATTATAAACGACTTTTCCGCCTTGCTTTTCCCAATGTGGGAGCACGGCCTCCGTCCAGTCTTTACCGTATTGCGAAGATGTTGGCAAAGCGGCAATCTTCTTGCCGAAATGTTCCATTGCATATGTTGTAAAAGGTTCAATATACCCCTCGTAATTCGGTGGAATTCGAACGGTTAATGAATTTCCGCTTTCGGTCACTGCCGGTTCACTCGTATATGCCCCAATTATGAATTCCTCTTGTTCATTAAAAACCTGAAGTGCCAGCACACCTCCGCTATGAGGCGTGAAAATGATCGGCGTATCATATTCCTGAATTAACCGTTTAGCATTCGACCCTGTTTCATTTGGAAGGTATTTATCATCCAACGAAACTAAATTTAATGTGTATTTCTTACCATCTACTTCAAACCCGCCAGCATCATTAATTTCATTGACAGCCATTTCTACACCATTCAATGTCCGTTTCCCATATAACGCTGCCGCACCGCTTAAAGGACCGCTAAAACCGATGTTAACGACATTATCACTTTTGCCTTTACTGCCACTGCTTGACACAGTGCTATCCCCTTTATTGCACCCAGTCAACACAGTGATCATTAGCAGGAGAAAAATAAATAATACTTTCAGTTTTTTCATGAAAATCCCCCATTCAATTTTTTCAGGCTCCAATATACGCTTTCCTTACTTCATCATTGGCTAATAACTCACTTGCTGTCCCTTGAACGACAATTTCCCCATTTTCAAAAACATATCCTTTATCTGCAATGCCGAGAGCAGCATTCGCGTTTTGTTCAGCAAGCAGGACCGTGATTCCTTCGCGGTTTATTTCTTCAATGACCAGAAACATTTGTTCAACAATAAGTGGAGCGAGTCCCACCGAAGGCTCATCAAGCATCAACAATTTCGGTTTCGACATCAAAGCTCTTCCAATTGCGAGCATCTGCTGTTGCCCGCCGCTCAGGCTTCCCGCTTCATCATGATGCTTTTCTTTTAAAATCGGGAATAAGTGATAGACGTATTCCAAGGAATCCTTGATCTCCGCTTTCTTCTTTCGATGCACATAAGCACCCATCCTCAGATTTTCCTGGACGGTCATTTGTGGAAACAGTTTACGTCCTTCGGCACACTGGACGATTCCCTCCCGAACATTCTTATCCGGGGCACGGCCCGCTATCGGCATGCCCAGAAAATGAATTTCCCCCTTGGACAGCTTACTGATTCCGCTTATGGAACGAAAAGTCGTGCTTTTTCCTGCCCCATTAGCTCCCAACAAAACAACGATCTCTCCCTTGGCAACTTCGATATTCACATGTTTTATCGCAGTGAAACTACCATAATTCACGGCGACATCGGTTAACTTAAGCACTGGCACTCCCTCCTAAATAGGCTTTAATCACCGCTTCATTTCCGCGGATTTCCTTAGGTGTGCCCTCGGCAATTTTTTCTCCGTAATTAAGGACCATGATGTGGTCTGCCAAGTTCATGATCATATGCATTTTGTGCTCGATTAAACAAACGGTCAGTCCCGATCGATTCAATTTTTTAATCAGTTCTGTCAAGCCTTCCGTTTCATCAGGGTTGATTCCCGCAGCAGGTTCATCAAGAAAGATAATTTCCGGTTCAGTCGCAAGGGCAAGGGCAATGGCTGTCCGTTTCTTTTCCTCCTGCGAGATGCTGGAGACCATTCTGTCAGCCGATTTCGTCAATCCGACAATATCAAGAACCTCCATTGCCTTATCCCTGCAAGCCGCTTCCTCCCGTTTTAAACGTTTTGTTCTTAGAATGGCATCCACCAGATTGGATTTGGTTCGCAGCCTATGACCGACAATGACATTATCCAACACGGTCGTTTGATCAAAAAGGCTTGTCGTTTGAAAGGTTCTTGAAATTCCGAGCCCCGCTATTTCATTGGCAGGAAGTTTGGTGATATCAATCCCCTTAAATAGGACCGTCCCGGAAGTTGGTCGATGAAAGCCACTGATCAAGTTGAAAAAAGTTGATTTTCCTGCACCATTTGGTCCGATTATTGCATTGATTCTACCTTTTTCAATCGTAAAATCCACATTATTGACGGCCGCCAATCCTCCAAACCGCTTTGTCAAACTCTTCGTTTCGATTAGCAAATTCATCCCTCCTCAGCTTTTATGTGCATTTCGCTTCTCACCCTGGACAGTTCATTATCTTTTCGCTTTCTTTTCCAATCAAAGAAGGCACCTGCGATTCCGCGCGGATAAAAGATAATGATCACCGTAAGCAATGGCCCGAATATCAACATTCGATATTCTTGAAGGAATTGCAGATTTTGCGAAAGGATTACTAACAATAATGTTCCTACCAAAGGACCTGAAAGTGTCCCGATTCCACCAACCAATAAATACATCAATAGATCGAACATTATGGCAGTTGATCCGATATCAGGTCCAATGAAACGAATGAATGAAGCATACAAAGCACCTGCCAAACCTGCAAAGAATGTGGAAAGGACAAATGCGGTTAACTTATTCTTCATTGTGGATATACCAATGGTTTTTGCAAGGTCCTCGCTGTTCCTGATGGCCATATACGTCCTGCCGGTCAACGAGCGTATAATTCGATACACGACTAAAATCACTGCAAGCAGGAAAATGAGGACTAGATAATATTGGGATGCTGCAGTATCGAAGGTGATCGGCCCTATATTGCCAGGAGCAGGGATACCGATCAATCCCCTAACCCCCTCTGTAAGTCCTTCCCATTTATCGATGACCAGATATATGATGTAACCCACACATAGGGTATAAATCGCGAAAAAGTGTTCCTTTGTCCTCAGCGCGATCAAACCGATTAAAAACCCAATTGCACATGTGATTAAGCATGCACATACAAGTGCCAGCCAAAAGTTCATTTCCGCTTTTACCGTCAGGAGGCCAAGTGAATATGCTCCAATCGCAAAAAATCCAGCATGTGCAAGCGAGAGATATCCAGTATATCCTGATAATAAATTGATTCCATAAACAGCTATCGCCCAGATGAACGAAAGTGTCAGCATATGGAGATAATAATCGTTTTGAGCGATAAAGGGGAATGAAAAAGCAAAGATGATAAGTGCGATAATCCCATTTCTTTTCGTTAATATCTTCACGCTACCTCTCCCCCTTGGCAAAAAGACCTGTTGGTTTCACGGTTAATATTACGACTAAAAGAATGAATGCAATGATGTCTTTATAATCATTTGAAATATAAGTTGCGCCCAGGCTCTCACTGAAACCTAGGATATATCCGCCTACGATCGCCCCCGGGATGCTCCCCATCCCGCCCAATATGATAATGACGAATGCTTTTAGGATGACTAAATGCCCCATGCCGGGAAAAACAAGGTTAATCGGTGATGCAAGGGATGAAGCGATGGCTGCTAATCCTCCCGATATCATGAAGGTAAGCATTGCGACTTTATTAATGTTGATTCCCACTAATGAAGCACCTTCACGGCTTTGGGACATCGCTATAATCGTCGAGCCGGCATAAGTTTTCTTTAGGAAAAGGTAAAGTAAAACCATCACTGCGATAGCTGATATGATGATCAATAATCGCTGAAGTGTGAACGTCAGGCCCATGATATTGACCACTTGGCCGTATGGAGAAGGCATTGTATGGAAGTCGGCACCCCAGACAAATTGGGCAAAGGCTTCAAGAAAAAGGAGAATTCCGATTGCCGCTATCTTATCGTGCAATGGAGGTGCCTCCCTTAACAGGCGAAACACGAAACGTTCCAAAAGGACTCCCAACAAACCAACAACGATAATGGATACGAACATGGCAATCCAGTAATTGACCCCATATAAGGTCATCATTGATAACGTGATATATCCACCCAACATATATAGGGCACCGTGGGCAAAGTTCGGGATATGCAATATTCCATATACTAGCGTCAATCCCAGGGCAACAAGACTATATACGCTGCCAATCGTCAAACCATTAAAAAGCTGCTGGATCAAAATTTCCATTTACTTCCTCCTTGAAAATTATTGAATTTCACTTTGCTGTTCATTCCCTGGCCTACCATCCTGTCCATATTTTGAAAGCACACCTCTGTGATGAAAAACACTTTAATTTTTCCCTCACAGGCTCAACCTCCCGGGGAGGAATAGTAAGTATTATTTCCCTATATTCTCCACCTACAGATAAAGATTAGGTATAGCGAAAAAAAAAACCGATTGTTTGTTAGCGCTTTCATTTTTAATGACAACTTATTACTGTACATGACGTTTTGTCCTCATTCATTCTGCCTTATGAATCTAGGCGGTACGATTGTGCAGACAAGCAGATGCTGATTTTAGGGATAGCCAATGATTACAACTTCTCATTTAATAACGGTTTACCCATGGTAATCGTCTTGTTCGTTCACCCCTTCCACACCACTAAAGGACCATTACGCAGATTAATTTCCTGTATGTAGATTATTTCTTGTATTATAAATGCAAGTGCCGTGCCAACATGAACTCACCGACAATTAGGCTATTCACCAGTCAGTGAATTCATTATTGAATTGTAAAAATCAAAAGTAACGATTCCATACGGGATGTTCGTCATTCACTATTGACTGAAAAAATCATTTCTGAATCAATAAAATAATTAAATGAAGACATTAAATGAAAGGGATCCAATAATAACCTTCACAGCCTTAATCGTTTTAAGCAAGTCCAGGTTAAAATGCACAAAAAAACAGCACCCTCCATTGTTGGATGGTTTCCAACAATGGAGGTGCTGTTCAAACTAACCTATTCTTTTCCACTGACCTTTAATCGGTATTTTTTAAGTTTCCTCACAATTGTTGCCTGACTGGAATCTAGGGCCTCTGCGATTTCATATGTAGTTTGGTAGGTTTGAGCCGCTTTCGTCAAGATTTCCTTTTCGGCTCTTTCCACCGCTTCTTTTAAAGTTAGGGTATCATTGAGGTTCGGCTGATTCCGATTTTCCGGCTGATATTCTTCCGGAAGGTCGTTAATCGATAATATTTGATTATCCGTCAGCACGACGAGCCTTTCCACTATATTAATCAATTCACGGACATTTCCTGGCCAATCATGTTGATAAAAATATTCCTTCAACCGCGAATCTATTTCTTTTGAGAATTTATATTGTTCGTTTGCTTTTGTTAAAAATAAGTCAGTCAATGCCAAGATATCCTCCCTTCTTTCCCGTAGAGGAGGAATCGTAATCGGAATGACATTCAGCCTATAAAAGAGGTCTTCACGAAACTCACCCGCTTTGACCATTTCCGATAGATTTCTGTTCGTGGCTGCTATTATGCGAACATCGATCTTCTTTGGCTTTGTTCCACCGATTCTTTGAATCTCCCTTTCCTGAAGGGCCCGAAGCAGCTTCACTTGAAGTTGCAGGGGAAGCTCACCAACTTCATCCAGGAATAAGATCCCACTCTCTGCAAGCTCAAACATCCCTGGTTTGCCTTTTTGATTGGCTCCGGTAAATGCCCCTCCTTCATATCCAAAGAGCTCGGATTCCAATAAATCAGCAGGAATTGCCCCACAATTTATTTTGATGAAATCTCCTTTTTTAGATCGGATGCTCCGATTATAAATATTTCGGGCAAGGACATCCTTTCCAACACCCGTTTCTCCCAGAATGAGTACTGTCGCATCTATATCCGATATTCTTTCAGCAATTTCATAAATCATTTTCATTTTATCACTGACAAATACGACTCCATCCTTACTTGTTATCTTCCGCAGTTTTTCGATTTCCTGCTTATATTGATTATTCAGTTCATTTACTTTCGTCAACTCGTGCATCAGTTCATTTAAATCGGATAAATCTCTTATATTCGTAACGACTTGCTCTATTTCCCCTTCTGCATTAAAAACGGGACTTCCTGTAATCAATGTTTCCTTTCCAGCAAAATTATCCTGTACGACTGATACCGTTCGTCTCAGCTTCACTACCTTATGCGTCACCGAAGCATTCAGAATGCCGCGTTTAATTAATTGGTCCACCGATTTGCCGATATAATACTCTTTTGGTATGCCCGTGATCCGTTCAATTGCCGAATTGGTATAAAGCGTGATTCCATCTTGATCGGTGATGTATATTCCATCATAGGAATTTTCGATAATGGCATCCAGTGCGCGATTCAATTTATCCGTTTCATGCGCATCAATCAATAAATCGTCCAAAAATTCTGTTTCACTGCCTATATATAGAATATTGTCAGCATCCATTTGTTTCATTAATAAAAATAAATACCGCTTATCATGCAGCCTTGCAGCTGCAAGCCTTTTATTATCGAGAAATTGCCACTCATCGAATTGTTCGGTTAGTGTATTATTACCATCCTGACTTAACGATTGATTAAAATAGTTGCCCCAATCCTTTATCCGATTTTCAGAATCCACGACTAGTGCAGGGATGGTCGACTCTTTGAGCAAATTAATCCGAGAATCCTGTTTCACTTGATTCATTACTATTCACCGCCGCAAAAAGAATTCTTTTTAAGTACAATTCTGGATAATTTTCGAAACTCCTTTAAAATTGTCGAATTTCGCTCCAAAAAAAGTAGTGATGAAATAATTTTCATCACTACTTTCCCTCAGTAAGTCTTAAAAATAACCTCTCCACTGATTGCTTCCTTACCTGACTGGTTAGTGGCCGCAACTTTGAAAAAATATCTATCCCCATTTTTTTCTTTTAGATCCGCTTGAAGGGTTATGACATCATTCAAGAAAACCATACCTTTGAAACGAATCTTGTATTCTTCGATAAAACCAATTTCATATAGATTACTGAAAAGCTTAGCGAGGTTTCCCATCGTCCACATTCCATGCGCGATGATACCGGGAAGACCAGCATTTTTTGCTTCCTCATCAATCGTATGAATGGGATTGAAATCACCTGATGCGCCGGCATATTTAATGAGGTCCAGTCGCGTTACAGGCGCAAGCTCGATGGAATGTAACGAGTCACCAATATGCAGTTCGGTTAATGTCGTCACTTACTCATCACCATCCTTCTGATCGTTTCATTTATAATGACAAGCTGTTCAGCAGTGAAGACGATTTCCCCATTTGCATCCGTCCCATAATTTTTAAAGGCTAGAAATCCCATTTCCCCTTGTTTTCCTTTTTTCTCATAATAGTCTTTCACTTCCGTATAACAGGTGATTTCTTCCCCTACCTTCAGCGGCCTGTTATAGCGATATATCTGCTCACCGTGAATCAACCCTTTATTCGGTAGATTTAAGCTTTCAATCGTCCCAAAATCAAATACCCTTGGGAAAGTTGGTGGAGCGATATTCGTTCCGTACCTTGATTGCCTGCCTATTTCTTCATCTATGAAAATTGGGTGGGGATCACCAATCGATAATGCGAATTTTTTAACGGCTCCCCGTTCAACTATATTTTTAACGGGGTTGGATCGTTTTCCAATACTTTCGTTGAACATAACATCCCGCCTTTTCCCTTAATTTTTTGGACCGCCCGCAACATATAAAACCTGCCCGCTAATGAATGAGGATGCTTCATCGGCAAAGAATGCAACAGCATGAGCGATATCACTTGGCAAACCGCTTCTGGCAACAGGAATACTGTTTGCCCTGTCCTGGATGAATTGCTCAAAACTCACTCCCACTCGCCTAGCTGTTTCTTTCGTCATTTCGGTTTCGATAAAACCTGGTGCTACCGAATTAGCCGTTATCCCGTATTTGCCCAATTCGATTGCCAGTGTTTTTGTTAACCCCTGAAGTCCGGCTTTAGCAGCTGAATAATTAGCCTGCCCGCGGTTCCCGAGGGCCGAGGTGGATGATATATTGATGATTCTTCCGTATTTATTTGCAACCATATGCTTCTGGGCAGCACGTACTGCATTGAAAGTACCTTTTAAATGCACATCCATTACCGTCTGCCAATCTGAATCGGTCATTTTGAAAAGTAGATTATCCCGGATGACCCCAGCATTATTCACGAGAATATCAAGCGATCCGAATGTGTCGGCTATTTCTGTTATGGATGCTTCCACTTCTTCGGGATTGACCACATTGGCAACTTTTGTAAAAATGGTATAACCCTTATCCCTTAATTCATTTCCCGTTGATGTCAAAACCTCTTCGTTGATATCGATAATCGCTACGTTTGCGCCTTCACTGGCAAATAGTTCGACGATCGCCAGGCCAATCCCCCTGCTTCCACCTGTAACTAATGCCGTTTTCCCTGAAAATCTCCCTGTCATAATCGTTTCCTCCTAATCTATTATAAAAATTGCCCTACTTTAACATGTCCCTTAATCAAATTTCGGGAAATGATCATACGCTGTATTTCATCCGTACCATCATAAATCCTCCAAAGCCTGGCTTCGCGGTACCAACGTTCGATGGGAAGCTCCTTCGTATAGCCCATGCCACCGTGAATCTGCAATACACGATCAACGACCCGATTCCCCATATTGGCTCCATAGAGTTTAGCCATTGAAGCTAAATGGCGGTTGTCTTCTCCATTATCAAGTGTAAAAGCCGCATTCAATACAAGCCATCTTGCAGCTTCAATTTCTACGGCCGAATCAGCTATCTGCCATTGAATGGCCTGGCGCTCCGCGATCGGTTTACCGAAAGTTACTCGTTCTTTAGCGTATTCTATAGCCATTTGCAGCAATCTTTCTGCCGAACCAACAGCACGTGCGCCCACGATCCATCTTGCAAACCCAATCCATTCCAAGCCTAGTTTATAGCCGCCATGCACTTCCCCTAAGATGTTTTCTTCGGGTACCCTGACATTATCAAAAACTAAACCTGCCGGTCCCCATTCTCCCATCGTATTGATATATTCTGATCTCCAGCCCATATCACGGTCTACAATGAAACAGGTTACCCCTTCCGTCCCGGTTGCTTGATGACGTTCTTTGTCAGTTACAGCAATGGCCATGACGAAATCGGCATCATTTCCTCCAGTGATGAATGTTTTTTCTCCGTTAAGCACCCATTCATTCCCTTCTTTTACTGCCGTCATTTTAATATTTCGCGTATCAGACCCAGCCCCCGGCTCCGTCATGGCAAAACAGGACTTTTTCTCACCATTAATAGTAGGGATCAGATATTTCTGTTTCTGTTCTTCATTTGCATAATAAAGTATGTTATCAGCCGAACCTCCAAAGCTGAATGGTACAAACGTTTTTGATACTTCCATCAAGACAATTGCCATCATAAGCTGCCCTAAGTCTGCCCCGCCATATTCCTCTGGGGTATTGATGCCCCAAAACCCAGCTTTTTTTGCTTTTTCCTGTAAATCTTTCAATGTTCCCTCTGGTAAACTAGGCTTCCCTGCCATTTCATTGCGAAGCACTTCATTTTCCAAGGGTATCAATTCATTTTCCACGAACTTGCGTATTGTTTTTTGTACCATTTTTTGTTCATCTGATAGTCGTAAATCCATATTAACCCCTCCGCTTTCCAATTAGACTAGTTTTGATATTTTCTCTTCAATTGTCCGGTAATGATATTTTTTTGGATTTCGGACGTGCCTTCATATATTCTAGTGATTCGGGCATCCCGATAAAAACGTTCAACTGGATAATCCTTCATGTATCCCATACCGCCATGAATTTGAACGGCCTTATCAGCGACACGATTATATACTTCCGAACCATACAACTTTAGCATTGCCGCTTCTTTAATGATTTTTTCTTTCTGATCGACCATCCATGCAACCCGGTATGTGAATGAGCGAAGTGCTTCTATTTCCATTGCCATCTCGGCAATCATATGGGATACAGCTTGATGATCTATGATCGGCACATTGAATTGTTCACGTTCTGTGGCATATTTAGTAGATAGATCGAGCAAGTACTGACAGGACCCTAAATTACGGGCAGCAAGGCCTGCCCGGCCATTTGCAAGGATCTTCAATGCATTTACATACCCTTGTCCAACGTCCCCCAGTACATTTTCGGCAGGAACCTCGCAATCTTCAAAAACCAATTCGGCAGAATGTGAGCCTCGAAGACCCATCTTCCTTTCCAGGCTACCAACTCTAAAACCCGGAAAATCCTTTTCTACTATGAATGAGGTGATTCCTTTTGCCCCTTTATCTTTGTCCGTTACGGCCATAACCGTAAAAATATCTGCTACATCAGCATTCGTTATATAATGCTTAGTCCCGTTAAGTATATATTTATCGCCATTTTTGACTGCCGTCATTTTGAGGTTCGTAGCATGTGACCCCGCTGCAGGCTCAGTTAAAGCAAAAGCACCAATTCTATTACCGCTTGCCATATCTGGTAGATACTTTTCCTTTTGCATTTCATTGCCCATTTCGACTATCCCTACCGTCCCTATGCCGGTATGGGCCCCAATCAGAGTGGTATACCCATTATGTGTTTTGCCGATTTCCTCATATAAAGCGCATTTTCCCACCATCCCGATTCCGAGCCCGCCATACCTTTCCGGGATACTAAGCCCGAATAGCCCGATTTCCTTCGATAAATTTATAATGGATTCCGGGATATGATCTTCATCCTCTATCTGCATGGAAAATGGATCGATTTGCTCTTCGATAAACTGGCGTATATTTTCTTTTAATAACAGGATGTCTTCATCTAAGCGAAAATCCATTTGCATTCCCCTTTATCTTGAATTGGTTGTTAGCGCTTTCATATATTATCCGAATAAGCGATATGTTTTTCCTGAAGTTTGCGTTTTAAGATTTTACCTACTGCCGTCTTAGGAAGTTCACTTTCAAATGTGATTGCTTTTGGGACTTTAAAGGCAGCGAGCTGCTTTCGGCAATAATCCTTCAATTCGTTTTCAGTTATTCTTTCACTTGGTTTTAGAACTACCGCTGCATGTACCGTTTCACCGCGATATTGATCGGGAACGCCAAAGACGGCAGCTTCCAGAACCTTAGGATGGCTGTATAAGACATCTTCAATTTCTATTGGATATATATTGAACCCGCCTGCTATGATCATTTCTTTCTTCCGTCCCACAATGTAAAAGAAGCCATCTTCATCCATCTTGGCAATATCACCGGTATGAAGCCATCCGTTTTGAATCGTCTGCCGCGTTTCTTCAGGCATGCCCCAATAACCTTTCATTACCTGTGGACCCTTTATGACCAATTCACCTGGTGTATCAACCAAGAGTGCAGGCTCTCCTGTAATACTGTCAATTATGGCGGCATCCGTATTTTGTATCGGAATCCCGATACTTCCGGGTTTTTGCAGGCCGCTAACTGGATTCCGGTGCGTGACTGGTGACGCCTCGGACAGGCCATAGCCTTCTGCAATCTTTGTCCCGCTCAGTTCGTTAAACCTTGACAATACATTCAATGGCAATGGTGACGAACCCGAAACGCAAGATTTCAATGTATGCAAATCAAATGGATGGGACTGGTAATATTGTAATAAAGCAATGTACATCGTCGGTACCCCTGGAAAAATAGTCGGTTTAAGATCATTGATAATATCGACGATCTCCGTCACCTCAAACTTGGATACAAGAATTAATTCCCCGCCATTATAAAATGTCAGGTTCATCCCTGAAGTCATGCCGTAAACATGAAATAATGGGGAAACGCCAAGTACCCTTTCCTTACCCTTTTGAGTATTGATTCTTGAAGTGGCTGCACTCTGCAGCGTATTGGCTACTATATTACGATGTGTTAGCATCGCCCCTTTAGAACGCCCTGTCGTTCCTCCTGTATATTGGAGGACGGCGACATCTCTAGCAGGATCAATCTCCACACTGAAATCCGCTTCTGTTACTGTTAGCAGTTTTTTTGTCATTTCACATTTGCCCTTTTCCAGCGACACGCTTAACACCTTTTCAACATCGGTTGCAGCTATAACGGCTTCAACTACTGGTTTTAAATCATCTAGCACAATGATGTGCCTTGCACCTGAGTCTTTCAGGACATGTATTAATTCGTTCGCCTTATACATTGGATTGATTTGGACAACAATGGCTCCATTCAAAAGAGTTCCAAAAAAACCAATTGGATATTGTGGACAATTAGGAAGCATAAGAGCCACTCGATCTCCCTTTCCAATCCCTTCAGCAGCAAGCGAGCGGGCACATCTTTTCACTAATGTCCCCAACTCTGAATATGTATACCTTTGCTCCCTGAACGTAACCGCTGTTTTATCCGAATATTGTTCGACTGATTGATAAAATAGTTCCGTCAAAGACATGTCAGGAATATCAATCTCGCTTGGGTTTCCTTGCGGGATATGTTTTTTCCAAGGTCTATCCATTGGCCCTCCCCTTTCTTCATTCAAAAAAATAAAGAAGTCATACTAAACAATATGCAAGGAGTGTGCCAAAAATAAATCGTTATGTTACGCTGATTCATTCAATGGTAAAATTCAAAATTGAATTATTTGCTGCGCCCTTAATAATATTAGGTTCATAATGCTAGGATTTAAAATTGACTCAATAAGTCATTTTTGAATTTAGAGATGCTTTCGTAAAAGGTATCAACTTGTAGTACGGGGCATGTGGAGAAGGATATTATTTGAAAATAAAACGGGATGCTGATCAAGATCAGCATCCCGTTTTAAAAAATGATTCACTGCTCTATGGCGGAGTCATCTTCCAATGATATTTTCCATAATTCTTTCGCTTTTCCACTGACCGTTTCATCAAAAACAAATGATCCATTCGTATATCGATCATGATTTTTTAATGAAGCGGCATGAATCGTTTCAATGGTTCCCTTTTCAGAAAGAATGAATAGGCTGTCCGTTTTGTTAATGATATCAAATCCAATGACCCTATGAGGATTCGATTTCAATTCCCTCAAGACCACGACACCGCGTTTTGCCCGGCTCGTTTTTTCAAACTCGGTTAATTTCATTTTCTTTATGGCCCCGCGCTGTGTAACGATAAAGATCGATTCTTTACTATCCTTGGCCAAAACCTTTCCGCCAATGACATAATCATCTTCTTTCAAATTAATCCCTTTGACTCCTGCTGCCCGAACACCGACAACACTTACTTCTTCTTCATCAAACCATAAACCATAGCCATTATGGGTGACCAGGAAAAGGTCAGCCTGTCCATTGGTATGATGGACATCGACAAGTTCATCGTCACCTTTTAAATTGACACCAACCAGCGGTTTTGAATGACGCTGGGCTTTATAGGAAGCTAATTCTGTCTTTTTCACCATACCATTTTTCGTGATGAACAATAAGAATTCCGGCACGGCAAACTCTTTGATTGGAATCGCTTTTATGATTTGTTCTTCCCTGTCGATTGGTATGATGTTCGCGATATGCTGACCGGTTTCCTTCCAACGAATATCAGGAAGCTGATGAACTGGACAATAGAGGTAGTTCCCTTTGGATGTGAACAGCAACAGGACATCAGTTGTATTCATCTCCAGCCTCTGGAGCAGGCGATCGGAATCCTTCATGCCAAAATCAAGACCGCCTGATGCTGCATAGGATCGTAACGAAGTCCGTTTTACATAGCCTTCTTTCGTCACGGTCACCATCACGTCCTCACTCGCAATCAATACTTCAAGATTGATTTTGATTTCTTCAATTTCTTTTTCGATTTTGGAACGACGTCCGTCATCAAAGCCCTTTTTAATGAATCGAAGTTCTTTTTTAATTACTTGAAGAAGAACCTTTTCACTGCCAAGAATCTTTGTCAATTCCTCAATTTTGTTTTTCAATTCCGCCGCCTCTGCTTCAAGTGCTGTAATATCCGTATTTGTCAGCCTGTATAGCTGCAAGGAGACAATGGCTTCAGCTTGCGCTTCTGTAAAATCGAATTTAGCAATGAGGTTATCTTTGGCATTCCGTTTGTCTTTAGATGCCCGGATGACAGCGATGACCTCATCTAATATGGACAAAGCCTTCACTAAACCATCGACGATATGTGCCCGGTCATGTGCCTTTTGCAACTCATAACGTGAACGGTTCACGATTACCTCTTTACGGTGTTCGATATATGCATCGAGCATTTTTGGCAGGCTCATCAATGTTGGCCGTTTTTTATAAATCGCGACCATATTGAAATTGTATGCAATTTGAAGATCGGAATTTTTGTATAAATAATGCAGGACTCCATTTGCATCTGCTTCTTTTTTCAGTTCGATGACAATCCGCAGTCCCGTACGGTCGGTCTCATCCCTAACTTCGGCGATACCTTCCACTTTCCGGTCCAGACGGAATTCATCCATTTTCTTAACAAGGTTTGCTTTATTGACTTCATATGGGATTTCAGTGATGACGATTTGCTGTTTGCCCCCCCGAATCGTTTCCACTTCCGCCAACCCGCGAATGATTATTTTCCCTTTACCTGTCTCATAGGCCTTACGAATGCCTTCAATGCCTTGGATGATACCGCCAGTAGGAAAATCCGGCCCTTTAATCACCGTCATTAAGTCAGCGACAGTCGCTTCCGGCTTATCGATTCGCATAATGGCCGCATCAATGACTTCACCTAGTTGATGTGGCGGGATTTCAGTGGCATAGCCTGCTGAAATTCCTGTAGAGCCATTTACAAGCAGGTTAGGGAACATTGCTGGCAATACAATGGGCTCCTCTGAAGTATCATCAAAGTTCGGTACAAAATCGACCGTCCTTTTTTCAATATCCCGCAGCATCTCGGAGGCAATCGACGAAAGCCTTGCTTCCGTATACCGCATCGCAGCAGGAGGATCGCCATCAATACTACCGTTGTTTCCGTGCATTTGGACCATTACCTTCCGCAGCTTCCAGTCTTGGCTCATCCGAACCATTGCCTCATAAACGGATGAATCTCCGTGAGGGTGATAGTTACCAATTACATTACCGACCGTTTTTGCGGATTTCCTGAATCCTTTTTCCTGGGTATTTCCTTCGACATGCATCGCATACAATATCCTGCGCTGCACCGGTTTTAAACCGTCCCTTGCATCTGGAAGTGCCCGATCTTGGATGATATATTTACTATAACGCCCGAAGCGGTCACCAATTACCTCTTCAAGCGGCAAATCTCGAAACGTTTCTTCAAATACCATCGTTAATGACCTCCTCTTCAATCGACATATTTTCATTATCTAAAATATTCGATTCCTCTTCGAGACCAAAAGCGACATTGGCTTCAATCCACTTACGACGCGGTTCAACCTTATCTCCCATCAACGTTGTCACACGTCTTTCCGCACGGGCACCATCATCGATCTTCACACGTATCAATGTCCTTGTTTCCGGGTTCATGGTGGTATCCCATAATTGATCGGCATTCATCTCACCCAGCCCTTTATAGCGCTGAATCATATAGCCTTTCCCCACCTTGTCTATCGCTCCCTGAAGTTCCTCGTCGCTCCAAGCATATTCAATGACTTCTTTCTTCCCGGTCCCTTTACTCACTTTATATAAAGGGGGCAAGGCAATGTAAACCTTTCCAGCCTCTATTAACGGCTTCATATAGCGATAAAAGAATGTCAGCAGCAGCACTTGGATATGGGCTCCATCGGTATCGGCATCAGTCATGATGATCACTTTATCATAGTTAGTGTCAGGCGTATTGAATTCCGCACCGACACCTCCGCCGATTGCATGGATGATCGTATTTATTTCCTCGTTTTTAAAAATATCCGCCAGTTTTGCCTTTTCCGTATTGATAACTTTACCCCGCAATGGCAGCACTGCTTGGAATCGGCGATCGCGTCCTTGTTTAGCGGATCCCCCAGCAGAGTCCCCTTCTACAAGATACAGTTCATTCCGTTCGGGATTTTTCGATTGAGCTGGTGTTAATTTCCCAGAAAGGATGGCATCGGATTTTTTCCTTTTCTTCCCGCTTCTTGCATCTTCGCGAGCCTTGCGTGCCGCTTCCCTTGCTTGGAACGCTTTAATCGCTTTTTTTACCAATAGGGTACTCGTGGTCGGATCTTCTTCAAAAAAGTAGGCTAAGTGCTCTGATACGATGGAATCGACTGCAGAACGGGCTTCACTTGTTCCAAGCTTGCTCTTGGTTTGTCCTTCGAATTGAAGAAGTTCTTCAGGGATACGTACTGAAATGATTGAAGACAAGCCTTCACGTATATCGGTACCTTCGAGGTTTTTATCTTTTTCCTTCAATAGCCCCATCTTTCTGGCATAGTCATTAAATGCCCGTGTCATGGCCGTTTTTGCGCCAATCTCATGGGTGCCTCCATCTTTTGTACGAACATTATTTACAAAGCTTAAAATATTCTCTGAATAGCCATCGTTGAATTGAAAGGCTAGTTCGACTTCTATCCCATTTTGTTCCCCTTCTAAGCTGACCACACTATGAAGGGTCTCTTTTTCTTCATTTAAATAATCGACAAACGCTTCAATGCCATTTTCATAGTGAAAAACTTCATTATGGTCGTTACGCTCATCCGTCAATTCTATCTTCATGCCTTTTAAAAGAAAGGCTGATTCGCGAAGACGCTCACATAGGATTTCATAATTAAAAGTAGTCACCGAGAATATTTTTGGATCGGGCTTGAAGTGGATCTTGGTACCGGCTTGATTGGTTTTACCGATTTTCTCCAGAGTGGTTTCTGGCTTTCCGCCATTGAAAAACCGTTGTTCGTAAATGAACCCGTCCCTTTTGATTGTCACGACAAGCCATTCAGACAACGCGTTAACGACCGAAGCACCGACTCCATGAAGCCCTCCACTCGTTTTATATCCGCCTTGTCCAAATTTACCTCCAGCATGAAGAATCGTCAAAATGACTTCAGGCGTCGGTTTACCTAATTTATGCATGCCAATAGGCATTCCGCGCCCTTTATCAGACACACTTACACTGTTATCTTTATGTATTTTCACACTAATTTGGTCTCCATATCCAGCTAAAGCCTCATCTACGGAGTTATCTACAATCTCGTACACTAAATGATGAAGTCCGCGTGCATCAGTACTGCCGATATACATACCGGGACGTTTTCTGACCGCTTCGAGTCCTTCCAGTACCTGAATTGCATCATCATTGTACTCGATTGTTTTTACTTTCTTTGCCACAGAAATTCCCCTTTCCTTACTAAAACACAATTTCCGGGCCAAATCATACTGCAATGAAATGACTCACTAGCTAAACAAATCCATTAATACGTTAATATCATATAAAAAGTATAATACTTTTACGAACAAAGAACAAGTGTTCTATTTTTTTGTCCTTTTTATTAGCGTTAGCACATTTATGTGGAACAAAACGTATCATAGCTACCTTTCTAATTGTAGCGGTAAATTTTCATTTGGCAAATATACTTTTACTATTTTTAATCAAATTAAGCGTCCATGGCTTAAATTTGCCCTGCCTATTGACTTCTTTCGGTCGAAATACAGCCACACCTTAACAAAAAGAGCGGAAGATCCGCTCTTCATTTTACTTAGTAAGGGCGTGTTCGACTTTTATACATCGATTCATGATGACAGTATATCCTTTTTCTTTCAAGAAATTATAGGCTTCTTCATTTTCCACACCCTGCTGGGCCCAAAAGATATCAGCATCGATTTCTGCAAATTCCTTGGCTATCTCCGGTAGGAACTCTGAACGGCGGAAAACATTGACGATATCGACGTGACCTTCAATATCTTTCAGGGCTTTAACCGCCTTGACACCCAGCACTTCAGATACAGCAGGGTTTACCGGGATGATTTCATAACCGCTATCCTGCATGGCCTTCGATACCATATAAGAAGTACGGTCAGGGTTATTAGATAAACCAACGACAGCTATGCGCTTCGATTTTTTCAACATCTTTCCCATTTCTTCTCTGCTCGGATTTTCTATCATTCTTTTCTATCCCCTTTATAATAAAATGTAATATTTGAATAAAGAGTATTCCTTAAAAAAGGTATTTTACAGAGGAAGCTGTTTATTACCATTATTAAGAAAAACCATTATACAAGAAAGAATAAGTTTCGAAAAGGCATGTTCACTTAACTTTCTTTATGTTCATACAGACTACCACGGATTGTAACAATTTATACAAGGAGGCATCCTTCATTTTATATTTACGAAAATAAGGAACCCTAAACCTTTCACCCTTCATGAACTTAACGTATATCAAAAGATGTAAGTTCATCAAGGAAAATCATTTTTTTAGTGGATTTTTTTTGGACAGCCGTACCATTTTGTCACGAAAATGTTACAATAAGAGAAGCTTAACAGGTGTTTTAAAGCTGTTTTTGGCTATTTCTACACGTTTATTTTTGAAAAAGGGAACAATCGCCCCTGAACGTGATAAAAAAAAGAAGATTTTTCTTAAAAGAAAGGGTAATAGAATGCTTACATTTATCACTATACTGGCTGCCTACCTGATCGGTTCGATTCCTTCCGGTTTAATAATCGGTAAAGCTTTCTACAAAATCGACATCCGGGAGCATGGCAGTAAGAATCTAGGCGGGACAAATACCTTCAGGACACTTGGTGTCAAGGCAGGGCTTACCGTTACTATCATGGATATACTTAAGGGTACCCTGGCAACTTTTCTTCCGTATATGCTAGGCGTGGACATGCATTTATTGCTAGCCGGAGTTATTGCGGTAGTCGGGCATATGTTTCCCATTTTCGCAAACTTTCGGGGCGGAAAAGCGGTGGCTACTTCTGCTGGTGTCATTCTTGCTTATGAACCATGGTTTTTTGTCTTTGCCGTCATCATTTTCTTTATATCCTTATACATATCCAAATATGTCTCGCTTTCATCCATGATTGCTTGTCTACTTGCTCTCATCTACAGTTTAGTTTTTCATATTGATGATTTGGCGCTCATTATTGTAATCAGTATAATAACGATCTTCATTTTTTACCGGCATCGCGCAAACATCAAGCGGATTATCGATAAAACTGAACCTAAAGTAAAATGGTTATAAACATGTAAAAATAGGCCCGTATGCATGGGCCTATTTTCCATTCTACAATTCATTTGCCGTGTTATTCAGGATATCGGCATGCCTCGAAACTTTTTCAGTAGCGTTTCCTATTTCCTGGATGATTGACACTAATTCCTTAATTGTCATTTCCATTTCTGCAGAATCCGCTATATTCCCGTTGATGACTCCGATTATTTCATCGAAGGAATTTTCCGTCAATTCAGATTCTTTCTCGCCTGCTTGAACTACTTCCTTGACCCTTAGGACAGAATCAACAACATCCTTCATATATTCATTTGATGTTTGCACGATTGCATCTATTTCAGCTATCGACTTCTTAGTCTGTTCAGCAAGTTTCCTGACCTCATTCGAAACAACCGCAAATCCATTACCATGTTCACCTGCCCGTGCTGCCTCGATGGCTGAGTTCAATGATAGTAAATTTGTCTGGTCGGCCATTCCCTGTACAAGCTTAACAAACTCGGTGATGCTTAAGAAAGATTGGTTTAATAAAATGATCTTTTCATCAACATTTTTCATGAAATTAACAAGGTTTTGTATCTTTTCCGTTAAGATCTGCATGCGCTTCTGCCCCTCTTCAGCCATTGTTTTTGAACGAAGTGATTGATCAGCGCGCGTTGCGATCTGCATTTTGACAAATTGCCCGTTTTCTATCAATTGCTTAACGGAAGCATCCGTTTCTTCACTTAAATACAAGACTTCTTCACTAACTAACGAGATTTTCCTTTTTACTTCCTCTTTTATTTCTTTATATTGATTTTCCCTAGCTTTTAAATGTTCAACTTCATATGCCTCAAGGACTAATTGCTGTTCGAGATTTAGTATCTTTCCTATCGCTGATATTAATGCCCGCTGCTCATCTTCATTCTTGGTTTGTTCAAAGACAATTCTTTGAAAGTGATTCTGTACATTTTGAAAACCCGATGAATACCACCGGGGCTGTAAGCCAATACGATAATGAGTCTTCGCCACCTTTGTCCGCAATTTAACAAAATCATCGTCAATCAAACCATTGAATAAAGATAGCATATGGGTAATTAACGTTTTCCTCAATTTTCCCACCGTGCTGTGTTCAGTGATTATCCCTTTCAATTCAGGAACCTGCAGAATCGTTTGATAAAAGGCATCAACAACTCCCTCTACCTGGGGCTCGATTGCCTCTCTAAAGGCATGTATCAGCTTTAAATCGATGATAGTCACCTGCATTTTCACCTGTTCACTGCTTACATCCAATATGCCCTCTGTTTCTTTTGCTTTTTGAAACCAGATTGCTTTTTCCTGCTTCGCTTTTATGAAGATCCCCATATCCCACTCCCCCTGATTTTGTAATTCACGATAAAGCGGATCCAAGATATTCTACCCAATACTACACAGGTCTTTATATCCATAACGTTTAAAGTGAACCAAATTCACATAAAAATAATAATCTATTTAGACTATACGCATTTTATTTTGGCCTCATTTCAAGTCTTTTGTCAAGGTAAAAAGTCCTAACATGCTTTTACATTAATTTCCCATCAAATCAATAGTATGGTTTTCGTTTAATGGATAAATGGTCAAGTAAGGATTGAATAATTGAAGAACAGAGGCTACACTGGAACTAGCTATTATATACGATAGGAGAAAGTGCCATGAAGCCATTGCAAATATCACCGGAAACCGCATTAAAGTTATCCAAGTCACTAAACTTGCCTTTAGAGCAAATCATGCATATGCCTACACCCGTTTTGCTGAGAAAGCTTGCCGAGGCTGAAGCAAAAGAAAAAGGAAATACAAAATAGCTGCAGGAATCTGCAGCTATTTTTGCATTTCCTTTTCTGTCATCTATGGAATCCTGCCAGTAACTAATTAAATACTCTTGCCTTATAAATCGGCATATAACATGCCTTCTTTATATTGTAAATAATCCCCACTTAACCGACTGTGCTGGATGATCTCATACCCATAAATATCCTTTTGAGCCAATAATGACAATAGCACCTCGTACTCCCTTTTAACATCTCGTTTTCCGTAAATCCTCACAATAAATAATTTCAGAACCTTGCTAAAAAATACCAAAATCACTAATATTCTTCTGCTACTCTGTGTGATATTTAGCTTAGGAATCAAAAAAGCAAAAAAACCGCACATAGGCGGTTTAATTGAAAGTCAATTCTTTTGCCCAATCAGGCAAAGGCTTTTTCTTGACTGATATTAATTGTTCATTTTCATAGGTACAGACGAATTCTTGTGGTGGTTCATCCTGTAATATATCTTTTAGGTAATACTTTATGTTGGACACAACATCAATTGCCTCCATAACCCATTGATATGGCTTCCAGGCAAGTTCCCCTTCATCACAGGCAGATAGCCCGCCCCCTGCATCTTCAGCTCTGTAAACATACATTCCACCCGTTTGATTCCATGTCACGATTCCTCGAAAGGCCATCCCCCTTACTTTCAATCCAGTTTCTTCAAGAATTTCGCGTTCCATCGATTCATCGATGGTTTCACCTTGTTCTATCTTCCCGCCTATGCCATTCCATTTATGCTTATTGGGATTCTTTTGGCGAAATAGCATCAACACTTCGACTTCGTTGAATTTTTTTCGAGTTATGAAACAAATATTATAGATAATATCCATGGGTTAAATCCTTTCTTGAACGCACATTATTCGCATCTACTTCATAATTACTTTATACTTAAATAACGAACCTCTAGGAAGGAGAATGAGTATGAAACTGACCATTTCCGATCAAGCAGCTAAGTGGTATATTGATGAGCTGGGGCTTCAAGAAGGCTCTCATTTACGCTTTTATGTAAGATATGGCGGGCATAGTACCGTCCAAAGCGGCTTTTCATTAGGTATCATGCAGGAAGAACCTGAAACTGCAGCAGCCGCAACAACTATGAATGAGATTAATTTTTATGTAGAAGAAAAGGATTTATGGTACTTTGATGGTCACGATTTACTTATTACTTTTAATGAAAAACTGACTGAACCAGAATTTCACTATGAAAAGAGTGCTTGACAATAAACAGCGGTGTAACCGCTGTTTTTTTCTTGTTCAATCGAGCAGACGCTCTTTAATATCTTCCGCTCTAAGAATTTCCGCTTGCTTTTCCCCTAAAAGATCGAAATGTGAATAGCCATCCTTCCTGTGATGAATCCACTCTTTTTTAAGCCCGTATTGCTTACCCCACTCCGATAAACGCCGTAAATCTTTGCATCCCACTTTTGTAACCGTCTTGCAACCGGGAAATCGGTCATCCAGCCAATAATGAGTTAAAAAAGCAATTTGGCCTTGATCGATTTTCTGCTTCCAGGCTACTACGTCTACCCGTTTAATCCCAAAAGCCATCTTTTGATCACCTCAATAATTATAATTAAACCAATTCATCCTGCTTTTTATTTTTCTCATAGGCCTCATGCCATTCAGGATACATGCGTTTAATGGATATCGGGCGGAAGCTCTCCTTTTTAACGCAAACGTGGGAAGAATGACCTGTAGCCGCTACTTCATTTTTCCCATTAACGATCTCATACCCATAAACGACCCGCAAGCCGTCATATTTTTCAATCCAGGTTTTAATTTTTACCTTATCACCATATCTAACAGGGGTTTTATACGAAGCCTGAATATCCATAACAGGTGAGAGGATGCCATCCGCTTCCATATCAGCATAATAAAACCCTAAATCATTTATCAATTTTGTCCTGCCTAGTTCCATCCATATTAAATAATTCGCATGGTAAACAACACCCATTTGATCTGTCTCTGCATACCGCACTTCAATTTCGTTTTCAGCTATGAACATTTTGTTTCCCCACTTTCATTTCTATTGCAATAAACATTTTACCATAACAATTGTGCAAAATTCATTTAAGCTGTCTTAATCTGGACTGCTTCCCTTCAATGAACCTAAATAAAAGAGGAGAAAGATTTCTTGCCTCTTTCTCCCCTTTACCTAGTTATTTACATATTATCGTTACTATAACCGCTTTCCCGAGCTTCCTGCTCATCTTGCATTTCTTCCTTCATTCCATCAATGCTCTTTCTTCTTCGTTCATTTTTAGCCTGAATTGCCTGTTTTTCCTCCCCTGAAGAAAATGATAACGTTTCATTTGCAGCTATTATGTTCTCTTCCGTATTTTCTATTGCATCTTGAATTTTTTCAACATTATCCAAACGATTATCCGGATTGTTCTTATTTGTGCCCATTAATTTCACCTCATGTTTTTTTATTTACATAATATTATTACGATTACTTTATTAAGCCTTGATTACTCGCCTTTAGTTTGAATGACCTGAGGATGTTTCCCGGATTTGTCCTGCATTTTCTTACCGTTATTCCCACCTGCTGCTATTGGTTGTGTCCCTAGATGGCTCGGTCTAAAGTGTTTGGAATCTTTTTTTGGATTACCCATTTTATCGCCTCCTTCTCTTATCCTTCTCTTATCATGGATAAAAAAGAGGAAATTCATGAATGCCAGTTTTTGAAAAAGCCATGAAAAAAGAGCCAGCACCTTGAAGGGACCTTCATGGCACTGGCTCTTTTTAAGCATAAACCTATTCAGCCTTTTGCATATGTTTTTTTTCAAGACGTTCCTCAAGTCTTTCCATTTGCTTAACGTCCATCAATAATTCCCTTTTATTTTCTTTAATTAATTCTTCAAATGTCCTTTTTCTTTTCTTCATACTTTTCACCTACTTATTTTTAATATAATTTTCAGTATTGCCAAATTAACGTAAAATTATGACTATATGGTTTACATCCCTTTAATTGTCATAATTATCAGATTTTTAACCTGATTAAAATTCCATTTATCCGCTCTCTATACTTTAACCCTTTTTTCATGAACATTAACCATAATTTTTTAAATTTTTCGATTTTTTCATTAAAGTTTGACAACTTTGTTAACAAATAATAAAACAGAACTTCATAAGGGTTCCTTCAGAATGTAGACTAACCTCGATGAAAATCGAGGTTGTCTACAGTTTTTTTGGTTTGTACAATGTACGTTGATTTCCTCTCCAGGCACTCGCTTTCCGGGGCGGTCCTGGACTCGCTTTTCCCGCAGGAGTCTCGTACCTTCCGTTCCAATCAACTTTGTTTTAACTATTAGATAGAACCCTTTTGCCTAAAGTCTTCACTGCCTTAAAATAGAATTAATAAAACTTGAGGTGATGAGGATACTTTCTAAACATGATTCTATTCAGCGAGATCGAACTGGAAATGATTACTTTATACCAACTGGTGCCACGTAAAATGGAGGCTGCCATTGACAAAAGGGTTCGGAATTTTTTAATTCCGCCCCCCCTCTTGTCTACAAACTGAAACGGAACCTTTATAGGTTCCGTTTCAGTTTGTAATTTTCCCTCCGACTGCCGCCAAGTCTCCTAGCCCCATGCATCTAGCCGGGTTTGGGCACCGAGTTTCGCTAATTCCTTCAATACTGTTGGAACTTCATAAAGTTCCCCTACTGCATACTATTTATATTTCGTTCCATATCTTTTAATTGCATGGCTGAAATTACCTTATTCCTGATGATGCCTTGTTTGTCGATGAAGTAAGTTGTCGGTATGCTAAGAATCTTGTAGCGCTCATTCACTGGATTTTTGGCACTTTGACTGTCCAGCGGTATGGTAAAAGTAATTCCATTATCCTCTACAAATGCTTGTACATCATTTTCAGGGTCAATATTGACGGCAAGTACGACGACATCATCACCCGCTTGCTGTGTATATTTCTCCATATCCGGCATTTCCTTCTTGCAAGGCGGACACCACGTTGCCCAAAAATTCAGCATTACCTTTTTGCCCTTATAATCCGATAATTCAACTTGTTTCCCATCCAAAGTTTTCAGGGAGAAATTCGGTGCTTTAGCTCCAATTTTCAATCCGCCCAAAGCATCTTTTTCGTTATTTTCCTTTGAGTCATTATCCATCGCCTGCACAATCGCTACAGTAATAAGTGATAGTAAGGCCACCGAAGCAATAATTTTTTTAAGCATACTCGTCCCCCTAGTCCCATTACAATAAAAATATTAGTCCATTTCCAGAAATAGAACAACTTCCCTATTCCATCTTAACAATAAAAGGACCTCCGGAAAAGTGCAATTCCTTTAAATCATAACATGATATCACATTGTTTCATAAACTTGACACAAAAAAAGCGGTAAACCTGATAAGTAGGTTTACCGCTTCCTAAAAGCTGAAATTAGCCTTTTAATTTATTACGTAATACCATTTGAAGGATACCACCGTGACGGTAGTAGTCGATTTCGATTTCGGAATCGAAACGAACAAGTACATCAAATTCTTTTACGTTTCCAGCTTCATCAGTAGCTGTAACTGTTACGATATCACGTGGTTTAACTGTTTCGTCGATTTTAACTGCAATCGCTTCTTTACCAGTCAATCCTAGTGTTTCAGCGTTTTCGCCTTCTTTGAATTGAAGAGGAAGAACACCCATTAACGCAAGGTTAGAACGGTGAATACGTTCGAAGCTTTCAGCGATAACTGTTTTGATGCCAAGAAGGTTAGTACCTTTTGCAGCCCAGTCACGAGAGCTTCCCATACCATAGTCTTTACCAGCAATTACAGCAAGACCTGTTCCATCAGCTTTGTATTTCATACAAGCATCATAGATAGCCATTACGTCGCCAGTTGGCCAGTAAGTAGTGAAACCACCTTCTGTACCTGGAGCAACTTGGTTACGGATACGAATGTTAGCGAATGTTCCGCGCATCATTGCTTCATGATTACCACGACGAGAACCGTAAGAGTTAAAGTCACGTGGTTTCACTCCGTTTTCACGAAGGTAAATACCAGCTGGTGTATCTTTACCGATTGCACCTGCTGGTGAAATGTGGTCAGTTGTTACTGAGTCACCGAATTTACCTACTACGCGCAAGCCGGAAAGCGGGTTAACGGAACCTGGTTCTGGTGATAATCCTTCAAAGAATGGAGGATTTTGAATGTATGTTGATTTAGAATCGAAAGCATAAATCGCTTCGTTGCTTGTTTGGATTTCATTCCAACGTTTGTTATCGTTGAATACTGTTTCGTATTCTTTACGGAATAATTCCGGTGTAACTGTTGCTTTAACAGCAGCGTTAACTTCTTCTTGTGATGGCCAGATATCAGCAAGATATACATCGTTACCATCTTTGTCTTTACCAAGGGAATCATTGTTAAGATCGAAGTCCACAGTTCCAGCAAGAGCATAAGCTACAACCAAAGTAGGTGAAGCAAGATAGTTTGCTTTTACAAGTGGGTGAATACGACCTTCAAAGTTACGGTTACCAGAAAGTACTGAAGTTACTAATAGATCTGCTTCAGCAACAGCTGCTTCGATTTCATCAGCCAATGGACCTGAGTTACCGATACATGTTGTACAGCCGTAACCAACTACGTTGAATCCTAATTGATCAAGGTATGGTTGAAGACCTGCATCACGAAGGTAACCAGTAACAACTTTAGAACCTGGTGCCAATGATGTTTTTACATAATCCGGAACAGTCAAGCCTTTTTCAACTGCTTTTTTAGCAATAAGACCTGCCCCAAGCATTACGTATGGGTTAGAAGTATTTGTACAGCTTGTGATTGCAGCAATTGCGATCGCACCTGTTTTCATTACCGTTTCTTTACCATCGGCAAATTTAACAGTTACTTCTTTATCCAATTCAGAATTGTCCATGCCGAAACCTTGGTTACCCATAGGTGCATTGATAGCATCATGGAAAGATTGTTTCATTTGAGAAAGTGGAATCAAATCTTGCGGGCGTTTAGGGCCTGAAAGGTTTGGTTCAATTGCTGAAAGGTCGATTTCCACAACATCATTGTATGCTGGATCTTCGTTTTCAGGAGAGTAGAACAATCCATTTTCTTTGCAGTAAGATTCAACCACTTTAATTTGTTTTTCATCACGTCCTGTTAAACGCATGTAATCGATCGCTTCTGCATCGACAGGGAAGAAACCAACTGTAGCACCATATTCAGGAGCCATGTTAGCGATTGTTGCACGGTCAGCAAGTGGAAGGTATCCTACTCCAGGACCGTAGAACTCAACAAACTTACCAACTACGCCGTGTGCACGAAGAACTTGAGTCACTTTCAATGCAAGGTCAGTAGCTGTTGTTCCTTTAGGAAGTTGACCAGTCAGTTTTACACCGACTACTTTAGGTACCGGGAAGTATGAAGGCTGTCCAAGCATGCCTGCTTCTGCTTCGATACCGCCGACGCCCCAACCAAGAACACCAATACCGTTGATCATTGTAGTATGAGAATCTGTACCGAATACAGAGTCAGGGAATACTTCAAAATCGCCGTTTGGAGTTTCAACTGCATGCACTACGTTCGCAAGGTACTCAAGGTTAACTTGGTGAACGATACCAGTTGCTGGTGGAACCGCACGGTAGTTATTGAATGATTTTTGAGCCCAGCTTAGGAACTGGTAACGCTCTGCATTACGTTCGAATTCAAGATCCATATTGGCATCAAGGGAATCGATTGTACCTGCTTTATCAACTTGTACAGAGTGGTCAATTACAAGGTCAACTGGAATTTCCGGGTTGATTTTGTCAGGATCTCCACCAAGTGCAGCGAATGCATTACGTAGAGAAGCTAAATCAACAACAACTGGAACACCAGTGAAATCTTGTAGGATAACACGAGATGGTTTGAAAGGAACATCTATATCTTGTTGCTCGCTTGTTCCCCATTTAGCAAGGTTCGCAACATGTTCTTTTGTGATTACTCTTCCGTCTACTTGGCGAAGTACCGCTTCAAGTAACACTTTAATGGAATATGGAAGGCGAGATACTTGGCCGTCCCCTGCTTTTTCAATAGCGTCTAGGCTGTAGTAGTTGTAGCGTTTCCCTTCAATTTCAAAGGACTTACGCGCTTGGTATACGTCATTTTTCGTCATGAATATTACCCCCTATTAAACTGTCAGAACGTATTCTGCACATAAAAGTAAAACCTGGTTCACTGAAACCATGTTTACTATAAATATAAGTAAAAAAGTTAGTTTGTCGAATTTTCTCTCTCTTCTCCCACCCTAACTCTTCCTTCAACTTAATACTAATATAGAAATGAGTATAAGTAAATAACAAGAAAGTTATTGTTTTTGATAAGTTTCTCTTATAGAAAAAAATCCCCCACATATTAAAGTGCATTTAGGAAGCGATGCTGATATGAGTTTTATTGAAAATACCCTTATTTATGGGCTGATAAATTATTCCAACAAAACATATTAGTACTTCATACATAATCATTCGACATTATCGCATTCTATGGGTGGAGGTGTCGAAATGACAAAACAAAAGGCAAATCATGTTATACCGGGTATGAATGCCGCAAAAGCGCAAGGTAATGGGGCTGGATACAATGATGAATTGGGAAATGAACCGCCATTATCGGAAATGCAAAGGCAAAACAATAAAAAAAGAAAGAAAAACCAATGATTTCCCTCATTTCTAGGCTTTAAACAGGATAGGCTTTTTGAAATGGCAGTTGTACTGCATTTTTCAAAAAGCCTATTCCATTCTAAAATCAGGAAACGCAAAAGTTAAACGCACAAAAGACGATAGAACCTGTCACTCAATAGTCCTCAGAATTCACCTCATTGACGATTGACTGAATATCCTGTTCGAATTTCCTCAATTGTTCTTTCTGATGTTCGGAAGCGGTGACTAAAGCTGATTGTATTTGCTGATAGGCCTCGTTCACTTCCTGCTTCACATGTTTCAATTCCGTTCCGTAATTCGGTGCGTTCTTCTCAATGGATGAGTATACATCAAATACTTGCTGATAACTTTGCTGGGCTTCCTGGAAAGCCCTTCGCTTATCTTGTTTATCCTGCATTTGGTTCAGCTCCTTAAATATAGTGTCCATCAATAGCATGTACGAGGTTTGCAAATATATGTATGTGAATAAAATTTCACGGACTGATTATCTTAAGAGATAGGAGGGATCGAACATGAACAAAAACGATGGTAAAGATATTCGAAATAATGCTCCTAAAGGAAATAATTCAGGTCAACCTGCACCGTTAAGCGGTTCTCATAAGGTGAAAAACAGACAGCATTCCCGTCAGAAGCATAATAGCAGTCATGATATGTAAGCTGCTTAAATAATCGTTCCATAACGAAAAGCGGTGCCGCCCCAAAAGGCAGACACCGCTTTCGTTTTATATTTGTGCAGCAAATAAATCACATGGAAAATGTTCGATACCTTCCTATTATAAGGGCGTCTTTTTTGGGCACTCTTTCACGGTTTAAACGTGAATTTCAAGTCCGTGCCAATCCATTTCAGCCAAAATAACGATGATATAACGTTTTTGCCTCTGCAATATCTTTTGTTCCATGAATCAACGCCCGTCCGTCTTTAAAAACGACCAACCGATGGGTTCCAATGGTAAATGAAAGTAAATAAGGATTCCTGTCGATCTTACCACCTTGTGCGATAAGATTATTTTCAAGTTCCGCCAAGTCTCTTTCAAGCTTGATTGCCGGCCGAATCTGGACCGAATCCCTTCCGCATAAAACGGCAGTCTTTGTTCGATTTGAATAAGAGAGGTGGGGATACGTTCGATTTGACCCGCAGGACAAACAAGTATCTTTTTTTAATTGCGCTACATTTATGGATGAATGTTCATTTTTCCAAAGATCAAATGAAACGATTTTGTTTCTTAGCGATGCATGATCTTCGACAAGGATTTTTAAAGCTTCCGCCATTTGATGAGCAACGACCGTTTGAACAGCAGGGCTGATGATTCCCGCCGTATCACATGTCAGACCTCCCATCGGAACCGTTTCCAGCAAACAATTCAAACATGGGGTCGCCTCCGGAATCACCGTGTAACTTATCCCATAACTTCCTACACAGGCCCCGTAAATCCACGGTATTTTATATTTTTGCGCAGTATCGTTGATAAGCATCCTGGTGTCGAAATTATCAGTGGCATCCAATATTAAATCCACGCCTTCAACCAGCTTAGCCAATTCATCAACCGATACATCCGCCACAAATGAATTTACGATAACGTCCGAATTTAGCGCTTGCAAACGATTCTTTGCTGCCACTGCTTTCGGTATTCTTTTTTGTGCATCTTCTTCACAATAAAGCTGTTGTCTTTGAAGGTTGCTCCACTCTACATAATCCCTGTCAACAATGGTGAGTTTCCCAATTCCGGCTCGTACAAGACCTTCCGCAGTTCCCGTACCGAGAGCACCCGCTCCAATCACCAAAACGTGCTTTTTGCGAATTTTCATTTGCCCTTCTGCTCCAATAGGGCCAAAAAGTTCTTGACGTGAATAACGTTCACTCATCCAATGCTCAATCCTTCAACTGGACTGCTTGCTATCGCGTAATCATTTTTTTCGATTCTTCCTGCTTCATACCCCAATCGACCTGCCTCAATGGCAAGTTTCATTGCTTTCGACATTTTGACGGGGTCTTTTGCTCCCGAAACAGCAGTGTTAAGCAATACGCCATCCGCCCCTAATTCCATGGCGATAACCGCATCGGAGGGAGTTCCAATCCCTGCATCAACAATTACCGGAACCTCAGATTGTTCCATGATGAAGCGTAAGTTCAATGGGTTTATAATGCCCTGACCAGAGCCAATTGGTGAAGCTCCAGGCATGATTGCATGGCACCCCACTTCTTCCAGGAGTTTAGCGAGCAACACATCATCCGAAGTATAAGGTAATACGGTGAATCCGAGTTTCACTAATTCTTCAGCAGCTTTCAATGTTTCAATCGGATCAGGCAGCAAAGTTTTTTGACAGCCAATGACTTCTACCTTAATCATGTCACATAAGCCAGATGCCTTTGCTAGATGGGCTATGCGTACTGCTTCCTTGGCTGTTTTAGCTCCTGCTGTATTGGGAAGGAGTGTGTACTTTTTCAAATCAAGCTTTTCTAAAAAATTGGGCTGGCTGGCTTCAAAAATGTTCATTCTCCGGACCGCAAATGTTAATATTTCCGTCCCCGAAACCTCTACTGATTGCTTTTGAACATCGAAATTTGGATATTTTCCAGTACCTAATAGTAATCTTGAAGAAAATTCATACGAACCAATCTTTAACATAATCATCCGCCTCCTACAAAATGTACAATCTCTACCTTGTCTCCATTTGACAAAAGTGTTTCACTTAAACTTTCTTTTGCTAATATTTCATCATTCAATTCAACAATCACTACTTTTTGATGTAAATTAAAGTGTTGCAAAAGCCCTGTAACTGTTGATTCATCGGCAGGAATCCGTATTTTTTCGCCGTTAATGACCAATTCCAATTCATCCACCTCCATTAAGAAAAAAGGGTCTGTATCGAACGATCCAATCGAAAAGCGGACCATTCGGGATTTGTCTTCCCTTCTAAAATATCCGCTATAAGTACACCTGTAATTGGAGAAAGCAGGATGCCATTCCTGTAGTGCCCCGTTGCAATGAAAAGTCCTTTGCATGCCGGATGTTCACCAAAGTATGGCAAGCCGTCCCCAGTTTGTGGGCGTATACCTGCCCAGGTCTTTTCCAATTCGGTCCCTTTAATCGCCGGAAGCAATTGCGTTGCTCTTTCTATTAAAGTAGAAATCCCGTCAAGACTTACCTTTTGATCGAAAGTGCCCGCCTTAACCGTTGCCCCGACAATGATTCTTCCGCCTACTTTGGGCACAAGATAGCAGCCATGCGAGAAGACCGTTTTTTCAAGCAATGGACGATCGGTCAGGACGGAAAAGCACTCTCCCTTTACAGGATAACTGTCGAGTTTCATCCCTGATTTTTCAAGGAGGAAAGCACTCCAAGCCCCACCTGCCACGATGACATTTTCACTTGAAAATGCACCTATGTTCGTCACCACTCCCGTTACACATCCGTTTTCAGTAACCAAATCGGAGACATGAACAAATTCCTTTATATCTACACCAAGGGCAGCGGCAGATTCAGTAAAAGCGAGCGACAGCCTAGTGGCTGAAACTTGTCCATCCTTAGGAATGAACATGGCTCCTTTAATCTCATCCGAAAGAAGCGGTTCCGTTTTCCTTATTTCGGCAGTCGATAGCCATTCAGCCTCAAGTCCCGCATCTTGCTGGGCTCTAATCATGTTCTTCAACTCGGCTACCTGATCATTCGTTAGCGCCACCTTGAACATGCCCTTGTTCACTAATTCGATGTCTATTCCACTTATGTCTTTTAATTCTTCCGCCAGTGCAGGAAACATCCCCCTGCTTCGGCTTGCCAATGTAAAAAGCGGGTTATCAGCATCCAACTCGGCTTGTGCCCCTAACATCCCGGCTGCAGCACTGGATGCTTTGCTGGCAAGTCTATCTTTTTCCAATAAAAGGACCTTTTTACCTCGTTTGGCTAATTGAAAAGCAATGGATCCACCTATTACTCCTCCCCCAACAATGATTGCATCATATATGGAATTCATCTTATGTCTCCTTTCCCAAAGACTTCGCATATTCTTTAACGGCTTCAATCGGATTTTCAGCTTCAAGAACCCCTGACATGACCGCAATTCCACGTGCCCCCGCATCCAGCACGATTTGGCAATTGAAAGGTGTTATTCCGCCTATCGCAATTATCGGAAGATTGACATTTCTTGAGATTGCATGAAGCTCCTCAACTCCCCTAGGAGGAAGGCCGATTTTTGAATCCGTTTCAAAAACATGTCCATATATCGCGTAATCGGCCCCTTTGCTGAATGCGGCATTCGCTTCATCCATGGAATGGATCGAACAGCCAACATTCATCCCTGGAAAAGCTCCTTTTACGACTCCCGCATCTAAACTATGAAAAGCCAATTGCACACCAAATACTTTGTGTACCCAAGCTACATCCACCCGATCATTAATGATGATCTTAGAAAGCGGGATCTTATTATCATGTAGCAGGGTCACTGCTCGATAAAGTTCCGATGCAGTCATATGCTTTTCCCTTAGATAAAAGAAATCAACATGTTCCTGAATGATTGAAGCGATTTCCACAAACTTTTCAATTGGCTGTTTCCCAGTAGAAATAATATGCAATTCATGTGCATTCATACTAAGGACTCCTAACAAGTAAAGTTACAATCTCATAAAATCAAATAGAAACTAACGGGAATTGAATCGACAGATAAAAGCCGGCCAACAACAGGATGATAAAATACAAAATGAAACCATGGTCCTTTTTTGAAAACCCAAACTCATAATAGAATGTTCGTTCTCGTGTGTCTGTAAATCGCTTTGCTTCCATCGCAACCGCGATTCGGTGAGCACGTCTTATGCTTCCGGATAACAACGGGATGGAATAGGCTTTCATTTTAAAATATAACGCTTTTATCCCTTTTCCCCTTTCGAAGCCGCGTACCTTCATCGCATTTCGTATCGTTTGGAACTCCTCCATCATGATGGGAATCAGCCTTAATGCCGCCATGAAACTATAGGCATATTTCGGTTTAAGCTTAACTTGCTGCATTAACGAATAAAACAAGTTCACTGGCCTCGTAGTTAAGGAAAAAGTTAAGCCAAGGACCGCAAAGAACAAAGCTCGAAAGCCTACCAGTAATCCCCTAATGAAACTTTCTTCAGTAATCGATATAAGGCCCCACTCAAACCAAAGCGTCTCACCTTGCCCGAATAATATCATTGCAGAAGAGGTGGAGATAAAAATGAAACAAAAGGGAATCGACAAAAGTAAGATGCGTTTTATCGAATGCCCGGTAAAAAACAAAAACAAAAGTAATACGCCAATGGTGATATTCATCATATAATTCAGGTCATGAATGAATAACGCCACGATGCATAACACAATCAGTACACCAAGTTTAAGGCTTGGATTAATTCTATGGAGCCATGTTTCTGCATTTGAATCATTCATCTACATGACACTCCTTTTAACTTTGGTCTCCACAAATCCTGATTGCACAATGTTTTCATCACTTATTACGTTTCCATCCTTAACCGTCCAGATCCTGGTTGCAAAGTTTTTTGAAATATGATCATCATGAGTTACCATGATCACTGTTATTCCACGCCTTCGATATTCCTCAAACCATTCCAGTAATGCAAAGGTATTTTTCGAATCTTGGCCAAAGGTTGGCTCATCCAGGAGAATGATTTTTTTGTCTATTACGATTGAGGCGGCTACGCTTAAGCGACGCTTTTGACCCATTGATAATTGAAACGGGTGTTTATCCCGATGTGCCTCCAGGCGGAACACTTTAAGCAATGAGCGGACTCTCTCATCTATTTCTTGTTGCGGCCTTTTATCAATTCGCAATGAATAAGCAATCTCTTCATATACAGTATTTGCAACGAACTGAAACTCAGGATTTTGAAAGACAAACGTCATATGATCCGTTGGATTTTTCACCTTTTTAATCGGTGTTCCCAATAATTCATACTTACCATTCGTTTTTATGAACTGCATCAGTGCATGCAAAAGTGTACTCTTCCCCGCGCCATTTTCACCCCTGATTACAATCCATTCACCTGAATGGACCTTCAGCTCGTCAACCTTGATTTTTTCCTCTTTATTTCGAAAACCGCTAAAGCCTTGCACATTCATAAGAGGTGAATCATCTGTAAATGGGTGTTCCCGAATCGGTGCATAATTCTGTATATATTCACCCCAAACACCTGGGAACCAAATTCCATATTCCTTCATTTCATTTTTATATAGTGAAAGAATGGTGTCTCTTGGACCATCAGCTATGATTTGACCATCATCGTTAAAAAGCACGATTCGTTCGATGAATTCTAAAACATGGTCAATTTTATGCTCGACGATAATAACCGTTTTGTCTCGTCCGACTTCCTTCAGCAATTCCCAGATTTCTTTCGTTCCTTCCGGATCAAGCATGGCGGTTGGCTCATCTAAAAATATCACTTCTGGTTCAAGGGCCAATACTGAAGCGATTGCCAGACGCTGTTTCATCCCGCCTGATAATGTTTCAATACTTGTATGGCCCAGGTTCAATCCTACTTTACGGAAATGATTTTGAATCTTCTCTTTCATTTCTTCTTTAGGGACGGAAAGATTCTCAAGGACGAAGGCAATTTCCTCATCGGCAAATGGCATGCAAAACTGACTATCAGGATCTTGAAAAACATACCCCCACGAAGAAGGGCATTTCAATTTTTCCGCTTTCATCGGTACTTCGATGGAATTCGGAATCAATCCGCTTAACACTTGTAAAAGGGTCGACTTACCACAACCTGATGGCCCCAACAATAGCACTTTTTCTCCTTGATCAAACGTTAATGATAGGTCCTTGAATATCAAAGATTCATCACCGGGATATTTCATTCTTAACTTTTCAACAGAAACGATTGGTTCCATGGCCCTCAACCTCTACTTTTGATCCAGTTCTGCATAATCTTTATTTGAAACCGGACGCACAAGATTTGTTACTCCTGTTGCTTCCAGGACTTTAACTAGATAATAAGCGGTCACACCTGCAAAGAATATGGAACCCACAAACCTCGCTATCATGAATAACGATAGATTCCAAGTTGAAAGCGCACCTATTTCCCCGTATGCAAAATCCATAATAACTGATGCCAGGCAGGAAGCTATCGCAGCTAAAACGGCCACCGGCATATTGAATTTTTTATATTTGAAAGCCATGAACACCAGTTCCGCGAACAAACCTTGTACCACCCCATATAACAGTACGGTCAGCCCCCATGGTGAACCAAGGAAGAACTCCCCGGAAGCTGCAGCTATCTCCGCCAAAAGTGCCACACCCGGTTTCCGTAAAATTAAGAAGGCGACGGGGCCAGCTATAAACCACATTCCATAAATAAGTTGATCCAGATGTAATCCTAACGGTTTAACTGAATAATAAATCGAACCCCAAAGGATATAAACGATTCCAAATGCTACCGCAATCACGATCGTGACCAATATGTCCGTTAATTTCAAACCTTTTTTCATTGTTTCATTCCCCTTTATACTTCTAGTGTTTCCTTATGCACAGGCCATGTCTCTAAACGATAAGCCATTTCCCAAAATGAGTATTCATATTGGCTGCTGAGGATAAAATGCTCTTTCATTCTTTCCTTATCTTCGTCTGTCACTTTTTCAGCAATCTCATCAAGCCTCGCAATTTGTTCTTCCACCAAAGTGCGGAACCACTCCCCTCCGTAAGCCGCTATCCATTCTTGATAAATCGGCTCCTCCGGCATGCACCCTTGCAGCTTTTCACCTATTTCATAATAAAGCCAGTAACACGGCAAGATAGCTGCAATAACATCTCCTAAATGTCCCGAATAAGCCGCACGATACATATGGGAAGTATAAGCATAAGCGGTCGGGGCTGGTTTGAAATTATCCCGTTCTTCTTTTGTGATCCCTAATCTCTCAGAAAAATTCTCATGAAGCTTCAACTCCGCTTCATATGTTCCTTGTGCATGGCCGGCAAGCCTGCTTGTTGTATGTAAATCAGTAGCTTTAACTGCTCCTAAAGCTTGAACCCTAGCAAAATGAGATAAATAATAGGAATCTTGCATAACATAGAAACGGAAACACTCCAATGGCAAAGTGCCATCTCCTATTCCTGCAACAAACGGGTGATTAAAGCTAGCTTCCCAAATGTGATCCACTTCCTGACGAATTTCCTCTGAAAATTTCATGACCATTACCTCCAAATTATTTTTTTTAATCAATGTTACGGAAAAAAACTTTTATCACCCCTTTTTTTGCAAACAAAAAACCACTTTCTTAAACGTAAAGAAAGTGGTTGTACTTGAAATAATACAGAAACGTATTGTTCCAGACCCCACTTCCCTACGCTGGTATAAACCAGATCAGGTTCTAAGGGTCTTAAAGTCATACTTTAATCTCAGCTTCTGCGGTAAAAATCAACTTTCACCTATAAAGCACCCCTAGTGGTACAAATTGTATATTAAATTTCATTTGCCTTTATATTAACACGATAAATCCAATTGTCAAACGTATTAGAAAAAGTTTTCAACTTAATGATTTAGGGTTACTAACCTTTCAATCTTGCATATACACCATTTACCCGGCAGTTTAACGGCACTTTAATCAATGGGTTTCATTACGTAATTTCCTCGTGAATTCTACTGTTTTACTCGTGAATTTGGCCGGTTTACTCGTGAATTCAGCTGCTTTACTCGTGAATTTGGCAGGTTTACTCGTGAATTCAGCTGCTTTACTCGTGAAATTGATTTTTCTTGGGATTTCTGCTGCTTTACTCGTGAATTCTTTTATTCTCTAAAAAACAATATTATACATTCGATGTTGCTTTTAGTTTTAATATTTTGCTCGATCTGTAGTTTATCATAGCTGCCATAATTCCGGTTTCCTTGATTTAATTCTATTAATATATTCTTCCCCGGTTTTAATGCCCATTAGAATCCCCTTATTTTACAAACTGTTTAGCAGACCCCATTTTCCCTCGATAAAAAGTAAGCGCTTCCAAATATTCGGAATGTAACTCCTGGATTTCACCGATGAACAATACATGATCACCAGCATCATACTCTCTCCATGATTTGCATTCCATCCAGGCAACACTTCCATTTATTTTTGGGGAAATTCCCTTGTTATCCCAGTCGGTTTCAAGCGTTTCCTATTTGCTGCCCGCAAATTGCCATGCAATGGCTTCCTGTTCATCCGACAAAATATTAATGGTAAAAGATTTATCTTTCATGCTAGTGCAGGCTTTTGCTTCTTTATGAATACTAAAGCAAGCGGTGGATCCAAGGAAACCGAAGGAAAAGAATTCACAGTATTCCCCTTTTGAACTTTCCATCAAACCAGCTCACTATTGTGACGCCGGTTAGGGATTTCCCAAAGCAACTTCTCAACTCGCGCCCATCCACCTCATCACATCCTACTCTTTTATTATGAATTCATTATAGTAAACTTAATATTTTTAAAAACCATATAATTTCATAATGTGAAATTACAGGAAAAATTTATAATTGTGAACTATCAAAAGAATTCCCCGAAGAAATGACTTTCATTACCGCATTATCAAAAATCAGTGTTAAACTATCCATGTTCATTCATATTTCCAGCTTAATTACTAACGGACTTTTTTGTTCTTGACTTGAATAGATGAAAGTGGTGAGGAAAGTTTCAATTTTGCGTACATTTAGAAAATTCTACCAATTTTTCGTGGATATACCTTTAAAAAAAGGAGTGGTTTTGAATTACCGTTACGAGGTAAAAGCTGTAATCGGAACAGGAAGCTACGGTATTATTTATCTTTGCAATGATTTGAAAAAAAAAGAAAATATAGTGATCAAGCAGCTCCGGAAAAGTAAACGCCGCAGCAAAAAAGAGCTGAAGCAGTTTGAAAATGAAATTTCCATTTTACGAATGTTAAACCACAAAAACATCCCCAAATTTCACGAGAAATTTTCACATGAGGGAAATGTTTATTTTGTGATGGATTTCATAGAAGGAGATAATTTGGAAGACCATATTTTCTTGAATCATATAACATTCAATGAGAAAGAGTCTCTATTTTTTCTGGATGAGCTGGTCGTTTTAGTATCTTATCTACATGACCATGACATTTCCCATCAAGATTTACGTATACCAAATATTTTACTAAAGAACAATCAGCCCATTTTGATAGACTTTGGTTTGTCTAAAAAGATCAATTCGGCCGATTTTACTAAAGAAACCATGTTGCAGCTGAAAAGGCAGGATTTTTACGACTTGGGGGAAATACTTCTATATGCACTTTACACGACGTACGCCTCCAAAAGTAAAAAGACTCTTCCTTGGACAGAAGAGCTTTCGTTAGAAAAAGAAACCGTGCATTTACTGAAAAGGTTATTAAGCATCCAAGAACCTTATTCAGATATTAAAGAAATCTCAATGGACCTGCAGGCTGCATTGAAGTCAAAGAAACTGAATTAGCTGCTACTGCCGCGCCCTTTTCTCTTGTAGCGGTCACTTCCACTCATGGGATACCTTTTGTAGCCTCGGCTGCTGCTGCTGCTGCCTCGGCGATAATGACCATGTCTTCGCTCACTGCTGCCTTGGGAAAGCTGTTTGATTTTTTTCATTATTTTCTTCAGCATATCTTTCACCTCTTTTATTTTGGTTTTAAAACTTGTTATTACTTAGCCTAACATAGTCACAGTATAAACCTTACTAATAAGTACTATAATTTTTTTTCATTTATGTTACATTCCATTACTGCTTCCTGAAGTGGGCTTCTTTCATTGTTGATCATGAGAACTCCCTAAATTCCTCCGTTAGATAATGGCACAAATAAATAAAAATGACTGTCTTTTACTGTTCTTCGAAGCGCATGACAGTAAACAAAAAAACCTGGCGAATATCGCATCGCCAGGTTTTTTTGTTTACTTTTTTATTTTACAGCTTCTTTTAATTCCTTACCTGCTTTAAAAGCGGGAACTTTACTAGCTGCAATTTGTATTTCTTCGCCAGTTTGCGGGTTTCTTCCTGTACGGGCAGCGCGGTCACGCACTTCAAATGTACCAAAACCAACTAATTGGATTTTTTCTTCTTTAGCAAGTGTAGCCGTGATTGTTTCAAACAATGCGTCCACTACTTTTTTTGCGTCGTCTTTTGTCAGTTCAGCTTGTGCTGCAACACTGCTCACTAATTCTGTTTTATTCATATGAACACCTCATCCTTTTATTTTGTATAAAGTATGTAGAGTAGACAACATAACATATCTTGTATGCCTCTGTCACTTAAAATGGCTAAATAAAAGGAATTATCGCTCTAAAATGATCTTTTTTAAAGGTAAAAGGGCATTGATCACATTAACCTAATGACCTTTTCAACTTTCTGCAGTTTCCAGCTGCAGCCATTGATTGATGGTATCCATATCAATGTTTTCCTCCAAATGGGATGCCAAGAGATTGTACGCTTCCTCCCTGCGCTCCGAGTCGCTTTGGACGTTTTCCTTCACTTCTTCCAACCCCTTGTTCCGTCGAATTTGGTTAACTAGTAATCTAGTGAACAGGCGATTATGGAATATCCCATGAAGATATGTTCCCATTACCTTGTTGTCATTGGAAATGGCTCCATCCTCTCTTCCATCCTTCAATAAAAGAAAGGGCCTTACTTGCGACTTCAAAGTCGTTCTGCCTAAATGTATTTCGAAACCGTTAAGATTCATTTGACCATCCATTATCCCGGCAGAAAGGACACCTTCCATTTGTACCGTTTTCTTTTCTGCTTGAAATACGGTTTCCACCGGAAGAAGCGAGAGCCCATCTGCGTTCTCACCGTCACCTTCGACAGCTTCAGGATCGAAAAGTTTAGTCCCTAGCATTTGAAAACCGCCGCATATGCCAAATATCATCGTTCCTTGTTTCCGCAGTTCATTGATGGCCCGATCCAACCCCATACGATTCAACCACTCTAAATCTTCCATCGTGTTTTTTGTACCAGGCAAAATAAGCAGATCGGGATTACCTAACTCATGGACACTGCTTACCAGGCGGACACCTACTCCGGGTTCATCAAAAAAAGGATCCACATCTGTAAAGTTGGAGATCCGCGGAAATCTCAAGACGGCTACATCTATCGGAAACTCAGCCTTTTTAGGTTTTTTAAAACGTAAGGAAGAGAGGGCAAGTGAATCTTCCGCTTCAATATTCACGTCAAGATAGGGCAGCACCCCGAGAACCGGAATCCCGGTTTCCTTTTCCACCCATTCAATACCATCGTCCAACAATTCACGCATGCCACGAAATTTATTGATGATGATCCCCTTTACACTATCTCGTTCATCTTGATCCAATAAAGCAAGTGTGCCGATGATGGACGCAAATACTCCACCACGATCAATATCGGCCACCAAAATGACAGCCGCATCCGTGAGTTTAGCCATTCGCATATTCGCTATATCCCGGTCCTTCAGGTTAATTTCAGCCGGACTTCCTGCCCCTTCGAGTACGATGATGTCATAGTCTTCTTGAAGTTTTTCGACCGATTTACGGATGATGGGCATGGCTTCCTGGACAAATTGGGACCGATAGCTTTTTGCATTCATATCAAGAAAATGCTTTCCGTGCACGATGACTTCCGAAACCATATCCTGCTTCGGTTTCAGTAATATCGGATTCATATCGGTCGTTGCCGTGATCCGTGCTGCTTCCGCCTGTACTCCCTGAGCCCGTCCGATTTCACCGCCATCCAAGGTTACATAAGAATTCAAAGCCATGTTTTGTGATTTGAATGGGACGACACGTAATCCTTTATTGGAAAATACCCGGCAAAATGCCGTACAAATCAAACTTTTCCCTACATCAGACGACGTCCCTTGTATCATGATGGATCGTGCCTTCATTACGCTCACCCCCTTAAAACTCTAATCCTTTGACAGCGCCGATGCCCTCGTCATAATAATGCTTGGTCGCCTCAATCGTTGAAACCAAATCGGCCATTTCCATAAGCTCTGGCCTTGCATCCCTGCCGGTAATGACTATATGCATATTAGCGGGACGATTTCGAATTGCATCGATGATTTCAGCCAATGGCAAGACATCTTCAATCGGGAATTTGGAAATCGCTAACGCATTGTTCAACTCATCCAAAACAAGTAAATCAATATCCGGATCAGTAAGTGCCAGTTTCGCCTTTTCCCATGCTAACGATAAGGCGTTGCGATGCTCTTCTGGTGTTTTGGTCCATGTAAAACCAATACCTAGCTGCTCCATTTCAACTCCTAATTTTCTCAAAGCCAATGCTTCCCCATAAGTACGCTCTGGAGATTTTATGAACTGAAGGTATTTGACATTCATTCCTCTGCCGATTGCCCTCAAAGTCACCCCTAATGAGGCAGTCGTCTTCCCTTTCCCGTTTCCTGTATAAATAAGCATTAATCCTCTGCGTGCCACTCACTCACCTACCTTCATAGCCAAACTGTTTTTTCTATGTATGAAGTCCTTTTAGTAGCTGGAACCGGTTGATCGCCTTTAGGGTATCCGACAAAAATGGTGCCGATCACTTTTTTGTTTTCCGGTGAACCGATAAATTCGTGCAGGCGTTCATCCCTGACTAGACCCACTCCTCTAGTGCGCCAAACGAATCCGAGACCAAGTTCTTTTGCGGCAAGCCACATCGAATGGACGGCACAACAAGAAGCGAATACATTGTCTTCGGATGAATCTGGATCATCAGGCAAAATATCGGAAGTCACGACAATGATAAGCGGTGTCGTCTTTACAACTTCCAGTGAGCTGTCAATCAACTTTGGTTTGGTCGGAAAGCGTTCATGTAAATACCTTTCTGCCAATCTTTCATAACGGTGCTTCGCTTCCCCCTTGATAACATAAAAACTCCAAGGTTCACGCAATCGATCGTTAGGGGCATAGGTAGCCGCTTCCAATAGCTGCCTGATTTTTTGGTCTTCCACTTCTTTTTCTTCGTAATTCCTTATTGCCCGGCGTTCCTTCAATTCTTGAATGATGGACATTCCGACTCATTCCCTTCAATTATGGACTCTGAATCAATCACTCTTTCAAACCATTGGATTTTTTCTCTTAATTGGACGACATCCCCTACTAGAAAGATTGATGGATTTTGAATTTCTTCTTTTATAGCCTTCAAAGAAATCGAATTCAAGGTACCGGTAATCGTCCTTTGTTTATCAGTCGTGCCCCATTCAATGACAGCCACTGGCGTATTGCCGTCCCTGCCATGCTCTATCAATTTTTCACAGATAAACGGCATATTACCTATTCCCATATAAAAGGCGATGGTATCGATGCCCTGAGCCAATGCCTGCCAATTCAGGTTATCCTGCCCCTTGTAATCACGGCCATGGCCTGTCACAATCGCATAACTTGAAGCATGATCACGGTGGGTCACCGGGATGCCCGCATAAGCCGGAGCTGCGATTCCCGCTGTGATTCCTGGGACGATATCATATTCAATCCCGTTAGCAGCCAGTATTTCCGCTTCCTCACCGCCCCGCCCAAAGACAAATGGATCTCCACCCTTCAGACGGGTGACGTTTTTCCCCTGTAAAGCTTTTTCCACTAAAAGTTCATGTATTTCATTTTGAATGAGATGATGTTTCCCTGGTGATTTCCCGCAATACACCAGTTCTGCACCTTCTTTTGCATAGTTTAATAGTTCTGGATTGACAAGCCTGTCATATGCAATGACATCCGCCTTTTGGATACATTCCAGTCCATATACCGTAATCAATTTCGGATCTCCGGGACCCGCACCGACCAGATGAACTTTTCCCGGTTTCATGCTCGCGCCTCCTCTTAAGCTTCAAAAAATACATTTTACTAGTTGATAGTTTCATGGGCAGATCTGTTTTTTTGTTTTAAGCAAGCATTGATCCAGTTCTTTGCAAGTGTTGGATTGGAAGCAAAATGAAAGTGGGTATACCCCGCAACAAGGTTGCCCAATACACACCCCTCTTGTTTCGAACCGAATCTGCCTTTGGATTCATAAGCATGTGTAAGATCAGCATCCGCTTCAAATGTCGAGTAGTGGAATTCATGACCTTTTGCCTGCTCCATTTCATTGATCAAAAAATTGCCTGGAGTTCCTGTGATTTCACGATACCCAAGTGCTGCAAGCTTTCTCTGCATTTTAATCCTGCCCGGTATCATTCCTGCCATCTGATGCGTTTCTCCGGAAGTTGTTTCAATCGATTTGCTCAAAAACATGAAACCGCCACATTCCGCAAGAGTCGGCATCCCCTTTTCAATGGAGCTTCTGATGGATATGATAGCTTCCACGTTACCGGAAAGTTCAGCTGCAAATTCCTCAGGAAAACCGCCTCCAAGATATAAACCATCAGCATCCAATGGTACTTCATCCCCTTTTAATGGAGAAAAATACTTGATGTTCGCCCCATATGCTTCTAGCAGCTCAAGGTTCTCCTGATAATAAAAATTGAAGGCTGCATCTTTTGCGACGGCAATGCATACGTCCTTTTCATTTTTGGGTTGAAAAATATTTGAGTTTCCACTGGTAACGGAGGATGTCTTTGACAAACGGTACAACTGCTCGATATCGATCGTTTCCATGACTAATTGTGCGAGCTTATCGAAAAACGGATTTAGTTCCCCGCGTTCAATAGCAGGAATTAAACCTAAATGACGGCTTGGAATATCAATATCCAATTCCCGCTTCATATAACCGAGCACCGGTACATCGCATTCTTGCTCAATGGCTGATTTGACAATTTTGTAATGACCTGCACTTCCCACTTGATTGGCAATGACCCCAATGATGTTCGGGCCGGTCGAAAAGTCCTGAAATCCTTTTACGATGGCCGCTGCACTCCGTGCCATGCTGGCACAGTTGACTACCAACAGGACAGGACTTTGCGTGATGATGCTGATTTCAGCCGTCGATCCTGTATTTGCTAAAGGGCTTTTGCCATCGAAGAAGCCCATGACCCCTTCGATGATCGATATATCAGCCCCGGCACCTGCTTTATTAAGAATTTCTCGAACAGTGTCATGTTCAAACATCCAACTGTCAAGATTGCGTGAAACCCGTCCTGTAACTGCTGTATGATAAGTAGGATCAATATAGTCAGGACCACATTTGAACCCTTGAACGGTGTAGCCTTTCTTCTGGAGGGCTGCCATGATTCCGATGGTCAATGTCGTTTTACCGACACCGCTTCCGGTACCTGCAATTACCAATCTTCTATCGTTCATATTTTTTCTCCCTCTTAAAAAGGAATGATCCCAACTGATATGGTTACGTTCCCCGATTTTTTCTTAACCAGCTCCAATTGTTCAGCTTTAGTATAGATCCTCACAGCCGGTTCACTCACACCATATGCACCCGTGTATTTAAATACTGTATCCGATGGCGCTTCGATTTTGGCTTGATTAAGCTCTTCCGGTTCATAATGCACGAATTCCCAGCCATATTTTTCAACTACTTCAATCAAGCCAAGTTCGTCTTTCTTTAAGGAAATTGTACAGATCGCCTTAACGCTTTTTAATGAAAATGATAAATCGGCTAGTGTTTCTGCAATCACCTGCTCTATTTCAGCCGCCGCCGTTCCCCTATTGCACCCGATACCAAGAGCAATGACCTTTGGACGATATACGATTCCATTTTCCAGGATTCTCTTTTCCGACTGCTTAAGCATGCGGTGAGTCACGACCAGCGCTGCTTGCGGCTTTGCTTGAAGCGCTTCTACAATGGATGGGTATATGATAATTCGTTCAGGTAATGCCGTATCATAAGACCACCAGTTCCGTTCACCTGATTCCTGTACAACGGCAACATGCTCTTCATTTACTACGGACGCACTTACTGGCGTCAATTTTTCTGCGGAATCCCAAATCCAGCCGAAGCGCTGGCCGAATAAGTCGACAGGAATCGTTTTTTGTACATCCGAAGCCGTGGTGATTATAGCTCTTGCATCAAGGGCTGCAGCAACTTCCTTAGTCAGTTCATTTGCCCCTCCCAGATGCCCTGACAGTACACTGATAACATTTTCCCCTTTATCATCAATGACTACGACACCTGGATCCGTTTTCTTATCCTTCAAAATTGGTGCAATCATCCTCACGACTGCCCCGAGTGAAATAATTAAAATGATTCCCTTATATTCCTTGAATAAAGCTGGCAATAGCATACGGACACTGCCCGAAAAAAGCTGGATCTGTTTATGCTCTTCGTCCCCTTTTTCAAACTTGCTCATGTAATATAGATCGGAATTCGAAAAAACGGTATGTAATTTTCGCGCCAGCTCGACACCATGCTTTGTAATTGCTACGATCGCATAAGTGTGGGACCGTTTAATGGGAGCAAGTTCCGCTTCTTTCAATTCAATGATCATGGTTTAACACCTTTTCTGAAACCGTGGGTAAAACTCGCATCATATAGTTTGGAACGGTATTCATCTTTATCATGGATGGCAGGGTCCAAAGCCCATCCAGCCAAAATCATCGCATGTTTGCGGATGCCATTTTTACGCATATCATCATCTAAGTTCACTAGCGTAGTGCGGACGATTTTTTGGTCCGGCCATGTTGCCCTTTGAATGACTGCAACCGGTGTCTCATCCTTCCAACCGGCTTCCTGGAGTTCTTTAACGATTTTTTTGGTCAAGGTCGCACTCAAGAAAAGGGCAATCGTACAGTGATGACTTGCCAAATCACGTAACTTCTCAAATTCCGGAACAGGCGTACGTCCTTCAGCCCTCGTTAATATAAGTGTCTGGGTTAAATCAGGTATGGTCAGCTCTGCTCCTATTGCCGCTGCTGAGGCGAACACCGAACTCACGCCAGGAATCACCTCATAACCGATACCCTCTTTCTTCAATAGGACAATTTGTTCCATGATTGCACCGTACATGGCAGGATCCCCTGTATGAATTCTAGCAACCATCTTTCCTTCTTTAACACGCTCAACCATGATGCCAACAATTTCCTCCAAATGCATTCCAGCCGTTTTCAGCACCTCGGCATCGGGTTTTGCCTTAGCAATCAATTCTTCATTCACTAATGAATCCGTATATAAAATAACATCAGCCGTTTGGAGAATGTTCAATCCTTTTACAGTAATCAAATCCGGGTCACCTGGTCCAGCACCTACAATATATATCTTCATTTTCTCACCACCATCAATGTTAAGTATTCTAGTTCAAGTCCTTCCAATTCACTCACTTTCCAAATCACTTCTTCATCGGAAGTGACTTTGGTTACGACCGAGGCCTTTTCAAGCAAGTCCAAATCTTTTAAAACGGTAATCATTAAATCGATGACCTTTGCCACTTTGATGAACACAACGGCATCATGGTCTTCGATCGCCTTCTTCATCGCTTCATAGTCATCCCTTGCAGGAACTATCGCAACATGATCATCACCATCAGCCAAAGCGATGCCCAGCCTTGACGCTGATCCATTAAAGGAAGAAATGCCCGGGACTGTCTTGATTTCGACTTCGGGATGCAACTCCTGCATCAATTTCATCATATGTATGAACGTACTATATAAAAGCGGATCGCCTTCCGTTACGAAAGCCACATCTTTTCCTTCATTTAATTTTTGCCAAACCTTTTCAACCGTTCCGTTCCATTCCCGATCCAAAATGGCTTTATCTTTCGTCATCGGAAAAACAAGGCCCAGCATATCCTTTTCTTCAGGACGAATGTAAACTTCAACAATGCGATGTGCGTAGCTTTTACTCCCTTTTCTTTTTTTGGGATACGCAATGACCGGAGATTCCTGAATCACGCGAAATGCCTTTACTGTAATTAGCTCTGGATCGCCCGGGCCTACGCCAAGGCCATATAATGTACCAAGATTACTCATTCATGTCTTCCTTTCGTTGTGCAGTAATGATATAAACCGGATTAAGCGGTACAAATCTGTTCATTCCCAATATTGGCTTACTTCTGGAGATTTGCGCATGCATGATGGAAGTGTGAAAACCAGCTTCCGCAAATGCTTCATTAGCACGGTAAAGATTCTCAATCGTCGCAGCATTCAGAACGATCCTGCCGCCTTCTTTTAACCGATTGCAGCAAGTATTGATCAGCTCTCCCATTTCGCCGCCAGTCCCGCCAATGAAGATCGCATCAGGATCAGGAAAATTTTCCAATCCCTGCGGGGCTTTACCATGAATCGCCGTTATATCGGTACGGAATTTACGTTGGTTTTGATAACAGTTATCTAAATCAGGCTCATTTTTTTCAATTGCGAAAATTTGGCCTTCGGATGCAAGCTTGGCCGCTTCAATTGCCATTGAGCCCGTACACGTACCAACATCCCAAACTATACTGTTTTTCTTTAGCTTCAATGCATGCAGGCTTAATACCCGGATTTCCTTTTTGGTAATGAGGCCTTTGTCCGGTTTACGCTGCGAAAATTCTTCATCTTCAATCCCTAATGACCAACTCGGTCCTTCTGTTTTCCGTTTCAAAATGACGACGTTCAACGGGGAGAATTCCCGCTCCATCATTTTATCAAGTTCATACCAACCTGATGTTTCCGTTTCCCCTTGAAGATTTTCAGCCACAAATGCCCGGTATTCCGTCATTCCGAATGAAAGGAGATATTTAGCCAGTTGATTAGGGCTATTTTCGCTGTCAGTAAGCAAGGCAACTTTCGCTTTCCCATCAATCCTTTGGGCCAGCCCTTTCATGCTGCGTCCATGAATGCTAACGAGGAAGGCATCTTGCCAGCTTTCCCCCATTTTTGCAAAAGCAAGCTGAATTGAACTGAAATATGGGTAAACCTCCATGTTGATTTTGCTGGAAAGATAACCTCCCATTCCATAAAACATTGGGTCACCGGAAGCTAAAACCACAGTTGGGCGAGTTTCCTCCTGCAGTTGTTCTACAATTGTTTTCAAACCGCCCTTTATGATAATCTTTTTGCCAGAATAGTTCGGAAAGAAGGATAAAACCCGCTCACCTCCGACCAGCACTTCACTTTCTTCTATCCATTGGGCATATTGAGGCAGTAAGCTTTCCTGACCGTTATCCCCTATCCCGATTAATTTCATCGATTGACTCAATTCCAACAGCCCTTCCCAATAATAGTCCTTTCAACGAATAAATCGCCGTTTCCATTTCAATGCCACCCTTCACTTGGTTAATGGCAGAGTGACAGCAGGATTCACATAATTTATTAAAAAAGTCAAAATTATTAATGGCTGACATCATATCCCCGACTTGTGACGCTGTGTTTGCATTCTTGATTTCAAGAACAAGATCATCATCAGCTCCGACGCTTTGGGCAATTTCCGATAGAAAACCAAAGTCGACCGGGGCACTTTTTGAATGCACCATCATCACACCTTGGGCCACTTTGGAGAATTTACCCATCATGCCGACCAGTGAGACCTTTTTAATTCCCTGCCTCTTACATTGCTTAAGTGAGAAGCCCACAAAGTCACCCATTTCAATAAAGGCTTCCTCAGGTAAATCCTGGAGAAGGCCCATGGCATACTTTTCACTGCGCCCGCCAGTCGTTAAGACAAGATGCTCACACCCGCTAGCTTTGGCGACACTGATAGCCTGGACGATACTTGCCATATAGGCGGAACTGGAAAAAGGGACGACAGTGCCCCTTGTTCCCAAAATGGAAATTCCTCCTACAATCCCCAAGCGGCCATTTAATGTTTTTTTCGCTATTTCTTCACCTGCTGGCACGGAGATGACGACCTTCACACCTCTATTGATCTTAAATTCTTCCAGTGTTTGTTGCACAGTGGTTAAAATCATCTTGCGCGGTACAGGATTAATCGCCGCTTCTCCAACTGGAACGGGAAGTCCAGGTTTGGTTACACGACCAACTCCGGTCCCTCCATCCAATATAATCCCAGGTGCATCCGACCAGCTGACAGTAGAGATAATATGGGCCAAATGTGTGGCATCGGGATCATCTCCGGCATCTTTAATCGTTTCTGCACTAACCGCATTTTCCGATATTTCATATTTCTCAATAGTGAAAGTGGCATCTCGGCCGATTGGCAAGGAAATGGTTGCCTCCTCTAGTGCATCCCCCGTGATCAAAGCGGTCAATGCCGCTTTGGTCACGGCTGTCGAACATGCTCCCGTCGTATATCCATGACGCATTTGTGAGGGGTCTTTTTTCACTTTCTTTTCCATGTTTTTTAACTATCGGCTAAAAGGGAAATCGCGTTCAATGCTGCAACAGTGACAGTACTTCCACCTTTTCGGCCAATATTCGTAATGAATGGCACTTCTGTGATCTTAGCCAGTTCCTCTTTCGATTCTGCTGCAGAAACAAATCCAACAGGCATTCCAATGATTAAGTCCGGTTTTGCAATCCCCTCTTTAATAAGACGAATGAGCTCTAGTAAAGCGGTAGGTGCATTGCCAATCGCATAAATGCCCCCTTCATTTTCCTTTACCGCTTTTTGCATCGAAATGATCGCCCTCGTCGTATTCAAACGTTTTGCCTCGACCATCACATCCGGATCCGAAATATAGCAATGAACGTCCCCGCCGTGTTTTTGAAATCGTTTTTTGCCTGTACCGCTCTCGATCATTTGCACATCCGCAATGACATGTCTGCCTTTGCGAATGGCTTCCACACCAGCTTGAATGGCATTTGGATGGATGATTACACTTCTTCCCAATTCAAAATCCGCTGAAGCATGAATGACCCGGCGGACGATCTTCCATTCATCTTCAGAAAAATCATGATTGCCCATTTCTTCAGCAATGATTGAAAAACTATAATCATATATTTTGTCAGGGTCTACCGTTAGTGGTTTAAAATCCGTTTTAAAATCCATCTTGCATTCCTCCTATTTTTCATTTAACTGATTATTCAACTCGGCAATGACATGTTCAAAACTGGAATGAACATTCTGATAGTCAACATCCGGTCGAGATATCATGATTGTCTCAATTCCACATTCCAACGCGGCTTCCAATTTCTCATCAACCGCACCGACCTTGCCGCTTTCTTTCGTTATCATCAATGTGACCCCATATTGTTCATATAGAGCTTTATTCAATTCTTTTGAAAACGGCCCTTGAATCGCAACGATATTTTTTTGTTCGATTCCCAACTGTGCACATTTTTCCATATTGTCCATGCGTGGCAGCATTCTTGCTATGACTCTGGTATTCTCGAGCCCTACCAATTCTTTTGCGAACACGGATAGTGTTTTACTTCCGGTCGTGAGCATGATGACTCCCCGTTTTGCAGCGGCAAGCTTGGCAGCTTCCTCATAATCACGGACAACTATCAATTTATCATTCTGAAACCGTTGACTTTCACGCTCATAACGAATATAAGGAACATTTGCTGCCTTTGCTCCGATAAGGGCGTTTTTGGATGCTTCTTCGGCAAATGGGTGACTTGCATCGACTACAGCCTGAAAACCTTTTGCAGAGATTAAAGATGTCATATCTTCTGCAGATAATCGGCCAATCCGGGTGGAAATCCCTGAATCTTGCAAACTCTTAGCCGCCGATTCGGTTACAACAGTTGCCAAAACCTTGAACCCCGCCTGCTGCATCTCAATCGCTAATTCCCTTGCATCACTTGTACCCGCCAAGAACAAAATCATTTTGATGACCCCACCGCTTGCCCATCATGATCGTGGTGATGATCATGGTCGTGATGATGATCATGGTCGTGGTCGTGATCGTGGTCGTGATCGTGGTCGTGATGGTGATGATGGTGAGCATGTCCATGTTCCTCGACATGTTTACGATAGTTTTCCAAATCACGCGCCCCACTTGACCTTCCTTCACTGGCTTCGATTACTCGTTCTTGCAGAATGTTCTGTAAGGTTGGATGATATCCAAAATACTTTGCCAAAATGAATTCTCGATCATGATATTGCTCTTGATAGCCTTTCAGCATATCCTCCATTCTTTCCATCAACACCCCAGTGAAGAGGAAATATGGCAGCATCACTATTTTTTTTGCCCCTAATCGGATGCATCGTTCAATACCTTCATCAACGTGAGGGTCCGTTACACCCATGAAGGCTGTTTCGACCCATTTAACGCTTAATTTTTCCCATAATAATCGTGAAATTTTATATATATCACTATTTGCATCAGCATCACTGCCACCTCGGCCAATTAGCAATATCGCTGTCTCAGAATGTTCAGAGGTCGTATCGAATCCCGCTTCCTCAAGACGGTCTGTCAGGATCGTCAATACATCATGGTGGACCCCGATCGTTTGGCCATATGTGAATTTCACTTCTGGATACTTGGTTTTCCCATCCTCTATTTCAGCTGGGATATGTAATTTCGAATGTCCTGCATGCAACAAAATGATCGGTATGACGATAACTTCAGTAGCCCCTCGTTTTACACAATTATCAATTCCCTCGGATATATTCGGTGCCGCAAATTCCAAGAAGCACGTTTCCACCATGAAACGCTCGTCCATTGCCGGAATCATATTCTTAATAAAATGACGGACTTCTTCATTTCCCGAAGCCAACCGGCTTCCGTGTCCTACGAACAAAACTGCTTTCATTTACTTTCCTCCTCTAGATTAGTCTTCACAAGGCGCAGGCTCTATGTTTATTTTGGGAGCGATGTCCTGATAAGAAAAATTCTGTATCTTTTTCGAACGTTTGAAGTATTTAAAAAGCCGCTCATTTGGATGGGCATTTTGCTTATACTCCCCGACAATGTCCGTAATCAGTTCAACAAGCTGTTCCGGTTCAATGCCTTCCGCCACCGGCTGACCCGGATGGGCTGTTCTTCCAACCGGTTTAGCTCCAAGAAATAAGTCGAACTTCCCTTTTCGGAAGACAATCCCGATATCATCCATCACAGCACTATAACAAGCCATCCCACACCCATTAAAACCGATGTTCAGTTCCTTGGGCATTTTCATTCCGCCAAGCACCCGGTGTATTTCGTCCGCATAAGGAATGGATTCCGCTTTTTCACCATCACAGAAATCACAGGCTTTTAGTGTCAGTACATCTCCAATCGGCGACAAAAGAAAGTTTGCTGATTGCAATTTCCCCGTTATGACTTCCGGATCCGTTGTCGGAATCTTTAAGACGATTTTATGATTTGGCGTGTATTCCATCGTTCCCTTTTCCCCAACAACTTCCGCAAGTGTCATCATTTGTTTGGGAGTGAATTGTTTATTCGCCACACCTGGACTAACGGCAAGTTCGAATACCGACTCCATTTTTTGCTGAACAATCGGCTGAATGGATTGCTTAACGGTTTGACCCTTGACTCTTGACAGGGCCTCCATTGCCATTTCAAAGGAAGCTGGCTTCTTTTCTGGTGCTTTTGTAAGTAATCCAACTCCTCCAGCGGACTCGGTTAAGGCCTCTTGATCTAATGCCCACGGTTCCGCTTCTTTTTGCAGTCGCTGATGCGGCTTCAATGTTTGCTTTTCCGAATTCAAAGTATATTTTCTCTGATAGCCTCTTGGTGTGATGATTTTGTCATCATATAAAAAGGTGGATGAATTACCGATAATGACGGTGGTCAACATTCCAATATCGTGATTCAACATATCCTGCAAATTGGTTATGACAATATCCTGCCTATCGCGATAAGCACTTTTCACCAACCCGACAGGTGTATCCGGCGAGCGGTAGCGAAGGAGAATTTTCTGTGTTTCAACAATTTGCCGGGTCCGCCTGCCGCTGCGCGGATTATAAAGTGCAATGACAAAGTCTGCCATTGCAGCTGCTTCAACCCTTTTAGCGATCAGTTCCCAAGGAGTTAAATGATCACTGAGGCTGATCGTACACGAATCGTGCATGACTGGTGCCCCGAGTAATGACGCACATGAGTTGATTGCAGAAATGCCAGGAATGACTTCAATGCCCACTCCAGTTTCTTCTTTCCAGCCTTTCTCAATCAATACTTCATAAACCAACCCTGCCATCCCGTAAACTCCGGCATCCCCACTGGAAATCACCGCCACTTTCTTTCCCAGCTCCGCTTGTTTCACTGCTTCCTGTGCACGTGATACTTCTTCAGTCATCCCCGTACTAATGATCGTTTGATCTGTAAGCAGTCCCTGAATGAGTTCAACATAAGTTTTATAACCAATGATGTAGTCACTTTCTTGAAGGGCTTCGACGGCACGTTTGGTAATGTGTTCAAAATTCCCGGGCCCAAAGCCCACGACGAATAATTTACCGTTTGTACTCATTAAGACATCTCCTTTTACGCTTTGTTCTTTGAAATACCCGTATGAGCAGGAAAATCTGGATTAGGGGTCATTTCCCCATCATTGAATTGATAGATCATCTGTGGAACAAATTCACCATCATCGATATTACTGACGATCTTCCGACCGAATTCAGGCGTTTCCACTCGATACCAGTTTCCTTGGGGATAGGCAATCACAACGCAGGCATCCTTACATCTACCGTTACAGCGTGTCCTGGTTGTATGGATTTTCAAATCAAGTCCCTTTGAAGTAATTTCATCGCGAATCGCTTGGGTTACTTCTTCCCCGCCCTTTTTCATGCAGCTGCTCCCATTACAAATCAACAGATGCGTATTTGTACCCATCAAGTTCCAAGTAGTCATCTTCTTCCTCCTGAGTTCAGGGAAAAGGCAAAATAAAAAACCTTAACATTAGAGTCAAGGTTTTAAAAAAACTATATGAATGAGAAGCCAAAGGCAAACATGCCAAATCCTTCCAAAATCGTCATAGTCCTTCTACCTTTCCCTCCGAAAAGTATCATGCAATTTTAAAAGCAGGTTTCCTGGCTTACGCTTCATTTTACTTTGTCCCTTCCCGGCATCATGCCAGTGGCTATCGACAATTTCATCAGCGTTTACAGTAGCGGGGGCTGCATCGGATTTTCACCGATTTCCCTATTATCCCTTGCTTATTCACACAAGGGCACTTTTAAAATGAAATATTTGGTTTTATTATACATTTCTAACTAACTTAATCTATCATATAACAACTTTATCAAAATTCAATAGTTTATTCCGACTGTTTAGAAAAGTTTAATAGTGTAAAACCCGTTAAAATCCTTTCCTTGCAACAAAATCCGTCCCGAAAAAAAAGATAGTGTAGCTGAAATTATTTCTTTATGGTACACTATACGAGAATTTTCAAAATAATTACATAAGTTTTATGGTGTTGAATTTCTCGGAATTCAACTTAAAAGGGAAGCCGGTGAAAATCCGGAGCGGTCCCGCCACTGTAAAGGGAAGTCCTATTACTTTAACTTTAATCCACTGTCAAATGAGATGGGAAGGATGTAATGGGATGATGAACCAAAGCCAGGAGACCTGCCATGAAACGTGAAACTGTTTCAGCCTACGAGGATGGGCGTGCGGATCAGGCAGAATGGCCCATGATTGCTTCATGCTGCAAAATTCCTGTTCATTACGCACTTCTTTCCTTTGAGAGAAGTGCTTTTTATGTTGGGCGCCGCTTTTCTTCTCAAGATTGATCAGAAAAATTTAAAAGTATTGAAAGGAGAAAGAATGAAAAGAACCAATTGGAAAATTATTTATTTTGTCATCTTATTGCTTTTTATCCCGAACCGGGCAATGGCCATGCATATCATGGAGGGCTTTTTACCCATTGAATGGGCTATATTCTGGTGGGCCGTGACGTTTCCATTTTTAATCTTGGGTTACCGGTCCATTAGGTCCAAAGTTAGGGAAAATCCAGAAACAAAAATGATACTTGGCCTATCGGGCGCATTTGTATTTATTTTATCGGCCCTAAAGATTCCTTCCGTTACGGGAAGTTCTTCACACCCTACCGGAGTTGGTTTGGGTTCCATATTATTCGGACCATTGGCCATGAGTGTCGTTGGCTCCATCGTTCTGTTATTTCAAGCTGTTTTACTGGCTCACGGAGGACTGACGACATTAGGGGCCAATGCATTTTCCATGGCCGTTTGCGGACCGTTCATTGCTTACTTTGTCTTCAAGGGCGCAACTAAATTGGGGTGGTCTTTTTCACTTGCCGTTTTCTTGGCAGCTGCTTTTGGAGATTTAGGAACCTATGTGGTCACTTCCGTTCAACTTGCTCTTGCTTTTCCTTCCGAGGTAGGAGGATTCATGGCCTCTTTCAGTAAATTTGCAGGTATTTTTGCCCTGACCCAAATTCCCTTGGCAATCAGTGAGGGGTTATTGACAGTCGTCGTAATGAATTTCTTGAAAAAATACAATCTAGGTGAATTGAAATTGCTGCGAGTTTTATCTAAGGAGGCCCGTTAATATGAAAAAAAGTCTACTGCTGCTTTTCCTGGTTGTCATTCTTGCAACCATACCGTTAATCACCCAACAAGGAACGGAATTTGGCGGTGCCGACGGCGAAGCTGAGGAAGCCATCACTAAGATCCATCCGGAATACAAGCCATGGTTCAACAGTATATGGGAGCCGCCAGGTGCAGAAACCGAAAGCTTATTATTTGCGCTTCAAGCTGCAATCGGAGCCGGTTTCATTGGATACTTCATTGGCGTGATGAGACAAAGGAATAAGCAAACCAAACAAGAATTGACAGAAAAATCGAAGCATGTTACTCATTGATAAATATGCCTATTTCAATGGGCTAAAGGATGTTCATCCGTTGGAAAAGATGGTTTTTGCACTTTCCCTTTTGCTGTTTTCGTTAACGGTAAGGGATATGACCGTTTCGCTCATCACTTTTACGGTGATGAGCGCTTTAATCATTTTTGCGGCAAAAATCCCGCTTTCCTATTATCTGAAATTACTTCTATTGCCAGGATTTTTTATACTATCTGGAACAATTACCATCCTTTTTTCTTTCACAAGCGAATTTACTTCGATATCGAATATATGGTGGTCCTGGAAGGTCGGGAACTGGCAAATATTCATCAGCGATGACAGCTTCGGTACAGTGTCCAATTTGATCACTGTTGTATTCGGCAGTATCAGCTGTTTATATTTCCTTACCTTAACTACACCCATTACCGTCATCCTATCCGTGTTGCGAAAACTTAAAGTGCCTTCCTTATTGATTGATTTAATAGAATTGACCTATCGCTTCATCTTTATTTTTTTAGATACAGCTTTGGCCATTCATCAAGCACAAGCTTCACGGCTAGGGTATGTTTCATTAAGGAAAGGCATACGATCTCTCGGATTACTAATCTCGTCTTTATTTTTAGGAGTATTGCAGCGCTCTGGGCAATTGACGATGGCCATGAACGCAAGAGGCTATCAGGAGAACCTTTCCTATCTCGAGGATACTTACACCTATTCCTCACGCAATTGGCTGATCGCGATAGTAATATTAGGAAGCTTAATCTTTATTAATGGATATTTGTAAATTGGAGGCAACCCAACAATGGACGAGCATATTTTTCATATAGAAGGCCTCACCCATCAATTCACAGATGGAACGTTCGCTTTAAACGATCTGTCGCTAACGATTCAACAGGGTAAAAAGATTGCATTATTAGGCAATAATGGTGCCGGCAAATCGACTTTATTCCTCCATTTAAATGGTCTTTTACAACCTACAGCAGGAAAGATCAGATTTAAGGGCAAAAAAATGAAATATGACCGTAAATCATTATTATCATTACGAAAGCAAGTCGGGATCGTTTTTCAAGATCCCGACTCTCAGCTCTTTTCCACTAATGTACAACAGGATATATCGTTTGGACCGATGAATTTAGGATGGGATAGAATTAAGGTTCAAGAGAAAGTAAATTGGGCAATGGGCCAAACGGAAGTAACGGAACTGAAAGACAGACCTACCCATTTTTTGAGCCTTGGGCAAAAAAAACGTGTCGCCATTGCAGGGGTACTTGCCATGGAACCCGATGTCTGGCTCCTGGACGAGCCTACCGCTGGATTGGATCCTTATTTCTCAAGACAGATCATGAATCTGCTGGACAGTATCCACCACCCTGACAAAACGATAATCCTCTCATCTCATGATGTTAATTTTGCTTACCAATGGGCTGATGAAATCGTGGTCATGAACGATGGTAAGGTCATATACCAAGGGGACCCTGTTTCCGTTTTCCATGATGAAGACGTTTTGCTGCAGGCACATCTGGAGAAACCGTGGGTATTTGAAATGTTTCAAGCCCTTCTTCAATCAAGGAACCCTGCAGAAAGGGACCTTTTCCCAAGAACGAAGGAAGAATTGCTTCAAAAGTTGGAGACAGAAAGAATTTATTAATTAATTTCCCCTAGCTCTTGCTTCATCAGAAGCTAGGGGATAAAACCGATATCTAAAAAATAGCAGGCGATAATTCTTGTTCCTAAAAAAACAAATTTTATTACCTTTCTTCTTTAGATCTTTCTTTTGCAATTTCAATATCTCTTCCGTTTACATCATCAATGACTGCCTTTATTTCGCCTTCCGCATAAGTATCCGAGACTTGTTCGTGGGTTCTGGCCAGTCCAGAGGATAAAGGATCTTCCCGTTTATAATCGCTGACATCATATATTCTTCCGGCAACTTCTGAAGATTCATTTTTTGATTGCTTGCTATCCATTTTATTCACTCCTATTTTTTAAAATGTCCAAAAATTTTGACAACAGTATTAAAGTCAAAGGTATTTTGTGTAAAAAACGAAGCAATATTCAATAATGTTAAAAAAGGAGGAAAAAGGCAAAGAAAAAGCTTACAAGTAAAATCCCCTTTCAGGGACTTAACATGTAAGCTTACTGAGAGCTTATGCCTCCTTCTTCACATCCACATTATCGGATGGGTCACCCCAGCATTCCACATTCTTCAAACCTTCAATATTGTTCACATGGAAGACTGGATTTTTCCCACTTTTCTTTTGCTTTTGATAATCCGCCAGTGCAGCAAAAGCAATCTTTCCAAGTAAAGCTATGGCGATCAGGTTGATAATGGCCATAAGGGCCATCAGCAAGTCAGCCAGTCCCCAAACAAAATCCAGTGATGCAAGCGAACCGAATATCACCATCCCTACGACTGCGATACGATAGACATTCAGCCAAACCTTATTTTCATTGATGAAGCCGATGTTCGACTCTCCATAATAATAGTTGCCAACAATCGAACTAAAGGCGAATAGCAGTACGATAATGGCAAGGAAAATACCCGCCCAAGATCCCAATGCCGTTGCGAGGGCATTTTGGGTTAGGACGATACCATCCGTTTCCTTAGATGTATAAAGACCTGAAAACAGAATGATGAAGGCTGTCGAGCTGCAAATGATGAGCGTATCGACAAAAACACCTAAAGACTGAATGAGACCTTGCTTGACGGGATGACTGACGTCAGCCGTGGCACCAGCATTTGGTGCACTACCCATCCCGGCTTCATTTGAAAATAGGCCGCGCTTGATTCCCTGCATCATGGCAGCTCCCAGTACTCCGCCAGCCACTTCTTTTATTCCATCAAATGCACTTTCAAAGATCAAAGCAAAAACACCAGGTAACTCGGTAATGTTCATGATGATGATAATCAACGCCACTATTACATAGGCTCCTGCCATGATCGGAACGATGACTTCAGAGACCTTTGCAACCATTTTGATCCCGCCAAAAATGATGACAGCCGTGACCATAGCCAAGATGATTGCCGTAACCCACTTTTCAATCCCAAACGATTCATTGAATGCGCTTGTAATCGTATTGGCTTGTACCGAGTTGAAAGCCAATCCAAATGTAAGCGAAATCAACACAGCGAAAGTGATACCCATCCAACGGGCATTCAATGCCTTTTCCATATAATAAGCAGGACCGCCGCGGAATGCATCCCCATCCTTGACCTTATAGATTTGAGCAAGTGTACTTTCAATGAATGCGGAAGCAGATCCGATCAATGCTATTAACCACATCCAGAAAACGGCTCCAGGTCCGCCCGTCGTGATCGCGATGGCAACACCTGCAAGGTTACCCGTTCCTACCCGCGATGCCGTGCTTATGCAAAATGCCTGAAAGGATGTTACACCTTTTTTATCCGCAGTGGCCCCTTCTCCCAAAAGCCTGAACATTTCCCCTACCATTCTGAATTGGACAAACTTCGTGCGGATGCTAAAATAGAGACCCAATCCAACCAACATGATGATCAATATGGAAGACCATAACACACCATTAGCCTCACTAATAAATTTTTCTAAGAATTCCATTAAAACAAACCTCTCTACTTAACTCTGATTATTATTATAAAAACATATACAACTATAATTTATTTCCCCATACTTTAAGGAGATAAACAAGTGAAGCACATAAAAAAAAGGAAATTCCACAATGAATCTTCAATACAATAATATATTATATCCTAACACTCCATTTTTTTCATTCATGAATTGGTATTTCAGTATCATTTCCTTTAGATAATAATCATACTTCCTCACTTCATTTAACATTCATTCCCAACGGAAGTTATTTTCTATTTTTATCACCATCATTATAAAAATACTAAGCGGGTACTGTTTAAATTGAAAAACAAAAAAGATTTTGCTGTGCCTATCATAAAATCAGTAGGCAGAGACTAATAAAAAAAGGAGCATTTCAGCTCCCAAAATCCAAACAAAAAGAGAGACTTAAACAGCCTCCCTATACTCATCAGTTTTTAAACTCCCTCAGGACATAAATACATCTGCCTAACTTGGAGCTATTATGTATCTCCTTCATAAGCTCAGATCAGGAAAGCTCACAGATAAAACTCCCCCCTCTTGCTCAACGACAGCATAATATTTGAAGATTTGGTCAAATAAATGAAGTAAATGAAATGAAAATTCACTTACCAAGTAGTGATATAATGATTATCGTGTTGTCACATCACAAGCCCGCCATCTACAAATAAAGTTTGCCCTGTCATAAACTGACTCCAATCTGATGCCAGGAACAACACGGGTCCTGCTACATCTTCTGGTGCTGCAATTCTGCGGAGTGGAGTTTGGGAGATGATGAGGTCCTTCAACTCTTCTTTTGTATCCTTGCTTGTATCCGTTGGATAGACAAGCCCCGGAGCCACACAATTGACCCTGATTCCAAAAGCTCCGAGCTCTGCAGCTAAATTACGGCTGTACCCCATAAGTCCACTTTTTGCTGTCGTATATTCATGGTAAGGTACAATCGGCCTTTGAACTAAATTGCTGATCATATTGATGATGCTGCCATTGCTCTGTTTTTTCATAATGGGTAAGACTGCCTGACACATATAATGTGTCGAGCGTAAAGCCCCATCAATTTGCGCCTGATAATCTTCCCATGTTAGCTCCCATGACATTTTTCGATTGTCAGCATCAAAAATGTAAGACTTGAAGGCATTATTCACGAGAACATCAATTTTCCCCGCTTCCAAAACTTGTTCGATCATCTGTTTGACGGACGATTCAGATGTGACATCTCCCTGTATAGCCCATCCTTCACCGCCCAGTTTAGTACAATCCACGGCAACCTGTTCAGCGGCCTCGTGATTTTTCAGGTAGTTGATGATAACCAGTGCCCCTTCTCTCGCAAAGGCACGGGCAATACTAGCTCCTATTCCTCGGCTAGCTCCCGTCACCAGTACTACTTTCCCCTGAAATTTTTTCATTTTTTCTCCTCCGTTTTGTTAGGAAGAAGATCGTCACGCACTGCCTCTTTCATATCGATGCTATTTTTAATTAGTCCTAATTGCTGGTACGTATCTGCCCCTTTTTGTAAAACCGATGTATCAAGTACCCCTAGCCCCTTACTATCAGTCCCCTCAGAGGAAACACTCGAAATATTTCTCAAATTAATAATTTTCAAGTTTTGTTGTTCATCTTTTCCATCAATAGCATATTCAGATGCTAGTTTAGCGGCTTCCTCCGGATTTTTGATCATCCACTGTGCACTGCTACTATAAGCCTCCAAAAATTCTTTCAGAACGTCTTTCTTTTCATCATACGTCTTTTCTGTGACAACAAATACATCGCTAGGCACATTCAAATAATCTTTTACTTCCATGACATTTACTTCATCCAATCCTTTTTGTTTAGCAACGGCTAATCCAGTATCCGTTGCAGCTGTTGCATCCACCTTTCCCTGCATCAAAGGAGCAAAATTCAACAATCCCGTCTCCACGATTTTTACATCGTTTTCCGAAAGTCCAGCCTGATGCAGAAGTACCAATAAATTTTGACGCGTCCCGCTTGTTAAACTATATACACCAATTGTTTTCCCTTTAAGATCCTGTGGCTTATTTATTTTTTTGTCTTTAAGGGATACAATGTTAAACACATTTTGTGGATAGATATTATAAATCACTTTCAGCTTTTCCCCTTTGTCTAATGCAAAGAAAAGAGAGCCGGGATCTGTAAACGCAATGTCAGCTTGTCCAGAAACAATATTTTTAATGGCATCCCCGCCACCTTCTCCTGGAATAACCGAAACGTCCAATCCTTTATCTTTGAAAAAGTGTTTTTTCTCATCCACCAATAAATTCGTTTGCTCAGTTATCGGCTTACTCCAATTCGCTACTCTGACCTGCTGTATTTTCTCTGAGCCTGCTTCCTTGGTTGCCTCTTCCTTCGCTCCACAAGCGCTTGTAATTATTGCTATCAAAAATAATAAACCCATTAGCATAATTTTTGATTTCATTTTTTCTCCGTCTCCTTTATAAATCGTTTGACCCATTTCTTTTCCATAAGTTGCACTGCCTGATATAGAACCATTCCCATGGCCGTTAACAATATCAAGGTCGCGAACATCAATGGTGTATCCATCATTCCCTGTGAAGCGATGATCACCGCTCCTAATCCGTCACTTCCGCCGATAAACTCTCCAACAACCGCACCTACAATTGCCAAAACGACCGCTACTCGAAGCCCTGCTATAATCCCAGGCATCCCGGCAGGTATCTTTAAATGGATCAAGGTTTGCCAGCGTGATGCACCAAGCATTTTGAACAGTTCCAGCTTCTGCTTACCCGTATACTTTATGGCCATCACCGTATTCTCCAAAATAGGAAAAAAACAGATCAGTGCCGTAATCACCACTTTAGAGGTCATTCCAAATCCAAACCAAAGGATAAAAAGAGGGGCTAAAGCAAGCTTCGGAACGGCTTGACTGGCAATAATGTAAGGAAATAAGAGCTTCCGTAAAAAAGGCACCTCGCCCAAAATAATGCCTGCCACAAATCCGAATACCCCTCCAAAAAACAGTCCCAGCAACACCTCTGATGTGGTTCGGATAATATGCGGGGTAAAGTATCCGCCGATTATGCCTTCAAAAAGAGTATGGAAAATCACAATAGGTGTCGGCAGGACAAGCTCCGACATGGACCTTGCTGCTAGATCCCATAAAAATAGCAAAAGCATTAAAAGGATTACGGAGTATATAGGAAATCGTTTCATATCCGTGCTCCCCCCATAACCTGGTGGACCTTGAGGCAAAGTTCATTAAAATACGAGCTGTACCTCATTTCCACCGTTCGCGGCTTTGCAAGATCGACAGCTGTATCATAGAGAATGCTTCCTTGATCCATTACCGCTATCTTGTCTGAGAGATAAACAGCTTCTGAAATATCATGTGTTATAAAAAGGACTGTCGTATTTTGCTGTTTGCATATCTTTAAAAGGTCGTCCTGTAATTCTTCTCTTGTAATCGCGTCCAATGCAGCAAATGGTTCGTCTAAGAACATCATGGACGGCTGTTCAACAAGTGCCCTTGCAATGGCTACACGACTCTGCTGACCTCCTGATAATTGTGCCGGGAAACTATGAAGATAGTCTGCTAACCCAACAGTGTCCAATAACTTCATCGCATACTCTATATCCTTTACCGTCACTTTCCCCCTAAGGGAAACGGGCAACAGAACGTTATCCATTACAGTTTTCCACTCTAATAGGGTTGGGGATTGAAAGACAAATCCGGCTTCAGGGGACGGCTTGATTACGATTTTCCCATTCAGGGAAATAATTCCAGCATCCACCTGCAGTAAGCCTGCTGCCAGCTTTAATAACGTCGTTTTCCCGCACCCACTCTTCCCTAGTAAACAATGAAACTCCCCTTTTTCTATTTCCCAGCTTACACGATTGATAACTGACCTTTTGCCCTGATAGCTGTATGTCACATCATTAACTGTCAAAAAACCCATTCCACTACCTCCTAATCAAAATAAGGGGCAAATCTTTCACTGTACACTACAGCAGAGGACTCTATATCTACCATGTTGATCAAATCTAGTAAATTAAAGCGGCCATCATGATGCCATCCAGCTTCGGGAGACGTCATACTGCCCAAAGCCGTTAACCTCGTTACACCAATTCCCCCCAATAACTCGGCCCAATGAAAAAGTTCTCTTGGGTTTGCAGCTATACCAACGGTTTGGAGGAAAGAACGGTGAGGCTCAATGGAAGGAATCAGGTCCCCTATTTTTTCAAAGGCAATCACTTTTATCACTCGATTCAAACTACTTGGAGTGAAGGAAATGCCCTTTTCTTCGTATACGACGGTCCAATCATGTGCTACATTTCCCAATACCTCTTTTTGGGAATCATAAAAAACACTCATCTCTTCTCTTTGACGCCACGATGCCAGTGCTGCAGACTCCTCCATTGAAAGAATCCGCCGAGGATATCTTTTTTCCATGTTTTCAAGTTCATGTGCCAGATATCTCGCAAATTCTTTTGGCGAAACATTGCCGCCATGTTGAACATAAAAAATATGGGGAGAGTAGCAGCCTTGCTGATCATAACGGATGACATCAAGTGCCGCTTGACGTGCAGTTTCAAAAGCTTTTTGTGAATCCAGGCTAAAGCGAGAGATCAACCCAAAACTGATTTTATGGCCATAAGCCAAAAATCTGGTGGTTATTGGCGTTCGGCTTTGAAGAGACTGAAGCGAAGCGTTGCCGCCGTACCCTACTACAACGTCACTTTGTTCCAATATGCATGTTTCCCGCTCTTCATCGCCCCCTTTCCACCAAACAATGGCAAAGCAATCCGCTAATTTAGGTTCAATTTCCACTAACAAACGGGCAAACAAGCCCGCAAACAAAGGCTCTGCACTTGAGACCTTCCCAATGTTTCCTGACTTGGTAAGCAAGGCGGAGATGAAGCTCCACAAAGGAAGACCTGGGACATTCCCCGACCAAATATGGGTGATTAGATTTGGCCCTACTGCCTTAGAGAACCCGCCTTTGATTCGAGGTTGAAAGTCATCAAGCATCAGGGGATTTCCTAAATCTTCAACAACAAAGCGTTGGAGTTCATGTTTACGGAATTTTTTCAAATAAATAGTAAGACCAAGACGAACTATTTCCTCATCATACCCTGTAATAATCGGCAGGAGCTGTTCAGCCTTTTGACGGTACGGTGAACGACGATCCAGTAATCTACCAATCGCTTTGTCAATAATATCCATGATTTCCACCGTCGTAAATGCCTTTAATATCTCAACACTCGCCCTTTTAACTTTTTCTATAACCTTATTCATCTGTTCTATCGTAAGAAGGGGAATCTCCACTTCCACTTCTTCATTCTTTCTCTTAAATACTAAAACCCTTTTTGTAAAATCTTCATCCCCTATATCCGGTATATATCCTGCAATCTCGTTCATTCCGAAACGCCCTTTGCAGCTTTTAAAAACTCATCCACCGCTATGGAACAACCCTTTGCCTCTGTTCCCTGCACTCTTCCTAATAAAAGAAAACCACCATCCACCTCGACCCCTAAATCTTCTGTTAGGATGGTAGTGACCGAATTAAAATTAGCTAAATCACAATGAACAAGTACTCCCCGCTCGCCCTTTTGGACCTCTTCCCCACTTAAAGGATTGATCACTCTAGTCCTTATCCAATGCGGTCCCGATTTTACAGGAGGAACAGTCTCGTTACCGTCATCATAAAATTGCGTGCTTAGCTCCGTCATCCCATACATATTTATGCATTCAGACCGGTCTACACCCAAGTGAGTTGAAAGCATATGATAGAATTCATCCAAGCCCAATTCCTTAGATTGATTTTTATATCCTCCCGTATCAAGGATTTTACTTCCCTTTGGTAAACTAAAGGTCTTTCCCATTCGTTCTAATTCTTCGATCATATGTACGAAACTAAAACTCGCGCCTAAAAGGGCATAAGGCTCCCCGGTTTTTTCCGCATGCCCAAGGTACTCCAGCAAGCGGTCCATATCAATTCCACTTTCATTTAATAGATAGTGGCTATCCTTCGTACCGAATTCACGCATTCCAAGACCCAAGTAGCGAGCTAATGAAGAATTAGGCATTTCTATTTCGGTTGGAAAAAGAATCCCCATGCGTATTTTCTCCGTTTCCTTCATAAATCTTTTCCTGAAATTTAAAATCATGGACTTATCAAACACCTCCAAAGTGGGATGATAATGTTTGCCCTTAATTCCTTTTGTAGTTCCGCTCGTCATGAAAACCGCTTCTGTTTCAGAGGGATCTATGGAGCTTAGCGTGACTTCTTTAAAAGCATTAATCGGAACGGCCGGAATGTCCCTCCATGTCTTAACTACCCTTGGTGTCTTTCCTTTTTGAAAACAAAAGGTTCGGTAGGGAAGATTATGATCGTATTGATAAGAAAATAATTGTAAGGCCTGTTCATTGAATGCCTCGTCCGATGCATTTTGCATATAGCGAACAATATTATTGGTTATGACTTGCTGTTGATTCATCTCGAATACATCCTTTCATAGAAAATAAAAAAGCACTTTGCGTAAGCAAAGTGCATAGTGGTCCTCTAGTCACAATCCCTACGCTGGCATTACCCAACAGGTTCAAACGGTCTACAACAGTTAGTCATACTCTCAGCCTGATTCCACAGACTCCCGTAACATTAAATTTTATTCAAGTCTATTCCTTCTGCCTAAAAAATGCAACTCCATTTTAAACTACCGTTAAATGCACTAAATCATAGATCCATATTTCATTAAAGGAATGAACACAGATCATCTCCATCGATTTTCTCAATTTTTCATTTTACATGAAGGCATATAATTCTTTAATTAATGGCATATAAAAGAAATACCATTCCAAACTCTAAAGTAAAAGCTATGTGCTTGTCTGCTGGATATAAATTAGGGTAAAAAACTTAAAAACACAGCTACTTTTGGATTGAATATGTTTGCTAGAAATCCTTCTTTAATATAATTATTTTCGATGACTATCAGCTTTTCCGTGAAGGTGTAAGGCACATATGCTTTTACGGGGCAGCGAAAATGAGATTTGGGGGTAAAAAAACCTTCGTATGAAAGTGAGACTGACCAGCTAAAGGGAAAAATAAAGGCTATCAGGAAGAAGATTCCCCACAGCCTTTACCTATTATTTCGTAAAAATTTCAATAAGTTCGTTAACCCCTAAATAGACGAACATGATGAGACAAGCCGTTAAAACCAAATTAGGAACCGCTTTGTTCCTAAACTCTTTATCTACCTTTTTCGAATTTAATAATAAAATCAGGGAGATCGCCAGGAATGGCATAAATAATGCTCCTAAAGCTCCATATATGATGATTAACTCGACGGGTTTTCCGAAATAAAACAAAATCATCGGAGGGAATGTCAGCCAGGTTAGATAGGCACGATAAGCAGGTTCCGTTTCTGATACAGCCTGTTTTCCTGGAGCCTTTTTCTTGCGTATCGTTTTGACAAAATCAGCAAAAAGATACGGAACCCCATTCCAAACTCCAAGTAAGGAAGAGAAAGCTGCAGACCAAAATGCAATTAAGAATAACCAACGCATAGGTGTGCCAAACTCCGCCCCAAGCATTTCGGCAAGTTGGATAAGCCCTTGATCATCACGGATGCTGACACCTGTACCCGCAAGAAATTGAGCACCGATTATCAATGCAGCCAATGTAAAAATAGCTGTTAATGTATAGGCAACCTTGGTATCTGTTCTCATCATGGAAATCCAACCTTTTCCACTCCAGCTTTTTTCACTTAACCAATAACCATAGGAAGCCATAGTGATTGTTCCACCAACTCCACCAATCAAGCCTAGCATTAAAATGAATGAGCCTTCTGGAACTCTAGGAACGAATCCGATTGCGAAATCTCCTAAGCTAGGTAGGAAAAGAATCGCTGTACCGATAATCGTTACAAACATAACACCTATTAAAACTGTCATTACACGTTCAAACAGCAGATAACGGCCTGTCCAAACGAGACCGAAGCCTAGAATCGAATGGACGATAGCCCAAGCCCAAAGCGGCATGATTGGAAACATGGCGTGCATGGCCAATGCTGAAGTCGATGCTGCAGCTGCTCCATAGATAAATCCCCAAATGACTGAGTAGATACCAAAATAACCTGTTGCCCATTTCCCTAATGAATGCCAGCCATCAATCATGGTTTGTCCAGTTGCCAAATACCAACGTCCTACACCTTCATTTAAAAAGTATTTCAAAATTGCACCGACAATAATGGCCCATACAAAGGTCATTCCAAAAGACGTTCCAATAACGATAGATGTTATCAAATCAGCAGTTCCTACACCTGTGGCAGCGACAACTATACCTGGTCCAACCTGTCTTAATTTTTCCCCCATCGTAGCTGGTGGAATTTTGAGCTGTGGCTTATTAAGTTCTGTCTCCATGTAATGCCTCCTCAGATCGTAAATGTCCAAAATATATTTATTTAATGTAGTTCATTCATTTAGAATCGTCTTAGGCTAATTCTAATAAAATAGCCATGCCCTGACCTCCGCCAATACATAGAGTCGCTATCCCGTATCTTTCTTGTCGTTTTTGCATTTCATGAATTAATTTCGTTATGATTATCGCTCCAGTTGCGCCTAATGGATGACCTAATGCGATAGCCCCACCATTTACATTGATTTTATCCGGATCCAGCTTTGCTTCACGTATCACGGCAAGTGATTGCGAAGCGAAAGCCTCATTCAATTCAAACAGCCCTATATCCTCAACCTTCAGACCAGTTTTTTTCAAAAGTTTTTCGATTGCGGGAACTGGACCGATTCCCATATATCGTGGATCGACACCGGCTGTAGACCAGTTAACGATTTTGGCAATGGGTTTGACACCTATGTTGGAAGCCTTTTCTCGAGTCATTAAAACTAAGGAACTCGCTCCATCATTACGGCCACAGGCATTACCCGCTGTGACAGTTCCATCCTTTTTAAAGACTGGTTTCAATTGGGTTAATTTTTCTAAGGTTGTGTCTCTTGGGTGCTCGTCTATTTGGAAAATCGATGCGTTTTTTCTAGTTTTTATTTCAATCGGAACAATTTGAGATTTGAAGGATTCAGACTCAATTGCTAATTTTGCCCGATTCTGGCTTTCCAAGGCAAATGCATCCTGATCCTCACGGGAAATATTATATTTTTCCGCAACGTTTTCAGCTGTAACCCCCATACCTAAGTCTTTTCCAAAAACTTCGATTGGCTGCTGGCCATTTTCAAGATTAGAATCAACAAGGTAAGGATTTCCTTCTCCATATCGTGAATTTCTTAAATAAATGGGGGCTCTACTCATATTTTCCGCTCCGCCGGCAACAACAATATCATCCGGATTAAATACTAAGTGCTGAACCCCCGATACAACAGCCTGAATGCCTGAAGCACATAGTCGGTTTACTGTGAAAGCAGAGGCCTCATGGGGAATACCAGCTCTTAATGCAGCAACACGTGCTAGATTAGATGATTCAGTGGACTGCCGTACCTCACCAAAAATTACTTCATTGATCTGCTCAGGTGCTAGCCCAGCACGCTCAATCGCATCTTTAATGGTTGTTGCAGCTAGATTTCCAGCAGGTATATCTTTTAATCGTCCGCCAACTCTACCAATGGCTGTACGGTTTGCGCTAACAATTACAAATTCATGATCCATTATAATACCTCCGGATTGTTAATTCATTCGACTGAATACGCTTTCAAACTTGGTGAAATTATAAAATTTGCAGGTGTGATTTCTTTTAATTTCTCTATCGTACACCCCTTGTCTAACTCTTCTAAAATCATTTCATTATCTTTAAATCGAAAAACTGCATATTCAGATATTAATGTCGATACAACACCTTGGGCTGTTAGTGGAATATCGCAGTGATTGACAATTTTCGGATTACCCTCTCTCGTGCAATGCTGAGTTGCAATGATGACTTCCTTTGCACCCACGACTAAATCCATTGCTCCACCAACTCCTAAAATATCCTTTCCCGGTACAGCCCAGTTTGCTAAATCTCCTGTTTCACTGACTTGAAGGGCTCCTAAAACGACTGTATCAACATGTCCGCCGCGAATCATTGCAAATGATTCGGAGGATGAAAAATAAGCAGCACCTTTTTGTGCGGTGACCGGTAATTTCCCGGCATTTATGATTTCAGGGTCTTCCTTCCCTTTTTCTGGCGAAGGACCTACTCCAAGGAGCCCATTTTCGGTATGAAGGTATACTGATTTATTTTCGGGTATATAGTTAGCAACCATGGTCGGAATGCCGATCCCTAAATTGACGATTGTTCCCTCTTTTATTTCCATAGCAACCCTTTTGGCTATCATTTCTTTAATAGTAAGTGACGACATCTTCGGTCAATTTCTCCTTTCCACTATAAAATCCACGAACAAATGAGGCGTTATGATTTCCTCGGGAGATATCTTTCCCATTTCAACAATCTCCTCCACTTCAACTATAGTTATTTTTGCTGCACTAGCCATATCAGGGTTAAAGTTCCGAGCTGTTTTTGAATAGATTAAATTACCCAACCTATCTGCTTTTTTAGCCTTCACTAAAGCCACATCAGCAAATAACGGTAACTCTAAAACATATTCTTTTCCATTAATCACGCGTGACTCTTTATTTTCTCCTATAAGTGTCCCTGCCGACGTTCGAGTATAAAATCCACCTATACCGGCACCTGCTGCTCGTAACCTTTCCCCTAATGTCCCCTGCGGAACCAGCTCCACTTCCAAGATGCCTTGCTTGACGTAACGGACGGCATCCATATTACTCGTAAAATATGAACCTATCCCTTTTTTTATTTTATTTTGGAGTAGAATCTTACCTAGACCTTTTCCTCCGGGTTCCCCTAGGTTATTGCTAATGATCGTTAAATCGGAAACTGGATATTCAGCCAATGCTTCCACCAAGTTAAGAGGGCATCCTACCAACCCAAAACCTCCTACAGCGACGGTGTCTCCATCTTTTATATACGAAACAGCTTCTGATGCAGTAATGATCTTATTCAATGTAGCTTAAAGCCTCCTCTTCCACGTAATGTAATCCCTTACATATTCAATGAAAAAAATTTAAAATAAGAGTTGTATAATTGCGATTATAAGTGTACACTATACGTACACCTTGTACATATAGTGTACCTTGGGATAATCATAATTATCTTTTGTTAAGAAGTCAACCTAATTGTTTATTTTTTCTAACAATTAGGCTGATAATTCACTATAAATTTTCATTATTTTTAGGAGGAAGTTCGAGATGAATAATGAAACGGAACAATCATCTTATTTCGTCCAATCAGTCGCAAAAGGATTTGAAGTGTTAAAAGCTTTTGATTCAAGTTCTGCTAGTCTTTCGCTTCGGGAACTTGCAGAGCGGACAGGCATTAATAAAGCGACAGTTAGACGCTTTGCATTAACCCTTGTCGACCTTGGTTATATAAGGTTAATAGAAGACAATAGATTTCAACTCAGCCCTAAGGTTTTGGATTTAGCGGTCCATTATTTACAAACATTGAATTTACCGGATCTTGCTCAACCAATCTTGGAATCTATCTCTGCCACTGTAAAGGAATCAACAAATCTGGCCATTCTGGATGGGGCAGAAGTTGTCTATGTTTCCAGAGTAAATGCAGCTAAAAGGATCGTCGGGGCAAACTTGAAGGTCGGTTCAAGGTTGCCTTATTATGCAACCTCATTAGGAAAAGCACTTGTTGCCTGGTTACCCGAAAACGAAAGGAAAAAAATTTGGGGAATCACCAATATCGAAGCCTTTACCCAAAATACAATCACCACTTATGAAAAATTCGAGGAAGACCTGGCCATGACCAGGTCACGGGGTTATGCGTTAGGTGATGAAGAGCTAGAGGAAGGACTCCGCTCCATTTCAATGCCCATTATCAATTGGCAGGGGGCAACGATAGCCGCAGTAAATGTTTCTACCCAGGTCATCCGAACAGATAAAAAGAAATTATTAGAAATCTACTTGCCAGCCCTTCAAGAAGGAGTTAAAAAATTAAATCATCAAACGGGATCTAAAAGTTAAAATCAAAATACACACTTGAAAAAATTGAGGCCACTGAAAACTTTCGTTTTTTAGTGGTATTTAATTTAGTAGTAAAAAAGACGACTCCAATTTATTTTCATAAAATTGGAGTCGTCTTTTTATTATTAAGGGTTCTGGTGCGAAAATATTCTTTCGGGAATATATACCTAAATTTCCTATTCACGTATGAATTATGATGCAACTTAAAATAATTTGTGTCTATCTTATATTTTCTAGTTTTCTGTAGGTCTCAATGTTGAAATTAAGTCTGTTATGATACACTTCTCCTGCCTCTCCTAAATGGTTAGAATCCCTTGTGAAAACATCTTTCTTAGTTCTTTTTTATCTATTTTTCCAATCGGCGTTAATGGGAACTTATCAAGAAAATAGGCTATTTTAGGAACCATATACTTAGAGGTTCTTTGTTTGCAGAAATCAATTAATTCCTCACTAGTACAGTTCGATCCTTCTCGCAATGATACCACGACACACACTACTTCTCCCCAATCTGGATGGGGAACGCCTATGCAAGCACTTAATGCAACAGAAGGGTGCTGGTTCACCACTCGCTCAACTTCTGAAGAATATACGTTCATCCCGCCCGTAATGATCATATCTTTCTTCCTATCCACAATATAAAGGTAACCGCTTTCATCCCATTTACCAATATCCCCCGTGTAGAACCAGCCATCACGGATGTATTCTTGGGTAAGATCCGGTCTTTGATAATAGCCTACCATCATGGCTGGTGATTTTACGATAATTTCTCCAAGCTCGGTTGGTTTTACATCATTTCCATCTTCATCAATCAGTCGAACTTCGGTAAGAATGCACGGTTTCCCACAGCTTTTCAGAATTTCCGAATTGTTATGATAAGCCCATACATGAGCGCTCTTCGATAGTCTGGCAATGACAATATTGCATTCAGTCATGCCGTATTGCTGGCGCATGATAGGCCCGAATACTTCAAAAGCTTCTTTAAGGCGCTTTTGAGAAATTGGTGACGCGCCGTAAAAGATATTACGCATGGAGCTCATATCATATTCCATCTTCTTTGTCTGGTCAAGGAGCCTGTATAACATGGTCGGTACCATGAATGTCGTCGTGATTTCATGTTCCTTTATCGCCTGTATGAAAGCTGCAGCGTCGAATGAACCCATCACATAGACATGGACGCCCGAAACAAGGGATCTCCAAAGTAATGAACCGGCTGAATGCACAATGGGCGTACTTAGCAATACCCGGTCACGGTCATCCAGCGGGTCTTCGATAGCTGCAGAAAGTATGGCGGCGCCGAGTCCTTTCTGGGAATGCATGACGCCTTTGGGTGTACCCGTTGTCCCGCCTGTATATGACAGAAGGGCAATGTCTTCCTCTTCAGCTAATGGCAAGTCTAGATTATTTATTTCGCCGGGCCATTTAAACAGTTCAAACTCCTCCGGATAATTAATATGAAAGCCTGGGAGCCCAATAACATGGACATCTTCCTTCTTCATTTCTTCCAAATACTCAAAGAAAGTGTCAAAGTGTGTCTGTGTAGCTATTATGACCATTTCTGGTTTTGCTTCCTTTAAAATGAATTGTATTTCTCTTTTCCCCAGTTTTTCACTTAATGGCACCAAGGTTGCTCCACATTGCTGGATGGCCAAACCAAACATCACACTTTCTAAACTGTTTGGAATGATGGTCGCTATGCGGACACCCCTTCCTGCACCTAAACGAAGTAGATAAGATGTGATAAGTTCTGTTTTCTTCCATAACTCGTCGTAGGTTATCGTTTCCCCGGCTGGCAACAAGGTAATAGCCGGCAGTTCGCCGAATCGTTTCATTCCTTTATTCAACAGTGACTGAAATGTCAACTTATGCAGCATGTATATTTCCTCCCCCGAAAAAGGTTTTACCCTTTTAATAATGCTTTGGCAATTGTATTTTTTTGAATTTCTGAGGTTCCGCTCAGAATACGGTACATCCGTGCACTCCTGTACATTTTTTCTACTGGATGCCCTTTTACCAAGCCTTTGGAGCCAAAGATTTGGACAGCCTTGTCAGCCACACGGCAATTTACTTCTGAAGCAAACAGTTTAGCCATGGACGTGCCGGCTCGATCCTCTTTTCCTTGATCAATTTTTCCAACTACATCATAGACCATGCACCTTGCTGCGTAGATTTCCGTCGCCATATCTGCGAGCATATGCTGAATTGCCTGGAAGTCACCGATGGGCCGGCCATGTTGGACTCGCGTTTTGGCATGTTCAATAGATAAATCGAGAAGGTGTTGAGCCATTCCGATAAAGCCGGCGGCATGGGAAGCGCGATTTGTGTTTATTCTTTTCAATCCGAGCAGCAAACCTTTTCCTGGTTCTCCGATTATATTGGCGGCAGGCACTCGACATTGATTGAAATTCAATTCAGCATGTATGCGTTCTCCTGATAGGGGAACTTGAATGTCTCCTAGTTCAAACCCCGGATGTTGGGATGTTTTTTTATCAACTAGGAAAGCAGTGATTCTTTCTTTTTCTCCTTTCCCGGATTCTTTCGCTATGACAATGGCGAAATCAGCATAGGGGGCCGCACTGATAAAATGTTTCTTTCCATTTAATATATAATCATTTCCGTCTTTAACGGCTGTTGTTTCGATAGCGAAGGCATCTGATCCAGCATTTGGTTCTGTAAGGGCAAAGCAGCAGCTCGCATCTCCCGTCACAACGGGCATCACATATTTTTCTATTTGCTCAGGTGTAAAACTTTCCAACATCTGGCCAATTCTTAGCGGCCCGCCAATCTCGCCGATAACCTGCCCCCATAAAACCGCTCCGGAACGGGCCAATTCTTCCTTGAACATGCATAAGCCTTTTAAACTAACATCTTGTCCGCCATATGTTTCAGGGAGGTTAATACCATAAAACCCCAATTCCCTGGAACGTTTCCTTGCCCATTGTATCGCTTCCATCGGGATATCCTCTTCAGCGTTCAATCCATGCTCCTGTTCATATGGAAGCAATTCATTTTGGATGAAATCCTGCAACTTTGTTTGTAGTACCTCTAATTTCTCTTCCTGGGTCGTTACCATAAGTTTCCCCTTTCGATTTTTATTTTCGTTGAATTTTTTAAATGTTTAAAATGTTATAACATTAATTTTAAATGTAAATAATATTTAAGTAAAATAAGGATATATGATATAAATATAAAAAATATTGAAGTAAATAAAAAAATATTAGTTCCCTATCATCATAGGAAACTAATATTTAAGAGTAGTATAGAAATCGAGACATTTAATAAACTCCCTGGCAGCTTTTGAAAAATACTGCTTCTTAGAGCGAACGTAACCGAATTCCATTGTATTATTTTCCAGCTCCACCAAAGGAATGGCCACAAGTTCCCCGCTTAGGAAATAGGGGTCGCTGTTAATTCCAATATCATAAGAAAAGGCAATCGCCAATCCCTCAGCGACGGTTTTTTTGATGATCTCTGTATTATTTGTGAAAAACAATATATTCATCTCACCGTAATGATCAAAAAAACCTTTAATGAACGACTTCATTCTTGGTCCATTGTAAATGACCAAATTTTGGTCCATTAGCTCTTTTGGGGTTATGCTTTTACGGTTCACTAAAGGGGAGTTCTTACTGACCATCACAATCACTTTAGCTTCCATCAAGGGTTGAAATTCCAACTCAATTTCTTTTGGTTTAACCTTTGGGATATTCAATAGCCCGATGTCTATCTTACCATTCAGTACTTCTTCGGTTATCTCTTGTCCCCCTTTTTCTTCAATGACAATTTTCACCTCGGGATACTTCTTCTTAAATAAGGCCAAGGATTTAGGCAAAACCGTTAGAAATAAACCTTGTGTTGATGATAGGCGTAACTCTTTTTCCATCGTATCTGAATGTACTTGAGCACTGTCTCTTATTTCTTCCAATTTGTTTAATACTTCAAGAGCTTTCTGAATGATTTCCTTTCCGTCTTCTGTAGGTATGGTTCCTAACCTTGACCGCTTGAAGATTTTTATACCTAATTCCTTCTCCAAACTCGTAATGGCCATACTGATTCCAGATTGGGAGATATGGAGGCTTTCTGAAGCCGTGGAAATCGAGTTAACCTCGGCTACCTTGATGATATATTCCAATTGTTCAATATTCATGATTCATTCTCCTTCTAGCCTATTACTAATATCATACCTCGAACAGAAAGCCCTTTCAATTTTAGAGAAGTGGATTCAGGACACTTCAAACTGTCGCCTCAAAAGCAGAAGCCAGTTTTATATAACTGTAGTTGTTTTTTCGTATTCTTTAGCTGGTTTTGCCTGATTATTTTTAATAGATACGGCAACAATCGTTCCCAATAACGCTATTATCACCAAAAACAGGAAAGCGGCATTATAGGAGTCATTAAACAAACTGATAATCAAACCGAGGGCTAAAGGAGAAACCGCCCCTGCAATTTGACCGGCAAAAGTTACGAGTCCGGAGGCAGAGCCCGTTAGTTCCTTTGGTGAGTATTTTATGATGATCGTATAAAGAACCGTTCCAAAGAATGACAGTGCTACGGAGTTGAGAGTGAGATAAGTGATGATAAGTGCTATAGACGTGGCGTTAGACATTAGAAAGAGAAAAATTGCCGATAATAAAGCGCCTGCAGCGGCAAGATACTTCTCCCGGTTAGCCATATGCTTATCCAGAAGCCACCCGCTTACATTAAACATCAAGAAACCAAAAATATAAGGGATAGCCAATAAACCTCCTGCGGCTATTAAATCCACCCCTTTTTCTTTAACCAAATATATAGGCATCCAAGTGATCAGACCATAGTTGATAATATTTGATATAAACTTGAATGTTATGAGTTTCCAAATATTTTCGATTTTAAATAACAGTTTCAGAGCAACCTTTTTTTGTTTCGGTTTGTCTTTTTTAACCTCTTGATTTCCTTGAGGCTTTAGAATGAACCAAATTCCGAAAGAAGCTAATATCCCTAGAATTCCGGAAATGGTAAACATGCCCCGCCAACCGAATGCCACCACCATGGAAGCTGCAAGTGCAGTACCTAATATCCCGCCAATATTTTGGGCAGACAGGAAAAACGAATTTGCCCTGCCCCGTTCTTCTTCCGGGAAGTTATCTCTTATAGTGGACATACTGGCAGGATAGAAAGGCCCTTCACCTAACCCGAACAGAAAACGGATGAATAATAAAGACATGAATGACCAAGCAAACCCAGTCATTACAGTGAACAAGGACCAACTAAACAAAGAAACAGTAACCATGACCCTGGCGCCATACTTATCGGTCATCCATCCACCAAGCGGTTGCATGAGTGAGTAGCTAACAAAAAATATACTAATTAAAATACCTGTCTGGGACGTATTGAGATGAAACTCATCTGCAATAGGGATAATCCCGACATTTATGGCAACGCGATCAAAAAAACTTAAAATCATTCCAACAAATAAAAGGCCGCTAATCATTATTTTTCGTTTCTTACTTGCATATAACTGCATTCCCCATCACTCCATTTTTTTATATTTTCACAAAACCTCAGCCACACAGGAAGCGCTTACAATTCCTTTCGAATTACAAAACTTGTTCTGTAACTATTAGGAGCGTTTTATAAAAAATTAAAAACAAAACAGGATGCCTTCAGGATTAATTAATACATTCAAACCCACGAGACTACTAAGTAGACTCGTGGGTAACCGATCCATCCTTGTTTCAGAATATGAAGTGTTTGATTATCACGGAGTTACGATATTAACCTTAGGTTGGAATTGATCCAGCAAAGTCAGGAAATCTTCAAACTGTTTTTTATCACCGGAAATGGCAACTTTACCGGCTGCTTCCATTTTGGATAAATCTTCACGTCCCAGAGCAATCTGATAGAAAGTTATTCTATCTAATGTTAATGCTGCATCAGGGTTGGACGCCATTTTCCCTTTTTTGAAGTTCAATACAGAATTATTCAGATCGATCGTGTAATTGGTTTTCGAATCTGTAAATGTCAAATTGAAAGTCATATTTTTATTTTCCGCTTTCATTCCGTTTAATTTAATGGACAAGAATTTCAGGAAATCATCCATTGGCATATTGAGCAGCGTATCGAGATTCATCATTCCGCCACTTCCCTTTGAGTCTGCCACACCATTCCTTAACTCGTCTGCGCCGGTAAGATAGAAATTACGCCACACAGAAGATTCAGCTGTGTATCCTAATTGCTCATAAGCTTTAGCCAATAAATTTTTTGCTTCTGTATTTTTCGGGTTGGCCATGACGACATGCTTTAAGACTTGAGCCACCCAGCGATATTCCCCTCTTTTATAATCAAGTTTTGCCTGTTTAATGACCTTCTTTTCCCCACCCATATACTGTACATATTTAGCGCCCGATTCCTCTTGTGGTAATGGATCCAAGTCGGATGGATTACCGTTGAAATATCCTAAATAAAAGTTGTACACTGCTTTTACGTTGTGTTTCAATGTTCCGTAATACCCCCGATTGGCCCAGACTTTATCCAACTTTTCAGGAAGCTTTAACTCTTCCGCGATTTCATCAGGTGTAAGTCCTAAATTCGCTAATCGTATGGTTTGGTCATGAATATATTTGTACAAATCACGCTGACTTTCCAACTGCTCCAGAACATCGTCCCTTCCCCATATGGGCCATGTATGGGCCGTTACCATAGCATCTATATCTTCGTTTCCAAACAGATCAACAGTTTCATCAAGTGCTTTCACCCATTTTAGGGTATCTCTGGTTTTAGCTCCCCTTAATGTATAAATATTATGTAACGTGTGTCCGGTGTTTTCCGCTACCACTAAAGTTTTGTAATCATTGATATAATAATGCATTTCAGATGGAGCTTCCGAATCCGGCGTCAATAAAAATTTAAATGTAATTCCGTCTATTTCCACCGTTTGAATATCATCCTTCACTTCCATTGTTGGAGGTAAATAGCTAAAAGTTCCGTTACTTAATCCTGGGCCAATACCAGAAGTAACAAATCCCCTTTCACTTGCGGGTAAGAGATTTCCAAACATATAACCTGCACGGCGAGACATTATATTGCCTAAAAGAATGTTTTCACTTAGCGCTTCATCGTTAAAACCTGCTGGGACAATAATCGGCACCTTAGCTGGATTTTCAGCGTATTGAGCAATGCCTTTCATACCACCAAAGTGATCCGCATGACTGTGACTAATAACAATTGCACTTACTGGATTTTTGGGCCGATGTTCAAAATAAAGCTCCATGGCTGCTTTTGCCGTTTCAATTGTAGAAAGTGTATCCAAAACTATTAATCCTGTTTTTCCTTCCACAATGGTAAGCACTGATAAATCCTGGCCCCGAACTTGATAAACGCCATCTACCACTTTAAATAAGCCTGTTATATTTTGTAATTGAGCCTGCCGCCACAAGCTTGGATTTACAGTAAGACTTGCCGGCTGATCTTCTTTTATGAATGAATATCGATTACTATCCCAAACTACGTCACCTTTTGAATTTTTAATTGGATTCATATTCAAAGGCGCAATGAATCCTTTATGTGCATTCTTGAAATCTTCCTTATCTTTAAAATTCAACTGTTCATAAAAAGCCTTATTTGCTGAAATTGTTGCATCTGTGGCCGGCATCGGCTCATCTGAAGCAGCCTTTGTAACAGAAGACCCTGCCAGTAAAACAAAAACAATGGGAACGGTTACAATTCCTTTAATAAAAGATACTTTGGACATTTCATACCCCTTTCTAAGTAGATATCATGTATCTATTCCGAATGTTGCAGCAGTAAACTTTCTCTTTTTTTAGAAATTTTTAGAATAATATGAATTTATTTTATAATTAATTTGACTTTAAGTATATTTCCTATTTCTAATGGTAACTTCAATTTTATTTATATAAAGGCTATGTTAAATTCTAATGTTGATATTTGACCAAAAGAAAACCGCCTTGGTGAAAAGGCGGTTCATTGAGCTATCGTCCCCGTAGTTAAATAAATTAGTTGTGTCTGTTTTTATTGAGTGTCTTCGTCGCTTTTGTACTCCAAAAATCACCTGGCTGACAATCAAAATTCTTACATATCCGTTAATCATTCATTTTTTGACTTCATATCTGGGGCATTTTTTAATGGCTTTTGAAGGGCGTCCACAGTGGCTGCAATGATACTTGTTGCTAAAATACCCATTAGACATAATGATGTAGGACCCGCAGCATCATCACTACCTGTAACTTTAGCAAGCACCCTTAAGCTTACTATTCCTAACAAAATGAGGAAAATGACTGTAAAAGCACATTTCTTTATAATCTTCAAAGATTTAAGGGATAACTCAGAGAAAGCATTGTTCTTTTCGATGTAGGTTAATAGTTTATATGCTTGATACAACGCAACAGAAAACGCAATACAGAATCCGTATGCACATACTAAAAAGGGGATTAGGAAGTAAGCCGTATCTGGATGTACCCTTGCATCTCTAACGGCTATCTCAGGCAACCAGATACACAAAGCAAGCACTGCAATTCCAGCCAGAAAAATAATTACCTTTAAGAAAGTGGTTGAACCTCGTTTAACATTCATTTAAAACACCTCACTTATTTAATGACAACATGATTTTAGCATATTATTTATCGTATTACAGTAAATTTATATTGTTTTTATTTGTATTATTATTGTTATTGAAATATCCTTTTAATTTTGACAAAAATAAAAAGCACTTCTCACTACAAAGAAATGCTCTTACTTTAAAATGTTAAATTTACAACTTGTTCAACAAAACTGCCCGTTAACTTAACAAGAATAAGCAGAGAGCCGAAGTTTGGTATTCGTGTCGGTCACAGTAAATGGGCACGATTTGACCAACATATTTTTCTTATTCGATGACGAAAGAATTTTATGCCGCCAGTAAAACAAGGTTACATGCGTCACCTCATTACCCAATTGCTCGGTACATTTTCTCAACGACTAGCCCTCAATCATGCATTCGATGAACCGAACCCAAAGATGTGATCTTCTGGTGCGTTGAAGATTGCGTGTTTGTGAGGTCGTTAAAGGTTTGATGGCAGGCTTTACAGCGGTAACGCTGCTGTTTCACCTGTCCAGCACGTGTTTTGATAACGAATTTACCAAATCGCACAACAAAATGGCTGTCGCAATGTGGGCAGACAAGACCAGCTTTATGCTTTTGTTCCTGGATTTCATCAATTGCACGAATAGGAGCCGACATCGGTTTCGTTCGAGACTGCAAGAAATATACAAGTTCCTGTTTACCGCTTTCAGTTAATGCTTCGGCGAGCTTCTTTACTTATTTAACATGGCCTATATAAAAAATAACAATCCCTTTGTTTGTCTAACCGAAGGCTGAAGAACCAAATACAAAATGCCCCTCCCGATAGGGAAGAGCTTTTATGAATACGCAATGCCGTATATTCAATTTGCTATTACTTTTGCAAGGCAGGGTGTCAGGGGCCACACCGTTTCCCACAAAACTGAAAACGCTGCCAAATTGTAATGGTAAACGAAGGTAGCTTTTCATTCCTTATCGAAGAAAATCAACAAATTTAGACACCCCTATTTTGTTGAATCGCTTGTTTTTCCTGACTAGCCATAAATTTCTTGCCATATCTATTCTGGAAATATCCACTTCCCGCAAAAAGCCTTGCTCCAATTCCCTGGCCACTGTCAACCTTGGCAAAATGCTGATTCCAAGTCCTGCTTCAACCGCACTTTTTATCGCTTGTGTACTGCCAATCTCCATGTAGCTTTCTATTTTTTCTAAAACCCCATGCTCCCTTAGCATGTTTTCTACGATAAGCCGTGTTCCGGAAATGGATTCACGCCAAATCATCCTTTCATTTCCCAATTCATCTAGCTGAATTTCTTTTCTGTCTTTCCATGGGTGGTCGGATGGACATACCAATATCAATTCGTCTTCGGCGAACTTGTCTACAATAAAATCGGTGTTTTCCACAAGTCCTTCCACCAAGGCCAAATCAATGACATCGTTTGAAAGATCCTCCAGAACCCGGGGGGTATTTTTTATCGTCAATGTCACTTTTATTTCTGGCTGCTGTTTTTTAAATCTCCCAAGCAAGCTCGGCAACAAATACTCGCCGATAGTCAAGGAAGCCCCTACTATTAGATTTGCATTGTACTTCCCCGTCGATTGCTGAATCACTTCTTTTGAATGGTTGAAGTCATTTACTATGGCTTTTGCAAAAGGGTATAACAGCTTTCCTGCTTCTGTAACTCTCAGCCTTCCTTCCTCACGGTCGAATAACAAAGTGTTATAATAATTTTCCAGTTGATGGATCTGCCGTGTTACAGCGGGCTGAGATAGGAAACTTAACCTCGCCGCCTGGCTTAAACTTCCTTCATCCACCACTAAACAAAACATTTTCAGATTTTCCAATTTCATGAAAACGACCTCCATGTTTTTAGATAGTTTATTAAAATGATAGCATCATTAGGTAAATGGTGAAATGAAAATAGTGTGATACATTCTGAGGCTATTCAATTATTGGCGGCATTCTTTATAAAACGGATAAATCTTCTGGGTATAACGTTTTGTTATACCCGATGGTTTTGTTGCAATTTACCCATCCCTTTTTCTTTGATATGTTAATAATAAGATTTAACAATGCATTCAAAGGAAGTGACTGATGTCAATGAAAGGACAATGGAAAACTCTATTCCAATTATTTTGGACCTTTTTTAAAATAGCACCTGTCACATTCGGAGGCGGGTTTGCGATGATCCCTTTAATAGAAAAGGAAGTGGTCGAAAAGAGAAAATGGATGAAAAGCGAAGAAGTTACGGATGTTTTTGCGTTATCTCAGTCCGTACCGGGAGCTGTCGCCATTAACTCCGCCACCTTTATCGGCCATCGGATTGCCGGAATGAAGGGGGCAATGGCTGCCATGATCGGTGTTTCATTACCTACCTTTTTAATTGTTCTGCTCCTCGGCATTTTGTATTTTTTCATTCATGATAACCCGAAGATAGAATCCGCATTCATATCGATCAGAGCTTCCATAGTAGCCATCATCGCCTATGCGGCTATCAAGATAGGAAAAACGGCTGTTGTAGACAAAACAACTTTCTGCATTTTAATAGTAGGAATTCCAGTCCTTTTCTTTCTGCACCCTGTGATGGTTATATTAGCAGGAGCTTTAGCTGGTATTGTGACCATCTCCATTAAGAGAAAATTAGGTTACGATGTCAAGTTGGACAGAAAAGATATAGGAAATGAAGAAAATGATTTCGAACCTTTCATGGGTGCTGGCATATAGGTATATCAAAAAAGGATCTAACTAATTTTCAAGAAAGTGTGTGATGGAATGATGGAATTGTGGGAGTTGTTTAGCACCTTCTTTATTATCGGCTTTGTATCGTTTGGAGGCGGATACGCCATGATTCCCGTAATAGAATCGGAAGTCTCAAAGCATGGATGGATGACGACGCAGCAATTTACTGATATCATCGCGATTTCCGGTATGTCCCCAGGACCTGTCACTGCCAATAGTGCCATTCTTGTTGGCTATTCTACTGCTGGATTTGCAGGGGCCATATCATCTGCTTTCGGAATCTTGCTTCCTGCTATTATATTCGTAACCGTTATAGCCACCTTCTTCAGCAAATTGAATCATTACCCAGTTATTCAATCCATGTTCTATGGACTAAGACCCATTGTCACTAGTTTAATCCTCTTTGCAGCAATCAGCTTTGCACTTTCCAATAATATGATAGCGCTGAACTTTTCTTGGCATGCGATAAGCTTATTACTCGTTTTTGGATTATCGTTATTTGCCCTAATGAAATTACGCTGGCACCCAGCCTATGTAATTATCCTTTCCGGTTTAGTTGGTGTTGTCCTCTATTCATGACAGGTGTCGCACACACAACCATCATTAATTTGGACCGGAATTAATCAGAAAAATTGAAGAATGATTGATACTATATAAATGGGAGAAAACTTGATAATTTTTATGTATTTACCATACAAAAAACACCCTGTATCCAATGATTCAGGGTGTTCAGACTGTAGACAAACTCGATGAAATTTTAGGGGTTTGTACAATTTGAACGTTGATTTCCCCTCCAGGCACTCGCTTTCCGCGGGCGGTCCGGGAGCCTCCTCGGCGCCTTTGCGCCTGCGGGGTCTCCCCTGGACTCGCTTTTCCCGCAGGAGTATCGCAAACCCGCTCCAATCAACTTTGTTTTAACTTTTAGTTCTTCGATCCATCATTTCCCGGCTGAAACCGTGGAAAACCAATCAAGATGGCAAGGAAGCCACAAAATCCAATTAGTATTGGGTAATATGAATACTGCAAGATGCTTACCGGAGAAATCTTTGCTACCCCTGCTGCAACAAGCAGTTGTGCTCCATATGGTATCAACCCTTGGATACAACATGCAAATATGTCAAGCAAGCTCGCTGATTTACGCGGATCAATCCCATACTTTTCAGCGATATTTTTGGCAAGTGGCCCGGCAATGATAATCGAAATCGTGTTATTTGCCGTTGAAAGGTTTGTCAAACCAACAAGCCCTGCAATACTGAATTCCGCCCCTTTTTTTGATTTGCTATTTCGGGTCACTAGGTGGAGTAGATAATCGATGCCACCATTATGTTTGATAACAGCTACCATACCTGCAATTAAAATGGCAAGGAAGGAGATTTCATACATTCCCGCCATTCCTTCTCCAACTTTTTGAATGACACCCAACGGTTTATAACTTCCATCAGCCAAGCCGATAATTCCGGCAAATACGATTCCGATGGAAAGGACCAGGAACACATTGACTCCTGCCAATGCAGTGATCAATACGCAAAGATATGGAAGAATCTTCACCCAATTATAAGAATGTTGGGAGATGTCAGCTTGTTCACCCATTGTTAAAATTCCAAGGATTGCACATGTGATGATGGCCGCAGGTAAAACGATGAAAAAATTCACTTTAAACTTATCCTTCATTTTCGTTCCCTGTGTTCGAACCGCAGCGATTGTCGTATCTGATATGAAGGAAAGGTTATCCCCAAACATCGCACCGCCAATAACGGCCGCCATTGAAAAGGCAAGCGAAATATCGGTTTGCTCACTAATTCCGACCCCAATAGGTGCTAGTGCAACAATCGTTCCCATGCTTGTCCCCATGGATAAAGAAATAAAACAAGCAATAATGAATATCCCTACCATTAATAGATTTTGCGGAAAAACAGCTAAGGCAAGATTCACTGTTGATTCAACTGCCCCCATGCCATTGGCAACTTCGGCGAAAGCGCCGGCTAAAAGGAAAATGATAACCATTAACATAATATTGGCGTCCCCGGCACCTTTACAGAAGATATCAACCTTATGATTTAATGTCTCTTTCCGATTCATTGCCAATGCAGCTGCCGAAGCAATTGAAATCGCTACAATCACCGGAAATGAATAAAAATCTTTGGTGATGATTCCGGACCCTATAAATAAAATTAAAAATACGACAAATGGGATCAATGCCCATGGATTCCCTTTATTGTTTGCGCTCATGATGTACACCTCTTTTTATTTTTCCCGTGACATGTGTCACAGCTCTTATTCTATTAACAGCTTTCGCAAATAACTCCAATTTGAACCTACCTGATTATCCAGTCTTGGAGATATAGCAAAAAAACTGGCATAAAAAAGACCCCTTCTATTTAACAACAAGAAGAGGTCTTTTAATTTATAAAAAACACCCTCCTTATCTTTCAGGCAAAAATCAGCCTGCTGGATTTGGCACAGCACTCCATTTAAGTCCGCTGCCGAGACATCTTCGGGCCAGTCCCTCCGTCTCTCTTGATAAGAAGATTACATTATATAATTTATCAAATATTACGATGCCTTCCAGAAAAGTACCACACTGGAAACTTGCTGAAACCATCTGAGTTTGTGAAAGTGACATCGAAAGTCGTTTTGAAAAGCAAATATAACAGTACAGCATTTTGTCTATTTTCGCAAGGGTTAATTTTAAAGTATTTTACATGCACTCCTTACTATTTATAAAGAAATCTTGACATGTGCGGTTAATCAGTTTTTTTTCATTTATCGGGACGGAATTCATATAAAAAAGAGGTCTTATGACCTCTCAGCAAATTTGTTGTATTAGGTTAGATGAATTATTTTTGGTCGAATTCACATCAGTCGATACCTCAAAGGCTTCCATCTGTTCCGAATCGAATGACTTTAAATACTGCTGCAGATATGCAGGATCATTATTTGTTGGACTCAACCATTCTTTTTCATCTTCTGGTTTAAGGATGACAGGCATACGATCATGAATGCTGGTCATTAGCTCATTAGGAACGGTTGTTATAACGGAGCATGAATAGACGCTGATGCCTTCAGGAGATTTCCAGGATTCCCAGATACCCGCCATTCCAAATGGAGCATGATTCTTCAGTTTTATTCGCATCGGTATTTTTCTTTCCGGTGTCTTCTTCCATTCATAAAAAGAGTCAGCGATTATCAAGCATCTCTTCTTCTTATACGCATTCCTGAAGCTTGCTTTCTCAGCAATGGTTTCCGCTCTGGCATTGATCATTTTGTAGCCCACTTTTTCGTCTTTTGCCCAGAAAGGAATGAGTCCCCACCGAAGATATCCAAGTCGATTCCTTGCCCCGTCATTAATGACGGAGAGAACGGATTGGGAGGGAGCAATATTGTAGCTGAATTGGTATTCCCCATCAAACGATCCCTGAATATCAAACCGATCTTTTATTTCTTCAATGTCAGTGAAAAGGGTAAAACGTCCACACATACTATCGCCTACCGTATTAGAATTTATTACAGTGTAACAAATCGAACGGACAGGCACAAATCAGCGTTCTAAAATCCTGATGTCGGTAAATGGTTGATTAAATAATTCGCTGGAAATCAAAAGAGTTCCAAGGACTTCTCTTTCATCTTCAGCTTTAATGATTTCCGACAAGATCAAGGTACTGCCATTCCTGACCGTCACTTTATATTCATTCATAAAAAATCCCCCCTAGATGGTTGTTATTATAAACCAAAAACCCACAAGTATCAGTAGTGAACTTTGCAGAGCCATGGTTAATCCTATAACGGGGAGTCAAGCAATGGCCCCGATCATTAACGCGTGTAAAGGGGGCGTAAAAAAGACTGTCCATGAATGATTCACGGACAGCCTGGGTGCTGCCAAAGGACTTAGTTTCAACACTTATAATTGAGCATGGAGATAACATTGAGGAAAGCTGGAAGGACCAAATTGGAATTGCCCTCTTCCATATCCATTCATTATTTAAAATGCAGCAAAACTTCATTTATTAAATGTGCTGCCAATGTTACGGTTTTATTATTTTCGTCCAACGAAGGATTCACTTCCGAAATGTCAAAGGAGAGGATTTTTTCATTCGATACGATATGCCTAATAATCGCACGTACCAATTTCGGATTCAGTCCAAACGGCGATGGAGCACTCACCCCAGGTGCATATGCTGAATCAATGACGTCCGTACATAATGTAAGCATAATGTAGTCATTTTTATTAACGAATTCATTTATCCGCCGCTTTGTTTCATCCATTTCGTTCAATGACAAATCTTCTTCCAATATGTAGTCTACCTTACTCCTCTCAGCGGTTTCAAAAAGTGCCTTTGTATTCCCCTGCTTCTGAATTCCGACACATAAATATCCACAACTTTGGTCTTCGTCCAAAATCTGCTTAAACATCGTTCCTGATGAACTTTCTTTTTCATAGGGCCTCATATCAAAGTGCGCGTCAATATTAATGATCCCCAATCTAGCTTTTGGTCCAATGGATTTCCTAATCCCAAGATAATGGCCATACAGGGTTTCGTGCCCTCCCCCAAGTATGATAGGAATCGCTTTAGTCTCCAATATCCGGTCAACAGTCGATCCCAGTTCGAATTGGGCGGCCTCCATTTCCGTACTTTCACATATTACATCGCCAGCATCCACCAGCTCGGTTTGGGACGGTAAATGACAGGGTAATTTCGCCAAGTATTGCCTAATATGATCAGGACCCTCTGCAGCACCAATCCTGCCTTTATTCCTTCTGACGCCTTCATCACATTTGAAGCCAATCAACCCAAAGGTCTTTGATGCATTGGAAGAGATGGCTAATTCCGATATCGGAGCCAACCGTACTCTTTGGTGGTATCTGAAGCTGTCCATGTCAGATTGGGAATCAATTCTTCCATTCCAATATTTTGAAGTCGGATTAGTATACATAATTTCTCCTTTATTTAAAAAATTCCGAAATATCTTTTTTAAAAATTATAGATGAGATAATATATAATTACCAATACAAAAATTCAATATATCTATAGTTTAAAGCTATAGAAAGGAGCATAAATGGATATTCGTCAACTTCGGTATTTCACTACCACCGTCCAGGAAAAGAATTTCTCAAAAGCGGCAAAAATGCTGCATATATCACAACCTTCCCTAAGTAATGCCATAATGAAATTAGAAAATGAAGTTAGTTTACAGCTTTTGGAACGTAATACAAGGGGTCTTGAGCTTACGGAAGCAGGGGGTCTTTTTTATACGAGATCTGTTGACCTGTTAAGAAGATTCGATAATTTGCAAGTGGAACTTAAGGAAATGAAGGATGTTGGAAGCGGAACAGTATCTATAGGTTCCATAGAATCATTCAAATTTTGGTTTCCGAAGATAATCAGGAATTTTAAAATCAATTATCCTAATATTCATATAAAAGTAAGGGAAATATTAGGGGAAGAGAAAGTTTTCGATTCGTTAAATCGGTATAATGTTCATTTCACCATCACGAACCAGCCCATCAATAACGATGAAATTCTGTCCACTCCCCTTTATAATGAAAAATTCATGCTTTTGATCCATAAAGATGACGAGTTAAATGAAAAAGAGTCCATCACTTTCCAAGACATTGCAAAGAAAGAATTGATCATCAGTACAACTGGATTTCAAACAAGAGATGATATCTTAAGAGCATTTAAGGGTGAAAATGCAATTCCAAATATCCTATACGAAATAGAAAGGCTTGAAACAGCTTGCAGTTTGGTGGAAGAAGGGCTTGGGGTTACAATTTTACCGGAAAGCTATATAAAATCCGCTGCAACACGCAATACTGCAATTCGTGCAATAGATTCGAATTCTTTGGAAAGGACTGTTTACCTGGCCTATTTGAAAGATCGATATCTGTCTCCTGCAGTATGTAAGTTAGTAGAGGAAATACATAGCTTTTTTAAGTGGGATGTTAGGAACGATGCCTAAATGCTGATTCTCTAATTTAATGGAAAAGACACCCTGGCTCATTGTGATTCACTATATAAAGAAAACACTTTAGACTTCCTGCCAATGAGCTAGGTTTCCCGCTCATATTTGCAGGAGGTTCATGTGTTTTCACTATCCATCCGTATTGTTTTTCCTCACTAATTAATAACGTCCTAACGCTCACACTTCCACGCCAAGTAAAATACTTGTTCAATAAAAATTCATTATAGCGATTTTTATGAAGTCCTTATTCCCTCTGCTTCACATCGCAAGTTATAAAAATACTGGATAATTTCCTTTTCATTTAGGATAGATTTTTCAAGACCCTGTAACTTACGCATCCCAACTCTTCTATCTATCAGAGAAAGAATCTTTATAATCATATCATCTGATTTTAAGGAAATTTCTATTGGTAAATTAAAATATTCTTCCACCGCATTTATTTGCTTAATTCAATTTTTGAATTTTTACTATCAATTCACCTAACGTCATTCTGAATCCCTCTAACAAACGTTATTTTCATTCGTTTGTTTCAATCACATATCAAAAGAGAATGTGAACATAACCTAAATATAAAAAATATAATCCTCCGGCAAGACTCTTTTTAAGAACCTCTTCGTTCTTTCTTCTTTTGGATTCACAAAAATTTCTTTAGGCGATCCCTCTTCCACTATGACACCTGCATCCATAAAAATCACTCTGTTTGCAACATCCTTTGCAAAAGACATTTCATGCGTGACAACTAACATCGTAGTTCCTTCATTGGCAATTTGCTTCATCACCGTCAGTACTTCACCGACCAATTCCGGGTCCAATGCCGAAGTTGGTTCGTCAAATAAAATTATGTCAGGGTTTAAAGCAACCGCTCTCGCAATGCCCACCCTTTGCTGCTGCCCGCCTGAGAGTTCACTAGGGTAAGCACCATATTTTTCCGACAAGCCTACTTTATCCAATGCTTTTTTACCAATCTCGTATGCTTCTGCTTTCGCAATCTTCCTTCCAATAACCAGTCCTTCCGTCACATTTTCCAATGCCGTTTTATTAGTGAAAAGATTATAATTTTGAAAAACAAAGGCTATCTTCTGCCTTATTCCATGAATCACTTTTTTAGATGCCGTTTTAAGACTTACATCAATATCACCAAAAACGGCATGTCCTTGATCTGCTTTTTCAAGAAAGTTAATGCAGCGGAGTAAAGTTGTCTTACCTGAACCACTTGGACCCAGAATTACCACCACATCCCCCTTGTCTATATTTAAATCCACACCTTTTAAAATCTCATTCTCACCGAATGATTTATGAATATTTTTAATTTCTAGCATTTAGGCCACACCTCCTCATTTCAGATACTAACGGCTTTAAACCTGCTTACTCGTTTTTCATACCTTTTAAACAAGTATTCCACCAAACTACATAAAATTAGGTAAACAAGAAAGATATCAATATATGCTTCAACATAATTGTAGCCAACATTGGCAGCTACCTTGGCTTTTAAAGTGATTTCCTGCAATGACAAAGCATAACCTAATGATGTCGCTTTAATCAGATTGACTGTCGCTGTACATATATTCGGTAATGCCACTACCAATGTCTGTGGAATGATAATTCTTCTAAATGCTTGCACAGTTGTTAATCCGACAGCATATGAAGCTTCAAGTTGCCCCTTGCTCACTGTGCTAATTGCCGAACGAAACACCTCTGTGAGAATAGCTGTCGTATTCAACGAGAAAACAATGAATGCGTACCATATCGGATTTACATCGTATACATTCATTTCGACAGCATACTTTTCAAATATAGAAGTCAGCATTAAAGGCACACTGCTATATATAATGAAAATTTGGATAATGACGGGCGTTCCTCTGACAAATGAAACGTATATCTGTGCTAAGCGATTCAATACCGGGATTTGATTAATTCTTGATAAAGCAAGTAAAAACCCTAATGGCAAGGCAATAATCAAAGCAACAATTGTAATGAATAATGCGGTCGGCACCCCCGATAACGCTACAAAAAAGGTTTCCACTAAAAACCTATAATCCAGACCTTCTGACATTCTGTCACCCCTCTATGCAGTTGTTATCACTTGTTTTCCTTTACTGAATGCCTTTTCCAATCTTAAGAACAGTTGTTCAATGGCAATCGACAATGTCCAGTAAATAACCGCCAATGCAAGATAAATTTCTAATGCATGTGTGTTATAGTTCCCGGCGATTATAAGCTCTGCCTTCCCCATGATATCTATCAAGCCAATCGTATATGCTAAAGACCCTTCTTTCATTAATTCAAGTAAGCTGTTACCGAAGTTTGGTAATGCGACTACGAAAGCCTGGGGTAAAATAATTCTCCGGTAAGCTTGCGTATTGCTTAATCCAACGCTTACTGCCGCTTCAAATTGCCCTCTATCAATAGATTCAAGCGATGTTCTGATCACTTCTGACATCGCAGCCGCAAATTGAAGCGAAAAGGTTATGACTACAAATACTGCTTTATCAATATCATTAAGATTTATGCCAAATTTCCCTGCAATTGCAGGTATACCATAATAAGTCAAAAAAAGCAGAACTATAGAGGGCGTACATCTCAATACCGTTGTATATCCATAGGCAATTTTCCTGGCGATTTTACTATTTCCAAGTTTCATGACTGCTAAGATGAAACCTATGATTGTCCCGAACAAGACCGATAGACCCGTAACGATTAATGTTACTTTTAGAAAGGGAACTAACATTGGTACCGACTCTACTATGTAAGCTAAATCAAAGTATTTTTCCATGTTTCACCTCCATCTGCTTTCATTGAAGATTCGAATTTTCAAATCCAATCATTCTATTGAAGGCCAGTACCTAGAAACTTGCCATCTCTTAAAATACCAGAGTTATCCAAGAAAACCCATATTAAGAAAATGACAAGTCATAGCCTATTGATTGACATTTTAATTCTTGTTTTACTAAGGACTTCGTTATCTCTCTACAGTTCCCAAAACTTCGAATAAATCCCGGCCATAAAACTTTTCGCTTAACTCATTCGTCTTCTTTTCGTCTTTAATTTTTTTAATCGCTTCATCATAAGCATCTGCGAATTTTTGTTCTTTTTTGTTGAATAATGGCCAGGTTTTAATGACTGCAAATTCATTGTAAACTAGATCATCCACTAAATTATGATAGGGGCCATCGTCGGCCACTTGCTTCTTAAAAGCTCCCTCGATCGCTATTCCACCGTCGACACGGCCTTCATTTACCCATTGAATTACATCTACAGTGAAGGCATCTCCGGCTTTCAATTTCACCTTATTGTCCGGATTGGCCTGATTATACTCATCAACGATCGTGTATTGAGCGTTATTTGCTGCGATTGGTGCTAAGGAGAAGCCCTCTGAAGCAAAGTCCTTGAGATTTTTGATCTTTGAATTTTCTTTCTTTAAAACAAGGCCCGCACTGCTTAATCCAAGGAATTCTTTAGGAAAGATGAACTTCTCAGTCCTTTCCTCTGTCCAGAAAGCATTTTTAACCCCCACTTGATATTTACCTTGTTCAATGCCTACTAACAGGTCATCGCTTGATGTGCCAATATATTCGAATTCGTATGCCGGTAGTAATTCATCAACCAATTTCATAACTTCCACATCATATCCAGTTGGATTTCCCTTCTCATCCAGCCAAGACATAGGTTTTGACGCTTGGTCATATGCTACTTTTACCTTTCGGACACCTGAAGTGCTACCTGAATTTGCATCGGCTTCATTACTCGTTGATGTACCTGATCCGCACCCCGCTAATATGGTGACAAACGCTAAACCGATAGTTAAAACATGGCGAAATTTTTTATTTTTCATAGTGAATCCCCTTTCGTTTTACGATGTTTTTTTACTTGCATTTGTATTTCCTGAAATTCAAAGGAAATACATACATCACCTTCACCACTCAATACCAACTATTTAGGTAGGTTAAGTAAGTTATTTAGTTATAAACATAATAGATGGATACTTTTGTAAAGTCAATGTGTATATTTAAAATTTTCAAGCAACTGCACACACCTGTTTTATTAAAATAGTTGTAGTTATATGAAAATACAAGAGTCTTTCCGGAGGCATCATTTATCTGCAAGCCCTTAATTTCCTTGACAACTAAACACACCTTAATTATCATTTAAACCAATAAGATTAATAGGAATTGAAATAAAAACAGAAGGTAATAGAAGGAGGGAACCGTGTGATTAACCTATTCATTAAGACGGAGAGTCAAAAAGCGTGGCTGAAAAAATTATATGAAGTAGAATCGAAATTCAAAAATAATTCTGCTCAAATTGATGAATTGGCCTTTTTTCCGAAAGAACATATACAAGATTTAATTCGTATGGGATATACAAGTTCAACTCTTCCCAAATCCTATGGTGGCGGAGGGTTAAAAGTTTATGACATGATTCTCCTTCAAGAAACATTGGCTAGTTTTGATTCAGCGACTGCGCTATCCATTGGTTGGAACCTTGGAGTGATAGGAGATCTTTTTGAACAGGAAAGTTGGACAAAAACGAACTTAGATTTTATTGCTGGGGAAGTTCTAAATGGCGCTTTAGTGAACCGTTCCGTTAGTGAAGCGAAAACTGGCAGTCCGACTCGCGGGGGACGCCCCGGAACGAAGGCAGTCAAAAAGGGAGATTATTGGGTTATTTCCGGACGTAAAACCTATACAACCATGTCCCCTGTTTTAACTTATTTCCTAGTTTCAGCATGGATCGAGGAAAGGCAAAAGGTTGGATTTTTTCTCCTGCATAAAGATTTGGATGGGCTCTACATAGATGAAACATGGGACGTAATTTCAATGAGGGGGACAGGAAGTCATGATTTGGTCCTTAAAGATGTTGAAGTGGATGATTCAAAACTTGTTGAGTTACCTGAAATGCCAAGTGGAAACAGATTCAATGCATGGATCCTTCATATTCCGGCCTGTTACCTTGGCATTGCGCAAGCTGCAAGGGATTACGCCATACACTTTGCCAATACCTATACTCCAAACAGTATAAATGCACCTATCAGCCAGCTGGCTAATGTCCAACAACTGTTAGGAGAAATTGATTTGGAATTAATGAAAGCCAGGCATTTCTTATATAGCGTTGCCGAGGCTTATGATGATGAATCACGAAGAATTCATTTCACAAATGAGCTGGGGGCTGCAAAACATATTGTTACAAACGCAGCCATTACAATTGTCGATAAAGCCATGCGAATAGTCGGTGCAAAAAGCCTTCAACGCAATAATCCTCTACAAAGGCACTATAGGGATGTAAGAGCTGGTTTACACAATCCTCCGATGGACGATGTAACGATAAAGAATTTAGCAAAATTGGCAATTGAACAGACAAAATCCAATTTAAGCGGCCATCCACTTTTGAAATGATCAGATTTGATAAAAGAAACGCTATGAACAATAAATAACCCCTGAATTCTCTTTTCATAGAGAATCCAGGGGTTTTCCATTTTTTGAGTCATACAGAATTCGATTTTATTCTTGGAGCAGGCTGGGCTCCCTCAAGAAAAGAAATTAATTGGTGACACTACCATCATCGTCTGAATCTTCAATATCCGCCGGATCTTTTTCCAATAGTGCAACTTTGTCTTTTTCGTTCCATTTTGCTTTATATCCTAATGATTTTGCGACTTTTAGCACCGGTAAGTAGGATTTTTTATCTGGTTTAAATATTTCTAAATCCACTGTTTCAATTGCACCCAAACCTAGAAGCAATTTGTCTGATTGGATATATGGTTTTCCATCAACCAGTTTCATTTGTTTTGCTGTGTAAGGATAAACGGCTCCATTCACTTTTAAGGTAAAAGGCCCCTTTTTTTCTTCTTTCATTTCTCTTGGCTGTTTCGATTTATAGGAAACCCCATCCACACCGAGAACTGTTCCTTCTCTTGTATTGTCGGCCCCCCCATACATTCTTCCCCTTTCATAATCATAAATAACAGCTTGCACATTTCCGATATGCTGCGGTTTTTCTTCATAAACATGCCCTTTTGCCATTAACTCTAACCTAGTATTTTGATCGATTCCCGGTTCCCATCTAACTGTCGGATAGCCAGCAGAGTAAACACGCGGCGTAAGTATCGCATCTTGAATTGTCATTTGATGATCGATCACATTCATGATCGTTTCAGATACCGATGCTATAATCGTGGCTCCACCTGGTGACCCAATGGCCATGAAAGGGTTGCCATCTTTTAATATGAAGGTCGGTGACATACTGCTTCTTGGTCTTTTTCCTGGTTCCACCTGGTTAACGCCACCCGGTGTGGCATCAAAATCCGTCATTTCATTATTAAGCATGAATCCATAATCAGGTACCATGATACCTGAACCGAATACTTGCTCGATCGTAGTCGTATAAGAAACCATATTTCCCCACTTATCCATTACAGAAAAGTGAGTCGTTTGTCCGATCGGTGTTTTCTCTTCTTTTACCTTCTCCATTGAAACCGGTTCTTGGCCTTCGTACTTCCATGGATCGCCTTCTTTGACATCGGCTGTTGATTTATTTGGATTGATGAGTTTTCTTCTTTCTTTTATATATTCTTCATCTAATAGTCCTTTAGTGGGTACATCATAAAAATCTTCATCTGCCATATAGGCAGCTCGATCGGCAAAAGCCAGGTGCATGGCTTCGGTTAGATGATGAAGATACTCAGGAGAGTTCGCCCCCATCTTTTGCACATCGTATCCTTCCATAAGCTCAAGAATCTGTTGGACAGTCAAGCTGCCTGAACTTGGCGAAGCCGCCCCGACCACTTCAAATCCCCTATATTCCGATTTAATTGGCTCCCTCTCTTTCACCACATAGTTTTCCAAATCTTCAGTTGTCATCGTCCCTTCACGTTTTTGAACTTCTTTCGTGAGGGCTTCCCCGATTTCACCTTTATAAAAAACATTTGAACCTTGTTTTTTTATTAACTTAAGAGTCTTTGCCAGATTAGGCTGAACAAGGGTGTCCCCCTCTTCCAATGGTTTTCCGTTAGGCACAAATACTTTTGCAGCTTCTTCGTTATTTTCTAATTTTTTTACATTTTCATCGATATATTGCGCTGTTATCCAATTGACCTTAACGCCTTTTTCAGCTTGTTTAATGGCCGGGTCCATAACTTGTGATAATTTCAATGTTCCGTATTTTTCTAGGGCTGCTTCCATCCCCTTAAGGGTTCCAGGAACACCAACAGCTTTACCGCTTGTGTGCCGTTTACTGAAAGGTACAGGTTTTCCCTTTTCATCTAAAAATAGTTCTGGCGTAACATTTTGCGGTGCCATTTCGCGGCTATCGATCATCGTAATTTTATTTTCTTTCTTATTATAAATCATGATAAAACCACCGCCGCCGATTCCAGACATCATCGGTTCAACTACATTTAACGATAATTGAATGGCTGCTGCTGCATCGACTGCATTTCCACCTTGTTTTAATATCTTTATGCCCGCTTCAGCCGCTAAAGGGTGGGAAACTGATACGATTCCTTTTGTTGCTCCTTTTTTCATTGAAGTATCCACTCCAGGGACACTTGCAAAAGCTGGTGTGATCATGCAAAAGAAACTGAAAGTAACTAAAATAAAACTTTTTAAAAATTTCATGAATTAGTCTCCTTTCAAATTAAAACCATTTAGGGTCTTACCATAATGCAACTGAAAATACGAGCTGATGAACCTAGTAGGAATATGCTGGTTGTTCTCGATAGAAAAGCAGTCTGCACATTCCGATTGGGCGTTGTGTTCTCAATGATGTTTCACTTCAAAAAATCACCCCCCGAATGGTTCAGCTCTATCATTTACTTTTAGGATCGATGTTCTTAGACTCAATTTTTCTCTATGCTTCGGTTATTTTCCAAGATTTTGGTGCTGTCGTGATTGTCACTTTTCCAAAGGTATTGTAAAGCCAGTAATACGATAAAAGCGGATACCCCAATGATGTCCGATATCGTTTCAGGATAGATTAATAGTAAACCAACTATTATAGCGAGGACTCTTTCTAACCAGTGCATCCCCCTCATCCAGTAACCTATAACACCCGCCCCAATTGCAATCATGCCTGACATTGCTGTAAGTACAACCCAGGCAACCTCCATCCAAGTTGTATCGATCATCAGCATTTGTGGGGAAAGAACAAAAATATATGGAATGATAAATGCAGCGATAGCAAGTTTTGATGACTCAATTCCCGTTTTTATCGGTTCACCGCCTGCCACCCCTGCCGCTGCAAATGCCGCTAAAGCAACTGGAGGAGTAATATCTGCTATAATGCCAAAATAGAAAACGAATAAATGTGCAGATAAATCAGGAACACCAAGCAAAATGATCGCAGGTGCTGCAATCGTCGATGTGATGACATAATTGGCGGTCGTAGGTGAACCCATTCCTAATATAAGTGCCGCTACCATAGTTAGCATCAGTGTTGGAATCAAATATCCACCAGACAAATCGATCAAACCATTAGCCAGCTTCAGCCCTAATCCGGTTTTCGTAACGATTCCTACAATAATGCCTGCTGCTGCGGTTGCAGCTGCAACCGCAAGTGCCGTTCGGGCTCCATCCACCAATGCATAAATGATATCGATGAATTTCATGCGGACATCCTTGTTTATGAAACCTACAAGAACCGAGATAGCAATGGAATACAGGGCTGCATGTGTAACCGTGATATTCAGCATGAGCAATAAAATAATGGCAAGGATTGGTATTAGTAAATAAAATTTGCCGAACACTTCCTTTTTACTTGGCATCTCTTCTTTCGTTAACCCACGCAGCCCAAGTCGTTTCGCTTCAAAATGGGTCATGATCCAAATTCCTGAAAAGTAAAGGATAGCTGGAATCGCAGCCGCCTTTGCTATATCCCAATACGTTATCCCATTCCCAATGAACTCAACCATTAAGAATGCCGCTGCCCCCATTACCGGAGGCATCAATTGACCGCCTGTCGAAGCGGCTGCCTCCACTGCCCCAGCGAATTCCTTCTTATATCCAAGATTTTTCATCATCGGTATCGTGAATGCTCCCGAAGTGACGACATTAGCTACGGAACTTCCGCTAATCGTCCCTTGAAGAGCACTGGAAAAAATCGCAACCTTTGCAGGTCCCCCTATCCTTCTGCCGGCAATGGCGGTTGAAAGATCATTGAAGTATTGACCGACACCTGTTCGGACTAGAAAGGATCCAAACAGTAAAAATAGGAAGATGAATGTCGATGACACCGCTAACGGAGTGCCTAAAATGCCCTCTGTCGAGAAGAACATCGTTTGCACCATCCGTTCCAGAGTCAAACCGCGATGCGCGAGGAATCCTGGCATATATTGTCCAAAAATTCCATAGAAAATGAATATCAAAGCAATGACCATAATGGGAAGCCCCACTGCACGTCTGGTTGCCTCCAAAACCAGGAGAATGGCCATTAAACCAACGGCAAAATCCAATGCGCCCAAACGTCCTACATTCATGACGATATCTTCGAAAAATAAGGGCCAATATGCACCTACCCCGATACTAAGGATCGCTAATATGATATCGTACCAGGCAATTTGAAACTTTCCTTTTTCACGCTTCTTCCGGTTTGCGGGAAATAGTAAAAACACTAAGGAGAGTGCAAACCCTAAATGTATCGTCCGTTGGATTTGTGCTGTAAAAACACCAAAAATGGCAGTATATAATTGGAATAGCGAAAAAGCCAGGAGTCCAAAAAACGCAATGTGGCCCAAGACACCAGTTAATTTCCTAGTCCCGGCTTCCGGATCATATTTTTCCAACAACTCCTGCTGTTCCGCTTCGGTTAAATATTTGATTTTTTCATTATCAGCCACTAATCTTCACTCCCTTCAACTGTTCCCACAATGAAATTCTTTCCGATGAAATCCTGACCCATGTCCCTGGTTTAATGAAGTCTGCCAATGTGTATGTTTTTTCATCATATATTAAACGATGGTTAGCTTTAACTTGTCCTACCCGTAAATCGATATGGGTGAAATTGCGTTTCATATTTTTTATGAAATAGGTACCGTCTTTTTCTTCAAAGACTTCCTCCCCCTCCGCATTAGAAGGCATACCGACTGCAAAATCATGATAAGAAAGTTCAATTTGTTGGATTTGCTTATCCGATAAACGATATGATTCCAAAACATCCGTGAGGTGGATGGAGTGTGTATACTCAATCTTGAATTCTTTTTCTTTTTTCAAAGGAAAGTATGCGATTAATTCCCCTTGGTCCTCAAAGGAAAAGGCAATTACATGCCTGTAAGGAAAAAAGAATAAAAAAGCGATGAGCAGAGGTATACCAAATGCCATGAATCTCTTGAATTTCATAGGTACCCCTTTCAAAACCAGATATCCCATTTAGAAAAAAACGAAGCCGATAGGCCACATAAAGCGAGCTACCGACCCAATGCATTACTTGGAAACACCTTTTTCTTTAAAGTATTTTGCTGCTCCAGGATGAACTTCCATTTCCCCTAATCCTTCTAGGGCAGTTTCTGCTGTAAGGAACTTGCCTTTTGCATGTGTGATTTGATCTGTGTTGTCATAAACAGCTTTAGTCATTTCATAAACTAAATCTTCATCAAGATCCTTTGTAACCACTAACATCGCTTTAACTGCAACTGTTTTTACCTCGGATTTGATTTTGTACGTACCGCTTGGAATTGTATCTTCAGCATAGTATGGATACTTTTTAACCAATGCTTGAATTTTGTCCTCTGCAATTGGCAGGATCATGATATCATTTTGTACGGACAGCGCCTCAACTGCACCTGTTGGTGTTCCGGCAGTAATGAAAGCTGCGTCAATATTTCCTGCTTGAATTCCTTCGGCCGACTCATCGAAGGACAGGTTTTGTCCTTTAATATCTTTCTCAGACAAACCATGAATCTCCAGGATTTGCATGGCATTGATGTATGCACCGGAACCCGGAGCACCTACTGATACCTTTTTACCCTTTAAATCCTCGATTGATTTAATTCCGCTTTTTGCAGTCGTTACAATTTGAACAGTTTCAGGATATAGAGAGCTGATCGCCATTATATTATCAATGGGTTTCCCGTCGAACATTTCTGTTCCTTCAAGTGCATATGCGGCGATATCCGTTTGTGAAAAAGCGATTTCAGCCTCTCCAGCCCTTAACGTTTCCATGTTTTCGGCGGAGGCGCCAGATGTCTGAGGTGTTATGTTCGCTTTTGTTTTATCGGAAATGATTTTTCCAATTTGTCCTCCGAGCGGATAGTATGTACCTCCCGTACCACCAGTCAACAAACTCAAATTTTGGTTTCCGCTGCCCGAGACACCTGTTTTGCTGTCTCCGCAGGCACTGATAATACCGGATACCGTCAAAATCATGACCAATAAAAAGCACTTATGAAATTTTTTCATAAAACTCCCCCCTCATGTGTTTTCATCATCTGCAAAGGATGATAATGTTATTATTCTACCGACTGCCTCACTTTCCCTTTTTTAACAAAATTAGACACATAATCCATAAGCACTAGTAATACATTAAATAGTTTTATAGAAATCAAATCACCAAGCTTAAATGTGTAAAAACACCTATTAAAAACAAGGAAAATCCGCTATCCAATAGTAATATTTTACCTTTTATTACCTATTCTTCCTTTCTTTAAGGATAATATTGACTCTTCCATTTTAGAAATATATTATTGTTATAAACTTATAAGCAGATGTTATAAAAGGATCTTCCTAGCCTTTAATCGTTATATCCAGCTTTTTTTGAGAGGGAATCGACTGTCAAACCTTTCTTTTCCAGCCATTTTAGCTTTGTATTTTAAAATCCAACTGAAGTGGGTGATTGTTTGAATTTCCTATCCCTCCGCTATTTCATAGAGGTTTCTAACCATCTTAGTTTCAGCGAGGCTTCCAAAACCCTGCATATATCCCAGCCCGGACTTAGCCAACAGATTTTATCCCTCGAAAAACAATTAGGCTTTAAACTATTGAATCGAACCACAAGAAAAATTACATTGACGGAAGAAGGAGAGTACATCTATAAAAAACTTGCTCCTTCCTTTGAAGATATTGAGAAAACAGTAAATTACATAGTTGAACATAAAGCTATCCCCAAGCCTAAATTGAAGATTGCTACCGTCCCCTCTGCAGCTAGTATATATATCCCGAAGTTACTGAAAAAGATAGTGGGGGAATACCCGGATACAGAATTTTACGTGCATGAAACGACATCCTCAAGGGCTGTAAAACTCGTAAACCAACAAAATTACCATATTGGTTTCATCAGAACGCCCATTCACAGTAATATCATCGCCAATGAAGGATTAAGCATGATTGAATTCATGAGGTTCCCTTTACAATTAGTCGTCTCCATTGATCATCCACTGGCCCAAAAGGATTCGATACATTTATACGAAGCAAAAGATGAACCTTTTATCCATTATGATGCCGTTCAAGCACACTCCCTTCAATTCCTTTTGGAAAAAGCTTGCCTGACTGCTGGATTTTCACCTAAAGAATTATGTAAAGGCTCTGAATTACTGACAATCGCCAATCTAATATCCAATAACCTCGGCGTAGCACTCATGCCGGAAGATATGGTAAGTTTGTTGGGAAAAAGCCAAGTTAAAGCCTTGAACATCGATAACTCGGAATTATCCAGTTCCATATCGGCAGTTTGGAAAAGCACGGATCCATCCATTCTGACCAAGCATATTTTGAAAACGTTAGAGAATGATGATGGTTTTAACGATATATGAGATTCTTGGTTGGAAAAATGCTGCGAAACGACTCGTAAAAGGGGCAATTATAGTGAAATGAATTATACTATCGGTGAAAAAAAGCCCCATTTCTCTTTTATGAAACTGAGAAATGGGGCTTTTAATATTGAATGATTTCACCTTTTAAACTTCCTATTGGCGATATAACTAAATTAGCAAACTCCCATGCATAGCATGCTTTGACTTAAGAAAATATAAATACTCTATTCCTTCAGCGGTAATCTTAGTGCCGGCCCTTCCTCTGCCTTTGACGACAAACCCTTCGATTTCTAAAATATCCAAACGGCGACGAATCTGCTGAGGGGACAAGACAAAGTCCGATTCTTTACTTTGATTAGAAATCAGTTCTCTGCTTGCCGCTTTTCCTTTATCGTTGTATTGCTTAATTACTTCCAAGATAAAAGCGCGCTCCTGATTTTCCAACACACTTTCACAGACGGGATAATCTGCCGTCACACTGTCTTCCTTATTCCCGTGCATGAACGGAAGGTCACTTTTCGTCACGACATTCCCCTCACAAACCGTCAACATGTAATCGATTGTACTTTTAAGTTCCCGTATGTTGCCGGGCCATTCATATTGCATGAAATATTCCAGTACGTCTTCCTCTACTTTTACCCACTTCCCGCTTTTTGTGATGAGGTGCTTTATCAAAAGTGGAATATCCGCTCTTCTCTCTTTGAGTGACGGTATGTAAAGATTGAGCACATTCAGACGGTAAAACAAGTCTGTTCGGAATGAACCGTCCCGCATCTTATCATGAAGGTTTTTATTCGTCGCGGTAATCACCCTGACATTAACGGGAATGATTCTCTTGCCGCCAATTCTGCGGATTTCCCCCTCCTGAAGAACTCGAAGCAGATGGGATTGAACGGTGAGACTTATGTCACCAATTTCATCCAAAAAGATCGTCCCTTTATCCGCCATTTCAAACAGTCCTTTCTTTCCTCCCCTTTGCGCTCCTGTAAATGCCCCTTCCTCGTAGCCAAACAATTCACTTTCAAGTAAAGTTTCTGTTAAAGCGCTACAGTTAACCGCTAGAAATGGCCCGTTCTTTCGCAATGAATGCTCATGAATCGCATGAGCAAACAGCTCTTTTCCTGTACCTGTCTCTCCCTGAATCAAAATCGGATGCTCCGACAAGGCAAGCTTCTTGGCAATCTGCTTACGCTCTTTCATTACTTCATTCTCGCCGATAATATCGTCAAAGCAGTATTTTGAATAAAATCCTTGATTGCGCATTTCTCTTTGTGCAGTCTTTTCTATTTCAAAGGCTTGATGTACGCTTTTGAAGGTTGCGACAATTGTATTTTCTTTCATCATTTGCAACCGGAAAATTACGACATCCACGCCGTCTATGTTGAAGAACTTGCTTTCATCATTACCTTCCATGATGAAATCGATAATATCACGGCGATCCATTACATGCTCTAGATACTGATTAACCACATCTTTTGCATCAACATGGAACAATGCCGCAAGCTGGTTATTGAATACCGTTATCAGACCTTCCTCGTTAACGACCAATATTCCGTCATCGACAGTACACAACACATTTTGGATATGATCACTCATTTGCTTGGCATCCCACTCTGCATGTAACAGCTTACGTTGTAATTCAATTATATTACTAATATACCTTTCAGAAATCTTAGAGGATATATCCTTGTGTAAACCACAGCATTCTACAACTTCCAGAATTGTTGTTATATCAAAAAGACGCACGCCTATATCGATTACTTCTTTTATGTAAGAGGGGCACAGATGAGTTTCTCCTGGTGATACAGCTATTTGGACATTCTCATAAAATAAAATTCCCTTCCTGAAAGGGATAAATTGAACATGATCGACACCAAGCTGATATAAGGATTCAATAAGGTTTATAGTTGCATCGTCATCATCATTCACCAAAAGCACTGTCGAACCCTCTGGTATTCTTAATAGCTTGTCAATGTATTCATGATTAACAGTTCTCTTTCCCACAATTATTTTCTGGGCACTTACGCCATACTTTCCCATTTTCTTATCATAAGCTGCATCTGATGAATACAAGATAATTCCATCTCCCAGAGAATGAGGTATTCCCTCATCGGTAGCGTGGCTGTTGACATGAACGTAGTCTCCAAGCAGTTGTTCCAGTTGCTCCTGCAAGGCTTCCTTTGTTTTTGAGCTTCCCGCTATAAGTGTAAGTGAGAATTTTGACATAAAAACACCTACCTGTCTTTAATTGGTTTTATTATATCACCAAAAAGAACCAATAATGACCTTTAACTTCAATCCAACCAATAAGTTCTCATAAAAATCAATTACTTCATATTGGCACAGAATTTGCTTATATATTGAATTGTCGTGATTGAGTTGACGTGCCTATGGATTTGAAAAGGAGGGAAACAGCAGAATACTTGAAAAACAGTTGATAGTCGATAGGCTGGCAATATTTTGTTAGCGTATTAGTTCCATGTACTTATTTTAAATACAAAGGAGAGACATTCATGAGCCAAGTAGAAGAGAAGGCTGTTTCGCTTGAAACAGCGGGAGAAAAAGAGAGAAAAATCAATGTTTTTGTATTGCTGCTCTGCATTCTCGCAATAGCAACTCTATTTACTTACATTTTGCCTGCCGGGGAATATACACGGATTGAAGCAGATGGACGGACAACTGTTGACGCCAATTCTTTCAAATGGATAGAATCTGCACCGGTGGAATTGTTCGATATGATAAAAGCTATTCACACAGGGATGGTTGAAGCCGGCAATATTATCTTTTTCTTATTGATTATTGGAGGGTTTTTCGGTGTTTTAAGAGCTACAGGGACGGTTGATGTGCTCATCGCCACAATGGCTCGGAAGTTGGCGACACGTGAAAAGCTATTAATTCCTGTCGTGATGCTGTTTTTTGCTGTAGGCGGCTCCTTAATGGGAATGGCAGAAGAAACACTTGCTTACCTTCCTCTTATCATTCCGCTGGCGTTGGCCCTGGGGTTCGATACAATTACAGGTACTGCCATCGTCATTGTAGGGGCATTGTCAGGGTTCACGACTGCCATCATGAATCCCTTCACTGTCGGACTTGCACAAGGAATTGCTGAATTGCCGATGTTCTCAGGAATAGGGTTACGCCTTATCTTATTTATTATCGTCTACCTTGTTTCCGTTCTTTATATCTATCGTTACGCTATGAAGGTCAAGAAAAATCCTTCTATAGGAATCTACGGAAAATATACAAAAGAAGAAGCAAAAAAACTGCTCCAATCAAGTGCGAAATTAACTGCAAGACATAAATTCATCTTAATCTCTTTTTTGATTAATTATATCGTCTTGGCATTTGGTGTCATCAAGTTCCAATGGTACATTACAGAAATTACAGCCTTATTCATTGTTTTAACAATCGTAATTGGAATCTTCGGAAAATTGTCAGCGGATCAAATTGTCAACTCCTTTACCAATGGATCTGCAGCCTTGCTAGGCGGTGCTTTGATTATTGGCGTATCACGCGCCATTCTTGTTGTATTGAATGATGGGCATATCGTCGACCCTATGCTGCATCAAGTATCTGAAGCTATCCAGCATATTCCGGCCTATTTAAGTGTTGCCGGCATGTACAGCTTCCAAACTCTTATTCATTTTATTCTCGCATCCGGCACCGGTCATGCAATGTTGACCATGCCAATTATGATTCCACTCGCAGACTTATTGGATATTACACGCCAAACTGCAGTGTTGACTTTCTCTTTTGCGGACGGAATCGGAAATATGATTTTCCCAACCGCTACCACATTAATGGCGGGCTTGGCAATCGCAGGCATACCTTGGACAAAATGGGCGAAGTGGATTCTGCCGCTGGTACTTATTCAATATCTCATTGGATTAATAGCTGTCATAACGGCCCACTTCATCGGATATGGTCCATTTTGATAAAAATCACGAATTCATTACAGGAGGAGAAACGCATTGCTTACTTTAATCAAAAATGGCGAGATATACTCACCCAATTACTTAGGACGGAAAGACGTTTTGATTACAGATGAAAAAATTGCATTCATAGATGACAGAATCGAGATTCCTGACAACTTTGCTCCTATTCATATCATTGATGCGACCAATCTTTTAATTGTTCCAGGTTTCATAGATTCACATGTTCATATTATTGGCGGAGGCGGTGAGGGTGGATTCAAAACCCGCACCCCTGAGCTGATGCTTACGGACATTACGACTTCGGGTATTACAACGCTTGTCGGATTGCTTGGTACGGACGGAACTACGCGTAGAATGGAAAGCCTGCTTGCCAAGGCCCGGGCACTTGAAGAAGAGGGTATTTCCTGTTTCATTCATACAGGCTCCTACCAAGTGCCAGTAAAAACATTGACAGGAAAAATTGAAGATGATCTTATTTTTATTGACAAAATCATCGGTGTCGGGGAAATTGCCATCTCCGACCATAGATCATCAGAACCCACTTTTGAGGAATTGACCAAAATCGTCGCAGCCGCACGTAACGGGGGTATTCTGTCAGGAAAAGCAGGTATATTAGAAGTTCATGTAGGAGACGGTGATGGTGAGCTCTCGTTGTTACATGCAATTGCTGATAAAACCAATATTCCGATTCGGCAGCTCCATCCGACACATATCAACCGAAATGAAGAATTATTCAAGGCGGGAATCAATTACGCTAAACGGGGCGGGTTCGTAGACTTTACAACAAGCACCATTCCTCAGTTTCTGGATGATGGTGAAGTAAAGTGCAGCATTGCCTTGCGCATAATGCTTGAAGAAGGGATTCCAGTAGAACAAATCACCTTCTCTTCAGACGGTCAGGCAAGTCTTCCGTTTTTCAACAACCATGGGGAGTATGCAGGCCTTCAAGTAGGAAAAGTATCTTCGCTATATCACGAAGTGCGTGATTCTGTTTTAGAAGAAGGAATCCCACTTGAAACGGCACTGAAGGTCATCACCACGAATCCCGCACGAGTGCTGAAACTATCAACCAAGGGCAGTATCCAAACCGGCAATGATGCTGATATTGTGCTATTGCAAAAGGATACTTTGGCAATTGTCACTGTAATGGCAAAAGGACAAGTTATGGTAGATAAGGGTATTCCGTTGATAAAAGGGACATTTGAATGAGTTTAGACAGGATACCAATTATCGAAAAATTTTCACGTCTCGCAATAATACTGTGAAGAATCGCTAAAGGGGCGATACTTAAAAAAGTCGAATTCCTAATTTTGAAGGAATTCGACTTTTATTTTTTACAGTCATCATAGCCTGTCTCCTTTTTTGAACTATCAACCTGTTAGTTCATTAGGCAACAAAACCTGTAAATCCTCGATATATATCTACTTTAAGTATCATCTCCATTTATCAAGACAATCGAGAAACCTATCAATCACTTTTTATTTTTGAGCCTTCGCCTATGTACATACTAATTCATTTCTTCAGAGAGCCTTGAAGCTAGATAGAGGTCAGCCAAATAAGGAAGTACTATGCAACGGCTGAACTTTCGCCTTCGGATCAATATAGGCTTTGGCATTATTGACTGCCGTAGGACCTTCACCAAACCCGGATGCAATTAATTTAACCTTTCCATCATACGTACAAATATCCCCTGCTGCATAAATGCCTGGAATATTCGTTTCTTGTTTGGAATTAACGACAATTGCATTTTTGCTGATGTTTAGTCCCCATTCTTTAATCGCACCAAGGGAAGAGACAAATCCGTAATTAATAATTAAATCATCTATATCAATCACTTCTTTTTGTTGCGTCTTAGTTTGTTCTAAAACAATTTGCGTAATTCTTTCTGCTCCTACCAGTTCGGAGGGAATATAAGGTGTTTTGACCTCAACAGAGGAATTCACTAATTTTTCCACACTATGTTCATGGGCACGGAATTTATCTCTTCTGTGTATCAATGTTACCTTTTCAGCAATCGGCTCTAACATAAGGGCCCAATCAACAGCAGAATCTCCACCGCCAAGTATCGCCACTTTTCTACCTTTAAAGCGGTTCATATCATTCACGAAATAATGCAAATTCTTATTTTCGAACTGTGTTGAATCTTCCAATTCCAGTTTACGAGGCTGAAAAGCTCCATTTCCAGCAGTAATGATCACTGATTTGGAGAAATGAGTATCGAGGTTTGTAGTGATTTTAAATGTTCCGTCTGCTAGCTTTTCCACCTGTTCAACTGCTTCTTCAAGACAAATTGTTGGTTCGAATACTTTCATTTGTTCTTTTAAATTCTCTATCAATTCCTGGGCCCTTACTTTTGGAAATCCAGCTATATCATAAATGAATTTTTCGGGATAAAGAGCTGATAGCTGTCCTCCCAATTGAGGAAGGCTTTCAAGGATTTTCACCTTTGCTTGCCTCATTCCTCCATAAAACGCCGTAAACAAACCAACTGGGCCGCCGCCAATAATTGTTATGTCATAGACCGTTTTTTCTTCTGTCAATGTAATCACTCCTTATGCTTCCAGGGTGGTTGCTCATACTGAATATGATTTATTGGTAGTAAGGCATGTACTGACTACAAGTAATTCTTACTTAATTCTTTGTTCCAAAAATGACTGATAAAATTTGTTGAATATCCACCCTTTAAAAGACAATCTGGATATGTCACAGTTTAAAAATCTATAATTCTGTTATCTGTCACAATCGCACCTAAAATATTATTCAAATTTATTAGGGTTACCATCAAAGGATAATTGAGCCACTTTTATAGAATCTGTTGGACATCCTTCTGAAGCATCTATCATATCTTCCTCAAGTTCTTCAGGTATAATCGCTGCCCCAACATTATTATCCAATATAACAAACGCAATACCCTCTTCATCGTAATCATAAATATCCGGAGCTGAAGCACCGCAAGCTCCGCAAGCAATACAAGTATCTTTATCCACGATTGTATAATTAGCCATTTTTTGTATCCATTCCTCTCTCTAATCTAGGCCCTGGTTTTTTACTAAAGTATTTGTAGAAGCCTTTTCCTACTCAATATCGTTCAAAAATGCCAAAATGCTCGAATTAAACTTTTCAGGATTTTCCTGATAACACAAATGCCCGCCTTCTGGAATTATCACGAGCCGGGAGTTCATTAACTCTTCATGAATTGCTTCCGACTCCTTTATAGGAGTTACAGTATCCAACTCACCACAAATTACAAGAACAGGGACATTTATATGAGATAACAAACTCATTTGATTTAGATGATAAAGTGAATTTGCCACCGAACGATATCCTGCCGGTCTTATCTGTGTCATAATCTCTTTTACTCGCTTATAGACTTTTTCTGAAGCATGGGGAGATAGCAATGCTTGTATCCTCTTTTCCGCGATCTCCTCAGTAGAAAGGTTTTCAATTGAAAATAATCGATTTTTCAATTTCGTCTCGTTCTCCTCTGGGGTTAGAGCAGCTGCCCCTCTTGTCGAATCGGACAATATAAGTTTATTAACCTTATTAGGGAACAGGCTACAGAACTCTATCGCGATTGCCGCTCCCATTGAATGGCCAAGCAGATGGATTTTTTCCAGCTTTAGCTGATCTAGCATGCCGTTCAGAATATGTGCAAACTCTTTAAAATACTTAAATTCTTTTGCTGGATCTGAACTTTTCCCATAACCCGGTGCATCCCATGCAATTACTGTATAATGCTCCTTTAATTCCTGGATTTGCTCCTTCCATGACTGTGAATTATTACTCATGCCGTGTAATAATACTAAAGGTTCTCCATGACCTTCTTTTTCATAATGAATGCTTAAATCTTCTACTTTTACGTATGGCATAATATCAATCCCCTTTTAAGGTGAATCTCTGATTCTTAAAACACCTGTACTTTAAATATCTTTCTAAAAAAAGCGAATGATTTACTATATTTATATTTCGCATGGAACTAGCTTTCGTTCCAATTATGAAAGTGCTTCCTATCCTGAAGTTCAGCAGGAAATTCCACTTCCGTTCCCTAATTTAGCTAAAACAGTATTAAAAAACTGTGCCAGCTTAGCCAAGGCCCCGCACTGACAATCCGCCATCGCTGGAAATGACCTCACCGGTGATTGCGCGTGATTCGTCGGAAGCTAACAGTACATACGCTGCAACGTGATCTTCCGGCATCTGGGCAAGTTGAAGGATATTCCGTTTTTTTATGCTGCTTGCTTTCGTATCATTATCGACGATATTCACAAATGGACGCAGCGGCGGGATTACAGTAAGTGCTGTCAATGTCCCCCCTGGGGCTACCGCATTTACCCGGATGGAAGGAGATAGTTCGAACGCAAGCTGGCGCATCAATCCAATTTGGGCGTGTTTGCTCGCTGTATACCAAACACCGCCGCCATCTGGATAAAAACTTGCACCGGACACGGTAAAAATAATATTGCCATTTGTTTTTTTCAGTTCTTCAAGAGCGGCTTTCGCCCCGAAAAAAGAGCCTTTTACGTTAATATCGAGAAGGTAATCATATGCTTCGGAAAGCGCCTCAGGAGTCACATCGGCAAATTTGGCAAATCCATCGAACACGCCGGCATTCGCCACGAAAACATCCAACTTTCCGAATTGCTCAACAGTAGCTTGGACCGCTTGCTCATTGTCTTCGTATTTACTTATATCTCCCTGATATGTAAGGATATTTTCACCAAATTCTTCCTTCATTTTCGCTAACGTGTCTTTAGAGCGGCCGATGATGCTCACTTTTGCTCCTTCTTGTATAAAGCGGCGAGTGACAGCCTCTCCAATTCCAGAAGCTCCCCCTGTAATCCATACGACTTTATCTTTTAAGGCCATTCCCATTGTCTCAACCCCTTCTATTATCTTTCAAACGTGATGAACGGTTATACAAAGAACGGTTCCTTCAAGTTTACGTCTTGCAAGCTAGCACATTTTTTCATAATTTTATGTTTTATACACGAAACAATGTTTTTTATATAAATAATTCTAAAATGTAATCGCTTTATTGTCAATGAAAAAAAATGAAACTATCTTCGGGAATACATTCTGCGGTTACCCTTACTACTGCGGCACTCGTCAATAAGTATGATTTTTTTTGTGGTTTCTCAGTAAGATTCTAGCGCCCATCTTACCGAGAAACCCTACTAAAAAACATATTAACTTTTTAGCGCTTATAGTGTTACTTTGTTTCCTGTCGCATTACTTAGGTGATATTCGGCAACTTCTTGTTTAATCATAAATAAGTACGCCACAAACCCAAGAATGGCTGCTACAATCAGCATGGCAATGGAGGGACCAAAATCACCGCCGGACAAATCGCGGCTCCACCCCATAATGTAGCTTGAAAACCCACCCATAATATTCGTGAATCCCATTAAACCGGCTGCGCGGCCAGCTGTTTCAGGTGTTGAAAATTTGATGATGAAGAAATTGGTCAGGTGAAACATTCCTCCTTGAGTTCCCATTGCGAGCCCCATGGAAACGCCAGCGAAAATAGGATTTGGTGCAATGACGGCGATTGTCAAAAATACAGCCGTTAGTATGAAAAGAATCGTCGCAAGCAAACTCGGACGCTTCGTTTTGTCCGCCAGAAATCCGCCAGCCAGGACAAATCCAAGCGCGAATAGCCACGATAATGAAGTAATCCCAGTCATCGCTTCCCTTTCAAACCCTTTGGCCTCAACGAGATATGTAGGCAGCCAAATACTGATTCCAAAGAAAAGAAAGGACGACATCAAATTGCCAAACCAGACAATCCAATAACGATAATCCTTTGCAAAGAATTGCTTCGACTGCACATCATCCGCTTCGTCTTTTTGGCGAATATAGGAGACTTCTTCTTTACTCATGCGCGGATGCTCTTCTGGCGTATTACGTGCCAAAAACAGGAACATTGGAATATTTATAAACAAGTTAAATGCGGCGAGAGCAAAGAACGCTGCCTGCCAATGAAACGTTGAAATAATTAGTATGAGCATAACGGTACCCACCGCCGGGCCAAGGTAGTTTCCAGTTATCCAGAATGACTGTGCCCTGCCAAGCTCTCGTTTATTAAACCAATTCGAAATGAATTTTCCCGATATCGGGATCATCATCCCCTCCCCAATTCCGAGGATTACCCTACTGATTAAAAACATTTCGTATGAAGTGGACAGCCCGCCCATTACCATTGTCGCTGTCCATACCAGTAAACCTAAAACTGCTGTTTTCCGTGCCCCTAACTTGTCGATGATAACTCCCCAAAAAATGTTGGAACAGGAGTATGAAATCATGAATATAAAGGAGATCAAGCCAATTTTCGCATTTTTATCCGGGCCAGTTAAACCAAGGTCACTTAAAAATCCCGGATCGGTTTGGATAACAGAGATACCTACTTTATCAATCTGTCCGAAAAACCAGAAGAAAAAAATAGGAATCGCAATGTACAACCATCTTTTTTGACCTTGTAACATGTTATTTCCCCCTTTTAGTAGGATCTTTTGAATGCGCTTTCATGATTTCGATAAAGAAAATGTCTTTCAAACAATCAACTTCACCAATTCCCCCTTTCAAAAGATTGCAGCAACAATCGTTTTATATACAAAACAATGTTACCGGTATTTAATGTCATAATGTTATATTTAATTTTCGCAATAGTCAATAATATTCAGATTAATATTTTTTCAACAGAAAAAGTAGTTTTATATTCAAAACTTATTAAGGTGTTTCTTCGATTAAAACAAACAGAAACAATACCTTAACCTTATATCTAAAACCGGATTACGTTTCTGCTAGTTCTCGAGCCTTAGGTAAATAATGTCCAAAAGATGCTGCGAACTAAAAGTCTGCTAAAGTCTCGTGTCCGTTCAAATAAAATGTTTTAACCGGGAACAGTATGGCGGTTTCTACATACCTGTCCAACATCCCGACTTACGCTGCCGCTTTAGTCCGCCATTTCACAATTTCCGCGATATGTAACCCCAAAATTGAAGTATGATTCACTAATTCACCTCATTCATTATCGTTTTTCCTTTTATAACGATTCATTATAAATTTATAAAAATTAACTATTTTTATTATTTATCACACAATGTTAGCATTTTGTTATAAGTTATTTGAAAGGATGAGAGATGAATGGATATGTACTATTCTGAATTCGCAGTATTCGGGCTGGGCCCCATCGGAATTGAAATTCTACGCAGTGCTTATCAAACGAATCCGCAATCGATTATCGGGGTTGTCGATATTGCTCCCGATAAGGTAGGAAAGGATATTGGATTACTTATCCATGAAAAGGAAACGAACAAGTGTGTAGTCTCTCATATACGGGATGTAAATACAGAAGCTGACCACCCTATCGCCCTACACGCAACCGGTTCCGACGCACAACAAGTATGGCCTCAAATCAAAGAGCTGCTAGATCACGGCTTTTCTGTGGTTTCCACCTGTGAACAACTTTCCTTCCCATGGCATCGCTACCCAATACTTGCAAAGGAAATAGATGATTATGCTAAAGCTAAAGGGCTTAGTGTCATTGGGACCGGAATCAATCCAGGTTTCATCATGGATACTATGGCCATTTCATTTACAACAGTATTGACCACGGTTAACCAAATTAAGGTCAATCGTAAAGTAGATGTTTCGAAAAGGCGCCTCCCCTTGCAAAAAAAGGTCGGAATCGGGATGACCAGAGAAGAGTTTGAATTTTTAGCCCAACGGAATAAAATTGGGCATGTAGGTCTTGAGGAGTCTGTCAGGTTGATCGCCTATGGGCTGAATTGGAAACTTTCAAGTGTAACCAATACCATTGAACCAACGATTGCGAGCGAAAATATGACCGTTCCGCTAACTGCCTTAAAACCAGGGGATGTTAATGGGCTTCATCAAATTTCCACTGGCAAGACAGTGGACGGAAAAGAAATTTCCTTGGATTTAACGATGTCTGCAGGTATTAAACAGGAAGATGAAATCGTTATTGAGGGGAACGAAACCCAAAGGTTGATTGTTCCAAACGGCATCTTTGGAGATACCGCAACTGCTGCAATGATTATCAATACCGCTAAGCAAATTGATACGCTCCGTAAACCAGGTTTACTTACAATGGCTGACATCGGGGTGCCGAGAAATATAAATCAATCACACTTTGTGCGTATGTAACGGCTAACCAACAATCTTGCGATACAGTCTTACGATATTGGAAAAGGTGAACCCCGAATGGTTCACCTTTTCGTTTTGGTTCAGCTGAGCATGCCAGCATGACAAAAAACCACCATAAGCGGTGGCTTTACTTCCTATATGTTAGTATGTAGGAATCGACTATCTTATGTAAGCTATCTTATTTCAGAAAAATATATTCCGAAAATGACATGATTTTTCTATTTTCATTTATATGTTTGAGAACCAAGCTTCACGGAAATGGCTTTGGCAGCTTTCGTTACCTTGTCAATCAATTCATCCAAGCGATCTTCCTGAAATCTTGCTTCAATCCCAGCGACACTAATACCAGCTACTATTTCACCTTTACCATTGAGTATCGGTGCACTCACTGCTTTTGTATAATCCTCAAGTTCTGATGAAGTTATCGTGTAACCATTCATTCTCGCTTCATCCAAAGCGTGACGGAGTTCAGTTTTATCCGTTATCGTTCCAATGGCGATTGGTTTTAATTGAATGCTTCCCAAATAATTTTCACGCTCTTTTTCTGGCAAATACGCTAAGATGATTCGAGAATCCCCAGCATACAATGGCGAACGCCTTCCAATGGATGTATAAAGTCGAACAGGATGCAGGGTGTCCACCTTTTCAATATACATCGCTTCATCCTTATCCCTCACAATTAAATTCACTGCTTCTTCAACATCATCCCGAAGGTCTTTCATGATCGGATAGGCGATTGACCTGATATCCAAACGCTCCCCTACCAGTTGACCAAACTGCAGGAATATCAGTCCAAGGGAATAGTGGCCATCTTCGTCCTTTGTTAAAAACCCCATTTCTTCCAATGATCCCACCATACGGTGTAACGACGTTTTCGGCAAATTGGAAAGTTCCATCATTTCATTAAAGGTCAGTTTTGGATGATTTATGAAAAGGGTCAGGATTTGCATGGATTTCACGACCGTTTTATTATGTGCCTGCATACATTGTCTCCTTTCATGATACATGTTTTCCTTAACTATCATTCTATTATAAAACATGAAAAAAGGGATGTAATGCCTTCAGTAAAATATATATTTAAGCGTGAACAAAAAAAAGAAAGCACTCTTAAGAGTACTTTCTCATCGTTTGCGTTCTTTGCAGAAGAAACTATATATCCAGCCATTTGTTCAGGGCCAAGGATATCGAAACTTGCAATTCCTTCAATTGCCATTCTTTTTGAAGGAATTGCCGTTCAGCCTCCTTTAAGTTCACCCGTGAGAACTGAATGGATTCCCCTGGTTTAACCTGAGCGATACTTGGTAAATCCGCCGTAATCACCTGAGCTATCTTAGGATATCCCCCGGTTGTTTGGCTATCCGCAAGGAGAATGATCGGGTTTCCATCAGGAGGAACCTGAACGGACCCATTTGTGACCGCTTCAGATAATAACTCCCCATTATCCTTTAATTTCAGTGTAGGGCCTGAAAATCTATATCCCATGCGGTCGGATTGATTGGAAACTTTAAATAAACCCGCTACAAAACTATCTTTACTTGAATCTGTGAAATACTCATATTGGCTTCCATCGATGAAACGGATTAGAGGTTTTCCTCCTGGCATGAACTCCTTCTCATTGACAAACCACTTTGGGAAGGAAAATGGACCTTTGAACGCCCGATCACCAAGATTTTTCGAAGGTTCATTAAACTCCAAGACATCATCAGCCTTTAATGCCCTCCCCATATAGCCGCCAATCTCAGCCCTTAGATATGTGCTTTTACTGGCCATAACTTCGGGAATAGCGAAGCCGCCCGCTACTGTTAAGTAAGCCCTGCAACCTGATTTACACCCTTCAAACCGAAGCACCGATCCACTTTTCACAAGAATGGGCCTCCACATCGGTACAGCATGATTATCGATTGTAGGTGATAAGTTTCCACCCGTTATCGAAATCAGGCAATTTTTCTCGAATTTAATGGTCGGCCCCATTAATGTAATTTCCAAGGCCGCTTCTCCTTCTTCATTGCCAACCAGCATATTGGCAATTCGTAACGAATGTGCATCCATCGCCCCGCTTACAATCACCCCATGTTGCTGGAATCCTTTTCTTCCAAGGTCCTGTATACTAGTCAATAATCCCGGTTTGATTACGCGCAGGCTCACTGTATCTCCTCCTTAAGGATCATTTCTTTATATTCTTGATCCGAAATCGGATGGAACTTCACGATGTCTCCTGCTTGTAATAGACTTGGAGGATTTACATTCGGTAAAAACATTTTGGTTGGCGTCTGTCCGATCAATTGCCATCCACCAGGTGTTGATATAGGATATACACCCGTTTGCATACCGGCGATTCCTACTGCCCCTACCGGAATGGTCATACGGGGAGAGGAACGCCTAGGTGTCGCGATCTTCTCTGACAGTCCGCCAAGAAACGGGAAACCTGGTGCGAACCCAATCATATAGACCAAATACTCCCCAGTTGAATGAATATGAATGACTTCATCAGTAGTCAAATCATTATAACGGGCAACATATTCCAAATCCGGTCCATATTCCTTCCCATAGCACACAGGAATGGAAACTGTTCGATGTGAGAGTTTCCTATCTTCTTTTAAATCCTGTAATTTCATTTCCAATATGGAACGGACCACTTCATAGGGAGATATGGTTTCAGTATCATTGCTTTGTTTTCGCTCCTTATAAATAACCAATGGATCATAAAAAACCGTCAAATTAGTATAAGCCGGTACACATTCTATAAACCCTGCAAAAGGTTCATCCTCCAGCAAATCCTTAAACAATTTTATTTTTTTGTGAACGCTGTATTCCATTCCATTCCCGAATGTTATCACGATTGCGGAATCGCCCAATGGAGAAAGTGTACATGCAGTTTTTTTCAAAAGCTTTTCCGGCATAGGAATCATCTCTTTCTGTTCGTTATAAAACTCCTAATTTTTCATCACGAATGTCCGTTATGAACATATGTCCAGGTGCATGCGTGATCATGATCTCCGGTTTAGTCTCCATAGCAATGGATTGAGGAGTTACACCACATGCCCAAAAGACCGGGACTTCCCCTTCACGAATCGTTACTGGATCACCAAAATCCGGATGCTGAATGCTGGAAACACCGATCGCCTCAGGGTCACCAATATGGATTGGAGCCCCATGAACTGCAGGAAACCGCGATGTCACTTGAGCTGCCCTCACCACATCCTTTTGTGGAATCGGCCTCATGCTAGCCACCATTTTCCCATGAAAAATCCCTGCTTCGATACACGGGATATTGGTTTTATACATAGGTACATTACATCCCTCTTCAATATGACGAATCGATATATCATTATTCAAAAGGGCGTGCTCGAAAGTAAAGCTGCACCCGATTAAAAATCCAACCATATCGTCTTCCCAGTAGTTTGAGATATCCGTTACTTCTTCCACTAATTCTCCATATTTATATACCCTATATTTAGGAATATCGGTGCGTATATCCCCAGAATTTGCTGCAAATGCGGGAATGGGTGAACCAATTTCCGTAACGTCCAGCAATGGACAGGATTTAGGGTTACGCTGACAGAATAATAAAAAATCAAAAGCATGCTCTTTTTTTAAGATGGCTAAGTTCGCTTGTGCATAACCGTTAGCCATGCCAGCTGTCGGTTTTATCAATTCGTTGTTTCGAATCATTGAACGCAACTCAGCCGGGGTAGCTTGAGAAAGGTCGATCATTAGTATTCATCTCCTATTACGAAGTGGCAGAAAGTGACAAACTGACACGCCACTTCCACCTTTATTTATTGGATTTTCATTCATTAATCATTAAAAAAGTGCCGGCAGTTGTTTCATTAATGTATATACGCCCATTAACGCCATGATGACAACCACGAATACACCGGAAATCGTTAACCATAAAGGATGCTTATAATCACCCACGATGTTTTTCTTATATGCGGCAATTAGCAATGTTCCAAGAGCAATTGGTAAGATGAGTCCATTAATTGCCCCAACTACAAGCAGTACTTTAACCGGTTGACCAATTAATAGAAAGCAAATGGTCGATACGGCTATAAAGCCAATGATTATCCAGTTTGCCTTATTATTTATCTTTTCGCTGAAAGTTCTGATAAATGAAACCGAAGTATATGCCGCTCCAACAACAGACGTGATCGCTGCAGCCCACATGACGACACCAAAGATTTTATATCCTATATCACCGGCAGCGAGCTGAAAAACGGATGCTGCAGGGTTATCCGGATTAATTTGTAAACCTTTCGATACAACACCAAGTACTGCTAAAAATAACGCAACACGCATGACTGTCGTAATCAATATCCCCATTACCGAGCTCTTCGTGACCTGAGGTAATGAGTCAACGCCCTTCACGCCTGCATCCAATAGACGATGGCCTCCCGCAAAAGTAATGTAGCCGCCTACAGATCCACCCACTAATGTAACGATTGCGATAATATCGATTTTATCAGGTGCAAAGGTCCTCACTACTGCTTCCCCGACTGGAGGAGAGGTTGTCCAAGCGACATAAATCATCAAACAAATCATGAAAAATCCGGCAATTTGCGTAAAACGGTCCATGGCTTTCCCTGCTTCTTTCACTACAAAAATCAGTACGGCGATGACTGCGCTTATTGCCGCACCGGCTGTTGGGGATATTCCCGTCATTGCATTAAGACCTAATCCAGCTCCTGCTATATTTCCAATATTAAAAGCCAGCCCCCCCATAACGATCAGAGCTGCCAGTACATAACCCAGCCCAGGAAGGACCATGTTTGCAATTTCCTGACCGCGTTTTTCGGATACAGCAATAATGCGCCATACATTTGTTTGGGCAAATATATCAAGAATGACCGAAATAAGAATAACGAATCCGAAACTTGCCGCAAGACTTTGGGTATAAACGGTTGTTTGCATTAAAAAACCAGGCCCTATTGCCGATGTTGCCATTAGGAATGCCGCACCTAACAATAAAGTGCGGTTCGTTTTTGGCTTAGTCGGATTCTTTTTCTGTGCTGTTGTATTTTTGATTGGCTCCAATGGAATCTGCCTCCTGATTGTTTATTTTCTTCAAGAAAAGGACTTGACTGTTATTTCAGATAATTTCAAAGATTCCTTAACATGCCGAGCAAAGGATAAAGCATGTGCCCCGTCCCCGTGAATACAAATGGTATCTGCTTTTAAAGCCACATCCGAGCCTTGCTGAGACAGGACCTTACCTTCCTTCACCATGCGAATGACCTGGGCAACGGCATCATCATCGTTTTCGATCAATGCGTCCTTTTCCAATCGGGAAGTCAATGAACCATCATGTTGGTAGGTACGGTCGGCAAATACTTCACTCCCTGTTTGCAATCCGATAGCCTGTCCGGCACGTATCAATTCACTGCCCGACAAACCAAATAAGATAAGCTCAGGATTCACTTTATATACCGCTTCGGCAATTGCCACGGATAACTCTTTGTTCTTTGCGGCCATATTGTATAAAGCCCCATGCGGTTTCACATGCTGCATACTACCGCCTTCGGATTGCAGAAAGCCATTCAATGCACCAATTTGATAGACGACAATATCATAAGCCTCCTGTGGTGAAATATTCATATTGCGTCTGCCAAATCCTATTAAATCCTGTAAACCTGGGTGGGCTCCGATCTTGACACCTTTCCCTAAAGCAAGCTGGACCGTTTTTCTCATGACTGTCGGATCACCAGCGTGGAATCCACAAGCTATATTGACAGATGTTACATAGTCCAAAATCTCTTGATCATTACCTATCCGGTAGGCGCCAAAACTTTCTCCTAAATCACAATTCAAATCAACCGTGTTCATACTACCCTCTCCTTTACTCACGGAAATTTCAGTAAATAAAAATTATGTAGTTACTCTTTCAATCACTTAAATGCATTAGTTCCGAAATTCGGAATTTGAGTTTCATATTTCGGAATATTCTTATTCTAGCATATTTTAATTATTTCGACAATAGTTTGTTAGATAACCTAACATTTGGATATAAAAAGCCGTTGTTTCCTTTGAAAGGAAGCAACGGCCATGATTACAGCACTAAATTTAGGAGTATATTATGACAATGAATTTTTAAATCGATTAATAGAAAACAATGAAATATCTTCCTTGCTCGTACCGGAGATAATCAAGTCGCTCAAAATTTCCCCCATGACACTGCTGAATTTAAAACCATGTCCTGAGAAACCTGCTGCTATGGCAATGTTTGGATAATAAGGATGTTTATCCACTATAAAATGCTCATCAGGGGTCATGGTGTAGATGCAAGTTTTCCCATATTTCAATTTTTGATCAGCAGGCATATATTTCCGCAAAAACTTCACCAAATCTCCCTCATCTTCATTCAATTCACCAAAACCTTCAATAAAGCCATCAGGATTTATACGGGTTCCCCCATCATGTCTCCCTACTTTCATTCCAGAACCATTTATACTGGGAAAGCCATAGTATGTACCAACTGAAGTATCAAAAGAAAAAGCCGGAAACTCATTATGATTATATAATCTTTCATTTGCATGAAACCATGCAAATGTTTTTCTGATTGGTTCCAGCGGCAGATTCAAATCTAACATCGCCAAGATTTTCGGTGCCCAAGCCCCAACTGCAACCACTAAAGATTCTGAGTGGAATGTCTGTTCATCCGTTTTAATCGTGACCCCATCCCCATGAACAACTATCTTCTTAACTTCACTGTTTACCCTGATGTCGGCACCATGATATTTCGCAAGTTGTTGATACGCTCTTAAGCACTCTTCACTTTTCAATACGCCCGAAGTCGCTTCATAGCATCCAATGTAGTCTTCCGGCAGTGTTATTCCAGGCCATCTATCATGAATTTCATGGTAATCCAAGATTTTCATAGGTAACCCATATTCGTTTGAACCCGCTATCACTTGCTTAATGAAAGTGGAATTTTCGCTACCAGCATTCAGGACCCCCGTTGGAAGAAATAATTGTTTCCCCGAATTTCTTTCCAACTCACCCCATAGCTCTTGGGATTTAAGTGCCAAAGAAATATACTCCCTGCCTTCACCATAAGCATGTCTAATAATTCTTGTTTCCCCGTGATGGCTGCCCTTATTATGAGGAGGAGCAAAGGAATCCAATACTAATACTTTTTGTCCATTTTTTGATAGATAATAACCTGAAGACATTCCCATAGATCCAGCTCCAATTACAATTACATCATAATGCATCTTTCATCCCTCCTTCTTTAAATATGATCCTTCATTTTAAAAAAGGGAAGCCATTTTACCTTATTTAATAAAGTAAAACAGCTTCCACATAGTTTTAGAACTCTATTTCCCCGATTGCCGTTTCAACGAACTTCACTATTTCCCCTTCATGAATTTGCCTATATATCGCTTCAATGTCAGGATGGAAAAAGCGGTCTTCTTCAACCATCGGGACTTCGCTCCGAACTAAATGATATACCCCCTCCGTGACCGATGACGGTTTCAAGGGCAGATGAAAGTCCATTGCTTGGGTTGCCGTCATCAGTTCGATAGCTAAAATATATTCAAGTTTCTTCGAAATCCGATAGGCTTTCTTCGCAGCGAAATAGGCAAAACTTATCACGTCTTCTTGATTTGCGCAGGTAGGGATATTATCTATTGTGGCTGGATGCGAGAGCACCCTGATTTCATTCAATAGCCCGGCGGCTGTATATTGCGGAATCATGTAGCCACTATTTAAACCTGGATTAACCACTAAGAAATTAGGTAATTCACTAAGGTGATGGTTTACAAGCCGATCTATTCTGCGTTCTGTTATTTTTGCTAGGTTTGCTAACGCGATGGAAATCGCATCCGTATAAATCCCAACAAATGAACCATCAAAATTCCCCGCCATCAGGGCAATTCCATCTTCCTCTTCCGGAAAAATCAGAGGATTGTCACTTACAGAGTTCATTTCATTCTCGATCGAAACAGCAGCGTCCTTCAAAACTTTTTTTATGGCTCCATGGACTTGTGGAATGCATCGTAAGCTAAGTGCATCTTGTAATCTATGATCCTTGTAAGTTTCAATGATTTGGCTGCCTTCAAGAATCCTTGTAACATTCCTGGCTGTCTTAGCCTGTTCCTCATGCTTTTTCAATGCGTGGGGACGGGGATCAAATGCTTTTATTGTACCTTTTAGCACTTCTAAAGACATTGCTCCCGTAATGTCGGCGGTTTTCGCGGCTTGCATGCTATTGTATAAAGCCAGGACAGCAATCGCAGTAATGGAAGTAGTCCCGCTTGTAAGTGCCAATCCTTCTTTAGCACCCAATGTAACAGGTGCTAATCCAGCTTTCTCTAAAGCTTCCATGCCAGGTATGAGCTCACCTTTATACCATGCCTTCCCCTCACCAATCACCACTAAGGCCATATGGGCTTCAGGAGAAAGATACCCCACTGACCCATCACCTGGAACATAGGGAAGTATATCGTGATTTAACATTGAAGCGATAAGGTTTAAAACTTGTAAACGGACCCCTGAATAACCTTGGCCTAAATTCACGAGGATCATCAATTGAATGGCTCTTACGACTTCTTTTTCAAGAGTTTCCCCAACAGATACGGCATGTGAACGAACAATATTCCGTTGAAGGGTTTCGGCGTCAAGTGGAGAAATCACCTCCGTCATATTACTGCCAAAACCTGTCGTTACACCGTAAATCAATCTATTATCATCTAAAAACTTGTCTATTAAGCTTCGTGATTTATCCACCCTTTCACGATAGGCCTCAGTGAAAGTAACTTTTGCACCATATCTTGCAACCGCAATTACCTCTTGGATTGAGATGGCATCATCTCCTAGTACAACCTCTTTAATATCCATAGGATGTAAACAATCGGTAGTTGTCATCTTATACATCACCTCTCACATGACTCATCAAGAAGGAGAAAAAGTTTTGTCCTTCTCATCATTTATTTGCTGGAAGCTAATCTTATGTTATTTTTTCATTTTCTGTAAAGGGAATTGCGGTTCCCTTCGGAGAACTCTCCGCTTCAAGCAAAGGGTCACTTGCTTCATGTAATGAGAGATTCTTCGTTTCAGGTGCCCAGGCGATCGATACGATCAAGCCGACCAGTAGGATGGCTGCCATTCCTGCCATTGAGGCACTTAATCCAAAAGAACTTAAAGAAACAGGCAGCAGAAATGTTCCAATTGCAGAACCAATCCGACTAATTGCCGTAACCATACCTATTCCCGAACCACGGATCTCAGTTGGAAAAAGCTCTGCCGGGTAAACTAATGTAAGGTTCGATGCCGCTGACATGAAAAAAGTAAAGATCAAGAAGGCTAACAACATTAAGAATTGAGAACCATTGTGCAAGAAGCTGAGTGAAAACAATGATACGGAAAGGATCGTGAAAGCCCCGATGGTAAATCCTCTGCGAGAAAATTTTGCAAGCAGCCAAAGACCAACAATTGCCCCAACAAGCAAGAATAGATTTAACATTGTATCCGCAAAAAAGTTCTGTTCAAAACCCATTGTACTAAGTATGGAAGGCAGGAAAGTGTAAATTGCAAAGTACGGAATAACAAGAGTCAATTTGAATATTCCACCAAAAGCCAAACGCTTACGAAGCCTTTTACTGAAAAGTCCACGAAACCCTAGAGTCTTTTGATTTTCTATGCCAGTCGTCGTTTCTCCCATTTCAACGTTCGATCCAAGGTGTTTTTTTACAATCTGGCGAGCTTCTTCGACACGCCCCATGCTTACAAGCCATCTTGGTGATTCAGGCGTTCCTATTCTTAAGATTAAAACCACAATAGCCGGAATGGCAGCGCTGACAAGCATCCAACGCCATGAGTCTGAACCAACCTGTCCCAGGTAATGACCAACAAAGTTTGATGCTACATATCCTAGCGTCCATACTACGTTTATAGACGCTAGGAGCGAGGAGCGATACTTTTTTGGTGAAAACTCGGCAAGCAAAGTCGTACCGACAGCGTAATCTCCTCCAAGTCCGAATCCAATCAGCAACCGTAAAATAAAAAGCTGTTCTGGGCTGCTAACAAAAAATTGTAAAATAGTAGCTACCGTGATAAGTAAAAAGTTTACGAGAAAGATTTTCTGTCTGCCAACACGGTCAGAAAGTCTTCCAAGTATTAAAGATCCCGCAAACAGACCGATTAAAGCAGAGCTGCCGATCAGCCCTGTCCACATTGAATTCATATTCATTTGAGGCCCGAATACTGTCAGGGCCATCGCAATGATCCCTAAAGAATAGCCATCACAAAAGCTGGAACCGAATGTAAGTCCTGCAATTCGAAAATGAAACCTATTAAATGGGGCATCGTCAATAGTGAATTTTTGTTCGTTCAAAGAATCCCCTCCATTTTTTGGTTTATAAGATATATAGAATCAAAAAAACACTCTTCCTGTAAAACTCCAGTAGTGACCCTGTCTTTGAATGGATCAATTAATCTTAATACTATAAAAAAATTCAGCGAAGAATATTATGAAATAATACTCTTTTTATAAACTATATCAAATCATTCTGCCTTTTAATTTCTATTTAATATATGAAAATATAGTTTAAGATTCGATCAATTGTTTATCATTGAAATAAATGACTTCACTAAGTATTTTACAGCCTTCCATTACCTCGAATTTTTCCCTAGCTTCCTTTTCTTTGGTAAACTCAAACATTTTTATGCCATTTTTCGAATGGATAGTGATTATCCACATAAAATTCCCTCCACATGGAAGATTCATTTCCACGAATTCCTTAAAACACTTTCATTTAATTTCACTGTAAAGTGGTAAAGTGTTTAATGCTGAAATTGGGTAGGATGATAGATCATCATCCTACTATTCAGCACCAATACATTTGTTGAATACTTCTAAAAGCCCATTCCATCCCCTGAATTTTTCAGTGGATGGAATGGGAAGACATATATTGAGAATAGTGATTTTTAAAGGCCCGTCAGGCTTTTGGAATCAGTATTCACTTTATCATTCACTACTTGCACACCATTTTTCCATACAGACTTAACGTGATTGACACCAAATAGATATTGCAACTCCTGATAGTTTTCAACATTCCATAAAACGACATCCGCTTGTTTTCCGACTTCAAGGGATCCGACCCTTTCTTGTCTGTTGATTGCACAAGCAGCATTGTATGTCGCCGCCGTCAGAGCTTCTGCAGGGGTAAGCCGCATCGAAATGCATGCCAGATTCATGACAAGCGGCATGGATGTCGTCGGTGAAGATCCGGGATTGCAATCGGTTGAAATGGCAACTGCCACACCTTCATCAACCATTCGTCGTCCAGGGGCCGCTTCTTCTCGTAAATACAAGGCAGTGGCTGGAAGCAAGCAGGCAATGGTGCCTGACTTCGCCATAGCAGTTATCCCCTCATCGGAAGCTTTTAACAAATGCTCAGCTGAAATGGCTCCGATCTTCGCAGCTAATTCAGCTCCACCGTAAGGCTCAATTTCATCAGCATGAATTTTAGGGATCAAGCCGTACTTTTTACCCGCCTTTAAAATCCGCTCTGATTGTTCAGGGGTAAAAACCCCTTTTTCACAAAAGACATCATTGAATTCTGCAAGCTTTTCTTCAGAGACGATTGGAAGCATATCATTAATCAGATGATCGACAAATTCATCCTCGCGGCCTTTATAATCCTTTGGAACCGCATGGGCTCCCATAAAAGTAGGAACTAGATCAATCGGATGCTCTTCCTGTAGCTTCTTCATCACCCGCAACTGCTTTAATTCGGTTTCCAAATTCATTCCATAGCCGCTTTTACCTTCTACTGTAGTCACGCCATGAGCGAGAAACGAATCAAGTCGTCGCATGGTTTGCTCCATCAATTCTTCTTCACTTGCTTCCCTTGTCATTCGGGTGGTAGCATGAATGCCCCCACCTGCGTTCATAATGTCCATATATGTTGCGCCTTCAAGACGCATTTCAAATTCACGTTCCCGACTCCCGCCATATACAACATGCGTATGTGGATCAACTAACCCAGGTGTCACCAAATGTCCAGTTGCATCAAAGACTTCAGCTTCATGCATTCTATCTGCATAGAGTTCTTCCAATTCTTTGGTCGTACCAATCGCTTGGATCAAACCAGATTCCATCCATATACTTCCATCTTCAATCAACCCAAGCTCTGACATTGCCTCTTTGGAACGAGGACCTTTCTTATCAGAGGTAAGCGTTGCAAGTTGAGCGGCATGTTTTATCCAAATTGGTTTTGTCATTGTTTATCAATTCCTTTATCAAGCATCGGGATATTAATACCTCTTTCACGGGCTGTTTCCTCTGCCAGTTCATACCCTGCGTCAACATGACGCACTACACCCATCCCAGGGTCCGTTGTCAAAACTCTCTCAATCCTGGCCGCTGCTTCTTTTGTTCCGTCTGCCACAATTACAACGCCTGCATGCATGGAGTAACCCATTCCTACGCCACCGCCATGATGTACGGAAACCCAGGTTGCACCGCCCACTGCATTCACCATTGCATTTAAGATCGGCCAGTCGGCCACTACATCGGAACCATCCTTCATGGCTTCCGTTTCACGATTCGGCGAAGCGACAGAGCCAGAATCCAAATGGTCACGGCCAATAACGATCGGGGCCTTCAATTCACCGCTTGCAACCATATCATTGAGAATTTTACCAAAACGGGCGCGCTCCCCATAACCAAGCCAGCAGATGCGGGAAGGCAGACCTTGGAACTGAATTTTTTCCTGAGCCATTCTAATCCAGTTACATAAATGTTCATTATCAGCGAATTCACGTAAAATGGCTTGATCTGTTTTATAAATATCTTCTGGATCACCAGATAAAGCCACCCAGCGGAAAGGACCTTTACCTTCACAGAATTGTGGACGGATATAAGCTGGAACGAAGCCCGGGAAGTCAAAAGCATTCTCTACCCCTTCATCTTTCGCAACTTGACGGATATTGTTGCCATAATCAAACGTCACAGCTCCTTTTTCCATCATTTCAAGCATCGCTCTTACATGTTTGGCCATTGAAGCTTTAGAGAGTTTAATATACTCTTCTGGATTTGCATTCCGTAATTCTGCAGCCTCCACCATTGACAGGCCTGAAGGAGTATATCCATTTAGCGGATCATGGGCCGAAGTCTGATCCGTCAAGACATCAGGAATGAAGTTCCTTGCGATCATTTCCGGAAGAATATCTGAAGCATTCCCAATCAAACCAATCGATAATGCTTTACCTGCAAGTTTAGCTTCATTGGCTAAACGAATGGCTTCATCCAATGAATCCGTTTTCACATCGGTATAACGAGTCTCGATCCTCCTGTCAATTCTTGTCTCATCTACATCGATCCCGATACAGACACCACCGTTCATCGTAACTGCTAGCGGCTGTGCCCCTCCCATTCCGCCTAAACCTGCCGTTAAAGTTATGGTGCCTTTTAACGAGTTATTGAAATGTTGTTTTGCAAGCTCAGCAAAGGTCTCGTATGTACCTTGTACGATCCCTTGAGATCCGATATATATCCAGCTGCCTGCTGTCATTTGCCCATACATCATCAATCCCTTTTTATCAAGTTCATGGAATGTTTCCCAGTTCGCGTATGCAGGGACGATATTTGAATTTGCAAGCAGGACACGTGGTGCATCAGAATGCGTTTTAAAAATTGCCACCGGTTTCCCTGATTGGACAAGTAAAGTTTCATCTTCTTCAAGCTCTTTTAGTGATTTGACGATTGCATCAAAGCATTCCCAGTTACGAGCTGCTTTCCCAATCCCTCCGTATACCACCAAATCTTCTGGACGTTCAGCAACTTCAGGATCCAAATTATTCATCAGCATTCTAAGCACTGCTTCTTGTTGCCATCCTTTAGTATGCAATTCTGTTCCTGTATAACGGATAACCTTGTTTGTAATCGTGTTCATTTTCATTTCCCCCTTGTTTTTGTTATATATTCATTCTATAAGAAAAATTCAGAATAATTTATTATAGTTTGATGATTATTTTATAATTTATTTTAAAGATTTGTCGTTAACTTTATTTTTTTATGAATAATTTCAATAATTACATTGTTATGAAATAAATAAAAAAGGACGATTCATTTATTGAATCGTCCTTTTTTATAATCCAGACCGATATGCTGATGGTGTACAAGATTCAAGCAATTTGAATTTGGCATTAAAATAAGTTTGATGTGAATAGCCAGCCAATTGTGAGATTTCCTCCAATGATATATCCGTTTCCTTTAATAAACGTTTAGCTTCCCTAATTCGAACTTGATGGAGCGTAGTTCGAAAAGACTCGCCTGATTCAGCCGCAAAACGTCGGCTGAGTGTGCTTTTATTGATACGCAGAGTCTCTGCACAACTCGCTAGATTCCACTGGGCGTCCCAATAGTTGGACTCGATCAGCTCTCTTGCCTTTTCACTAATTGTGCGTGCCCCTTCCTGTAACTGTCCATGATCCTGCATAAGCATATGCGTAGTGAACGCATGCAGCTCTTTTACTATTTGATGAATGACGGGTTTATGTACAATTTGCTGAAATACATCATAGTAAATTGCTTCTAGGGAAGCATTTTGCAAGTTGTATGATTTCATATGCCTACGAATCTGCGCGAGTACGCTTGTAAGGCGGATACGAACGATTTCCGGGTCGGGGTATGGTCGTTCAAAGGTAAGGAATTCACGTTCAATCCAGTTCCTGATGGCTTTTGCATCCCGTCGTTCGAGCATTTCTATCCAAAGTCTTTGTTCAAGAGGCGTGAGGAATGGATCCATCTCTTGAGGTGAAGTTTGTTGACTTTCGGCTAAAATGATATCATATCCATCAAAAAAGATTTGTCTCGTAAACTCACGTGTTTGCTGATACATCCTTTTTAAAGACTCATCTGAAGATGCCGCTTTTATAATGATAGCAAGGGGCTCATCCATTCTTTCTTTCCAGTGGGCAAGAAAAGCTTGATACTCTTCCTTATAAACTTCAACTTCCTTTGTTTCCTGGACACATAAAATAAAATCCGATAAAGCGAAGATTTGATTTTTCCCAGTAAAAGAATATCGTTGCAATTCATCATAAACTAATGGCAGGGTCTTGTTATCAGGTGTCAAAAAAGCGACCATGGTTATTCGACTTTCATGCCTCCGGTCCGTCAAGAAGAAATCAGGATACCCAATATCCAGAGCATTCTCATCATCCATGGTGTTTGACGAGAGAAGATTTGGACCATTTCTCAATTGAAAACGCAATTGTTGGATATGTTTTACCAAATCCGCCGAAGAAAAAGGACGGAATAATACATCTTCAGCACGGAAACGTAAGGCTCGATAAGCCGTTTGAAAAATTCGCTCAGATGAAATCCCTAACCATCGAATTCCCCTTCGCTTTAATGAAACACCCATCGCCTCACTTTCATCCGTCCAAATATCCATATCCAAAATAACGAATTCCGGTTGCTGATTGCGGATGCCCTTTTCAAATTCTTCAATCGTTTTCCATAAGATCAGTCTAACTCCCGTAAGGTGGGACTCGACTATCCATCGAATTCCTTGAGCCTCAATCTCATCTTTTGCCACCAAATGAATTTCCACATCATCACCTCATTTCTGCTGATATTCGTGTAATGAAAATAAATATAAAGCACAACTTGAAGAGAAAAGGAATGCCTGGTCTTTTCGAATGCACTTGTATCCCATCTCCATTCTAATCCCGCCGAAAACTACAAACAAGTCCTATTGGACAGAACCTGCGATTAAGATTAAATCTTTGATATGCTCAACCGTTATTTTTATCTACTCGGGAAGTAGCCATATGAAAAATATAAAAAGAAACATCATAGGAACTTTTAAGATTTCCAATGATGTTTCTTTTTTAATCACTTTTAATCTTCAATACATATAGAACCTTTATTATCGATTAATATTGACTTCAACTTCTTTTACGATGTTTTCCGCTGAAGCATCTGTCAATTTTAATGAAAATAGGGTGATGACTCCTATTACAAGTAATCCAGATAAAATAAACATACCTTGAGTAAATGCAACAGTTCCGAGAATCATCGGTCCTACAAAACCGCCTAAAGCCGCAAATGAATTGACGATGGCTATTCCAACTGGTGCAGTGGACTCAGAGAAGAAAAATGTCATATAGGCGAAGAAACATCCACTGAACCCGTATAAACCGAATGATGTAATCGTTAACATAAGCACCATCATAAAAACACTATCTGAAAAGCCGCACCCGATAAAACCGACAACTGCTATCATGAGGCAAACGAGCAAGTGTGATTTATGTTCATTGGTCCGATCTGAATTCCAGCCCACAAACATAATGGCAGGTATGCCTACTAACGATGGAATCATCGCTAACCAGCCTATTTCTAAATTGGTTGTTGCATTTTCCGATAAAGATTTAATGATGGTGGGCATCCAGAATGACAATCCATAGATGGATGTGTACCCCGCGAAATAAAATAGGGCCAGCTTCCAAATTTTCGCATCTTTCAGCATAGCAAGCTTTGTGACCTTATTTACTTTCGAGCTAACTTTTCTTTCCGCACTCAATTCCCCTTCTAACCAATCACTTTCTTCCTTAGATAACCATTTAGCGTTAGTCGGTCTATTAGTTAAATAGAAAACAACAACAACACCGATAATAATGGCCGGAATGCCTTCAAGGATGAACATCCACCTCCAGCCGGCCATACCGAACCAGGAAATATTGTCAAGTATCCACGTCGACACAGGCGCACCTATCAATCCGCCAATCGGTAAGGCTAAAAGCAGGGCTGCTGTTGCCCGTCCTCTCTCGCGGGCCCTGAACCAATAAGTTAAATACAAAATTATACCCGGAAAAAAACCAGCTTCGGCAACACCTAATAAAAAACGGAGAATATATAAATGCATCGTTGTTTGCGCAAAACCTGTTAATATTACCACGAGTCCCCACGAAATCATGATGCGGGCAATCCATATCCGAGCTCCCACTTTATGCATGATCATGTTGCTAGGAACTTCAAAGAAGAAATAGCCTATAAAAAAAATGCCGGAAAGCAATCCAAAAACTTCAGCGGATAAAGCTAATTCTGCGTTCATTTGTAAAGCAGCATAGCCTAAATTGACCCTGTCCAAGTAAGCAATGATATAAAGGAGCAAGATAAATGGAAGAATGCGTTTCATCGTTTTACTGATCGTTCTTTTCTCTATCTCACCACTGGAATGATTCATGATAATTCCCTCCCTTTTCTTGCTACTATTTCCCAAAAAATAATCCGTTTTACGCACATCACTTTCCTGCATCCCAATACTATGGTACATTCCTAGGCTTTAAGTTTATTCTGATACCCCCTCCATTTACATATACTGCATCCAAATTTTATAAATATAATCCATATGCTCATGGCTAAGGAGTACTAAGTCTTTCTACATGACAGTAACCAATAGTATAAGAATCTTCAGACACCTGATTCTCCCACTCGAAAAACCTCCTAATTTAAACTGAACTAACCTCCTCCATACTTGATCTCAAAAATTTGTAAGCGCTTTCTTAAAATGCGAAATGTGATTAAGAAAGCGTTGTGATTATTGATGATCTACGTTAGATTAAATAGACCACCAATCAATTAACTAGACTGTAGTCTGATATTAAACCATACAGGAATATTCTGTCAATTATCATTTGGAGGTTTTTTATGATTGAGCCTAGAAAGAAACAGCTTAGGGGAGAAAAGACTCGTGAAAAAATATTAAAAATATCTTTAAAGCTATTTAGCGAAAAAGGTTATGATAAAGTCACCGTTGACGAAATCGTGAAAAAAAGCGGCACATCAAAAGGGTCATTTTACCAACACTTTTCAGCGAAATCGGATATTTTTTTAGTGAGATTCATAGAAGTTGATGATTACTATCGTGAAGTCTTCCGTTCGTTCCCAGTTGATATGGACGCTACCGAGAAATTATTTATTTTCATACGCGAATTGATGCGTTTTCTGGAAGAAGAAATGGGCAAAGATTTAATGAAAGTGATTTACAGTTCCGCATTAGATTCGAAAGTACATACTTACTTTTCAAATTCAAATCGCTCACTCTTCCTAATTATTCGTTCATTAATTGAAGAGGCGAAAGAACAAAACGACATTGGCACTGACCAATCAGTTAACGAAGTTTCACAACTAATCACCCAAAGCCTAATGGGAATCATCTATCATTGGGGATTAAACAACTCAGAACAAAGCTTGGAATCACTATCCATACCGCTAACCAAAACAATCATTAACGGGCTGAAAACTAAGATCTAATACCTTAAATCAAAAGATTCATCTTCAAAAAATCTGACATTAATTCAATATTAACCCCAATCTCACTGAATGGTCAGGGTAACTCCATTAATCTATAAAGTTCATACTTTTTCATTATTTTCAATTGAGTGTCAGACATATTAAACAAGGAGTCGAAAGCCAGATATCATGAAACGATTTTTATTTATCATCCTATATGCACTATTATTTGGATTATCGCTGCAGGCTTTTAATTTCAGGCTTGACCACCCTATTGCCAAAGATATCAGCCGGCTGATGCCGGTTAAAATGAAAACGATTAAGGCGGAAGATAGTGAAGAAGAAATCAAAAAGGTCGTTATGGATGCCGAAAAAAACGATGATCCCATTTCCATTGCTGGAATGCAGCATAGCCAAGGAGGGCAGACATTATATCCAAATGGGATCCTGCTCGATATGAAGCACTATGATAAAATACTTGATTTGGATGTAAAAGAAAAACGCATCACGGTCCAAAGCGGGGCAACCTGGGCTGCTCTCCAGGAATATATCAACCCATATGGACTTGCACTGAAGGTCAGTCAATCTCAAAATATTTTTACCATCGGCGGGTCTTTGAGCGTTAATGTCCATGGCCGCGATATCCGTCATCATGCCTTGATAGAAACCGTGGATTCTTTTAGATTGCTTAACGCAAAAGGACAAATCCTAACAGTGAGCCGCGAAGAAAATTCGGAGCTCTTCCATTCGGTTATTGGCGGGTATGGTTTGTTTGGCGTAATACTCGATGTAACACTCCACCTTACCGATGACGAACTTTATAACATTAAAACTAAATCACTCCATTATGATGAATATACGTCGTACTTTAAAAGAGAAGTTCTTAAAAACGATGATGTTAAAATGCATCTTGCGAGAATATCTGTTGCTTCTGGCTCCTATTTGGATGAAATGTATGTAACGGACTATTATAAGGCAAATGACCAAACACACCTATCTGACTACAATACTCTCAAACGGGAAACGATCATTGCCGTGCCTAAATTCTTTCTTGGCCTATCACGATTTAATGACTGGGGTAAAAAAAGGTTTTGGGAAACTCAAAAAGCCTACACGGCCAATATTGCTGGCAACTTGGTTTCGAGGAATAATGTGATGCGGTCGGACTCAGCCTTTATGGATTACAGCAACCCCACCAAAACTGAAGTGCTGCAAGAATACTTCGTTCCGATTGATCAATTTGCAGATTATATCGATGATTTAAGAAATACCTTATCTGATGAGAAAGATTTTAATTTATTAAATATTACAATTCGTTATGTTGAACATAATGATGAATCACTCATGTCCTATGCCAAGGATGATATGTTCGCTCTTGTGATGCTCATCAATCAAGGGACAGATAACGATAGTAAGGAAAATACGGGAAGGGTCATCCGTAATATGATTAATGTGACGCTTGACCATAACGGAAGCTACTATTTGCCCTATTATGGGTATCCAACCAAGACCCAATTATATGAAGCTTATCCGCATACTGAGGAATTCTTTCGATTAAAGAAGAAGTATGATCCTGATAATCGCTTCATGAATCTTTTCTATGAGGAGTATCATCCATGAATTATAAACGGTTTGTTTTTTACCAAGGCACTGTTGGAATGGCTGCCAGCATGATTTTCCCTTTTTATATTTTGCTGATCAAAAATGTAGGTACAAGTTATTCACAATTCGGGTGGGCATATGGAATATTCTCACTGACTGCAGCAGTTAGTTATCCTTTAATCGGAAAATTCACTGACAAAGCCGGTGACAAAGCATTTCTCCTTATCTATTCATGGGGGATGGCATTAATCCTTCTTGCCTTTCCTCTCGCATATGAAATTTGGCATGTTTATCTCCTGCAAATCATTATGGGGGTACTTGGGGCAGTGCAAAAAAACACTGAAAAAACCGTACTTGCAAGATATGTTACGAAGAAAACAGCGGGTGAGGAAATTGGAAACTACCATGTTTGGACATCCATCGGTGCTGCAGCAGCGGTGATTGCAACCGGATATTTAGTCGACTTTTTAACGATTGGCAGCATCTTTTACATTGCCTCCTTAATGTTTGCCTGGAGTGGATTTATTATAATGAAGATGGAGAAAAATACTTCACTATCTAATGCAGAAAAAATAAAAATATAAGCATTTATTACGCCTATAATTCAGTTAGCCCTTTTAGTGGAAGAAGCATCTGCATGAACCTCAGCAGATGCTTCTTCCACTATATAAATCATTTGCGGATCAAAAAACAAAAAATGATATTACAAAAAACCTGCTCCCCTTTTCTCAATTTGGTTTCGTTAAATATACGAGTTCTAAACTTACTGCCTTTATTAGTACAATTAAAGATAACGGACCAGAACTCATATAATAAAATACTACTTTCTTATCAACTTGGTTATTATTTTTCCGTCTAAAAAAACTAATGACGTCATAACTATTCCCATTCCAATCAACTGATGAATAGACAACGCTTCATGTAAAAAGAAAAAGCCTATAATCATTCCGATGACAGGCACTATATAATTACTATATGAAGTAAATAATGCGCCTTCTTGCCGAATCAGCCTATTAAATAATGCATAAACAACACCAGCATGGAAAATGCCTAAAATCGCTAAGTAGATAGTTTGAGATCGTGCTAAATCCAATTTGAAAGATTGCTCAAACAAAAGGGACATGGGTATGAGCAATGCACTGGCAATCAGTAATACATTTCTCATATGAATAACGGAAGATCCCTCGTTTAATTTCTCCATGAAAATCAATGATAATCCAAAACTCATGGCAGCCAATATCAATAGGATGTTCCCCTGAATACTGTTAGAAAGGTCTTGGATTCCTTGTGTTGGCCAGGAAAGGAAGACAATACCTGCAAATCCGAATAGAATACTTGTAATCTCCGGCATTGTGCTTTTTCTTTTGAAAAATGCTAGTAAAAAGAGGATGGTAAAGACGGGAACCATTCCAATCAGCACCGCTGCGATACTGCTAGGCACCGATTTCTGGCCTTGTGCAATAAACACGAATGGCAGTACAACCTCGAAAAAAGCAATGATTATATACCATTTATAATAACTCCTGGGTACTCTTCGCTCTTCTTTTGATAAAAAAAACCAAAGAAGAGTAAACAGATACCGCCGATACATGCTTTGATGGCTGACAATGTAATAACCCCAACATTATCTATGACTAATGCAATAAAGAAGAATTGAGATCCCCATATACCACTAATCAAGAGTAACAACACATATTTATTTATTCACTTTACCTCCCTTTTCAGCAATGGATCGGCAAAAGTCTTACTATTATGCTTTGATTGAATTCCACCAAAATAATTCGTGCCGATTACCCCAGCAAGAATAATCATTGCACCTATTACATGATAATAATGAATCGATTCATGTAAGAAAATCACCCCTGCTATTATCGTAATCAATGTCGCTAAATTACTAAAAACGCTCATTTTAGATGCTGGTAATATAGATAATGAAAAGTTTGATAAAAAAGCAGTAAGCAGTGACGATAATACCCCAAGATATACGATTGAAATGAGGAATGCATTACTTGTGAAGGGTAATAAAAAGCTACTAATAGATTGGTTAATTATATGGTTGATGACGGCCATACTATTAAAAGTCACAAAACCAAAGAACGTCATCACATAAGTTAACGTAAATAGTGAATATTGCTTTGTTACCTTCCTCGCCACCACATTATAGAGAGCGGCAGCAATCGAGGATAATAAGATCAGGATCGTTCCTTTCAAACTGTGATCCGCAAGTTGCAAGTCATTCATGACAAAGATAAAGATAACCCCCATCACAGATAAATAAAGAAAGAATTTCTGACCTTTACCAGCGTATTCTTTCAAAAATAATGAAGCTGATAATAACGTAAAAATTGGTATGGTAGCTTGGATAATACCCGCTTCTGAAGATGAGGTATACAAGAGACCAAACACTTGAAATGTAAAGAATAAAATTGGATAAAGGAACACCAACGGAAGAATTTTCAAAGTATCCTTTGCACTTATTTTCACTGATGTCCTCCTATATAGCTTAAAAATTATGGCGATCAAAAAAGCCATCGTAAATCGATGTGCCAATGTATCTAACGGACTAGCTTCCATTAATGATATTTTTGTAAAGATAAATGAAAATCCAATAATAATGGCATATAGTATCGCCGCAAAATAGGCTTTTTTATTTTCTGGCATATTTAGTAACTCCTCCTTTTAACACCCGGCCGGTTGTTAGTATCGTATTAAAAGTTCCACTACGATACAATACAAATAAGAAGCATCTGTAACGGTACAGTTTTAGGAGGTATTCATGCTAAAATACATAGCCTTGTTTAATGAATTTGAATCTCTCATCCAGAATGGACGGCTCAAAGCGGGCTTTAAACTCCCATCTATTCGTCAATTAAGCGATCAACATCAATGTAGTAAAAGTACAGTCTTGAAAGCACTGCAAGAATTGGAAAAGAGGCATTTAATCTACGCGGTTCCTAAAAGTGGATATTATGTCGTCCAAAAAGAATTTGATGGTAAAAGCGAACCAACAATGGAAATCGACTTTGTTACCTCCGCTCCTGCTTGGCATCAATTTCCGTATCATGACTTTCAACATTGCATCAACAAAGCCATCGATACCTATCAGCAAGAATTGTTTATCTATGGCACTCCTAAAGGACTGCCCTCTTTAATTAAAGTGATACAAAAACAATTAGAGCAGTATCAGGTTTTCGCAAAAGAAGAACAGATTTTCATTACTTCTGGCGTGCAGCAAGCACTTTCCTTATTAACGTTCATCCCCTTTCCAAATGAACGTACCCATATACTTGTTGAACAGCCTAGTTATCATCTATTTGTGGAGCAATTGAAAGCGTACAAGATTCCCGTGCTAGGAATCCAACGAACAGCAGAAGGTATTGATTTAGGGGAATTAGAACGGATTTTTAGTGATCAGGAAATTAAATTCTTTTATACGATGCCTCGTTTTCATAATCCGTTAGGGACATCTTACTCTAAAATGGAAAGAGAGGAGATACTAAAACTTGCAGTAAAGCATGGTGTCTATATTGTAGAAGATGATTATTTAGCAGATTTCGAAGAAAATATGAAGGTGGACCCCATTTTTTCCAGGGATACTCATCAAATGGTCATTTATTTAAAAAGCTTCTCTAAAATAATGTTTCCAGGATTACGCATAGGTGTTGCCGTATTGCCTAAACCATTAACGGACAGCTTCCAACTATTAAAAAGAACAGCTGATATTGATAGTTCCATGATTTCACAAGCAGCCTTGGAAATCTACATAAAAAGCGGTATGTTTAAACACCATAGAAACAAAGTGCGTCTTTCCTATTTATTGCGAGCAAACTTGCTATATGATGCTCTGGAAAAGCACTCTGCTTCAGGCTTTTATCGCCCACCATCCATATGTATGAACGCTCATATCGTACTGCCTCAGCGTTTAAATAGTACTCACCTCATCAATAACTTACAGAATCAACAAGTACTGGTAGAGACGATGGGTCAAAATTATTTAGATGGCTTTCACCAGGAAAAAATATTAAAATTAAACGTGTCCAATACAAATATACAAAAACTGGACCAAGGAATAGCTATCATTTTTAAAGAATTGAATAACAAGCAGAACTATTACTTATAAAGCTTTTACATAAGGTATAGTCACTTTCCACACAGGGCAATAAACAAAAAAGAGCCAATTAGAATTGGCTCTTTACAAGGTTGCTCTTATCAGTCCTCTTTATTTATAAAATTTTATACGATCCTCAAGTGGTTTGAATTCTTTATCACCCGGTTGAGCTGTTGGATTTCCAAATGGCATTTGCGCAATCAATTTCCAATTGCTTGGAACACTCCATTCTTTTTTCACTTCATCATCAATTAGGGGATTATAATGCTGTAAAGTTGCTCCCAATCCTTCTGCTTCAAGTGCCGTCCAAACAACTAATTGATGCATGCCTGATGTTTGTTGTGACCAGATTGGGAAGTTATCGGCATACGTTGCAAATTGTTCTTGAAGTGATTTCACAACAGATTCATCTTCAAAGAATAATATTGACCCATATCCCGCTTTAAATGAATCCATTTTTTGTTGAGTGCCAGAGAAATCTCCCTCACCAACCGCTTTCTTTAATGCCTGCGTCGTAATATCCCATAATTTATCATGGGCCGATCCTGTCAAAACAACAAGGCGTGAGGATTGGGAATTAAAAGCCGATGGCGTATGTTTTACCGCAAATTCTACTATTTCTTTAATTTTCTCATCGGATACTCCGACCTCTTTATTGATTCCATAAAATGAACGTCTCTCTTTAATGGCCGTGTAAAAATCTTTTGTCATAAGTCATTCCTCCAGAGCATTTTTTCTATTTCAAATGATTATTCCATTTTTTATTTTCTACCTGTTTTAGTATGGGCATAAACCAACATATCATTCGCTAAAGATTGTCAATTATTCTTTAATGAATTCTTTGGTGCTTCTTACTGTATCAATGGGACGGACCAACTTTTCGATTTGCTCCCTCTTTGATTCTAAGAACGGTGGTAAAGATAATTTTTCCCCAAGCGTTTCATACGGCTCATCCCCCATAAATCCAGGACCATCCGTGGCAAACTCGAATAAAATTTGCGGCGCCACTCTTACGTAAAGCGACTCAAAGAAGTGACGATCAACATAACCGGACGTATGAAATTGGAAGCTTTCCATTCGTTTGATCCATTCTTCCAGAACGGAACGGTCTTCAACACGGAATGCTGTATGGTGAACAGTCCCAAAACCCTGCCGTGCCTGAGGGAGGATCGAATTATGCTCGACGATAACTTGAGCACCATTCCCCCCTTCCCCTACCTCAAATAGGTGAAATGATCCTTCCTTGTCTATTTCTTTGAATAATAGGACTTTTTCCATCATTTCTTTAAAGTAATCGAAATTGGCGATCCGAATGAAAATTGGTCCTAATCCTGTAATAGCGTATTCCAGAGGAATCGGCCCTTTTTGCCAAGGGATTCCAGCTGCAACCCCTTCATTATTTTCATCTGAAATCAATTGATATTGCTGATCATCAAAATCCACAAAAGAAATGATCTTTTTGCCAAACTGTTCTTGGATTCCTGTATTCTTTACCTCTAAACGGTCAAAGCGTTTAACCCAATACTCCAATGCCGCATCAGTCGGTACACGGAAGGATGTTTTGGAAATCTCATTAGTCCCATGCTCTCCTTTAGGAATACCAGGAAAATCGAAGAATGTCATGTCAGTACCCGCACCGCCAACATCGTCGGCAAAAAACAGGTGATAAGTTTGGATATCATCTTGGTTGACTGTTTTCTTGACTAAACGCATGCCTAATATATTTGTGAAAAATTCATAATTCTTTTCTGCACTACTTGTTATGGCCGTTACGTGATGTATACCTTTTAATCCATTCATAAACTATTCCTCCCATTAAAACGAATCAATTTTTGGATGTTCAGCTTTTTCATTAATCCCCTATATTTTTCCTTCAATAAGAGTGGCTATTCATTAAAGGCGTTTGATAAGGTTTTACTTCTTTTTATCTCGAATTAATATATCTTAACTTAAAGATAATTTATCATGAATGCCATTCACTGTCAACAATATAATCTCAAATTAATATATCTTGAAATCAAAATAATTTCAGGCAAAAAAAAACCACTGTCAATTTTCCTTAAGTAAAGACCATTCAGTATTTGTGTTAATGTCTATAGCTATAAATAGCGGCAAAGAAAATCAATCAATTCTTTGGCAAAAATGAAGTAAAAATATTAATGTGTTACCATACGAAAGCCCCCACCATAAAACAAAATCTTTAGGTGAGGGCTATTTCGTTTTGGTTACTTATTTTACGTGATGCAAATCCGCTTGTTTTCCGGATGAAGAGTTTGTGCCATCATTTTCTTTTGACTTCTTAGAGGAAAGATAAACTCCTGCGAAAATAATCAGCAGGCCAATAATTACATTGGGATTAATCGCTTCTCCCAGCAGGACATACCCCCAAACCATAGCGGTTGCAGGAATAAGGTATGTAACAGATGCGGCTAACTCAGGGCTGCCATTTTTATTGATGTAGAAATAGATCAGCTGGCCGACCCCAGAGCCAAAGCACCCAAGACCGACTATGGCGAAAATCGTCAGCGGTTCCATCAACATCACTGGCTTTATCGGCTCTGTTATTAGCATCCCGATCAAACCGATAACGGCACCCGTGAGAAGCGTAAACGTCGTAATGACCAATATGCTGGTACTGGAAAGAAATCTTTTCGTAAAATGACCGGCAAAACCATAACAGATGGACGCTAGCAGCATTGTCCCAATCCCAATGAATTCCTTTCCGAAAAGCTGACCGATTTGAAAATCCATCAATACAAGAATTCCGAAGAAGCCAATTAAAATGCCCATCCATTGTCGGGCGGTTAGTATGTATGAAAAAATGATAAATCCGATGATCCCCGTCCAGATGGGAGTGGTTGCATTTAGAATCGATGCCGTGCTGCTGTTAATCTCTGTTTCACTTAAAGGTATTAATCCCCATGCTAATCCGCAATTGAAGATTCCGACAACGACCAGTGCTTTCCACGGCAATTTCCAGTTGATTTCCCTGCGCTTCCACCATAAAATGGGAAGCAGAACAACAGCACCCGCCAAACAGCGGAGAAATACAATCCCCCAAATGCCCGCAGGCGGTAGCAGCCACTTCATAAAAACAAACGATAAACCCCATATCAAACTAAGGCCGATTAAAGCCCCGTATAATCGAAACATGATGTTCCCCCTTGCTACTTTCAATGTTTGCCAATCACTGTATTGCGTTCAACATTTAAAAATTCACAATCTTTATTGCTAATATATTGAATTTTTACGTGACTATCGACATTTCCCCTTTACCTAGAACACTTTACCATATAATACCACGCAATTTATTCAATATATATTTTCAATTGAACATTCCCTGAAAATCACTGAGCTTTATATGGCTTCTCTATCATAATCCAACGGGTTTTTTTTTCACTATAAATGATTTATTTAGCGCAAAAAAAAGCCTGGCAACCTTTTTTATAGTTGCTAGACTTAAGTTTATTTTAAGATCACTCCCAATATAAACAACAATTTAAACGGATGCGCATGGTTCGTTCCCGATCATTTAATAGGCAGCCAGGTCACGCAGTGCCTTTTCCACTTTTTCTGGATTCACCATGAATGATTTCTCTAATGATGGTGAATATGGCATTGCTGGAACATCCGGACCCGCGAGTCTCATGATTGGGGCATCAAGATCGAAAAGGCAGTTTTCTGCAATGATCGCCGATACTTCACTAATGATGCTCCCTTCCTTATTATCTTCAGTAATTAATAGGACTTTTCCCGTTTTAGATGCAGCTTCCATAATGGCTTCTTGATCTAATGGATAAACGGTTCGTAAATCAAGTATATGAACAGATATGCCATCACTGGCCAGCTTTTCAGCTGCCTGAAGCGCAAAATGAACACAAAGGCCGTAAGTAATCACTGTAACGTCCTCGCCTTCACGTTTTATATCCGCTTTACCAATGGGTAAAACATAATCATCATTCGGCACTTCTTCTTTAATTAGGCGATAGGCTCGCTTATGTTCAAAGAAGAGGACCGGGTCATCATCACGAATGGCTGCTTTCAATAAACCTTTCACGTCATAGGGTGTAGAGGGCATGACAATTTTAAGTCCCGGTTGATTGGCAAAAATGGCTTCAACGGATTGTGAATGGTATAACGCCCCATGTACGCCCCCACCATATGGAGCTCTGATGACGATGGGGCAATGCCAGTCATTATTGGAGCGATAACGGATTTTTGCAGCTTCTGAAATGATTTGGTTGATTGCAGGCATGATAAAATCAGCGAACTGCATTTCCGCAATCGGCCTCATTCCATACATGGCCGCGCCGATGCCAACTCCTGCGATTGCGGATTCAGCAAGCGGTGTATCAATGACACGCTGTTCACCGAATTGTTCGTATAACCCTGAGGTCGCTTTAAAAACGCCGCCTTTTATCCCTACGTCCTCACCTAATACAAATACACGGGAATCACGTTCCATTTCTTCCCGCATCGCCATTATCACCGCATCTATATAAGATATCACTGCCATTTTCTTTCCTCCTTACCTTTCTGCGTAAACATATTTTGAGAGCGTGTCTTCATTTGCAAATGGAGCATTTTCCGCATAATCCGTCGCTTCGTTCACAACTTTCATTATTTCCTCGTTCATTTGTTTCTCCATGAGATCATCCATTATTCCTGTTGCTTTTAAATAGGCGCCAAAAGTAATGATCGAATCTATTTTTTTTGCCTCCGATACTTCATCAGGCGACCTGTATTGACTATCATCATCATCGCTTGAGTGTGGTGTAAGCCTGTATGAAACCGTTTCGATTAAGCTTGGGCCTTCACCGCGCCTTCCTCTCTCAGCCGCTTCTTTCACCACCCGGTATACTTCGATCGGATCATTTCCATCAACCGTCACCCCTGGCATTCCATAACCAATGGCCCTGTCGGACACTTTTCCGCAAGCCAATTGCTTTTCAATAGGGACGGAAATGGCATACTGATTATTCTCGCACATCAAGATAACCGGAAGTTTATGTACACCTGCAAAATTCGCTCCTTCATGGAAGTCACCTTGGTTTGATGAACCCTCTCCGAATGTAACGAATGAAACAATATCTTTTCCTTCCATTTTGGCAGCGAGCGCAATCCCCACTGCATGTGGCACTTGAGTGGTAACTGGCGAAGATCCCGTCACGATGCGATTCTTTTTTTGCCCAAAATGTCCAGGCATTTGACGCCCGCCTGAATTAGGATCTTCTGCTTTGGCAAAACTGGATAACATTAAATCCCTGGCGGTCATCCCAAACGCGAGCACCACTCCGAGATCCCGATAATAAGGAAGTACATAATCCTTTTCACGATTCAATGCAAATGCAGCCCCCACTTGAGCTGCTTCTTGCCCTTGACAAGAAACGACAAATGGAATTTTTCCAGATCTGTTCAACAGCCACATACGTTCATCAATTCGTCTTGCCAACAACATAACTCTATACATCTCAAGCACCTGCTCATCACTCAGACCTGCCTTTAGATGACGATTTTTATCCATATCTCATCATCCCTCCCAATACCTAATAATTAATACATTTCCCTGTTTTAATGGGGCCCTGTATCACAAATACCAATCTTTCTAATTAGCTGTTTGTTTGTCTCGCAAACTTAAATCCTGTTATGTATCTACGGAAGAAAAATTCTTATATGTATACATGCGCTTTCCACTTAACACCCGTACATTCTCATTTGCGTTATCATCTAGTATTATTACCTGGTACTAACTCAATATTATCCTAACACTTTTCATCTCACATTTTCAAGTTAATTTCACTTTGTATGGGTTGTTTTCACGCGAAAGCCTTACCTGACTTGAAAACTCATTTCAATACATGCACCAAACACTAAACACTGGGGAGTTGAAGTTATTTTTTTGTTGACTAAGACGATATATAGCTGTAAATTAAATTGATTCATAAAATTAAATGTTCGTAATGGAACAGTTCAAAACAGAAAGAATGGTGAAGCTGAATGGAGAATGAAAAACAATTAATGCGTTCCGTACAACTATTGCGTTCATTTTGGAACGTGCAGAAAAATATAATGCGATTCGTTCAAAAGACTGCCGCAGAAAATGGATTAACAGTTCCTCAATATTCCATTTTGATGACCATTACCCTTTACAAAGAGACCACTCAAAAAAATGTCGGGGAGAAAACATTTCTTCCAAAAAGCACCTTGAGCCAAGCGGTCGATGGTCTCGTTCGCGCAGGCATGCTCCATCGAGAGCATGTGGAGGGCAATCGGCGTGAGATTCAGTTGTCAATCACAGATCAGGGAAAAGATTTATTAAAAACGATTCATTTTCACGAAGGAAGCATTCACCAAGTCTTTCAAATGGCCATTGAAATGCTTTCTGAAGAACAGTTTGAAGAGTTGCTAGAAACACATCTTCAAATTACAAACTTTTTAGAAGCACAAGCAACCGAACAGGGAGAGTGTACAAAATGATAAAAATACTGAAAAATTTATCCGTTTATAAGTGGATTATTTCAGCAGTTATCGGTCTGGTTTTTATTCAGTCCATGTCCGACCTCTTTCTGCCTACACTAATGGCCGATATTATTGACAAAGGCGTCGTTCGAGGAGACACTCCTTATATTTGGAAAATCGGTGGTTTGATGCTTTTGGTTTCCGCACTTGGCGCATGTGCATCCATAATCGCAAGCTATTATTCGTCCAAAGCGGCAATGGGGATGGGACGCGATCTCCGCCTGAGAGTCTTTAATCATGTTGAAAAATTTTCGTTACAAGAATTTGATGAAGTCGGTACGGCGTCATTGATTACAAGGACGACCAATGATATAACACAAGTCCAGCAAGTGGTTATCATGATGCTTCGTATGGTTATCAGTGCACCCATCATGTTAATCGGCGGAGTGATCATGGCTGTATCCATGGATGCAAAATTATCCCTTGTCATTGTTGTCACAATGCCTTTGTTGATTGGCTCGATCTTGCTTATTCTATATAAAGGTGTCCCTCTCTTTCAAACGGTGCAAAAACGATTAGACCGGTTGAACCTTGTATTACGGGAAAATTTAACTGGTATTCGCGTCATTCGTGCCTTCAATCGTGAAACACAAGAGAAAGAACGTCTAAAGAAAGCGAATAAGGAATTGACGGATGTCTCAATCAAAGTCAATAAAATCATGGCCTTCATGATGCCTGTAATGATGCTTGTAATGAACTTGACGGTTGTCGGTATCATTTGGTTTGGTGGAGTTCGTATTGATAACGGTGGTATGCAGATCGGGGACTTAATGGCATTTATCCAATATGTTATGCAAATCATGTTCGCTCTCGTTATGGCATCCATGATGTTCGTTATGGTTCCACGAGCGGCCGTGTCGGCAACAAGGATAAACGAAGTCCTTGACATGAAACCATCATTCCTGGATGAGGGTACAGAAAAGGCAGATCGTGTACACGGTACTCTTGAATTTGAACATGTGACGTTCAGTTACCCAGGAGCAGAAGAACCTGCATTATCGGATATTAGTTTTACTGCAAGTCCAGGTGAAATCACCGCAATAATTGGTGGAACAGGTTCAGGGAAAACGACGCTCGTCAATTTGATCCCTCGCTTCTATGATATTTCAAGTGGAACGATTCGCGTCAATGGTGTTGATATTCGTAAGTCATCACAAGATGAAGTTCGTTCAAAAATTGGCTTTGTACCACAAAAGGCCTTCCTCTTTACAGGTACTATCGCTGAAAACATTCGCTTTGGAAAACAAACAGCCACACAAGATGAAGTTGAGCATGCGGCTCGGATCGCGCAAGCGGAAGATTTTATCAGCAACATGAAAGGCGGCTATGAGGCAGAAATCGATCAAGGCGGTTCAAACCTATCAGGGGGGCAAAAACAACGGCTTTCGATTGCACGGGCACTAATTCGAAAACCGGATATATATATATTCGACGATAGTTTTTCTGCACTTGACTACAAGACGGATGCCAACCTTCGCGCAGCCCTGAAAGATGAAACGAAAAATTCGACGGTACTACTCGTTGCACAGCGTGTCAGTACGGTCGTGGACGCTGACCGAATCATCGTGTTGGACGAAGGCCGCATTGTAGGTATGGGAACACACCAAGAGTTGCTTAGTACAAACGACATTTACCGTGAAATCGCCTTATCACAGCTCACAGAGGAGGAAATCGCATGAGTAATCAAAAAAAACCTCAAGGCGGCGGTCAGGTTGGGCATGGTCCTGGTGGCGGTAACATGATGATGATGGGTCAAAAAGCAAAAGATTTTAAAGGAACTCTAAAACGTCTATTAACCTATTTAAAACCGCGGCGCAACAAATTGATTTCCGTGTTTTTCGCTGCAATCATGAGTACGATTTTTATGATTGTTGGACCAAAGATCATGGGAAATGCAATTACAGAATTATTCGAAGGAGCTTACGGGAAATTCCAGGGAATACCAGGAGCAGCTATTAACTTTGATAAAATTGGCCAGATCCTTCTACTCCTTGCCGGACTTTATGCTTTAAGCAGCCTTTTCAACTATGTACAACAATACATTATGTCAAGTGTTGCTCAAGAAACGGTATATGATCTTCGACAAGATGTGAACGAAAAGCTCGAGAAACTTCCACTCAAATATTTTGAAGGACGTCCAAACGGAGAAACACTTAGCCGAATGACAAATGATATTGATACAATCGGTAGCACCCTTCAGCAAAGCTTAACGCAGTTCATCACATCAATCGTAACGATTTTGGGGATTATCATCATGATGCTTTCGATAAGCCCGTTATTGACATTAATCTCGATAGTCAGCTTACCTTTGTCAATATTTGCAATCCGGCCTATTTTAAAAAGATCCCAAAAATATTTTGCCGATCAACAGCGTAAACTCGGACAATTAAATGGTCACATTGAAGAGATATATACCGGCCATCAAGTCGTTAAAGCATTCGGATATGAAAAAAAGGCGAGTGCCCAGTTTACTGCGGTTAATGAAGAATTGTATAAAGCGGGGAGCAAAGCCCAGTTTATATCGGGTATCATCATGCCCATAATGTTCTTTATCGGAAATTTGAGCTATGTCCTCATCAGCGTTGTCGGGGGAATATTAGTAACGCAACGTTCGATTTCAATTGGTGACATTCAAGCATTCATCACTTATTCAAAGCAGTTCACCCAGCCAATCACACAAACGGCTAACATCGCTAACATTATTCAGTCGACGGTGGCAGCAGCTGAGCGTGTTTTTGAACTACTAGATGAAGAAGAGGAAATGAAAGAACAAACCACAGCTAAAATTAAAAGGGCAAATGGTGCTGTCTCTTTCGAACATGTGGACTTTGGATATGGGGAAGAAATGTTAATTGAAGATATGAACATCGATGTCTTGCCTGGACAGACGGTCGCAATTGTTGGACCGACTGGTGCTGGAAAAACAACTATGATAAATCTATTGATGAGATTTTATGAACTCAATGGCGGAAAAATTAATATTGATGGTCTTGATACACGGAATATGTCACGGAATGATCTTCGAAAGAATTTTGGAATGGTACTTCAAGATACCTGGCTCTTTAATGGTACGATTAAAGAAAATATCGCTTATGGCAAAAATGGAGCAACTGATGAAGAAATTTTTGCAGCTGCTCGAACGGCACATGCCGACCATTTCATTCGGACACTGCCAGATGGTTATGAGACAATCTTAAACGAAGAAGCTTCGAACATCTCACAAGGCCAAAAGCAGCTTTTGACAATCGCCCGAGCGGTTCTAGCAGATCCACCAATCATGATATTGGATGAAGCGACGTCTAGTGTGGACACTCGGACAGAAGTCTTTATCCAAAAGGCCATGAACCGACTCATGGAAGGACGAACTAGCTTTGTCATTGCCCATCGCCTCTCAACAATTAAGGATGCAGATTTGATTCTTGTTATGGATCAAGGGAAAGTGATAGAGAAGGGAACGCATTCAGACCTTTTAAGGGAGAATGGTTTCTATGCAGAACTATACAATAGTCAGTTCACTGAAAATGTAGCTGGATAATTAGAAAGAGGCTCATTTCCCAATCGGAATCGAGCCTCTCTTTATAAAATTCTTATCCAATACCATTCCATTCATTAATCTGTAATAACTTATAAGCCGTATCAATACCCCCTTTTATTGCCCTTTTTCACAAATTCCCAATCTACCTCAATATTTTTTCTGACCCTTTGAAGAAGATGAAACATCGTTTCCGTCTCTTCCAAAGAAAATCCCGATAATGCAACCTTGTCGGTGTACTCTCCTTCTTTTTTCAAAAAGGGATAAACCTTCTCACCTTTATCGGTAGCATATAACTTTTTAATTTTTTTGTTTTCCTCATCATTTTTCTTTTCAATAAACCCTTGAATTTCAAGTTTTTTAATGGCCCGAGCTGCTGTCGTCCGGTCAACCTTAATCATCTCTGCTAACTTTTCCTGAATGATTCCTGGATTTTCACATATTCGAACAAGATACAAATACTGCCCTTTTGTTAGGTCAAATTCTTTAAATTCGATATTACTTATAGAGTCCAATGCCCTTGCTATCATTCCAATTTCACGGAGTATTTCCTTCATTCAAAAAGCCCCTGACTTTTTTTGTTGTATTTACAACAAAATTAATTTCGTATATACTATAAAAAAGTTATACATATATTATGACTTGTCTTACTGAATAAATCTAGAAAAGGGATGAAGAACATTGGATTCAAAGAGAATAACTACAGAAAGTGATTTAAAAGTAGCCTTTCAAATCAGAAAAGAGGTATTTGTTCAGGAACAAGGCTTCGCTTTAGAAAGTGAATTTGATGAATACGATACACTTAATGCTTTATCTGAACACATATTAGTCTATTATAATGAAAAACCAGTCGGAACTGGTAGGTTAAGAGTTGTTGATGGTTTAGGAAAATTGGAGAGAATTTGCATCTTAGAGCCCTACCGTAAGTTTGGTCTTGGAAAAATAATAATTAAAACGTTAGAAGAAATCGCAAAGAAAAAGGAAATATCCCAGGTGAAATTACATGGGCAAACACAGGCAGAGGGTTTTTATAAAAAACTCGGCTATCAGACTTCATCCGATGTCTTTATGGAAGATGGCGGTCCACATCTTTTAATGATAAAAAGAATTAATGAATGAAAAGTGTGCTAAATGTGGGTAAAACAAACATTAACCTAATTTGATGGGGATCATATTATTTACACTTGGATGTTCTTTAACCATAAAATATACTTACGTTGATCAATTTGTAAATATAAAAAAAGACTATTTTTAGTCTTCTCAAACTGTAGACAAACTCGATGAAAATCAAGTTTGTCTACAGTTTTATGTGTTTGTAAAACCGGGGCCTCCTCGGCGCCTTTGCGCCTGCTGGGTCTCCCCTTTGACGCGCTTTTCCCGCAGGAGTCTCGCACACCTGCTCCATTTAATATGGGTCTAGGTCAATTGTTTTCTACATAATTGGTACTAGTTAATTTTTAAACAAAGAAAAAAAGCTGATGTATCAGTCTTTTCAGGTGTAGTCATCTCGCACTGTCTTTGTCATTTTACCTCTTTCTTTATTACACCGTCTGTTTAGGATTCCCTTCTGCAAATAGATATCAAGTTAAAAACCTTCCTTAAAAGGATGGTTTTTAATTTAAATATTAAATCGCTTTGCACGCAACGATTTCATTAGCTTTTCATAAGTCTTAAAATAAAAGGCAGCGGTGTTAAGAATAAGCACGAACAAAAGACAAAGCCATTTATAACACGAAAGTTATATATGGCTTTGTCTTTTTTACATAACGGGTGCTTTTTCATGAACAAGCGGGTGAAGGGCCTGCGTTTCATCAATGTAAACAAACGCATCATATCTATCTGACATTACAGAAGGTACATAGTTTCCGTATTGTTCATATTCCGGTCGGTATACAACTCCGATAGCCCGATGTCCAATTCTATCTTGGAATAGCTGACGATTTTCATCGGTGAAAATGAGCAACTTATCATACGCGCCTGAAAGGTGCATAGCCTCCTCCCAACTTCCATTCATAGCCGGTGGTACTGTTTTTATTTCAAAATCCTTGCCCCATTCATCTGCTGCAATAACGGTTCCCCTATAGGTTCCGAAACCTGTGATAAATACATCTTCAGTTGAGTTTTGTTCACGAATGACCTGCCCGACGTTAATCATCCCGGAATCTCTCATATCTGTAGCGCTGGCATCGCCAACATGGGTATTATGTTCCCATACAATCGCCTTGCCATCAGAACCGTAAAAATCCATAATTTCATTAAGCGCATCCACCATATGCATATCTCGAATATTCCATGATTTATCATCATGAACCACCATCGTCCTGTAATAATTTTCTGCATTATACGCTACCAATGCATTCACTTGAAGGTTTAAATTCAATTCTTCATGATGAGGGTATTTTTCTTTTTTTCGTTGAATAGTCGTCAGCAATTTGGCAACCTCATCTATACAGTCTTCTGAAAAAATGCCTGCGGAAACTGCGTACTCCTCATTATTCCGATTGAATGGCTCAAAACATGTGAACGCCTGTCTGGCAGCCTCGAGGTCAAGTGAATCAATTTGTTTTAAGTAATGGATAACTTCATCCATGGATTCCCAAAGACTATAGATATCTATCCCATAAAATCCAACTTTCGTTTGATTTTGTCCGGACTCATTGTATTCTTTCATCCATTCAATCAGGTCGATCATTTCCTCGTTTGCCCACATCCATGTCGGCCAGCGGTTAAAACCTTTAAGCACATCCCTTGCCGATTTAGTCACTAGGTCATAGCCTTTAACATACCTATTGATTGCCTGGCATGCGGGCCAATCGCCTTCAACGGCTACAAAGGTGAACCCTTTTTCTTGAATCAGTTTTTTTGTAATTTCAACTCGGGCCGTGTAAAACTCGGATGTTCCATGTGATGCCTCACCCAGCAAAACAAATTTGGATTTATTGACTTGTTCTACGAGTTTATCCCAATCCGCTTCACTTTTAAGCATGACTGATTGTTCAATTATTGACTGAACCAGATTATGATGCACTGTTTTTCCTCCTTGTTCTCTTACGAACATTATCGTTTATACTCAGCATTGTAAGAATTTGAACCTGCGTGAACGGAAAGTAAAGTATCAGCGTATCCCACGAGACGATTTATAAGTTCATCACAAATAGAGTAAACCAGCTGAAAGTTTTTCACCTCAAATAAAACAGGGTCATCCAGAATGACCGTCGTGTTAATGAACATATCTTTGTTTCCATATAGATTGTAGTGAACTATAGCCTTTCCAGCAGCTCCTCCAGTAACTGGATCATTAAAGCCGGGAATGAAAACAAACCATTCTTCAGCAGTAGCAGACCTGAAATTTTTTGTGAAAGACATTCGCTCGGTTACCGTCATGATCTTTTTTAACTCTTCCGGATTCATATCCTTGATCTTGTTCATCCCATTGCCACCTTAACACCTGTTAATAATCTTCCGTTATATATTTTCCTTAAGTGACCCATCCTATAAATATTATTATAAAATGGTGACCTTCTCCGAAAAAAGCAAGTCAGAACCCCCTAGGTCGGAAATTAAGCAGGCTGTTATTAAATGCCGATAATCATGGAACTGCTGCATATAAAAATTATTATTGGGGTATCAAAAGAGGGAAGATAAAATCCTGGATTGGGTTGGACTGGTCTGGAGTGGAGGAGTTGCTCATGGAAAAGATGAATCGGGGAATTTTAACGGCGCTTTCGGCGATCGGCATTGCGCAAGGACTGAAAATTTTAACGCATTATAAGCTGACGGGAAAGTGGGACTTGAAGCAGGCTTTCACAACAGGTGGCATGCCTAGTTCGCACTCTGCCGGTGTGGCCGCACTGGCATCCTATGTGGCAGCTAATAAAGGATGGCTGCATACGGAAACAGCTCTTGCGACAGTGTTTGGCGTGATTGTGATGTATGATGCTCAGGGGATTCGGCGCCATACAGGTGAAATTGCTAAGCTTGTGAATGATCTTGAAGATAATATGGCGAAATTTTCGGGAGAGTTTCCGAGCTTTGAGTTTGTGGAGCGTGAGAAGGAACTGAATGAACTGCTCGGACATCAGCCTGTGGAAGTGGGGGCAGGTGCGTTGCTTGGAGTGGTACTTGGGCTTATCTCAGCTAAATTGGAGGATGACAAGCCCTCAAAAACCAAACGGCTGAAAACGTTGGGCAAGCATAGATATTCTAGATCTTGAAATAAGGTATGTAATTTGATCATAACAATAGATTATATTAAAACATGCCTATGTTATAAACATAGACAAACTCTCCATTAAAAGTCGTATCATAGTATATACTGGTAGGATTTATAATAACCTAAGCCTCTCTACTTCTTAGAAAGGCTTAGGTTATATCATGTCCCCAAAATCAATTCTTCCGGGACATTTTCATTGCGAATGAGTACATATCAGATCGGAATAATCCTTTGTAATACTCTACTAAATTACCATCAGAATCAAAAATCATTCGTTCTGTAATCAACAAGCACATCGTTTCGGCTATACCTAAATGTTCTGCATCTTCTTTTGTTGGAAAGCCGCAGGTTATGATTTGTTCCGCCTCACAAAAGTCAATGTTTAGATCACCTTCGAGTGCATCATACAATACGGTTGTACTTAAATCGAATTTCGTCAATTTTTTTCCTAGGTCCAAAGAATAATAATGCAATTCAATGGCTATGGGGACATCTCCCTGTAACCGCAGCCTTTTAATATGGTAAGATTCATCTTCGAACCCATTTGCATCAGCAATATTTTCAGGTGTCATTACACGGCCATGATCTAGTAATTTAATTCCCATGCTTTTAGTGGTTTCAGTGAAACTTATCATCTTTAGCCATTCTTGTACAGGTTTAAGGGAAACGAACGTTCCCTTTCCATGCCTCTTTTCCAATATTCCCTCACGAACCAGGATGGATACGGCTTCCCGTACAGTACTCCTGCTGACAGAATACATATCCATGAGTTCCCTTTCACTAGGGATTTTGTCTTTATAATAACCTTCCAAAATCTGATTTTCCAATATGGTTTTCAATTGAGCATGCAAAGGGATTGGATTTTTAAAGTCTAACTCCATAAAATTTCCTCCAAACAGAAAAATCGTAATGTTCGTATCAGTTCTTATATTTCTTATATTGTAAACCAAATAGTTATAATATTCAAACATGTCAACACTTATTTTTTTCCTTAAATTAGGATTTTATCAAATTTCCACTCCTACATTTCCAAAAACGTTTTCTTCGAACGAATAAAAAAAACCTGAATAGATTAATATATTCAGGGCTATCCATATGCATTATTCATCACATTTTCAGGCTTATCTAACTGGGACATCAATGGAAAGCTTATATATTAAACGATAAAGTACGAGATGATGGAAAGCAGCAAAGAGGTAATGGTCATGGCTAAAAGAGGACGCATGGCTTTTGTCCGCAGTGCCTGCAGGCTTACATTCAGTCCAAGACCGATCATGGCCATTGTCAATATAAATGTAGTCGTTTTGGAAATGCCATCCATTACAAGAGGAGACACCGTAATATAAGTTCCAAACACATAACTTCCTATTAAACTCATGATTATAAAACCAACGAGGAACCATGGAAAATCGATTTTAGCATCATGGCCCATCTTCCCGGATGTGCGTTTTTTCATCCAATACATAAAAATGAAACATAATGGGATAAGTAAAAAGACACGGCCTAATTTTGCGAGTAGTGCAATCGCTAGCGCATCTTCACCAGCCGGTGCTCCTGCCAATGCAACATGGGCGATTTCATGAAGGCTGATCCCAGACCAGATTCCATAATCCAAAGCAGACAGCGGAAGAATCGGACGTAAAAGGGTATATATAATCGAGAAAAGTGTTCCCATTAAAGCGATTATCCCAACGCCGATGGCTGTATCCTCTTCCTTCGCTTTCACGATTGGAGATATGGCCGCGATGGCTGCTGCCCCGCATATACCGGTTCCTACAGCAAGAAGAAGCGAAATGGAAGCATCTGCCTTAAACCACTTTGCAATCAGGACCATCACGACTATGGCAAATGTTACTGTCCCTATGTCACGTACCAACAATGGCAGTCCTTGATTGAAAATAACATCGATATTTAATTTCAACCCGTATAAAATGATGGCAAAACGCAAAAGTTTTTTTGCGGAAAATTCAATTCCCGTCCGGAACTTTTCTGGATATCCCGCAATTTGACGATAAATCACGGCAATGATGATCGAGCATGCAAGAGGGCCGATTCGATTGAATCCCGAAATCTTGGACAGCCCCAAGCCTAAGAGGGCAATAAAAAAGGTGAAAGCGATACCGCTCAGCCACAAAAGCACCTTATTTTGAAGCGGTTTTTGCTGTGCCTGAGGTATTTCTTCCAGTGGCTCATATTTTTCTAATTCCATACATTCCTTCCCCCTTTCCAGATAAACTAATGCCCAAATTACGAATCATCCCAACCTTTCAATCGATTGAAAAAAATCGATTTCTTCTATATTGGTAGGCGAATTCCCTTTGATAAAATACTCGGATTCCTTTAAAAAAGGCAAGCTTGGATTTTGATTCCCCCATAATTCAGGAACTGCTAGAGTCTGGGAGCGATGGGCCCTTAAGGCACGGATCTTTTTCTGTAAAGTCCCTGCTATATCCACTTCTGTAATCCTGCTCAGCCCGTATTCCTTAAACCATTCATCATAAAAAGCATGCCAAAGGACAAAGTACAGACTATGAACCTTAAAAGCTGGAAATACTGGATCTGGATAAAAATCGGGATCACCGGAATTTAGATAAGCAAATCCGGCAGCACGGCCAATCGCACAATGGTCTGGATGCCCCCCATATTTCTCATGGAATGTTACTAGTGCCTCTGGCTGAACTTCACGTATCACCTTTACGATTCTCTCCGCCAATAGATCGAAGCTCTCAAATTCTATCGTTTTATCCCTCACGTTTAAAAATCGCAGGTCGCTGATCCCCAATTCTTCACAAGCGTTTTTTAACTCCTTTACCCTTAGTCCAGGCAATGCCTCCCTTGTTGTAAGAATGGGATTTCCCATGCGCCTGCCCATTTCGCCTTTTGTCGCACATAGTAAGGTTATATGAACACCTTGCTCAGACATTTTAGCAATGGTTCCGCCACACAGGAATGACTCATCATCGGGATGTGCCAGAACCACCAATAATCTTTGTTGTGATTGCATATTTCCTCCTACTCCGGATTCTCCAGTTTTCCCACACTGTTAGACCCAATATGAAAAAATGGACATGGATGTCAAAGCTGCTAGACATATCATGCCCATCTTCATTTTTCGTCTATAAATATAGCACCCTAAAGTTAATCATCTTTTTTGTTAGCATAATTCATATAAAACGGATTTAACGGTTTCTATGACAAAGCGTAAATCTTCAACGGTCGAAGATAAAGGCGGCGCAATGATCAGTACATTACCATATCCAGGAACTGTATCACCATTCCGGCCGATGATAAGGCCCTTTTCCTTGCAAGCCCCGATTATTTTACCCATGAACTCATCGGAAACTGGTGTTTTTGCCTTTTTATCTTCCACTAATTCAATGCCGTATAAAAACCCTACTCCCCGAACTTCCCCTACTTTATCAAGGGCTGTCAATTCAAATAGCTCACTTAGTGTCGACTCACTAAGTTCAGATACTCGCTGAACGATTTTTTCATTTTCCAAGATTTCAATGTTCTTAAGGGCAACTGCGCAAGATGCAGGGTGACCTCCATATGTTGACACATGCCTGAAATGATTTAAATTTCCGTTCTCTTTGAATTTCTCATAAATCCTTGAATTCACTGCCGTTGCTCCAAGTGGAAGATAACCGCTGGTCAAACCCTTTGCCATTGTTACAATATCCGGTTGAACGCCATCGGAGTGCATGAACCCAAACATTTTTCCGGTTCTTCCAAAACCTGAAACCACTTCATCCACAATTAAAAGAACATCATGCTTCTTACAGATTTCCGAAACCCTCGTTAAGTATTCTTTTGAAGGAATAAGGACCCCGCCACCAGAGATGAATGGTTCAAGAATAACACCCGCTACCGTTTCAGCTCCTTCAAAATTAATGACCTGATCGATATATTCAGCTGCAAGCAAATCGGAGTTTTCAACGTTTTCCCCAAATGGGCTTCGATAATTGTACGGCGGTGGCACATGCAGGAAACCTGGAACCGCCGGATCATATTTCACTCTCCGGTTTGCCTGTGCGGTCGCGCTTAGCGCGCCAAAAGTATTGCCATGATAAGCTCTATACCTAGAGATGAATTTGTATTTACCCTGATTGCCATTTTGGGAATGATATTGCCTGGCTATTTTAAAAGCTGTCTCATTCGCCTCAGAGCCGCTGTTCGTAAAAAACGTTGTATAGGAGCCCTTTAAATGCTCACTTATTTTTGCAGATAATTCGATTGCCGGCTTATGGCTTAACGTTAAAGGGAAGTAAGATAAGTTAACCATTTGTTCATACGCTGCCTGGGCAATCTCTTTTCTTCCATGACCCAGGTTCAAGCACCACAAACCGGAAACCCCATCTAAATATTTATCCCCTTTAGCATCTGTGAACCATGAGCCGGAGCCTTCTGTAGCCATCATGGGAGAATCCTTTTCATTATAGCGATGCATCGCATGCCATAAATGGTCTTTATCCATTTGAACAAGGTCTTTCGTTTCAGTTTCCATCTTCACTTTTGAAACCCCCTTATTATTCATCGAATGCAATTAAGTTGAGTTCCCATGTTGTTACTGACCTTTATAGAGCGAATGGGTGATGGTGCAATGACCCAAAATTCAAGTCATCGCACCTGTCATATCACTCTAGTTTCATACCATTATTTATCCCAGTTTTTATGATCTAAATGAGAATACTTTTCTAATAATCTAGTAGGCATTTTTAATGCATCTTTTCTAAATGGCGGAGCTAATTGTGTTCCATCTACTTGTATATCAATGACAGTCGGTTTATTTGATTTTATTGCTTCTTCAATGACAGCCCCTAACTCGTCAGCTTTTTCGACTCTTATACCAACAGCACCCATTGATCGGGCAACTTCTGCGAAATCAGGATTTTGGATATCCGCCCCTACAAAACGGTTATTATAAAAATCGACCTGATTCTTTTTCTCTGCACACCATGCATTATTATTGAAGACACATGCTATGACCGGTATATTTTCTTCAACGGCCGTACTCACTTCATGTAAGCTCATGCCCCACGCTCCATCTCCAACAATGGCTAAAACAGGCGTATTCGGCTCAGCTAACTTGGCACCAAGTGCGGATGGGTAAGCAAATCCCGTGTTCCCGAATGTAAGCGCTGCGATATGCCTGCGGCTCTGGTTGAACTTTAAGTAAGCGTTTGCAGTTGACGATACATTACCGATATCTGTAGTAACGATGGCATTTTCAGGCAACACTTTAGTCAATTCCAATAGGGCTCGACGCGGATTGATTGGCGTTCCATCGATCATCGCAAGTCTCACCAATTCTTCTTCCCATTTTTGTTTTTCATTCGTTACTTCGACCATCCGCTTTTTTTCTTGTTTCAGGTTAGGTTTACTAGCCTTCAACCGTTTCAAGATTTCATGGCTAGCTTCACGGGCATCTCCGATGATCCCAACTTCCACAGGGTGCGTCCTCGCTATTTGCCTCGGGTTAATATCTATTTGGATGATTTGTGCATCTTTAGGGAAATAATCAATGTCATAGCATGGTAGCGTTCCAAATACCGATAATCTAGTACCGACCGCCAATATGACGTCCGCCTTCTTAAGTGTATTCATGGCAGCCTTTGAACCCATGTAACCGATTGGACCGACTGATAATGGATGATCAGCAGGAAAGGCATCATTATGCATATAGGAGACAGCTACTGGAGCTGTTAAATATTCTGCAATATTCTTAATTTCTTCAATGCCATCCGAATCAACTGTTCCCCTACCGGAAATGATGACAGGATACTCAGCTTCAGCTAAAATTTCCGCTGCTCTATCCAATGATGCAGATGATCCGCATCCCCGTTCATCTACGCGATATTGATGTGGTTGAAGTATTTGATCTTCCACTTCACCATAGAAGTAATCACGGGGAATATCGAATAAAACCGGCCCCCTCTCGGCATAGGCAATCCGAAATGCTGTCCTGAGGCAATCAGCGACCCGGCCAGGGTGTGTCACTCTAACCGTTTCTTTCGTGATTGCCTTGAAGATGGAAACCTGATCACATTCTTGAAAACCATCCCATCCTACCGTTGGTGTACCAGCTGAAGGTGATATGACCACCATAGGAGTATGAGCTTGATTGGCCGCTGCAACAGAGGTGACCATATTCGTCATTCCAGGCCCGTTTTGCCCGATGACAACTCCTGCAACCCCGGAGACACGACAATATGCATCTTCCATATGTGCTGCACTTTGTTCATGGCGGACACCAATGAAACGAATGCCTGCAGTTGGCAATAAATCAAGCATATCCATGAAAGCAGATCCCAGAATTCCCGAGATATGTTTAACTCCCTCGGCCACTAATGTCTCAACGATGGCTTCACTTGGTGTCATTTTAACTTTCGTACCTCTTAACATTTTTGTTTCGACCATAGCACATTCTCCTTAATTATAGTTATTTCTGATAATGACGTTGCGACGTCCGTACCAGTTATAAGATGTATAATACTACCATTGGATGAAACAGTCAATAAATAAATTGAATATTTTGAATTTATTTAAAGTATCTTACCATTATAGTCACTAACTCATATATAAGATTCTTTTTAACCAATGAATGTATCCTTTTTTTCTGTCAATCTGTAGTTGATCCTATCGATGATTTCCAATAAATCACCTATTTCATCAATTACGAAATCGGCACCTGCATTCCAAAAACGATTTTCTGCATGCTTCATCCGTTTTTGCAGATCATATGGGTCCATTTCGTTGATTTCTGCTTCTGAAAGGCCGATTTCACTGCCGCCCTTCAATACGGCAACAGTCCACATTCCCGCAGAAATGCCTTCTTTGATGTTACTGATCGTATCGCCGACTTTAACGATTTTGCTGAGTGGATACACTTGGAGATTCATCGCCGTCTTAAAGCACATCCATGGGGCAGGCCTTCCTGCCGGCACTTCGGTAGACGCAACGATGGAATCTGGTTGATAGCCCCATTTTTCTGCCTCTTCTTTAACAACATCAATCATTTCACGAGTATACCCTGTTGTCGAACCGATTTTTATTCCTTGCTGCCTTAAACGGCCAACTAATTCAATTACGCCTGGTATTGGCTTGGCGTTCTCCTTGAGAACCTTAAAAAGCAAAGCCTCAAAGTCCTTATTTAATGATTTTAGATCTCTTTCGTCCGGTTCTTTCCCGAATTTAGCAATCCATAAATTGGAGATTCGTTTCATTTTCAGGAGTTCCATTATATGATCCATTTTCAATAAACCCATAGGTTCCCTTGCTTCCCTAATGGTAATATCTATCCCCCTTATCCTGAATATCTCGACAAATGCTTGGACCGGCGCAAAACAACCATAATCCACCGTCGTTCCTGCCCAATCAAATATGACTGCCTGAACCTCTTTGCATTCTTTTGCATTTTCCAATCTATGCTCCCCTCCTTATCCTTACCTCCTCAAAAATCACCAAACATGCTAAACCCGGCTATAGAAAAAATTCAGTTAACTTCTTCCAAAAATAACTGAAGATCTTTTTTAGTAGCTTCAGAGAGTCGTTTCATCTTTTCAAGGTCCTTATCCGGATTCCCTGACTCCCCAATTAATGGGTAAAGGTTTTTCTCAATCCGTTCATACCAATTTGGGTAATCATCCTCCACTTGCTTTTCTATCGAATCCCAATTAGAACTGATCTCTTTTCCCAATTCTTGAATTTTCTCTGAATCCGCCTCCATACTTATTTCAGAATCCAATCCTTTTATGGATCGAATCACATCGCCGACACCATTTTTAATAACCTGGGTTTCACCCGTATTTGAATCGGGATTTTCATTCATGACTGGACTATTTTCCTGTTGAGCCTCGTCCGGTTCAGCCGAATTGTTGCAGCCTGACAGCAATATGGCTCCAAGGACAGCCCCATAAGTTATTACACGGAAACCATTCAATATAATCCCTCCTTCATGATTTAAAGGACAGATGGCACCAAGCACTTAATGGCACAACTCTCTTTTTCTATGGGAATCATATTCTAGCTGATTAGTGATTGAAGAATTCTGTCTGAGGAGTTCCTTAGAAGCAAAAGAAGAATTGCCTTATAATGTATAGAGCCAAAGCTATAACTTTTCAGAATTAGGGGAACCAGAAACAATATTCAATTCATTCTCCATGGACTTCGCTTTTTTTCTTCGAATGAAAAAGAATGAACAGATAACGATCAAGCTAAATAGCATGGTAAAGATAAACTGTGGGCGCTGCGAATCGATAAAGGCCATTAATATCAACACGGAGATCATGGAAATTATGGTTGCATAAGTCAAATATGGGAATAACCACATCTTGATCTTGAAAATTCCGGGATTCTCTTTCTCCATTCTCTTCCTTAATCGGAGATGGGAAACCGCAATGGCCAGATAAACAAGAATTCCGACTCCACCTGAGGAATTCACTAAAAAGAAAAAGATTTTATCAGGTGAAACATAACTGAAAATGGTGCTGATAAAGGCAAATAAAGTAGAGCCGACTACAGCAAATATAGGAACGCCGTTCTTGCTCACTTTTGAAAATACCTTTGGAGCGTCGCCCTTTTGTGCAAGTGAAAATAACATTCGTGAACTCGTATATAATCCCGAATTCAAACAGGATAGCAATGCAATGAGAATCACTATATTCATGATCGGTGCAGCAGAAGGGATACCCAATAATTCAAGGACGGCAACAAATGGACTTTTCAGCAGAGAAGCCGAATTCCAGGGTAATAGCGTCACTAGTATCGCGATGGATCCAATATAGAAAATCAGGATTCGCCAAACGACACTATTCAATGCACTTCTAACTGATTTTACCGGATCACTGGTCTCACCCGCGGCAATCGCTGGAATCTCCACTCCAACAAATGCATGAAAAACAATGGCAACGCCAACAAGCACAGAACTTAGCCCGTTCGGAATAAAACCGCCAAAATTTAAAAGATTCGAAGTGCCAGGTGGTTTTATCGTTGGGATAAACCCTAATATCACTGCCACACCCAGGCACAAAAATAGTATGATACTGATTATTTTAATGATTGAAAACCAGTATTCGAATTCACCAAACGATTTTACGGAAAAAATATTCGTCATTTTCAATAGGATGATCAATGATAGACTTATGACCCAGACGGGGACGGAAGGAAGCCAGCTGTGTATGATTGCTGCTCCAGCAGTTGCTTCCAAAGCAATTACGATAACCCAAAAGAACCAATATAACCAACCTGTTGTAAAACCGGCCCATTCACCTATCCCCTCTCTTGCATAAACGGCAAAAGATCCAGTATTGGGATTAACTGTGGCCATTTCCCCAAGCATCCTCATGACTAAAACAACGATCAAGCCCGCCAAAACATATGATAATATCGCCCCGGGGCCCGTTTGACCAATTATGATACCGCTTCCTACGAATAAACCAGCGCCTATGACTCCACTCAAAGATATCATCGTTAAATGTCTTTGTTTCAGACCTGGTTTCAGTTCTTCCTGTTGATGTTTCATACCCTCACCCAACTTTCAATATTTTGGGGAATCAACTAACATAATCGCTACTTGAATGTAAAAACAGGGCTTTTCTATCGCCTGTTCTTTACAATTTCACAAAGATAGTGGGAACTTGGAAACATGGCATTTTAAAAACAACACAGGAGATGACTATGAAATTAAGATTCTATATCACTGTTCCTCCTTCCTTAGTGCTATTTTGAAATTCGAAGCAGATATAACATCACTACGTCATGATGTTAGTACCACTTTCTATGTGTATAATACACTCTCATTTTTTTAAAGTCAATTTAAAAATCAGAATATTTAGATAACAAAATGAAAATTATTAAATACAACAAACGGTCTCCAGTTAGTCGGCAATTTTTTCATTTTAATTCTTTAACCTTGGAGGTTTCATCCCACACACTTTCCACTGCTGACTTTACGGCCTTCTGCTTTCTATCCAGCATTTTCTTTAGAAGAAATGAAAAAAACAATGTAAACGCTATTCCCTTAACAATCGAAGTAAAGCCGTAAACAAGAAGGCCCAGTATGAGTACTATAAGATTAATGATCCTGATTGTCACTGCAATATCAATTTTTTCATTTTTATGATGCAAAATTAAGGCTATCACGTCAAAACCAACAGTGGAGGCATTTGCTGTTATACATAAATAATATCCTATCGCTATCAAAATCGACGAAATGATAATCACTAATGCGATATTCATATCGAAATTAATCTTCAATGAATAAAAAAAATTAAAAAAAACCATATAGCTAAGGGAACTTACGATCGACTTAAAAAAGTACTCTTTCCCTAGAAAAACTAAACAAATGATTAACAGTAGCCCTGTAACGAAATTGGCTAGCATGGCAATGTTATAACCCGATAATGCATTCAATAATAATGCCGAACTAGTTACCCCACCATTGATAATTTCATTTGGAACGATTAAATAAGCATAGGCAAAGGTCATGGAAATGTTTCCTGCGATGATTTTCATCAAATCCTTCATAAACTTCTCACCATCCCATTTGTTTTTTGATAATGCTTTCCCCCCTAAATATATATTTATACTTGAACCATAAGATACACATTCATCTCTTACACCAATTTGTTCGACCCTTATCCCTTTCGATATTTTTTGAATGATTTTACGTAGGGTGCATATTTTTGTTCAAGTGATTAGAAGAATTCGCTAACCAGAATCCTCTCTCCTTCTAATAAATAAAATAAAACATCCCCCTTAAAAGTTGAAGATTTCCTTGTTCACCACAACACCATTTAGACATTGTAGAGGTTCTGTACAAAGTTATCTGAATGAATGAACTAAATTTCCACAGGTAGTACATCGAGAAGTCATCTTATAATGCTCGCTTCAATGGACATAGTTCGAAGATGACACCAACAAAATCCTAACAAAATAGATAGGAAAAGCATTAATGTAAGGAGGCAAATGAAAAGAAAATTTCCCGATTATTTCCAACAAATATTATTCCGCAATAAAAAAGTTGAGGGATATGCCCCTCAACTTTTTAGTGTTCCACTAACTATTTCCTAAGAAATGATTTATTCAATAGGTCGTGATTATCATTTTCATGTTACAGGTAATGCTGACTCATCTTTCATAAGCCTTTTTCGATAAACCATATTGGACAGCTGTACACTCACTTCATAAAGCACAAGCAAAGGGACGATAACCAAAATGTCCGAAATTATATCTGGAGGCGTAATCAGGATCGAGATTATGACCAGGACGAAATAAGAAATCTTACGAGACTTTTTCAACACGGCTGGATTGATGATCCCTAATCTGGTCAGGAACATGACCACAAGCGGCATCTCGAATAAAATTCCGAAAGGTAAGATCAAATTAATCATGAACCGAAAGTACTTTTCCGCAGTGAACATCATCTCGAACTGCCCGGCCGATAGGGAAGTGAGGAAACCCAACACTATTGGAAACAATACAAAATATCCAAATGAGATACCTGTGATGAATAAAATGAACAGCCCAGGTATGAAACGAAATGTAACTCTTCTTTCTTCCGGTTTCAAAGCTGGAGCCACAAAGCGCCATAACTGATAGGCTGCCAGCGGAATCGTTGCAGCTATTGCGCAAACCCCAGCGATTATCATATAAACCCATAGGATCTCACTCGGACCGAGCACGGCAAGCTTTCCTTCCAAATCCTTAATGAGCAGTTCATAAATATCCTGTACGAATATGAAACTCACTATGAAAAAAGCCACAAAACCTATCAGTGTTTTAATGATTCTGCTTCGGAGTTCCTCCATATGCTCAATAACGTGTAAATCCTTACTCTCCACTTTCACTCCTCCTTCTAAGACATTTTCTTGCACTATAGCAAAAGGCACTTCCCCTCGAACTCTTTTCATGAAAAGAAGCAGGCGAGTCTTTCCGCCCGCTATATCTCATTTACTTCATCCCTCTTTTTTAACAGCTCTTAACGCAGCTTTATTCTCGTTTTCATCCTCTTTTTCTGTATCATTCACTAATCCTTTTGTTGCACTTTTGAATTCGGACAATGTCCGGCCAAATGCACGGCCTATTTCCGGCAGTTTGGACGGTCCAAAAATAATCAGTGCAATCACGAGTACAATCACCAAACCAGGTATTCCTATATTTGAAAGCATTCTTATTCACTCCTCTGATCTTCTCATTTTTCTTCGCTATATCCTTGTCAAGCTTCATAATGGTTCCCTATCAATTGGTCACTTTCCCCTGACTTTTCATTCTTTGTTTTTCATGTGCGCGATTATGGGCACGTGTCCGATCTTCCTCGACTTCGTTCGTTTTTTGTACACCTTCCATAACCGCTGCTGATGCAACCTTTCGCAACCCTGATTGATCCTTATCAAAAACAAAGGATGCTCTTGTCGATATATCCGCACCTGGTTCTGTCACGAATGGGACTACACGATAGTCAGCCTTCCATTGTTCTGGTGTTACTTTGCATCGGACATATCCCCGGTAATCATTAAAGAACTTTATATGTGGATTCTGACTTAGTATTTTATCCGTATCCGCACGCTTATCCGCTCCATTTCCACCAGATGTGATGGATGTGCCGACAAACTCCACACCGAAAATCTTTGAATTTGGATCATCGAAATCCGCCTTTAAATTGGCTGCCCAGCTTGCGTGTACATCACCAGTCAACACGACTAGATTTTCCAGATTGTTTCTTTTGATTACTTCAATTAAACGATCGCGTGCAGCCGGGTAACCATCCCAGGAATCCATGCTGAATTTGGGAGCTGCTGGTGTTCCATAATTCCTTTGTGCAAAGAAAATCTGCTGAGGCAGAACGTTCCACTTCGTTTTTGATTTTGATAGATTGTCAGTTAACCACTGTTCCTGCTCTGGACCTAGCAATGTCCGTTTCGGATCAAGAGACTCAGACGTTTGCGGTGAACTTCCATCACCGTTTGCCTGATCATCCCTGTATTGGCGCGAATCCAATACAAAGAAAGAAGCCAGGTCGCCATATGTGAAATTTCGGTATAACCGCATATCCGCTCCCTTAGGCAAAGATGATTTACGAAGGGGCATATGCTCATAATAAGCCTGATAGGCGGCAGCCCTTCTCTTGATGAATGCTTCTACCGATTGTCCTTTTTCCGGGATGACATTTGCATAATTGTTTTCAACTTCATGGTCATCCCAAGTCACTACCCATGGGAAAGCTGCGTGTGCCGCCTTTAAATGGGTATCAGAGCGGTATTGTGCGTATCTATTTCGATAATCCTCAAGCGTGATGATTTCCGGACCACTATGTACACGGACATTACCTGAAGAAGAAACATATTCATTTGGTCCATATTCATATATGTAATCGCCAAGGTGAAAGACAATATCCAGATCTTCTTTTGCCAAATGTTTATAGGCCGTATAATACCCATGCTCAAATTGCTGGCATGAAACAAACGCGAATGACAAGCTCGAAACACTTGAACCTACTGGGGGAAGAGTTTTCGTTTTCCCAGTCTGACTTACTTCCCCTCCGCTTTTAAAACGGTAAAAATAAACCTTATCAGGTTTCAACCCGCTTACTTCCACATGAACGGAATGGCCAAGTTCCGGCCTGGCTATTTCCTTGCCTTGCTGGACAATCTTTCGGAAATTCTCATCCTTTGCCACTTCCCATTTAACGGAAATGGCTTCGTTTGGCATTCCTCCGCCATTCAACGGGTCAGGTGCCAACCTTGTCCATAAAACTACACTGTCCGAGAGTGGATCACCTGAAGCTACACCGAGAGTAAATGGATAATCACTGAATTTCGGGGCAGCATTCACTTCAATTCCGCCCATTGATTGGGCAAGGGCAAGACCTAATGAAAGTCCGGCAAGCTTACTTGCTCCCTGGATAAAGTTTCGGCGGTCCATATTCTTACCTAATTCGCTCCAATTCTTAATTAAATCATCCATTGCTCTTTCATTATTCATTGATCTTTCCCTCCTATTATTTGAATCTGGTTCAAGTATAGAAGGCCATTTTTAAAGGTGTATGAAGATGTGTAAATCAATAAATTTCCAATTAGGAATTTTTAAGCAGGACTAATGGCACCTATTGAAAACAAAGAAAGTTTAAATTCACTCATACATTTACATAGCCCTACAAAGATTTACATATAACGACAGTCTTTCAGCCTAGTTCTCTTAATGAATCATTTATTTAATCGTTACAAATAACTTCCATGGGCTGTTTTTACAATTAAAAAATTTTAATAATCTTATAGAAAGCCAATCATCATTTATGATTCCTTATACATTCTCCGGGAACTAAAATTCTTGTTCGAATGCTTGAATAATATTTTATAAGTGAATACTCACTTATTGTTTAAAAACATCCTAATTTATGTAATAATAGTTTCATAACAAAATATGAAAGTACTTGAGGGATTCTGGATTGGAAAGTATGGAAGCATTATATGAAAAAATTGAGATTTTGAGGAAAGAACTAATAACCACTGGATTGATCTATGGATTTACTGCCCCACAAACATTACATATAAGCCAGGAATTAGATAAACTGTTGAATTTACTCGGGGTTCAAAAAGAACCGATTGGTTTAGAATATGTTTAAAAACAGGAATAAAACCTGATTTGATACTTCTAGTAATACTTCAGGGAATCATTACAACTGCAGATAATCGTCACTTTGGTCATGCAGCATATTTCTATTACTTAAACAACTCGTTTTCTTTCTCCCCATTAAAAAGCATCCAAATTAAATGGATGCCTTTTTTATCAACGATTCTTTTAAATTGTCATGGACAACCTAATATTTTAGTTTGTCAATTTTACTTAAGGCCTTTCAATTCAGGGACAATATTGCTTACCTTCCTTCCGGTAACCGCTGCAACGAGATTCTCCGCCGCAAGCATGGCCATATCAAATCTTGTTTGGTGAGTAGCCGAACCTATATGCGGCAGGGTAACCACGTTCGGCATGGCTAAAAGCGGGTTGTCAGGCGATACGGGTTCCTCTTCAAATACATCCAAACCGGCTGCAAGGATTTCCTTATTTCGCAGTGCTTCAATGAGGGCCTTTTCATCCACCGTCTGACCGCGGGATGTATTGATAAAGATCGCAGATTTTTTCATCAGCGCGAATTGCTCCAGTCCCATAAGATGCCTCGTCTCCGGAGTATACGGGACCATTAATAGAACGAAATCTGATTCTCTTAAAAGGTGCTCTAAAGAGGAGTAGGTTGTATTGAGCGTTTCCTCCACTTCGGATTTTCTTCTCCGATTATGATACAAAACTTCCATGTTAAAACCGAATTTTCCTCGTCTTGCAATTGACTCCCCAATCCTCCCCATACCGATGATGCCCAATGTTTTCCCATGAACATCAACGCCATAGAGGGGTACATCGCCTTTATTTCCCCACTTGCCATCCTTTACAAGCTTGTCCATTTCCGGTATACGACGGGCTGCTGAGAGCATTAAGGCTAAAGCTAAATCTGCCACGGTTTCATCGAGAACACCAGGTGTATTTGTACCGATTATGCTTCTCTTTTTCATTGCCTCTAGATCCAAGTTGTTGTAGCCTACCGAGATATTGCTGACAGCCTTTAGACGTGGTGCATGGTCCAGAAATTCATCATCTATTTTTTCTCCGGTGATGAGCAGTCCCTCCGCATCAGAAATTTGCTTTAACAGTTGACTTCTGGTAATGGGTTCAGGGCCGTTCCATTTATCATACTGGCAATACTTCGAAATAAATGCCTCTACCTCGGCCGGTACTGGTCTTGCTATATACACTTTTGGCTTCAATTTATGTCCTCCTCAATTATCCTATTCTTGAATAGGATGTTTTACAATAAACCAATAACAGATTGCGGCGCATCCGGCGATTAAACCACCAGATATAAAGGCAAGAGAGTAAGAACCAGTTGCATCCACTATCATGCCTGCCACAACAGGGGAAAAGGCTCCACCAAAATAACCGCCAAAATTCTGAATTGCACCTACGGAAGCAACCATGGAAGGAGGAGCAATGTCACCGGCAAGTGCCCAAGCGCTTCCAGTAATGGCAGAAATAAAACAAAGTGCAAGAGTCAGTAATGTTAAGGTAATTGCGAGCCCTTTGGCAACTGGTACTGCACATACAACAATAGCGGCCGAGATGGCACATATACTAATTAAGGCTCGCTTTGCTTTAATAGGTGTAGTAATTCCCTTGTCAACCCATTTTTTAGTAAGATATCCTCCGAAAATATTGCCAAAGATTCCGCCAAGCCAAGGAATACCAGCATATATACCCATTTCTTTAATTGAAACATGATGGACATCAAACAAATAAAGGGGAAGGAAGACAAGGAAAATGTTCCAGATCCAAATGGTACAGAAGAAGCCCAGAATCATCCCCCACACGCTTCGATATTTGAATAACGAACCCCATTTTATTTTTGATGATTGAATGCCTTGCTCCACTCCACCACCTTCCGACTTAATGTAATCAAATTCCTCCTTGGAAAGTTTTTGGCTTTTTTCAGGATTTTTATAAAAAATAACAAAACCGATTGCGAAGATGATGCCGACCACACCCGTTATATAAAACAGCGCTCTCCATCCAAAAGTCACCATGATGAAAACGAGTATTGGCGGTGCAATGGCTGGTCCCCATTTGGACGAAGAATCCCAAATTCCAGTTGCCAAGCCTCGTTCCTTTTTAGGAAACCAATACGAAGTGATCTTAGCCATTGTCGGAAAACACGGTGCTTCTCCCACTCCAAGTAAAATCCGTGCAGCAATAAATGAACTCATTTTATGAACGGCTCCGGTTAAAATGGTCGCACCACTCCACCAAATAAGCGCAATTGTATACACCTTTTTGGTCCCGAACCGATCAATCAGCCAGCCGGAAGGAAGCTGCATTAATGCATAACTCCAAGAAAAAAAGGTTCCCAATAATCCGATTTCGGTCACGCTCAGTCCGAGATCCTTCATCATTTCGGGAGCTGCAATGGAGAGGTTGGCCCGATCTAGATAGTTGATTATACCCCCAATCAATAACCAGATGACGACGGTCCAGCGAAATTTCCGGCCAATATTTAATGGCTTTTCTTGCTTTGTTTCCATTCTTGCTTCCATACCTTATCCCCCCTTGTTATATAAAACGCCATAATTGGCAGCGCTTCCAAAATTAGAAAAAGACAGAGTTACGCTTGGAGAATATGTATATACAAGGAGGTTATTGTTATTGTTTTATAATATAAAACTCGGTTTTTGTTTTGTGACAAAAAAATAAAAAGAAAATTCTATTTATTCTGTAAAGTATCGTATTATGAGGATGTGGGATTGTCAATCTTTATTCTTATTTTTAGGATTATATTCCTAGCAAACGTTTTATGCCAAGTGGGGAAAAATTGATAGACCGTTTTTTTGAGAGTAAAATCATAACAAACTTTAGCCCACGATCCATTTCCATCTCTGGCTTTGCTACCGGAAAGGCTTAGAGACGTTTTTTATTACTTTTCTATAATATAAGCAAGCGCTCCTGATACATTCGGGACGTCCATAGACGTACCTGATAAAGCAGTATGTAGTTTACCAGATAAGTGGGACATTATTGTTCGCTTGGCGCTGCTGAATCCACTTTTCTATTGGTATTACAATATCTTAATGGAAGCTGGGATGGTTAACGGAGCTTCCACTACTTCCTGAAAAGCACCCTGAATACTGTTTTCATTTGTTTTGGAGATCCCATCCCTTCGCACATTTACTACAACTATATTTTTTCTCAATATTTTTTAAAGAGGAATGAAAGGCTGGCTTATCATCCGTTCCTCACAGTGACATTAAGTTCCTCCTATCTCTTCTCCTTTTAGGATCTTTTGAATTTCATAATTTATTGCGGAAACGATTTATTCGATTGATCCATCTCCTGAATCTGGTAAGGGAATTCATTTATGGTATATATTTCTTCCAACGTTGTTTTCTTTTTTTAATCTTTTATTTCCGTTTATCCATTTAAAAAATTCTAAAATAATATCTCTTGTTAATTTTTTATGATTTCGCATTTCCATTTATTGCTTTTAAGCTCAAGACAACTATGCCTCATATTAAACTATTGATCGTTAGTTCAATAAGAAAAAGAGCCGTTGTAACAGCTCCTTGTCCCACTCTTTCACCCTTTTGAAACGATAGGGTAATGTTTCTCCTACTTATTTTTTACTCGTTGCATCCGTTTGTGCTTATATTGTTCAAAATCCCACTCAGACAAAAATTCTTTTGCAGAAGTATAGCCTGATTTATAGAGAAAGTCGATTTCATCCTCATTCAGTTCAAAGTCCGTTGCGTTGATGCCGCCAGTAGGAATTTGAATCGTGCGTTCAATCGTTTCTTCGTTCATATGTCGTAAATCATGGGCTTGAAGCATCGTTTTAAATATATTTTTGAAAAGGTGGATTGGCGTTGGTATTACCGGATCTATGTTAACTTCATCTTTCACAAAATGGAATCCGAATGTTGGAAAGCGAGGATTGTCTGTATCGAAAATCCATATCGGGAAGTTACTAAGTAAACCACCATCTAAAATGTAGGATTTTTTCCGGTCTTTTGATTTCCAAATAACCGGACGGAAGAAAAATGGTAGAGAGGCACTCATCATTACGGCAGTTGAAACTTTTAAATCAGCAGGAGACATCCCATAGCGTTCCAAATCATCTGGCAAAATAAGCATCTGACCATTCGAAACATCAGACGCAATTATCTTCAACTTTCCATCTGGAAGATCCGCGAATGTCCTAATCCCTTTTTCTGAAAGAAGAGAATCCACCCACGTTTCCAAATAGTCGTTTTTATAAATCCCAAGGTGAACCATAAGTTCCAAAAAGGAGCCAAAAACGGGAATTCGATTTAGAATTGTCCTGCCTCGCATCTTTGAGTAGTTGATTTCACTATACCGTTCTCTAATTTCATGGCTTTTATAGCCACTGGCCAAAAGAGCTGCGATTACTGCTCCTGCTGATGTCCCAGCGAGTCTTTCCCATTCTACTTTTTCCTCTTCCATTGCTTGAATCGCTCCAATAAAAGCAATTCCCCTGACCCCCCCACCTTCAAAAACGGCATCTGCTTTCATTTTTTTCCACCCCTCGATAAGAGTTATTATAATTATTAACAATACTTTCAAATAAAGCGAATTTTCACACTCTTGAAACCCGAAAATCATCCACGTCAGTTAAAGATTAAAAGTGCTTGACATCGATGGAAGACGGTTCTATTTTTCTAATAAATTAATTCGCTAACAGTATCTAGATTCTCATGGTTGTGTTTTTCAATCTCCAACACAACTTCCGTAATATCATGTTCTTTGACCTTGCCAGCTTTTCAGGTTGTTCGCATGATTAACCGTTCAACCTCGATCAATTGGTTGCATATCTATCATTTTTACTTTTTTTTACAACTTTTATTATTACATGTCTTTGGACTCTCTACTTGAGAAACCATTAATCATTTACACAGGCTCTACTGCAATATTATTAAAAGGTGTTAGACTCCCTTAACGCAACTTTGATGGTAATAAACGTAAAAACAATAGTAGGATAGCATCTATTAACATGGTATGTCTAAAACGAAGTTTTGCATGGACAAATTATCAGATAGGAAGCAACTTTTGAAAAAGGTATTCTTTAAATTATGTCGAAAAGGATATGTAACAATTGAAGGAGTGAAAAAATGGAAATGAACCGTGCAAGGAAAATGTATGATTACCACGTTTGGGCTAATCAGCAAGTGTTCCAAAACTTAAAACAATTACCGGAAGGAGTCTATGGCGACACGATAAAAAGTGTCTTTCCATCCATAAAGGAAGTCCTTGTTCACCTTTACGCCACAGATATTACCTGGTTGGAGATAATGAAAGGAAGCACAATTCAAGAAACTTTTAAGAAAGTTGAACAGCGGCGGAAAGAAGTGGACGGAGTCTCGATAAATGAACTTGAATCCTGCTATGATGAACTTGCAAAGGATTATGAAAATTTTCTTGTTTCACAGTCTGATCTCGAACAGACGATTGTAACTGAACATCCCAAAATGGGGATTTGTGAGTTTGTACTTGCAGACCTCGTCCATCATGTAGTGAATCATGGGACCTATCATCGCGGTAATGTGTCAGCGATGCTCCATCAACAAGGCGAGCATGGCGCACCAACGGATTATGTATATTACTGTTTAAAATAAACTCGGCATGGCAATCTCGACGGAACATGATCTCTGTAAACATACTAAAGCACCGCTCATTTCAGATGAAAGCCGATGATCCTCTTGCCAAGGAATCATCGGCTTTTATTATATGAAAATCCAAACGTTCGTGATATGTTCATATTCAGTCAGTACCATAGCCTTCATTATATGTTACATGATTTTTAGAGCTTTACCCGTTGAAGGCGAAGTGCATTCAATACGACTGATACAGAACTGAAAGCCATGGCAGCACCAGCTAACCATGGTGCAAGCAGTCCGATTGCCGCAATTGGTATCCCGATTACATTATAGGCAAAAGCCCAAAATAGGTTTTGTTTGATATTTCGCATCGTTTTCCTGCTCATGACGATTGCATCTGCAATACTGTTCAAATCCCCCCGGATCAAAGTGATATCGGCAGCCTCCATGGCCACGTCCGTCCCGGTTCCTATAGCCATCCCTATATCGGCTAGTGCCAGTGCGGGAGCATCATTTATCCCATCTCCGACCATTGTCACTCTTTTTCCGGCGGCCTGCAATTTTTTCACTTCTTCAGCTTTTCCTTCAGGAAGGACTTCTGCAATCACATGGTCTATGGCGACTTTTTTGCCGATGGCATTTGCTGTCCTTTGATTATCCCCGGTTATCATGATGACCTGGATATCCATTGCTTTCAACCTTTTAATCGCCGTTAGCGAGGTATCTTTTATCGTATCGGCAACGGCAATGAGGCCTGCATATTCACCTTCAATGCTAGCGAGCATTGCTGTCTTCCCTTGCTCTTCAAAAGCTTCCATCGCTGTTAGGGCATTAGTAATATCCACGTTATTTTGCTTCATCAATTTACGCGTTCCGACGTATAACACTTTTTGATCCACTACAGCTCTCACGCCGTATCCAGGAATCGCTTCAAATTCCTCAATCGCAGCAAGTGATATCTGTCTTGCTTGAATTCCTTGAACGATTGATTGCGCAAGAGGGTGTTCAGATTGTTTTTCAGCTGCGCCGATTAGAGATAAAAACTGTTCTTCTTCCATACCGTTCTCGATGAGGACATCGGTCAGCACTGGGGTGCCATTTGTCACTGTTCCCGTTTTATCCAAAATGACCGTATCTATATGGTGTGTGGTTTCCAAGTGTTCCCCGCCTTTAAATAAAATACCGAATTCAGCGGCCCGACCTGATCCTGCCATGATGGATGTTGGAGTGGCCAGACCTAAAGCACATGGACAGGCTATGACTAGCACTGCAATCATCGCTTCAAAAGCTGGTGTGAATTCTCCAGGGTTAACCCATATCATCCAAACCAGAAAAGTTAAAAGGGCGATTCCGACAACAATGGGAACGAAGACACCGGAAATTTGGTCAGCAAGACGTTGAATCGGGGCTTTGGACCCTTGAGCATCTTCAACCACTTTTATGATTTGAGAAAGAGCTGTATCCCTTCCGATCTTTGTCGCTTTCATTTTGAGAAAACCATTCTTATTCAATGTTGAACCGATCACAGTATCCCCGTTTGTTTTATCCACCGGAATGCTCTCACCCGTTAACATGGATTCATCAACGGCAGAGTTCCCTTCGACTACTTCTCCATCGACAGGGATCTTTTCACCCGGCTTCACCAATATCGTATCTCCCACGATGACTTCCTCAAGTGGTATTTCGCGTTCTTCCCCGTTCCTTAACACCAGTGCCGTTTTGGCCTGAAGCCCCATTAATTTTTTGATGGCCTCGGAAGAACGTCCTTTTGCTTTTACTTCAAAAAGCTTCCCTAATAGAATGAGGGTGATAAGAATCGAACTAGTTTCGAAATAAAGTTGTGCCGTATTGTGATGGGATCCCATCGATATGATCGCCTGATAAACACTGTAAAAATAGGCAGCGGATGTTCCCATTGCGACTAATACATCCATATTGGCACTTTTATTTTTCAAGGCTTTATAAGCCCCAACATAAAACTGCTTTCCAATCAGAAATTGCACAGGGGTGGCGAATGCCATTTGCACCCAAGGATTCATGAGGAAATCAGGCATATAAATAAACGAAGTAAAACTAAAATGACTTACCATCGCCCATAACAATGGAAATGATAATATGACCGAAAGAATGAATGTATTCTTTTGTTTTTGAATTTCTTTTTGACGGAAATCCACGGATTCCGTGTTATCTTCCTTGATGATCGCCCCATACCCTAACTTCTCCACCCGTTGAATGATGTCAACTGGGGAGGCTTCGGAAGGATCATATTCGACTGTCGCATTTTCAAGCGCAAGGTTCACATTGGCCATGCTTACTCCATCCAGCTTATTTAACCCTTTTTCAATTCGGTTAGCACAGGCAGCACAGGTCATGCCCGTAATCGTAAATTCCTTTTTCTCTTTTACTACATCATAACCAAGATCTTGAATTTTCTTTTCAAAGTCCTTGTTGCTTAATTTTTCCGTATCATATTTAATGACCGATTTCTCAAGAGCCAAATTAACGGTGGCTTCCTCAACGCCTTCCATTCGGTTTAACCCTTTTTCAATCCGGTTTGCACAGGCAGCGCAAGTCATTCCTGTAATCTGCATTGTTGTTTCTTTTATTTGGCCGCTCACATCATCCCCGCCTTCCTATACCGCTATGGGGTATATTTTTTTGTAAAAAAAAGTGCTTAACAGCACTCCCATGACTTATTCGACATCGTAGCCTTGATCATCGATTGTTTCTTTTATTTTCTCAAGTGATACTTTTTCCTTATCAAAAGCTACATCGACTTTTCCTGCGTCCAAATGTACTTTTACGCTTTCAACACCTGCAAGTTTTCCTACATTCCCTTCAACTGCATTCACACAATGACCACAAGACATTCCACTTACACTCAATGTTACATTTTCCATTTCAACATCTACTCCTTTATTTTTTCATTAATTTTTGTATCGTTACAAGCACTTCATCTATAACTTCTGTATCCCCTTCATTCAGGCGTTCGACCACACAATTCCTTAGATGGCCTTCCAATAATATCTTGGCTACACTATTCATCGCGCTTTGTGTAGCTGCTATTTGGGTAATCACATCATCACAATACGTATCTTTTTCAATAAGACCCTTTATACCGCGAATTTGACCTTCAATTCGATTTAACCGGGTCGTTAAATTCTTTTTTACTGCTTCTGAGTGATGACTTCTTCGGCCGTGGGAAGAGGTCGTACAGCATTCTTCTTCATTCACAGAATCTTCATCATTCAACATTTCATCCATTTCCCATCCCTCCTTGAAATTAATATACCATACCCTCCTATCCTATGAAAAGAAAAAAGCTATTGTGTCAATATTTCTTTATTCTTTGCTTTTTAAGTATATCTATTCCTTAGTCTGTTTAACAAAATTACACACAAAATACCCCATGCGAAGCTAAACAAAAAAGGATGAACTACATGAGTCTACTAAGGATGCAAATAAAAACACTCATCTCCGGAGAAATGAGTGTTTTTGGATCTTAATACCCTACGCTGGCATAATCCCGATAAAGTTTAACGGATTTCAATTTTTTAGTTGGTTGTCTGTTTTAAAATTGCATAGTTAACACACCGAAATTAATAGATATGTTTGTTTTCAAATAAAGGATGTTCTTACTCCACACCTTTTAGTTGAATACACAAAAAAGTAATATATTTTTTATTGGTTATCAAACAAATAATCCAACAATCATAGCACTTAACAAGGAGACAGCCATGCCGCTAAGCAACAGCTTCCAAACATTCCTTCCGATAATGTGCGATTTTTCATCATAGAAGATAGAATTGAACGTACCATAAATCAAATCATGCCAACTGTACTGAAATTGGCAAATGAGGTGAGATACGTAACTGCCACTGCGTTCCTTTATTCGATTCCAGAGTGCCAGAGAAATATAGAAAGTTATAAGTAGGCGGCTACTGTAGAGTTCAAACTTTGAAGAAGCTTTTTAGGTTTAAAAAAATTTCAGCTTGTTAGACCTAGAGTTTTATTTTCATAGTAGTTTAATAAGCAATAAATTTACAAAAAAAAACCTTTAACTCCCAGAGGGTTTGTATCACTTTGTATCCGATTTCCCAACACAATATGCAATGAAATTAGGATCATATACTTTTCTGTTCTCTATCTTAAGGCTACCTAAACTCCCTTAAAACTTTTTTTATATTTTCTAATTTCTGGTGATTTAGTTTCAGCATTCCATGCCCTTCTTGAGTCTTTGGTTTGCCCAGCGAAACTGTATTATTTATGAGTTCATTAAATTCTTCTAACTCTGTTAATTTACGGCCAAGTATTGTTTCAAATTTATTTATCAAAAGCGCAACAGCCCCTGACACATGTGGGGCAGCCATGGACGTACCTGATAAGACGGCAAATTGGTTACCAGGAAAGGTTGATACAACTTTCTCCCCAGGGGCTACTAAATCCACTTCACCATTAGAATTACTAAATCTGGAAATACGTTCACGCCGGTCAACTGAGCCTACTGCCACAACTTCCGGATATGCAGCCGGATAACTGTACTCGTTTGTTTCGGCCTTACCATCGCCTGCATTTCCCGCGGCACACACGACCATTATATTAGATTGAACGGCGTTTATAATCGACGAATGTAAGGCCGGATCATTATCCGGTCCCCCTAATGACATCGAGATAACCCGTACTTTTTCGCCATTAGGACCTGTCCAATTGACAGCGTAATTAATTGCTGACGTAATGTTTTCTGTTGTTCCTTCTCCTGATCCATTTAAAACCTTAAGTACCAGCAACTTCGCTTTAGGTGCTGCACCTACAACTCCAAAACCATTTTCTGCTGCTGCAATGGTTCCGCAAACATGAGTCCCGTGTCCGTTATTATCGGCAAATTTGACAGGATCACCATAATAATCGTCCGTGAAATTATATCCACCAATAATTTGATCAATCAAATCAGGGTGATCTGACTGGCATCCTGTATCGATTACGGCTACTACTATGTTCTCACCCTTAAACCCTTCTCTCCAAATAGAGCGTGCACGAATCATTCTAATACCTCGTGGAACTTCCAAGGTATTTTCTGTTACTCCTTCTACTTGGAAGGGTACTAATTGAACATTTGGCAATTCTAGCCTCTCCCTTCATATTACCCTAAGACGGGAAGAAACACCTCCTTTTGTAATAACCATTGAGGGGAATCCACACTTAAAACCCGTTTAGGAACGCTGAATCCAATAACATTGATTACAGCCTTTCTTTATCCTATGAATGGAGACAAGCTTTTGCTATAAACCTTAGTCTAATTTGATATTTTAGTTTACTAAAGAAAATTGAGATGGAGTAGATATATCACCGTTTACAAATCCTTAGTAAAAAGAAGAAATGGAAATCTATAATCATCAGAACCTTAGCAAAAATAGTAATTACATAAACGACCTTATTGGAAAGGAAAAAAAGCTACCTCCTCGGCAGCTTTTGCACTTCCATTATAATAACCAATATAGCCACATTTTTTTATTTAAAGGCACTGGTTAAATGCTGTTGATTTTTCACAAAGAAAAAAGGACCATATTAATAGGGTCCTTGTGAAACATCTTCTTCAACAAACGCAAGGTTGGTTATATAGAAATTATTAAAAAACAGCGCGATTTGTTTTACTAAAATTTTAAAAAAGAATGTAATCAATCCGTATCTTTCACTTTTTTTGTAGTATCATTTAGGTCTTGTAGCTCTTATTTTCGCACTTTCACCTAGCTCACGTGAAAACTCTTCATTCACACGATCCGGTTCGATTTTTAAGTTATTGGGAGTTTGAGCTAATGATTTTTTTCTGCTAGATGATTTTTGATTGTTTGATCTTCCCATAATATTGCCTCCTAACTATATTTTAATCTTTATTAGTATGGCTAAGAATCACATTTATATATCTTTAGATTTGTTCATGAACGACTTTTTTCCTTATAAAATTTTTTTGGGACTGCTCCTTCTTTTACTACTACGCACCTGATAGTTCTATAAGAAAAATTCAAATTTAAGCTGAAGAGTTTTCAGTAATGACTTTTTCATTGCCTCTACAAAGTTCTTCAGTGTTTCATCAGATAATTCTAACAAGGAAAGATAGGGATTTAAATCTTCTAATTCAACTAATAAAAGTTCACCTTGTTCATTCCGACAAGCATCAACTCGTTGAATCCCCCAATCAAGATTATTCCATTCAATAAATTTGTTAGCAAAAGTTAATTCTTCTTCAGTAGGTGAATATTCTTTTAATTCCCATCTTTGCTCTTTATCTGGTGCATAAAGAGCATACTGAAATTCTTTATCGATAAAATAAAATGAAACCTCATACTCAAAGTTGATAAATGGTTGTACTAATGTGTTTTTTGATTCTGGATCAAATTTATCTATCAATTCATCTTTCGTTACAAATTCCAAACCGATTGAATCTGCACCATCTTTCGGCTTTACAATATACGTCTTTACATTAGGGAGTTTATCTAAAGAATCAAGAGTTTCTATAGTTGGAATAACAGGAAATTGAGCATTCGTTAGTTCAATTAAGTATTCCTTCCCGTTCATATCAGCCTTTCCGTTAAATGAATTGTATGTTTTCAGAATATCCAGAAACTACTCTATTGCGGAATGCTTGATACGTATCCTTAAAATTCGCTACTGGACCAGCATTTCGAAATACTATTAAGTCAAAATCTTTTTCAAACGTTTCAGTGTCTTCAGGATGACAAATGCCCAACTTAAAATCTTCTCTAAGCTTCGAAGTAAGGAACAAACCTCCTCATAATAATTTCTTCCTTTTGCTTCATAGTATAAATCTGTTACGAACAATAGTGTGTTCATTAACCCTCACCTGCTTTACATTTATTTTCATTGATTTAAAAAGGATTTAAAAACAAAAAAAGGGGTTGCCCCTAAAAGTCAGTAAAATGACTTTTAGGGCAACCCTTTTTCGTATTGGCTTGGTGATACTTCTTTAAGGGGTACCTCCATATTTTTAAGACATTACCATGATCGAGAAGTTTGGACTCCACTCTTAAGAACGTAAATGTGGAACCCATATATCCTCAAATCCAAAAAAGCTAATTTAAAACCGGAACTTGATTGGATAATGGGAATATTACTGTTCTTTTGAAATATTATTATCCCTTTTCTTTTTCACTAAAAGAATGATGGCAATGATAAAGGCTACTACGCTATATATCCAGGTAAACATAAAGGCAAGGCCCAATCCGATATTTGCATCCATATAGTCGTTTTTCACATGATCTATGGCTAAATATAAAAGCGGTGCAGCTCCAATGATGAACAGGATGACCCAGAGAACATTTCTTTTCGGATTCTTGGTTGATAAAATAATAATGATGAAGGATAGCAAGAGAAACGCTTCTGAAGCTATCGTCAACGTTACCATATTGCTCATAATAATTCACTCCTAATCGCGGTTGCATAAATGGAATATATTTATGTTCCCTTATATCTATGCTACTTTTCGTTCCTATATTATTATCTTAAAAAAACCTGAATACCTCCAAATGAAGGATCCAGGTTTCATGTTAATTTTTCTTGGATAATTGCAAGGCATTCTTGATGCTTTTCAGTGATTTTGAGCTTCCATACATCAAGACTCCACCCCGATAGATTTTTGCTCCGATTATTCCAAGTAAAACAATCGTTAAGATCAAGACTGCAATGCTGATGGCGATTTCCCAGAATGGAACTTCAAGCATCCCTACACGCAAGAACATGATCATAGGCGTGAAAAATGGAATGAATGATGTGATCGTAATATAACTGGCTGACGGATTCCCCAGTCCAAACATCGCAATCATGAAGGCGATGACAACTAACATGGTCATCGGTGAAATCATTTGCTGGACATCTTCAATTTTGCTGACAACGGACCCAAGGCATGCCGCAAGAGTCGCGTACAGAAAATACCCAAGCAAAGCGAAGATGATTGCATAAATGATCGTTGAGATATCGGTACTGCCGAAACCGAAAAATGAAAAGAATCCTTCGTCCATACCCGTCAAGTTTTGTTTAATGGAGAAATAGCCCACCCCAAAAAATAAAATCATTTGAGTAAGACTAAGTAAAGCAACACCCATTATTTTGGCAAACATCTGTGTGACTGGCGGGACACTTGAAATCAGGATTTCCATGACTCGTGATGTTTTCTCAGTGGCTACTTCCATTGCAATCATCGTTGCATACATCAACACACCGAAGTAAATGACGAATAGGAGAACATACACGAGACCTCGTGCTTGATTGAGGTCCTCTTCCGTTTTTGCATTTTTCTGAAGCGCAATCGTATCAAATGCTGGCGGCGTATTCAATTGAGCGATTTGCTGCTCTGTCAAATTCAATTCCTTCGCGGTTATTTGACCCTTCAATTGGGTTAGCGCTAAAAGCAAATCATTACTTACCGCAGAATCTGAAATTTGATTCGCTTTATACGTTCCCTTGAAGCCGAGGGTTTCATCCTTTTCGATTATCAAATATCCAACGATTTCTTCCGCGCTGACCATTTCCTCCGCTTGCTTTTCATCCTGGGCGGATATTATCGATAGGTCATCGTTCACACCTGCTACCGCTTTTTTATAAGGATCAAATAAGCTGCCTTCAGTCTGATCGATAACGGCAACCTTTTCCTGTTCATCACTGTCGAATTTATCAATAAGATTCGAAAGGTTCGAAAGAACGAGAATCAGTGCCATCATAATGATTGTAGAAATGATAAAGGATTTCGTCTTTAATTTTGATAGATATGTATGGGAAAGGACAATCCAAAATTTATTCATAGACGGCACCTACTTTTTCAATGAAAATATCCGTCAGCGATGGTTCTTCCAATTCGAATTTCCGGACGAAACCTCTTGGAACAAGATCACGTAGCATGCTCTCAGCCACATCTTCACCAGAGACTTGAAGAATTTTCCCTTCCATCGTGTTTTTGACTTTTGTTACACCTGAATAATTATCCAAGAAAGATAGATCAAAATCTGCTTTAATTGAGACATTCTTTTTACCAAAAGAACGCTTGATTTCTTTTAATTTTCCAGCCACAACAGGGGAACCTTTATGCATGATGCAAAGATGCTCGCACATCTCCTCGACATGCTCCATGCGATGGCTCGAGAAAACGATCGTCGTGCCGCTGTCCTTTAAGTCAATGACAGCTTTCTTCAGGATTTCCACATTCACTGGATCCAGTCCGCTGAAGGGTTCGTCAAGGATAAGTAATTCAGGTTTATGGATCATCGAGGCGATCAGCTGGATTTTTTGCTGATTTCCCTTTGAAAGCTCTTCAACTCGCTTATCGATATACTCGGGTACCATAAAGCGGTCCAGCCAATACTCCAATTCTTTCAAAGCATCCCGTTTGTTCATCCCTCTTAATCTAGCCAAATACACAATTTGATCGCGCACCTTCAGTTTTGGATATAGTCCGCGTTCCTCAGGAAGATAGCCAATTATTGAACTGGTCGTATAATCGATTTTCTTACCATCCCAGACAACTTCCCCTTCAGTGGGGTCTAGCAGGCCGAGTATCATCCGGAACGTAGTCGTTTTCCCTGCTCCGTTCCCGCCTAAAAAACCGAACATTTCCTTCTCGGGAATAGTTAAATCAAGCTGGTTTACAGCTGTGAATTCCCCGAATTTTTTCGTAACTTCTTTGATTTGCAAAGCCAATGCACAACCTCCTAAAATATGATTCTTATTATATGTTAACGGAAATGTTTTCCAATTTCAACTATCACCAAGTACCGAATAAATCTATTTCCCTTCGATTATATGTAAATTTCCAGAAAAAATTAACGTTTCACGTCTGCCCTTTCGTTTGCCCTTTACCCTAATGGTATTTTTTCTGCGAAACTTAAGACAAAACCCCCTTTCCCTTCCTATTGGTAATATTCACAACCCCTTACGTCTCCTGCCTTTCCCTAACGCAAGCATGTTACTAAACTGAAAGCCCTTTTTTTTGGAAACGAGGCAATAATAAAAATAGATTGGGTACCGTAAAGATACCCAACCTCTATAATAGATTGCTCGCTTTAAAGGACACATTTCCCAACTGTCGCTAATGATTCTATTTTATTTTACAATCGTTACTTTTACATTTCTTTTTTCAAGCAATTTTCTTGATGCTTCATCTATTTCTCTATCCGTAATGACCTCATCCACTTCACTAGGCGGAACGATTAATGAAAACGCCTTTTTTCCAAACTTTGAGGAATCCACCATCAGGATCACTGCATCCGACCTTTCGATCATTTTCTTTTTTAATAAAGCCTGCCCTTCATTAGAATCACTGAGTCCTTCTTCTAAGTGAATCCCCTTGCAAGACAAAAACGTTTTGTTGACATGATACATCGTTAATGATTTCTCTGCTATCGGACCAACAAATGATAAAGACTTTGACAGCAATCTTCCCCCGGTTGAAATAACCTCTATTTTTTCTTTTTTACTCAATTCCATCACCACTTTGGTGGAATTGGTAATAACCGTTAGCGGTATGTTTGGTAAGGCTTTTGACATATACCAGGCAGTTGTACTTGCATCTAAAATAATCCTGTCACCTTCCACTATCCGCTTTGCCGCTTCATATGCTATCACTTTTTTTTCGTTGACATTTGTTATCACTCTTTCGGAAAAATGGATTTCCGAATCATCTTCTTGCAGGCTAACGGCACCGCCGTGGCTGCGTTTTAGTTTTGTTTCTTTCTCAAGCTTTTCGAGATCACGTCGGATTGTTTCCTCTGTTACTGAAAAGATTTCACTTAATTCTGTAACACGAATACTCGAACGTTCATTTACGAGTTCGACAATTTTTTGGTGTCTTTGAGCTACAAGCATACCAACTTTCTCCTATCTATATAATCTTTGTTTACTTTTGTTTGTTTTTGTATTGTAACATATATAAAGCCCTCTATATAAATAGAGAGCTTAGGAACTGCCTTTTTTCATTGATATGGTTATTTGGCAATTAGCTTAAAACCTTCAATAATTTCTTCAATATCTTCATCACTAATATCAATTACTTCGCCAATACTTTTAGCGTACACCAATGCTTTTGCACTATATTCAGCTACTTCTAGCCTATCAAATACACTCAGTAAACTTTTTCCTGAGACAACTGCATACCCATTTTCAATTAATAGGACAGGATTATCCTCTGCTAGTTTATCTGCAATCATTCTATTATGATTTTCCCCCATTCCAAAAGGCACTTTATCTATATCCCGAAGAACAATGTAGGCCTCTGGAATTATATGTGTATTATATTTAACATCTGTCACAGCATAGGCCATTAAAAATCTTGGGTTCGCAATGATTACGGATGTAAGCTCCGGGTTTAACTCATATATTTTTTGATGAAGCTCAAAAAACTCACATGGTTCCTTTCCTTCTTCACTATACTCCTGATGAATCAGAACCAATTCATCTTCCTTAATATATTTACGGTCCTGTTGAGAAGGCGTGATTAAAATAGAGCCATCTTTAAGGCGGGTTGAAAAGCTGCCTGAGATACTTGTAAAAAGCTGACGATCATATAACCGTTCCAATAACCTGATCATTTCTTGACGGCAAGAAACCTCTTCGACAGAATGGTGCTTCATTTCTATCTGTGTTAATTTATCCGCTTTATATAAATCTATTTCTTGTAAATTTTGTTCGGTCAGTTCAAATGGTTTCCCTATATTCCTTGCATTTATTTCCATACAAGCAGTATCTTCAAGTGTTTCAAACAACATAAAGGCATCAAATATAGTGGGTTTCCCTACCACAATACCATGATTCTCCAATATGACCGCATCCCCTCCTTTTGCAAATTCAGCCGAAATATTTTCCTTTAATTTGTCGCTTCCAGGGATCGCATAGGGTGCAACCTGAAGGGAATCTGCTACACTCTTATATGCATGTAAAAGCAACTTTGGGTTTGGTCCTTTACGAGCCATGCTAAAGGAAACCAAAGCCGGGGGATGTGCATGTACGATAGCTTTTATATCGGGCCTTGCTTCATAAATTCCTTGATGAAAAGGAAGCTCTACCGATGGTTTATGTTTCCCTATGAATGTACCGTCCTTTTTGACGCACATGATATCATCCATGGTTAATGCCCCTTTATCAATTCCCGATGGAGTAATCCAAAGGTCACCATTTTCATCTAGAATAGAAAGGTTTCCTCCTGAAATTGTTGTCATGCCATATTTATAGACACGTTCCATGATCATAACAATTTGTTCGGCTGGATGCAGATTTTCATTCATACTTTATCACTCCTATTATTTACTTTCTTCTTTCATGGAAATTGCTTGTTTGAATTTTTCAATCAGGGATGATGATTCAATTTTTTCTTTTGGCTCATATTTTTTTATAAGGAACGAGTGTTCTATTAACTGACGTGCCGTTTGTAAATCGCTTATTTCATTGCCTGAAATCATTTGTACTAGTATATTCCCAATCGCCGTAGCCTCCGTTGGTCCAGCGTATATGGTTTTCCCGCTAAGGTCAGCCGTAAGTTGATTAACGAATTCATTTTTCGCCCCTCCTCCGACAATATGAAGTTGCTCGATTCTTTTCCCGGTTATCTCTTCTATTTGCCGAATGGACATCGCATAAATAATAGACATATTTGTAAATATACAGTTCGCTAATTCGCCCACTGTATGTGGAATCTCCTGATTCGTCTCCCGACAATACTGCTGAATTTCTTGAATCATATTTTCTGGATTTAAAAATCGTTTATCATTAAAGTTGATGAACTGCCTGCACACCTTTATTTTCTCTGCCTCATATACAAACTGCTCGAAGTTATAGTCTTCCTTTAAATGTCTTCTGACCTCTTGAATAACCCACATACCAATGATATTTTTCAGAAAGCGGTAGGTTCCGTATGCACCCCATTCATTTGTATAATTGTTTTTAAGAGCTAACTCATTCACTATCGGTTTATCGCTTTCAATCCCAAGCAACGACCACGTTCCGCTACTAATATATGCCCATTTCTCTCCATTACCAGGTGAACCGACTATGGCGGATGCAGTATCATGTGAAGCAACGATAATCACTTCTGTATTGGGAAGATCGAAAGTAGAAAAACGTTCTTTCATCAGTTTCCCTAATCGTTCTCCCGGATTAGCAAAAGGCGGGAATTGATCTTTTGACAATGCAATCAGGTTTAGTAACTCTTCATCAAACTTCTTCGTGTTTACATTCAATAATTGCATCGAAGAAGCACTTGTAACTTCTGTGACCTTTTTCCCCGTTAGGCAGTAACCTAAATAATCTGGCACAGTCATGACATTCCCAGTGACTTTCAGGTTCTTTATATCTTCTTCGTACAATTGGTATAACGTGTTAAATGATAAGAATTGAATCCCCGTTTTTTGATAAATGATTTCTTTAGGTAGTGTTCTTGTGACCTTTTCGATTGTATTTTCGGTGCGCTTATCACGATAAGAGATAACTTCTTGCACTCTGTGTCCATTATCATCCAACAATACGTAATCCGTTCCCCACGTATCAATTCCAAGTGTACAGTGGTCGTATCCAAGCTTTTTTGCTGATTCTAACCCCTTTAAGATTTCATTCAATAAATGATCAATATCCCAAAAACAGGTTTCATTTTGGGTGGTGAAACCATTCGCAAATCGATGGATTTCTTCAATTACTAATTTCCCGTTCTCCATTTTCCCTAAGACCAGCCGGCCACTTGAAGCACCAATATCCACCGCAATATGTATCATTAGTCCACACTCCTCAATTTCTTTAAACCATGCATTATGGAAATATGATCGCGGCCAAAGAAGTCATGCAGTTCTAAATAATAAGCATACAGTTGTTGATAAATACTTACATTTTCTTTAACCGGTATAAAAGTATCTTCTTTTACTTTTGCCATCTTAGAGGATGCCTCCTCTAAGGAATCATACCCACCATTTATACGGCCGGCAGCCGTGGCAGCGTATATGGCTGCTCCTAATGCAACAACTTGTTCCCCATCCGCGATTTTAATTTCACGATTTAAAATATCGGCATATATCTGCATTAACAGTTTATTTTTTTGAGGTAATCCGCCACAGGCAAACAAATCGTTTATCTCTATACCCTCATTCTCAAAGGTTTCAAGGATTTTCCTTGTTCCAAAGGCTGTTGATTCTAAAAGTGCACGGTATATTTCTTCCGGCTTCGTGGAAAGAGTAATCCCTGCTATCACACCTGACAAGTTCGCATCTACAAGGACTGTTCGGTTGCCATTCCACCAATCTAACGCCACTAACCCAGATTGACCAGGCCTTAAGCAAGAAGCCTTTTTTTCCAGTAAGCTATGTAGATTGACACCTTCTTGCTCAGCTTCTTTCTTTACATACTCAGGAGCAGTTTGCTCAATATACCATGCAAACGAATCGCCAACAGCCACCTGTCCCGTTTCATAACTGAATGATCCGGGAATTATTCCATCCTCCACTACTCCACAAATACCTTCTACTGTTTGTTTTTTCTCAGAAATTAACATGTGGCAAGTAGAGGTTCCCATCGTCATCACAAATTGGCCTGGATGGACAGCTCCTACAGCTGGAACACCTGCATGGGCATCGATTATGGATACAGAAACAGCCGTACCAGATTTCAACCCCATCTTCTTAGCCATCCCTTCTGTTAAACCACCCGACCGTCCAGCGATGGGTAATACTTCACCACGCATTTTTGTATCCAGTATATCCAGAAGACGTTCATCAATAGCCGCTAAAAAAGCAGGGTCCGGATATCCATCTTTTTTATCCCAAAATGCTTTATAACCGCTCATATTACTGCTGCGTACCAGCTCATTCGTCAGACGGAAGGTAATCCAATCTCCGGCTTCCATAAATAGATCCGTTTCTTCATAGATATCAGGTGATTCACGTAACACTTGTAAAATCTTAGGGAACATCCATTCAGAAGAAATTTTCCCGCCATATCGTTGCAGGAATGGTTGATTCGTTGCCTGTGCAATGCGTGTAATATCATCCGCTTCTTTTTGTGCGGCATGATGCTTCCATAATTTGACCCAACTGTGAGGGTCCCTTTTCCACTTCTCATCAAAACAAAGGGGATTTCCTTTCTTATCAACAGGCAAAATGGTACATGAGGTAAAATCGATTCCAATGCCTATCACATCATTCGCATCTACTCCGCTTAACCGAATCACTTCAGGAACAGAAGTGTATAAAACGTCCAAATAATCACCTGGATGCTGGAGAGCCCAATCTTTTTCAAGTTTACATCCGTCTGGAAGCCTATTAGACAATACTCCATGACGATAAGGTGTAACATGTGTAGCCATTTCATTTCCGTTCACTATATCTACTAGCAGCACTCTTCCTGATTCAGTGCCAAAATCAATTCCGATTGTATATCTCTCATTCATCCCTTCATCATCTCCTAACATGCAAGTCACGCAATGATATTTAATAAAAAGGCCCCTCTAGATAGTTGAGAGGGGACTTTTCGGTCTATCTAACCTTAAAAATTAAAATCAGCTGCATTGTCTTTCGTAAAATCTGTCGGTGGTCCCATGATGATTGTTTTTCCATCCTCCCACACGTCAATTTCACCTACATTTTCAACTTTCAAACCATCTTCTGGTTTCTCCCCTTCAGCTAGACGTTTGGCGAGGGCAACTGTTAAATAACCTAGTTTGTCTGGCTCCCAAAGAATGGCTACATCTAGAGATCCATCATTTAAATATGGTGAAGAGTCTTTCGGTAGAGCAGTTCCAACGACTGTTATATCATCTTGCAGTCCTTTTTCCTGAACAGCTTGGGCTGCCCCAAGAGGTGCCGGAGTAGAAAAAGCCATGATTCCTTTTAGTTCAGGATTTGATTTTATTAAATCCAGTGTTTTTTGGTATGCCACCTGTTGTTTTTCATCTGTCGCGATTTTATCCGATACTAATTCAATACCTGGATAATTCTCTTCCAGTTCTTTTTTTGCTGCATCTATCCAGGTGTTTAAGTTTGCAGCTGAAAGCCCTCCAGTTAATATAGCGATTTGCCCTTTTTCAACACCCATTTGTTTTACGAGTGATTTAGCGATATGGCGACCGTATGCTTCATCGTCTATTTGGTGGACGGATAATTCTACAAGGGATTGATCAGCTGGTGTATCCCAATCCATTACAATTATTCCTTCATCCTTCGCCTTTTGAAGGACTGGTGAGAGTGATGCAGCGTCATTTGGTGCTACTGCGATTACATCCACATCTTGACTAATTAAGTCTTCAATGACTTTTACTTGCTGTGCAGCATCCGGTTCCGTAGGTCCTGTGTAAATGGTTTCCACACCAAGATCTTTACCTGCTTGAATCGCTCCTTTTTCAGAAGCATTGAAATATGGTATCCCCATTAATTTTGGAACTACGGCAATTTTCAACTTCTCATTACCACCTCCGCCACTTGTTTCTTTTTCACTGTTCCCCGATGCTCCTTCTTGTGATACACAGCCTGCTAACAGTCCCCCAGCTAAAATAGCTGTTGCCAATATCCCCGTCATTTTCTTCATAATGATCCCCCTTACAATTTTTCTGATTTTTCACTAAAGTATTTTCAGAGATTACATGGTCATGTAAATTACGCTACAGAGTTTGAAGGTAACTTCTTTTGACTTTTTTCATCTAATTTCGTTTTCACGAAGTTTATGACCAATACCGTGATTAAAATAACCCCCATCATTACAGTTACGATCGATCGTGGTACACCCATTAAGTTCAATCCACTTGATAACATTTGGAAAATGACCACTGCGTAAACAGTGCCGATAACTTTGCCATAACCACCTTGAATTTCAGTTCCGCCAAGCACGGCTGCCGCTACACTTTGTAATAAATAAGAAGATCCCAGATCCACTTTTGCAGTATTATAACGGGATGTCATAATAATGGAAGCAATTGTGGCAAGAAGTGCCGCATATAAGTAAACCCTCATTAATACCTTGCTATTATTTACACCTGAAAATAATGTGGCGATCGGATTGCTACCCACCATATAAACACTTCTGCCCCATTTGGTTTTTGACAGCAATATAGCTGTTATTATTGCAAATAGTACAAAAATAATGATGGAAAGAGGAACGATCCCCATATAGTAGCCGTTTCCAATTAAGCTATAGCCCTCACTGAATCCTGAAATTGAATTTCCCTTCGTAATGCTTAAGATCAAACCTTCAAAAAGCACCATCGTTCCGAGTGTTACCAGTATTGGCGAAACACCGATTTTTGAGATGAGTACGCCGTTAATCAATCCGCAGCTCAGCCCGACTAAAACACCGATTAAGATTGCGCCTAGCATTGGGTATCCGCTGCTTGCCATAAGTGCGATTGTCACGCCAGACAAGGCAGCTGTATACGTAATCGATAGGTCAATCCCTCCAGTTACAATCACCACCATCATTGCTAATGCGATTAAACCAAACTCCGGGAGCTGGAACATCATATTGGTTAAATTATTTGAAGAAAAGAATCCAGGTATTGAAAAACTCATTAACACAAACAAGCCTGCTGTAATTACACCTAAAGTATTTTCTTTTGATATTGAAAGCCGTTTCATTTTTTCACCTCTTTCTTACGCTTCCACTTCAATTTTCGCTAACTTATCTTTTGAGCGCTTATATTGAATGTGGTCGTATGACACAGCCAGTAATATAATCAATCCAGTGAATACTTTTTGCCAGAAGGTATCAATTTTTGCCAAGATAAGTCCATTTTGTACAATGCCTAGCAGAAGAACGCCCAAAACCGTTCCCAAAATGGTACCGCGCCCCCCCATGATGTTCGCACCGCCCAAAACAACGGCTGCTATGACCATCAGCTCCAGACCAAGCATTCCATTAGGATCCACAGCCTTTGTATATGCTGTTTGAGCAATGGCTGCTATTCCTGCAAGAAACCCCATATAGGAGAAAACAAATATTTGAACTTTGTCAAAATTTATCCCAACCCGAATGGCTGAATCTTTATTACCGCCAATCGCCAATACTTCGCGACCGATTAATGTGTATTTCAAAATATACCAAGTAAACAGTGCCACTGCGATAAAAATTAGAATGATGATAGATATACCAAACATCTCAAAACTGGCAAACTTGATGAATACGGTTGGAAAACTGCTGCTGTTCAAATACTGTCCATTCGTAATGTACAACACGAGCCCATTAATGATACTCATCATTCCAAGTGTCACGACAATAGCTGGAATTTGAACCTTTGCAACAAGCAGTCCATTCAGTGCACCTAAACAAACCCCAAGAAATGGCCCAATCAAAAAGAGTAATAGTATAGAGATGGGATGGTCAGGCATGAGCATCATTACTTTTCCAACGATGACACAGACAGCGCTTGTAACAGCGGCCACCGATACGTCAATCCCGCCAGTGATGATTACAAGTGTCATACCCACCGCCAGAATTCCAAGTACAGCATTCCCTTTTAGTACATCCAGCAAATTGTCTACAGTTAAAAAATACGGGCTTAAGAATGTCAATGTAATACATAGAAGCAAAACAATCATTGCGATGCTGATTTCCTTCGACTTCAAAATGGCGTTCATGCACGTACCTCCTCTTTTAGCGGAAGCCCTTTTTTGGAAGGAGATTGAGAACCAAGCAGAGCATAATTCATGATATTTTCCTGTGTCGCTTCTTCTATACCAAGCTCTCCGGCTATTCTTCCATGTCTCATGACCAAAATCCGATCACTGACTGCAAGTACTTCTGGAAGCTCTGAAGAAATCACAATAATGCCCATTCCTTCAGCTGCCAGTTCCCTCATTAACTTATGAATTTCTGACTTCGCCCCAATATCAATCCCATTCGTCGGTTCATCAATAATTAGGATTTGTGGTTTAGTAGAAAGCCACTTGCCGATCACGACTTTCTGTTGATTTCCGCCTGACAGGTCACCAGCTGCCCTTTTAGGCAAAGCGGGTCTAACATCTAGCGTTTTCATATAATGATCAGCCAGCTTAACTTCTTCCTTTCGCTTAATCAATTTGAATTTATTTCTCAATTGTTTCAAAACAGGTAATGAAATATTATTGATTATGGACTGGCGAAGGATGAGTCCTTGCGTTTTTCTGCTTTCTGGAATATATGCAATCCCTTGCTTTACAGCATGTTCAGAAGACTTGATTTTAGTAGAAACCCCATTTATTTTCATACTTCCATCGTAGGGTCTGTTGACCCCGAATATCGCCTGTGCAAGCTCTGTTCTTCCTGATCCGACAAGTCCTGTAATCCCAAGGACCTCTCCAGCTTTCAATTCAAAGGAAATATCTTTAAAGTTACCTTCTTTTGATAAACCATTCAGTTCCAAAAGAGTTTTTCCTGTTTTTCCTTTAACCATATTCTTGTTATATAAAATCTGACGTCCCACCATTAGTGTGATTAATTTATCTTCATCAAGTTCTTCAGTTTCATAAGTGCCTACATATTTCCCATCTCGCAATATTGTAAATCGATCGGAAACAGTAAATAACTCTTTTAACTTGTGGCTGACAAAGATTATGGAAATTCCGCGATTCTTTAATTTTTGTATAACTTTATAAAGCTTTTCAACTTCCCCTGCGGATAGGGATGAAGTCGGTTCGTCCATTACAATCAACTTGGAATCAAAAGCGAGGGCTCTGGCGATTTCAATCAGCTGCTGTTGAGCAATGCTTAATTTTTCAACGGGTGTATGAACATCAATCTCAAATTCTAGTTCTTTAAGTGCCCGTTTTGCTGTATCCTCCATCTCCTTCCATCTAATCTTTTTCCATGGTTTTTTGTCACTATCCCGGCCAATATAGATATTTTCAGCTACAGATAGGTTTGAAAATAAACTTAAATCCTGATAAATGATTGAAATGCCTTTTAGCGTAGCATCAATCGGTTTTTGAATTTCGGCTTCTTTTCCTTCAAAGTAAAACTTGGCCCCTAGGTCCGGTCGATAAATGCCAGCTAATATTTTAATGAGAGTTGATTTCCCGGCACCATTCTCACCTATTAACGCATGAACTTCTCCTTTTTTCACTTCAAGCTGAACGCTATCCAGTGCTTTTACACCTGGGAAGGTTTTACTGACATTCGTCATTTGCAATAAGAAATCAGACATGTTTCTCTCCTTTCCAACCTTAATCAGTCATAAATTGATTCAACTTTTGTTTTTTACCATAATAATTAATGTTATTGGTTTCACAAAAATGTTCCACTTCTGCTAGCCTCGGCACACCATCTTGGGCCCCCATTTTCGTTACCTTCATCGCCGCTACAATTGAAGCAAACTCGGCTGCTGATTCGATCGTCTCCCCATCTGCAATGGCACAAGCAAGGGCGCCTGCGAACGAGTCTCCTGCCCCCACTGTGTCAACAGCTTTTACAGCAATGGGCTCGATAAAGTTTGTTTCACCGTTTTGATAAACCAATGCTCCTTTATGGCCCAACTTAATAATGCTATTCTCCACGCCAAAATGATTCTCAAAGAAAACACCCGCTTTGCATGCACTTTCCTTCGAGTTGACGTCGATCCCAGTCAACACTTTTGTTTCCTGCCAATTCGGCGTAATCAAATTGGCATACGTCAGTGCTTCAGTCGTTACCCCTTCTGCCGGAGCAGGGTCCAGGATAATAAACATATTTTTTTCTTTAGCCCTTTTCATGGCTTGTAGAACAGCCTCATTAGGAATTTCCATCTGTACAAGTAAAACAGCATAGTCATCACTGATGGTAGAAAAACAAATGTCAATATCACTTCTTGTCAAATGTTCATTGGCCCCTTTAATGACAAGCATGGTGTTTTCTGCTGTAGCATCTACTGTAATGACTGCGCATCCAGTTGGATGTTCTGCAACATGTTTCAAGGAGGATATGTTCACGTTATTTTGAAGAAGAGAACGTTCTATTTCATGCCCGAATGCGTCGTCGCCAACCGCACCGATCAGTTTTACTGGTTTTCCAAGTTTAGCGCACGTCGTTGCTTGATTTGCGCCTTTTCCACCACTTAATAGTTTCATATTTTCTCCGAAAATCGTTTCCCCATGCGCTGGATATTGATTAGTGACTGCGACAATATCCATATTAATACTCCCTACCACTACAACCCCTTTCATGCACAACCCTCGTTTTTCATTTTCATTTGCTCTAAGAATGCCCGGAGTTGGCCAACGGCATCTTCCAGTAATACATCGTTTTTAAATAAACAGGACGTCCCGCAAACCAACATGTCGGCTCCATTTTTCAATACACCCGGAATGGTTTCGAACCCAATGTTTCCATCTACCTGAATATCAATTTGGTAGCCTTCCGATTGAATTAATTCTTTTATCTTTTTTATTTTCTTATACATAAGCGGTACAAAGGACTGCCCGGCAAAACCAGGATTCACCGTCATCACCGTTACATAATCGACTACATCCAATACATGTTCAAGCTCTGTGATGGGGGTTGATGGATTTAAGGCTACCCCTGCCTTAATCCCATCATTCTTCAGCTTTTGTAGTGATCTCTGTAAATGGGCAGTTGCCTCTGCATGAATGGAAATCATATCTGCCCCCGACTGAATGAAAAGATCTAAATGGTCTTCCGGTCTTTCAACCATTAAGTGAACATCAAATGGTTTATCCGAGAATTGCCTAATGCGTTTAATTAGATCCGGGCCCATTGTAAAATTAGGAACAAACGATCCATCCATTATATCTAGATGAAAGAAATCAACACCTGCACGGTCTAATCTCATTACTGATTCTTGTAAATTCCCCATATCTGCACACATAAGTGAGGGTCCAATTAAGGTCATATAAACACTCCCGTTCCATTTCGTCTTTTATCAAGAAAGCGTTTCCCTCATAAAGGAAGCGCTTTCTTTTCTGATACTTTCACTATAAAGGGAATTGGCATAAGCTGGTAGGTGATAAAATTCGGGTAGGGGGGATTTTCTTCGGGACATTTTCAATGTAGACATAAAAAAAAAGCTCCGGAATGGAAGCTTCTACTTTTTCACAAAAAACTCATGAGTATCTCGATATTGAGACGGAAGTTGTCCTGTCCATTGCTTAAACAGCCGACTAAAATATTTGGTATCTTGATAGCCTACTTTTGAAGCGATATCGTAAATCTTTAAATCTGTATGACTTAATAATTCCTTCGCCACTTTTAACCGTTCATTGGTTACATAGTCAAGCACGGTTTCACCTGTCTGATTTTTAAAATACTCACAAAAATAGGTTGAATTTAAATGGACATGATTGGCAATTTTTTTTATTGTGATGTTATCGCCTATATGTTTTAGAATCCATTCTTTTGCCTGGCGTATGGGATCTGTTTGGTCATTTTGAAATGCTGCTTGCTTTTTTAACATATTCATGACCCAACGCTCCGTCTCCTTTTTTAAATGATTAAAATGAGAAGAATCCTCGGCAATGCTAAAGGCTTCCTCAAGTAAAAGCGGAAGGTCTTTAAAACCATCACTTTTAATCCATTTATTAATAATTCTAATAGACAAATAGCGAACCGATTCTTGTATTATGAAAGGGGAAGTGACATCTTTCAGTTCGTTAAAAAATTGCCTGAGAGAACGAATGGCAGCTTCTTCACCATGCTCCATCGCCTCCACTGTCTCTTCTGCCCATTTATAGATGGATGGCGGCACTTCAATCACTTTATTATATGATATATGTTTAAGCATTTCAGTTCTGAAAATTTTATTGCCTCCTTGTATCATTCGATATTGCAAGGTAGATCGTAATTCATCTTTAATATTTACTAAAAGGGTAAGGTCATTAAACTCATTCCCAAGGGCAATGGAAACCGTAAAAGGGGTTTGCCGTTGGACACTTGTTTTTAATGTTATACACAATTGCTCCAAAGCTGTAGGGGTAGTATCCTTAATCAATAACCAACTGGCATGTAGACTATCTTTCCACATCCAATGCGTTGAATGATCATCTAGTAAGTCTGTTATAAGTTTTTTTATTACATCATTCCATCCACCCCAATCTTCTGGTGAAAAACTTTGGGTTTTGGCAGATGTATGATCGATTCCAATATGGATCAGGGAATAGGTTCCTTCTGGAAATTGCCGCGTCCATTCAAGTAATGATAAGTCCATTGCATCTTTCCACGTAATTTCCATCAGCAATTGAAGCTGCTTTTCATGGGTTAATATCATGGCTCTTTCTTCTATTTCTCCTATCTTTTCCCTTTCCTTTCGTGCCTCAATTACTTTTTCCTGCACAGTCTTCAACTGCAGTTTAAACTTTTCTCGATCAATCGGTTTCAATATATAATCGACAGCTCCTTCCCTTAGGGCAGTCTGTACATAGAGAAAATCATCATACCCGCTTATAATGAATGGAAATAGCCTTGGTTTAGTTTTTTTCAAATGTTGAATTAACGTTAACCCGTCCATGACAGGCATTTGTACATCTGTTATTAATACATCAACTTCTTCTACTTGATTGATAATTGCATCGTATGCCTCTTGACCATCGGAGTAAACACCTACAACATGCCACTCTTCCCCACAAGATTGTACTAGTCTTTCTATGCCTCTTCTTATCCTTGGTTCATCATCTACAATGACCGTCCTGACCCTTTGTATCATCTCTGTTCTTCTCCTCTCCTTGAACATACATGCTTACTTGTTGGGCATTTATTTTGGGAAGTCTAATAATCACACTCGTTCCCTTTCCGTATTCGCTATTAATTTGAAGATTATATTGTTCCCCGAACATCATGCCAATTCTTGCATTTACATTGATAATCCCAAAGCCAGAGTCCCGTTTCATCATTGGATCCAAACGTAACTTTTCATTTAATTCAATTAATTTGCTTTCTGTCATCCCTGGTCCGTTATCACTGACTATCAGCAAAAGATATTCCTCACCTGTCTGAGTTTCCTCTTCAGAAATATGTATTTGAATGTCTATTTCCTTTCTTTTTTCCAATCCATATTTAATGGAATTTTCAACGATTGGCTGTAAAACAAACTTGGGTATATAATAATTAACTACATCTGCTCCTTTTTCTATCATAAAATGCAAACGATCTTCAAAACGGAATTGTTGGATGCTTAAATAATCTTCAATGTGCTGAACCTCACTGTTTATAGGAACCAAGCTTTCTTTATTACTGATTGAAAAGCGCATCATTCTACCAAGCAGAGTCACCATCTTCACGACTTCATCGCTCTCTCCTTCTTCCACAGCCATGCCTATGGTTTCCAGCGTATTATACATAAAGTGAGGATTTATTTGAGATTGAAGGGCGTATAATTCAGCTGTTTTTTTTCGCAGTTCAATGTGGTAGTTTTTATGAATCAGCTCTCTTATCTCTGCAAGCATTGATCGAAAACTGTTCGCGAGCATCCCGACTTCATCCTCGGAATGTATAGGTATATCTACTAATAAATCACCTTTTTCCACCCGCTTCATTATATCTCCTAATTCGTTTAGTGGACGTGTAACGGTCCAGGCAAAAAAGATAGAGATCAATGTAGTAATGAGTGTAAAAAGGATAAAAACGAAAATTGTCACATTTCGGATAACATCCGTTTTTTCTGTCATGTTTTTGATAGGCATGCTATGAACGAGTACCCATGGCAGCTCATTTGATTCACTTATACTGATTAAATTCCGTTTTCCATCGATTTCTGTACGAAAACTACCATTCAATAATGGGTAATCATGTATCCCTTTTTCCACTGTACCAATTTTTGAATGATCCTTATGATAAATTATCTTCCCCTGCTTATTCATGATCCACATCGTAACATTCTCTTCCTTTTGCAAATCCTGAAGTGATTGCTCAAAAAAGGCTACATCGATTGCTATATAGAGCGTTCCTAAATTTTTTCTATTATCGAAATCAGTAATTGTTTTGACCAGCATAAAATAGGAGGGATCCCCTTCAAACGTTAAATTAGTCTGATTAGGAAGGAGCAACTGCATCTCGCCTAGCAATCCTAGGTCATCTGCATATGGCAAGGAACCATCTTCAAAACCAAAACTGTCATAATGCAGACTTGTACTTGCAAATGTACGATTCTTGGAAACAAGAAACGCCCCCAAAATATGAGATGAATTGTTATTTAAATAGGTTCTTGTCAAATAACTCTTCATGATATATTCATCGTGTAGCAAAACCGATTTTTTTTTTGATTGGCTGTCTCTTAAAATAGCCATAACATCACCGGAATTATAAATTAAATCAGGTAAGGTCTCTAGTTTTTGAATGTCATTTTCAATGTTGCCATTAACCTGTTTAACAAGACGGGGAATATATTCGCCTACTTCTTCTTCTATTGATTTTGTGTATTGCCAGTATGCAATGAACCCAAGGAAGGCCATAGGTAGAACCGTTAATAATGTATAGGTTGTAACTAGTTTTGTCGTTAAACGCAGGTTTTTTATCTGGATAGGCTTTTTTCCTTTAAAAATCATACTGGTTCACATTTCCCTTTGTAAAATCGATGGGCTCTCCCATAATGACCATGTCACCGTTGAATTTAATCCTACCTATGTTCTTAATGTTCTGTCCTTCATACGGAAATTCATCATTCAATAAGTTTTTTGCTAGGCTAACAGTCAAGTAACCTAATTTTTGTGGACTCCATAACGTAATGGTCTGGGCAGCCCCTTCCTGTAAATATTCATTCATTAAATTAGGAGTCGATGTACCGACTACGGCAACCTTGCCGATTTCCCCTGCATCTTTCACAGCCTGAGCCGCAGCAGGAGGATTAACCGTTGAAATACCAATAATTCCTTTTAGGTCCGGGTATTTTTTAAATAAATTTTGTGTTACCTTATACGCTTTATGAATATCTTCGTTTGTAAATTCCACTTCAACTAGTTTCATAGTTGGATAATATTCTTTTTGTTGGATTTGAATCCAATCAATCCATGTATTAAGATTGGCAGCGGTAGGAGATCCCGTCATAATCGCAAACTCCCCTTTTTCTTCCATTTCAATAGCGAGGGTATCCATTACATGCCTGCCAATTATCTCAGGATCTATCATGTTCACAAAAAAGCTTCTGTATGATGCATTAGTATCAGAATCCCAGGTGATCACCTTGATTCCTTTACGCTTTGCTTTTTTCAGCACCCTGCCTAATTTATATGGATCATTTGCAGATACCGCAATTACGTCCACTTTTTTTTCAATTAATTTTGTTATAATCTCTTCCTGCTTTTCAGAACTGGGGGTAGGTGGGCCTGTATATATGACCTTAACACCTAAGTCTTTTCCCGCCTCCAACGCCCCCTCCTCTACCGCTTTAAAATAAGGTATTCCGTCAATTTTAGGTATAACAGCTATCGTATACGAATCTTTTTTATTCTCGACAGGTTTTGTATTGACGTCGATACTTTCTTCATCATTGTAAATAATCTCGTATTCTGCAGAATGATCACAGCCGCTTAGTATAAATAAAAACAAAATAAAAAAGATGGGCATCCTTAACATGATTAGCTACCTTCTTTCTTAAATTCTAAACATTAGCACGTATCATGGATATTGTAATAAGGAATGACTTAAGAAGTGCTTTTCTCATCCGGTTACATTCACCGCTGCTTCTTTCTAAGAAAACGGTTTCACAAATGATGGATTTTACCGGGAGTATAACCTTAATTTCTTTACTAAAATAGGAAACCTTTATATACTTTCAGGTTTCCCTATAATATATTGTCCAGCCATGTCCTTCTCTGTTATGTTCAACCACTAACTTACACAAAAAGCGAGATGGAAACTGGAAAAATCGTATTTTAGCAACAAGAGTGAGCGACTTTCTCATTCTCTTCTATATGTATTAAAAATATCTCTATTGTACATTTGAACCCCATCATTTTTTTCTTTTTATTATTGATTTTTACTGTTTTTGAAAGGTTTGTCAATTTAAATTTCACAAACATTTTTAAAATTCAAATAATATTTTTATATAGTTTCACTTGCTCATAGTGTTTCATTTGTATTGGAAAATTACAAAGCAGTCTACGCCATTACATTTTCTATATCCTTTTTTCATAGTGCTTTTATTATCTTAAACTGTAGATTGATACCTTCAATCCAAATCCTCCCCTTTTAGAAAAAGTTACTTTAACGATTCCTCTTCAATCCTCAGTCTAATTTTCAACTGGTTAAATCAATTTGTTGCACGAGACTCTCATTCCGGATTTAACACAAATTGACTAGCTTTCATGTCTATTTATTAACGTGCAATCAAAAAAAATATACCCATAGAAAGACCTGTGTCATAGATCGTTATAGGTATATTTTATAAAGGAATTACCTTTCTAATAAGTTTTCCTTTTTAACTATATTAATTTTCTAATTTAAACAAAAACTTTTTTACTTTTTCTCCACTTCTTCGTTATATTTCGGTAATTCCAGACCATTCACTCGGGACGAATCGATAGACCCCATATTAATTCAGCGGAATTAGTCACACATCGGTTTGCGGATTCAGGACAACCTGTTATTTTAACGCTTTGCTAAAACATCACGTTCATATTCTTTCACTTGCGTCAGCCATCTTTCCTTTACCGGTACATTCATTTTTTCACAATAATAATCCCAAATTCCACCAAATGGATAGGTTTTAAATTCCTCCATTAATGCCAGTCGCTCAGTAAAATCGCCTTTTTCTTGCAGTTCTTTCAAATGATCGTTCGGTACAAGTAAGGCATATAAGAGGGCCTTAATCATATTACGCGTACCAATCGTCCAGGCAGCAACACGGTTGATGCTGGCATCAAAGAAATCAAGACCAATGATCACCTGGTTTAATGCATCATTGCGAACAATTTCAAGCGCAATTTCACGAAGCTCATCGTCTAAAATTACGACGTGGTCACTGTCCCATCGAACCGGGCGCGAAACATGAAGTGCTAGTTTATCACTGTATAATAGCATCGAAGAAATTTTGTTCGATACAGTTTCAGTCGGATGATAATGACCTGTATCCACTAAGCAAATCTTGTTATTTTTCAATGCGTAGCCAAGGTAGAATTCATGCGATCCTACGACATATGATTCGGAGCCAATACCGAATACTTTACTTTCCACAGCATCCCAATTACATGTTTCATCCACTTCTGCTGTAAAAATTCGATCAAGGGATTCTTTTAATCTCTTTCTAGGTGTCAAACGGTCGCTTGGAATATCTTTGTAGCCGTCTGGAATCCATATATTTGTTAAGCAGGGATTGCCTAGTTCACGGCCAAAGTACTCTCCGATTTTTCGGCTGGCGATGCAATGATCAATCCAGAATTCACGAATTTCTTCATTTGGATGAGAAAGTGTCAAGCCGTCTGCTGCTTTTTCATGGGAAAATAGTGTCGGGTTAAAATCCAAACCAAGACCGTTTTCTTTAGCCCAATTCAACCAGTTTTCGAAGTGCTTTGGCTCAAGCTGATCGCGTTCGACTGCTTCTCCATTTGTTTCCGCATAAATGGCATGCAAATTGACCCGATGTTTCCCCGGAATGAGAGATAGCGCTTTTTCAAGATCCATGCGTAGCTCTTCCGGCGTAGTGGCTTTCCCTGGATAATTTCCCGTTATATCAATACCGCCAGATAATTCACTTTTGTTCACTTCAAATCCACCAATATCATCACCCTGCCAGCAATGAATCGAAATGGGCACCTTTTTCAGTGTTTCGAGTGCCGCATCAACATCAATTCCCCAATTCGCATACGCTTGTTTCGCTGTTTCGTACTGTTCTTTAATTGTCATATCGTCCCATCCTTTTAACGGATTGAATTGATTACTCCATGATTCCTACTACCTTTTCACATATTCTTCACTTACCATAATTTGCAGTGCATACTTAATCTATTATTTTTCGATAGATTGATTCCACCTATGACAAACCCTCCACTTAAAGCAACAAAATCCAAGAAAACAGGCAAAACCTATCAGCGATTAAAAGCTCCAGGTACACCGCCGTCTACAGTGACCATGCAACCCGTTGTTTTGTCTGCTTTTGATGAAGCGAAAAACGCTATGGACTCAGCAATGTCTTCCGGGAATATGTTTACTAGCAATGTCGTACGTTTTTTGTAATGATCTTCAAGCTGGTCTGGTTCTATTCCGTATGCAGCGGCACGCTCTTGACGCCAACCCGATCCCCAAATGGAAGATCCTTGTAATACGGCGTCTGGCAAAACAGAATTAACACGGATTCCGAAATCACCGCCTTCCACTGCAATGCATCGTGCTAGATGTGTTTCAAGTGCTTTGACTGAACTGTAAGCAGAAGCATTTTTTCCAGCGTAAACAGAGTTTTTCGATCCCACAAATACCATATTTCCTCCTGTTCCCTGTTGTTTCATTTGCTTAAAAGCTTCACGTGCTACAAGGAAATAGCCTGTCCCCAGTACATTCATGTTTAGGTTCCATTCTTTTAAGGTTGTTTCATCAAACGGGCTGGATGTGGCAAGGCCGGCATTGTTGACGATAATATCAATTCCCCCAAATGTAAGAGCTGATTTCTCAAAGGCATCCTGTACCTGCTCTTCACTGGTAACATCCATTTTAAAAGCTGCAGCACGTATTTCCCCGTATTCTTTATTGATTTCATCCGCAACTTTTTCAGCTCCTTCAATATTTAAATCAGCTAGAACTACATGGGCACCTTCAGAAACTAAACGCCGTGCTGTTGCGCTGCCAATACCGCCCGCACCGCCTGTAATGAAGGCTACTTTGCGTGAGAACTCCGCTTCTGCCGGCGAAAGAGACAATTTATAAAGCTCAAGTGGCCAGTATTCAACGTTATATGACTCATTTTCACTGAGAGATACGAACTCGCCAAGTGCTGTTGCCCCTTTCATAACCGCAATCGCTCGATGGTAAAGTGCTCCGCTCACGTTTGCCATGGCTACGTTTCTGCCTGTGTTGACCATTCCGACACCTGGAATCAAAATAACTCGTGGTGCAGCCTCAAACATCACATCTCCTTCGTTTTTATTGCGCTCGAAGTATTGCTTATATTCTTCCTTATATTGTTGAATACCCGTTTTAACTTTTTCCACCAAGGATTCAGTCCGTTCATTTTGAGGATCCCAGTTAATGAAAAGCGGCTTCATTTTTGTATGTACAAGGTGATCCGGGCAAGCGGCACCGACTTGTGATAAGGCTGCCGCATTTTTGCTATTCAAAAATTGCAGGACATCATCTGCATCGTCAAAAGTTAAAAGCATTTTTTTCTCCTCGCCCACAGCACCGCGGATAACCGGCATAATCGAAGCAAGTACCTTTTTGCGCTCTGCTTCAGGTAAAGAGTCAAATGCCTGTCCACCAAATGCATCTTCTTCATGCTGGCGGCTTTTAATAAACTCTTCTGCTTCCGTTATGATCGAAATGGTTTTTTCATAGGCTTCTTTCGATGTTTCACCCCACGTAACCAATCCGTGTTTTTCCATTAATACAAGCTCGGCTTGCGGGTTATTTTTCACACCTTTTGCGATCATTTTAGACAAAGTGAAGCCAGGGCGCTCATATGGTACCCAGACAAAACGATCACCGAAAATTTCATTGGCGACTTCTTTTCCATTGTCTGCACAACAAAGACTAATAATTGCATCTGGATGTGTGTGGTCAACATGTTTAAAGGGAAGGAAGGCATGAAGTAAAGTTTCAATCGACATACGTGGATGCTTACTGTCGATCATGCAGTGTGACAAATATTCAACCATATCTGCATCAGGCATGTCATCACGCTCGATTAAAGGGTGAATATCCGCTAGATTCAAACCTGTGAAATTGCCCGCTTTCATTGTTGCAAGGTCGGAACCGCTTCCTTTAACCCACATGACTTCAATTTCCCGGCCACGAAAATCCTTTTCCATTGTTTTCATGGATGTATTGCCGCCTCCCCAGTTGCAGACGGCTCGATCTGTACCGATTAAATTAGACCGATATACCAGTTCTTCTACTCCAGATGTCACTTTTGACGCTTCTTTATCATTCCATAAATTATTAACCATTTTGTTTTACCCCCGTTTATCTTTATTTGTGTTTGTTTTATTGTATAACACTTTTGTTTTCATTTGAAGAAGTTTTTTTAATTGTTTCCAATTTTACGAAAACAAGGAAAATCGTTGAGCGTGAAAGACAATGGATGTATCCGCATTTTCAACAATCCAAATCATTCTGCAAGGTAAATATCATCTAAAAAATCACCATTTTCCTTAGATGAAGTCTGTAAAATAAACGTAAATACAACAAATGACCAGGAATGTAAACACCATGTCCCTTCCATCTTAGAAAAAGAAAGATGCAAAACTTCCCAAAGACTTCGCAGGACATTTCCTACGGAAAGACATAATTTTCACGGGTAAACAGGCAGCTAGACAAACTTCTTTCTAATCCAAATACCATTGATGCAATAATGCTTCTCAATCCTTTTTACTGAAATTAAGAGATACAGTGTTTTTAATCGAATTCCATTTGAAAAATCGGTGCTGTGGCTTTATTGAGGTTATATGAGTTACTGTTCAAATAAGAAATGGTCTTGGGCTTTCACACCAAAGATGGGGTTAACCTTTTGCTATTGTCTTTCGTTTTAGTACATTTGGAGCTTTTTTTTCTATTTAAAATCAAAGATTCACAAAAGAGTGGATTGGGTACAATATGAAATGAACTAGTAAACGTTATCGTAGTATTAGAAGTTTCGGGAGGAAGTTTATATGATTAATGAAAAAGTGGCTTTGATATTAGAAGATAAAATCAACGTTATTAAAAGTGATGAAACATCCATTTATTTAGTCGGCCCAATCAAATTACCCGTTAACTTAGAGGGCGAAACAATTATATTCCAGTGGTATTGCTGGTTAAGATGTGAGAATATGGCGGGTCATTTTTGTGGTGACGGCACTTATAATATAGAAAAGATCATTGAAACTTTAGCCTCTTCCAACTTAGCGGAAATGCAGCAATCAAGTGTGTTACTGTATGGAGATTTCCAACATTCAGCTGAAGCCCTTATTCGGATGCATAGTATTTGTCATACTGGGGATATATTTGGCAGCAAACGCTGTGATTGTGGCTTTCAATTAAAGCAGGCTATGAAAATGATTGCAGCTCAAGGATCCGGAGCTTTATTTTATTTAGCGAATCACGAAGGAAGAGGCATCGGATTATTTAGTAAAGCCATGGCTTATGTTCTGCAAGAAAAAGGATTGGATACGGTTGAAGCGAATTTGGAGCTTGGATTTGTGGATGATGCACGTAACTATGATGACGCCATTCGGGTGTTAAAAAAACTGCGCTCTAATCCAGTGACTCTTATCACCAACAATCCGAAAAAATTAGAAGCCCTTCAAAACTCAGGTGCCAATGTTGCAGGCAGAGTTCAGTTATGGGGTGATATTTCCGAGTTTAATGAAAAATATTTAAAAACTAAAGTGGTTCGTTCCGGTCATTTAAAAGATAGTAAAAAAGAATGACTTATTTGTTTTATATGAAATTGTTTATACCCCTGAATAGGTTTGAATTTTAGGAATAATCGTGGGACCTCTAGAATCCATGAATGTATTATCCTGTAGATATGCTTTAAAAAATCATTTGTCATGGAAATCAAATGTGTTATTAAAAGATTATTTGATAAAAAGGTAAAAAAGATATCGATTCGACCAAACTAGTTGTTGAAAAAGGAATTTATTCCAAAAAACATATTCAATACTGAGTTTCTCACAATGTCATTCAATACAATCGCAGATTTTTTGATAAAAAAAAAGAGGGGATATCCCCCCTCTTTCTATATCATATTATCGTTGTTATATACCCTATGTCCCCAAAGCTACAAGGTTGATGACCTTCCCTTCCTTATTGCTTTTGCTGCTCGTATCGTTTTGCAAAACACAATCATTCTTCCCGATGATATGGTTAATCAGCATAACAATTAAGGGTGTAACCGTGATTACCGATCGATACCAGACAGTTGTCGTCACTACTGCAAAGAGCATTCCCAATACTGCACCTCGGCCACTGCTATAACGTGGGAAATAAATCATCAAAACAATAATGACGGCTAGAGTGGTTCTTAATGCCCTGGCAAAGCAGACCGTACTTAGTATATCTAGAGCGAAAATCGCAAGTGAAATGGGAATCCACCCTAAAACAATTGTGGCAGTCCTGGCAAATCGCAGTGAATTCAATAGAAAAGCAGCCGGAGTTGAATTACAAAAAGGACCCTTAATGTTTTTCCTAACCCTTCTCAGTTAATCTTGGATTTTTCCATTAATGACAACACACTTGCCATTTGTAGGTTGCTTTATCATCCTTCCATCCTTGATGTATACAGTGTAAGTATTATTGACTTTAGCATCTAATCTTGCTAGGTCTCCCATTCCTGCTATGATATTTTTAACCGCTTCCCTCTTCAGGTTATTCATAACTTGCTTTTTCCATTGTTCCCGTTTGTTTTTTTGTATATTAACATCAACCATCAGGATCCCATCCTTCTTGTTTGATTTATGTCTTTTCAATAATATTGTATTATTTTTTTATCATCTTGTTACACGTATGCTTTTCCTTATTAAGTTCTTTTATGTATAACATCACAGGTTACCGTAAAATGAAAACACATACGAGTAAAAGGGATATAAATAAAATGGCTCACGCTAGGATAACAAGAAAATACATAAAAACAGGATGCAACGGAACGTTGCACCCTGCCTGAAAAAGGGGTTTGCTTCATTTCGAATCAGCATAAATTCTCTGCGATAAACACCTCATCTACATTTGAGTAAGAACTGGTATCTGACTAGAGTTTACCATCCAAAACAACCATCCCCTATATCTTAAAAGTTTCATCAACTTTCAAAGCATAAATGACAATTATTGAATGAGTTTTCTGCTTTTACGTGCAAGAGAACCATCTCCTTGCTCGAATCGATTTTTTAATGAAGCTACCTGTAGTTAAGTTAAACGTCTTTAACTAACACCTCATTTACTATATGATGTGAATCATACGTAATCAGTAGCCCCTTCTTCTTTATTTATAATGACCATTAGCGGTAAAAAAATAACTGGTTGTTTATGGATATCGTGAATTGTTTAAAATCAATTTATAGCTATATAATGAAAAACTCATTAGTACTCTTTCTAACGATTTTCAGCAAACAAAAAAGGCATTTAATGGTAATTCAAGTGAAAATCTTCGCAATCTCAATGACATAACATATGCTTTGTTCCCTAACTTTTTTTTTGCACATTAATTAGTGGTATTAAAGCTAAACTAAACAGACAAACTCTACACTAGCTCAACTCTGTCAGTTGAAATGGCGGGAAATGAGCAAAAATAAAAAGGCCGCAAGTCAGTTAGTTTTCACCGACTTTCTGGGACAGGCCCTTGCAGTCTTTACTTTATCATTAATATAGAAAGGACAAAGCGAATAACCTCGCTTTGTCCTTTCCTCATAGCATTATGAAGATTTGATTATTGCGCTTTCAAATCTGCACGATAATCGTCTATAATCGCTTGTATCTCCGGATCTGCCGGAACATTTGTGACGTCGTAGAGGAATCCATTGGATTCGACCAAAGTCATTTTGGCGTCAACGACTTCAAAAGTCAAATTCAGGCGGCCCAAGTAATGTTCTTGTTCTCCGCCAGCTTGAGTAATTGGCACCATCACCTCTCCGTTGAATTCGTATTCGGGAGTTTCGATGACCTTGTGTGTATCTGCCCCGATTACCGCTGAAACTCCGGAAACCTGAGCCAGCTTATGGTCTTCAGGATTTCCGGCATGCGAAAGGACAATGTTAACGTCTGACTTTTCACTCACTTCAGGAAGCAACGCATTCAAGGCTTGAACCGGTTCGATGAAATCGAGGTCTGCAACATCATCCCAACCGCGAATTTCCGGCTTCATCGATGTGAGGCCGATCATGCCGACTTTAACGCCATTGAAAGCAAAATTCTTCCAAGGTTTTACATTCTGAATGTACTTTCCTGTTTCCCTGTCAATTACATTACCAGTAAGGATGGGGAAATTCACGTTGCGGTGGTAATCTTTTAACTGTTCATAACGGCTGTCCGGTGTGCCCTCCCCGACAGGGTAAACGCGGAAGTCGTTGTTTCCTAGAGCCATCGCATCATAGTCCAAAGCTTTCAAAAGGGACGTCTCCAACTCTCCTTGACCCGCCTGAAACTCGCCGCGCAGGAAGACATCCCCGCCATCGACGAGAAGCACATTCTCCTCTTCATTGCGCACATTTTCAATGATGGTGGCATACTTCGCAATAGAATTGTGATGAACGGTTCCATCATCCAGCGAGACGATGTCATCCAGATGACCATGAAAGTCATTCGTCTGGAGAATGGTGAGTTTAAACTTCTCTCCCTCCTTGAGCTTTTCCTCCGCATCTGCCGTAACGGGCTTTGCGACAAAAACGGCAGCCATCGCCAGCGAAAAGCAGCCCGTCAAAAATATCTTTCCCATTTTTTTCATACTATTTCCTCCAAGCAAATTACTCTATTAAGTTGTAAAACAAGTTATTTAGTTTCCGGTCTTTTCGGATTTCTCAAGACCTACTAGTTTATTTTTCTCTTCAGAGTTAGTTTTTTCTTCTTTGTCATGGCTGATCAAGTCATTTGTTGCTTTTTTAAATTCTTTTAAAGTGTTTCCAAAAGCACTTCCGATTTCCGGTAATTTCGAAGGACCAAAAATGATTAACGCAATGACTAGAATGAGAATTAGGCCGGGGATTCCGATACTAGATAACAAACGTCTCACCTCCTATACCATGATGGTTTGATAGTACTCAAAAAAATGCGTTCATTACTTATAAAATTGGCATACCATGACGCTCTAAAGCTGCTGCTTCTAATATAGACATACCTTGTTCTTCTGCGAATGCAGTAAGTTTATCCGAAACAACAGGAGCAAGACTTGCTGGCGGTTGAGCCTGGTTCATAGCTCGTCTACGGGTAGAATTTCTGCGTGCAAATGGTCCCCAAATCGCGAAGGTAATACCTGGTGTTTGCATATTTACAAAGAAAGTATTTCCATCTGGAGAAAATGTAGGGCCAGCAAATTCAGAACCGTTCATCATATTTTCAGCAAAAGTATAAATATTTCCTTCAGGAGTTAATCCGACAATACGATCATTACCGCCACCATCTTCGGCGATCCAAAGATCTCCCCAAGGAGTGATTGTAATGTTATCCGGTGCTTCTAAATCATTTTTATCAGTAGACTCATAGAATAGTTCTAAGGTGTTTGTCGCTGGAGTGTAGCGATAAACACGGCCAAGGCGTGCTGAACCTGCACTTGTATCATCAAACCATAAAGTACCTTCAGAAAAATAAGCCCCTTCTAAGCGGCTAAACTGAATACAGCCTTTATCCTTAGCATCTTGCTGTGCGATTTCAGGATTTAATTTTTTCCAAACAATCCCGAATTTTTGTCTAGTACTAAATTGACTTGCTGCTGCAGCCGGCAATTCCTCGATTGCTGCCGCTTCAAGGAGACCGCCCTTTTGCAGAGAACCTAGCTTTTGACTTCGGTCATGTGGGGTAAAACGGTACAAGAAGCTTGGACTTGCGTCTTCGGTTAAATACCAAATTCCTGTTGAAGGGTCAACATGCCCAGCTTCATGGGAGAAATAACCCATATCACGGATCGGTGTTCTTGACATTTCGTTTTCAGGATCAAGCGGATTTACTTCAAATACAAAGCCATGTCCCATATCACGAGTTTCTTCCATTGTTAACCAAGTGCCCCAAGTCGTAGCACCACCAGCACAGTTACGGATTGTACCTGAACTTGATACATACTGATCAATGACCTTGTTATTTTGTCCAACGATTAATGTGGTTGTGCCGCCGGCAGCACCAGCACTCCAAGGTTTTTTTCCGTTTACAGGGTAATCCGAATTTGTCCCATTTTCATGGTTTCTTACAAGAATGGTTGTACCCTTCTCTCCTTTATAGGCAGCCATTCCATCGTGGGCAGAAGGGACAAGGTCACCATTAGGCATGATATCACCAGTTCGTGAAAGCATTTTGTAATGAAATCCCCTTGGCAGATCAAGAACTCCATTTGGATCTTTTACTAGTGGGCCATAGCCACCAAATCCACTTGTTGGATTGCTGGATTCCGCAGCAAATCCTTTTGTAGCTCCCGCAAGAGAAAATACCCCTGTTGAACCAAGTGTTAATGCTAATGTACTCATTCCGCCAACTTTTAAGAAATTACGTCTGTTTAAACCGCTATTGCTAGATTTCATCAACATTACCTCCAAAAAATCTTTTTTAGGGATGCTATATTCCTTATAGCAAACTCTACCCTTAAAATTAACAGACCATTTTAAATGCTCTGTTAAACCCATGTGATTTTATTCCTTCACATGAAAGATAAACCAAAAGTCATGGTTTATTCGAAAACAAAGGAGGTTATAACGACATTTATAACATGTAACGGATGGAAATTGGTGGAATTAGTCAAAAATGGAGAAAAAACTAAGGATTTTGTCATAAAAAGAATGATGCAGAATATTAAAGCTTATTAATAGTTTGTAAATATAAGAGATACACTATGACAAACTAGTTAACCGATTAATTCTACCCAAATCCAATAAAATTTTTGAAAGGGGTATCGGTTAAAGACATGCTATATAATTGATCTAGAAATATTCTAGTTGTAAACCTACTCCCACTTACTCGCATGTTTTGAATTACTGCCATTTTTCAAAATGTTAAATACTAATAATTTAAAAATATCCATCCGTCTCAAGATATGCTCATATTTACATGCATGATAACTTTTTAATTCGTATAATAGAATAAATGGGAATCAAAGTGAGTCTAATTTACAAAAGGAGGGAGCAGATTTGTTCTGTGGAACCAAAAGGCGAAGAAATAAACAGTTTAGCATTAAAAGTCAAAGAGATTATTCAATCTTCAGGATGTCAAAATGAAGATGTAATCTTTCTGTGCATTGGTTCAGATCGATCGGTTGGGGATTCATTGGGCCCTTTAGTCGGGACGATGCTAAAAGAACACACGGTGCCTTATCGTGTTTACGGTACCTTGGAAAATCCCGTTCATGCATTTAATTTAAAAGAGACGTTGAAAGAAATTAAAAAACAATTCAAAAGGCCTCTTATTTTTAGTGTGGATGCTTGTTTAGGGGATCAAAACCAGGTCGGTTATGTTTTCTTGAAGGATGGACCTCTTGTCCCAGGGAAAGCTTTAAAAAAAGTATTACCTGAAGTGGGAGACTATCACATTATAGGAATGGTAAATTATATAGATCCGCTGCCAACGATGCAATTTTTAAATGATACTCGTCTTTACACGGTTATGAATTTGGCGAATAAAATCGTAAAAATCATTACTCAAGCGACCGGCGAGACTTCTAGACCTTATTAAAAGAATGGGCTGTCCCAAAAACCACTAATAATAATTGGTTTTGGCACAGCCCTAATTTTTTAAGTTCGAGAATTTAATTGATAACGTTACACTTAAATAATAGCCCCTGTCAAGATAGCAGTAATAATAAGGACTAATGAACAAATTAGAGCCCATTTAAATGCATACCGCTGTAGTTCCCCGATATCTGTCTTTACCATCCCTACCAGTAAAAGAGTTGAGGCCACGAGTGGACTTAAGAAATGTACAGGCTGCCCCAGTACGGAAGCTCTGGCAATTTCTAAAGGACTCACACCATAAGCTTCTCCTGCTTCGGCAAGAATTGGTAAAACACCAAAGTAGTAAGCATCATTTGATAAAACGAACGTAAATGGCATACTTGTGAACGCAACGACCATCGGTAAAAAAGAGCCTAAAGAATCCGGAATGATGGCCACTAATGAATTTGCTATGGCGTCTACCATTTTCGTTCCGGAAAAGATCCCTGTGAAAATACCAGCCGCAAATACTAATGTAACAACGGTGATAGCGTTTCCTGCATGTGACCCGATTCGCTCTTTTTGCTGTTCTAAATTAGGGTAATTAATGATTGAAGCAAGAACAAACCCGATTAGAAACAACACCGGTACAGGTACTAAGCCCATTACAAGTACGACCATGACTGTGAGCGTCAACAAAAGATTGACCCATATTAATTTAGGGCGCTTTAAATCGTCTTGTATGGCGGAAGCTACAGCTGCTTCAGCAAGAGCCCCTTTCATTTCAGGTGCAGATTTGATATAAACAACGCCAAGCCTTTTGCGCTCTTTTTTACCAAGTACATAAGCGGTAAAAAGAATAGCTGCTATTCCTGAGAATAGTGTTGGGATAATCGGGACAAAGAATTCATTTGCATCCAGACCTAATGATGCTATTGCTCTAGTTGCAGGTCCTCCCCAAGGAGTCATACCACTCATAATACTGACAGCCAGCATAGAAATAGTGGCAAGAATAAGTGGATTCATACCAAGTCGTAAGTAAAGAGGCAGCATGGCGGAAATCGTAATCATATGAGTCGTGGTACCATCACCATCCAAGGCAACGGTCATTGCGATTACCGCTGTTCCTATCGCTATTTTAACCGGATCCCCTTTTACGATTTTCAACATAGTTTTAATAAGTGGATCAAATAATCCAGCGTCAATCAGAACTCCGAAAAACAAAATAGCGAACAATAGCAAAGCGGCTGAAGGTGCGACAACCTTTAATCCATCGAGCATCATATCTCCGAGCTCTGGACCAAATCCGCCAATTAATGCAAAGATAATTGGAATGACTACAAGAGAATTAACAGGTGATAACCGTTTTGACATGATTAAATAAGTAAAGACAACGACCATTGAAATTCCAAGTAAAGTTAGAATATTAATCCCTCCTATTAAAGAAACCGCTTACAAATTGGATAAAGAGTCTTGAATAATTAAAAAATATTACATATTATTTTCTGCTTCCCTGTTGCTTTGTTTTCTATTTTTAGAATAGTTCATATCATTAAATAAGTGAAATACATATTTTTTGTACTTTTCCGAAAAAAAAACTTATAATCCATTTTATAATAAGTTAAGAAATCCAAAAAGCACAATGAAATTGTCAATAATTTCATCGTGCTTTTTCGTTAAAGATTGGAATTTTTATTCAAGAAATCAATAAAGTTTTTCACAGTAGAGAGTTTTAATGAATCCTGATTATACATTAACCAAGTATTTCTTAACACCGGCTTCCCATTTTTGTAGGATAACCCGTATGTATGCAAATTATCTGAAGGCTGCAGGCATATTTCCGGCAGAATAGAAACACCAAGATCATTTTTGACCATCTCTTTGCACGTCTCCTGCCGATCCGTTTCCATTGTTACAAATGGTGGCTCTGGGAATCTATCATGCCACCAGCCATTTATTAAGTTTTTTAAAGAACTGTCGGTCTTATAATTTATGAATGGAAGTTCTGGCAAATTATCCAAGTCTACCTCTTTCTTAGAAATTAAACAAAGTCTTTCTTTATGCAGTAACGATTTGATTCCATACCATTCATAATTTCCACGCAGTATGCCTAATTGAACACTAGAGGAATCCAGAAGATGCATGATTTCAGTACTCCAGCCTGTATTCACATTAAATTGTACATGAGGATATTGTGTTGAAAACTTTTTCAATATTTCTGGTAGTTTATATTGGGCAAAGTTGCTGGAAACGCCAAGCCTTAACGTTCCTCTAACTTCATTTTTCATATTCAGCATATAATCCTTCGTTTTTTGCAACTTTTTCACCATTTCTTCCGCATAGCCCGCTAAATGTATCCCTTCTGAAGTGAACTCAATGCCTCCTTTTATTTTGAAAAATAGGTTTGTGCTAAATTCTTTTTCTAAATTTTTAAGCCGGTACGTAAGCGCCGGCTGCGATATATATAAACGCTCTGCGGCACGGCTAATGTTTTTTTCTTCATATAGTACCCTTATCGCAATCCAATCTTTTTCGTCCACTTAACCATCTCCCGATTTATGGATTATAAGTTTTTTTATCATTTTTATTAAAAAAATATGTATTTTACTTATGAATAAACATATCATACTATATTTTCAAAGGAACCGGTAGTGCTATAAATATTGATTTGAGAAAAGGTGGTTATACAATGAAAGTACCTGTAGTTGTAATGCGCGGCGGGACAAGTAAAGGTGTGTTCCTTAACTTTGAACATATGCCTTCGAATCGCTCACTCTGGGAAGATTTTTTACTTGACGTGATGGGCAGTCCGGATCGGAGACAGATCGATGGTCTTGGAGGAGCGAATTCATTGACAAGTAAAGCAGCGATCATCAAAAAATCAGATTCACCGGAATTCGATGTGGAATATACATTTGCGCAAATCAGTATCGATAATCAAATGGTTGATTTTAAAGGAAATTGTGGGAATATTTCATCTGCTGTAGGACCTTACGCAATTGAGCAAGGATTAGTCCCTATACAAGAACCTGTAACAACGGTGAAAATTTTTAACGTGAATACACAAAAACTGATTATTGCAGAAGTTGAGGTTGAAAATGGACATGTGAAATCAGAAGGATGCTGCTCAATACCTGGGGTTCCTGGTAAAGGATCACCTATTTATCTTTCTTTTACTCGTGCAGAAGGAGCAGTTACTGGAAAACTTTTCCCTACTGGAAATCCGATTGACATGATTAAAACCAAGGATCGGCTAATTCAAGTTTCTATTATTGATGTTGCCAATCCACTCGTTTTTGTAAGGGCACAGGATATTGGTCTAAGCGGAACCGAATTACCCAATGATTATTCACAGGAAAAATTAAATGAACTGGAAGAAATCCGATCAATTGCAGCTGAAATGTGTCAATTTTCCGATAAGAAATCAGCTACTGTCAAATCTCCTGCTGTACCTAAAATGACTATAATTGCTCCTCCTATGGATTACGTCGATCTAAACGGATCTGAAAGAAAAGCGTCAGAGATGGATTTGATGATCCGAATGATGTCAATGCAAAAGCCCCATCAAGCGCTTGCCATTACAGGAGCCATCTGTGCAACAGCAGGGGCTTACTTACAGGATACGGTTTTATCTGAGATGGTGAACATTAAACACGAAATTTTCCGATTAGCCCATCCTGCGGGGATAATGGAAACAAAGGTTGATTTCTTGGCAGGACACATACGTGCTATTAAAGTGGTACGCACAGCAAGAATCATTTTGGAGGGATACGTGTACACGAAAAAAAATTACGAGCATTCCTATCAATTAGCTTGATTTGAATTGATCTGCAAATTACAGCAAAAAATTTTCTATCACTTGGAGGCTTGGCAAATGTGGGTCATCACTATCTTTTTAAAGGAAAATATTAAAATATTTGAATTTGACACTGAAAAAGAAGCGAAAGAAATATTCAAAAATATGAAAGGCACTAAAATTCTTTCCGAAATAGTTTACTTTAATGATCCTTGTTTTGTATAAGTGAGACTTCAAAAGAGCCCAAACTCTAATGTATTTTACCTAAACCCTGTCTTCAAATTTAATGATAAACTAGGATTGAGAATATAAGTGAATTTCCCCAGATAAGCTAAACCACCTATACAAATTAGGGTACAGATACAGATTTTTATGGTTACTATATTATTTAAAAAAAGCTAATTACTATCTATTGTTTAGAGAAAAATACCAATACACAAATCCCTCCCCTTTTCATGCTGAATTTTAGCATCGGAGTGATAAACAGCAATATAACTGGTAAATCTTGATAAGTTAGAACTGACTTCATAAGCGTTAATGCCTGATCCTTTCAAGCTGGTGCTGAACTCGAAAAGCTAGTACTGAAGAGCCTTATTGTCTGGCCATCAGGACGCTTAAAGCTATACAATCACTCCATCTGAAAAAAATCCAATAGATAAACTGTTACTAAGTTTGACCTTTTATATTCCTATATGATATGAGTTTTAAAATACCAAACAGCCAAGGACTTTTTAAGCCTTGGCTATTTTTCATTCTTCTACTTCACGTATCTCTATTATTTTTTAGACACATTCTTATCTAATAAACCATTCAAGGAAAAGACTCAGTGATTATTGATCGTTTCAACCTTTTCTTGAGTATAGCGTGCTGCTGATGAACCAGCTAATTTTCCAAAGACTGCTCCAGACATTAACCCGGATCCACCAGGATAGTTTTCATAAAAAATCCCCCCAATCATTTCACCAGCCGCAAAGAGACCTTTTATCGGTTGTTCTTCTTTGTCTAACACATGACCCGTTGTATCTACATACAGACCACCGAACGAGAAGGTGATACCGCACGTTACAGGGAAAGCATAGAATGGACCTTGCTCAATTCGAAGTGCCCAGTTGGATTTAGGAGGGGTAATTCCTTTCGTTCCTTTGCCATCTTTCTCTGCCGGTCTATACTCGCCATCTTGTACCGCACTGTTATACTCTTCGATCGTTTTTAGAAATTGTGTTTGATTGACCGGCAGTAAACTAACCAACTCTCCAAGCGTATTTGCTTTATAAATAGTCGCTTCTTCAAGGTCATATTCTTTACGCAGCATCGGGCGTACCTGTGCATCATAAATTTGATATGCCACATGTCCAGGCTGTTTTAATACCTCACGGCCGTATTTGGCATAGGTGTAATTTCGTAAATCTGCTCCTTCATCAACAAACCGTTTCCCTTCATTATTAAGCATGACGCTGTACGGATAAGAGTGCTTTTTAAAAATATCCCCCGGCTTCGTGAAATCCCCTACTTTTGGCGCATTATAATCTGTCCCAATAGAATGACATCCAGACCACTGCCCAAATTTTTGAGCCCCCACTGCCATAGCCATGGAAATGCCGTCTCCTGTGTTGAACTCGGTTCCACGAACAATAGCCGCTTCCCATTCTTCACCAATATTTTCACTTCTCATTTTCTTATTGGCTTCAAAGCCGCCACAAGCCAAAATCACACCGGATGTCTGAACAGTTACCATTGTATGACCCTTCTCAACAACGACACCGGTTATTGTGTTTTGCTCTGATACAAGCTCCACAGCACGTGAATCGTACCAAACGTCGATGCCAATTTCTTCTGTCCGTGCAAAGAGCTGTCTCATTAAGCCAACGCCTTTATCCTCCGTTTTGATAGGCAGTCCTCCCCAGAAATTGCGCTTGCCAGCTTGTACGAAAGATTGATTTTCATAATTCAATTCAAATTTTATTCCCTGATCACGCATCCACGCAATTGTTTCATATGATCTAGAAACCAGCTGCTTTGCTAACTCAGGATTACTTTGTCCACCTGTTACTCGCATTAGATCATTGTAATAATCGGATTCCGTGTATTCAGGCATTACAATTAACTCGGATTCTTCATCTGTTAATTCAGGTATTATATTTCTGATTGCGTCTAAATTATTGTATGCAACACGAATGGCTCCATCCGTGAAGAAAGAGTTCCCTCCACGCTTTTCCACTGGTCCCCGTTCTAATACAAGAACTCTAGCACCTCCCTCTTTTGCTGAGATCGCGGCACATAAAGCTGCGTTTCCTGCCCCTACTACAACTACATCATACTTTTGTGTATTTGACATTTTTACCCCTCCTGTTAAGTTGTGATAACTCTTCATGTAAATAATAAGTGAAAATAATGAATAAAAATAATATTGTTTTTTTATTCATTGCCATAGAAAAAATTTATGAAAGAATGCTGGAAACGCAAAACTATAGTGAGTCTATTGATTTACATAAAAAGATAGATTTCTTTTTTCATTAGTTGTATTATACTTTTAGAAATCAAATGAATTTTCATTTTTTATAATTACCCATAAATATTTTTTATGGTTAAAGGAGAAAAATTTTATGGATGAAAAAGACTGGCTTATATTAATTACTCTTTACGAAGAAAGAAATATAACAAAGGCAGCACAACGACTATTTATTTCCCAGCCAGCTTTATCCTATCGTATAAAACAGCTGGAAAAAGAGTTCAAAACAAATTTAATCTCTAGAGGCAAAAGAGGTGTCGAGTTTACAGTTGAAGGGGAGTACCTCGTTCAATACTCGAAAAATATGCGTAAGCAATTAGGAGCTGCAAAAGAGCATATTTCTAATTTGGATAAAAAAGTAAAAGGAACTTTGCGATTGGGTGTATCTGGCTTGTTTGCCCGATATAAACTACCATTATTATTAAAAGAATTTCTAACTCTATATCCAGAGGTTGAAATCAGTTTGAAAACTGGATGGAGTTCTCAAATTCATCAAATGCTTCAAAAAGAAGAAGCACATCTCGGGATAGTTAGAGGTCCTTACAAATGGCAGGAAAATAAAGTGTTATTTCAAGAAGAAAAGATTTGTATTGCCTCCAGTAAAAAAATTAAATTAAAAGAACTTCCTTTTCTTCCTAGAGTTAATTATCAGACAGACCAATCGTTAAGAAATACTATTGAAAACTGGTGGCAGGAAACATTTGCGTTACCACCTAAGATTTCAATGGAGGTAGATCGGATTGAAACATGTAAGGAACTGGTTCTTAATGGTTTAGGATATGCCATTTTACCAGAAATCTGTATTAAAAATGATGAACCACTGTATACTTTCCCCATTGTATTAAGCGATAATAGCTATTTGCTTAGAGAAACTTGGGTATTTTATCGGGATGTGACTATGGATTTGGCACAAGTAAAAGCATTTATTGATTTTCTTAATGATTCTAAACAATGAAACAAGACGAAACGAAGTAAAACTAATACAAAGGAAGAGAATTAATATGAAAAAGTGGGATTTAAATAATGCAAGCAAGACAATCCAATTTTCGGCTGCACTTCTAACTGCTTTTATTGGAGGCGGCCTTTTCTCTCTTATCAGGTTTCCAATCCCATGGCTACTTGGTCCAATGGCAGCCCTATTAATTGCATCACGTTTCAAAAACGTTAAATTAATTTGGCCCGTTTCGATGAGAAATACTGGATTAATTATTGTAGGTTATTCAATAGGCATCTCCTTTACCAAGAGCTCACTGTCTGATATGATTAGTCACCTTCCCTCAATGTTGATCCTTACAACCTTAATTGTCCTTGTGTGTGCATGTTCTGCTTTTGTTATGTCAAAATATTCCAGCGTTGACTATCCTACATCTTTAACGAGTAGTATTCCTGGAGGTTTGTCACAAATCGTTGTGTTTGCAGAAGATATGAAAGGTATTGATATTACTACAGTAACCTTTTTCCATGTTACAAGAGTGATAATGGTTGTTTTCTTAGTCCCCCTTTTAATTATCAGTCCCATTTTTGCAGCGAATAGTACCAATGATTCCTCTAAAATAACGGATAACGTTATTCCAGAGTGGAGTGGTTTATTTCCTCTTATCTTTCTGTTCGCCCTTATTTGTTTTCTGGCAGCAAGAATAGGTAAAATATTCAAATTACCAGCTCCTTACTTTTTAGGACCAGTAATCGTTGCTGCTGCAATAGGTCTTTTAGGTTTGCAGGGACCACCACTTCCTCCTACACTTCTTGATATATCTCAATTTATGGTTGGCGGTTATATCGGTTTACTATTAAAACCGGAACAACTTAACAACAAAAGAAAAACCTTATTATTGGCTTTGATGAACGGACTAATTTTGATTAGCGCAACAATGTTTTTTAGTTTTCTACTGACCCAGTATTATGATTTATCGACTATTACGGGTTTTTTAAGTTTAGCCCCTGGTGGAATGGATCAAATGGGAATCATTGCACAAGAAGTAAATGCTGATGTATCTACTGTTACCAGCTATCAACTATTTCGGATGGCTTTTATTTATGCCGCAGTGCCTCCATTACTGAAATTGGTATTAAAAATAAGTTTAAGAAGAAAAGACAAGAACAGTAATGTAAAACTAAATGTTAAATAAAAAAGGAGGAAGCTTTGCTCAAGGACAATGAAAAGTCTGATTTATAAAGAAAAGAAGGTTATCTTACACAAAATTGATGACCTTCTTTTTTGTTACTAAAAGTTGCATTAAATATTAAAAAAATTTCGTTATTGAATCACTTTTCCTATGGCTTTATTTGCTCCCCTCCCCATTCTTTTTTAAAGAATAAATTATTTTGATACCAATACAAAAAAAATATGTATTTAACTTATTGTCCTCTCTGTATTACCTTTAATAAAGAAAAGCGCATAAGCATAGTGTAAAACTTATTAATCTACCAGTTAATTTTTCTGAAGAGTCACAAAATTATTTCTTAGTCATCCAGAGATCATTTGAAAGCGCATTCAAAATATGGGAGGGGATTTAATAATGTTTCTTACAATTTTAGGCATCTCCATGGTTACCGTTTTTACCTATTTAATTATGTCCAAACGTTTATCGCCCATTGTTGCTTTAACTTTAGTTCCGATCGTTTTTGCAGTAGTTGGTGGTTTTGGAAGTAAAATTGGCACTATGATGATGGAAGGCATTAAGCTAGTCGCTCCTTCTGCAGCTCTATTATTATTCGCCATATTGTTTTTTGGTATTATGATAGACACGGGATTATTTGACCCACTTATCAAAAAGTTATTAGAAGTTGTCAAGGGAGATCCTGTCAAAATTTCGATAGGTACCACAATTCTTGCATTACTCGTGGCCCTAGATGGAGACGGTACAACAACGTATATCATTACTGTTTCAGCTATGTATCCACTTTATAAACGAATCGGTATGAATCCATTGGTTTTAGCCACAGTAGCCATGCTAGCTTTAAGTGTTATGAGTGGCATGACCCCCTGGGGTGGACCTGCTACCAGAGCAATAGCAGTATTGGGACTTGATGCATCCGAATTTTTTGTTCCACTTATTCCTACCATGATCGGTGGTGCTATTTGGGTTATTTTCGTCGCATTTATTTTAGGGAAAAAAGAACGTAAACGACTGGGTGTAATACACATAGAAGAGTTAAAAAATGAAATAGCTGCTACTGTAGAAAATGAAGTCACTGATGCATTTCCTCATATTGACATTAAACGCCCTCGTTTTTTGTGGATTAACTTATTAATTGTGGTAGGCATTATGGTCATTCTCATTATGGGATTGGTACCTTCCCCTATTTTATTTTTGGTCGGTTTCGCTATTGCTTTAATGATTAACTACCCTAATCTGGAAATGCAAAAAAGACGTATATTGGCACATTCTGGAAATGCCCTAATTGTTGTTCTACTAGTTTTTGCAGCTGGAGTATTTGCAGGAATCTTTTCCGGTACAAAAATGGTTGATGCTATTGCCAATGGACTGGTTGCGATAATACCTGCTTCATTAGGAGAGTTTTTCCCTGTCATTGTTGGCATTACAAGTATGCCATTCACTTTCGTTTTATCGAATGATGCCTATTATTTTGGAGTTCTCCCTATTCTTGCAGAGGCAGCTTCAGCTTATGGTATTAGTCCGTTAGAAATTGCTCGCGCTTCTATATTGGGACAACCCGCTCATTTAATGAGTCCACTTGTTGCATCAACCATTCTATTAGTTGGCATGGTTGATAAAGACCTTGGGGAATATCAGAAATTTGCATACAAATGGGCCATCTTGACATCGTTAATCTTAACAGTATTAGCTATAATTAGCGGCGCTATTTCTTTTTTGTAAATTATAAAAGTCCTTGTTTACTTGTTTGCTAGTAAATATCCGCAGGATCCTTTCCAAAAACAACTACTAAGGACTTTTGATCAATTTCATAATGATGAGGACCTAACAACTCTTGAAAGAAAGACTAAGCGGCGTATAATTAACAGATTATCACATATTCTTCACTTAGTACTCTAATATCCCATTTGAAAGACAATGAAGAAGTAGTTGAAATTAAGCTGGTCTTAAAAATGTTGCGTCTGATAAAGTTTTGGTTATTACAAAAAATATATTCTTATTTTGTTATGAAACTGCCCTGATAGTTGCATAAAGTAAAAAGCTGCTCTAAAAACAGCTTCAATCTTATTAATTGCTCTCAAATCATAACCAATTGTATTTGAACTATACCGTAATAACTGTTTCAAAAGCTAAAAGCAGTTGTATTTCTTAGATGAAATCAACTGCTTTCGTTGTGTTTTTTTGTTCCCTATATGGAAACCTCTAAAGGTTAAGGCTTTTATGGAATCATTACTTAATAAATCCGTTGAGAAATTGATATAACTCTTCTAATTCACTTTCTTTTGCAACAATACAGTTAGGGTATTGTTTTATCTCTGCTACGCTGGATAATTTAAAATCATTGGGAGTCGGGAGTCCAGAAGCACAAATCATTAAAAAGTCAGCAAAGTGAATTAACCCAGTCACTGCTGACGTTTTTATGGTCATTTGCCCCATTGCTCGCCCTGCAAACAAACCCTTCATTGCACTTTTTCCACCTGTTCTTTCTATTACTATTCTACTTTCGTCTATTATTACTTTTGTTCCTGATTTTAAATCAAAAGTTTTCATCTTCTTAACCTCCTACTTTTCCTTTAATATTACAACATCTTTATATGGACATGGCTTATATATGTCATTTGCTTGAAAATGATCTTCAACTAACCTGCCCAGTTTTTTGAATAAGGAAAAGGTAGCAGCAACACCCCTAGTTAAAGTGTTATTATAAAGATTCATCAACAAGTTCTTTTTGGCAATTTGGGAAATATTTTTATTTCATCATACACTTACTCTAATTTTACACATTATACATCTAGTGTTAATTAAAGTGTGAGGGAATCGAATATACAAAAAAAGAATAAATGGTTTTTGTCCCTAAATAGAAATATAATTTAATAGATATATGATAAGTAAGTATGAAAAGGTGGAGTTTTATTGGATATTTTATGGTGGGGTCTAACGATCGTCTTATTTGCTTTAAGTTTTGTAGGAATTGTCTATCCTATTATTCCTTCGGTTGTTGCTATTTGGGGAGGATTTGCAGTTTATCAATTCCTCATTAATTCTGATGAGTTATCGTTATTGTTCTGGATCAGTATGGTTGTGTTGAGCGGTGTATTAATCGCGGCCGACATTATCGCAAATAGTTATTTTGTTAAAAAGTATGGGGGATCAAAAACATCCGAGACAATAGCAGCTATTGCCACGATTGTTGGTTCATTTGTCTTTCCTCCTTTTGGAATAATTCTCGTACCATTTTTAGCAGTCCTCGTTTCGGAATTAATCATTCAAAAAGATATAATGAAGGCTACTAAAGTTGGGTTTGCAACTATCATCGGTTTTTTAGGCGGCAGCTTAGCCAAAGTATTAATTCAATTATTGATGATTGTTTGGTTTATTTTAGCGGTAATTTTTTAATTATTTGTCAACGGCCACAATAAGAAAAAGCTGACTTTCAACAGTCAGCTTTTTCTATTAACAGAAGTCCCATTTACTTATCTGGTACAGATAATAAGAAAAAAGTGATGGAGGAAAAGGAACTATTATTGTGGCCTATTGAGAACAATTCTTTAACGATGGGACTCTTTTTAGAATTCTAATATAATTTTCACAACTGCTTCCTTCCGTGTCAAAACTCAAGACATTATCCCCACCCAAGTTTTCACAGCCGTCGCTAAAATCAATAAAGCCAGTATAACTTGCAGCACTTTTACATTCATATTTTTACCGGCCATCGCCCCAAGCGGAGATGCTATTAAACTCGCTCCCACCATTATCAATGCCGGATAGAAGTCTACTTGTCCCGTTGAGATTTTCCCTGCTGTTGCACCAATGGATGAAATGAATGTGATAGCTAATGAAGACGCAATCGTGACCCTGGTTGGTATTCTTAAAACGATAAGCATGATCGGAACTAATAGAAAGCCTCCTCCGGCACCGACTATCCCGGCACCTAAACCTACGATTAAGGCAAGAATGGCCGCAAGCCATTTGTTGAAGGTAACTTGATCCAAAGGAATGTCATCTATCCCTTTCTTCGGAATGAACATCATGACAGCCGCTATCAACGCCAAAATGCCATAGACGATATTCACTCCGTTTTCCGACATCGATTGTGATCCAAAACTTCCAACCACGCTTCCGATCAACACACTGATCCCCATATAGAGAATCAGCGTTTTATTTAAATGTCCGCTCTTACGATAGCTCCATATTCCTCCGATGGAAGCGAATAAGACTTGTACAGCACTTATACCTGTCACATCATGTGCACTAAATGCCGCTAAACCGAAGATTGGGGGAATAAACAGCAGCATTGGATAATTTATTATCGAACCGCCGATACCGAGCATCCCTGAAACGTATGAACCTATAAAACCAATCAAAAAGATGGTAATGATAAAGGTGATATCCATTGTAAGTGCCTCCCTTAAAAGAAGGGAACCCTAATGGTTCCCTTCTTTTATCAGCCTTTTCTAATCCAAAATTTCAGTATATCATTTTCTTCTGCCGTTTCCACCAGTTCATGGCCACCGGATTTTGACCAAGCGGCTAAGTCTGCTTTAGCTCCTTTATCGGTTACATGTATTTCCAGCACTTCCCCGGTTTGCAAATCATTCATCGCTTTTCTCGTTTTAACGATCGGCATTGGACAAGCTAGTCCCTTAGCATTTAACACTTTATCTGAATGCATATTTCATTCCTCCTATTTTCTTGGCTTTTTATCGGTATTAACGAACCGCACAGCGATTTGGCCCGATTTCCATTTCACGCTGTTTTTCAAAATCAGGCTCGATTTTCCCCATATTGGTTTCGCGAATTTCTTGATAAGCGTTTGGCTGAGGCGGTAAATTACCTGTTACCAGCTCTCTGAATTCCGTTTCATCTACAATGTTCAATCCATAATTTTCAGCAAACAGCGCACCCAACTTTTTAGCGACACTGCCATCTTCATTCAATTCATCAACGATCATGAAATGTGATGGCAATACGATTAACTCGTCTGATAATTCTCTATAACGTGTATACAGTGTTTCTCTCAAGTCGCCTACCCAATCCTCAGCCAATCCAGCTAGGTCCGGTCTGCCAATCGAATCGATGAATAGTATATCCCCGCTTAACAAGTATTTTTGATCGACCACAAATGAAGTCGAACCAATGGTATGGCCCGGGGAATATATTGCTTGAATATCAATCGAAGTATGACCAATCGTTATCACTTTCCCGCTTTCTAATGGCTGATATTCAAAGGTTACTTCAGCCGCATCTTTTGGCGGCAGCCAGTAAGTTGCAATTGTTACTTCCGCTATTCGTCTTCCACCTGAAATATGATCGGCATGTAAGTGTGTATCCATAGCATGTGTAATTTTCACCCCGATACCATCGGCGAAATCAAGGTAGGCATCAATCATTCGAGTAGAATCGATAATGGCTGCTTCACCATTGGAAACGACCATGTAAGATAGACAGCCTTTACCTAGTCGAACAAATTGGTAAATTCCGCCGCCATTGGTCAATTCACCGATTTTCACAGGTTCCAAGTGTTCACTCCATGCTTTCATGCCGCCCTTTAAATAAGATACGTCCAATCCAGCTTCAGATAACATTTCAGCTACCATAACGGAAGAGCCTTCCTTTGCACATACTACCAGGATTTCTTTATTGGCCGGGATTTGATCGATTATTTCTTCCACGCCATCCAGTAGATCAAAGTAAGGGATATTAAGGAATTCAAAATTCTCCCCTTCAATTTTCCAATCATGGTAGTCACTTTCATTTCGAACATCCAAAATAAATAAGTCGGTTTTATTGATTACTTTCTTTGAAACCTCAGCGGCTGTCATTTGCTTAAACGCCATTTTATATACCCCCCACAGTATCAATGATGTCAAAAATTTTTCCTTCATTAAAAGGTTAATGTAGCATCAGCATTCTTAGCGAACTCCAAAAATGTGACCGCTCCACCTACTTAGATACGGTCAACGAAAGCTTCTTTTTCCATGCCCAATACGGCCTTGGTCTTTTGAGTCTTTTGACAACTATACGTTCATTTCCTGTGCAATGGAAACTAAATCTGAAATGGAAGAAACATTTGCCTTTCTAATACCTTCGAAATTAAAGCAAATCGCCACTTCTTGATCTGTTGCTACTGCCGCTATGATGTTAAACCCTTTATACTTTTTATTCATTCAAGGATTTTTGTGAAGGACCGTTCCATTGGCTCATGCCGGGTACAACATTGAAAACCCGTTCAAAACCGGCCGCCGTCAGTTTTTGTGCAGCAAGATCACTTCGGCTGCCTGTACGGCAAACCACAAAAATCTGTGATTCTTTATCAAGTTCACCCATATGTTGTTCCAATTCACCCATTGGAAGGGATCTAGCTGCTGGTATATGATTAAAAGCATACTCTGCCGATTCTCGTACATCCAGGATGATCGTATTTCGGTTTTCCTGAATTAGTTGAAGAAGTTCTTCATTTGAAATGATTTTTTCATGCTTCTTCACTGCTGTTTCTTCTCCGATTGCTTTCCGAAGATAATGTTTTAGTGTTGTTCCTTCTTCAACCGTACCCAAATATTGGTGACCTGAACTTTCCGCCCAGGCTTTCATGTCGGCGGTTGACCCTTTATCAGTAGCTTGAACTTCGAGTACCTCCCCCGCTTCCAGGACATTCATGGCTTTTTTCGTTTTTACGATTGGCATTGGACAGGCTAAACCTTTAGCATCCAAAACAGAATTTGCTTTTATCATTTTAGTTCCTCCTTGAGTCTTTTATAGGGATGGGGGTATATTCGGATATGAAATTATTCTGTGGGACCTTCCCATTCATTCATACCACCCATCATGTTCAACACCTTATATCCATGATCCTCAAGTAACTGTGCTGCCCTTGAACTTCTGCCCCCTGAACGGCAGACGATGATATATTCTTTTGATTTATCCAGATCCTGCATTCTAAATTCCACCAGACCCAACGGGATATTCAAAGCTTTTGGTATTTTCCCTGCCTTTACTTCATCCACTTCCCGCACATCAATAATATGGACTGGGGAGTATCCCTTCAATAATGCGTTCACTTCATTCGGTAAAATTTCTTTCATTTTTTTAAGATCCTCCTTTTATTCGCGCCAAGAATTCATACCGCCTTTTACGTTTGTAACTTCATTAAACCCGAGTTTCTTCAATGCTTTACTCGCATTACTGCTCCTCATTCCGCTTTGGCAGATAACAATTACTTCTTTATCTTTTGAAAGTTCATGTGCCCTTTTGCCAAATTCGTTTAGAGGTATATTTTTAAAGTCCTTAATGTGATTGCCCCTATATTCATTAGGAGTACGAACATCGATGAATTGCCTATTTCCTTTATTATTCAACACAGCTTTTAACTCAGCCGCATTTATATTTTTTATCCCCTTTGCCGGGACAAATCGCTGATATAAAAACCAAACGATGAAACCTAATATGATGAGATTAAATATAGTTCCCATTTGAACCCCCCATTTATATAAATAAGTTTACATTTCCATCCTCTGCTTCAGCTAAATAAGCTGCAACACCTGCATACTCAATTCCATCCAATAATTCCTCTTGCTGTAAACCCAATAAATCCATTGTCATCGTACAGGCTATAAGATTTCCTGTTCTTGGGCCAACTCAATTAAATTTGGGAGTGACATGGCGTTATGCTTTTTCATTACATGTTTGATCATTTTAGGTCCCATCCCTGCAAAGTTCATGTTTGATAGACCCATTTTATCAGAACCACGAGGCATCATTTTTGCAAATATTTTTTCAAGAAATCCTTTTTTTAATGAAATCGGCTCATCCTTCCTTAAAGCATTCAATCCCCAGAATGTATGGAAGATAGTCACTTCATGATCGTAAGCCGCCGCCCCATTTGCTATGATATAAGCAGCCATTGCCTTATCATAATCACCACTAAATAAAATGATCGTCGTTCTTTTCTTTTCAGTCATTTATGTTTTCCCCCTGATTTATTCTCGGATACCCTACGGGGTATATATTATGCTAAAAAATATAGTTCGTCAACCCACTTCACTAAAAAAATGAATGGAATAGGGTTTTCTTTATTTAATTGGTCCATGATTAATAGAAGACAAAATTTCATTCACTTCGAATATTTTTCCATTAACCTTCTCTATACCAAACCCTTTTAACCGTGCTGTGTGCATTGACAAGTACTTACATGCGGATTCCTTCGTTTCAAACAGATAAATGCCACCAGCTTCCTTTGCCTCACTGTCTTCGGTCCAAATCTTCCAGATCAATCCTTCTTCATCATTAATGCTTTTTGCTAAAACAGTAAATTCTTTTACCATTTCGTGACCAAATGGCCCCTCCATTTTAAAATCCACTTGTAAAATATAAGACATGAAAAACACTCCTTTTTCTACTATTCAGGTCAAATTCTTTTACCTGCTTTTAATTAGTAAATTAACCGCTTCCTTGACTAAATGATCAGTGCCTTCTCCTTTCTCGACGTTTTCCCGAACGCATTGCTCAAGATTGGCACTTACGATAACACCCATGGTCCTATCGATGGCATTACGTACTGCAGACAACTGAGTGACGACATCCCTGCAATCTTTTCCCTGCTCCATCATTCCAAGAACACCCTTGATTTGTCCTTCAATCCGCTTCAAGCGATGAATGCTGCTTTTATCAAACTCCATACTCCGCCTCCCATCTATTTACAACAATAGCTAATCTTCTTTTCCGTTAAGAAGAGAAGTGCAGCCCCAAGTTCACTTCCAGTTTATTAGAAGCAATGACATAAATGTTTTCAAGTAAGATTTCTTCATTAAAACGTTTTAGTCGGCATAATCAATCTTATCGTGCCCCTAGCCAATTAAATCGTATTTTACTCGTGAGTTTGGGCATTTTACTCGTGAATTTTGCATTTTATTCTTGAATTTGAGTGCCTTTTTCATGAACTTGGGCATTTTTCTCGTGAATTTGCACGTTTTACTCGTGAGTTTGGGCGTTTTACTCGTGAGTTTATGTGTTCTTAACTTGTGAGTTTATATTATACCTATAGGGGTATATTGTCAAGCTAGAGTTAGACTAACTTATATTGTTTAGTATCAAGATTTGAGGAGAATTCTTCAAACTCGTTTTAACCGGGGGGATGAAAAACTTGTCTTGATATAGATGTTTCTGAAAGCTTATGAAATTTCCAAACTAATCTCCCTCTAGTAAATTTCTCTTGAACCGATAATGTCTATCCTGCCATTGGATATAAGATGGCATCAACTACTATTATCAACTTGATTTCATAATGACTATTTTTTTGAAGGTTCCTACTGACTCCACCACTTATAGTAAAAAAAAAGTAGTGCAAACCTATCCCTTGGTTTGCACTACTTTTTTTATTTACCCAATTCTTCTATGGTAGGTATAAGATCTCGAATACTTTTCATATGTTCAAGGCTTTGAATGGTTTCTAATAAACTCTTCGCAGATTCTTTTCCTAGAATTGGCGTTGTCAGCCAGAAAAACTTCTCTTTTTTTTCTTCAACGTTTAACGGATAATCAAAGTCTCCTCTTGCTTGTATAATATCGGATTGATAAGTGTTACCATCCTGCATTACTATTTTAACCACACTTAATGCCTTTTCAGGAAATGCTTCGTTAAGTTTTTGATCAACTACTACTGTAATCTTGTCCATCATGCTAAGAATAATTGTATCATTCAGATGTTCTAGGACTTGTTTTGGTCCCACTTCACCGTAAGAAAGAAATGCTGCAACAGGAAAAAGTAAATTATACTGTGCTTCCTCTGTATTTTCTGGATATTCTTTCGATAATGCTGCAGATTCTGTAAATGTATGAATGACTATTTTTTTTATATTTTGGGATATTAGTATATGCCGGCTTTGGATTTCCCTGATTGCTTCAATAGCTGGCTGTGCCCACCGACAGCATGCATGCGGCTTATAATACAGTTCATTTACTCGATAATTTTTTCCTAAATCGTCTATAAGCCCCTCAGCTTCTTCTGTTGTAAATAATGATGGAATCCCTGTATAGCCTGCTTTTGCCAAATGGGCAGCACTGACCCCGGCCATACACCCCCAATTAATCCCGTCTTTTAACATGGAAGGATGTTCGATGCAGCGCATCATAGGAGAATAAGCACCAAAATATTCTGCATTGCCCAGTGCGTGCTCAATTGTTCCTCCCTTAAGTCCTAAAATGTACGAAACACCTGCGGCAGCTCCAACAGCTCCCCATGAACCGGTGCAGTGATAATCTAGCCGGGTCAGGTGTGCAACAATACCTGCACGGATCCCCACTTCATAGCCTATAAGAAGTGCCGTCAAAAATTCTGCTCCACTTATATTATGATCCTCTGCAACGGCGATCACCGCGGGAAAAATAACTGCCCCGGGATGTCCTTTTGTGAGGCGATGTCCATCATCTAAATCGAGGGCATTTGCCAATGTCGCATTAACAAAAGCTGCTCCGGCAGGCGTTAATCTTTCTGGGAACAGGAAAAGCGAACTGTTTCCCATCCCCCACTGCGAAACAGCAAATTCTTTTGCAATCTCTGCCGCTTTCGTATTGCGGCCTGCAATGGTACAAGCGATAATGTCTGCTAAAGCTTCTTTGAGTGATGTTAGTGTGCCACTGTCTAAACTCTGAATCGACTCAGATTCAATATAGGTGATGAGCGAATTATTAGCTTTCATCTCAATCTAGCATTCCCTGTTCATCCAGCCATGTTTTAGCCACTTCATTAATATCTTCATGCTTAATATCAACACGATAATTTAAATTCTTCATTGTATCTGAATCTAACTTATCTGAAAGTGCATTAAGAAGATCTCTTAATTCCGGATTTTTTTTTAATACTTCTTGACGAATGACAGGTGCTCCATTATATGCCGGAAAAAACTGACTATCATCTTCTAACACAACAAGTTTAAAACCTTCAATTCGTCCATCTGTCGCAAAACCTACCGCTACATCAACCTGGCCTTCTTTTAAAGAATTATATAGAAGTCCTGTATCCATTTTGACAACATTTTTAGCTGGTAAAGAGAAATTATATTTTTTCTCCAAACCTTTCATTCCATCTTTTCTCGCATAGAACTCAGAGTTCGATCCAAATTTTAATTTACTAGAATCTTGATTTACAATATCAGCTAGATCCGATATGGATTTGATTCCTAACTCTTTAGCATAATCTTCGCGCATTAAAATAGCATATGTGTTATTAAATTCGGATTTATTTAACCATTCAAGTTTATTCTTTTTGTCGATTTCTTTTACTTTTTCATATGCCTTTTCGGGATCAGTTTCAACAGGTTCCTTTAAATAAACCATAAGTGCTGTACCCGTATACTCCCAGTACACATCGAGCTGACCATTTTCAAGCGCGGAACGTGCCACTGTACTGCCCATACTACTTGCTTCATCGACTTTGTATCCTTTTTCTTTCAAATAAATAGAAGTAATTTGTGTCAAAATGTGCTGTTCAGTAAAATCCTTTCCTCCCACTGTAATTTTCCCTTTATTTTCATTTGAACCGGCATTAGACTCCGAAGAACTGCATGCTGTAAGCATACAGGCAAGAAGTGCGACACAAAATAACATGCTAAATTTTCTCATTTTTACTTCCCCCTTTATTGTCTTAAATAAAATCAGCTTTTCTTTGCAATCCTCTCGGAGTAGTGGCTACTTCAATTTTCCCTAATAAGAAATCAATAGCAATGGCCAAAAAGATAACGGGCATGGCACCTGCGAGCATAATGCCTGGATCGTAAAGTGAGATTCCGGTGAATATAAGGTCACCTAACCCACCTCCTCCAATTAAGAAAGCAAGTGCGGCTGATCCCACATTAATAACGGTTGCGGTCCGAATGCCTGCAAGAATTGCATATGACGCATTCGGGAGTTCAAGCTTGAAAAGAATGAGTTTTTGCGTCATACCCATTCCTGTTCCAGCATCAATGATCGATGGAGGAACCGATTGAATTCCAGCAATCGTATTCCGTAAAATTGGAAGAAGTGAGCTGAACCACAGCGCAAATACCGCGGTTTGCCAGCCTAAACCTAGATAACTCATGACAAGCGCTAAAATGGCTATACTTGGCACCGTTTGTCCGATATTCGCAAAATTAACTACAATAAATTCAAATTTTTTAAACTGAGGTCTCGTAATAAAAATCCCAAGAGGCACGGCCACAAGAATGGCCGCCACGGATGAAAGCGCCACCAATTTCATGTGCTGTCCAGCTAAATGAAGAAGTTCACCAGAGTTATCTTTTATATATTGAAATGCACCTGATTGGAGAGCATAAGCTAGCAGTGCAACAATAATCAACATTAACAAAGCGCGAATCAATATTTCTATCTTGTTTATTTCCTTCATTAAGACACCCACCTTATTGAATTATTGACTTTAACTTCGAAGGGTGAACACCTGTCAAAACTTCAAAGTCACCAATGCTTAATACTCCGCTTGGCTGTCCTTTATGATCCAAAATCACAGCTTCCCCTTTTGGTGATGATAATAATAGAGACAGTGCTGTTCGAAGATCTGCATCAATATTAACCACATATTCGCTAGATTCAATTTTCATATTCATTTTTCGATTTACCTTTTTCGCTTTATTTAATAGATCCCTGACCGTTAATAGTTGTAAACGTTTAATTTCACGATCACTTCCAATAAAGTTGTTCACAAAATCATTTTTTGGATTAGACAAAATCTCATCCGGTGTTCCATACTGCATGATTTGGCCATCGTTAAATATAGCAATTTTATCCCCAAGACACAAAGCCTCATCAATATCGTGACTAATAAATAAGATCGTTTTCTTTACGTCTTTTTGAATTCGTAAAAATTCCTTTTGCAACCGATCGCGAATAATCGGATCTAGTGCCCCAAATGGTTCATCCATCAACATAACTGGCGGGTCTGCCGCCAGCGCCCTTGCCACTCCAATACGCTGTTGCTGTCCGCCTGATAATTCCCAAGGATAACGCTTTCGGTATTCCTCATGGTTTAACCCCATCATCTCCATTAATTCTTTGTATCGTTTTTTCATTTCCCCTTCGTTCCAATCCAGCATCTTTGGTACAACATTAATGTTTTGTTCAATTGTCATATTCGGAAACAAACCATTTTGTTGAATTACATAACCGATTGAACGTCTCAATTCGATTGGATCCAATGAGTAAATATCTTTTCCTCCGACTTCAATAGTCCCCTCTGTGATAGAAACCAAACGATTAACCATTCGTAAAAGAGTTGTTTTCCCACAACCTGAGGGACCAAGAAATACACAAATTTCTCCTTTTTCAATTGTCATATTTACATTATCTACTGCCTTCACCGATTTTCCAGAGCTTTTGTATACCTTCGACACATTTTTAAATGTAATCATAAGTCATCCCCTTTCTTATCCTATATGAGCTTTTTTGGGCGAAACCCGTTTTTGTACCTGACCTAGTAAATAGTCAGCAGCGATCGCTAATATTGAAACGGCAATGGCTCCAGCTTGAACCATCTCTGTGTAACTTGTGGATATTCCTCTTGCGATATATACCCCAAGTCCACCAGCACCGATATAGGCAGCAATTGCCCCAATTCCAATCGTTAATACAACGGCCATTCTAATTCCTGCCATAATTACTGGAAGGGCAATTGGGATTTCAACTTTTAAAAGACGTTGCCATGCCGTCATTCCCATTCCTATTGCAGCGTCGCGCATATTGGGATCTACATTTTTAACAGCGATGAATGTATTACGGATGATTGGAAGCTGCGAGTACAAGACCAATGCGATAAACGCTGGTAAAAACCCAATCCCTTGATTAATGATAGATAAAATCGGAATCATGATACCGAACAGTGCAATACTTGGTATCGTCATAATAATGCCTGCTACTGCCAGTACAAGATTTGATAACTTTTCATGCTGTGTAATATAAACTCCAAATGGAACACCGAGTAATATGGCTACACCAACTGCTAATCCAACTAATTGGATGTGCTCCCATGTCATTGCTAAAAGCTCTACCCAGTTCGACCCGATAAAGTCCAATAAATCCACTTTTTTACCCTCCTTTAATTTAAATGATTCGATTATGACTTAATAGTCTTGCATAGTTCAGGTCACTTTTTTATTTAATTGTAAAAATAAATTGCTTCTTAATATGGTCTAATGCCACTTCTATTAATGTTTTCCTACTTAATTAAACAAGCTTCTGCTAAAATTTCCACAATGTGTTTAGCATCCACATTTCTTGTACCGCTTCTCTCTACACCTAACTTCATTTGGAGCAGGCACCCCGGATTTGTTGTAACTATTGTTTTTGCATTTGTTTTTCCCGCCATATACATCTTTTCGTCTAATATTTTCATCGATTCATCAAAATTCATTAAATTATAAATACCGCCAGATGCACAGCAACGGTCACTTCCCTCCATCTCCATATAACTTGCCCCTGGTATGGATCTAAGAAGCTTCCTAGGTTCTTGAAATACTCCCTGGACATTTCTCAAATGGCAAGAATCTTGATACGTAATAATACCAACCCTTTCTTTTTTAAACGGGAGAGGACCAAATTTCACCAGAATTTCGGTAATATCTTTTGATTTCCCTACGAATGATTCACTGCGCTTTTTCCATTCAGGTTCTTGGCCAAAAAGGTGATTATACTCACTAAGCATCGCTCCGCAGCCTCCAGCGTTATTGACATAATAATCGGCACCGGATGCTTCAAATGCTTCTATATTTGCTTTTGCGAGTTTTACAGCCGCATCTTTCATTCCTTGATGGGAATGAAGTGCACCGCAACATTTTTGATTTTTCGGAATAATCACTTCACAGCCAATTACTTGAAGCAGTTCAATTGTTAGCCTATTAATCTTTGACATGATAGCGTCCATGATGCATCCCGGGAAAAAGGCAATTACTGCTTTTGTCTCGCCTAATGCTGGAAATTTTTGTCCGTATTTATATCGTTTGATTGGTGCTTCGAGCTCCGGCAGGATCTTTTCAAACTGTCCCATGGGCTCTGACACTTTGTTAATCATTTTTGTTTTTTGCACCACTTTATTTATTTTTGTTTTTTGATATAGCCACGTTAGATTGCCTAATGTACGAAGACGATTGCGATGCGGAAATAAACTGGTCAGCGTAAAATCGACCACTTTTGTTTGAATCTTAGGTTTATTTTTTTGCTTTTTATGATGTTCATGCTTTTGATGTTCTGTAATGACTTCTTTAGCTGCCTCATAAATTTGTCCGTATGGTACATTAACCGGGCACGCTACTTCACAGGCTCTGCAACCAAGACAAAGGTCAATTGGCTCAGCTAGATCTTTTTGAAGATCGATTTTTCCCTCTGCAGCCATTTTAACCAGGTTAATTCGTCCGCGAGGTGATTGTGATTCTTTCCCCATAGATTCATAGGTTGGACAAGCAGGAAGACAATATCCGCATTGCACACATTGATTGGTTGCTTCATACGAAAGATCACGCAATTTTTGAGTAAACTTATCTGTAATTGCTAATTCCTTTTCGTGAGGTGCTTTATTCATGTTAATTCCACCTTTAGTTTTCCAGGCTGTGGAAATATTTTTCCTGGGTTTAATATAGAGTTTGGATCCCATGCATCTTTAATTTTTTTCATCATTTGCAGTCCATCTGATCCAAGCTCCAATTCCATATAAGGAGATTTTAATATCCCAATCCCATGTTCCCCTGAAAGCGTACCGCCAAGTTCGATGGCAGCTTCAAAAATTTCACTGACTGCATCTTCGACACGTTTCATTTCTTCGATATTTCTCTTGTCGGTAATAATATTGGGATGGAGGTTACCGTCCCCCGCGTGACCAAAAACAACCAGGTTCAACTGATATTTCTCACGAATTTGATAAAGCTTTTCAATCATCTCGGGGATTTGGCTTCTTGGTACTGTCGCATCTTCAGAAATTTTGGTTGGTCCCATTTGTGTAATAGCTGGAGAAACCATTTTACGAGCTTTCCAAATCTCATCACGCTCAGCATCTGTTTTCGCCACTTTGACACTAGTCGCCCCTTGTAAAAGACAGATTTCTTCACATTTTTTTATTTCTTCATCGATTGCCGCAGGATGGCCGTCCACTTCAATAATGACGATGGCTTCCGCCTCAATGGGCAAACCTGCTGGTGAGTAATTTTCAACCGCACGAATACATGCATTATCCATTAATTCCATCGCACTTGGTAATATTCCATTTGATAATATTTTTGTTATGGCATGCCCTGAATCAGCAATTCTTACAAATGAAGCTAAAAGTGTTTTTCTTGCAAGCGGCTTTGGTATTAGACGCAAAATGGCTTCTGTTACAATTCCCAGTGTGCCTTCCGAACCAACTATGAGTCTTGTTAAATCGTAGCCAGTCACATTTTTAACCGTTCGACCTCCTGTACGAATAATTTCTCCAGTTGGTGTAACAACTTCTAAACCAATTACATATTCCTTCGTAGTACCATATTTCAAGCCCTTTGGACCACTTGAATTTTCCAACAAATTCCCTCCAATTGTTGAAACATGGGAACTGCTTGGGTCCGGTGGATAAAATAAGCCTACCTCTTCTGCCTTTTGTTGTATGTCACTTGTAATTACACTTGGTGAGGAGATTGCCAGTAAATTTTCACGGTCAATCACAAGTTTTTTTTCAAATTGTGACATATCTAGAATCATGCCCCCTTCAACAGCAAGGGAACCCCCGCTTAAGGAGGTAGCCGCTCCTCTAGGATAAACAGGAATTTTAAATTCGTTTGCAAGCTTGACCAAGTCAGCAACTTCTACTTTATTTTTGGGTTGAATAACGATTTCAGCCAAGTATTCGCCGAATGATGCATCAAAGCTATAAGAATAAAGCTCTGCTAAATCTGTCAGTACCCTTTCTTTTGGAACGATGGTATATATAAGCCTTAATAGCTGCTCTTTCATCACTTGTCATCCTCACTTTTCAATATCTAAAAGCTGCTTTGGATTATGAATGATCATCCTTTCAATCTCGGTTTCTGTTATACCTTCTTCGATCATTGCACTGACAAAGCGACTTAATGCTTCTATTGGCGGAATATTGTGTTCTTGGCCATAATCTGTTACAAGCACACATGACGCTGGACCAATTTCCCGTATTGACTTAGCCATTTGTGTTATCGTTAAATCTTGAAAATCCTCACCGCAGGCTAAATAGCATTTCTCAATTATAGCGCCTCTTTTGGCAAACTCTTTTTGCTTTTCTATTGATACTGGGGCAATGCCTAGATCTGCATGCTGAATTAAGATCTTGTCGATATGATGTTCATTGGCTGCGTCAATTAACACAGAGACTTCTTCTTCCGATAGATGACCTGTTGCAAGGGTGATATTTGCTTCACTGATAAGTTCCAGAATTTCAATGACTTCTGGTTTTATCTGTCTATTCTCATCCAAAATAGTTAAACCTTCTTCAATGGGCAGGCTTCGTTCACTATTGAAAAAGCGGGTCTTTTTTTTGGCAAAATTACAACAATGCTGATTTGCTGAAATAGTCGGCATCCAAATTATTTTGGCACCTTGCCTTATTGCTGCATCAACCGCTTTGGGTGATAAGCCACCTGTAAATTCATTTAAAACAAGTCCACCGTAAACATGAAGTTCTGGCTCTTTTAAACGGATTAATGTCGTGCGGTCCACAGTTGATGCCTCATGTGCTTTTAATACGGCACCTGCCATTTTAGCTTTTTTTAAGTCTTCTATAAATTCCCAATCAGTCTGCTTTCTTGGGAAAATACTAGGATACGTATGGCAATGTAACTCTATTGCACCTTCTAATAACGGATGAAAATCCATCTATGCCACTCCTTTTTAAAAGTTAATTCTTTAATAAATTAATGCAAGTAACATGCCAACTATATATGGGCTTTTTTTCAATTTCTACATATCTTTTTGATATATTTTGTAAAAAAATTTTTCGCTTTGAAAAAATACTTTTACAAACTTTGAGGATTGCCAAAAACATATGAAAACGAAAAAAAAGAAGAATTAAAATAATTCTTCCTTTTTTTGCTTAATTTCTTCAGATGACTTATTCATTTGTTCATGATACTTATTTATCTTGTAAAATAGCCGCTGTCTTGAAATTCCCAGCTCTCTGGCTGCTGCGGAAATTTGCCCATCGTTCTCTTCAACCGCAGACAATATAAATTGCCGTTCAATGTCTTCCATTTGTTCTGGAAGCGTTCTCTTTTTATTAAAAGAAACTATTGAAGGAAACTCTGCATTCATTTCACTAGATCCCCTAATTTCAGAAGGGAAATCTTGTAACGACAAGTCTTCCTCCTTACATAAAACTGCTGCTCGCTCAACGGCATTTTGAAGCTCCCGAACATTTCCTGGCCATTCATATGCTTTCAATATATTCATAAGCTGAGGTGACACTCGAAAATTTTTCTTCATTTTTTTACGGTGCTTCTCCAAAAATTCCCCAACCAGAAGGGGAACATCTTCTTTTCTTTCTCTAAGTGCCGGAATATGCATATCTATAATATTCAAGCGATAATACAAATCTTCACGGAAATTCCCCTCTTGTACCATTTGTTTCAAATTACGATTTGTTGCAGAAATAATTCGAACGTCTACTTGTTTTAATTGATTGCTACCAAGACGCATGAAGGATTTCTCCTGCACGACTTGAAGAAGCTTAGCTTGAAGCGTAAGTGGCACTTCGCCAATTTCATCCAAGAAGATAGTACCATTTTGTGCTGCTTCAAATTTCCCTGCACGACTTGCTGTGGCACCGGTAAATGCACCCTTTTCATAACCGAAAATCTCGCTTTCCAGCAAATTTTCAGGGATAGCAGCGCAGTTTACAGCAATGAATTGACCGTTATTGCGATCACTTAAGGAATGAATCATCTTGGCGATCATACTTTTTCCTGTTCCGCTTTCCCCATGAAGAAGAACCGTTACATCTGTGGCGGAGACACGTTCAATTAATTCGTAAATCTGCTTCATTTGCTTGCTTATACTAATAAAGCCCTCTATAGATTCAAGTTTGTTTAACTGACTTTTCAGTTGGATATTCTCTTGTTTCACTTCAAGTAGTGTATAAGCTCTGTTAATAACAAGTTCTATTTCCTCTAGTTTTGCTGGTTTTTCTAAATAATCAAATGCACCTGCCCTTATAGCGGATACAGCGCTTTCTATATCGCCATAAGCCGTCATGATGACAAATACCTTTTGAGGATAGAGTGCCATGAATTCCTCTAAAAGTTCCAAACCAATTGCATCTGGAAGATTTAAATCGAGGAAAACAAGGTTGGGGCCGTCTTCTTTCATTCTTCTTCGTGCTTCTTGTCCATTGGCAGCAAGAATTACTTCATATCCCTTCTTGCGAAATGACAATGATAGAACACGCAAAAGTCTAATTTCATCATCCACAAACAGAATGCTCTTCATATTCATTCTCCTCATGTTTTAGTATTTCAATATGTATTGTGGTACCTTGAGAGAATACGCTTTCCGCCCATATCTTCCCACCATGTTGAACTATAATTTCGTGAGCAATAGATAAACCTAAACCTGTTCCCTCTGGTTTCGTGGAATAAAACGGATTGAAGACCCAGTTTAATTTTTCTTTCCTAATGCCTTCTCCGGTATCCGAAATGGAAAGCTGCCAATATGCCCCTTTCTCTTTAAGCGCAACATGAATATTACCCTCATCTTTTATCGCTTGAATACTGTTCAAAAATATATTTAAAAGCAATTGTGTCAATTTATGCCGGTCCCCCAAAACGGGAGCTTTACTAAAATTGTATTCGGTTGTGACCATAATGTTTGCATCATTAAATTTTCTTCTTAATAAATTAAGCAATTCATCAGTAATCATAACCAAATCTGTCAGTACATGATTGTTATATTCATCATCTTTTGTTAGCTTCAGAAAATCAGTTAGTAGTCTGTTCATGCGATCCGAGGCTGTTAAAATATCTCCTGTCAATTCATCAATCACTTCTTTTTCTTTAAATTCATCTTCTATTTGTAGGCGAATTGTTTCTGCAGCAACCTGAATAATACTTAAAGGATTTTTTATTTCATGGGCAATCCCAGCAGTGAGCTCGCCAAGGGATGCTAGCCGTTCACTTTGTTTTAAGTATTCTTCAAGCTTCTTCACTTCACTTACATCACGAATGACAAGAATGGCGCCGATGTACTCATCTTGTTCTCCTTTAAGAAGAGACGCATAAATACGGACATCATGAAACCCCTTTTCTTTATCAATAATATAGCTTTCTACTTCTTCAAAAGACTTCCCTGCATTAAACGTTTTTAAAAGAACGAACTCTTGTATATCATGTATTATCGGCAAATTAAAAATAAGCTGATTTAATACTTCTTCCCGGCTATAAAGCATTAAATCTTCTGCTCCTTTATTGAAGGTCATAATCCTACCATCCTTGTCCGTAGTAATAACACAATATGGAATGGACTCCAGGATATAAAACATACTTCTTTCTTTTTCCCTCAATTCCGTTGCCATCTCTGATAATACAATCGATAATTCCTCAATTTCATCATTTGTTTTCACTTTAACGAATGCTTTCCGTTTACCTACTTTATATTCTTGTACATGCTTGATGAGAGTCGTGACAGGAAGAATCACTCTTGATGCACTGAACATAGCAAGTCCTATTGCGATAATGAAAACGATGGAAAAACCTTGTAAAAGTAAACTTTGGACCACTTTTGCAGGCTTTAGTGCTTGTTTAATCGGTTCTCCCACAATCAAACTAATATCACCCAAGAGAATGGGCCGATACGCAATGGCCATTTCTTTGTTAAAAATCTCGCCATTCCAAACATCAAAATCTTCTTTTTGAAGATGAATCCCAACCTCATGATTCCGAATGGATTTGCCAATATAACTTTGGTCAGTATGTGCAATAATTGTTCCATTGCGGTCAATTATTGCATTCACTCCCTCTTTCCCGATTGCAAATTTTTGAAGGTGTTCTGATAAAACGTTTAAATTTAAATAAGCGACTACACTCCCCTTAAATTCTCCCTTTTCATTAATGGATGGATATGCAATCGCAATGGTCTTGCGGCCGTCAGGCAGTTCCATCATATTTGAAATATAGCTTGTCTGACTCCAGGTGAGCCTTTTTAAAATAGAACCATTTTCTATAAAATCAGAAAATGGAACATTCGGAATACGTTGGTTCAACTGATTCTCTTTATATACTTCTATGAACAGATAAAGTGGATCCTGTGCCAAGATCGTCTCTATTTCTACATGAAAAGCATTCTCTGCTTTGTTATCAATATTTGTAACAATGGGCGATACCTGTCGCATATCGGAAATTGAATTTTTGAAGATATTCTCTGTTTGGTTGCCAAGGGTTTTGGCTATAAGTTCATCTCGATACTCCATTTGTGACCGTACAGATCCATTCATTACATGTACGGCAATCAAATAAAGAGAGGCCAGTACAAACAAAATGACAACTAAAACAATAGTTACATAACGCTTCATTAGCCGTGACTGAAATACTTTCATTTACAAAACCTCGATATGTGAGAAATGAAAAAAGCACTTTATACATTGTTATTAAAGTACTTTTTATGTGTGCTTCTTAACAACCTCACTTTTAATTGTTACCTATTATTAAAGTTTACTAACGACTCGAAGCGCTTACATTTGTAACTTCTTTACCAGTTCCCGATAAAAAATCGGCCTTCTTGATAGTAATAACTTATGTTGATCAAACCACCAATTTTGTTCCATTTTAGAATTAGCCACTATCAATACCTCTTCACTGTGAGAAGAGGCAACTACGGGCATGTCACTTCCATAAATCGGATCAGGTGTATAAAGGGCACTCCCACCTTTACAATCGATATCTGTACCTATAAAATTAGCAATGAGTGTTTTTGTTTGCGAAAATCTTGCCGTGGCGTCCCATGTCGTCATCGAATTTATCGGAAACTTATTTTCCATCATTTTTTCAGGAAGCGCCAGTGTTGCACCAAATTCACCATGCCAGCATGAGGGGATGGTAATAAAATCGGCACGTTTTACGGCAATAATGCCCGCTACCTCAGGATATGCAGCATCACACCCGACTATAAGGCCCACACGCCCTATATCCGTTACATTTGCTACAACCAATTCCCAACCGGCAGAGGCCCAGCGTTCGTCCGATTCTGACAAATGAACTTTACGGGCTTTGGTAACCCTATCGTCCTCTGGCGTCAGAAGAACCACTGTATTATAAAGGAGATTCTTTTCTTCCTCTATCATACCAAAAATGATATTAATTTGATATTCAGTTGAAAGCATTCTCATTTCTCTTATGGTTTCTCCATATATGGGTTCAGCAAGTTTCCGGATTTCCTCAGGGCTAAGTGAATTAACGGGACCTGTTAAGGAAAGTTCCGGGCAAATAACTAGTGATAACAAGCTTTTTTGTTTTTTAGCCTTGAAGCTAGCATCCGCCAGGAGGTTTTTTATTTTCTTAAGATTTTCTTTTTTATCTCCTATTACCGGTTCATACTGCAATAAAGCAGTAGAAGTCTTTTTTTCATAAGTCCCGGTATCCATTTGCTTTGATGGTGATTTTTTATACTCCCAAGGTCCGACGTGCAACATTAAATCAGAATATAGGTCTGGCTTTCGTTTTTCCATTCTTTTTTTTGCGGGATTTTCATATAAAGCAGGGTCAATATCCGCATATAAAATAACTGTCTCACCTCTCGCGTGACTTTTTTCTACGTATGGGGTTTCAGCAAGTTTCCTACCTAAAGGTGACCAAATGGCACTTGCACCGATCATATGGTAATCGGTTTCTGTATTGGAACGATTCGCACCAATGACGTACAGACCGTTCATTTCAGCCCATGCCTGCAGCATCGAAAGCGATCCACCTGTTGAATTCGTCGGAAAGCAAAGAATATCCGCTCCCTTCACAGCAACGATCCGGGCCGATTCAAAATAGCTTGAATCCATACAAATAATGACTGCAATCCTCCCAATAGACGTTTCGTATACCGGAATGCCCATGTCCCCCCAATGTGCCCAGCTATCTTCTGTTGCCCATTGATGCACTTTCCTGTATTTTCCGATATATCCCATAGGACCCACAAGCGCAGCCGAATTATAGCAAAGTCCGTCTTCTTCATCTACCTCCGCCATTCCTATGATAATATGTGTATCGTAAAATTTTGCGACTTCTTCAAAACGTTTAGTGGTTTTCCCCGGGATCGTATCTGCAAATGGAAGTATAGACTGACGATTCTCGTAATGATAGCCTGTTGTAGCCATTTCCGGTGTGACAATCAATTTGGCTCCATTCTTCGCTGCTTCTGTTACCGCCTCAAGCAAATGATCAATATTGTTGTCCAATTGATTTAATAGTGGATTAAACTCAATAATGGCTGCTTTGAAAGGATGCTTATTATCCATAAAGTGGCTCCTTTTGATTCAAAATATGAAAAGACAGATGACAAAATAATTTGCCACCTGTCACGCGATTATCTATTTTACCCTTGCATTTGGATGACTTTAATATTTTCTTCCTTTTTTATTAGAATTTCACCAAAGAAAGCTTTAAGCGTTTCAATTAAATCTTGGAAAACTTCATGCTCATGATACATGAAATCATTATGCTTACCATTTATTATATAAAGTTTTTTCGGTTCATTTGCTGCTTCGTACAGTTCATTTGCCTCATCAAGTGGATGTAATAAGTTTTCTTTTCCATGGGCAATAAAAAGCGGGACCGTTACATTTTTCACTTCTTCTTCTGCGTTCATGCTAATTATTGAGTCTGTAAACTGCAATACTGTCTGCTTACCAAATGGGGACAGAACGGCCAGTTCCTTTTCAACATAATCCGCTGTGGCCGGATCAAGCGGATAATGAATAAACGTACTTGCAAGTTGGGACTTCCCAGTTAATACCCGTTGTTCTCGATCTTTTTCAATCGTTTTCAAAATTTCATTCCATTCAACATAGGAATGAATAGAGCGTAACCATCTTTGGCCATTATAAAAACCATTTAGTGCTGCAACTGCCTTAACCCGTTTGTCTCTTGCGGCCACACGGACCACATTCGAACCGCCCATACCCCATCCTATTAATCCTATTCTATCTGAATCTACTTCTTCCTGGAGGGAGAGGAATGTTATCGCATTTTGAATATCTTCTACCTGCTCATCCAAAATAACGCGACCTTCTTCACCTTCACTTTTTGCGAAGCTCCGATAATCAAATCCTAAGCAGACATAACCTGCCGCTGTTAAATTTTTCGCAAATAACTTTGGATAAAATTCATTAAACCCTTGATATCCAGAATTCGGAATAATAGCCGGTCTTTTTTCTCCTTTTTTATAATCGTCTGGAAGATACACTGTGCCATCTAATTTGTAACCTTCACTATAAAATTGAATTTGACGCTCTATCATTTCCCTACCTCCAATAATTTTAATTAGCTTTCGTTATTAGTAATTGCAAGCAGCGTGCCAGATTGGAATTTGAACATTAGGATAAGAAAAAAGGAGAAAATAAAAGGGAAATCTCAAAATTGTCATAGCAAAGATCTATTAAACCAGAAAATGTGTTAAAATTTTTTTACATGGAAAATTATTTTTATGACAAATAGAGTTATGAGCCGTCTATTGAATCTAACATGCATACAAATACTCTTATTAGCTTCAATTGCTTATTAAATTAAACATCATCAACTATCCATTCTAGTTTTCATATTTCTAAGCAAGTTATAACAATTTAAAATAAAAAGCCACCATATACGGCAGCCTTCACTTATTACTTCAATTCTTTAATTATTTCAGCACCACAAGAGTTGTCGATTATACAGCGCCATGTACCCTTGGAATCCTTTTTATATACATATGTCGCAGTTCTTTCCATAGAGAATTCTTGCGTTTGATATTTACTTTGTTGAACAAAATCAACTTCTTTAGCTAATTGTTGTAGAGAAGATAGAGAGAAATAGGCGTGAAGTTCTTGAAAATAAAGATTCATTTCGTGACAGAAAAACTCATAAAAAACGCCATCCTTTCTGTATATTTCTACAAAAAGAATAGCGTTTTTTTAACTAACCTGCCCCTTTAGTTCATTAAGAAAAACCGAAATTAGATCATTTCGGTTTTTCTTATTAATATACGGTTAAACTCTTTTCAAAACAATACGACTTTTTTATAAACAGTACAACTTTTTTCAAATCCACACAAAAAGCTAACTCTAGATAGCCAGTGGAATCAAGTGTACAACCTGTTTTTTTTTTCATTCAGTTAGTGATTTAATAAAAAAAGATTAAATGCAAATCACTGTCAGTCCTTGATTTCGCAAAAAATTCCGCTTCATTTCCACCATCAACAAAATTACCAATACCCCAGAAATACCCACATTTTCCTCGTTCTATATATCTTGTTCCTACATGATCATTATAACTATCAGGATCGTACTCCCATAATTCAACTTTTAACTTTCCTGCTGGACCCACGTAAGGATCGCGACAAATCTTATAATCTCCACCAGTAGAGGTATACACATGACTTTCAGCACCATTAGAATAAAGAGTTTCTTCTCCTAAGTAATCCCAGCCACTTGCAAATGTAGAAGAAGGAACCAACAACTCAGCTACTAATGCTACGACACTCATTAAACTTTTTCATGCTCATTCTTCCTTTCCCGTTTAGACTTGAAAAAACTATAATCCATATAATATGTTTCTTTGAAAAAAGTTTGATTAAAAATCACTTAGAATCCTTTAATCGAAAATGAATGAAGCAGTGCAACTTTAGGTGTTCTTCTACCCTCTGAATGTAAAGCGTCTCAAACAGCTCATGATTAACCTCAAAGCTAATCATTTGCTCTCCCACTATCTATTTTGATTACAACCGAAACTTCCAAACAAAAAGGCCTTCTTCACCGAAATTTCGGGACGACTTTTTCTAAAAAATAGCGCAACTGTAGTATTGCGTGATGCTTCTGATTTCGGTCAATTTTTATTAAATAGATTAGAAACGACTCCAATTTTCCCCTCTCGTTATGACAATTGTATATAGAGTTGTAAATGTTCGAAATGGTTTTAATATCCCGCAAGTACATAATTTCTAGTGGGCAAAGCCAACATATAGGGAGATAAAATTGAAATAGTCGAGGTGGGAATAATTTGAAGGCATCTGATTTGTTTGTAAGGTGTTTAGAGAATGAAGGGGTTCAGTATATTTTTGGGATACCTGGTGAGGAAAATACGGATCTTATTGATTCTCTAATAGATTCTGACATTGAATTTATCTTGGTTCATCATGAACAAGCTGCAGCTTTTATGGCAGACATATATGGCCGGCTAACTGGAAAGCCTGGCGTCTGCTTGGGCACATTGGGACCGGGTGCAACTAATTTATTGACAGGTATAGGAAATGCTTATCTGGATTATTCCCCTGTTGTCGCGATTACAGGTCAGGCTGGCCTTGATCGAATTCATAAGGAGTCACATCAATATGTGGACATTATTGGAGTTTTTGAGGAAGTAACGAAATGGAATCAACAAATTAAGGTGCCGCATACGATTCCGGAAATTATCCGTAAAGCATTTAAGACTGCAGTCATAGAAAAGCCAGGAGCTGTTCATATAGAACTCCCGGAAGATGTGGCGCTGATGGATACAGAAGGTGAACCACTTCCGGTTACACCAATGCCTAGATCCCGCCCAGCCGAGGAAGAAATCAAAAAAGCTGTCGAATTAATAAATCGCGCTAAAAGACCTATTATTCTAGCTGGTAATGGCGTAGTCCGTGATGAAGCTGCTGAGTACTTACGGAAATTTGCAGAAGAGAAGCAGATTCCCGTTGTTAATTCGTTCATGGCCAAAGGAGTTTTACCTTCTGACCATCCATTGACCCTTTTTACAGTAGGGATGCAAGCAAGGGATTATGTTCTATGTGGGTTTGATTTGGCCGATCTTATTATCACCGTCGGCTATGATTTCGTCGAGTATTTGCCAAAGTATTGGAACGTTGAGGCAATGAAGCCGATTATTCATATTGATGCCCGACCGGCTGAGATTGATGCCTATTACCCCGTTCAAGCTGAATTAATCGGAAATGTTACTGAGGCACTTGAAGCCCTGACTACTGGTGTAGCAAAAAAGGAGCTTTGGCCAGAAGTGAAAAAGTTAAGGTCTCAAATCATTGAGAAATTTCATTCTTCTGATGATGTATCAGGAAGCCCTATCATCCCTCAGCGAATTATTGCCGATATAAAAAAGGCAGAAAAAGGGAATGCCATTGTCATTTCGGATGTGGGCGCCCATAAATTATGGATTGCCAGGATGTATCAGCCGGAAAAGCCTAATCACACTATCATTTCTAATGGCTTTGCATCAATGGGTATTGCGGTTCCCGGTGCCATTGCGGCCAAATTGGCAAAGCCTGATAAACCTGTCATTGCGGTTACAGGGGATGGTGGATTTCTGATGAATGGGGTTGAATTGGCAACTGCCAAACGTCTGGGTCTTGCCTTCGTTATTGTCATTTTCCATGATTCAAAATTTGGCCTTATCGAGTGGAAGCAATTGAATAAATTTGATCGTACGAATGCGATTGAATTTACAGACCCAGACTTTTTAGGATTCGCAAAAAGTTTTGGGGTTAAAGGAGTGAAAGTAACCCACTCCGATGAATTGCTTCATGCATTAGAAGAAGCGATTTCAAGTCAGGAAATTGTCTTGATTGATGTGGATGTCGATTATTCGGAAAATGTAAAGTTATCGAAAACACTAGGTGATTATATTTGTAAATTATAAAGAGCATGTATTATTGGAGGAATGTCAAATGAAGAAAAAGTGGCAATTGTGGATCGGTGGCAAATGGCGGGAGGCTAAATCGTATGAGCCCTTATTCAATCCCCATACAAATGAAGAAATTGCACAAATCGGACAGGCTGAACCAGCGGATGCCATTGAAGCGATTGTTGAGGCAAATGCCGCTTTTCAGAAATACCGATCCTACCCGGCTCATGCACGAGCAGAAATTTTATTTAAAGCTGCAGCAATCATGGAAGAACGCAGTGAAGAGCTTGCGAAAATCATTTCTCTAGAGGCGGCGAAAACGATTCGAAATGCTCGTGAAGAAATGAATCGTACGGTTCAGACCTATCGTTTTGCTGCAGAAGCGTCCAAGAACAATTATGGAGAACAAATCCCGATGGATGCGGCAGTTGGCGGGGTAAACCGTTTTGGCTTCACGGTTCGCACCCCGATTGGCGTCGTTACTGCGATTACCCCATTTAACTTTCCCTTTAATCTGGTCGCACATAAAGTTGGTCCAGCTATTGCGGCTGGAAACTCGATTGTGTTAAAACCTGCCGAACAAACCCCGTTGAGTTCATTGGTTCTTGCCGATATTTTTAAAGAAGCAGGGTTGCCAGATGGAGTATTGAACATCATACCGGGCAAAGGGGATGTTTTAAGTGAAGCATTGACGACCCATCCACATGTAAAAAAGGTGACTTTTACAGGCAGTGTAGAGGTCGGACACCTTATCCAGCAGCAGGCAGGCTTCCGTAAGCTTACCCTTGAACTCGGATCTAATTCGCCGTTCATCATTGATGAAGGAGTCGACATCGATAAAATCATTCAAAGAAGTGTGATGGGTTCATTTACGAATAATGGTCAGGTGTGTATCTCGATTCAACGAATTTATGTTCACAAATCACTATACCAACAATTTTTAGATCGATTCGTAAGTACAACAAAACAGCTTGTCATCGGTTCCCCACTGGACGAAAATACAAATATTACAGCGGTTATTTCAAAAAAATCATTGGAACGATTACAAAGTTGGATTGACGAGGCAGTACAGGAAGGAGCAAAAATTGAGTGCGGCGGTACAGTTGAAGGCAATGTACTTTTACCTACCGTTTTAACCAATGTAAATCGTGACTCAAAGGTATTTCGTTTCGAAGTATTTGGTCCAATTGTCTGCATTTTCCCATTCGATACGCTGGATGATGCCATCAATGATGCAAATGATTCGCGTTACGGATTGAACTCAGGAGTGATGACTCCGAGTATAGAACGAGCTTTTTATGCGGCGGAACGCTTGGAAACAGGTGGAGTCGTAATCAATGATATCCCAACTTACCGGATTGATAATATGCCTTATGGTGGCTGGAAGGACAGCGGAGTTGGCCGAGAAGGCGTCAAATATGCGATGCAAGAAATGATGGAGCAGAAGTTTATCAGCTTTAAAATAAGCGACAATTGAACATAGGGAAAATTATAAACCCTTATTATATGAGACGGCGATATCTTAAAGATTTCGTCTTCTTTTTTTGTCGTAAATTTATGTTTTGATTGTAGCCGTTGTTCTTATTATTGGTACAATCATTTCTTCATTTCAGCATCACTTCTATACATAGGCGATTTTTTACATACAGATGTAATCTAGTTGTAAAAGATAAAAAGCCACCAAATACGGCAGCTTTCACTTATTACTTCAATTCTTCAATTATTTCAGCACCATAAGAGTTGTCGATTATACAGCGCCATGTACCGGTGGAATCTTTTTTAAATACATATGTCGCGGTTCTTTCCATAGAGAATTCGGAGTCTTCCTTTTGATTGGCACTTAGCTGGGCTTTTGCCACAACCAATGCCGTATCACCCGTTTCGATTATTGCCATCTTATCTTGATTGACGATTAAACTATGGTTAAAGTATTCAGCGATAGCAATGAATGCCTGACGGATTTCCGCTTTCCCTTTTGCAAATGTTCCAGGTTTGACAACTAAAGTTGCATCCTCTGAATAGAACTCCATTAAATGATCGAAATTCTCATTATTTATTGCCCTGTCCGCATTTTTTATGATTTGTTCCAGCTCATGATTCTGCATATTCACCATCCTATTCAGCTTCTTTTAATTGGACCGCTCTTATACCAATTGATGTTCGACTGTCATGATGGAATATCCTGCTCAAGAAGCATTTTTAATAAAAGTTGATATCCTATCGTATATCTTTCAGCTAAAAAACGTAAAGAAATCAATATGCCAGTTGCTGTTTCCATTGTTCTAATGAGGCAAGCAAGTTAGGCATTCCTTCCTGACCGAAATATTCCAGAGAAACAAAGCCTGTATAATTCCGCTTTCTCAATTCTTCGAGTAAGCGAATATTGTCAACATCCCCACTAAAAATGGGGGCTGGTTTGTTTTTATATCGCTCTTTATGATTGTAGTGATAATTTTTTAAATGTACATGGCTGACATGGGGGAAGATGGATTCCAATACCTCCTTCGGATTCAATTGATCAACGTATAAGTTAGCACCATCGAAAATCAGTTTTATCCGTGGATGGTCAATATCTTCTAAAAGCTTTTGAATAGCTTCGAGGTTATCAGCAAAAGAGTCATAGTGAATTTCTATTGCTACATCCACTCCATAGAGATCGGCCATTTGCCCTAATTTATTTAATTCGGTAGCGGTTTCCGACCATTGCTCCGGTGAGGCATTCCTTGATGCTATATGCCCTGCGAAAGTCCGTATTAATGGGCAGTTCAATTGATGGGCCATATCTAACAATTTTCTTGCTTGATTGATTTCGTTTTGATGTTCTTTTTGGTTCCAGAGTTTCGAAAAAGTCGTATATCCACTAATGGATGGTATTTGTAAATCATTATTTTCAAGTAATTTGGCTAACTTGTCCAGTGGTCCATGCTTCTCCTGAAATCGTTCTATATGTTTATTCCATAATTCAAGTCCTTTAACATCCGCTTGCAACGGAAGCAGCCAATTTATTATTTCCTCTATGTCCCATTCTTTAAATCCTGTAGTGCATAAACTCAGTTTCAATGTAATTCCGCCTTTCTCCTTTTATTTTTTCATTGTGATTTCTATACGCTGTACTTTTCCGAGAAGGAAGATATAAGCAAAAGCGCCAATTAGGGCCACTACGGATATAAAGGTTAACGCTGCTGCATAAGAATGTGTCGCACTAATGATTAAACCGACGATTAACGGAGATAATGCCCCTCCAATGTTTGCTACAAAATATAGTGAGGAACCCGTTAGGCCTACCATTCCTTTCGGGGCAATATCAGCTAAAAGTGCTCCGGTAACTGTTGATGCCATCCCCTGTCCAAAGAATGCTATCGCCATAAAGGTGATGACTATGTTTGGTGAATCCGTATAATTCCCTCCAAGAATCAAACAAGACAGTAACAATCCGACAATGATGGGAAGTTTACGTGCCATTCCTGTTGATACCCCGCGTGTCAGCATCCAATCGGAACATCGGCCGCCAATGAGGGTTCCTAATATGGCTACGATGTAAGGAATACTCGCATAAATTCCAGTTTTCAACATCGTCATTCCCTTTTCATCGATCAAGTAGGATGGAAACCAAGTCATAAAGAAAAACAAAGTAGTTTGAATGGAAAATTGCCCGATGAACATTCCCCAAATTTGACGGTGTTTAAGCAGTTGGCCTATTCGGTTCCAGGAGAAAGGATGCTTCTCTTCAGTTCCGATCATCCCTCCGCCTTCTTTGATATAGTTTAGCTCTTCCTGAGAAATCCGCATATGTTCCCTAGGGTTCCGATAGAATCCATACCAAACAAATCCAATGAGAATCCCTATGATTCCGGCGATATAAAAAAGGTAATTCCAACCAAAGGTTATGATGATCCAAGTAAAAACTGGAGTCAGGAAGGCTAACCCAATATATTGGGTACCCGTATAAATCCCTACAGCAGTAGCACGTTCTTTTTTAGGAAACCACTCGGATACACACCAGGCATTAGTAGGTATGGAGGGAGATTCAAAGGCACCCAGTCCTATGCGATATGTAATAAGTGACGATATATTTTTCGCGGTTCCTACCATGAATGTAAATACAGACCATAAAACGAGGGAAACCGTGTATACCTTTCGAGGACCGAATCTATCAAGAAAGTAGCCGCTAAATAGCATGGAGAAGGTATAGCTCCAGCCAAATACGGAAAATATGATACCCATCATAGCCGGATCAATATGTAAATCGGCTTGAATATTCGGAGCAGCAAGCGAAATGATGGCACGGTCGATGTAATTAATACACGTGACTAAAGCAATTAGAAATAAGATGAACCATCGAACAGTTTTCTGTTTTCCTTTTTTTGATCTGTCAGTTACCGGTTCCGATGTGCGATCTTCTATTATTGCCTTTAATTCTGAGCTCAATATTTTTCCCCCTTAACCTATTGCCCAATATTAGTACATCGTTCTACTAAATTTTTATTGAAATTTTATAAATGCCAATATGTTTCCTTCCTTTACTTACAACATGAGTTTAATATTTTCAAGAGCAGCCCCTAGAACCATTGAATTGCAGATCCCCTTGCTGCAATGTTAAACAACTAAGGGGATTGTATTCCGAATTGTGAATCATTTCTTTAAATAGTTACAGTCTTCTCTGATTCTACCTCTTCATTGTCCTCCTTGACTACCCTGTCAAAAGATCCATGTTTTTCTTGGACCAGAATATAACCGACCGCTGCGATGATACTTGGCAGCGCAAATGTAGCAAAAGCCACCTTCGGATCCATGCCTGTTGACAGAAGAAAGGCAATTAAAGTGGGAGCGAGAATTGAGCCAATCCTGCCGATAGCTTGCGAATAGCCCATACCCGTCGTACGGATTTCACGGGGGTAATATTCTGTGATATACGGATTGGCTAAGTTCATGGCACCAACAGTACAGGCACCCCCCATAAAAATCAGTAAATATACCGCGATGTTATTAGTCGTAGCGCTCAATGCGACAAAGGTAACGGCCCCTAATAAGAATAGTGTAACAAGAATTTTACGATGGCCCATTTTTCCAGCATAATAACCGCCTACTAAGGAACCTCCAATTTGACCAAGGCACAAAACCAGGTTAAATGAAAGGCTTGAGGTGATACTGAATCCGGAATCCTGCATCATTTTTGGAAGCCAGGTATTTAATCCGTAAGCCATCATCAATGTACAGAACACAGCCACCCAAATGGAAACCGTACTGAATGCCCGTTTGTTCGTGAATAGTTTTTTTACTGGAGATCCTTTTCCCCTCTGTTCAGCTTCACTAAGCCTGAAATCGTCTGTTTCTTTAAAATCCCCTTCTGGTTTGACTTTATTGAGGATTTCAACAACCTTCCCAATTTCCTTCTTTGCTAAATAGTAGGAAAGGGATTCAGGAAACTGCTTCATGAATATTGGAAGTGTAAGTAATGGCAAAATTCCAATAAAGTATAATACACGCCAATCCGTATAAGGAATGATATACATTCCCACTAATGATGCCATGATTCCACCGATTGAATAGCCACAATACATCGCAGCTACAATGATGGCCCGATTTTGTTTTGGGGAATATTCAGTCATTAGCGATATAACATTCGGCATTAATGCTCCCATTCCAATTGCAGCAATGAAACGCATTACTGTGAACCATGTGAGGTTGGGTGCAATCCCTGCCCCCAAGGTAAATATGCTGAACAAAATCATACAAATGACGAGAACATTCTTCCGGCCATATTTATCTGCGATCGGTGCTAAAATCAGGGCGCCAATCATCATGCCGAATAAGGAATAACTGCCGACTGCCCCTGCCTGAATGGAAGTTAAATCCCACTCTTCCATCATCCAAGGCAAAGCCACACCATACATGGCTATTTCATACCCGTCGAAAGCGATGGCATAAAAACACCAAAGAAAAACAAGTAAATGAAAGCGGTTAAATTTACTGACAGCAATGATATCCGAAGCTACTACACTACGCATTTTCCGCCTCCCATCATAAAATATCGGTTTCGAATGTATTTTCCGAGTTCTAAAATAGAAACTCGGAAAATAATCGGAAAAATCAGATAATCTTCATTGGAATTGCCCATTAACAAAGCATCTTTAGTATTCTTATTACCTAAGGGAACAAAATCCTTCTTAGAAAATCTTCACATGTATATTCTTATCGATGATTAGTTTTTCACGACAGCCTTATTGAAAACAGGTTTATCTTGTAATCTAAGTTCAAAATCTAAATGAGCCTTATAATAATCATTTTTCAATCCTTTTTCTGCACCGGAATGTTTTTCTAACTTTGTAATTAAGCTTCCGCGAACACCTTGTGCAACATCATTTTCTAAATATTCATCGCCTTCAAAATATATTTGTGTTACTAATCTATCGCCATTTTCCGGTTGGAATAAGAGATGCAAATGTGCTGGACGAAATGAATGATGATCAATCCACTTTAAGAATTGACCAGAAGGTCCATCTGTTGGAATTGAATAATTACCCGGTACAACTGTTTTTATTTCAAAATTACCATTCGCATCCGTATAAAAAGCACCACGTAAATTATCATCTGGAATACCTTCAGCGAAGTATGAGTATTCACCGTTTGTATCAGCCTGCCACATATCTATTTTGGTATTTGACAACGGATTTCCATTAACATCTTTAACAGATCCTGAAAAGTAAAGGACGTCACCTGGTTCATTTTCACGTTGTGGCAACACTCCGGGATTTTGAACGACTGGCGTATTTTCTATGTAATAAGGTCCTAGAATAGTAGGTTCCGTTCCTTTTACACTTTTATACATTTCCTGAAGTGCATGAGTTTCAAAGAAAACATCCATAAATAACGGAATTTCCCCTGCCCTGCCTAATTGATCCATCCAATCAACAAGAGCTTGATAGTCATTGTGATCAATTTCGTATTCGCTAACTAATTCCTTGAATTTAACTACCAATCCATTATAAACGTCGATTACTTTTTGATTCTTCATAATACTTCCTCCAATTTTTTTAAGTTTTTATATTTGTTGATTTTCAATGATGGTACTGATTCCTAATCCACCTGCTATACATAATGTGATTAGCCCATATCTTTTTCCGGTTCTTTCTAACTCATGTATCAACTTGGTTGCTAAAATTGCTCCAGTGGCACCAATTGGATGTCCCATGGCAATGGCACCGCCATTAGGATTCACCTTATTCATATCAAGCCTCAATTCTTTGATTACTGCCAAAGCTTGTGCAGAAAAGGCTTCGTTCAGTTCAATTAAATCAATATCATTCAGTTTCAACCCTGATATTTGAAGCGCTTTCAAGGTGGAGTTGACAGGCCCAAGCCCCATGAAATTTGGTGATATGCCTGCTGCCGCTTGAGCAATCACTCTTGCTTTCGGCTTTTTACCACGCCTTTTTGCTGCTTCTTCCGACATAAGTATCAGAGCGGATGCACCATCATTTCTACCACTACTATTTCCAGCGGTTACCGTTCCATTCTTCTTGAAAACCGGTTTTAAATTAGCCAGCTTTTCCAGACTGGTTTCTCTTGGGTGCTCATCCACATTAAATTCCATTAACCCTTTTTTCGTTTTAATTTGATACGGAACGATTTCTTTCGTAAATATTTCAGTAGAAATTGCCCGTTTTGCATTTTCTTGGCTCCTTAAAGCAAATTCATCTTGTTCAGTCCTTGAAATGGAATATTTTTCAGCCAGATTTTCTGCTGTCATTCCCATCGTTAACATCCCGTAATCTTCAACGGGCTGTGAACCTGGCTGGCTTTCCGTATTCGGATCCAATAACTGTCCATTCCCTGATTTCAATCCAAAACGGATATTCCTCATATAGTATGGGGCCGTGCTCATTGATTCCGCTCCGCCTGCAATGATTACATCCCCAAATCCGCATTGAATTTGTTGACTGGCAGAATTGATCGCTTGAATGCCGGATCCGCATTGTCTGTGTACGGTATAACCTGGTACTTCTACAGGAAAACCTGCCCGGAGTGATGCAACTCTTGCCAAATTTGACGCGTCTGAACTTTGTTTGGCTTGTCCCATAATCACTTCATCAATACTCTCTTTAGGAATATCCGCTCTCTTGATAACTTCATCAAGGACAGCAGCTGCCAGGAAATCGGCAGGAACATTCTCCAATGCTCCCCCTAATTTCCCTATAGCGGTGCGAACCGAGTCTATTATTACTACATTGCTCAATTTTCTACCTCCTGCTATTTTTATTTCTTTCTTCTAAACTATCCTTATATCTTTGGTGAGCTATTTTCAGGGCAACAATCACAGACTGCTGCGATGGAGCTAAAAAGTCCGTTTTAATATTCTCTATTAAGGAATCAATATCTTTACTAAAATCAAAACCAACTATCATTCGCTTAAAAAAATCCTGGGCCAAAGTTGTTAAAAACGTAAATTCTGCATTAATGATTATGTGACTTTCTTTGTGAATTTCCAGTACCATCCCAGCGTATTTATAATTTTCATACATGCTCGTATTTTGCGGTGCCTTCGCATAGGCCGTGATTAATAAAGTTGGCTGTCCCATATAAAACTACATCCTCTCAAGATTACTTGCATAAACCAGTGGGAGTTCCATAATCCCCATTCCAGTTTATATTAATTAAAGACCTCTTGAAAAATGTTTTACCTTTTCCATATCCATCTCCATGCCAAATCCTGGACCATCCGGGATGATTATTTCATAATTCTCATATTTTATTTCGTTTAGCGTAATATTTTCTTTGAAAAGTAACGGTCCAAATAATTCTGTACCGAATTCAAATTTTGGAATGGTTGAATAAAGTTGTGCACAAATGGCCGTTCCTAATGATGATTCAATCATCGTTCCTCCATACAAACCAAAGCCTACACCTTCAGCAATCGCAGCCACCTTTTTCGTTTGGGTCATCCCTCCATGTTTACATATTTTCAAGGCGAAGGAATTACCTGCCCTATGTTTAGCTATTTGGAATGAATCTTGTAATGAATTCAATGATTCATCGGCCATGATCGGGACCTTAAAACGATTGGTCAATCTTGACATCCCTTCATTATCCCAAGCTGGCAGCGGCTGTTCGACCATGGAAACCCCGCCTTCCTGTAAAGCTTCAATGCAATAAATAGCCGTTGTTTCATCCCATGCTTGATTAACATCAACAGTAATGCGTGCTTGATCTCCCACGGCTTCAATAATTTTCAATACATGCTCCACATTCTTATATGGATTACCTTTGCCAATTTTCAATTTAAAGATATTATGACGTTTTTGGTGTAAGGATTCTTTCGCTTCTTCGATATCTTTACTCGTATCCCCACTTGCCAAAGTCCATGCCACCGGCAATGATTTATGAATTTGTCCACCGAATAATTCATAAGCAGGGATGTTTCTCCTTCTGGCTACTAAATCCACCATGGCTGATTCAACGACAGCCTTCGCAAAATTGTTTCCTCTAACATTTAGTGAAACTTCATGCATGATTTTGTCGTAATGGACGGGGTTTTTTCCAATGATAAGCGGGGCGATATATGTATCAATATTCACTTTGATCGCCTCAGGTGTCCCCTCACCATATGAAGCCCCGCCTATTGTCGCCACTTCCGCCCAACCTTCCGCACCCTCTTCATCCATGACACGGGCAAGAATGATCGTTTGTTCCACGATCGTATGCATGGCAAGCTGATGAGGACGAATTGTGGGTAAATCAATAATGTATACATCAACTGAACGTATTTTCATTTAATCCACCTTTTTAACATTTAATAGATAAAATTCGCTTCTGTTTTTGCTCTTACTTCTTCGATCGTTATACCTGGCATTAATTCAATCAATTTCAACTGTTTTTCAATTACTTCAAAGACTGCCAACTCGGTGATGATCAAGTCAACGCTTCTAGTGGAAGTAATCGGGTAGGTGCATTCATTTAAAACCTTACTTTTACCTTCCTTACTTGTATGTGTCATGGTCACGATCACTTTTTTGGCGCCAACCAACAGGTCCATCGCTCCTCCAACACCCATGATATTCTTGCCTGGTACCGCCCAATTTGCAATTTCCCCGGTTTGACCTACCTGCAAAACACCTAAGATGGCAACATCAATGTGTCCTCCACGGATCATTGCAAACGATTCAGCACTATTAAAGAATGATGCACCAATCGATTCCCCTACTGGCAACTTGCCTGCATTAACTAAATTGGGATCGATTTCATCTTCCTCTACATCAGCAACTCCCAACAATCCATTTTCCGTATGGAAAAAAACATTTTCATCATCAATGTACTTTGCAACCAAGGTCGGAATCCCGATTCCAAGGTTCACTATACAAGGACCCGTCAATTCTTTTGCCGCGCGTCTTGCTATCATATTTTGCATTAATTCTTTGTCACTCATAAACTTTGACACCTTCCTTCGTCAGGATTTTCTTTGCCTTAATAATTCCATCGACGAATAGATGCGGTGTTACAATCTCTTCTGGCGGGAGTTCTCCAGGTTCAACTATCTCATCCACTTCCGCAATTACGACATCTGCGGCTGTTGCCATTCCCGGATTAAAGTTTCGAGCCGTTTTATAATAAACAAGATTACCAAGTGTATCTGCCTTCCATGCCCTGATCAAAGCTACATTTGCTCTTATGGCAGGTTCAAAAATATATGTAGCCCCATTTATTTCCCTTTCTTCTTTTCCTTTAGCTAAATCGGTCCCTACACCCGTTTTCGTATAGTAACCGCCTATGCCAGCACCGCCAGCACGAATGGATTCCGCTAATGTCCCTTGTGGTAATAGTTCTAATTCAATTTCCCCGCGTTGGTAAACCTCCCCAATTTCACGATTGCTTGTAAAATAAGAACCAATCGCCTTTTTTATTTTCTTCTGGCTTAGGAGAACTCCCAGACCTTTTCCTTTCTCGCCTAAATTGTTACTGATTACCGTCAAGCCTGCTACATCCTTTTTGGCCAAACCATCTATTAATGTAAGAGGGGCACCGATCAAGCCAAATCCACCTACCATTAATGTATGACCGTTCTTCACACAAGATAAAGCTGCTTCTATATCTTGATGTACTTTCGTCATGTTTTCCCCACCAATCTCACGTTACTTATTTTCAATCAATGAATCACTTGCCTCAAACCAAGCAGGTATTCCAGCAGTCAATAAGCAAATCAGACCCACTTCAGCTAATTGTTCTTCCGAGGCTCCATTTAACCTTGCCGCCTCCATCCATTCCCCAACCTGTTCCCCTTTTAATTCTGTAATGAATATTCCTGTCATCAGGAGATGTTTTAGCCTTTTTGAAACCACTGAATCACTTAATATATAATCTTTGAGGGAGTTTTGGTCTTCCGATTTAACCAGTTTCAAAACATTCGAGACGAATCCCGTCTCCTCATCCCCTAATAGTTCAATCATATAAAGCAGGATTTCTTCTGCTGTTCCTTGATGGCCACTTATTTCGGGATATCGAATGCCTTTAAGTGTAAGAGCATACTCCAAAGACTTCATTCCTGTTTTTAATGCTTCTGTTCCGTTATATAAGTATGAAACTATTAGATATTCTACCAGTTCCGGTAATGTTGCCCCGCCATCGATTGCCCCTTTTGTATGGTACACCATACTTCGTTCATACAACCTCGCAGCATTCATGCCTACCAGTAATATATCTTTCTCCTTCTTCGTCAAGGCTCCCTCTTGCATGATGTTACTGCGTAAGTTGGTATAGTGATCAAGTGCATTGGGGCTATAATCGTGCATTTTTTGCACCCAGCCTGGTACAACATCATAAACTTCTTTGAAATACAATAATCCCTCGCTCATTCGTCTGCACCTCTTTATATTAATTGTGAATCAAGTATCGATAGTGCCCTTATAGGTGAGGCTGTTGCATTTTTTAGTTTTAAAGGGATCCCGAAAAAAAGAAAGCGAGAATGCTTAGGTAATTTTTCAAGATTCACTAGATTTTCAACGATATATATATCATGGTTCAGTAATTTTTGATGAATTCCGCTTTCTGAGTCCTGGTTCAAATCGGCATTGGGCAAATCCAAACCGACAATATGTATTTGCTTTTCAATAAACCATTGGGCCACACTATCATCTAAGGCCTGCGCTTCAAAAAAGCCTTCTTCCCCCCATGATTTCCCCCATGTCCTGATGAGGACGATATCGTTTTTTTCTACATACACCCCCTGCCTGCGTTCCGCCTCTTCAAGTAAAGCTTTCGTAACCGGTTCATGTGTCGCTTTTAACATGCTTACATCCAGTATGAGGGCATCACCAAACATATTCTTCAGATTGATGTTTTCAACCGACTCCCCGTTTTCAAAGTAATGTGAAGGCACATCGACATGAGTCCCACTATGGTCAGAAAAAGAAATCAACTTGGAACGGTATCCTCTAGGAAGTGAATCAGATTTCCCCTTTTGTTCAAGAGGTTCATCTTTAATGCCTATTGCAGGTAAATCATTATTTGTAACTAGACCATCGTAAAGTTCCAATGTTAAATCAATGATTTTCAACCATAAAACCCCCAAATTCATTAAGCGTTTACATTATCACGACAAAAATGGCTACCCTAAACATTACTATCAATAAATGACAGCAGGTGTTTAAGGTAGCCAGTTGTTCACTAGTTGTTATTAAAAAAGGTTATTTTTTAATAGCTAATGAATAGGCAATAATTAAGTTTTTTATATATTCTTAATATTACACTATTTTCTGTTAATTTCAATATCTTTTTTAAAAATAACTGCAAAAAATCAAATTCGTTTTAAAAAAGATTTTATTCCTTCGTTAATCTCCACTCTATTTTCAAACACCATTGTATAGTGATTACATGTAGAAACGATCATTTCGATATCAGGCGTATATTTCTTCGTATCAGCATAGGCTTCTTCATAAAATAATGGAGGAAATTCCCCTATTTTCCCACTGGCATACACCAATAACGTTTTACAGGAAATTTGTCTACAAATCTCTTTAGGGACAAAAGAATAAAAACTATCAAAATCCCTAAGAATGCTATCTTCTGATGATTTATTCTCCCAGTGACCATCCACTTCATGAACCTCATACTCCGCCACACTTTGCAGGTGATCCGTCCATTTGATACCCAAACGGCTATAGATTTCCTTAATTTCAGCAATATAACTTTCCTGAGATTCATATTCTTTACTTAATCGGCCTAGTGATGGTTGTACGATGTCCCTTTGTTGTTGAGAGGAAATGGCCGCACCATCCAATAATATCAATGCCTGTACCGAGGTTAATTTGCTGGCTACAACGCTTGAGATGAAGGCTCCCATTGAATACCCTATCAAAATCGGATTTTCAACCTTTAATTCTTGAATTAACTCAATTACATCTTCTGCATGTTTAAAAAGAGAAGACTGTACATCTGCCCTCGAACTATTTCCCCTCCCTCTTAAGTCAATCGAGATGACTCTGTACTCGCCTTTTAACATTTCTGCATAATAATGCATTTGCTTATGATTACCCGTTAAACCATGTATGGCTATGATTGGCCCTTTCTCTCCAGGATAATCTGCAATTTGAATTCTTTTGTTCCCCAATTCCTTTACATACATTTCCATAGTGACATTCCCCATTTCATGATTATTAACATAAACCAGCCAGCATATTTAATAAAAAAGGCTATCTTAACTTCACCATCAAGGTAACTTGATCGAGAAATTAAGATAGCCAGTCAGTTCATTAATTTTCATTAAAAAAGGGCTTTTTTTAATGGTTAATGAATAGGCAAGTTATAAATACATGTAATGATTCCATTTTACATGAAGTTCGGATTTTTACAATTATTATTTGATAATTTCAATTACTCAGTAACTTAAAGTCGGTACCTGGGAATTTTATTGAAGGAGATCCCCTATGGTCTCACTCCAACGTTCAACAACTTCTTTAGGGTTTTTCAAGTCGATTTTAATTCCAGAGCGTATTTCAGCATACTTAGCCATATCCTCCCGTGCCTCTACTATTTGGGCGTGGAATCTTACTCTTTTATATTGGACATATGGCAGCTCTTTTAATCTCTCTAATGAAAGGCGAATATATTGTGCTTTACCTTTCCAAAACAAAACCAGTGTAGCTTTATGGGTACGAATGACATTGGCTGTGGTCGAAGTATCCGGCCATAGGCCAATCCTTAATTCCTTCCGGCTTACCGCTACGATCTCACCTACGCTAATCATTGCAGTATGCGGCCATCCTTCTTCACTTATCGTTAACAGCATCATGGCTTCATGCTGCTTGTCGACAAGTTCTTTACCATTTAACAAGTCGAATATCTCTTCTGGCATTTCCATCCCATTCATTTTTTCACCTTTTTCTTTAATTCCTTAGTAATCTGTTATATTTTGGTGCGATATTTCATTCCGTCCCACCGTTTCGCACCGAGAGTATCGATTTCAAATTGATCTAACGCACGATAAGCCAGATGATCAATGATATCGTTAACATTCTCAGGATGATTATAAAAGGCTGGCATCGGAGGGAATATAATGGTCCCCATTTTGGAAAGCGCCGTCATATTCTCCAAATGAATCGTATTCAGAGGGGTTTCTCTAGTCATTAGTAATAATTTTTTTCTTTCTTTCAACATGACGTCAGCAGATCGCGTTAATAAATTATCCGCTAGCCCCATGCGAATGGAAGCTAGTGTTTTCATACTGCAAGGTGCTACGATCATGCCATCAACCCGGTACGATCCACTTGAAATTCTTGCTGCTTGATCTTTGTAAGAATAGGAATGATCAGCTAATCCCTCCACTTCTTTAACAGAATATGATGTTTCATGTTGAATGGTGGCATGTGCCCACGGGGACATGATTAAATGGGTCTCCACTTCACTGCTTTTAAGCATCTGAAGAATCCTAATTCCGAAAATGGCTCCAGTCGCTCCTGTTATTCCAACAATGATTTTCATTAATTCCCCTCCTTACATTAGTCATCGAATCGAAGCTTTATGGAAACTTACGTATTGGAAAATCCAGGAACGAATCGACTTGGATCCACCTCTTTAAATTCGGACCTTTTAAATTCATCTTTTAAATGAAATGGTACTGTGCAGTCAAAAATGGTTTTACAGGAAATACCCTTTTCCTGAATGGTAGGGCTGTATGCGGGATCTTGTGTAGGATCTAACGGGTGACAGCGCACTCCAGGAATGAAAACCGTATCAACATCACCTTGGTAACGAGTATTTAACGCCCATAAAACATCATTGCTATCGAAGGGATCCACATCTTCATCCACGATGAATACATGCTTAAGTTCAGAAAAGGCAGAGAATGCCAATAGTGCAGCTTGTCTTTGGCGCCCTTCATCACTTGGCTGACTTTTCTTGAATTGAAGAACAGCCATGTATTTACCTCCTCCTGAAGTATGGGCATAAACATTCAATAATTTTCCTGGCATGGACTTTTCCACCATTTGCAAAATGCTTGCTTCAGTTGGAATGCCAGCCATATTAACATGCTCCTCACTTGGACCAATAACTGTTTGCATGATTGGATTGACTCGGTGCGTTACGGCTTTCACTTTGATTAGAGGCAGATCCGCAACAGCTGAACCTGTATAACCAGGGAATTCCGGCATTGCTTTTCCAGTATTGGTGTTTTGATCTTCCCGAACGCGCACTCCGGGAACCAATTCCCCTTCTATTACATATTCAGCATTCGCGATAGCTTTTTCATCAATTGTCAAGCATTGGACCAATTCTACCGCTTCTTTCCTGATCGCCCCTGCAACACTCAGCTCATTAAAGCCAAGGGGAGTCGTAGGTGCTTCAAAACAAGCAGCGACTTCAATTGCAGGGTCAACACCGATACTAATGGAAATTGGTAACGGTTTTCCTGCTTTTTCAGCCTTTTCACGAAAAACTTCTAAATGACGGCCAGGAACAAAATACATGGACATCTCATCTTTACTTTGTAAACATAATCGGTGTATCGTTATATCAGATTCACCGGTTTCTGAATCAGAGGCATAGCACATTCCTATGGTGATATACGGACCTGCATCTTCCTCTGTATTCGTAGGCGCAGGTATTAATTTTCTAATATCGAAACCGGGATCTTCTGCATAGTGAACCACTTCTTGAGCTTTCGCTTTATCATTCGAAATGGTGATTGGATCAATTGGGTTTTTTACAGCTTCATTTAAAAGGAACCCGAGCCGCTCGGGTTTTGTATCCAGCATGTGGCCGACTCTTTCCCGGCTGGCTAAAAGTCCGATTACCACGCTTGAATCTTCATGACCCAAAACATGATTGAAAACCATGGCAGGCCCGATTTTTGTTGGACGCATCACTGTCCCGCCAGCACCGACATGACGATACACGCCAGATAATTCAGCATGAGGATTGACTGGTTCATCCGTTTCAATCAATTGTCCTGGAATCGACTTCAGTAGTTCCAGCGCAGAACGTAAATCTGTCACTTTATTCATTTTTTCAGACATAATAAATCCCCCTGTCACTTTAAGATCAGTATCCTATGTATAGTCACATTCAAATAACCTATATGTTATCGGTTACAATTGATATTCTAAAGTGTATTTCTACTATACAGTCAATGGATATTTGAAAATTCAAGTAATTTTCTCTACAGGGATTTGCAGCTGACAAAAATCAACACTACTATCATTCTCGTAAAAGGTGGTATCCAATAAGCAAGCGTCCACAACGTCCCCAATAATTCTATAGTGATTTTCACTGATCCATTGAACCAATTCATTTAAAAACTCAATATTATATGGCATTCCATATTTATATACACAGGCATATTGCCCAGCAGGCAACGTCATCATGTTATCCATATCAGGATCTATAAAAGGTAATGCAGTATATATTCCCGCACCCTCGAAAACATCATCCATTCCAAGTTTATCCTTTAAAATAACCGTGCCAAATCCCTCAGACGGAAGCATTTCATGTTTACTTAATACATTCCAAGCTTTCATAAGCGTTAAATGTAATTCTTCACGGCACAAATCATTTTCAAATGGTATAAATAAGACATGCCTTTCAGGAAATTCTTCTATAATAGGTTTATCCAATTCACTTTTAATATTTTTGGCTTCTGAATATTTCATTAATCTCTGTTGAATAAATGTACGGGTATTCATCAAGGCATTTATTTCTTTATCAATGAATTCTTGATGAAATTCCAAAAGTGACATGGCAGTGGTTAAATTCCGATTTCCTATATGGTCCTTAATATCATTCAGTTTGATGCCAATCGACTTCAAAAAGCAAATTTCCCTTAGAAACGGAATCTGAATGGCACTATAATATCGATAACCATGTTCATCTATATGTACCGGTTTAAATAAACCGATCTTATCGTAATAAATGAGTGTTTGCCTTGAGATACTGTGAATGGAAGCCATTTCACTGATTGATAAGTAATTGTCCATATGCGCTACTCCTCTGCAAATACTTTTTGTGCATTTCCTTCTAAGTCTTATATCATATATTAATTTTTTAATTTCCCTCCTTCCATTCGGAGCTACAGCCGATTGGAGAGGGTCAGTATTCTAAAGAAATCTTCAATCCCCTCTAACTTTACCATTTTTCCATTTAAAATGAATGGATTTTAAAGGTCCTGCCTATCGAAAAAATGGATCATATCAGCATCTTCATTAATTAGGCAATAGGTGAGAAAGTGAAATTCATAGATTAAATTTTAATTTGAGTATAAAAAATACTAAGACAGGGGGTTCCGTCGCTTAAGGATTAATGGATTTTTTCACTATAGTCAGCAGTAACATCATTACCAGCTTTATTTACATAAATGATTGATTGGCTATTGGTGGAGATTCTAAACAGCTAGCTTGCGCACCCTAGATATCGATAATAAATTGTATCCTTCTGGATTGTAAAAACCGGAGGGATTAGAAGAATAAATAGGTTGAATCAGGTAATTTGTCAACTCAAATGAAACTATAATTTTAAAAACACTCGGAACTGGTGGAGAAGAAGGAGAAGTAAAACGAGTAGAATACACACGATTGCCCTGGAAGGTAAAAGATGGACCATCGATTGTTAATCCGACTGCCGGATTATTAGGATCGCCTGCTACCAATAAAAAATATCCTACCCCAGACGGTTGAGGCGAGGCTATTACAAAACTACCTCCAATTTCTTTATAAAGGTCAATTTTTGCATTCATGACTTAAATAAGAACTTCATCAATCTATCTACTAAAAAACGAGCACCTCTTGGGCGATCGTTTTTCATGAATATTTTTTCAAATGTGATTCACAAAACATATCCTGCTTCTTTTCGTTCTACACTATTTCCAGCTGAAACCGCGTTATTTTCTGAAATTCGAAGTTAATGCCCTTCTAAAAGAGTTTTAGTTTAACTCTTACATTGACACAAAAAAAAGCAGAGTCTATAAATTTACCTCTGCTCTTTTTTTATCAAAATTCTTTGATACTGTGACAGATCTTTTGACACTCACACGACCTTTTGTGTCTGTTTCATTTAAAATGATTTTAGTACCAACTTTTGGATTTGGAAACATTTACATTTCATGTTCCGTAGGCATTAGCATTGGCTGAATAGATTTTTGTTCCAATTTTCCCTGTTACTTTTGCATACTTCTCCATTTTCCCTTTAGTTGTGTAGTATTCAACTGGATTAATAGTCGGCATGTTTGGCGCAACTTTTGTAACGGATATTTTTCCAGATGCATCTTTTGCTGTTACTGAGATGCTGGTACTTGCATTTTGAATAGGAATAGCTACCTTATAGGTTCCATCGGCATCGGCTTAATCTTTCCAATTGTAACCGTCTCTGGTATTTATTTCATATAGTCATTCAGCATTCCGGCCAAAAATAACATCATACGCTACCTCTTATTCGAATTTTAGCCATGCTTTTCCAATACCACTGCCACCGCCTGTAATAATAACAGTTTTTTGATTCATATCTTTCCTCAATATCCCAATTTTAAAGTTCCAAGCGCCTTCGCTGTTAACTATTAGACTTTTTGTTTAGTAAGCCTTAATTAAGCATAAATGGATGGTGCCGTTTTTAAGTATTCCCTGTGTATTTGAGCCGCAATAATATTCTTTTGAATTTCTGAAGTTCCCTCATAGATTTTTGTGATGCGTGCATCACGATAATATCTTTCAATCGGAAAATCTTTAATGTATCCAATACCGCCATGAATTTGTACAGCCTTGTCCGCGATTCGATTATATATTTCGGAACCAAGAAGTTTTGCCATTGCTGCTTCTTTGATCACGTTCATTTTTTGATCAACCATCCAAGCGACTCTATAGGTAACAGACCTTAATGTTTCAACGTCTAATGCTATTTCAGCTAAGTAATGCTGAATAATTTGCTGATCAAAGATTGGTTTGCCGAACTGCTCTCTTTCATGTGCATATTTGACAGATAATTCGTATAACTTTTGACAGGAGCCAAGGTTTCGGGCCGCTAGACCTGCACGACCATTCGCAAGAATTTTTAAAGCATTTACATATCCTAGTCCTTCTTCACCAAGTACATTTTCTACCGGAACTTCACAATCCTCAAAAAAGATTTCAGAAGAATGAGAGCCTCTTAGTCCCATTTTTTCTTCAGTTTTCCCGATCACTAATCCTTTACAATCTTTTTCAACGATAAAGGAGGTGATTCCTTTTGCTCCTTTATTAGGATCAGTAACAGCCATAACCGTAAATACATCGGCAATAGGACCGTTCGTGATATAATGTTTAGAGCCATTAAGAATATATTTATCACCTTTTCGGATTGCTTTTGTCTTTAAGGCAACGGCATTTGAACCGGCACTCGGTTCAGTTAATGCGAATGCTCCAATAAGGTCTCCAGTTGCCATCCTTGGTAAATACTTTATTTTTTGATCTTCATTACCCATCTCAACAATCCCAACTGAACCAATACCAGTATGAGCACCAATAACAGTTGTATATCCATTTGATGTACGACCAATTTCTTCGTAAATCGCACATTTTCCTACCATATCAATTCCTAAACCACCATACTCCTCTGGAATGCTAAGCCCAAATAATCCTAGTTCCTTACTCATTTTCATTATATGATCTGGTATTCTATCGTCCCTTTCAATCTGATCAGCAAGGGGATCCACTGTATTATCAACAAAATCTCTGATTGTATTTTTCATTTCGATTAATTCGGATGATAAGGTAAAATTCATATAAAGACACTCCTTTTAATTTAACTATTAGTTTTAAACATAAAGTAAAATTCCGAGTTTATATTTTTTAAGGATCAAATTTATTTTTTTGGCAGTGAATCTACCTTCTCTTTGAACTCTTCTACAAGTTTGCGTCTTAAAATTTTCCCCACTGATGTCTTAGGAAGCTCGTCACGAAATTCAATTACTCGTGGTATTTTATATCTTGCCAATCGACCTTCACACCAGCTTATTAAATCTTCTCCGGTAATACTTGCATCCTTTTTCAATACCACGATTGCTAATAATTTTTCACCAAGGTACGAATCAGGCACACCAAACGTACACGCTTCAGCAACTTCAGGATTTTGATACAGTACTTCCTCGACTTCAGCTGGATAAATATTCAACCCACCCGCAATGACCATATCTTTTTTTCTACCTACTATAAAGTAATAATCATCTTCATCACGCATTGCTATATCTCCTGTATATAGCCAGCCATCACGAATCGTAAGAGCGGTTTCTTCAGGTTTATTCCAGTAACCCTTCATTACTTGCGGCCCTTTTATAATAAGCTCACCACTCTCGCCAGGCGCCAACTCTTTAGTACCTGTTTCTACATTTACTATTTTAGATTCTGTTAAAGGTATTGGGACTCCCACGCTACCAATCTTCCGTTCTCCTTTTACTGGAGTTCGATGAGTTGATGTTGTTGCTTCTGATAAACCATATCCTTCAAAAATACGCGCTCCAGATTTTCGTTCTAATTCTTTTAAGACTTCTACAGGAAGGGGGGCAGAACCGGAAACACAGATTTTAAAGCAAGATAAGTCATACTTTCCTAGATCTGGATGGTTCAATAAAGCAATATACATAGTAGGTGAGCCTGTCATCATAGTTGGTCTGTATATACTAATAGCCTGCAATACCTTGTTTACTTCGAATTTATCTAGAATAATATATGTAGCTGCAATTCGTACAGTATTATTCATATTCGTCATGGCCATAGCATGGGTTAGAGGTGCAACACCTAATATTCGCTCTTCACCTTTTTTCATTACCGTTGAGATAACTTCCCCAGATTGATGAATATTGCAAATTATATTAAAATGTGTCAGCATAACTCCTTTAGATTTGCCCGTTGTTCCACCCGTATACTGTAATACAGCCAAATCTTCTTTTGGATCAATATTTAGTGGAGGAAGTTCAGAATTATTTTCTTTTAATAATATTTGATCAAGGTTGTTCTCATCCTTAGTGAAAAGTACCTTAACGTTTTCAAATCGCTTTATTAATTTGAACTTTTCAGATTGATGCCGTTCGCAAATGAACCATTTTGGATTTGCGTCATCTAGCATATACTCGAGCTCAGATGTTTGATATAAAGGATTAACTTGCACCACTATTCCACCTAAACGCAGAGTAGCATAATATGAAATTATATAATGAATACTATTTGGTACCATTAAACCGACTCGATCCCCTTTTTGAAACCCTTTCTTATATAAGACCGAGGCAAAAGTATCTACGAATTCCTTTAACTGAGTATAATTCAACCTAATTTGACCATCTATCACAGCTAATTGATCAGGATATTCTAACGCCGTTTGTTTTAACATCTCGTAGATTGATAGTCGAGATATATTATCAATATTTATCACAATCACTTCCCCCCTAGTATGAATGTTCTTTCAGATTATTATCATTCATATGCTGACCAAACTCTGGAGCTGATATTTGATAGTTTGAGATATCTTTCTTTTTTAAGATTTACTGTTGATGTATAGAGAAAGCCTTCTTTTTTACTATACAGCATAATCTTTAAATGTTTGTTAATAGGTTATTTCCCGGTTACGAGCACAATTCACAAAGCAATCTACAACTAATAAATACCGTTCCTAAATTGCAAATCCTGCTGGTGAAACTATTTATTAAGCACCTAATTGATTAATAATCATCAAACTAACGGTTCATACGGGAATACATCAGCACTTACTTCAAGTGGTGTAAAGCTCGATTGTAAAGATCCTATAATAGAATTTAGACTATCAATCGTCCATCCTTCTGCATTATAAACTGACCGAACCGGACGAGGTTGAGAAAAGACCATGATCTCCTTGCCTCTAACACCAAATATTTGTCCTGAAACATCAGAAGCTTCATCTGAACATAAAAAGGCTACTAACGGTGCAATGTGAGCTGGTGATAGCTGTTTTAGTTTATCCACTCTAGCTTTTTCCTTATCTGTATCAGTTGGAATGGAGCCAATTAACCTACTCCAAGCAAATGGAGCTACAGCATTAGCGGTTACATTATAGCGAGCCATGTCTAAAGCTGTTATTTTGTTAAGACCAGCAATCCCTAATTTTGCAGCAGCATAGTTAGCTTGACCAACATTACCAATTAAGCCTGATGTTGAAGTGAAGTTAATAAATCGCCCGCTTTTTTGTTCCTTGAAATAGGGTGCAGCTGCTCTTGTCATATTAAAGGAACCTTTTAAATGAACCGAGATGACTGCATCCCATTCTTCTTCACTCATTTTAAAAAGCATACGATCCCTTAAAATTCCTGCATTATTTACCACAATATCAATACGACCAAAGTCAGTAATTGCCGTTTCCACAATTTTGTTTGCGCTATCATATTCTGCAACTGATTCGTAATTAGCTACTGCTTCTCCACCTAACTCTCTAATTTCCTGAACAACTTCGTCTGCTACTTTTGTATCATTACCCTTACCATCAGAACTGCCTCCTAAATCATTGACGACTACTCTTGCTCCTTCATTAGCAAGTAGTAAGGATATTTCTCTTCCGATTCCCCGTCCAGCACCTGTAACAATCGCAACTTTATTTTCTAATTTTTTCATAATTATCCACCCCTTCATTTTTTTACTTTCTGCATTAGCCTTCCAGTAATTAGGTATTTAATAATTTGAAATTTGTCTAATAAACTGTAAAATACTTTGTAATTGAGGTGATTCTAGCCACTTCTTGTATCATTAAGAAGTGAAGTTTATATTTTTTTTAAAACCTATCTCATATTTTTTTCAAAATCTGAATGAAGTTCATCACGGAAATCAGGGTGAGCAATTGCTATTAAAGCTTGTGCCCTCTCACTGAGTGATTTTCCAAACAGAGATGCAATTCCATACTCCGTTACAACGTAATCAATTTCAGATTTAATAGATGTAACATATGGAATTTTAACTTTTATTCGTGATTGAGCCCCTTTTTTGGCTGTGGAAGGAAGAGCAATAATAGCCTTGCCACCTTTTGAAAGTCTTGCTCCATGAATAAAATCCATTTGTCCGCCAACTCCTGCTACTGGGAAATCGCCCACTTGCTCAGCATTTATTTGACCTGATAGATCAACTTCTAATGCCGAATTGATAGAATGAAAATTACGCATTTTTGATATAACTGCAGGATTGTGTGTATAATCTGAGGGGTATAATTGAATTTCTTTATTCATGTGGGAATATTTATATAATTCTTTTGTTCCAGTTAAAGTTGTACATACTGTTTTATACTGATTAATCTCTTTATGCTCATTCGTAATAACGCCTAGATTGATTAACTCTGTAACAGGATCTGTGATCGATCCTGAATGAATACCAAGGCCTTTTTTCGATTTAAGAGATATTAAGACACTATCCGCAATCTTCCCAAGCCCTACTTGAATGGTAGCATGATCAGGTATCAATTCTGCAACGTATCTTCCTATTTTCATATCATCTTTTGACGGTTTTCCATTCGGAATCGAAAGTAATGGCCGATCGGAAAGCACAAATTGATCAATCTCTGATACATGTACAAGTGTCTCTCCATATGTGAGAGGTAGTTCATTGTTTACTTGTGCAATAACTGTTGCTGCTCTTTTAATTAAGGTTTGTACTGTATCTACGGACAACCCTAAATTACAATAGCCTTCATCGTTTGGGGATGATACTTGTATAAGGGCTACGTCTATTTTTTCTTGCTCTACCCAGCGAGGTATTTCTGAGAGATTAACCGGTAAATAGTCACATGCGTAATTCATATATGCACTTTTTAAGAGAGAAGACCCCAAAAAAGTACGAATTTTAAAGTGTGAGTGACACGTTTGATCAGCATATATACATGGACTGCCAATAACTGCATTATATAGATAAACATTCTGTAAACGTGCCTTTTGACGAACCAGTTCCTCCACTAGTGTTTGCGGTTCATTGCAAAAAGGTGCAAGAAAGACCTTTTGAAAAGACTGGATAGTAGAAATCGCCTGTTCAGCGCTTGTTTGTCGCGTGTTATATAGAGTAGCCCACTTTTTGATTGTCATGATTATTTCACCTCCGCCGTTATTGTAATAAATCAATGAATTGCCTTTTAAACAAACGTGCACTTGATTATTAAGATTTTTTTTAAAACGCCATTAAATATTTCAAACTTGCATATTCTCGACTACAGTAGTTATTCCTAAGCCACCGCCAATGCAAAATGTGACTAATCCATACTTTTCTCCACGTCTTTCCATTTCATGAAGCAATTTTGTCATTAAAACGCCACCAGTTCCACCGATTGGATGACCTAAAGCAATTGCACCACCATTAACGTTAACACGGTCAATATTAAGTCCTAGTTCTTTAATAACAGCAAGAGACTGTGCTGCAAACGCCTCGTTTAACTCAATAAGTCCGATATCATCGATTGTTAATCCTACTTGTTTCAATGCTTTTCGTGTTGCAGGAGCAGGGCCAATTCCCATAATCTCTGGTGATACACCTGCTGCCGCTTGAGCAATAATTTTCGCTTTCGGTTTTTTACCAAAGCGTTCTGCCGCTTCGTCAGACATCATCAATACAACTCCTGCCCCATCATTACGTCCGCTTGTATTACCTGCAGTAACCGTACCGTTTTCTTTAAAAACCGGCTTTAACTGAGATAATTTTTCCATGTTTGTTTCTCTTGGATGTTCGTCAACTTTAAATGGGACCATTCCTTTTTTTGTCTTTACTTCAAAGGGAACAATTTGATCGGTAAACAATCCTGTCGATATAGCTCTTTGGGCATTTTCTTGACTTCTAAGAGCAAATTCATCTTGTTCTGTACGAGAAATGGAGTATTTTTCTGCTAAGTTTTCTGCTGTCATACCCATTGTTAAATGTCCGTATGTTTCAATAGGCTGTGCCCGTGGCTGACTTTCAGTATTAGGGTCCAAAATTTCACCATTTCCTGCTCTATATCCAAAACGTGCATTTCGGAGATAGAACGGTGCTGTACTCATACTTTCTGCTCCACCCGCAATTATTACATCTGATAATCCACACATTATTTGCTGAGCCCCGCTATTCATAGCTTGTATACCGGATCCACATTGACGATGGACAGTATACCCTGTAATTTCAATTGGGAATTCAGCGCGTAAAAGTGCTAAGCGAGCCAAATTAGGTGAATCTGTACTTTGTTTTGCCTGACCGATAATCACTTCATCAATGTCCCTTTTATCGATACCCGTACGGATCAAAATTTCGTCCAGTACTTTTGCAGCTAAATAATCAACCTCTACATCTTTTAATGTTCCACCCATTCGACCGACTGCGGTACGAACAGAATCAATAATGACTGCATTTCTCATCTTAACCTCTCCTATCTTATATGTTATTTATTACCTTGTTGAAAGACTTTTGGCTAAAGGTCCTACTTTTATTAGTTCGTTATAATCAATTCCTGTTTGACACCCCATACGTGAGACCATGTTTAATAATTCCTCTGTTGAAACATTGCCCGTTGCCCCGGGAGTATACGGACAACCCCCAAGACCTCCAACAGAGCTATCAAACTTCGATATACCTGCCTGCATAGAGGCGATTACATTTGCTAACGCCATTTTTTTTGTATTATGAAAATGTCCTACAAAGGTAGTATCCGGATATTGGTCCCGTAATCTAGAAAATCGCTCATACACCATTTTGGGATCAGCCTGCCCGTTTGTATCTCCTACATCTATTTCATCTGCTCCAAACTCAATAAAGCGCTCACAAACATTTTTCACTTCATCAAATATTACAGGCCCTTGAAAAGGACAAGTGAAAGCCATTGAAATATAAGCGCGAATAAACATTCCTTCTTTTTTTGCTCTGGCGAACATTGGCTTACACTCATCTAATGATTCTGAAGTTGTTTTATTAATATTCTTTTTATTGAATTCAGAACTTGCCCCTACAAATACTGCAATTTGAGGGGATTTTGCTTCAATTGCGCGTTCCAAGGCCTTGTAGTTGGGTGTTAACGCAATATAATTAATTCCAAGTTCATTACAGAAACGTGCAATTTCCTCAGAATCAGCCATTTGCGGTACCCACTTCGGATGAACAAAAGATGTGGTTTCCATACGTGAAAATCCTGCTTTTGCTAGCTGGGTAATTAATTCTTTCTTCTGTTCTGTCGATATCGCTTCGGGCTCATTTTGTAAACCATCACGAGGCCCTACTTCAATAATTTCAATTTCCTTAGGAATAAACACTGGACCATCCCCCTGAATTAATACGATCTCGGTAATCCTAGAACATGTTCAGCTACAAAAGAAAGAATTAGATTTGTAGAAATAGGTGCAACTTGATATAATCTCGTTTCTTTGAATTTTCGTTCTACATCATACTCTTCTGCAAATCCAAAACCGCCATGTGTTTGTAGGGCAGAATTTGCTGCTTCCCATGAAGCATCTGCAGCAAGAAGCTTAGCCATATTAGCCTCCGCCCCACATTTTTGACCAGAGTCAAATAATTGAGCTGCCTTAAAACGCATAAGATCTGCTGCTTCTATATTTACATGTGCACGAGCAATCGGAAATTGAATCCCTTGATTTTGTCCGATAGGTCGATTGAAAACAACTCTTTCTTTTGCATAATTTGTAGCTCGCTCTATGAACCACCGACCATCTCCAATACATTCTGCAGCAATCAGAATACGTTCTGCATTCATACCATCTAGAATATACTTAAAACCTTGCCCTTCTTCTCCGATAAGATTTTCAACCGGTACTTCTAAATCCTCAATAAATAACTCAGTAGTTGCATGGTTCATCATCGTACGGATAGGTTTAATGGATAGGCCATTACCAATTGCTTCCCTAAGATCGACAAGCAAAACAGAAAGCCCTTCTGTCTTTTTCTTCACTTGCTCAAGTGGAGTCGTCCGGACAAGTAAGATCATTAAGTCTGAATGTTCTGTCCGTGAAATAAATACCTTTTGTCCATTTACAATATACTTATCTCCTCTACGCTCGGCGAAAGTGGTTAATTTCGTCGTATCTGTACCAGTATTTGGTTCAGTTACACCAAATGCTTGCAATCTTAATGAGCCATCAGCAATTTTCGGTAAATATTTCTCCTTTTGTTCAATATTGCCGTGTCGAAGCAGTGTACCCATTGTGTACATTTGAGCGTGACAAGCTCCTGCATTTCCACCTGAACGATTAATTTCTTCTAAAATAATAGAAGCTTCTGTTATTCCAAGACCAGATCCACCATACTCTTCTGGAATAAGAGCCGCTAAAAATCCGTTTCTAGTAATCTCATTAACAAATTCATCTGGATATGCTAATTTTGCGTCTAATTCTCTCCAATAAGAGTCAGGGTATTTGCTGCAAACATTGCGAACGCTTTGTCTTAATTCATCATGGAATTGAGTATTTACTTTTACAGTTGATGCTGTCATAAAGAATTCCTCCTATTAAATAGTTTATTTATTTTCGATTAGGAAATTATAAAATGCTTGTACTTTAGAGTGCACGACATCCAGCTCCGAAGGGTAGGACGTGCATGTGCAGCCGTTGCGACCGGAAGTCGCGGTTTTTGACTGCAATCCCTAGCCTTAGCTAGGCGCTTGCGCTTTTGTTTTTTGAAATTGAGGTTTGCGTTTTTCAAAGAAAGCCTTGACACCTTCTTTAAAATGATCTGATTCAAAACACATCCCTTGAGCAAACCCCTCTAATTCAAGAGTATCGTTAATGTCTGTCAGAACACTTTTGTTTACTAACTTTTTCATTAAACCTAATGCCATATCAGGTCCTTCAGCAAGCTTTAATGCTATAGAGTTTACTTCTCCCATTAGAAAATCATCTTCAACAACACGATTAATGATTCCAATATTTTGTGCCTGTTCTGCAGTAATTTTTTCCCCTAAAAACATTAACTCTAGTGCACGGTGACGGCCTATTAATCTTGGTAAAAAGTGAATAGAACCGAGATCCGGGATTAACCCTACCTTTACAAAGCTCTGTATCAAAGCGGATGAACGACTAGCTACAATCATATCGCAAGCTAACGCAAGGCTAACACCAGCCCCGGCAGCCGTACCGTTTATTGCCGCTATTACAGGCTTTTCTAAATTTAAGATTGAATGAATCATTTCATGACCAGACTGTAACCGTTTTCTTCCTGTAAAAGCATCAATTTCTTTTAAAGCACTTAAATCACCACCAGCTGAAAAAGCTTTCCCCTCACCTGTTAAAACAATGACTTTTACTTCATTATTATCTTTCATTTGGGTGAAAAAATCTCTTAGCTCTTCCCTCATTTCTAAACCGAGAGCATTTCTGACTTCTGGACGATTTAATTTAACAGTACAAACTCCGTTATGCGTTGTAATTTGCAAATTTTTATACGTCACCTTTTTATTCACACCCTTTTCTTTTAAATGAATATGCTAATTTATTTACCAGAAAACTGTGGTAAACGCTTTTCGACAAAAGCGCGGACTCCTTCTAAACGATCCTCGGTTTTGATACATCGATTGTAATAACTTATTTCTATTTTCCTAGCTTCTTTATTTGGCATTCCAAATAATTCATCTATAGATGCTTTACAATTTTGAACAGCTAAAGGAGCATTAACAGCAATTTTTCCAGCCAATTCTAGCGCTTTTTCTCGTAATTCATTTGATTTCGCAAGGATATTTAAAAGTCCTGCTCGATCAGCTTCTTCACCGGAAACCATACTTCCTGTACAAACCCATTCTTTTGCACGATGAACACCAATTCGTTTAGCCAATAATCTTGTACCTCCACCGCCAGGCATAATTCCTCTTGTTACTTCGGGCAACCCGAATATTGCGGTTTCTGCTGCTACAATCATGTCGCAATTTAAAACAATTTCAAAACCTCCAGCTAATGCGTACCCATCTACTACTGCAATAACCGGCTGCCTCATATCTTGAATGCTATTAAACATTTTCTGAAATAGTTCATGCTGTTCCTTCCATTCTGTTTCAGTCATATTATTTCGCTCTTTTAAATCTGCTCCGGAACAAAATGATGTATCGTTAGAGGATGTCATCAAAACAGCCCTAATATTACTTTTGTCTATTGTTTGACAAATCTCAAGAATCTCTTCAGCCATCTTTGTCGTAAATGCATTTCTGGCTTCTGGACGATTTAATACAATTTCTGCTATAACTCCTTCTTTTCCAACTCGGTTCCATTCAACAAACGCCATAATTTGTTCGCCTCCATTTACCACCTTTGTTATTATAAAATTCAAAATATTCACGTCATATTTTGATGCCTTTTTACCAAATACCCCGCTATTGCTTTCCTAATTAACCTCACTTTCATTTACTATACCTTTCATAAGGTTTTCAATTATATGTATGCAATTTTTATGCCAAATTATTTAAACCTTTAATAAAATATGTCAATAAATCCGTTTGATGTGGATTAACCTCACTGTATCCGTACCAGAGAGTCCATCAACTAGTTAAGGTGTTATCCACCCAAAACCCAAAACTAGATAGTTATACAGCTTGTACCTTTTGGCTAAAGTTGTTCGATAAATCGGACAGTGTTTTTATTCTGATACAATTAAAATCCTATTTTAAAAGAAAAAGGCTAGACGACCCATTGAAGTAAATAGTTTAATCGCAGCATTATAAAGCTACCATTAAACTAAATATTGAATTCTTTTTTCGGGTATTTTTTTTGGGAAGTACTTCTCTGACTATTTACAACGCAAGAATCGTTCCAATTTATATTTCACTATAAAATCACGAAATAATGTACTTCTCTTGATGTTTGTACATAAATACAAACGAATAACATGATACAACTGTATCAATTGGGAGACAGCAATACATTACAATAGACAATTTAGTGTTTAGTAACTTAACCTGTCTCGATAATAGGAACTCAAGGGAATTGGACATATGCCCAAGAGTAAAAGAGCTTTATGTTGCTTTGACATAAAGTTTGATCAAATTGCTAGTTATAAACTTGATAAACGAACAAAAAGAAAGAGCGTGTTTTGAAAATAAGATTGATCAAACACGCCCTTACAATATTCAATTGAATCATTCTTTTATAAAAAAGTTTGATCATTTCAGTAATCCTTATGCCATTAAAGCGCCCGATTGTGGAAGACACACTATTAAGGAAAAGTAACCCAATAAAACTCCGATAATAAAATGTTCAGTTGTTTATGGCAATTTCCCAAGTGGGTATTTAGATATTCGGGATAGAACAATATATCATCAAGTTTATTAATCGGGGACCACTTATAAATTAGTCTATCTCGCCTATTTCCACAAAACTCCTGATCACAAGTATAACAAAGCAATAAAAGTCCCTAATTCATCGATGACTAAAATGTCGACTCTACTCTAGAAACAAACACTAATTTCCCTTTATAATGCCGATAATACTACTTAATTGTAGTATTACGTCTTTTTATGATTCAAGTTGTGTGGAGACAATGAGGATAAAGCTTTAAATTACATTGTTGCCTTAAAAGATACAAACAAAGATTTTATCGTTGTCAACCGTTAAGACATACATATCAGTCTTACCACTCCTGGGCGAGTTGAGGAGGTCATCGACTCCCCTTAACCAACCGACAGCTTTTTAAATGACGAATATTCCTTAATAATCCAAATCAAGGTGTTTTAAATTACTTGATTTTTATAATTTTTTCAATTTTATTTAACGAATAGTCAACCCAAAATTTAATCATTTTTTCAACTAACTGCTGTATTATTTAATTGTAATAATTAACATTCTACATAAATACTTATAATGTCTTTTAATTCACTCTTCCACAATCTGGAATGCAAACAAAAAGGCATGCCTTTTTATTTGCGTGCTTCGATTAACGTTTAATTTATATACCTTTCAAAGATATTTAAAATAGATTCCTCTCCCTCACTTTAATAACATTTATATTAGATTAGCCAAGCACCAAATCTCAAAAAACAACAATCTTTTAAAAAGACTTCACTAAAAATGGAAGCGTTTTTCCACCTTATTATGCGCTTTGTGATGGGCCATTAACCCATATACTTCTAGTGCGGATGGTTATCTGAGAAGCTCCTGAATTTCATCGGAAAAACCATATCAAACTTTAGTTAAAAAGAGTGCCCATATAAATGTTCTCCTTTATCAAATTGTGATAACCCATAAATTATCCCTGCCAATCATTTAACGACGGATCCTGATACCTTCTTACCAATTACCCCGCTAATTCTGAGATTTTCAATGGTATCACTTGAATAATCTAATTGCTGAAGAATCTCCTCTGTGTGCTCTCCGAGTATCGGTGCGTGAGCATGTATTTTTCCTGGTGTCTCCGAAAATTTGATTGGAAATCCAATTTGCTTGATGTTACCGGCAACTGGATGTTTCATTTCGGTAAATAATTCTCTTTCGATAATTTGAGGATCCGAAAAGATTTGCTCTATATCATTGACAGGTCCTACGCATGTCTCTTCTAAAGCTAATAAGTCTAACCATTCTTGCTGATTTTTTTTCTTGAATACCTCTGACATTTCTAGCTTTAATTGTTCTTGAACATCATCATTACCTCCATGAAGTTCAATCCATTCAGGTTTCCCTATTAATTCACAAATTTTCTTCCAGAATTTCTCTTCGGATGCTCCAACAGAAAGATATTTATTATCTTTTGTTTCATATACTTGATAAAATGCATATTGACCATCTAATCGATTTCCCCCTCTTTCTGGAACTTTTCCTGAAGCAAAGTAATCTGATGCTGCAGCATATAACCAGGTAACGGCACCATCCATCATTGAAACATCAATATATTGCCCTTTTCCAGTTCTTTCTTTGTTTAATAGTGCCATACATATCCCAGATAGAGCCATCAATGCACCTCCACCTATATCTGCAATTTGTACACCAGGAATGACTGGTTTTCCATTTTTTTCGCCAATTAAGCCTAATATTCCACTGTAGCCGATATAATTAATATCATGTCCTGGTAAATCGCGATAAGGTCCAGTTTGCCCATATCCAGTTAATGAACAATAAACGATTCCTCTATTAATCTTTGAGATTTCATCAAAACCTATCCCTAGACGACTCATTACCCCAGGACGAAAGCTTTCCAAAATGACGTCAGCACTTTCCGCCATTTTTTTAAAAATTTCTTTCCCTTCTTCTGTCTTAAGGTTCAATTCAACACTTTTTTTATTTCGATTTATTGTTAAATGTCTAGCACCTATTTCTTCAATAGCTGGTTTTCTCCAACGTATATAGTCACCTCGCTCTGGCTCTTCAATTTTTATTACTTCTGCTCCGTAGTCTGCCATCATAAGTGAGCAGTAAGGTCCAGGAAGTAATCTTGATAAATCTAATACCTTAATTCCACTAAGTGCTCCCACATTCTCTACTCCTTTTATTAAAATTAATTTGTTAGTTTACGAAATTTTACTCGTTTGCAAAAGGTAAAAACTTCTAACTATTACACTAATTTCATCTGGAAATCATACACCCCAGTTGCTTTTATTGTTTAAATCTCTCAAAACGGACTCATTTAGTTAATGAAGTTTGTTTCGTGACCATATGAGCGTAAAACTGTTTTTAAGACTTTACCGGATGCATTCCTTGGAAGCGAGTCCATAAATTGTACGAAACGCGGTTTTTTATAAGATGCTATCCTACTTTGACAAAATTTAATAACTTGATCTTTCGTTAATTGTTTTCCAGGCTTCAATACAATGCATACTTTTACACTTTCACCCCATTCTACATCTGGAACTCCAATTACTGCTGCTTCCAAAATGTCAGGATGGCTATAGAGAACCTCTTCTAGTTCTTTTGGATAAATATTTTCACCACCGCTAATAATCATATCTTTCTTTCGATCTACCACATAAATATATCCATCTTCATCCATCCGGACTAAGTCGCCACTGTGGAACCAGCCACCTTTAAAGGCTTCCTTCGTAGCTTCTATATTTTTATAGTATTCCTTCATCATTGTTGGACCCTGGTATACAATTTCTCCTACTTCACCAAGAGGTACGTCCTTCATTTCATCATCGACAATCCGAACACGAACATTTATAGACGGTTTTCCAACAGAAGCTGTTTTATTATATCTTAGTGAATCTTCACCAGATAAATAGGTCGTAGACGGACTCATTTCTGTTTGTCCAAATGCTTCATGTATTTTTGCATTCTTAAAAACAGTCATTATTTTTTTCTTAATTTCTACCGGACAAATAGCCCCTCCTGTCGAGCAACTGGTCATTGAACTTAGGTTATATTCTAATAGGTTAGGTACTTGGAAAAGAAAGTTCCACATAGATGGGACTAAGAACATCGAGTTGATTTTTTCTAAATGAAGGGTTTTGAGAACTTTTACAGGTTGGAATTCTCTGTGAATGAACATTGTCCCTTCCAACAAGCAGTTCTGTACTAAAAGTGATAAAGCCGCTACGTGAAAAAGTGGAGGAATCAGCAATTGCTTGCTTCCCTTTTTGGTTTGCGAATGATAGAGCTTATTCATTCCATTCATATAAAGATTCTTATGAGTTAATACTGCTCCCTTTGGTCTTCCAGTTGTTCCAGAGGTGTAAATGATTGCGTGAGCATCATCGTCACTCAGTTGTTCTCTAGATTGATTAATAGTAGGTGTATCGTATATAGAATGATATGAAATTACATCCTTCCCTAAATCCTTATCCGGGGATCCTACTATAACGATCGTCTGGATTTGTGTGAGTTTTTCTACTACATCGCGGATGGTCTCAATAAATTCTTCTTCTATAAATAATATTTTTACATCTGAGTGATTTAGAATATAATCTACTTCATTCGAGACCAAACGGAAGTTAACTGGAACAAATACTCCGCCTGCCAAACTAACTCCAAAGTATAATTCAACAAAGGGCAATCCGTTTTTGAATAAGCAACCTACTTTTTCATCTTTACCGATTCCTCTTCCTTGCAGCCATTCTGATAAATGAAGGGTACGTTTAAGGAGTTCTTGATAGGTTAATCGTTGATCTTCAAATACAAATGCCTCCTTGTCCGGAACATTATGTGCAGCAGATTTTAAAGCTTCTCCAATAAGTAATTGTTTTGCCATGACCTTCCTGATCATTTTCATATTTACTCCCTTCTAAAGAAATTTAATGAAGGTTTTTCACCATTAAGTTGCCAACTTTTTTAAAGCTTTAATTGCTGGATTTTAAAGCCATGACTTCAGATTTGACTAAAGCATGCAAAAAACTCCAATTTCATTTCTAACATCCATACTTATTGAATTGCGGCTATGTCAATATCCTTACCTATTCATTTGCATTATTTTAAAGGTACCAATTGACTTTGCTACTAAACTCCCCTTAGAGTCATTCACCAAACCTTCAGCGGTTACAATACTATTTCCTTGTTGTAAGATTTTAGCTGTTGCCATCATTTCTTCTCCATTCATAAGAGGAGCAAAATAATTGATACTCATATTCACTGTCACAATAGGCTGGTTAACCACTGTTCGTATCGTTGCACCCATTACTGAATCGAGGATGCTAAAGAACACTCCACCATGAACAGCTTTATTTACATTTAAATGATAAGTTGTGATCTTAATGGAACAAACTATGGAATCTTCTTCAAATTTTTCAAATTTGATTCCTAAATGTTTGTTATAGGGGCTATTCTCAAAGATATTCGTAATATTTTCTAATGGCATGACTTTTCACCTCTTTTTCTTCACTTTGAAATCTAATTAACACTGTTTCACCAAATACTACATTTATTTTTAAATATATTAATCAACCAATTTAATGCAGAATATATTGTGAATTTAATAATTTTTTTGTTGAATAATTGAATTGGCCATTTCTACCCCCTCGTTTATTAAACGTGAATCAGGGAATATGCGATTTATAATACCAATATCAACTGCTTCTTGTGCCCCGATTAATTGTCCAAGCCATATTAGTTCTTTTGCTTTAGAAGGGCTCGTCAATTCGATTAAGCATTCCTTCCCAATAGATGAGGGACTAATATGGCTATAAAAACCAAATTTTGAAAATTCACTGGAAATTCGCAAATCACATGCTAACGCAATTTCCAATCCGGTTCCAATTGCAGTACCAGAAATAATACTGATTGTTGGCAATGAATACAGCGTTAATCTTTTCAAAATCTTATAAAGCAGGTCTTCCTCATGGTCTTCATCAGATTTCCTCCCTCCATTCTTTCCAATTGCAAAAAATTTATTATTTGAACTTAAAATCACCAATCCTCGAATGTCCTTAGACAGCTCGATTTCATCCAGGGTTCGATCAAAATCTTGTAAAAATTGATCGTCTACACAGTTGTAAGGAGAATTTGAAAGTTGAATGATTGCCACACGTCCTTGAGTTTCCCATAGAACTTTTCTTGACAAATTGTTTCCCCCTTGACAATAAATTTATTGATTGCCTGAGTACCACCATAGTTCGTAAAATTGGATTGTCGTTTCGCTTCCCTAACCAAAACTTTGTAGGCACCTTTTTTAAAATATGTTTCAATATTTATTGCAATTTTCATGCCAACTATAATTCCAGGGTTTATTGACCATATGTAGATTTAAGTTGTGTGTCCACTGTACGCCAATGTCAACATTTGTTTAATAAAATGCACAGTGTTTCTATTTTGAGACAACTATTGTTAAATTAAAAATGCTTTTTGAAAAACGATTTATCATAAAATGCAAAATTCAATTGTTTTACTAAACTTTCCCTTATCCTACGGGTCTTCTAGAAATTAAATATGTAAAGTGTTTAAAAAAACTTAAACGTGAGGTATTGTTGTGCCTCTTCTTCGATTAGTAGAAATCTTGATTTTATTGATAAATATGTTTCTCTTTCAAAATTTCAATCATTACTAACTTATATTCCCACTTAAAATTTGTTCTCTAAAAAGGTCGCTCAAATCTATAAAGCATAACATCTTCTTTTTAATGATAAGGCTCTACCTCCATGACAAAAAACACTAACATACCGAAATACTCCCAATTGACTAAATTAAGTTTCTTCAAGATTCCTTGAAGAAACTTGTGTTATAATTACAATATTCCGACAATTGAGAGTTTTATCGCCTTATTGAGAATTAAGTTATTAGGGAGTGAGTGATAGCATGCTCGTTAAAAATTCTTTTATTCAAACAGTTAAGAATTATATGAATAAAAATGTTCCTAAATTGTACATAGATAATACAATACGTGATGCAGTGGAAATATTTCGAAAAGATAAAATAATGATATTGCCTGTTATGGACAAAAAAAATTCTTTCATTGGGATCATGACACCTTCCTCTATTTTCAAGGCATTTTCAGAAAACGCTTCCATTGATGAAAACATGCTTCCTTTTATTATTAAAGATGCAGTTACAGTGAATGAAAATGATAATTTAACCAAAGTACGCCTATTTTTAAAACAAAAAAAGGTTGGACAGGCTGTTGTTCTCTCGGATGATAATCAAGTTGCCGGAGTTCTAGATACGAAAAACATTATACAAGCTTATCAATCTAAATATGAATCTCTTGGAAACTCTTTGGAATCTCTTTTTCAGCATATGCAAACTGGCATCATGGCTTTAGATCATAATGGGACGATTCTCATTACAAATCACGCAGCAGAATCATTGTGCAATCTATCTAAAGAACAGAGTATCGGATTTCATTATACCGAGGTATTACCACAATTAACTAATATTTCAAGCGGAGATCTCACTGTAATAGATATTCAGCTTCACCGAATTTCAATTAAAGACAAAAGGCTCCTTATTACATACAAATCCCTTTCTAATGAAAGTAATGATTGGGGGGGGATTATCCTAATACAAGATTTAACCGATTATGAACAAATAGCAAACGAACTCGAAATTACCAAAAAGTTAGAACGCACATTGCAAACGGTTCTGGATACTACTTATGACGGCTATATAGTCATTAATCAAAGCGGAATAATTGAAATGTTCAACGATGCAGCTTGTGAATTTGTGAGAAAAACAAAAAATGACCTTGTAGGCCATCCAGTTACTCGAATTATCCCAGAAATAAAATTAGAAGAAGCTCTAGCCCAGGGTTTTCAAAGTGAAAAACTTGAAGCCATGATAATTGGTAAACATCGTTGTTTTATTCAGAAAACACCAATTTATAAGGAAAAACAGCTTGTAGGGGCTATAGCTAAAATTATTTACAAAGACCTAAACAAGTGGAAAAACGTGGTGAAGATTTTAAATGATTTAGAAAAAGAAGTCTCATTTTACCGGGGTGAGCTATCTCTCATTGGTGGTAAGCCCTTTGATTTAGATGATATTCTAACACAAAATGAAGAAATGGGAAGGATAAAGCATTTCGCACGACAATCCGCAACAGGATTTTCTAATGTTCTTCTTTTGGGCGATAGTGGAACTGGCAAGGAGCTGTTTGCACGAGGTATCCATAATGCATCTAATCGAACCGGTAAATTTATTAAGATAAACTGTGCTGCTATACCTGAGGAGTTATGGGAATCTGAATTTTTTGGTTATGCCGATGGGGCATTTACAGGCGCAAAAAGAGGTGGAAAACCTGGGAAATTTGAATTAGCCAATAATGGTACATTATTTTTAGATGAGATTGGAGATATGCCTATTTCAATGCAAGTGAAATTACTCCGCGTACTTCAAGAAAGAGAATTTGAACGTGTCGGAGGAAATGATACTATAAGAGTGAATGTTCGAATCATTGCTGCAACTAATAAAGACTTAAAGCAAATGGTTGCTAATAATGAATTTAGGGAAGATCTGTATTATCGGCTAAATGTTATTGTCATTAATATACCCCCTCTTAAAGATCGAAGTGAGGATATCCCTATTCTTACTAAATCTATTACAAAAAAATTCAGTCATCTCATGGGGTTAGGAGAAGTTAATATTACTGAGGGAGCTATGAAGTTACTATCGTTACACACCTGGCCTGGAAATGTCAGAGAACTAGAAAATGCTATTGAAAGAGCGATGAATTGCATAAGGACTGATATTATAGATATAGAGCATCTTCCTGAATATATACAAAAAACAAAAGGTATTAGAAATTTAGATTCTCCACCACATCTTGAGTCCACCACACAGGAAGTATCTCAAGAAGTTTTAATCTCCGATTTTTATAAAAACAATATAGATAAGGCAGAGAAAGATGCTATTGATTTGGCACTTAAACAAACAGGAGGCAATCGTACAGCAGCAGCAAAACTTTTGGGGATAAGCAGGTCGCAATTTTACAAAAAATTCAAGAAATCTAATTCTAATTAATAGCAAAAAGGACTGAAAATGCTAAAACATAGCTTTCAGTCTTTTTGCTAATTTTTAAGAGATTAAGATTTCATAAACGTTATAAAATTATTTGAAGTTTGGTTTTCTTTTTGCAACTGCTGCATTAACACCTTCATGATAATCTTCAAGTTCTGTAACGATTCCCATTGCTGACGAAATCATATCGAGAGAGGTCCGTAGATTCATATCCAGCCCTTGATAAACAGCTCTTTTTGTAAAACGCATTGTTGCTTGTGGGCCTTGAACTAATTTTTCAACATAACAATCAACAAATTCTGCTAACTTTTCATCCTCTACAACATGAGTAACTAATCCCATGTCTTTTGCTTCTAGTGCAGTTAATACGGTGCCAGTCCATAGTAACTCTAATGCTTTATCAGTTCCAATTATTCTTGGTAAAAACCAAGCTGCACCATCCCCAGGAACGATTCCTGATTTTACATAGCTTTCTGAAATTTTCGTACTTTCTGCTGCAATTCGAATATCACAAGCCAAAGTCATATCAAATCCTGCACCAAATGCAAATCCATGTAGAGCAGCGATAACCGGTTTATCAATTTCTTGTAATAAAAGAGGAACTCTTTGAACTTTTTTCCACAGCGAATTCTTTCGTACTAGTGCAGTTGATGTTAAATCTTCTGTTCCATCATTATTTAAAAACCCTTGCCCTTCTGCCATCGATTTAATGTCCCCACCAGAACAAAATCCTCGGCCATTTCCAGATAGTACAACTACTCGAATATCTTCAGAATCACGAACTGTTTCCAATGCATCAATCCATAGCTCAATCATTTCTGCACTGAAAGCATTTAAACTACTCGGACGATTTAAAGTAATTTTTGCTACATTGTTTTCAACTGTAAAGATTAAGTCTTTCATTTATTTCCCCACCTTTTTTCTATTATCTTCTACACAAGTAATCATAGACCAAAGTTGATTTTTCTGTAATTTTATTAGTTCTTCAGTTACGATTTGTTCCCAGTCTGATTCTGTACCAAATTCGTCCCGCCATGACCAAAGCCGTCTTGTACTGTGATGTAAAGTATGCTCATAAGTAAACCCAATAGCTGCTAGTACTTGATGAGCAATTTGATTTGCCTTACCTGCCGCTTCGTTAACCCGTATTTTTGCAAATGCTATTTCTTTTGAAAATTTGCCTTTATTATATGATTCAACCGCACAATTTGTAGCAACGCTAGCAGCTGCAACTTCTCCAGCAAGCAGTGCTAGTTGTTGCTGAATTGCTTGAAATCGGTGGATAGGTCTTCCAAATTGGGATCGTTCTGAAGTATGATTTATAGTTAAGTTTAGAATGTTTTCTAATGCACCCGCCATCATGGCACATCGTGTAAGTGCACCACTATAAAGCACTTTTTTCACCTGTTCATCTTGGTTTACTTCAAATTGCTTACAATCTTCTATAAAGACGTTTTCAAAGATCACCACATCCCTTGCTTCTCCAGCAAGATTTTGCCCGTGTATTATTTCAGCCTTTTCTAATTTTACGAGTGAGAGGGTTGGGCCTGCAGTAGTTTCCCCAAAGACTAACAATTTTTGAGCAAAACGAGCCCAAGGAACATTTTTTGCTTTTCCGGATACAATCCAACCATTCCCACTTTTTTTAAATTGAAGAGGTTGCATATCTTTTGTGTAAAAAACCGTTAATATTTCGTCTGTTACAGGTTCTCCTATCCCGGATAATAACCAATTAGCGATATATGTTTCAGCAAGAGGAATAGGTGCTGAGTATTTTCCTGCTAAATGCAGGATGCTTAATGCATCAAAAAAATCCCCACCATTTCCCCCTAAGCCTTCAGGAATTGCAACTGTTATTACTCCTAAATCCACCAATTTCCTCCATAACCCACCTGCCCAAATGCCATTTTCAGCCTTGTTAATTACATCTTTTGTTGAATATTTTTCCATAATTTTTGTTGTTGATTCGATAATCATTTCTTGTATATCACTCATTATTGATTACCCCCTTAGCAACAATTCCTCGGAGTATTTCTGTTGTACCACCACGTAAAGTAAAACCTGGTGATTGTAGTATGGATTGAGCCATTAACTTTTCTAATCGGTATACAGAATCTATGGAAGGCATTACTGTTACAACCAATCTGGTGATTTCTGCAATTTCCTGTTCTAATTTTGTTCCCATATCTTTTACTAAAGACGCAATGATATTTGAAGGAACTCCTTCTTCTAACATTTTGGCAATTCCAAGTGACATATTTCGTAATGTCCACAGTCTAGAGATCACTCTACTAACCTCATTTAAACCTTTCTTATCCCCTTTTTCTATTAATTCATTCGTTAGTTCGTTTAGAAGAGGATAAGTACTTAGAATCCGTTCAGGACCACTTCTTTCATATGCTAATTCAGCCATCCCTTGTGCCCATCCATTTCCAATTTCACCTACAACCATTTCATCTGGTATAAAGACATTTTCAAAAAACACTTCATTAAAATGATGTTCACCTGTCATTAAATGAATGGGTCGTATGGTAACTCCCGGGGCTGACAAATCTACAACTAATTGACTCATTCCTGCATGACGATTTTCCTGAGTTTGAGGAGAGGTGCGACAAAGGGTGATCATGTAATGAGAAACATGTGCCCCACTTGTCCAAATCTTACTACCATTTAATAACCATCCTTTGTCGACTCTGACTGCTCTTGATTGTATTCCAGCTAAATCTGAACCAGCATTAGGTTCACTCAACCCTATTGAAAAGTAACATTCTCCTTTTGCAATTCTAGGTAAAAAAAACAGCTTTTGCTCTTCTGTTCCACATTTAAGAAAGAGCGGTCCAGACTGTCTATCTGCAATCCAGTGACCAGAAACCGGTGCCCCTGCTGCTAGTAATTCCTCTGTAACAATAAATCTTTCAATGGATGATCGTTCCTTTCCACCATATTTAGTTGGCCAAGTCATTCCAATCCAGCCTCGTTCTCCTATTTTCTTTGAAAACTCTGACGAAAACCCACTCAGCCAGCTATCACATCTGGGCTCGATTGCTCCACTATCTATTTCATAACTTATAAACTGTCTTATTTCTTTTCTTAAATCTTCTATCTTTTCAGGAAGTTGAACAACTGGTATATGCAAACCTTTCATTCATTTACCACCTCATTCGTAATTTTTTAGATCTTTTTTCATCTGAATAAGACTACATTGCTTGTAATAACTTTTTGATATACACGTTTAATACAAACATCAATTTCCTGACCAATAACAACAGGGTAAAGGGAGGCGAAATAAGGTAATAACAAGTTTTCTTAAGGAATACACATATTAAACATGCAAGAATGATACCAATAATTCCGAGTAAACCTAGCTAAAAATCAATCATTTCGCAAAACTCCCCAAAAATTACACAATTGCAAATAGGTTATGGCACTCTATTGAAGTAATTGGTGTTGGATGTAGAACTTAATTGGAAGATATTGAATTAATTGAGTATAAAAATAATTTAATATCAAAAGAAAGAGATTTAATTGTAGAAGTATTTGTTAAAGTACGGAATAAAAATCAGTTGTTCCAAGGAAGTGCCATTGATCCCTAAAGAAATCCCCTATCCTAATAGAAAGACATAGATGAACAACGCTTGAGCGAAAGAATACAGAAAAAAACCGAATATTGGACTCTTTTAAAAGAACTCAATATTCGGGATATTTTTCATATTGTTAATATTTTTAAAATTGTAAATGTGTTTTTGTTAGACCAAACTACTTTTTCTTTTCCACCAGGACATACTTGGCAGATCATAACTAACTTGAATTCATTTACTTTCTAAAAATACAGATTACATTCCTCTCTTTTTCCATATCCCACCGATTTAATGTAACGATATTTAACACTGAATTTTTTTAGTTGAAATTAGTGTAGATAATGCTTTTTCATACTCCTCCTCGAGTTCATTGACTATTTGAGCGATTGGTAGAATTTCCTCAATCATACCTACCCCCTGACCAGCAGACCAAATGTCTTTCCATGCTTTAGCATCGGAATGAGATACATCAACAGTCTCTTTACTCTTAAGTCGTTTTGGATCAAGGCCTGCCTTTTTAATACTAGGAACAAGATAATTTGCATTTACTCCGCTAAAAGCATCTGTATAAATAATATCTTCGACTGTTGAATCAGTCACCATCTTTTGATATTCTTCTTTAGCGTTACTTTCTTCCGTTGCAATAAATCTAGTACCCATATAAGCAAAATCTGCTCCTAATGCTTTGGCTGCTAGTATGTCTTGACCGTTAGTGATACAGCCTGAAAGAAGAGTAATTCCATTCCAGAACTTTTTAACTGCACCTATAAATGCAATTGGATTGATCGTCCCTCCATGTCCTCCAGCACCATTACACACTAGTACTAATCCATCAACACCTGTTTCAGCTGCTTTTTTGGCATGAGCAAGTGTGGCTACATCAGCGAAAACAAGCCCACCATATTCATGAACAATACTAACAATTGCTTCTGGCTTTCCTAATGAAGTAATGACAATCGGTGGTTTGTATTGTTTAATTAGTTCTAAATCTGCTTCATACCGTTTATTTGATTTATGAACATTAAGGTTTACAGCCCATGGGGCAATTATCTTGTCAGGGTTTAAAGTTTGTGCTTCTTCCAGATCTCTTTTTATTTGTTTCATCCACCCTTCTAAAATTTCCCCAGTCCTAGCATTTAATAAAGGGAACGAACCGATTATTCCTGATTTACAAGCTTCAATAACTAATTCTGTACCTGAAACAAGAAACATTGGTGCACAAATAACAGGCAACCTTGTATTGTCCAAAAGTAAATCTAATTTAGCATTTGTCATGATTTTTACCCTCTCTTTTGATAGATTTTAAATCCACAAGTACCACAGAAGTTAATAATAGAATTGGTCCCTTCCCAATTTCAATCATTTACAATGCTTGTTGTTCTGTTTCATCCATAAGTTTTTGTTTCTTTTTAACTTCATTGTCTGGTTTAGCAAAAGCAATGAGTAAGATGCCGGCGATTATCGATAGGCCTACAACCATTAGAATAGTATTATCATATCCCTGAACAATATCTTTACCTGCCGCCTGTACTAAATTACCACTGACAATAGGCCCGACAACACCCGCAATTGTAGAAACCCCTGCAAATGTTCCAATCATTAAAGATGTACGCTGGGGAAGTAGGCTGCTTGATATATGTGGTCCCATAACAAATACAGCAGAAAGACAACCTTTCCCTAAAATAAGAACAGCGATCGTCCAAGCAATAGAATGAATTTCAGTCATAGAATAAAAAAGGGCTGCTCCAATAAAAAATGTAAATCCAGCAACTAACACACGAGATTTTCGATAACTGGAATTTTTCTTAAATAAGTAATCTGAAAAAATGGAAATAGATATGGTAACTAACCCTGCTAAAAGTCCAGTCAACGAAGCTACATAACTCATTTCAGATGTTGAAAGTGCCTTTGCTTTAATAAGGAAAGAAGGCATCCAAACTTGAATCCAAGAGAGGTACCAATAAACTGTAAACCCAGCAAAAAGAGTGACTAAAAATGTTAAAGAAAACATACTTGAAAGGATGGTCTTTAAATTCTCTTTTTCCTTAATAATTGGTGCTTTAGCAACCTCTTCACTACTTTCATCCGGCCGTTCTTTACCTAGCCAGACCCATAAAATTGTCCAGAGGAGACTTACAAAACCTAATGACCCAAAGGATATTTTCCAACCGAAAGTTTCAATCAAATAAACCAGTATGGGTGCACATACAAGCCCGCCTACAACCCCTCCAAAATTAAGAATGGAAGTGGCCATTCCTCGTGACTTTGCTGGAAACCAATGATTTAATTGGGCAATTGCAGTTGCAAAAAAAGGGCCTTCGAAAATACCTAATAAAATTCGATAGGCTATAAGTAATTGTAGATTTGTTATAGCGAATGCTCCAAACTGTAGAATTGTCCAAGAAATCGCCATAATCGTGATCATTTTCCTAGTTCCAAACCTGTCCGATAGAGTACTGCCAAATATATTCGATATAACAAATGACCAGAAAAAGCTACTCCCTACTAATCCCCACTGTAAGGGTGTAAGTCCAAATTCTTCTGTAATAGATACAGCAGCATACCCAGCAATTGCCTTATCTGCGAAATTAATTACATAAAGAAAAAACATAAAAGCAAGGATAGCCCAACGCATAATAAAATCACTCCTCGACTATTAACATTATATTTTATTTACCACCACGTAATTAAGTTAAAAGTGAATGATATTAACCTTTCAGAATGCTTTAGTAAAAACCAGTAATTTATTTCCAACATACTCATACTCAACCTTCTAATTAGAGGATTTACATCATTCACATGATGAAGGCAATATTCAAATGAGTTCGTTAGAATTAATTAAATTACATGTTTGCATTCAGTTTATTTAGTGTTCTTTACAATACAAAATGTTATTAATACTAAAAGGTGTGATTTATCTATGGAAGAAACTTCTTTTTAACTTCCATGTTTGTCTTTTTAGATTTTGGTTTTCTTCTATAGATACTCCATGCCACAAAGTCTTGAATTTTTCTATCAATCCTTTTTCCGTAAAGGGTTCAGGAACACCTTTAGAAAAAAATCCCTTGGTTATATGAGTTCAAAACGATTACTCTTTCTGGAATTGTTTTGTATAATCATCATTTAGATTTGGCCCTATCGTACCCATCCCATTTCTTAACAATGTCATAATCTGTTTATCTAAAAAAATTTATTTCGTGATTTCATCCAGTCCTGCCTGTTCCTTATTCAGATAACTTTCAATTTAAATTAGGATGGATCTACCGATAGCAGGAACGAATTTTAAATACTCTTTTCATAAGTTCTATTCCCCTTTCTTATTCAGTAAAAAATCCATCTTTCAAAATTCCACTACTGTTTTATACCGACACTTTCCCAATTGTAAAAAAAAGGATTTTTCTCACCTCCTATGGATTTCCCATTCCACTGATACCGCTTTCAAAAAAACGAATATAAAATTGGTTAACAGTCATTGATCATGGTGGAAAAATAGTTTTTACTGTCAAATAATAGCCAAAGTCTGTATTGGAGTTAATGTAGTTATCTAATTGAGAAATGATGACTATCATTTGACTACTATATATAGATGCAATTATTATGCCAATACGGCGAAGTGAAAATATGGTTCTATGAAGATTACTTTACATTAATCACAGCTAAACATAATAAAAAATGTACACTTGACTGTGTTTAATTAAACACAAGAGTGTCATAATTCAGACAACAAGATAAACTTCTATACTCTATAAATCTGTTCCCTTAATATGCCACTTACTTGTAAACCCTACAATTTGTTCTTATATCGATTAAAATGCATGGTTTCAATTCTTTTATAAATTTCTGATTCCCTCGAGACTAATTCGCGATTTCCAGCTCCTCAATCTCAATCACTTCTGCCCTGTAATTACAGATATAAGAGAACAACAAGACAGGTCAAGGATGTATATGGGACAGATCCAAAACTTTAATTCCACTTGGCATACTAAACCTTCCTTCGATTCCGAACATTTCGACTTCTCAATTCATAGAAATTTATTACTTATATAGAATCACTCTTTGCAAAGTGCAAAAATTGAAGGACTGAATATACACTCAAATAGTATGGTTTTTAGAAGCGCTTTCTTTTTGTTCAAAAGGTGCATTTACTTTATTTTCAAACGGATCATACATTTTTTCTCGGATAAACAACCAAGGAATTATTCCGGACAATGCATAAGCTATACCAAGCATTGCTAAGCCTAATCCGATTGATTGGGATTCCGCGATTATCCCTATTGTAATAGGTGCAATCGCTGCACCAAATCGCCCGATATTATATGCTCCTCCTACAGCGGTACCTCGAATATGTGTTGGGAAACTTTCACTCATGTACGTTGAATTTATGCCATATTGTGCCCCATAGAGGAACCCAAGAATTGTAAGTAATACAATGATATTAGCTGGTGTGTTATACAAATAAATGACCGGTAAGAAAATTGCTGTAGATATACCTCCCATAATATACACATTTCGACGCCCAAATCGATCTGCTAACCAACCAGCAAGAATTTTACCTAAGATCATTGCTGCATAGCTTCCTACAAGATACCCTGTCATCTTTTTAAAATCGAATCCTAATTCATCTACAATATAGGTAGGTAACCAAGTCCCTACACCGTAATAACCAAACTGTAAAAAGGTTGAAGTAAGGATCCAGAAAAGGAAAACCACTCTTGTTTTCGGATCGTTGAAAATTGTAAACCATTCATTTTTCTTGATTTTTTTAGGTTGTTGCTTTGCTTCTATCCATCCTTTTGGTTCTGGTATCTTTAATCTAATATAAATTGCCAAAATTACAGGAACAATAGATATAAAATAAAGAGGTCGCCATCCGAAAATCGGCAAGATCGCTCCTGCCAATAAGGCTGCAACTAAGTATCCAACTGAATAAGCCGCTTGTAATGAACCCAAAATAGTCGTTCGTTTTTTCGTTGGTACATATTCAGCCATAAGCATCGTGACTATAGAATATTCTGCTCCTATCCCAATAGCAGATATAAAACGAATGAGGATAAATTGCTCGTAGGTTTGCACTAGGCCAAGTAAAGCAGTACCAACAGAGAAAAGTACCATCATATAGGTTGCCATCCGTACCCGACCAAATCGGTCAGATAACCAGCCACCTATGATTCCGCCAGTTGCCATGCCAATTAAAGACCATGTGCTGATGATTCCCGCTTGTGTTTTAGAAATTTGGAATTCTTCCATTAAAGCAGGAAGAGTTAAAGATAGGATTTGTAAATCCATTCCATCTACCACTAAACCTAGAAAACAGGCGATGAACACAACAATCCATTTGCGATTTGATTGAGCTTTTTCCATAAAAACACCCTCCTTTTTTACACACTATATTTTATTTGATACACTTTATTAGTTTCAAAGACGAATGGTTTCTGTCCAAGGCTAGGTATTGGGGCGTAATGCAACCTGCCTGTACCGCTTCCATTACACCCAAATACGGAAGGTTACGGAAATGTGGACCTCGGCTCAAATCCGTGCTCACAAAGATGGCTACCATACATGCATTTAACATTTTAGATTTATTAACTGACGGGTTTCGATGAAGTTGTATCTAAGAAATCCATATCAATAAAGTAATTTGGAGTTTTGAATCTCTACCAATTCAGCCACAAAATCTATCTTGTCTAGACAAGATATACCGACTTTAGTTTTGAATTCTAAGTCAAATCACCTTCCCGCTTTTTAGTTTTTTAATTTGGGTTGTAGAGTAACCAAGTTCATCTAATACTTCTTCTGTATGTTCCCCGAGCAAAGGTGGGTAACGTCGAAGGTTAGCAGGTGTATTTGATAATTTAACCGGGAATCCGGGAACTTTTAAATTTTTCACAATAGGATGTTCAATTTCAATCAACATTTCCCTTGAATGAACATGAGGGTGATTAAGAATTTGTTCTATGGTGTGTATAGGACCGCACGGAACCCCGGCTCTGTTTAGCCTTTCAAAAACCTCTTTGCTTTCCATCGTAATCATTCTCTCAGAAATGATTTTTACGAGTTCTGTGCGATGGGTAACTCGATTGACATTTGTTGTAAAACGGGAATCTGCCAGTAAATCCATCCATTCTAAAGCATGGCAACATTTTGTCCATAATCCATCATTGGCTACTGCCAATATGATATCCATGTCCTTAGTCCTGAACGATTGATAAGGAACAATTGAAGGATGAGCGGATCCCATTCTTCCAGCAGGGCTGCCTGTTGCCATGAATCCGGTTGCCAAATGATTTAACAAAACAATTTGCCCATCAAGCAAACTTACATCGACAAACTGTCCCTTTCCTGTTTTTTGTGTAGAGAATAATGCACTTAGAATTCCATAAACAGCAAACATACCCGTTGTCAAATCTACGATGGACATCCCTGCTTTTGCGGGTGCCCTGTCAGCATCACCCGTAATACTCATTAGTCCTCCAAACCCTTGCAACAGAAGGTCATAGCCCGCTCTAAACCTTTCGGGGCCTGTTCTACCGAATCCCGATATTGAACAGTACACCAAACGGGGATTTATTTCTTTTAATGTTTCATAACCTAAACCGAGCTTTTCAAGTGTTCCTGTTCTATAGTTTTCTACTAAAATATCCGCATCTTTTGCTAATTTATATATGATTTCCCTTCCCTCTGTACTTTTTAGATCAACCGTAATACTTCGTTTGTTTCGGTTTGATGTAAGATAATAGCAGCTTTCACCGTTCCATGTTGGAGGAGTGAAACGTCTTGACTCATCTCCCTTCCCAGGCTGCTCTACCTTTATCACATCTGCTCCCATGTCTCCAAGCAACATGGTGCAAAATGGACCAGCTAGTGTTCTTGATAAATCAAGTACTTTAATACCTTCCAAGGATGATTGCATTTTTATCTTCTCCTTATCAGTCTAATTTTTGGTAATTAGCGTTTTTTTTCATTCTATAGATTAGTACCTTTCTTGCTCCTAAGCTTTTACCACCATCTAAGTGAATCTCTTGCCCAATAGTATTTCGAGCTTCCTCCTTAGAAAAAACAAAACAGAATTTACAAATTCATAGGCTGTTCTAATGATTAGGGTCATCTGTTCCCTCATTAAACGTCCATGAACATCACAAGTCTAGGGAATATCAATTAAACTTTGAGAAATACATTTTACTGTTACATTTCGCGAATTCCAGTGATAAAGCACGGAATAAACTCACCCCCCTTCAGGTTAGGATTATTAACTTACTACACGAGGAATATATTCTCTGATGCATCAATCAAAATATTTGATTGACTCTAATTAATTGGTTACTTCCTGTTCGGGTGTTCTACAAAATTCTTTAAACTTTTCACTTAGAGAGTTATTAAAATTAAATGCAAGAATCATGCCATGATTACCAACTAATGAGGTAAAAGCGAGGTTATCTTTTTTATCTATAAATTGTTATTTTACTATTAACTGGAAGAAGGTTTTGATATAGGGGGCAGGGAATGATATATAAAGATTCTACTGCACAAAATAAACCTTTATATTTAGGGGCAGGTTCAGGAAAATGCGGATTTACAACGTTAAGAATTCCCTATTATAAAAACCCAAATTTTATCTATGAGATACAAAGATAAAATTTGGGTTTATTTTTTTACTAACGCACGATATAGTTTAAGTAGAAAACTTCATAATCTCTTTTACACTTTAACTGTTTAACATAAACCAATTCCTGCTTAAGAATCATTGGGCGTACCATCAGACTCTCTCTTGATAAAAAATCTTTATTCAATTAACAATTTTATAAAGTGCCTACCATACCACCGTCAATATTAACTGATGTACCTGTAACATATGAAGCAGCATCTGAAACAAGGAATGTAATCACTTTAGCTGCCTCATCCGTATTTCCAATACGTCCAAGTGGAATTTGACGTTCTTTACTAGAAAATTGTTCCCATGATAGTCCTGGGTTCTGATTTTTCCACCTTTTTTCAATCTGTTCACTTCGAATCCAACCAATACATACGGTATTCACACGAATATTGTCTGGGCCAAAGTCTTTACTCATTGCTTTTGTTAAGGCCATACCTGCTGCCCTGCTGACTGAAGTAGGTAATGATGCTGCAGGAGGTGTCTTTCCAACTGCAGCTGTTACGTTGATGATCGCGCCTCCACCAACTTGTCGCATATGTGGTATGGCATAACGAGAACAATGAATGGCACCGAATAGTTTTAAATCAAGATCTTTCCGCCAAAGTTCAGTTCCTACTTCTTCAAATGGATGCGCTTGAGAAGTACCAGCATTATTGACTAAAATGTCTAAACGCCCATATTTTTCAACTGTAGCAGAAACTATCTTTTGACACTCCTCTTCGTTTGTAACATCCGTTTCTATAAAAAATACTTCTTTACCTGTTTGTTCAAAAATATAAGCAGCGGCCTCTTTTAAACGGTTTTTATTTCTTGCACAAATGGTTACCTCGGCTCCTTCTTTTACTAAATATAGTGCCGTTTCTAAGCCAATCCCTCTACTTGAACCAGTGATTAGCGCAACCTTTCCGTTTAACCCTATTTCCATAATAAGCTCCTTTCTAAAAATAATAATATTAAAAATTGTATTATTCTGTACTTATCAAAATGCTTATCGTTGTAAATCTGCATTTCCCTGACCCTACCCCGTATAGAGGTTGTCAATAATAAAAGACACTAGCTGACTATAATGTTATTTTTTTAAGACAGGTGATATGAATTTTTAAAAATGAAATATTGGGTATACCCTCCACTCACTGCTTGTTTTCCCTTGTTCATCATTAAGTATATCGTTTGTGTCTTTAACGAACGAACGGTTCCCATCGTTTAACGCATTTTACACATGGTCACAATGTTTTACTTAAATAATAACCAAGTATAGATTTACATACGATAGGAGTCGTTATTTTCAATTAAACATACAATCAACCACAATAATAGTTACGGCAAGGAGTGGAGTCATTAATTTCAGATTTATACTCAGTGTTCTCCATACTCATGTTGAAAGCGAGAATAAAGTCCGTTAAAAAATCTTTAAATGGTTCTCCGTTCTTGATAAGCCGAACTAAATGTTTGACTATTCCTATTTTTTCACTCTTTATAAATAATGGACTTCGTTTGTATTGATTCTTGTAATAAAAAATTTCTTGATTCGCTAACTCCCGAGGTAAATATCCTGCTTTTATAAAGCGCTTAATTTTTTCTTCCCTTCTTTCAATAATATCCAAATAATGGTTCAGTTCTTTTTTATATTCATCTTTAAGAAAAATTCCTTTATGATGTGAAGTGACGAAATATTTTGCTTCAACATCTAATGTTTTTCGTGCGGACTCTATAAAGTTGTCAATATTACTTTCCGCATCACAGTAAAAGGGTCCAAAAGAGCTTAAATCAAAGTCTCCTACAAAAAGGATTCCGTAGTCGGTGAGATAAGGACAACAGTACCCTTCTGTATGGCCAGGAGAATGTATCATAATAACATTGGTATCCGACAACTTCATATTTAAATCATATGAATAAGTACTATGAACATCTAGCGTTCTCTTACCAATAATATGATCTTGATATTTTCTATTCTGCTGTTTCTGAACCAATTCTTTAATGTCTTCTTTACCAAATACAGCATAAAAACCTTCAGACTTTAAGATCTCATGTATATCAGATACCTTTTTGATATCAAATGGGTTAATAAATTTTTCAGCTTCGGTAAATAGTTGTGCCCCCCAAATATGATCAACATGATGGTGGGTCAAGTAAATTTGCTTCACATTGTGTTCTTTTTGCAAGTAATCAAATGCTTTTCGGCCTGCACCACAATCTATAAGGGTTGAATGTTCTTGTCCCCTAATAATTAGTGATGTTGAGAATGGAACATGGCTATTATTTTCACCCATGATAATTTCCACAGGACCTATTTTTCGGTAGTTCATTCTCATTCCTACTCTCTTAATCTACTTATTGGGGCTTCTGTATCACCAGAATTTTCAGCAGCGTCAAATAGTCCATAAACCCATATCTCTACACCTTTCCAGGAGGTGTTCCATTTACTCCTTCTTTCATAATCCAGTATTGAAAACAACTGGAGGAAAGAGTAAAGAATGAGGTGAATAAGTGTATCGCCTTCGTAGAAATGTCACATATGAAGGGAGTTGATTGAGACTAGACAATAATTGTTAAGATCGATCCTTTTTTAACAGAAAGGAAGGATCGATCTTATTCACGGAATTGCCAAAATATAGGTAACTAGAGTGTCTAGTCGCTGATGATTTATTCTCGAATATTAACTATATGAGCCCCCGTTTACCAAGTGTACCTGTCCGTTTATATAGTTTGAAAGTGGAGAGGAAAGGTAAAAAATTGAAGAGGCTGCTTCTTTAGCTTCTCCAGCCCTTCTTTGCGGGATTTTGTTGATAATCGCATCCCTCACTTTAGTTGGAATTCCAACCTGAGCTCCATTCACGCTTCCTCCTTCCTCTTTCGGTCGAGTTAGACGTGTATCAATAAATCCAAAAGCAACAGAGTTACAGTTAATATTAAATTGTCCCCATTCTAAAGCAATTGTCTTGGTTAATCCTAGTAAACCAGCTTTAGCTGCTGCGTAATTTGCCTGGCCAACATTTCCTTTAACTCCCGACATAGAGGAAACATTAACTATTTTCCGGTAATTAGTTACCCCGTTTTCAATTTCTTTTTTTGCAACGTCACGCATGTATGGAGTTGCCTCACGAATTAATCGAAATGGAGCAATTAAATGTATGTCAAGCATCTCCTGAAATTGTTCATCCGTTAATCGATGAACTAAATTATCTGCTGTATATCCGGCATTATTCACAAGAATATCTAATCTTCCAAAATTCTTTATGGTTGTATGGATAATATTTTTTGCAAAATCGGGTGCCGTTACATCTCCGCAGAAAGAAATGGCTTCACCACCTGCTTCCCGTATGGCTGTAACCGCTTCTGCAGCAGGGGCTTCATCCTTATCCGTGATGACCACTTTTGCACCATGATCAACGAACATTTGAGCAACTTCCCGTCCAATACCTCGAGCAGATCCAGTAACAATTGCAACTTGATTTTTTAACATTTCACTCATCACCTTCCATCCTCACATTCCCAGTTTTTTTGCAATAATAACTTTCATAATTTCATTCGTGCCCGCAAAAATTGGTGAGATTGCAATATCTCTATAACGGCGGGCGATTTTATATTCCTCCATATAACCATAACCTCCATGGAGTTGCATACATTTAGAGGAAATCCTTCTAGCCATATCAGTAATCCACCATTTTGCCATCGAAACCTCTGTAACGATTTCCTCTTCATTTTGATGCCTTACTATTAACTGATCTATAAATGTACGTCCAAGCTGAACCTCCGTTGCAATTTCCGCTATAGTAAATTGAGTATTCTGAAATTTGCTAATAGACTGGCCAAAAGCTTCTCTTTCCTTAACATATTGAATCGTAATATCAAGCATATCCTCTGCAGCAACTTGACCACCAATTGCTGCTAATATTCGTTCTTGTTGGAGCTTAGACATCAAATATTTAAAGCCTTGGCCTTCTTCACCAAGTAGATTGGTAGCCGGCACTTTGACATCTTCAAATATAAGTTCGGAGGTATCCTGAGCATGCATTCCAACTTTTTTCAGTTTTCTTCCTCTCGAGAAACCTGGTGTGTCTTTTTCTACCAGTAATAGACTGACTCCTTTATGAGGAGGATTAGCCGTTGGATCTGTTTTGCAGGCCACTACAATTAAATCAGAATGTATACCATTTGTAATAAATGTTTTTTGGCCATTAATAATGTAGGAATCGCCATCCTTAATGGCTGTTGTACGAATATTAGCTAAATCCGAACCTGTTCCTGGTTCTGTCATGGCAATAGCTGTAATAATGTCCCCACTAACACATCCAGGAAGGTATTTTCTTTTTTGCTCTTCTGTACCAAATGAATCTAAATAAGGAACGATGACATTACTATGTGTTCCTGGTCCTGCAAGTCCTGCCCCAACCCTGCCTAATTCTTCAGTCAGAATAATAGATAAACCAAAATCTCCATTCACTCCACCATACTCTTCGCATACATAGGGACATAGGAAGCCATTTTGACCTAATTTTGTCCAAAATGAGCGGGGAACCAATCGATCTTCTTCCCATTGTTCAAAGTAAGGGATTGCCTCCTTTTCCAAAAATTTTCTTAGCGAATCTCGAAACATTAAATGCTCTTCGGAAAAATAAGGACGTTCTGATTTTTGGACATCATATACTGCAGTTTTTGTCATTTTAATACCTCCATTTTTATAAAAACTGGGAACTTTCATTAAAAAATAAGGATACAACTCCTTTTTTAAATTGTTTTGTCTCAAAGCAAAATCAATCAGCAACAGCCTCTGATTCATAACATCCAGAAGATTTATACCACAGTTGGTTAATCCGCCGGCTCTGCCCGCTCCAATTGAAAATTCTCAAATATCGAATAATCTTCATTAAGTAAATTCTCGCCTTTAACTTGATTGTTTAATTATGGTAAAATCTCGATCACTTACCGAAACAGTTAAACTGAATGATATTATATGTCTGTATGTTATATTTAAATTATAGTAATCTAGCGACTTTACGCTCTTTCTTAAACATTAGTCCATTTAAAATTATTTAGTTTTTTTGACTTCAAATTTAGCCTTTACTTTTACCTGCCCTTCTTCGTTAATAGCTGAAGCTTCACAAATCCATCGATCTTTGGTTTCATTTACAATGCTGCCTTTAACTGTGATTTTTTCTCCAGGTCTTGTCATAGCTCGAAATCTAACAGAAAATTTTGCAAGGTCTTTTACGGAGAACCATTGACCAATTGCCTGACCAACAAACCCCATAATCAACATGCCATGCGCAATCACTCCACCTAATCCCGCTGACTCCGCAAATGGTACAACCGTGTGTATAGGATTAAAATCTCCCGATGCTCCTGCATATTGAACGAGCTGTGAATGAGTAATTTCTTCTTTTTGCAACGGCTCAAAACGATAACCAACTTCCATCCCATTCCCCCCTAGTGTCTTTCAATAACGGTTGAACGGCTAATTAATACCGTTTTGCCATTTTGGTTTAGATATTCTTTTTTTAGAACCACAAAATTCATGGATGATTTCGTATATACATTTTCAACTTCACTGTTTACAGTAATCACATCACCTGGCTTAATTTCTCCTATATATTCGTACTCTTGTTCTCCATGAAGTACTTTCTTAACGTTTAATCCTAAAAGCTCAGATGTGGAAGCTCCCCCACCCCAGAAGTCTATAACAGTCGGAAAAGTGGGTAAAATCCTTTCTCCATTTAGGTAATCTTCTTCAAGATCACTAATCGCTAATGCAAGTTCTTTTATTTTCCCTTTTTCAACTTTGAAGGTAAAGGATTCTAATTTCATACCGATTTTTTCTTCTAATGCTGTACTCAAAATCATCACTCCCCATTTTTCGATCTTTTACGAAATTTCTTTCCCTACAATTGATATGAAAGAGACACACTGCATAGGAGTTCCACCAAGATTATGGGTTAAACCGATCTTAGGATTATCCAATTGCCTTTTCCCTGCACGACCTTGGAATTGTAAATACATTTCATAAAGCATTCTCAAACCACTTGCCCCAATAGGATGTCCAAAAGACTTCAATCCTCCATCTGGATTAACTGGTAATTCGCCTCCTAATTCGAACACACCATTTAAGACGTCCTTCCACCCTTGCCCACGTTCGCTGAATCCTAAATCTTCATATATAACTAATTCTGTAGGAGTAAAACAATCATGTACTTCGGCCATACTGATTTCTTTTCTTGGGTTTTTTATACCTGCTTGTCGATAGGCTGCCTGGGAGGCTGCTACATTCTCTTTAAAGGTCGTAAAGTCATAGTCTTGGCGTAATCGCCCATCTCCAGGGCCTGCAGCTATAGATAACGCTTTCACATACATAGGGTCTTTTCTATATTTATGAGCATCTTCTGTACGCACAATAATTGCAGCTGCTGCCCCATCTGCGACTCCTGAACAATCCATGATTCCAAGCGGTGCTGCTACCATTGGAGATTTAGAAATCTTATCCATTGAAACTTCACTTCGATATTGGGCTTTTGGATTCAAAGAGCCATTATAGTGATTTTTCCAGGCGATTCGTGATAGTACTTCTCTTCCTTGTTCAGGGGTTAATCCATATTTTTTATAGTATGCCGGTGCCAGGAATGAAAAGGAAGCGGGTGCAGAATAATTTGGTGCTGTCCCATCACTTGGTGGTTTTGGTGAATTTAGACCACTAAATCCTGAATCCTTTAGTTTTTCCACTCCAATTGCAAGGACAATATCATAGGCACCTGAAGCCACTGCATAACAGGCGTTACGAAATGCTTCAGATCCTGTCGCACACATATTCTCGACTCTTGTGACTGGAATAAACTGTGTTTTTAACGGACCTGATAACGTGATACCTGCATACCCGGAAATCATCGTTCCAAGCCAAGCAGCTTCAACATCCGTTGGTTCAATCCCTGCATCAGCGAATGCTTCATAGGCTGCGTCTACTAATAAATCATCTACACTTTTATCCCAATGCTCAGTAAACCTTGTACATCCCATTCCAATAACGGCAACTTGATCACAAATTCCTTTTTTGCTCAAATCAGTCACTCTCCTTGTCCCTAATAGGCCGCGCTTTCCAGAAATAATTACTGATGCCCCCTGCTTCATACAGGCGTCTGAATGTCATTTCTACATTCATGCCAATCTCAATTTCCTTCATATTACAATCGGTTACCTCACATATAATTCGTCCTCCTTCTTCAAAGTCAACAACAGCTACAATCATTGGAGGCGCAGGAGATGCTGCTAGATAATCTAGTGTAAAGGTAGTCACTTTGGCAGATTGACCAACAAAGCGATAATCATCCATCTCATCTTTGGCTTGACACTGTACACATACACGTTGTTTTGGAAATTGGGGAGTGCCACAATTACGGCATTTTGAACCAGTAAATCCAAGGTTTTGATGATAGTTTCTATATAATGCAGGAGCTGATGGTCGATCTGTATCTGGTCTTCTTGGCGCTTCAGTTTTTATTAAATTTCTCCATTTCAGATAGTCACTGTAAGAAATTTGATCGTTTTTTACATTCAAATAGCCCTGAACTCCTTTGCGTTTACCAAGTTCGGAAATTGCCTCTGTTACTTCAAACAACATGAAATCTACCCCTTCTGCAAACGCAGCGACTAGTAATCGATCTCCAGGTTTGGCATCTTCCAACGCAGACACGAGCATCATGGGTGCATGAGCAGTTCCTGTTGAACCAACCATATCAAACAAAGGATTTTGCACTTGATTACTTTGGAATCCTAGTAAACGGGCAGCTTCTAAATGGGAACGTGTTCCAAGTCCCGAAATAATAACCTTAGTAATCGAGTCAGCAGTACAATCATTTTTTTCCAGAAAAGGAGCAATTGCATTCTTTACTTGTTTTATAAATACAGAGGATCCAAATCGTTCATCCCAGTTTTGAGTGAATAGGTCAGATTGGCTACGCCAATGACTGAGGATTTCACCCTGGACACTTCCTCCATCAATGATATTTGCAATGACATCCGCTCCGCTGCCGACTAAGATAGAAGCCGCCCCATCACCAAACCATTGTTCATTTTGTCCAGTTGGCGCACCCGTCCGACAATCTGAGGTAATGATAAGTGTTTGTTCCTTTTCGTTAGCAGCTAAAATAGCGGAGGTTCCGCTTCTTAGTGAAGAGGTTGCTTCGATTCCCCGTACACTTTCATTTAAATTTAATGCTGTGGCTATCGTTGGAACCGATCCTTTTTCTTTGTATGGAGCGCTTGTTGTAGCAAAATAAATAGCATCAACATTTTGGGTATTAACTCCTTGTAAGCAATCAAGTGCTGCTTCAACTCCCATAGAAACACTGTCTTCATCATACCCAACAACAGCTTTTTCACCACCAAATGTAGGTTTGCCAAAAAACTCTCCGATTTTTTTTCTTTGGAGCCGATTATATGGAATATAAGCTCCGTAAGAAATAATTCCTTTCATACTTTTTCCTCCTCTCAATTTCAATCATTATGATGTAACAAGCCATTTTTGATGAAACCAGATTCATATTTATATAATTAGTTAGAAAAGATTTTCCAAATTAAGTACTCTTTCCTAAAAATAGTTTTTCATTTTAGTTGCTTGAATACATTCGAATGTTGTCCAAGTTCTGGTGGGGGTTCGATACAACTTTGGATATTATCATCATACCTTGTTGCTGTGTAGCGGATACCTTCTTTTTCAATAATGTAACCTCTATTCTTAATTAATGGATGATTAAACAATTCACCTGTTTCAAGTACGGGAGCTAGACAGCAGTCAATTTCCAACGAAAACTGAGTCCAATCTGCCATTGTTCGGCTAGCAAATAACTCTTTCATTTCTAAGAAAACTGGATTTTCATTCTGAGCAAGCGAAAAATGTTCTGAAATCCAATTTTCCCTTTTTAATGCATTGCAGAAATTCCTCCAAAACTTCGGCTCTAATGCTCCTAAACTCACAAACCGGCTATCTTTGGTTTCATAAATAAAATAGCAAACGTGCTTACTTTGTAACTTTGCTTTACCATACTGCTCCCCTGTGATACCCTCAATTAGAATATGGTTAGACATTAATGGCAATAGTGAATCCGTAATTGAGACATCAAGGAATGTCCCTTCTCCAGTTCTTTCTCTCTTCACCACCGCTCCTAATATCGCTTCACTTGCTGTTATTCCACCGATAAAATCAGCAATTTGTGCGCTAGGATGAATAGGTCGCCCCTTCTCATCTTTTAATTGAGAAAGTAAACCGCTAATTGACATATAGTTGAGGTCATGCCCTCCTAAATGGCGCATAGCTTCTGTTTGCCCATAACCTGAAAGCGAACAATAAATGATGTCTTGTTTTTCTTTAGCGGCTTCTTCATAACCTATGCCTAGACGATTTGCTACACCAGGTCGGTAACTTTCAATCACTATGTCAGCAGAGGCAATTAATTCTAAAGCAGTCTGCTTATCTGTTGGTTTCTTTAAATTAAGTACTATACTTTTTTTATTACGGTTCTGGGCTTGAAAAACAAATCCCATCATTTCTTTTCTATATGATACACGCGAGGGATCCCCCATTGGTGATTCTACTTTTATAACCTCGGCTCCTAAATCGGCTAAACGTAATGTTGCATGGGGTGCAGGGAGATATTGGGAAAAGTCAATGACACGCATTCCTTCAAGCATTAATAATTTCTCCTTTCTTAACCCTATCCATTATCATTAATAAGCTTCACTGTAAAATTCTTAATTAGATCGCTAATTCTAAAATTTCGGCGATGTCCATGGTCTCAATGTCACCTTCCACTTCCATTGCTTTCGTTCCGTCACTAAGCATGGTTAAACAGTATGGACATCCACTTGAGATGGTAGAGGACTTAGTTGCAATGGCCTGTTCAGTTCTTGCCACGTTGACGCGGGTCCCCGTATCTTCTTCCATCCACATACGCCCACCAACAGCACCACAGCACATCGCCGTATCACGGCTGCGTTCCATTTCAATAAGCTTTACACCTGTAATCGATTTTAAGATTTCCCTTGGTGGATCATATACCTCATTGTACCTTCCTAAATAGCATGAATCATGGAATGTAATGGTCTCATTCACTTCGTTTTTCGGCACTAGTCTACCTTCTTTAATAAGCTCTGCAAGGAGTTCAGTATGATGGTACACTTCCGCTTCAAAGCCAAAGTCTGGATACTCATTTTTGAAAGTATTATAAGCATGAGGATCAATCGTTACAATTTTCTTCACGTCATTTTTTTCAAATTCTTCAATGTTCTTCGTTGCAAGTTCTTGGAATAGAAATTCATTTCCTAGACGCCTTGCTGTATCCCCCGAGTTCTTTTCTTTGCTTCCTAAAATGGCAAACTTTACGCCTGCTTCATTTAAAAGTTTTGCAAAAGATAAGGCAATTTTTTGACTTCGATTATCATAGGAACCCATAGAGCCCACCCAAAATAAATAGTCAAATTCCTCTCCTTGTTTCTTTAATTCCTTTACAGTAGGAATAGAGACATCTTCTCGTATCTCACGCCAATTTTCTCTCTCTTTACGGTTAAGCCCCCATGGATTTCCTTGGCGTTCAATATTTTGCATCGCACGCTGTGCATCTGCATCCAGCTTACCTTCTGTTAATACGAGGTAACGACGAAGATCAATGATTTTGTCCACATGCTCATTCATAACCGGACACTGATCTTCACAATTACGGCAAGTTGTACATGCCCAAATTTCCTCTTCTGTGATCACATCGCCAATAAGACTTGGAGAATCAAGAGTTGCCGCAACTTCTTTGGCACCACTAGATCTCGACATCATTGCAAGTTGATTCCCTTGTTTGCCAGCAAACGCAAATCCTGGCACCCATGGCGATTTGGACGTAACCGCAGCCCCTGTATTCGTTAAATGGTCTCTAGCTTAACAATCAAATCCATCGGAGAAAGCATCTTCCCCGTTACCGAAGCCGGACACATATTTGTACATCGTCCACATTCTGCACATGCATATAAATCAATCAGCTGCTGCTGGCTAAAATCTTGTATTTTCCCGACGCCATATTCCTCTACTTCTTCTTCCTCAAAATCAATTTTCTTTAATTTCCCAATAGGACCAACTTTCTTAAAAAAGATATTGAACATAGCGAATAGCTCGTGTGCTTGTTTAGACTGTGGCACAAATACCATGAAAGAAAAGACGATTATCATATGCACCCACCAAAATATATAGAACAACACAGTCCCTACCGTTGATCCAATACCGGAAAACAATAACGTAATAGCACCAGAAAATGGGGCGTAGGTCAGATTAGGTTCATGATCTAACATAATCGCTTCGAATCCTAATGTAACCAGGATTGATAAAGTTAAAGTACATAAAGCTATATAGACAAAGGCAGCTTTGCCATCACGCTTCCATTGTAATCGATTTAACTTTTCCCCATAGCGACGGAAGAATCCATATACGACCGCCAACAGCATAAGGAATGTCGCCCACTCCTGCAGAAGACTAAAATATTTATGCCCATCACCAAAAGGAAATTCATACCCTTTAATAAACCCTTTTATGATGAGTTCAATAAGTCCTACTTGAATGATAAAGAAGGTGTAAAATAATATTAAGTGCATCAGCCCGCTTTTCTTGTCTTTAAACAACTTTCGCTGTCCGAATCCATTCACTAACACAGCATTGATGCGCTCTTTAAAGCTTGGTTCAAATTCAACTTTTTTGCCCAGTTTCACAAACAAATAGCGGGTGTATACAAGCTGGACAAACAAGAAAACTGCATATCCTGACAGTGCTAAAAAAGCTAGTAAATTTAACAGTGATAGCATCTTGTTCCTCCTCCATTGTGAATAATTCAGTATTCTATATTAAACAGAAACCAGAACTTTTTTAAATTCTTCTGTTAAAAGAGGAACTACCTCAAATAAATCTCCCACAATACCATAGTCTGCAACTTGGAAAATGTTAGCCTCTGGGTCTTTGTTAATGGCAACAATGACTTTTGAATTTGACATTCCTGCCAAATGTTGAATGGCTCCAGAAATTCCGCAAGCAATGTATAAATCAGGTGTCACAACCTTTCCAGTTTGACCGATTTGCAGTGAATAATCACAATAATCAGCATCGCAAGCACCACGTGATGCTCCTACGGCACCACCCAATACGTTTGCAAGTTCCTGTAAAGGCTTGAATCCATCTTCGCTCTTAACACCTCGACCCCCGGCAACAATAACTTTTGCTTCTGATAAATCCACTCCTTCAGAGGTTTTGCGTACGATCTCTTTAATTACAGTACGAAGGTCTTTTATTTCAGCTTCAAACGAGCTTACTTCACCAGAGCGCTTCTCGTCTTTTTCGAGTGCAGCAATATTGTTTGGGCGAATGGTTGCAAATGTAATTCCATCGGTAATGACGTTCTTCTCAAATGCTTTTCCGGAGTAAATCGGGCGAGTAAATACGACTTGATCACCTATTACTTCAACAGCAATTGTGTCGGAAATTAATCCCGATTCGATTTTTGCGGCAATTTTTGGTGAAAGATCTTTTCCAAAAGCCGTATGCCCCATGATTATTCCTTCAGGCTTTTCAGCCTCAATGACCTGAAGCAATGCCTGTCCAAAGCCATCAGATGTATAAGATTTCAACTTTTCATTTTCAACTAAAACTACTCGATCAGCACCATATGCGATCATTTCATGTGCAAGGTCTGAGACATTAGCATTTAGAAGCACACCGACAACTTCACCGCCTTCAGAAACTGTTTTTGCTGCTGCAATCGCTTCAAATGATACATTTCGAAGAATACCATCACGAATTTCACCTATTACTAAAAGTTTTCTAGTCATTATGATTCCTCCCCTTAAATTACTTTAGCTTCTATATGAAGTAGATTTATTAGTTCTTTTATTTGATTTTCAAGCTCGCCTACCAGAATTTTTCCTGCTTCCTTTTTCGGTGGTAGATAAACCTCAATCGTTTTAGATTTAGGAGCTACATCGGCTTCTTCAAGATCAAGGTCATCTAGTTCCAATTCTTCAAGTGGCTTTTTCTTCGCCTTCATAATGCCAGGCAATGATGGATAACGTGGTTCATTTAATCCTTGTTGTGCTGTCACAAGTAATGGGAGCGCAGTTTCAATTATTTCACTATCTCCTTCTACATCACGCTCGATGACAACTGTTTTGCCATCAATATTAATTTTCGTAATGGTTGTTACAAACGGAATGTCTAGCAATTCAGCCAGACGCGGACCGACCTGACCGGAACTTTTATCAATTGAAGCATTTCCTCCTAAAATTAAGTCAAATTCATTTTCATTAAAATATTTTGATAGAATGCTAGAGGTTGTAACTGGATCACTTTCTTCAAGGTCATCTTCTGTATTGATTAAAACAGCTTGGTCACACCCCATGGCAAGTGCTGTCCGCAATTGTTTCTCAGCCTCTTCATTGCCAATTGTGGCAACTGTAACAGTTCCACCATGTTTATCTTTTAATAGAATCGCCTCTTCGATTGCATACTCATCATACGGATTTATGATGAATTCTGCCCCTCCCTCATCAATTACTCCATTTGTTATGTTTATTTTTTCCTCAGTATCAAACGTTCTTTTTAATAGGACATAAATATTCATTGTTATTTCTCCCCATTTTATAGAATTTATTGTTTTATAAAGCTTGCTTACTAGCTTAAATTTTTTTTTGATTCTTAAATCAAACAGTAAAATCCCCTAAAGCATTCTTATCCCCTCATCCTTCATGATTTATCAAGAATCCATAAAGGTTAAAAAAGCATATATTTGTATAATATTCCCACCCACCCCTTCATTATTTTTATGTAAAGAAGTATTTCTCTTACTAATTTACAATGCAATTATTGTGCCAATTTATATTCCACTAAGGAAATCACATGCTAAAGCGATTCCCTTGATTGTTTCTACATACATACAATCGAAAAAACACAATACAACTGTATCTATTTGGAGACAGTAATACTTTACAATGGACAATTTAGTGTTCAGTCAGTAAATCGATTCCTTTGCAAATAGAGATTGGATATAGAATCTATTCCTAAGCCCAACTCAAGACAACAATACTTGTGAGAAATAATAAAGGAGGTTTTGATGGAAATATCAACTTTCGAATGTTCCGTATCGCAAATAACCCAGGAATTTAGACTTATAGTCATTTTCCTGGGCTCGCTTCGCACTTATACAGATATACAATCATATCATTGTTTATTTATTATATTTGTTCCCTAATATTGTTCTTTCTCTAACAAAAGCTCATTCTGCTGATCACCATAATCAGGATTTCAAGTTCAATGGGAAACATACTTTTTCTTAATATAACAATTTTTTAAAAAATTAATGAGAGTCCAGAACAAGATCTTAAGGAATTTCCAATCACACATTATCCTTCTCTTTGCCTCTAGACGGATCACTTGATATGATGCATAAGTGAAATTTAACCCTTAACGCCAGAAGGCCGCCAATTGGCGGCCTTCTGACGTTCAAACACCCTTTAGTAATACCGGATTCCCTCTTTTATTCAGACCATTATTCGTTCAAATATGCCCATGCATATTGGGCATAAAGTTCTGCACCGGTAGCAAGCGCTTCTTCGTCGATGTTGAATTTTCCGTGATGGTGTGCCCATTCCGTATCTTTTTCAGGATTTCCTGATCCAACTAAAGCGAAGCTTCCAGGTACTTCATCTAAATAGAAGCTAAAGTCTTCGCCACCCATTGTTGGCTTTTCATTATATATTGCGTCATCGCCAAACGCATTTGAGGCAACTTTTTGCACTAATTTTGCACTGTATTCATCATTGATGACAGCTTGTGTTCCGCGGTAGTACTCAACCTTTGCGGTCGCACCGTAAATGTTCGCAACATTTTCAGCATAAATCTGGAGCTGCTTTTCAATATGGTCACGTGTTTTAGGATCAAAGCAACGGACAGTCCCTTCAATGACGGCATTTTCTGCAATGACATTAAATCGTGTGCCAACGACCATTTTTCCAACTGTCAAAACAGCGGGATTTTGGGGGTCGACCGTTCTTGATACGACAGACTGTACGTTCATGACGAATGAAGAGGCAACAATAGTAGCATCGATACAATCCTGTGGCATTGCACCATGTCCCCCTCTTCCTTTAAACGTTACTGTAAAGATATCTGCTGAAGCGAATGAAGGTCCTTGAGTACAAGCAACCGTGTTTGTTGGCATTTGCGACCAAATATGTATGCCAAAAACATTATCAACACCCTCAACAGCCCCTTGTTTAACCATTTCCCTTGCACCTGTTGCCACTTCTTCAGCTGGTTGAAATATTAATCGCACATTCCCAGGTAATTCTTCTTTTATTACGTTTAGTGCCTTAGCTGCAATTAATAGCATTGATGTGTGCGCATCATGTCCACATGCATGCATTTTCCCTTCTTCTTTTGAAGCATACGGCAAGTCTTTATTTAATTCTTCAACAGAAAGGGCGTCCATATCTGCTCTTAATGCTACCGTCTTTCCTGCCTTACCGCCTTTAATTTCTGCAATGACACCTGTTGGTTCCGCTTTTCGATAAGTAATCCCTAATTTTTCAAGGTAGTCACAAACAAAGGCAGTTGTATTTTCTTCTTCCCATGATAACTCAGGTTCGCTATGAAGTTTTCTGCGTATTTCTGTTAATTCATCACTATAATTTTGAATCGCTTCTTTTATCGTTTGATTAATCATTCTTATTCTACCTCCGTTAAACATTTAGCCACTTCGTAAAATATTTGCACTCCATTTGCCAAATGACGTGCATCAGACCATTCCTCTGGACAATGACTTAGTCCTGCTTTACTTGGAACAAAAAGCATGCCAACATCAGTCACATCTGAAAAAACCATCGCATCATGACCTGCTCCACTATCAATGGAACAGTATGGAATTTCCAAATCAGAACTTTTATCTTTTAATAAATCCTTAATCTCATTACTCAATATCTTTGGCGGCATATACAACAGCTGTTCCGCCGTTGTATGGATCCCCTGTACCTGATAGGATTCGATTAATTCTTTCATCCGCCTGATGACATTGTTAATATGTTCTTCCTTGCTTGATCGAATATCTACCGAAAATACCACTTTATTCGGTATGACGTTTGCTCCATTTGGTAAAACATCTAGTCGTCCTGTCGTTATAACCGTTCCTTCTCCTTCCTCAATTGCAAAGCTCGGTAATTGAGAAATAATTTGAGCGGCAGCAACCAATGCGTCCGTACGGCGATCCATTGGGGTTGTGCCTGCATGTCCTGCCTTTCCTTCACTGGTTACTTCAAATTGAGTTAAACCAACAATAGCTTCTACAACACCAATGGGGATATTCTTCTCTTCAAGGATTGGTCCTTGTTCTATATGCAATTCGAGAAATGCTTTAATGCTATTGGGATTTCTTCTTTTCGGAAGAGAGAAATCCAGTCCAACTTTTGACATCGCTTCAATGGTTGTGATACCATCTTTATCCTTTAAATTTTTAAAACTTTCCTCACTAAGCGTTCCCACTATTCCTCTCGACCCCATTAGCCCTCCGCCAAAACGAGCTCCTTCTTCTTCAATCAGGGCAACGATTTCCAATGGATATTTAGGTGTTAATTGATTTTCTGAAAATAGGGCAGCCACTTCAAGTGCGACAATTACACCTGCTGGTCCGTCATACGCACCGCCATTTGGTACGGAATCAAAATGTGAACCTAACAGAACGCTTGGTGCATCTTTTAAAGTACCCCCAAGCTTTCCAAAAATATTTCCAAATCCATCTTCCTGTACTGTCAGGCCGTAATCCATCATTTTATTTTTTATATAATTACGTGTAAGCAAGTCTTCCTTGCTATACGTAAGCCGGGTAGTCCCTTCTCCGGGTGTTGATGTAAATTCGCCCAAATCACTTATTTGCTTTTCTATACGTTCGCTAAGACTCACTTAGAATCCCTCCTATTTTACAAGAATTGTACGAATATTCCTGCCAAAATAACCGACACGATTGTTACCGATATAAATCCGCCAACAAGCATCGGCGGCAGCATATGGCTTAGCAATGCTTCTTTTTCATTTTCATCTTTTGTTAATGAATTTACGACTTCATTGGTGATAATGTAATCAGCTGGAAATCCGTATAATGCTGTTAAAGATACAGCAAAGGCCATTTCTTTGCTGACTTTTAACAATTTCCCTGCTATGAATGAGAATATATACATACCTATCACAGCTAAGATAATGCAAACAACAAGTGGGTAAAGAATCTCCATCATCATACTTGGTGTTGCATTTTTCAATCCATCAAAGACGAAAAGCATAAGGGCCATGATCGCAAATCCAAATCCATTTGCTTTTTGCAGTGTCTGTCTTTCCAAGAAACCGACACTTTTTCCGATAACCCCGAATAGTAAGCAAAGAACAAATGCATTTATAGATATAATCGGCTCTAATCCACTCGAAACTAGGTAAGCAAGTAAAGCAACAACTGCAAGTCTTAAAAATTTGAAATATTCCGTATTATATTTTTCAGGAAGTTTCTTGAACAGCTTAAGTTCCGTCATACCTTCTGCAGCGGATGCAGTTTCATCCTTTTTTACCGTTAACTTTCCATTGCGGTATTGCCCCAAAAGCTTCTTCCCTTCTTTCTTCAAGACAATTGAAGTTAAAGGATATCCAGCGAAGCCTTGCATTACATAAATAACAATGGCAAAAACGGACAAGCTCGTAAGTCCTGCATCTGCCGCTCCTTCTGACATGATTATTGAAGAAACCATACCTCCCACTAAAGGTGGAACCGCTACAAGGACAGTTTGCAGATCAAAAATAAAGATGCCAATTCCGAATAATAGTGCAACAATGCCAAGAATGCCAGATAAGGAGATGACAATCGTCTTCCATTGATTCACCAATTCCCTTATTGAAAGCAATGTCCCCATATTCGTGATCAATAAGTACATCATCATGGTTGCCACTACCGGTGGAACACCTGCTATTGAAACGATGTCTTGCGGAAAGAATGTCCAATAACCACATAGAAATAGGATCGCCGAAATGAAAACGGAAGGTACCCAGGCTTTTGTTCGAACCGCCACTATGTCCCCTACAAATAAAATCAGAATAACAATAACCAAAGCCAACATCTGTGACATATGAGTTCCCTCACCTTCCAAATTAATAGTTTGAATATTCTTATAAAATAATAACATTGAATAGTCTAAATTTAGAGATAATTTGATATTTTCAGGTAAATGTACACAGATAATAGGAAATGTAAGTGCTTTATTTCTGATTTCAAACACCAAATATTCTCAAATAATTATATGGTTGGGTATATCAAAATAATTTTTCTTTGGATACCTCTTTATCTCGGTAGTGAATAAAACAACTAACACAAACTAATCTAAACCTATTATTTCAAAAAGAAAAAGCCGTCTAAGGACAGCTCAGATTAATTAGTAATTAATATCCTGTTATTTTTCACTGTAAATAATCCGATATGTTTATTAAAGTTGTAAAGGTTTGGGGGAATCAACAGTGGGGTGATCAGGCTGGTGCATTAAAGAGTCTTCTTGAAGAAATTTTAAACGGAGCAGTTGGAATGGCATGGCAAGAGAAATGGGATGATTGTTAGTCTGTGCCTATGATGCAGAACGAGTCCTGACTCGCTCAATACCGCACCGCATTATTATGTCAGGGGCTGAATCAACATTAATAGAATAAGAAATTTTCCTTTAGGCTCCTTTTTCTTTTTATAAAAGGCCGCTAATTGGCAGCCTTATTATAAAAAGAATCCAGTTAATAGATCTATCTCTAAAATTTTCAGTTCCAATTTGATACTATTTTTGACCAAGCCAAATACCCCGACAAATTTTCTAAGAGGATTTTCCTTTGTTTCAAAAAACCGTAAACACACTAACTCTAGGAATGTTTCTTTTCTAGCAACCGTTAATTAAGTAAGCGATAAATATTAATAAATGCCCATATTAAAATTAAGCCCCAAATCAATACTATTATTGATCCGACTATCCAATTCTTTGGCTTACCGTTTTTCATCATTTCTCCTGCCTTACTTTCACAGTCGGTTAATACTGACTTTGGTATCATCTTTAATGCAATAATTATTCCTAATGGAACAAGAATTACATCGTCTAAGTAACCAAGAATAGGTATGAAATCAGGTATTAGGTCTATCGGACTGAATGCATAAGCTACAACACAAGCCGTAAAAACTTTTGCATGCCAAGGCACCCGTTCATCTTTACAAGCAAAGTAAAGGATAAAAATCTGTCTTTTTAAATTTCCCGTCCAAGTCTTAATTTTCTTAAACATTTTATCTCCTAATTATAGTTAAGAATTTAATTCCATTATAACAAATAGGATTTACACTAACCTCCCTCAAAAAACTAATCACGATTTGCTCTTGAATTCTTACGATTGATAGCCATTTCATTAACCATTATCTATTTAAGATCAGCATTACTCCTCTAGGATAGTTGTTTATCGAAACGTTGTCTTTACCTTTATCGAAGTATTGCAAGTAATTCCAATCATTATGTGTTAAAAAAAGGCATGCTCCCTTTTTCGGGAGTCATGCCTTTATGTAAGGAAAATAGATGTTGCAGGAAGTAACTACCCTAGCCATTTCTATCAACATTCTAAATTAAATGATAGGTTTGACTTTGTATAGTATACTTATTGATTTTTTCCATGCTTGGTTCAAAGCCAATACCGGGCAATTCTGGAACACTGATTATTCCGTTTTCCACTGTTACTTCAGGGTCAGTAATATCTTCTGCCCAATAGAGGGAGGAAGCTGCGGTATCGCCGGGAAGCGTGAAGTTAGGCAGTGAAGTGATTGCAATATTATGTGCTCTTCCGATGCCTGATTCCAGCATACCCCCACACCAAAGCGGAATTTCATGTTCAAGACATAAATCATGGATTTTCCTGGATTCAGTCAAACCTCCGACACGGCCAATTTTGATATTAATAATTTTACAGCTGCCCAATTTAATAGCTTTCCTGGCATCCGCTAATGAGTGAATGCTTTCATCCAGGCAAATAGGTGTTTTTAGCCTTGACTGTAAATCTGCATGGTCAATGATATCATTATAGGCAAGCGGCTGTTCAATCATCATTAAATTAAAATCATCCAAGGCTAATAACCCGTCTATATCTTGTAAGGTATAAGCTGAATTTGCATCTGCCATGAGCGGGATATCAGGATATACTTTTCTGACCTTGTCTATTAATTCAACATCCCAGCCGGGTTTGATTTTTAGTTTAAAGCGTTTATAGCCTTCACCGAGTCGAGCTTCTATTATATCTAGTGTCGAATCAATCGAATCCTGTATACCGATGCTTACCCCCACTTCAATTTTCTTTTTTGTTCCACCTAACGCATTTGAAAGAGAAGCACCCTGTTTTTTAGCATACAGATCCCAAACAGCACCCTCTAAAGCGGCTTTTGCCATGTAATTGCCACGAATATGGGTGAAATATTTTTCGGAGATTTCATCAGGATGCTTGATTTCATTTTTAAGGATAATTGGAATTAGATAATCTTCGAGTATATGCCAGTTCGTTTTTAAGGTCTCTTCATTATACAAAGGGTCGAGCATCGCAACCGATTCAGCCCAACCGGAAATGCCATCATCACTTTTTGCTTCCACAAGGATAAAATCCCGATTGTATTCCGTCCCAAAGCTAGTTGTAAAGGGGTGAAGCAAGTCAAGCTTCAGATGCCTTAAAATAACTTGTTTAATTTTCACTAGTGGATTCTCCTTTTGGGGATAAAACTGTTTGCCCCAGTCTTTTTAATAGCTGACAGCAGCATATTGTTAATTCATAGTTAAATATAAACCTGCTTATTTCCTTGATAGCACATAAAACTGAACGGGAATTTCCGTCATGGAATTCTTCATAAAATCTGTTACCTGCCATCCTTGCTGAAATAAATCACTAAAAATGTCCCTCGTTTTCATCCGCCATTCATTAGCCGCTTGAATATTTGTGGCTCTTATTGTTCGGAAGTCCTTTGGAATGGCCACAAAAGCTGTATCACATTCTTGTTCAGGCAGCGGAAGAGTGAAAGAAGGAACAGGCACTCCCTCATCAATGGCATCCCATTGGATAAGCGAGTTTTCTATCACAAAGTCCAACGGTAATCCTTGTCCGTTAGAATCCGTTTTCTCCTTTTTACCAATATGCCATTCGACAAGAAAGCGGTCAGAAGGAATTCCGCTGTTTAATAGATCTTCCATTTCACCATAGCAGTTTGGTATATATGTGGAACATACCCCGCCAAGCTTGGCTATATTTAAATACCCATTAACACTTTCTAATGGATCGTATGTCCAGGTAATAAGGGAATAGCCGAGCTTTATCGCCTCGTCACGTTGTGCTGACTTTAACTTTTCCCCTATACCTTTGTTGCGAAATTGCTCATCAATTCCTAGAATATGTGAACAAAGATAGGCTGATTGCCCATTGAATCCCGGAAAGCTGTATTGAAATCCAATCAGCTTCTCCTCGCAATAAGCTCCTATAACCAAACCTCCGTTTTTCACAGCAGTTATGGTTTGGTGTGAAGGGATTGAGTCGGTTTCTCCCCAAATGGCGGATTCTAGTTTTCTTACTTCCTCTAGCTCTTCAATTCGATGAAGAGAACGAATTGCAATTTCATGTGTATTAGTCATGGTAAACCTCCTATGAAAAGCACAAGCGCCTTGATCGGCCCAACATAAGATGGACAAGTAAGTTCCACAGCTGACGGCTTATCTTGCAAGGCGCTGGAGCTATCTTTTAAATACTTTATGTTTACGAAATACTCTCTTATTTGTTATTCCACTTTACTGAAATCAGCCTCTTGCAATGGAATCACTTTTGTCCTCTTTACGATTTTATAACCTAGAAAAGCCAGGAAAAATAAAGGAAGCCCGATATAAGAAATTAAAATTCCATACCAGTCAATCTCAGAACCGAAAAATGCAGAGTAATTTTGCCCCAGGATAGCCGTAACACATAAAAATGTCGCTAATATCGGACCAAATGGATACCATTTTGATACATACGGCAAATCTTTTAAATCTCTTCCTTGTGCTATATATGCCTTCCGGAATCGATAATGTGTAATCGAAATTCCTAACCAGGATAAAAAGCCGGATAAACCTGCAGCATTCAATAACCAATTGTAAATCGTACCTTCACCGAAGAAAGAGGTCAGGAAAGCTGCCATCCCAACGATGGTAGAAAAGTACACAGCATTCACTGGAATGCCGCCTGAATTCACCTTTTTTAGAAACGAAGGAGCTTTGCCTTCTTTCGCCAGCACCCAAAGCACGCGAGAAGCTCCGTACATGGCCGAATTGCCCGCAGAAAGAACGGAAGTAAGAATGACAACATTCATAACAGAGGCAGCGATGGCTAGCCCTGCGTTTTGAAAAACTAGTGTAAAGGGACTTACCGCAATATCTTCAATATTCGAGCTTAACAAACGCGGATCATTATAGCTTATTAAAAATCCAATCACGATTATTGCCAATACATAAAACAAGAGCAGTCTCCAGAAGATTTGCTTAATGGCCTTTGGTATATTTTTTCTTGGGTTTTCACTCTCGCCGGCTGCAATTCCTACTAACTCGGTGCCTTGAAAGGCAAACCCGACCACCATAAAGACACTTATAACGGATAAAAAGCCTCCTTTAAACGGTGCCTCCCCTTTGGTGATATTTTCAAAACCTACAGCATCCCCTCCCATGATTCCTACAATCATTAATAACCCTACTGCGATAAAGATGATAATAGTCAAAACCTTTATAATGGCAAACCAGAATTCTGATTCTCCATATCCTTTTACCGATAAAATATTAAGGCCAAATATGAGTGCAAGAAATAATGCGCTCCAAATGATGCCCGGAACAGAAGGCAGCCAATATTTCATAATAAGGGAGGAAGCTGCTAATTCCAATGCGACTACGATTGCATTGTTATACCAATAGTTCCAGCCGATCGCAAATCCTAAAGCCGGATCGACAAACCTTGATGTATATGTACTAAAAGAGCCTGTAATAGGAATAAGGGCAGCCATTTCGGCTAAGCTTGTCATCAGGAAGAAAACCATGATTCCGGCAATTATATAGGCAGCTACAGCTCCTCCCGGACCCGCAGTATGAATAATGGAACCGCTTGCTAAAAATAGCCCTGTTCCAATGGTTCCGCCGATTGCGATCATTGAAAGATGCCTTGGTTTGAGTTTTCGCTCCAGTTGTTTTTCTTCAGCAGCTGTTTGGTCCCCGGTTTGTGATGTTAGTGCGGTATTTTCCATAAAACACCCCTTCATTAATTTTCTAAGTTATTCTCCTGCCGTCATCATTACTGTGTTAATTAAAATTTTCGTTCCATAAATAAGTGCTTTTAAATTGAACATCATATCCGGATGGTGCAGACCAGGCGTTAGATCGCAGCCTAACCCTATCATGGTTGCTGTTAATTCAGGATTTTTGGCTGTATAAAAATGAAAATCCTCGCCTCCTTGAGAAACACAGACCGGAACGACATTTTCCGCCCCAAGGATATCTTCTATTGCGGCCTCAGCCAGCTTTATCGCTTTTTCATGCAAGGTTGCAGCGGGGACATATTCTTCGGCTGACCAGGAGATGGATGTTTCAGTTTGTTCCATTGTCTGGTCAATAGCATCCTTCGTTAAGCGATTCAGTTCATTCATTACATCATTAGACTGCGCTCTGGCATCAATAGCAAAGAAAGCTGTTTCCGGGATGACGTTTGATGCTTTGTTGTTTGTTTCAAATTGAGTCATTTTGATGGAATAAGGAGTTTCGGTTTCCAGATTAAGCTGCTGTAATTTTTGGACAAGCAAAGCTGCTGCCTCGATTACATTTATTCCATCTTGCGGACGGGAAGCATGGGCCTGAATGCCTTTGATTGTTCCCCTTATTGTTTCGGCTGAGCCATGGACAATGACGGGGGAAGCCTTCATATAAGGAACTTCCGTACTGGGCCTTACATGAATCCCGAATAAATATGTAACATTCTCCAACGCGCCATCATTGATCATTTGAAGAGCGCCTTCCCCTTTTTCTTCCGCAGGCTGAAATATAAATCGGAGAGTGTGTTTAGGCCGGATTCCGCAGGAGGCAATGGCCAATGCTGTATATAAAACCATTGTGCTATGTGCGTCATGTCCACATGAATGATTTGCCTTTACAACTCCATCTACTTCCTGAACTAGCGCATCCATATCAGCCCTTAATGCCACAACCTTTTTTGAGATGCCTGGAATCTCGGCAATGATTCCATAATTGCTCTGAAATGTTTTTACGGTTATTCCCGCTTCCCTAAGACATTTTAAAATATAGCTAGACGTTCTTTTCTCCTGCCAGCTTGGCTCAGCCAAGGAATGCAGGTCAAGATAGGACTTCAACAATAATTCTTGATGCTGATCAATATATTGAATCGGGTTCATAATGATGCACCTCCCCCTTTACATGAATTTAAACTCATTCATTAAACACTTCATAACTTGAATATAGCCTTTCTAATTTTTGCTGATGGGTATATATCCGTTTTGCGTCTTTTTGATGTATGCCTGCAATAACCAAGTCCAATAAGCTAATGACGGAAGCGATTGAATTCGTTCCGGTTTCTGCGTTTTCTTCAGTTGTCAGTGCAATATCAGAGATACGGCCAACAGGTGACAGGAGGCGGTCTGTAACTGAAATTAAACAAACTCCTTGTTCTTTTGCACACTCCGCAACTTTTAATGTTTCATTCGCATATCTTGGAAGGGAAAAAACAACTATCACAGATTTGTTAGTGAGGTTACAAAACTTTTCATAGAAGTCGCCTGTTGGTGAACATAAACTTACATTTTCCCTTAATGAACTTAACGTATAGGAGAACCAATAGGCGGCGGCATGGGAAATACGATGCCCTGCAATTAATATTTGGTCAGCCTTGATCAAGACATCGACCGCTTTCCATATATCCTGAACGTTCGTATGATCTAATAGATGTCTTAAAATATGAACTTCGTTTTCTATCACTTTGGTAAATGGATCTTGCTTGTCATCAATGCTAAGAGTGGAATCACTATTGGATATATCCGTTTGGTTTTGGTGCAGCAGCTGTTTTTGAATTCTATCCTGCATTTTACTAAACCCTTCAAATCCCAATGAATAGGAAAACCGAATGACCGTTGTTTCACTAACCTCAGCTTCCCGCCCAATTTGAAAAGCCGTTTTAAAGGCAGCTTGATCCAAATTTTCAATCAGGTAAGCGGCAACCTTTTTTTGACCTGTCGATAGATGGTCAAATCTTTCTTTCACTAATAATTTAAATGGTAGATTTTCCACATTATCACTCCTTTCTGGTGAATCAAATACTTCTTTTCAATAAAATGATGAAGGTAATACTTCTTTGTTTTATACACTATCACAATTTAATTAGAAAAAGAAGAAGTTTTTGATTTTTTTGATAATTATTAACTTCGAACTTCCCTACAGTTTTTTATAAAATAATATTCCCGTAGATTTCAGAAATCCGCTCCCTTTCCGCCGACTGTCTGCCAAGCCTCCTCGACGCAAGCGTCTGTGGGGTCTAGGCTAGCCAGTTTTTCGGCAGGAGTGTCGCAAATTTCTTCAACCTAATATGGATTACAGTACAAAAACATGAAGGATAATCCAGTCTTAAACTTGGTTCGGAATGGACCAGCCTGACAGTTTTTATTTAAAAAACGTTCCCGGTGATTGGAACGGAAGGTGCGAGACTCCTGCGGGAAAAGCGTGTCTAGGGAAGACCCCGCAGGCGGAAGCCGAGGAGGCTCCCCAGACCGCCCGCGGAAAGCGAGTACCTGAAGTGGAAATCAAATCCACCACCATATTACATTTCTTGGTTGGTGGTGTGACCATTCCCGAACCACTTTTTTAGACAAAAGGGTTTCATCTGAATTTTTTATACAAGTGATTCGAACGGAAGGTGCGAGACTCCTGCGGGAAAAACGTGTCTAGGGGAGACCCCGCAGGCGGAAGTCAAGGAGGCTCCCCAGACGCCCGCGGAAAGCGAGTACCTGAAGTGGAAATCAAATCCACCACCAAATTACATTTCTTGGTTCGGGTCTCTAATTACTTTATATGTAAAATCAATAACTTCATTGACATCAAGATATATGTTAGAATATTCAGTAGTTTCAACTTATTCAAGGGGGCTATTTAATGGGGGAATCATCTAAAGGACACGAACTTTTACAAGTTATAACGGAAGGGAAACAGCCTCCGAATTGTGATTTAACGTTACAAATTGAAGCAAATTATGCCCAGGATGGAATTGCGAGAGGTGTATGGAAAGTAGATGAAAAGTTTATTAACGGAATTGGTGTAGCAATGGGTGGATTTGTCACTTCTGCTGCAGATATTATGATGGCTTATGCGATATCATCTAAATTAAGCATCGGACAATCCTTCGCATCGATTGATTTACATACTACCTTTCATCGACCAGTAAGATTAGGAGACGTACAAGTCGAAGCAAAAGTAGACCGAATCGGAAAAAAAACAGCTTATGTACTTGCAGATTTATTTCAAAATGATAAAAAAGTGGCAAGCGTTGTGTCATCAGTTATGATCCTTTAAACCATAAAAAAAGCATGTTGCACAAAAAGGCCCTTCGTAACATGCTTCTTTCATCCAGATAATCCGGTAAATCAAGAACATTTACCGCTTCGCCTAATCACTTCATTGTAAATCAATTTTATATTTTCTTTGGATAGACACCTCATCAAACAAGCCATCGCAGCACAGGGCTTTGGAGATCCATGGTGAATAGACCGTAATCAATGACGACCATTTCATCATTCTCGTTATATCCGACATTATCCAAACGCAAATCTATTGGGATAATACCGTACCTGAGGAATTTTAATTCCAAACTGATCAGTTTGGTATATTCCTTGATTGCAAACGGCACTTTCGTGTCCACCTTCTTCATGATTATCCAACCCGTCCCATACTCCTTAACTGGACATAAAAACTTTTTGACTTCCTCATTACAGTTATTGTATATATAGGCTTCATTTGCATTGCTTATTAGTCCTACTTGTGACAATGCAATTTTTAAAATATAGCCATTATTTAAATCATAGACGACCCGGTTAAAACCATGCCCGATCATTTTATACTCGAACTTGAGCGTTTTTCTGGCGGTAGATACTAATTGTCCAGCGGTTATATATATTTGGAATATCCCTATTTGAGATATCCAGGACTCAATGGCTTTTATCTCTTGCATGGACAGCATTGCACTTTTATTCGGCTGATGTAACTTTTCCTTACCATTGTTAATTGGCCACAACATTCCTTAAACGTCTCCTTTTTTAAAATTTGTTACTAGAGAGGTCTCCAGGGATGAGAAAACTATAAAAGAATAAAAGCATGTTCTCAGTTTTTCAAGATTTCCCCTTCGTTATATATATGATATGAATCTTTTATAAAACGGCTTGTACTGTAGCTGAGAAATCATTATCATGGACAGGGAACTTCGAATCATTTGGATGAACACGGAACTTGTTCTAGTAATCATAAGGATCAATCTTCAGGCACTCCCCTTTCCTTCTTTTGCAAAGAAAATGGTATATTATACTTTGACATCAACGGTTTAAGATAAGGAGTGATGAAGTATCCGTAAAAGATTGATCATTTCAACAATTGTTGGGTTATTGCTTATTTGTATAAGTGTAATTGCCTACAATTATTTTGAGAGCGATCAAACTGAAAAAGGGAAAAATGCGGAAGCCAAGGAATCCAAAATTCCTGAGGTGGAGGAATATGGCGGGATCCATCTTAAAGAAGTCGGCGATAAGGTTCGCCAAAAAAATTGGGGATCATTCACATTACTAGAATCGAAGTCTATTAATGAGTCATTTGAATTGGCACCGATGGTCATCACAGTCAAGGATATCCGCAGGATTCAATTATCATCACTCACAGATGAAGCAAAGGAGGAGCTCAAGTCCTATACAGGATTGAGTTTTGAAGAGGCCTATTCGATATATTATAAAGAGAATTTATCCATGGAGGAAATCGATCAACAGGCGGCGTTGTCTAAAACGGATATCGATGAAGAGGTTTCTTATCTAGAGATAACTTATTCTATTGAAAATAAAGATTCGAAGGAACTTCAGTTCTTCAGCATGGAAAATGTTACTTTCAATGATGATCTTACATATGATGTGCCTTCTAAAAGTTTCATCCATTCCGGGGATACTTTTATAGGGACAAAAAAAGTAAGTCGATCAGATTACCAACCAGGAGAATTGAGAAAAGGCACAATTGGTTTATTGGTCGATCCAGAGGCAAAATTAGATCGGCTCGATTCCTTTTCATTCACTACCGATGATATAGCGGATGGTGAGTCTCATGAATTACTGGTGGATGGGACTTCATTTGAAATTCCCCTAAAAGAAAAGTAGTTTTATAGTCTATAAACCCTTAATAAGGGGAACCTCGAAAAAAGGTTTCACTTATTTAAGGTTTCATCTGAGCTCACTGATAACTGATATGCTTATCTCTCCCCGGCAATAGGACTCTGCGTTGCTTCCTCCATTAATATTCTGCGCAATATTTTCCCGACAGCTGATTTTGGCAGTTGCTCCCTGAACTCAAAACTTCGCGGCACTTTATATCTGGCCAATCGTTGCATGCAAAACTCCCTGATTTCCTGCTCCGAGACTGACTTTCCTTTCTTTAAGACTATAACCGCTTTTATCGTTTCCCCACGGTATGAATCCGGCACTCCATACACACAAGTCTCTTTTACGGCTGGATGCTGATAAATAATATCCTCGACTTCAATTGGATAAACATTATAACCACTTGCAATGATCATATCTTTCTTCCTGCCTACGATATAAAAATATCCGTCTTCATCCATCGTCGCGATATCCCCAGTGTAAAGCCATCCATCTCGCAAAGCTGTTGCCGTTTCCTCTGGATTTTTCCAATATCCCCTCATTACTTGCGGACCTTTAATGATCAGTTCGCCTGTTTCTCCTGCTGGCAATTCATCAACACCTGATTTCAGATCGACGATTTTAGCATCGGTATTGGGATACGGAATTCCGATACTTCCTGGTTTTTTCTGTCCTATGACTGGATTGCGGTGGGTAGTGGGAGATGTTTCTGACATTCCAAAACCTTCCAATAATGTAACCCGGAATTTTTTTTCGAACTGATGAATGATTTCTATCGGGAGCGGCGCAGAGCCACAGCTGCAGTACTTAAAGCAACTTAAATCGTCAGCCGTTATATCCGGGTGATTCAGCAAAGCAATATACATGGTCGGGACACCAGGAAAAATGGTTGGCCTATGTGTTCGAATCAAATCCACTACCTTATCTATTTCAAATCTCTCTAATGTGATATAAGTTGATCCGGCATATATGGCACTATTCAATCGTCCATTACCAAACACATGGAATAATGGGGTCAAGCCAAGCATCCGTTCGCCAGGCCTTTGGAGATGAAGTGCATTCGCCGTGAAGGCAAAGTCTTGGAATACATTCGAGATCAAATTAAAATGCGTAAGCATGACCCCTTTTGATTTCCCTGTAGTCCCTCCTGTATATTGAAGAACAGCCACAGTCTCCTTGGGGTCGATAGCCAGGGCAGGAAGTTCCTTAACTTTCCTTGATAAATCCGTTCCAGATTCTATTAATTCCTCGGCAGATATGAACGTTAATCTATCAGAAAAACTTGTTAGCACTAATTTTCCCCTTTGTTCCTCACGCCCAATGAACCAATTGGCTTCTGAATCCCGTAATATATAATCCAATTCACTAGACCGATATAGCGGGTTCACTTGAACGACCATACCTCCCAAACGATGAATGGCATAATAGGCAATGATATATTCTAGACAATTTGGCAGCATGATTGCTATGCGATCGTCTTTTTGAAATCCTCGGTTGTCTAAATTCACAGCAAAGCGATCTGAGGCATCCTTTAATTCCATATATGTCATTTCCCGATCCCCATCTATTACGGCTTTGCAGGTTGGGTAAAGTTGGGCTGAACGTTCAAGGAGTCCATATAATGACAATGTTGGAATATCAATTTCAGCAGGAGTTTCTTTCGGATAAAATCCATGCCAAGCTCTAGTCAATTTTTTCACACCTCATTCTTTTCTAGTAAAATGGAGCATAGTCACTTGTCAGCCGACTTGATATCCTTGCCTCATTTATCACGAATGATTTTAAAAATTCCTGTGCCCTTTGCAATGATGTTGCCTTCAGTATCTTTTATTTCTCCTTCGGTAAAGGCAATTTTGTATCCTTTTTGAAGGACTTTTGCTTCCGCGAATAGTTCCCCGCTTGATATGCTGGCTAAATAATGTACAGTTAAGCTTGTCGTCACAACTTTAGATTTGGTAACGGAACGAGTCACCATTCCTAGAATGGTATCCAGCATGGTGGCATGAATGCCCCCGTGCAGTGAGCCATTAACATTAAGTAAATGTTCTTCAATGTTTAGCTTTATTGTTACATTCCCTTCTTCAAACCGAATGATTTCAAACCCTATATGTGAAAAGAATGCACTACTTTCGAATTGATTCCGAATATCCTCCACTTCAACTGGCAATCTTTCTCCCCCTCACTTATGCGCGATTCAACTTATATACGGAAAGGAGCAGAAACGTATAGGGTTTCCACTCCTTTATCTTTGGCCTAAATCGTTTCAATCATGATAGCCATTCCCTGTCCGCCGCCAACACAAAGTGTAGCAACTCCATATCTTTCTTTCCTGCGAATCAGTTCATGAATTAGCGTTGTCACGATCCTTGCGCCCGTCGATCCGACTGGGTGCCCAAGTGCAATGGCGCCTCCGTTTACATTCACCTTGTTTTCATCTAGCGATAAATCCCTGATTACTGCCAATGCTTGTGAAGCGAACGCTTCATTTAATTCGAACAGCCCAATTTCTTCAACTTTTTTCCCGGTGCGCTCCATAAGTTTTCCAACGGCTGGTACTGGACCAATTCCCATCACTTCAGGAGAAACTCCGGCAGTCGCCCAATCGACGATCTTTGCGATTGGCTGTACTTGCAACCGTTCCGCTTCACTGGCCTTCATTAATACCAATGCAGCTGCCCCGTCATTACGGCCACAAGCATTCCCTGCAGTGACGGTTCCGTTTTCCCTGAATGCCGGTTTTAAGCTTGCAAGCTTTTCCATTGTGGTATCGGGGCGTGGATATTCATCCGTTTCAATTGTAACCGTACTCTTCCTGTCAGAGACCTGGACAGGAACGATCTCATCCTTGAACTTTCCTTCTTTTATCGCTTGCGCCGCTCTTCGTTGACTTTCCACTGAAAAGGCATCTTGTTCTTCCCTGGAAATGTTGTATCGCTGTGCGACATTTTCAGCGGTAATTCCCATCCCTAAACTTTTTCCATAAATTTCTTGAGGCTGCTGTCCAGCTTCAGTATTAGAATCCACTAGCCTTGTCCGGTCTCCCCCAAAACGGGCACTTCTTAAATAAAGCGGTGCGCGGCTCATGCTTTCCGTACCGCCGGCAACGACTATATTTGCTTGACCTGAGCTTATTTGCTGTGCTGCTGAGGTGATGGCCTGCATTCCGGATGCACATAAGCGGTTTACCGTAAAAGCCGGTGCCGAATCGGGAATTCCTGAGCGCAGTGCTGCAACTCTGGCTACATTCGAGGATTCGGTCGTTTGCCTAACCTCCCCGAAAATGACTTCATCCACTTGTTCAGCTGCAATATTCGCCCGCCTGATCGCTTCTTTAATGGCAATGCTCGCCAAATGACCGGAACTGATTTCTTTAAATGCTCCACCGTACCTTCCAATTGGTGTTCGTACAGCACTCACGATCACGATATCTTCTCCCATTTCGTTCCTCCCCCTTAAAATCCGGATACCTGGGCAAAAGAGAACCTGCCCGAAAAAAACAGTAAACACTTAACACTCTTCCAAGACATTCCTAGCAATGATTAAACGTTGGATTTCATTCGTTCCTTCATATATCTTCGTTATGCGGGCATCCCGATAAAAACGTTCAACTGGATATTCGGCCATATATCCCATTCCGCCATGAATTTGAACCGCTTTATCCGCCACCCGATTAAAAACGTCTGAAGCGAACAATTTTGCCATTGATGCTTCCTTGATCACTTTTTTTCCTTCATCAATCTTTTGTGCCGCCATCATCGTCAATGCCCTTGCGGCTTCCGTTTCGGTTGCCATATCAGCAAGCATCCATTGGATCGCTTGGTTGTCTGCGATTGGTTTACCGAATTGAATGCGCTCTTTTGCATATTTGGCTGATAATTCAATCAATTTACCGCTTGACCCCACTGCTCTTGCAGCCAAACCTACACGCCCTTCACCTAAAATTTTCAGGGCAGAGATATATCCCATTCCGACTTCGCCGATAACATTTTCTTCAGGTATGATACAATCCTCGAAAATGACCTGTGAGGTATATGATCCCCTCAACCCCATTTTTTTGTCCTTTTTGCCGACAGTCAAACCGGGAAAATCTCTTTCTACTAAAAAAGCGGTAATCCCCCCCTTTGCCCCTTTATCTTTATCCGTTAGAGCGAATACTGTATACACATCAGCAATCGGCCCATTCGTGATGAAATGTTTCGTCCCGTTCATCACCCAGTAATCACCCTTCTTTTCTGCACTTGTTGCCAAATTGGTTGCATCCGATCCCGCTCCTGGTTCAGATAAAGCAAAGGCACCAATTTTAGTGCCTGCTGCCATTTCTGGCAAGTATTTATTTTTCAAATGTTCGGATGCAAGCTTAACAAGACCTGTACTTCCAATCCCGGTGTGAGCGCTTATTAAAGAAACAAAACCATTATGTGTCCTTCCTAACTGCTCTAATACGGTAGCTTTTCCCACCGAATTTAAGCCAATACCACCGTATTGTTCGGGAATGCTTATCCCGAATAAGCCAAGGTCTTTTGCTTTTTCCACCAAATGCTCAGGGATGGCATCTTCTTCTTCAATTTGTAAGGCGTAGGGCTCCACTTCCCTTTCAACAAAATTACGGATCATTTCCTTCATTTGCTGCATTTCCTTGGTTAAAGTGATTGTCATGAGTTTATTCCTCCTTAGGTCTGTTCATGTATAGCAGCCATTGTACAAGTTTTCTTAATAGGGCATATAGAAGAGCTGAATGCTGTGTCATCTAACCATTTAACGGAATTCAATGTATTCTGCTAAACACACTTACAAAATCAAGCTTCACGTTCAATTATCGTAGCAATTCCCTGTCCGCCTCCAATGCAAGCCGTAATAAGAGCAAACCTTCCGGCAGAACGCTTCAATTCATAAACCGCTTTCGTAATGAGGATGGCACCCGTCGCACCTAGTGGGTGTCCATGTGCTATGGCTCCCCCATTCACATTCACTCTGGCGGGATTCATATCAAGCTCCCGATTGCAAGCAATGACTTGAGCGGCGAATGCTTCATTAATTTCAATGATGTCCATTTCATTTAAGGAAAGCCCTAATTTCTCCATTACCTTTCTTATAGCGGGAACAGGTCCTATTCCCATATAATTTGGATCTACCCCTGCAACGGCCTGTGCCCTGATCGTCGCTAAAGGCTTAATCCCCAATTCCACCGCTTTTTCCCTCGACATGATGACCAATGCTGATGCTGCATCATTCAATCCCGAACTATTGCCTGCAGTCACGGACCCGCCTTCTAAAAACGCAGGCGATAATTTGGCTAGCCCTTCTTTCGTTATTTGCGGTCGTGGATGTTCATCCAATTTAAATTCAATATCGTCACCTTTTCTGACGGGAATGTAAATAGGCGCAATTTGCTCATTGAAACGGCCCTCTTCCACGGCTCTGGCCATATTTTTTTGGCTTTGTAGAGCGAATTCATCTTGTTCTTCCCTGCTGACCTCATATTTTTCCGCTAAGTTTTCAGCAGTGATTCCCATCGGGGGATCGCCGATCACCTTCGGGGACAACCGTGACTTTCTGAACTGTGGCGGCTTTGCACTGTATGCTTTTTCCGGACGATCCATCAAGTATGGCGCCCTGCTCATGCTCTCGACCCCACCGGCGATATAGACATCTCCTTCGCCAGCCCGGATCGCTTGTGCAGCCAAGTTGACAGCATTTATTCCCGAGCCGCATTGACGATCGACAGTCAGTCCCGGAAGATGAATTGAGAGGCCAGTTTCCAGAGCAGTTAACCTGGCAATGTTTCCACCCCCGCTTAACACATTCCCCATGATTACATCATCTATCATTCGAGGTTCGACATTCGCTCGTTTCAAGGCTTCTTTCATCACTTCTGCTCCAAATACATGGGCAGGAACAGATGCAAGTGCACCTCCCTGCTTTCCAATTGCTGTTCGAACTGCAGAAACTATGACGGCTTCTCTATTCATGTCCCATCCGCTCCTTTTCCTTTTATTCACTCCATTATTTGAAGGCATTCCTTCTCTTCACTAGTTTCATTGAATGTAAGCAGGTTCGACCCTGCTTATGAGGACTTAAGGTCAAAATTATCAGAACTTTTATTTTTAAGTTTCCCGGCCGGTTTAACGAATATGGCAAACAGGATGCCAAAAGCCAGGACAAGGATGGCCATGAACAATATCGATAGATTATAACCCAATAGTTGATTTCCTCCAGCTAGACTTATGATATAGCCAGTTAATAGAGGTGCAACAATTCCCGCTAGATTTCCTGATGATGTTAAGATGCTTGTCATCAATCCCCCCCGCTCCTGCATTTCATTGATCATGATCGTTGGTCCGATCGGTAAAATGGCATATGTAAGGCCCTTTGCTAAACACATGGCGACTATCACCCAGATTGGATTTTGAAATACCATGATTGAGGAAAAGAACAATGCACCAAGAATCATGGCGCCCGCGACGACGAATACCCTTGATGATCGCCAATTCTGATTCTTCTTGAATAAATGATCGGACGCCATCGAAACACCCATATAAATACATACGGAAACGATTCCGATTATCGCAACACTTGTTCCCATTTGACCTGGAGTCATTTTTACGGCTTCCACTAAATAAATCGGGAGCCAAACTGAAAACCAAACAACTAAAATATATGTTGAAAAATAAGCTAGTGTAGTAAACAAAGCAGTAGGTGAGGCCAGTAGCAGCAAAAAGTCTTTCACTTTTATTTTTTCAAGTTTTTGTTTCTTTTTCTTTTGTACGTTTTCATATACTTCAACTGGATTTTCCTTTGTTAAAAATTGAAAGAGGAAGAACCAAACAAGGCTTGCTGCACCAAGTGCTGCAAAGGCAACCTTCCAGCCGAATATCGTAATTAAGGAAACGAGGATCGGTGCCACGATCATCGCACCAACGGTCCCTCCGCCAACCACCACCGAATTGGCAAAGCCTTTCAGTTTCGGCGGAAACCACTTATCGGCATGACTGTAAGCAATCGGGCTATAAGGCCCTTCGAATGCTCCCAGCAAAATCCTGTATAGAATTAATAATGGAAGAGCGGTGATGGCTAAGACCCCAAATTGCAAAACGGTCCATGTCAGCATGATGAATCCCAGTACCTTTTTAGCCCCCAGCCGATCGGCCCATGCTGCCCCAAAAATCCCTGTTACTGGGTAGAGCCAATAATAACTGCTTCCAACAAGACCCCACTCCGCATAGGTAAGATCGAATTCCTTCATGATGGGAACAGCTGCGAGACCTACGATCGATTTATCTGCAAAATTGATGACGGCTCCAAAGAATAATAGAATGAGAACAACCCAACGCATATGAATCCCTCCTCTTCATTATTTTTGTTCACAATCTGGCATGCCTTCCAACGTAAGCTTCAACTTATATGTTGGAACCACATTCCCCCTCTTTCACTCCTTTTCTAATTCCTCTTTAACTAACAATCTTTTTAAAAGTTTTCCCACTGTATTTCGCGGAAGTTCTTGTCTCAATTCAAATACTTTTGGTACCTTATAAGGCGTCAATTGGGAATAACAATATCCTTCTATTTCTTCAAGATCCACGGAAGCGCTTTCTTTAGGTACGATGAATGCTTTTACTATTTCGCCTTTTTCTTTATGGGGGATGCCCACCACAGCTGCCTCTTTAACTGCCGGATGTTCATACAGAACCCCTTCTACCTCCTGCGGGTAAATATTGAATCCGCCGACGATGATCATTTCTTTTTTCCTGCCGACGATATAGAAATAACCTTCGTCATCCATCACAGCAAGATCGCCAGTATATAGCCAGTCATTCTGTAAGGCCTTTTTGGTTTCGGCTTCGTTATTCCAATAACCCTTCATGATTTGCGGACCTTTTATGAGCAACTCCCCAACGCATGTGTTAGGCACTTCATTATTTTCATCGTCAATGATCATACAGTCAGTGCCTGGAAAAGGGATGCCAATGCTTCCTATTTTCCTTTTTCCGAAAGGCGGATTACGATGAGTGGATGGTGAGGCCTCCGACAAACCGAAACCCTCTCCGATTTTGGCACCGGTCAGCTCCTCGAATCGCTTAATTACTTCAACTGGCAGGGGCGCCGATCCACAAGAACAACTTTTTAAACAATTCAGTCCATAGTTTTCAATTCCAGGATGATTGACAAATGCATTATACATTTTTGGAACTCCTGGAAAGAATGTCGGACGATGCTTTTTTATTTTTGCAAGTACTTCTTCAAGTTCGAATTTAGGAAATAAGAGGATGGCAGCTCCAATATAGATACCTAGATTCATTGCACTTGTCATGGCATAAACATGATAAAGGGGCGTAGCTGCCAAAACGATTTCTTCGCCAGGTTTCAAGGAATCCCCATACATTTCAAAGCTCTGCACGACATTGGAGGTTAAATTATGGTGAGTGAGCATGACACCCTTCATTTTCCCAGTGGTGCCGCCAGTATATTGGATGACTGCAGTATCTTCATGCGGGCTTATCATTACGGGCTTCTTAATGGGGTCACCGGTCTTAATCATCGTTTGAAGGGAATAAGAGCCGTTTTGATCTTTTTCCGTATCAATGCAAACATCAAATTCAAATATCGCTTTCGTTTCTTCGATTGTAACTGCGGCCGTATTGTCAAATACGATATTCTTTGTATTTGAGTCTATTAAAATTTGCAATAGTTCCCGCGGTTTATACATGGGATTAATTTGTACAACCAACAGGCCTAGTGCCTGGGCAGCGTAATAACTGATAATGAAATAAGGATGGTTGGCCATCATCAGACCAATTCGTTCACCTTTAACAAAGCCCATTTCCCTCCATTTACCAGCAAGTTTGTCTACCTGCAATTTTAAATTCTTATAATCCATTGACTGGTCTTCATAAATGATGGCTGTATGGTGTGGAAACTTACTTGCTGTTATATCAAGCAGTGAATAGACGGATATTTCCGGTAGCTTCATAGATTTCATACTTTCAACATACCATTGCTCCCATGGTTTATTTATCGTTTTTCGCACCATTATCCCTCCACACATAAACGAATTTCATATCGTGCATGTTTATTTTATACTTATATGATTATGCAACTTGCATGCCAAGTCCTATAAAGGAGTAAAACAGCAAGATTTTACGTACAACTCAATTCATTTATGAATTTTATACACAAATAATGCCTTTCTGTAGAGGATTCATCGAAATGCCCATAATTCATTTTTGAATTTCAAACAAACTCCGATTGGTTTTCTAACGATTTTAAAAAGTAGGTTTTTTCCATATTATAGATTACATCTACTCACAAATCATGATTTTGAGTTTATCATGGTGTATAAAGAAATTTGAAAAGCCCATCCAGCTAAGGATGGGCAAGTGTAATATTTAATGAAACTTGGCTTACGAGTGTATTAAATAAAGAGCTCAATCTCCATTCCAGGATTTTTTAGCGTAGGCGCATTCGCAGACTGATTTTTCCAGCGCTGAATCCAAGATTCACCCAAGCCACATAACTGGTTCAATCGATCGGACCATCCTGTTAAGACCTAATATCTCGTTCTTTCACTTTTTAGTATCTCTCTTAGCGTTTGTTTGATGAACAATTCATATAAACTATGTGTCGATTAAGAAAAGGGGCTGCCGCAGCAACCCCGTTGTTTAACGAAAGCCCCCTCAAATCCTCTGGATATAGAGTGTTTTTTTGTGAATAATAAGATAATCATCACTTATGACCTTTACCAAGATTATCTGTTTTTCAATTTTACCAATTGAGAGAGTGATTGTTTTTCTGTTATGATTTACTTGTAAAGTCATAATATAACCTTGTTAACCATAACCTACTCAACATTATTTGGTTATGTATTACATAAAATTTGAAATTTGTCGGGATGAGTGATAAGGAAATGAATAATCAAAAAACACCTCAAACACCTGATTCTAATGTTAAAAGACTAGATCAGTCTGACCTTTCTCTAGCTGTTCGTTCATTTTTATCTAATTTAGATGTAAATGGAGAGTCACGATTGCCACAACGTGCTTATCTAGCTGTTCGACATGCGATTCGCCACCTTCAATTGCCGCCTGGACAGACTGTACTAGAGAGGGAGATGGCAGAAATCCTGGGCATGAGCAGGACACCTGTACGTGAATCACTTGTCCGTTTGGAAACGGAAGGCTGGGTACGGCTCATACCGCGTCGTGGTTTTATTGTTGCACCACTTATAGCAGATGATCTTCAACAGATTTATGAAGTGGTGGAAGCGCTCGATGGTGTTGCTGGCAGACTCGCTACCGGTCGTGCTACTCACCAAGAGTTAAACCAACTTGAACATCTGATTGAAGAACAAGAAAAGGCACTAGAACTAAACGATCTACTTGCATGGACAGAACTCGATGATCAATTTCATAATTATATTGTTGATCTAGCTCAAAACCCACGCCTAAGAGGTATTGTTGATAGTCAGTCTGACCAACTCTATCGCGCACGCTTATACACAATTGGGCTTCGACCAAAGCCAACACGATCAGTGACTGAACATAAGGCGATTTTAGCAGTCATGCGAGCAGGCGAGCCTGAAGCTGTAAGAACTATGTTGCAATCTCATCGCTATAGAGCGCGTAACGAAATTCTAGATGCTCTTCAATCTATGCCTTCATTACCGGAAGAAACGGGAAATAACGAGACTTTTCCATGATTTAGACAGTCGTACTTAATATTGATAAATCAGTTTTGATATTTGGTTTATCATCATAAACTAACCCATTATGGAAATTCCATAATATTAAAAAAGGCTGTAGTTGATTTCTGTGAAATCTCTACAGCCTTAATTTATTAATGATAGATTCTTACTCCATAACTTACTTGATGAATCTCACTTGTTTACTGATTAACTCATATTGTTCTTCCTTCTTTTTATTGAACTCCACCTTATTTTCTTCAAAGATGTTATTTCCTTCTGTATCAATGGAAACGATAAGAGGACCGAACTCATTCACTTCACATACCCAAAGAGATTCTGGCATCCCAAGGTCTTTCCAGTGTACTTCTCTGATCTGTTCAACCTTTGTTGCCGCATAAACTGCATTTCCGGCTGGATAGACGAGATGCAGCGCTTTATTATTCTTGCATCCTTCTTCAGTATTCTTCCCCATTCCACCTTTTCCAACAATAAGTTTAACACCTGTTTCTTCTATAAATTCCTTTTCGAATTTTTCCATTCTCATACTCGTTGTTGGACCAATAGAAACAATTTCGTACTGTTCCTTTCCAAGGTCTCTAACAATGGGACCTGCGTGAAATATGGCTTTGCCCTTAAGATCTACAGGTAAAGGGATCTTCTCTTCTATAAGTCTCCTGTGGGCAACATCTCTGCAAGTAACCAGTGTACCTGATAGGTAGATAATGTCTCCAATTCTTATGTCCTTAAGATCCTCATCTTTTATAGGTGTGGTTAATACTTTTTTACTCATAGTGTTACCCCCTCGTGAGTACTAATTTCATAGTTCAAATTACTGTCAAAGGTGATCTTTCCTCTTCTATGGGACCAGCACCCTGTATTAATTGCCACACCAATAGTAGAAGGATGCCTTGCCGTATTCACAACATTTACACCCATGACAGATTTAGATCCCTTAAGCCCCTGAGGTCCAAGGCCAATAGCGTTAATTCCATCTTCAAGAAGCTTTTCCATCTTAGCAGCATTTTCATTTTCATTACGACTTCCAACAGGTCTCATAAGAGCTTTTTTAGAGTTCATAGCTGCTGTTTCTACAGAAGTACCGACGCCCACACCAACAAGAAGTGGAGGACAGGCATTAATTCCATAACTAGTCATCCGATCGAGAACAAACTTTACCACACCTTCATAGCCTTCACCCGGCATTAAAACCGTCGCCACTCCAGGAAGGGTACAACCTCCTCCTGCCATATAAGTATAGATTTCCACTTTATCACTGTCTTCTGCAATTTCCCAGAAGATGCTTGGTGAACCGTCACCGATGTTCTTTCCTGTATTGTACTCATCAAATGTTTCTACAGAATTGTGTCGCAATGGAGTTTCTTGAGTTGACTTATACACACTATCCCTCAGAATACTATCTAACTGTCCAATCAGGGGGAAGTTCTGTCCGCACTTAACAAAAAACTGGAGAACACCTGTATCCTGACATGAAGGTCTCTTTAACTCATAAGCCAGCTTTTGATTATCAAACATGGTTTTGTAAATGATTTTTGCAAGCTTATTATCTTCCTCTTCACTTAGTTCTTTCAGTTTATTTTCCACATCATCGGGAAGTTTGTAGCTGACAAGGGAGACAAACCTTGCCATCAAATCAGTCATCTTTTCTTTTTGCTGTAACTTTTCCATAATAGCACTCATAATAACTCTCCTTTTTTTATCTTTAATATTTTGTGTAGAAAGAGAAGAAAATTGGTAACTGTCTTCAAAGATCAATGTAAGAATATTCCGACATCAAAACTCCGGCTTCAGCTATATCAATTGCTAAGTAAAGCTTTTCTAAATCCCTTAGCATCCACCATATGCCCATTTTCGATATACCCACAACCTTAAAGGGAGGAATCAAATTTCTTCATCAGGGATAGATGCAAAAAAAGATTTTTCCTTCATTACTAGCTCTCCTACCACTATTCACATCTCTTGCATGTGAACCAGAGTAATGTAAATATCTTATGAGCTAATTATTAAATAACGTATACATTAAAGTCAATGGTTTTATTTCATATTATTAAAATTAATTTCCGGGTAAAAACGTAACTTCTTCACTACATTATGTATTTTCTACATTATTTTATAAATCTCATATTAAAAAGGTTGAATATTCAAAAATTAAGTTGACATTAACGTATACATTAACATACAATCAAATTTAGAAATACAAGAGTGATATTATTGGTTGCGCTTTTAAACAAAATTTCCATTTGTAATCATTCTTAATCTGGAGAACTTAGATTTTAGAAAAAAGTCCTGTCACTCAAAGATTAAAGAAATGGGGGTGTAAGTAAAAAAAGAGAACGTTTAATAACATTGCCCTACCAATGTATTCTCCTACATCCACAATTTGTTTTTTCGTATTATCATATGTGATGAACATTTTTGTATACGCTTCCATTGCTAGCGAGTTAGTTTCATCAAATAAATGAAAAAGAACCTAGAACCTCATTTAAAGTTGGCCCTTATGATAAGGTTCTGGATAAAAGATAAATATATTCAAAGCTTAATTTCGTAGTCATATACTTAACTATTTAAAATTACAAAAAACTTAGGTTCATACTTTATACAGGAGCTGGTTTGTATGTTAACATTCCTAGCATTATTAATGATCATTGTATTCATTGTACTTCTCTCAAAAAATAAATTATCTGTTTTCGGGGCATTAACAATTATTCCATTTGTCTTTGGAGCAATTGCAACCTTTGTAACGGGCGCTTCCTTTTTGGATCTGTTTGAATGGATTAAAGAAGGTATTTTATTTAGTGTAGATGAAGAAACAGGAAAGGTTTCTACTGGGGTTATTTCACCTGCTATCGTTATCTTATTTGCGGTGTTGTATTTTGGTTTAATGCTTAATGTCGGTTTGTTTGACCCTTTATGTGAATTCTTTATAAAAAAAGCAAAAGGGGACCCATTGAAAGTTACAATGGCAACCGTTTTAACTGCGACAGTAGTCACTATGAATGGTGATACTACTACAACCATTATCATTTGTGTTGCTGCTTTCCTTCAACTTTATAAACAAATGAATATTAAGCTAATTTATTTAGCAGTAATTATCGTTACCCCTATTGGAATTTTTAATCAGTTACCATGGGGAGGCCCAACAATTGCTGCAAGCACGGCAATGGGTGTAAGTATTAGCGAATTGTTTAAAGATTTATTGCCAGGAATGCTAGTTGCTGAAGTATTTGCAATTTTTATGGCTTATTTTATCGGAATAAAAGAAAGAAAACGCTTAAACTTTGATCCTAAGACAGCTAAAGATATTTCTCCAGAGCAATTGGAAAGTATGTTAAACGCTATTCGTCTAAAAGATCCTGAATTAAAGCGACCTAAACTATATGCTTTTAATTTGATTTTAACGCTTGCTATTTTAGTTATGCTGGTGATGGATGTTGCACATGGCGGTGTTTTATTTGGTATAGGTGCAGCAATTGCCCTTACGGTAAACTATAAGTCTACAAGTCTTATTAATAAACGAATTGATGACTTAGCGGCAGATGCTTTAGCACCAGCTTTGGCAACTTTGGCTGCCGGGGTTTTCTCTGGCGTTTTAACAGGTAGCGGGATGTCAACCGCTTTAGCAACATCTATTACAGCTATGATCCCAGAATCACTAGGCTCAAATATGGCACCAATCTACGCATTAATTGCAGCACCTGCAATTACATTTTTACCGCAAGATGCTTTCTATTTTGGGATTGCCGGCGTTATGTCAGATGTTATGGGCCAATATGGAATTTCTGCTAGCGAAGCAGCTGTAGCTTCCATGGTGGGACAAGCATTCCGTCTAATTTCACCAGTTATTCCAGCTCTATATATGTTAGTTGATTCTACGGAGACAAACTTTATAGACTTTCAAATAAAGTATGTAATTTATGCTTGGCCCATCATACTTATATACCTAGTTGTTTATACATTAACCGGGGCATTGCCGATATAGAAAAAAAGTCCTTATAAGAGCTTGATTGAAACAAATATCTTCCATTTCACTGCAACACAAATATACGCAGAATGTACATACACAAGAATAAAAGCATTCTATCAAAATCTTGTAGCTGCTACTGAATATAAGGCGTGTTTATTGAAAAGATGTAAAAGGATTACACAAATTAGTCAGGACTAATTTGTGTAATCCTTTTTTCAAAGCAAAATTCCCCTAAAAGTTACGACGCGAATCACTAGATTACTATTTACAGGAAGGATCTCGTTGATTTTTTTGCCATTATCATTACATTCTAACTATATATCTAGTGAATCCATAATAAACTAAGTTTCAACTGAAATATACGTTTCTGCTGAATTTATAACATAGATTGCTTAAGAGGAAACAGATCGAGTATCTTCAGAATCGCAATTATTTTTGGTAAATTATATAAAAAATACATTTAATATGACATTTGTAGTTGTATTAACTTTAATAGCATGATCGATCAACTTGATTGTTTATAAAAAAATCACCAACTCAATTAAAATTGGTCATCACTTTTTTATTGAATTCCTTCTACTTTTTGATTCTCTTTTATACCCACATACCCATCGTTCCTTTGCATTGGGTGCTTTTTCCTTTTTTTCAACCACGTTTTCGGAGAACTTATTATCATCATCAATTTCACTTTTTCATTCACCATTCCTCATGCCCCAACATATAATACCTCAAAGGAAAACCGGGGGTATCAACATGCAAGACAATCAACATGGATCGCAAATGAATGAGGTTGAAAAGTTTGATGAATGGGTAAAAAGTTTTTTTCTGGATCCGGAAACTTGTGCGTTGGATCATCAACTTTTTTCAATTGATATATACGAAAGTGACGATGAGTATATGGTGGAGGCGGTTTTGGAAGATCATGATGTGAAAGATATTAAAGTATGCCTAAGTGATAATGAGCTATCGATCATCGTTGACGATACCCATAAGCCATTTCTTGATAAAAAAGAAGATAAACTACCCACACAGAGAAAAATCCCTTTCCCCTTTTCGATTTGCTCACGCAGAATTACCGCTGAATTCTCGAATCCGATCTTGGTGATTCGCATCCATAAGTTTTCCCCCGGAAAAACAGCAGAAGATATTAACATTGAGTAGTCCGTTCATTAAAAATAAAAAGAATGGCCAGGGGAATTCCCCTTAGCCATTCTTTTTTCTTGATTACCCAGCAAAATAAAAGGACGTCCGACTTCCTTTTTGTGTCGAAATGACTTGAAGCTGGGCATCGATTCTTTCTTTCAATTCCGGGACATGGGATATTATCCCGACCAATCTCCCGGTGCTTTGTATATCCATTAATGCTTCAATTGCATGATCAAGAGATTCAGGGTCGAGCGTACCGAAACCTTCATCGATGAACATCGTTTCAAGTGAAATTCCGCCAGCATTCTGCTGGACAACATCCGCAAGACCCAAGGCAAGTGCAAGGGAAGCCTTAAAGCTCTCTCCTCCCGAAAGGGTTTTGACATGCCTCTCTTGTCCTGTATATTGATCATACACAGATAACTCCAGACCGCTCTGGATATTCCTGCGTGTAGGATCAAGCTTTCGCAATAACTGATATCTTCCGCTTGTCATTTTCAGCAGCCTTGAATTGGCTTCTTTTAGAATATCATCTAAAAAGGCTGCCAATACATAACGTTCAAAAGTTATTTTGAAGGAGTTTTGACCTTTGGAAATCTCAGACAGATGACCGACGATACTGTACCTTTCATCCAAACTTTTCTGTTCTTCCCTGATTTGCGCCAATTTCCTATCGATTTCTTCATTAGTCCGTTTTTCAGCCTGCAACTCATTCTGATTTAGGCGTAAAGACTCCAATTCTCCATCTATGAAATCGAAAGTCTTTTTCAATCCTTCAAGATCCGGTTTGGTCACATCTTTTAATTTCATTTCCAAGTCATGAAACAGACTTAAAACACTTTGCCAATTTTGATTATACTGCTGAACTTGATCTTCCATATTTCCAAGAGCAGCTTCCGATTTTTTTGCCGCCGTATATTCTTTATAATTGGAAAAGCCCTGATTGGTCATTTCCGTAATTAACTTTTCCCGCTCCTCTTTCAATTCTGTCTTGAAAGCCTCTATATTTCCACTTAAGGATTCTGTTTTTGCAATGATGGCCGATTCTCTTTCCTTCACCAGTTGAAGGTTTTTTTGTGCATCTTCCAAGGCCGATTGTAAGCGTTTCTGTGTTTTTACAGCCATTTGATAAACAGCATTATATTCTTCCTCTGTCCTTATTCCGTCAGGCAGGGAATCGGTTAATCCTGTTAGTTTTGTAGAGTTTTCAATATACCTGGTTTTCCCTTCGTCCTCTTTTCTTTCTAAAGAGATCAGATTCTCCTTTAGCTGGGTTGCCTGGTCTTTTAAATCAAGTAACCTTTTTTCCAGATCATTGAATACAGACTTTTTCCGCATCAATTCTTTTAGCTGCTCTTGCATCACTTTGCCGTTTTGTACAAACTGTGTCAAATGCTCTTCAATATCCTCAAACCTAAACTCCGGCAAGTCATTTTGTAAGTCACAAAGCTTATCTTGTGAAGACTCTGCCAGTGCATCATATTTGGATTTCGCTTGATAATATTCACTTTCCGCTTGGCTTTTTTGTTGTTCCGCAGATTTCAGTTTGTTTTCTTGCTCTTTCAGTTCCAAATCCGTCGGCATATGCTCATGCATTTGCGCAGGTTTTGGATGGCTTTGCGAACCGCAAACAGGACAATTTTCTCCTGAGTGCAGCATGGAGGCAAGCATACCCGCTTGGCCTGATCTCCATTTCCGATTCAGGGTTTCCAGTTTTTCCTTCTCCTGAGTTTGTATTCTTTGTAACTCATGGAACCGAATATTCTTTTCATCCAGAACCCGTTTCGTATTAGTTATTTCATTAAGAACTTCTTGAAGCTTTTTAATTTTCGATAACGAAGAATTATTTCTTTCTGCTTCAATTTCCTGATCACGATAAAGGGCAGCTGCTTTTTCCGCTTCTGTTTTTTCTTGAGCGACTTTCTCTGCTTCCGCTTCAATCGCCAGATGTTCCGAAACAGTATTTTCACGAAGTCGTTTACTCGTTTGCCACTCTTTTTCGTCTAAAGTAACCTGTGCTTTTAAGCTTGCAAAAGTCCTGACAGCCTCTTTTACCTGCTCAAGCTGATGAACAGTTCGGACTGCCTGCTCTCTTTCATTTCCCTTCAACATTTCCTTATCATAGGAATCCTGCTTCTCAATGCGCTCAGCCCGTAACTTCTCGGATTGCTCACTTAACTTTTGAAGTTCGGTACTAGCATCTTGTACTTGTTTGCCGATACGCAAATAGTATTGTTCCTGCTTTTCAAGCGATGCCGCTTTGTGTGCCATTTTTATTTGGACTTTCACTAGTTCCATTTCTGGCAGCTTTGCTTCAAGGTTTTCCTTTTCTTTTCGCAGTGTTTCTTTTTCCGAAAATCGATTTAATAAATCGACAGCTTTTGAAAGTTCTTGATTTACTTGATCACGGGCTTTTTGCTTTTCCTGTATTTGTTTATTTATATACTCATTTTTTTCTGTTGCTTGCAAAATGACTTCCTGTAACAAGGGCAAGACCTGCTGTTCATTAGGCTCTTCCCCTTGTAATTGCGCCTGCAATTTTTCATGATTGCCAGGCTGGATGCCTTTCATTAATTCGATTCTCCGCTGAGCACTTTTTTCACTTTGCTTTCTTAGGATCGAAGCCTCTTCTTTTAACTTTTCTTCTATTCGTTTATAAAGTTCAGTATGAAATAATTTCTGAAGAATCTGTTCCTTATCCTTGCTGTCGGAAGTTAACAGTTTTCGGAATTCATTTTGAGGAATCATCAGGATTTGCCGAAATTGATTCGCATCAAGTCCAATGAGCACTTTTATTTTTTCTTCAACTTCTCGTACATTTGCACCCAGCAATTTTTTTCCTTCGGCCAATATCTCATATAACTCAGCCTTTGCTCCAACCGTTGTTGTTCCTTCACCTGCTTTTTTCTTGCGTTCCTGCTGCGGCGACCGGGTCACCAAATACGTTTTTCCTCGCAGGGTAAATTGTAATGAAACTTCCGTCAACATATCATCTTCTGCAAACTGACTTCGCAAATCTTGCCCGCTGCGATCTTCACCGCTGGCTTTACCATATATCGCAAAACTAATCCCATCAAATATCGTTGTTTTCCCTGCGCCTGTCTTTCCAGAAATGACAAACATGGTCCGTTCTCCTAGGGAATTAAAATCAATGGTTTCCCTTCCTGCATATGGTCCGAATGCCTGCATCGTTAAAATATCCGGTCTCATTTCAAAGCCTCCTCTTTCTTAACAGCTTCAATTACCGAAACCATCAAATCCTGCTTTTTGGAATCAAAGGCCCGATCTGTCATTTCTTGATAAAACGTCTCGAACAGGTCCAATTCCGATTTCCGTTCATCTTTTACTGAAGAGAAGGAATTTTTTCTCCTAAGGTCGGTCAAATCCCATTTACGTTCTAAATGTAGTACGTTCGGATAAATCTGGCGCAAGCGATTTATGGGATCGATGAGTGCCCCCTCATCATTTAGTGTTATTTTTAAATAGTCATCCTTTTTTTGCGATTGATAAAAAACGGGATCAAGCAACTCTTCCATCGATCCGGATATTTCCCTCATATCGAACTTGGGTGCCAAAGAACGATAGCGAATATCAAAGCTTCCATCTTCTTGCATATCGACGATCGAAAGCGACTTATTCTGCTTGGCCTCGGAAAAAGAATATTTTAATAGTGATCCAGAGTAAAACACCTTAGGATGACGTATCGCGTCTGGACTATGTAAATGCCCAAGTGCCGTATAATCGAACGCATCGAATAAGTCGGATGAAACACAACCAGAACCACCTACCGACAAGATCCTTTCCGAATCGCTCGTTTTTCCGCCTAATACAAAAGCATGTCCTACGAAGACATTCGGCTCATCCTTATTGAAATTCTCAGCAATCGTTCCGGTTATCCGCTTCATAGCTTCTTGATGGGAATGGATACTATCATCTTCAAAAAGATGGCGAACCGTCCCGGGTTCTGCATATGGAACACAATAAAAGTTCACTCCCTTGATGCGAACCGGCTCACATGTTTTCGTCAATTTCCCATGAATGTATAACTGGCTATGACGATACCATGATGAACCGAATGCCAGTCTTTCCGCAGAATCATGGTTTCCCGATATCGCAACGATCGGTGTATTCATTTTCACATTAATCGTATAAAGGATTTCATCAAGCAGCTCCACCGCTTCAGTCGGCGGAACGGAACGATCATATAGATCACCGGCGATCACAACCGCATCCGGTTTTTCCTCTTCGACAATTTCTATGAATTGCAAGAGCGCATGCCTTTGGTCATCTGTCATATGTACCCCGTGAACGATTTTCCCTAAATGCCAATCAGCCGTATGGATAAATTTCATAGTTTCACTCCGTCCTAATTTTTACTTACTATTATTATATCAAAAATTTTACGAATAGCATGGTTTGGGTACAGACGTTCTAATTTTTACCACACCGCACCATTCTTTTGAATTATTCAGAATAAAAAAAGCAAACTCCAAAAGAGTCTGCTTTTTTCATCATTAGCTGAATAAGTGTTCATATGGACCCATATTCACCTTTCTTTCAGCTAATTTTTTTTGTAAAAATTTATGATCACGTTTTGGTGTGGCAATGATATAGCCGCGTATCACTAAATCTTCCGTAATATCGCCCGCTTTTTCCTTTAACGCCAACTCTCCGATTTTCCCTGCGATTTTATGTCGTGCAACATCACGAAAAAGTTCTGGCACAGGGCTCACTAAATCTTCTAGTAATTCCTTTTGCTGCTTTGACCATAAGTGCTTTGTTTGTTCCAAATAGTATTCTTCCCAATCCATATCGGATTTCCCATCTTCTTTGGGAAATCTTTTCAGGAACTTTCGAAACATGAAAAAGCCACCTATGCTCATCAATATAATTAAAAGGGCTACCCAAAATAGAATAAACCATAAAAACCATCCGCTAAGCAAAGTACCACCTCATATGTATAGAATGATCGTCACTATTATTATAGACAGTAACCCATATCTTTACAAGACTGGCAATGCAATCATTCTTGACCGTTCACTTCCAGCAAGACAAGCGAAAAATCCCCCACCGCATTTTCTTCATATAGATTCGTGACCGAAGTTGCATAGTTAAAGATCTCTGCACGAAACTCCTCGTTTGACTGTGGAATCTTTATATCAAATACCATTTGATAAAGCAATGTTGTAATATCATGATATTCACTATGTGTAACCTTAAAGTTAAAACTGATTTTCCTGATTTCCTTACCTTCAGAATCCTTTACATTTTCAGCATGAAAATCAGTAACATGAATTGGAACATCGTTTAAAATGACCTCGTCTACCATTATCAACATCTCCTTAAAAAAGTGGTTAAAGACATGTTATCACTAGGAGCTTTCAGCGCCAATCATTCAACCTTGAAAAAATGAAAAAACGTGCACAGGAAACCCGCGCACGTTTTTTTCCAATCAATTTACTTTCCCTTTTTGACGATTATTCTCCATTTAGCATCATCGATTTGCTCAAACTCCGTGATCTCATGACCTTCGGTAGCAGCCCAACGGGGAATGCTCTCCGTTGCTTGTGTGCAATCGAAATTAATGATCAATTCCTCTCCTTTTGCCATGTCCACTATTGCTTCTTTCGCTTCCACTAAAGGGAATGGACATACCATCCCAGTCGTTTCCAATACCTTTGCCATTTATATTCCACTCCTTGATCAAAAATTTTCGGCTCGTATCTTAAGCCGCTTTGGATGCAGCAGCTGTCTGCTTTTGCTTACGGATAATCGTGAAATAAGTTGCTACCCATGTACCCAGCAGGAAAAAGACAATCGCGATCCAACCTTGCCAAGCAAATAACGCCGAGTTCACCAGACCATTTCCGATTGTGCATCCTCCGGCAACACTTGCGCCGAATCCCATGGTTACACCGCCAATTGCATTGTTACGTAACGTTTTCATATCAGGCAAACGCCAACGGAATTCCCCGCTCCCTTTGGCTGCAATGAAAGCACCAAGGAAAATGCCCAATACTAAAAACGTACCCCAATCGATTAACGCATCATCTCCGGTTATAAGGAAAGTTAAAATGTTCGCGGAAGGCGCTGTAATTCCCAGTCCGAACATTCGGCCTGTCATTGCACTTAGCGGCCATGCCATGATTGCAATAAGGCCAACCAATAATGCTGTAACAAAAGGATGCCAACGTTTCTCGAATAAGATGTGGGCCAATCCCGTCTTTTTCGGCTTCATTTTAAAAATTGGCAGTTTCGGCTTTCTCAATTCACGAATCACCAATATGCCAACCAAGAGTGTCACAATAATCACAAGCACCCAAGGCGAAACATTTAACGTTTCATGAATATACGTATCATTTGTACGATATGATAATAGATTATCTCCAGCCACTTTCCATATACCATATTTCGTCATTGCTGCCCCTAGCATATATCCAAAAAGGGCAACCCAACTTCCGATCATGCCCTCTCCGGCACGATACCATGTTCCAGTGGCGCAACCTCCTGCCAGAACCATACCAATACCAAAAATAAAGCCACCCACGATTGTTCCCAACCATGGAAAACCATCATTTCCAAACTGAATGACCCCTGTATCATTCAATGCATAAACACCAATACTTTGTATCGCTATAACAACAAATGTAGCCAAAAACATCCGTCCATCTTTAGCTAAAATCAAATCACGATATGCACCAACAACACAGAAACGGCCTCTTTGAAGCACAAATCCAAGCAATAAACCACAAATAATCCCGAACACAATCATTTGTAACATGTACCGTTTCCTCCTTAAGTAAAATAATAATAATAATAATAATACTAATATAATATAATCCGGATGAAATTACTAGGTTTTTGGATTATTTTTTTTACTCATGAAAAGTTCCAGGCAAATGAAAAACCCGAGTCATCATGAATATCGACTCAGGTTTTTTTGATTATCACACCATACTGCTTCTGCCGAAACTGGCTGCTTTAACTTTTTTATATTGGTAAAGCATGGCAATTCTCCACGGAACGATCATCGCGAAAGCAAGTAAGAAAAACATTCCGCTCAATACACCGATTTCAATCGTGCTTCCAAGCATCAGTTTTGCCACCAGTCGAATCACCATGAGACCAATCAATATGAATATGAACGCTTTAGAGCGCAGAATATAAATTTTTTCATCTCTTACTTCAAATTTAGATGTTTTAATCAATAAGATGGAAAATAACATCCCTGCAACAATAGCCTCCAGCAATTCGTATCGAGTTACACGGAACATCGGGAAAATAAACATTAAAGCACCCGTACTCATAAACAGCGGCGGTAAGATGATTTTCTTTTCATTCACTGGTTTTTTCGTTTCCTTCATCCGTAATATGAAAACACCTATAGCCATCACGATCGCTATACCTGTTGATATATATATCATCTCTTAACCATCCCTTTAAACTAAAAATAGGTAAGTACCATTAAAAATTATATATGACTTCAATTTATAAACAAAGTATATATTACCTATTTGAGATAAACAAGGAGGTGTTATTGAATAAGCTATCATTTGATGCTTCCAATGCCCCGCCTTCGTCCAAAGGCTTGAAGAAAAAAATCTTGCACCCTGGCTTACTATAGCCTTTGATAACCATATTTTTGCTGACCACCTATAGCAGAGCTTATTATAACCTTTGCGGCATGAAATTCCTTTTTAATTTCTTAGGTCAGGATTTAATTTTGATATACCGACAATTCAGTGAATGACCTTAGACCCAAAATAAACGAAATTGATACCATAAGACCTAATAGCAGGCAATCAACTAGAATATTGAAAAAATAACTTATTATGGACTAAAAACCCGTGAAGCCACCGAATAGTCTAGACAGGACTGCAATTATTTTGGTCATCCAATTAAAAAACAAAATCACACCCATTACAATCATTAAATATCCGCCAATCTTCATGATGTATTGGCTGTACTTTTTGATCCATTTCAATTTTCCGACAAAGAAGGATAATATGAAAAACGGTATGGCAAATCCTAAAATATAGGCAGTCATATAGCTCATGGCGGCACTAGGATTTGTTGCACCCAGTGAAATGACAGCGCCTAATAGCGGACCTGCACAAGGGGTCCATCCAGCGGCAAAGGCCAGTCCGATAAGAATGGAACCTATATATCCGCTAGGTCGGTTCTTGAATTCAAAGCGGCTGTCTTTCATCAAAGATTTCGGCTGAAAGATTCCTACAATGAATAAACCAAAAATGATTATCAGGATGGCGCCAATCTGACGAATTAATTCTTTGTAATCCGCGAAAAAAGAACCTAGGTATGATGTGCTAAAACCTATTGCGATAAAAACCAGAGAAAACCCAAGCAGGAAGAATAAGGTATGCAGCATGCTCCTTCTTTGGAGCATGGCGTTCTCGGATTTGATTTCACCAACACTCATACCAGTGATATAAGATAAAAAGGCCGGATATAACGGTAAGCAGCATGGCGAAATAAAACTCAGGAATCCCGCCCCAAATGCTAAAAACATATTAATATCATTCAAATAAGCTCACTCCTATGTATGTCAACCTATAAACATTGTAACAAATAAGATAAAAAAATACATTTATGGAACTGTGAATATTTCATGACAGCCAATTGCCTAAAAACAGAATGGGGCGACGGTTTAATTTTCAATAAGATAACTTATTTGAATTCATTAGTCCAAGCCGATATAATTGTTATATTCATACAGATTTTACAACGAACACATAAATTAATGGTACCATGAAAAAATGTTGGGCCAGAAAGGAAATATAATGGCTAAAAAGAATGAATTTCTCGAACAGATTGAATTGAAGAGAAATGAACTTATCAAGATTGTCGCTAAAGATGGTTTGAACTCAAATGTTGCCGTTGAATACAGCCAGCAACTTGATCAATTATTAAATAAATATAATGAACTTTTTTATAAAACAGGTACAAATTTTTAACCCAGTACCTCTCCCATTGATAACCACATATATTATTATATGATTTATTTTGCTGTCAATCTCCCCTTTTTCATTCTTTCACAATTTGAATACATAGGCATGACATTTGCTATATTAAAAAACAGGCAAGCACTATGGGCGCTGCCTGTTTTCCTGTTTTTTCATTTAAAATAATGCTTAAAAATCATGTAGCAATATCAACATCGGATGTCGGTGCATAGTTTGTCACAACAAGAACGATAGGAGATCCAGCTAAGATGGAAGAACCGTCCGGAACAGTGATCACAAGACTTCCTACCCCAGTGGCACCTGGTGTGTATGTTGTTAAATCCTCCATTTGCAGCACCCCATTAATAAACACCTCATATGAACTGTTTTCAGTACTTAATACAGGCAGTACAGTCGCAGGGTCACCAGTATCCGAGAAAAAGCTTGCTGGATCAATTGAAAGCGTGGTTGGACCAGTCGATGCGGCAGGCACGGCACCTCATAAAATAATCGGGTGACCAATGGATTCACATTGATCACCGAGGTAGCCGCTATCGCTAATTTCATTATTTTTAACGGCAAAAAATTCACCTCTCTTCTCTCCATGCTATGACTTTTGCAAAAGGAATTGTATAGACAATTTCCAAAAATGGTCCTCACGATAAACTGTACTTTATATAAATGTATAAGGAGATAAGAAAAAGGGGAGAGTTTTAGAAATGCACAGTAAATATTTCCGTTTCATTAAAGAAGATACAGCTATCCCGAGACCTTTGTTGTTTTTCCCTAAGTGCTCTCCCAACGAAGTTCGCACGAGGATCCCAAAAAGAATCATTTCTTATGAATTTTATGCTATTGCAAATGGGTGCCAACGGATTTATGAAAGAAAAAGACGGAATAGCTGACATAGACAATACTTGATCCATCAAATGTATCCTATATGAATTTATTCATAAATGGTGTATTGCAGCCCCACGATAATTACACCGTTGAAAAAGGAAAACTTAAATTGAATACGATTGATATCCCAATAAAAGGTACACCAATCATTTTGCAAATGTTCATTATTTAAATGAGCGGCCTGTTCCTAAACGATTCCTAAATTAAATAAAATTGAAATTGAATTTCATATACTAATCATGAGGAAAATTGAGTAATTTACGAGTAAAAGTATAAAACTTAAGAGTAAATCAACATATTTCACGAGTAAATCAGCAAAATTCACGAGTAATTGCGTAAAACGCATGAGTAAAGTGTAATTCACGAGTAAACGAGCCAAACTCACGAGTAAATCAGCAAAATTCTCGAGTAAATGAGCAAACCTCACGAGTAAAAGTGTGAAATTTACGAGTAAGATAGATATAGCAGTAGGGTATCCGTTTGAAGACCTTTATTGCGACTATGAAATTCAAACTGAAGCTAACCTACAGTAGGAAAAAGGAATGTGTTACGGTTCTGACTTATTGTTTTGCTCCAGGCTAAGTTCATCTGTTTTCCAAAAACCCTCCTGTTGAAATAAGCCATAAGAGATTAAATTATGTTTGACAAATCACTAAAATAAGATTATCTTTAATTAAAGATAAATTAATTCGAGATAACATCTTTTTTTAAAATCACAAATCTCGAATTAAAGATATCTAAATTCAAATTAAATTCCAGGAGGAATCATAAATGATTGGTATAGGCTTATTAGTTATACGTGTAGTTATCGGTTTATCGTTTGTAGGTCATGGGGCACAAAAATTATTTGGTTGGTTTGGCGGTCATGGCTTGAAAGGTACAGGAGGCTGGTTTGATTCGATTGGCATGAAGCCAGGAGTTACCATGGCCCTATTTGCTGGTCTATCAGAGCTTATTGGCGGAGCTTTGTTTGCATTAGGTCTCTTTACACCCTTTGCAGGTATATTGATTGCACTTACAATGCTCGTTGCGATCGTTAAAGTCCATGGAGCAAATGGCTATTGGGCAACTCAAAACGGTTATGAATATAATCTTGCCATCCTTGCAGTGGCGATTGGCATAGCGTTAACGGGAGCTGGCCCATACTCACTTGATTCCTTTCTATTTTAAGGAAATCGGTGGGTTTGCTAAATCCCTACATTACGGATAACACGGAGTGGGTTTAATCCACTCCGTGTTTTTTCTTTTTCCCCATTGCTCAGAAATTTTCATCTTGGTTATTAAAGCTTAAAAATCGAGTAATGGATACTTCGATTATTGTGTTGAGGAAATAGGAACATAGGTTGTCCCATATTTAAATAAGATGGTTTCAATATTGAAATGCAAACTACCTGTGAAATCACTGCTGTACAGTAATTTTTACAAATGAGTTGGAATAATGCCATTAAATTCGAATCCTATTCTTTATGTTCCTGCAAACAATTGTTCCTAATTTGAAATATCATGTCTAAAAACCAAGACTCATAATCAGGAAAAATAGAGTACAGTAATAATGAGAATGATCATAACCTCATGTTCTTTTATCTCCGGGTGTTATTAATCTGTTGTTAGAATGGGGGCCCCATGAGGCAAGTCATTATTAATTTCATTTGCATTCTAATAATATCAGTGATTTTATTTTTTATCTTTAGCTATGATGCTTCTTTAGATGAACATTTTATATTGTCTCTTTTACTTATCATTTCTCTGCAAATATCTTTGATATTAGCTATTCTGTTAAAAAGAATGTAACACCAGAAGAGCAACCATTAATTAATGGTTGCTCTTCTGGTGTTACCTAACGTCCTTCCTAACCTTTTTCAAGTGTTCCGTAAAGAAAGCCCCTTTCCTCACCAAAATTTCCGAATGCATCTGCCGATGAGACTTAATTTCTAGTCAATGAAAATTCTAAATCTTTCCCCTGTTTTATTTTCCGAAACAGCTTAGAAATAGAATACTCAGTTTAAGGATTCAATTTGAAATTCACTTAATAGATTCTCACTCCTATAAGTGGTATCTCCATAAACATAAAAACCCCTGATAAGGAACACTTTTATCCTTATCAGGGGTTATTGAAAACCAGAATGCATTTTTTACTTTATTCTACCCCTGGGAACCATCCTGGAGAGTGGATGATCGCTTGCCATAATGGATCTGGAATATCTAGTTGCAGCTGATTATCTTTGTTTATTTTTGTCACGATTTCTGCTTCCCTGCCTTGCTCCACTTTTTGTACCCATTCAGGATCGATTATGATTTCACGGCCTAATGCGATTAATGGAATCCCGGATTGCAGTGCTTTAATCGCATCATCCGCTGTATAGATGGAACCAACTCCAATGACGGGAACTTGATCTCCGATACGTTCTTTTATAATTTCTATCCGAGGTCGGTCAACGTCGGCTCCCCGTCTTGCTTTCGACCAGAATTCCATTAATGAAACATGAAGATAATCCAAATCCTTTGTTACAAGTCCATCAATCAATGCAAGTGTATCATCCATGGTTATTCCTGGAGTTTCCGGCTCCTCCGGTGAAAAACGATATCCTACGATGAAGGGATCCTTTGCATGTTCAGCAACAGCCTTTTTCACTTCATCCACAACCGATAATGGAAAAGTCAGGCGCTTTTCAAGGGAACCGCCCCACTTGTCTTCACGACGGTTTGAATGAGGAGAAAAGAATTGCTGAAGCAAGTACCCATTAGCACCGTGAATTTCTACACCGTCAAATCCCGCTTCAATGGCACGTCGGGTGGTTTCACCAAAGTCGAGAATGATCGATTCTATTTCCTTTTCAGAAAGTGGACGCGGAACTGCTTTCCCTTCGCCTTCCGACGGGATATTGCTTGCGCTGACTACATCACCATCTACTAATTCCGGTGGAACCTCTCGGCCGCCATGAAAAATCTGGAGAATTGCCTTTGCCCCTTTCGCTTTAATCGCTGATGCCAATCGATTTAGACTAGGTATCAATTCATCCTTATCTCCGCCAAATTCCCCATGAAAACCTTTTCCATTAGCCGACACGTAAGTACAAGCCGTTATAACCATGCCTACACCGCTTGACCGGCGTTCATAATAATTAACTTCTGCGTCGGTAACGGTACCGTCAGAATTAGAAGAGAAATTTGTCATAGGTGCCATCACCAATCGATTTTTCAATTCCATTCCCTTTCCTAAATTGAACGATTCAAATAATGGTGTATATTTAGAATTCATTTAGTAATCCTCCATTTTGTAACCCACTGGTTTGTATAATAAATCAAATCCGCAAACTAATTTAAATATCATGCATACTTTACGATTAATGCCGAAATGGCTTCTTTTGGCTGGAAGCCAATAGCTTGATCTACCTTTTCTCCATCTTTGAATAGAATAAGTGCTGGAATTCCCATCACTCCATATTCGCTTGTCGTATTTGAATTTTCATCCACATTAAGTTTTACGATCTTAACCTGATCACCCATTTCCTCATCGATTTCATTAAGAACTGGGGCAATCATTTTGCACGGACCGCACCACGGTGCCCAAAAATCAACCAATACTAAACCTTCCTTGATTTCACTAGCAAAATTATCATCTGTAACATGTTCTATTGTCATGATCATTTCCTCCTTGTATTATCCGAAATATTTATGGTCTTTACTCACCATCTATTTAAAATCAAGTTTTGCGATTCTATTTCCCGGGATAAAAGCCTCTGATTTCCTGGCATTTATTTTCGGATGGATTTTGATGGATTCCAATTTACCGGATAACTCCATGAACCATGTTTCATCTTTAGAAAGTAAAGCCAAATCAATTAAGGCCAAAAGATGTGTTTCGTTACTGATTTCTAGATCCGGCAGCTTTTCAGTCCATCTACTTGGAATCCAAATAGATTTCCCAACCGCTTTTTCATTGTCACTTTCCACCACATTCACTTTAACAATTTCACGATTATCGCTCACGTTTTCAACGAAACCATGGATAAGTTCTCCATCTCTTGATTTTCCCTGTACCCAATCCCCATTTTTGAACAGATTGTTTTCAACCATTTCCTTAACACCCCTTTTATATTCATTTAATATTAAAACTATAGTTATTAACTGTATTAATAAAATATACATTTTGTGCAAAGAAAAAACTAAATCAATATCACGGACATTGTTTAATTTTTTCCAAAAAAGTGCTGAGAGTTATATCTTCCAAATATTTTTCAAAATACAATTCTGCTTCATCGAATATTTGATCCATGACTACCTGGGTATTGGAGGATATGACACATTTTTTCTCCGGATCGCCTGTACACCATTTCGGTTTCAAGGTTCCATGTGAGACCGTTATATAAATATCTGCCAAACTTACCTCTTCAGGATTACAGTCTAGAATATAACCTCCGCCCACACCTTCTTTCGTTTTAACAAATCCCTTTTTTCTTAAGCAACTCATCATTTTCCGAATCCTTGCCGAGTTTGTACAAACGTTTTCTGCGATAGACTCACTGCTTGCCATATGATCTGGTAGATAAGCTAAATAGACCAAACTATGCACAGCTATTGTAAAATCACTATTCACTTTTCGCATCCTCCTCAAGGAGATTACTGTAATTTTAATGTTTACAGTTGGTAAAGTCAACTCAAAAAACTCAACAGAGTTCTCAACTTTGTTGATTACTTTATGATTGCTATGAAATTCCCTCCTATACACAAAGGATAGAGGGAATTTCATTCAGCTAATTTTACAAACCGATAATATCATCGTTGAGAAAGATTCAAAGCCGTACTAGCCGCTTTTAGATTAACTTTCGATTGCTCAATTATATCCTGAGGATGATAATAACCTTTTGAAACCATGTAATCACTTATTAGCCCATGTGTTTCTACAGCATACCTCAGCTGTTCCCGTAATGCAGCCCTCAATTCAGGGGAAGCTGTTTCTGTTATGGCGAAAGTCGTATTTCTTATTCCTGATTTGGCAGAATTCAGAAAGTCAGTAGCAATAACCTGATCGGTCATACCACCCATCCCCGCCATATTTTGCAAAAAGTTAGTCATTGTCTTCCCTCGCCTTGGTTTACCAGGATTTCCTGTAATTTTTTAATATGCTCTCTTCCGCTGCTCATGTCTTGTAAAAGAATGTTTTTTAATTCCGTGTCTTGGACTAACCCATTCATTGTAGAAGCTTTTGATAGACAAAGGCTTTTGAAGTTCAATATTTCATGCAGTTCTAACGTTTCATGCAGTCCCAACTTTTCCACAAGAAGTATCTCTCCTTTCAGTAACAATCACTTACTTATCTTTCGTTGTTCAAAAGCTCTTATTCATTCCTTTTCATTTTTTTAGAAGGTTAAAACCATTTGGAAAACAACATGTAGTCACATGGAGAAATGGGCGGGTTTTTTGGATATTCAGAAACAACTGGCGGTTATGCTGGAGGACAAGCAGAATATATGCGGGTCCCTTATGGGAATTTCACTCCTTTTAAGATTCCAGAAGACTGTGAGATTGAAGATGAAAAATTGATATTACTCGCCGATGCAGCTTCAACCGCATTTTGGAGCGTTGATCATGCAGGAGTAAAACCAGGTGATACTGTAATCGTCTTAGGCTGCGGTCCCGTTGGATTACTCGTACAAAAATTTCGCTTGGTTCAAAGGAGCGAAAAGGGTCATTGCCGTCGATCATCTCAACTATCGTCTGGAACATGCAAAAAGGACAAATAAAGTCGAAATCGTAAATTTCGAACAATATGAAAACGTAGGGGATTATCTCAAAGACATAACTAAAGGCGGAGCCGATATTGTAATTGACTGTTCAGGCATGAGTGGTAAAATGACTCCCATGGAATATCTTGCAACGGGGCTGAAGCTTCATGGCGGTGCAATGGGTGGTATTGTAATCTCCTCACAAGCGGTCCGTAAAGCAGGAACCATTCAAATAACTGGTGCTTACGGAGGGCGTTATAATGGCTTTCCGCTAGGAGATATATTTCAAAGAAACGTGGATATCAAGACCGGACAAGCTCCCGTTATCCATTATATTCCATATCTCTATAATCTAATATCTGAAGGAAAAGTTGATTCTGGCGATGTCGTAACCCACGTACTACCATTTGATCAAGCTAAACATGGTTACCAAGTATTCGATACAAGGACAGACGGATGCATTAAAGTGGTGTTAAAACCGTAAGTATTATATAGAAAATTGAATGGCCAGGCATTCAAATTCAGAAACGATACATGAATTATAGTAAGTTTCTGAATTTGATGAATCCTGTGTAGTAGTTTGAAAGTCACATGAACTAGATTCCCTCTATATGAAACCTTTCAAGCCCATGATTGCCCTCTTGCTTATCTCCTTACAACACAAAAAACCCCTCTCTCTGATTTAGTTTCCACCAGAGAAAGAAGTTTCGGATTAGTAACGAAAGATAAAGCAAAAACAAGAAAAATTTATGATGAAAGATTCACTCTTCACGGTAGTTATGATTTGCTTATCTTATAATTGCTATCTTATTTTGTTTGTTGTTTATTCATGGCGCTCATCATTTGATTAATTTTCTTTTGGGATGGTTTCATACCCATTTGCATCATCATCATTTTCAGCATCTGTTCGTTAATTGGCGGATTTTTCTTTAAGTAATCCATCATGTATTTACGAGCGATGAAAAATCCCAGCACTACTCCAGCAATCAATGCCAGTACGCCAACTAGAATGTAAACCCACATACTATTTCCTCCTTCGTGTTGTCTAACATCAGTGTACTAGACCAAAGGTTATTATACAATACCCGCTACTGAAAAGTCCCCCATTTAGACAAATTTTCTTTCTTTTATCGGTTTTAACCAACCGTATTTTTCATGTTCAAAATCAATGGCCAGAAAGCTCGCTTCATATTTTCGAATACTTTCAAAGAAAGCCGTCTCCGCTTCATAGTCTCCTTCAGCTTTTAGAATAATGGAATCATGCTGAATGATTAAAACGGCCTTACTTGATCCGTTTGTTTTTTCTAAATAGTATTTTCCATTTTGAGTCCAATAATTCATCTTTTTTTGCAAACGTTGTTCAATGGCTAACTGCAACTGGATAATCGGGACTGTTTTGGTGACATATTCGATTTGTTTTTGCAAAATACTCTTCAGTCTGCCCTTTGCTTGAATATACTCCAAAAACAAATTGAAAAATAGCCTTTCTCTTCCATAATAATGATGGGCAAATTCATCTTCGATTAAATAAATTTGATAGGTTCTCATCAGCCAATGCCTCCTAGCTTTCCTATTTTGGTCACGAAAATAACTAACCACCAGGACATTCTCCACTATTTTCCACTATTAATAACTTTCCCCTTTAACTGACACATTTAAACGAAATTTATTTATTCTCATTATATATTGACAAACTAAAAAGATATGTTGTTTGCTGGAGAAATTTTCTTCTTTTTTTGTCGAATGGAAGATTTCCCTTAGAATAGAAGCACACAATATAAATCAGGATTGTTTTTGATAAAAAAACTGACACCAAACTAGTTGGTGTCAGTTCTCCATTACTATTAGTTAAGCATTTCCTTAACACGAGCAACTACATTTTCTACAGTAAAACCGAATTCCTCCATGATCTTTCCGCCTGGTGCAGAAGCTCCAAAATGATTGATGGCCAATATTTCACCCTCATCACCTGCATAACGATCCCAACCAAACGGTGAAGCCACTTCGATAGCTAGACGTTTTTTCACTGCCGGATTGATTACGCTTTGTTTATATTCTTTAGATTGAGTTTCAAATCGATCCCATGATGGCATGCTGATAACAGAAACATCAATTCCTTCGTTCGCCAAAGCTTTCTGTGCTTCCACAGCCAAGTTCACTTCGGAACCAGTCGCAAGAAGTAATGCATCGGCTACTTCTTTCTTAGAAGCAGAGATGATGTAAGCTCCTTTTGAAACACCTTCATACGCAGTTTCGGAAGTATCTTTAATTGTTGGCAATCCTTGACGAGTCAGTACAAGGGCAGTTGGTTTATTTGTAGACTCCATAGCCACTTTCCAGGCTGCTGCCGTTTCATTGCCATCAGCTGGACGGATTACCCCTAGGTTAGGCATTGCACGCAATGATGCCAATTGTTCGATTGGCTCATGAGTCGGTCCGTCTTCTCCTACAGCAATGCTGTCATGAGTGAATACATAGTTTACAGGCAGTCCCATTAGTGCTGCCATTCTAATGGCAGGACGTAGATAATCAGAGAATACGAAGAATGTTCCTCCGTATACTTTTAATCCACCATGAAGTGCCATTCCATTTAAAGCCGCACCCATAGCGAATTCACGTACACCGAACCATATATTACGGCCACTGTAATTACCAGGTAATAGATCAGTCTCACCTTTGATGGCAGTATTATTAGATCCGGCTAAATCCGCAGAACCCCCAATGAAGCTAGGGACCCTTTTGGCAATAGCATTTAGCACTTCCCCACTTGAAGCACGGGAAGCTAATGTTTTACCTTCTTCATAGACCGGAATTTCCTGATCCCAATCAGCAGGCAGTTCACCTTTGATGGCCAACTCCAATTGCTGTGCTAACTCAGGATGTGCTTCTTTGTAATTTTTGAACAATTCATTCCAAGCTTCTTCTTTTTGAGCGCCTGCATTAACAACAGATTCATTAAAGTGTGAATACACTTCTTCCGGAACATGGAAGTCCTCTTCAAATGTCCATTTATATGCTTCTTTTGTCAATTTCAGCTCATCTGCACCAAGCGGAGCGCCGTGAACAGCAGATTTACCTGAACGGTTTGGTGAACCGTAACCAATAACCGTTTTCACTTCGATTAATGTTGGGTGTGCATCGTCGGTTTTCGCTTCTTCAATCGCTTTAGCAATTTCCTGAAGATCATTCCCATCCTCAACGCGGATATATTGCCATCCATAAGATTTGAACCGGTCTGCTACGCTTTCACTAAATGATTGGCTTAAGTCGCCGTCAAGAGAAATATCATTAGAATCATATAAAACAACGAGTCTTCCGAGTTGTAGATGTCCAGCTAATGAAGCGGCTTCTGCAGAAACACCTTCCATTAAATCTCCATCTCCACAAATGCCATATGTATAGTGATCGACCACATTATAAGAATCGCGGTTATAGCTTTCTGCCAAGTGACGTTCAGCCATTGCCATTCCTACTGCCATTGCGATACCTTGTCCAAGCGGCCCGGTTGTTGCATCAACACCAGCCGTATGACCGTATTCAGGATGTCCTGGAGTTTTACTGCCCCATTGACGGAAGCTTTTCAAATCATCGATAGATAAGCCATAGCCCGATAAATGAAGAAGGCTGTATAACAGCATAGAACCATGTCCAGCTGAAAGAACAAAGCGATCTCTATTAAACCAATCGGGATTTTTCGGGTTATGGTTCATATATTCGGTCCATAGTTTATACGCCATCGGCGCAGCACCCATTGGCATACCTGGATGGCCGGAATTAGCCTTTTCAATTGCATCAATTGATAATGTACGAATCGTATTGATAGAAAGTGCATCTAATTTATCTAACATATTGTAAAAACATCCCTTCCTGTAATGTACCTCTTTATATTATAGTGACAAGCATAATATCACAACTAAAATCACTATTTACTGCCTCAATATTACAATTTTCTATAATAACAGAAGTCCCCTATTTAGATTAAACTAAATAGGAGAATACATACATGCATGCACTCCCTTTTTACTCCTAAATGCTAACAGGATACTCAAGCGGAATGTTTTATCAGAAGGATCCAAGCATTAATGTAAGTTTCTTTTTTCTTTTATATTTTTTATCTTTTGAGGAGTGACGTCATTACCTTCTGGATCAACGACCTTCACATGCTCCAACGTATCGGACATGGACTTTCTGAATGTTTCCAAATACTCACTTCTCAATTGGGTTTGCTCTTTCGCCTCAACTTCCGTCAAACCTTCAGCCTTTGCCTTTTTAGAAAGTTCATTAATACGGGCTATTTTTTCTTTTGATAACATAATTTCGCTCCTTCATAATCTCCGGATATTGTCATGGTATTAAAAAAAAAGCGAAATTACAAGTTCTAAGATTTACTTTCATTTGTATTCAGTTGATGTTCGAGAAAACGCCTGTTCACAGTAGCCTTTGAAACATTGTATCCAAATCCCCTTAAAGTGGCTGCGATTTCTGCGAATGTCAATCCATTGGCCCGAAGTTTAATAATTTCTTCAATAGGGATTTCCATACGGTCCCTTCCAGTGGAATTCCTTTGATTCTGAAGGTTTTTTTGAGGACGGTATCCTTTTTCAACGGCTCTTATCATCCCGCGCTTTATTTTAAGATTATGTAGTTTCCTTTGGTATTCTTCTACAATACCGACTATCTGGATGACCATGGCATCCGAATCCGATAACTCAAGCTCCCCGTCATGTGAGAGTGTATAAATTTTAACATTTTCTTTAAGGATGACATGGAAAAGGGCTATTTTGGCATTCCCTCTTCCCAGCCTTGTTTCATCCTGGATTAATAGTACTTCAGCTTCTTTAGTTTTAAATAGTTCGAGCATGTCAAAAATGCCATCCCGATTCAACTCATAACCACTTGCCTGCTCTTTTATTATGGATATAACTTCAACATCCATCTTTTCTGCCAATTTGACTAACTCATCTTCCTGCCTTGCCAATGATGTTTCCTGTGACTCTTTTTCTGTGCTGACCCTACAATAGATTACCGCCTTCATAATACCCTACCTTCACTGCTTACTGCTCACTGGCCAAATTCTGGACAAGTTCTTCCCCTTTAACCGGTATGACGATGACTTGACCAGGTTTAATTGTATCCGCCCTGACACCATTATGCTCTTCTATCCAACCAATGAATTCTTTTTTTGTCAAATTTGCTTCTTCATATTCTTCAGCGATTCCCCATAGGGTATCACCTTCACTTACTTCTATAGAAAGGAAATCCTTTTTTGGATCATTGTTCAATGTACAAGAGAATAAAATTGAAAAGATGAATACTGATCCCGCTAATAGAATCGTATAAATATAATTTTTGTATAAATTTTTCATAAATATCCCTCCAAAGCGAATGTTCGTTCGTATGTTATGGTCAAATTATAATACGAACGCTTGTTTCAGTCAACAACAAAATTCGAACTTATGTTTGTATAGAATTGGGGGCCATGCTATAATGTAGCAAAGAACATTGGGGAAGAGGTGCACATATGACTAAACTATCAAAAAGGCAGCAAGATATTCTTGATTTCATTAAAGAAGAGGTCCGCCAAAAAGGGTATCCACCTTCCGTACGGGAGATTGGTGAAGCAGTGGGACTTGCTTCAAGTTCAACAGTACACGGGCATTTATCACGCCTGGAAAGCAAAGGCCTGATTAGACGTGACCCAACCAAGCCAAGGGCCATTGAAATAATGAATTTGGAGGAAGCGAACAATATTCCAAAAGTCAATGTCGTGAACGTGCCGTTACTTGGAAAAGTAACAGCGGGAATGCCGATAACGGCCATTGAGAACATAGAAGAATACTTTCCGCTTCCCGAAAGCATGGTTCCACATGATGACCATGTATTCATGCTGGAAATCATGGGTGAAAGTATGATCGAAGCAGGAATTCATGATGGGGATTATGTCATCGTGAAACAACAAAGCAATGCCAATAATGGAGATATCGTCGTGGCCATGACGGAAGATGATGAAGCCACTGTAAAACGATTCTTTAAGGAACCGGATTACATAAGGCTTCAGCCTGAGAACTCGAATATGGAACCAATTATTTTACGAGATGTTTCGATACTTGGAAAAGTAATAGGCTTATATAGACAAATACACTAAAAGCGCTAACCGCGCTTTTTTTGTTTGTTTAATCTATGTCCCGAATTCTCTCAATATGCATATGGAATTTTAATAGAATCAAGTTTTCATGGGTATTTAAACGTCCTTAATTACGAACGGAAGTATACGATCGCCTAATATGTACTTTGGTAACAATCTGATTACAATAAAAAAGAGAGCTTTAACTACCGCTCCCAGTTAAAATTCACTTCACTCGTAATCTTTGGTTCACTTTAATTAGGTTAAGATCTACCAAGCCGTTCCACTGTTGAATCTGCACTTGTGTAGAACCGTATGCTTTTGCAAGCGCAGAGACGGTATCCCCTTTTTGGACAATATGATAAACCTCTTCTATACTTGCATCATATTTTGTTAAATCGCTTGTTTCGATAAGGTTCACCAGTTTTTCAATATAGTTGGGATCCGAGGCGTACCCAGCATCGAAAATTGCTTTGAGTGCTTTTCTGTAATCTTTTTCTCCAATGACAGCCGTATAAAGACTTCTATTCCATGAAGTCCCCTTTACATATAAATTGGCAAGATCTCTAAGACTTTCTTCCCAAGATGGGTATTTTCTGAATTTGTTCCATACTTGAACGGGTACGCCATTGACATATTCCATTGTCTGAATGATGACTGACTCACCCTTGAAGTCACCTTTTGTACCGAATATATTTTTTCCTTTGCTTGCTAATAAACTTGTCCCATATCCACTCTCCAAACAAGCTTGTGCAATGACAACAGAAGGTAATATTTTAAATTCCTGTTGAATTTTCTGGGCATAGGGAGCAATTTCCTTAATAAATGTTTCCTTGCTCATTAGAACCTCCCATCAATGGTTTTACTTTATTTTTCACTGTTCATCTTCATTCTTATCGTATTCTCATCTATGAAAAAGGTTACAGCAAGTCCCATACAAAAGGTTCTGATGTTTGGCTAATTGTTTTTATTATAGATTTCTTACCTAGAGTGGCCTGCTTCGAGTATTATTTATCCATTTCCCTACCAAACAGGAAAAGCCGTCAATCCATTTAATTAAATGGATTGACGGCTTTTCCTATTGAACACTGAAAATCTTCAAAACTTGTTCGTTAATTTTAAATTTGTAATTATTTATTTTTGTATAAAACCTTGATGAAAAACAAAAACTATTTTTAAAAACTTCATTTCAAGGTGGTGAAATCATGGACTACCCAACCGTCCATACAAACTTCTGGGATGCAGTGATAGCCATTCCTACCATCATGATTCTTACTCAACTTATTAAGGTCATGTTTCATATTCATCCAAAATTCGTCCCTACCATCGCTTTGGGTCTTGGCTTGTTCATTTCCATTTTCATCAGTCATCGTCATCACTTGGTTTCAGGAATTTTCATGGGCTGGTTTTATGGCTATGCAAGCATAGGCAATTATGCTGCACTCAAAACTGGTATTTTGTCTTATAGAGAATCCTACAAAAAGACGGATTAAATCTATTCTTGTTGTCTAGCTGAAATTCATCAATCTTTTTATTGCTAGATGACCTTACTAGCTTTATTTTCCATCGAACACCATTAATTTAATCGCTGTATTAGTAATTACAAACTGGCTGAATCCTTTGGCTAAAACAAACCACCCATGTTAGCACCACATTACATCCAAAAAAAACCTTTTCAATTATGAGAAGGGATTTTTTGGATGCAATGTGGGTTATTATGTTTTTTACACTCCTGCCGAGGCGGCTTGGTAGGATCTGCGGAAAGGGAGCGGATTTCTGTATTCAACTGGATCTATTATTCAAGAAAAGACTGAAGGCAAACTTCGAATTTGTCTACAGTCTGATACCCTCTCAAAGAAGAGAATGCATTTCACTATTTCTCAATATAGACCGAACGAATCATTGTCCGGGTTCTTTCAGTACCATCCACATTTTTTTCCTTGACATCTATTGTTACATTATAAACACCTGACCTAGGTACTTCCGGAAGGGTGCCAGTAAAATTTTCTGTATCCATTGCCTTAATTGAGCTTTTTTCACTAATTTCATTACCTGTTTCATCTATTAGATGAACCAAAAATGTTGTGCTTATTGGCCTTTTTTTATCATTTATTGGGTTCTTTATTAAAAATTTCGCATCTTTTTGCTTAACTTTACCGGCCATACTTAATGTAATGGGATTCTTTTCGTTAAATTGTGCTGTGAACAGGTAGGCGTCTTTTGGCGATTTAGTCTTCATACGCACTTTCCAATCACCAATTTCAAGGTTGTTTCTATTGAATGATTGGACGGTTGCACCATTAAAAAAGGAAGTTTCGTTTTTGGCTGAATGAACCATTAAGGAAGGTGAATACTTTTTATTGGATGGAGAAATCATTTCAACCTCGACATCATTTGATGCTGTATATATGTTTATATTGCCTGGGGCTGATTCATTTACATGGAAGCTTAGTTCGATCCAGACATTTTGTTTCAGGACATCACCCAGAACGGTTTGAGCGAGTGCGGTGGTAATGACATCATCTTCAACCCGTTCTTTATAATTGACATTATATTCAGGGATTCCAGCGGTGGAAGTGCTTCTTAAATATGGTTCAATTCTTGAAAATACAGCTGAGCCGACTCGTATATTGTCGTGATCAAAGTTGGGATCTGAAAATAATTGTGTTGCATAGGGTATTTTTGTACTCCATACATTCACTAGACCATCATTTTCCCCATATGAAGATAAATATTGTCCACCCATTGATAAGGCTGATAGAACCGGGCCTCTGTTCATGCCTGCCACAGTGAAATACATGTTTTTACGAGAATTAACATGGTTATCCGTGACCGAACGAAATTCAGCCATTTTACCAACTTGTAAAGAATAAGTTCCCTCATCTTTTTGACCTAATAGGGAACCAAGCCAGCCCGCATACCAGCTATAAGCCAAATCAGCTAGGTGAGAACCATGATGGGGGGAAGCTAAAGTGATCACCCTTCCAACATACTGGTGTGCTCCATAGTGCACTAGAGCCGCTTGGGTATCTGGGCCCCCTTTGCTGTGAGCTATAATATTTACTTTTTCACCCCCGAAATGGTTACTGATTTCTGCAAGCATTTGAGCTAAAAGCCTTCCATTAGCATATTGGCTCACTGATCCATTTCCAGCTGAATCATGAAGCTGAACAAAAACAGTTTGGTAGCCTGCTTCATACGCTTTGGTATACATATCATTGACACCATGATAATCCGTTTCACCGTACCAGCTGGTTGAACTGCCGTTTTTCCCTTGAACAAACACGATCGGTGGTTTCTTTGTATCAAGATTGGGAGGAATACTTCCAAGAAACCAATCCCCTGGACTGAAAGTTTCGGAAGGGGGCTTTAATTTTCCTGCTGAGGAAATGTCTGGCTTGGCCATAATTAATATGGTTAGAATGAGGACAAGAAAAACGACATAATTGATTACATTCCTTTTCAATTGTTATCTCCTCCAATATCATGTGGAATTCTTTCGAACTCATCCTATTTTCAACTCCCTCCTTCCATGCCTTTGATAGCCTTCATTAGTATATATTTGTACTTTTGCATACCATTACCTGCTATCTTCATAAAGATAGGAGAAATAAACTAGAAGAATTCATAAAAAATGGAGATATAGTATGATGGTTTGCCTTCAATTCGTTTATGTATACAGTCATTTTCCAATTATGAAATTATCCTTATAGAGGAAATCCATATATCGAATGCTGTATGTTCATGAAGAAAAAGAGAATAAGCCCTTCTCCTGCAACGGATGTAGGGCTTGACTATATTTATGAGCATCCAAATATTATTCTTCGAATTTGCCACTTTCCAATTGCTCCTATTCATATTGTTTTGAAGTCCATCCTATACATTAAGTAAATTGTTGACAGCAATTGGATGTCATTCATAGGGATCTCAGTATCAATCGTGTATTTGGATTATTAACTCCTTAAAGCCCTCCCCTAAACGCCCATACGCGTATTTCACAATGAGAACTGGATAAATAATATCAGGGCTATGCTCGCTCTTCCAATTGTATAATTTATTTATCTGATTTTCCTTTCCCATTTTTTCACCCTGTTTCGATCATTACTTAAATTTGCCCCAGGAATGGTTACTTTGGTGAATAAATGATTGATAGACTTGATCCCTTAACTACATTTGAAGTGTAGGTGGGGATCAAAAAAAATAATATCGTCGATCGAGAACCCTACACATTCAGCAAACAAATAAGCCTTATCGATTCGCAAAGGAATCTTATATTGCTCATAGTCAATGTAAGTCCTTTTGGCCATCTTCAGCACTTTAGCCATTTCTTCCTGTGTTAAACCTTTATACTTCCTCGCTTGTTTAAGTGTGAACTTAACGTTTGTCATATCTTGTCACCACCTATCTAAAAAAATGATATCACACTTGAAGTATAGTTACCAACAATTTTTCGCAAAATTCACGCACTTTAAGTTTACTCACCTTCACTCATGGTGTATATTCAAGTAAGAGGTGAAGAAATATGCACATTGGTGAACGGATTAAAATGTTAAGAAAAGAAAGAAAAATGACACAAGAAGATTTGGCAAATATATTAAAGGTGGCACCAACGGCAGTATCAGCATGGGAATCCGGACGGAATAAACCTTTAATGGATAAATTGGGCATGATGTCCTCATGCTTTGAAATACCGCTATCCCACCTCATTGAAGGAGCACCTAACGTTAGAAATGCTCCAGGAATGGAATTTCTAAATGAAAAGAATGTAAGATTAATTGGAGTATACGGCAATATCCCTGCTGGAGAGCCTAATTTTACCAATGAATATATAGAAGCCTATATGCCGACATTAAATTCGATGCTAAAAACGAATAAAGAATATTTTTTCCTTAGAGTGAATGGCAATAGCATGAACAAAGAATTCAGTGACGGATCATTGATTCTCGTTGAAAAAACAACCTACGTTGATAAAGGAAAAATCGGAGTGGTCTTGGTAAATGGTCACGATGCCACTGTCAAAAAAGTGAATATCGATGCAGAAAACATCACACTCACTCCCTGCAGCACGGATCCTTTTTATGAAGAAAAAACCTATAACATCAAAAATGATAGAGTTCGAATTTTAGGAAAAGTGGTTCAAGCCATTAAAATATACGATTAATATCCACTTAGAGTTTCTTTATGGAGTATTAATTTAGTTCTCTTTGTTGACTGATACATATTAGGTACAAGCCATCATGGTTTGTGCTTATTAGTATTGTTCTTTATATATGTCTTTGCAAAGGATAAATAGAATTTGTGTCAGCCTATAAACAAAGGCATATCCGTTTTCCCCAGATTACTTATTTCATTGAGTGAATGTTTTTGGAGCTATAAGCTTCCTCGGGCTTTTATTTCAGATTTCCCTTTCATGCAGAATGAATATAATTGTCTGTATTAGGCAATCAAATTATCATATTTTTATTATTCGGTTCACAACCTCATATGGGAATCTTATAATAGGATGATAAGCATTTGCCTCTGTAGCTCTAGAAGGGAAGAGCGCCGGAAAACATTTGTAGCCACCGGGTCGCAAGGTAAGGGTTTCAGAAGCACCGAAAAGCAAATACGCTGAGGCAGGTGGAATTCCTGCCGGTGAAAATCCGTAGGGAAGCGTGTTCTCCCCTAGCCTATGCTTACGAAAGGAGTGCGGGTTCGAATCCCGTCAGAGGCTTGTTTCTTGGAAAATGCGAGTATATATTCAATTCCACTTTTGCCTTCTGTGCAAATTTTTTTCCCTTTCACTTCTTCCGCTATTATCTAAGTACTCATTTAGGACAGTAGAATGTACACGACTATTTTATTACTTGCATATTCCTGAACGAGGAAAAGCCCCTCTCTTTTTGAGAGGGGCTGAGTTTAGGTTCTCTCTAAAAGTTAAAACAAAGTTGATTGGAGCGGGTGGCGAGACGCCTGAGGGAAATGCGTGGCCAAGGAAGTCCCCGCCAGGCGCAAAGGCGTCGAGGAGGCTTCCGGACCGCCCGCGGAAAACGAGTGCCTGTAGTGGAAATCAACGTTCAAATTGTACTAATCCTTAAAAACTGTAGACAAACTCTTTTTGAGAAGGGCTTCCTGTGTGGTGTGCTTCTGGAAGTTAAAAATAATTTAACCAGGCAACTATTAATTATTCATTTAACCCGCAATTTTTGGTTTACTGTAATTGTGTACTGACTGTCAAGAGCGTTCCAATCTTTAATTTGCTGAACCGTACTGCCATATGCCATGCTTAAGGAGTATACGGTGTCACCATTAACGACTGTGTGGTATACAGCTGTATTTTTCTTTTTAAGATCGAAGCATTTAACTAAACCGTTTACATGCCCGCGAGCCAGTGATTCGATAAAGGCTGCCGTTTTCAATTTGGCTGCGTCATTGACATTATCGATAAATCCATTTTCAGTCAGTAGTGCAGGCATGTCCGTTTCACGGAGCACATGTAAATCTCCTGTTTTTTGTCCTCTGTCTTGGATGTTGATAAGCTTCAAGACCTCTGAATGAATATGATCTTGATACGTTTTCGTAATCTGATTAGTAGACGTATAAACGTAATCCTCATACCCAGTGCCGCCGCCGGCATTGATGTGGATGGAGAGATAAAAGTCGGCTCCCCACGCGTTCGCTGCATTCGTCCTATCGTTTAAAGAGGGGTACGTATCTTGGTACCTGCTCATTTTTACAGAAACGTTATTATATTCTATTAATAAGATGTCTTTAATTCGAGTTGCAATGGATAAAGTTAAATCCTTTTCTCTCAATCCATTCCCCACCGAGCCTGGATCCGTACCGCCGTGGCCGGGATCAATAAATACTTTTACCATTTCTATCACCTCTATTAATCTTATGTTACGTATCAATAAATGCTTGTACACATAACTATCTGATTAAAGAAATTTCAAAATAAAGAATTCATCTCTCGGCCACAGTTCCAAAAAAAATACACCCTAAAGGTGTTATGGCATTATACGATAACATTCGCCAAATGGACGCGGAATTTTTAAAAAGCCTTTCCATTTTTATACTTTTCTATCAGGAATTATTGGGCGTCTACAAATAAAGTGATAGAAGGAGATAGAGAGATTAAAAAAGTCAACATTAACAAAAATACTCTAACTAAATGCTTGCATTTATTTAGTTATGGTTTGTTTTATTTAATTGTTCTGCACAATCTTTGATTGAGTCAATCACTATAGTTGGTTCTGATAATTGCAGAAAATGCCCACTTTTTTTTGCGACAATGTGTTTGCTGTTTCTTGACAATGAAAGCAATTCCAATTGATTCTTAAGTCGTTTTTTTCGAATTTCCTCTGGCATCATTCGATTTTCTTGTCCACCAGTAATGACAAATACAGGCATTTCGGGAAATGTATCAATTTGCTGCATTTGATCCACAGTTTTTTTTACAAAATTAACTTCATTGAATTGTTTATGCGAGGATAAGGAATCAAACACCTTGAACATCCTATTAACGGTTTTTACGGCCTTGCCTTGATATTCATTAAGGCTTATATCTTTCGTTGTACTGGATTCTAAAAAAACTATTCCCCCCACTTCATTTGGGTAAAGTCAGGCATATAAATTAGCATATAGGCCGCCTAGCGAATGTCCGACCAATAAGTATGGAGGTTCAAACCCCACGATTGTTAATGCCTCACGTAAAGTGTTAACAATTCTTTTCCCGTCTTGGCTTTCCTTAGGTTTATCGCTGCCAGCAACACCAAAGCGATTATAGGAAAATACAGATGATGTTTCAGAAATTGCCGGTAGTATTTTCATCCAACCCTCTATCGGTCCAGAACCACCGTTAATCAAAACTATATTTGGTTTGCCTTTTCCACTAATATTATATTGTAACGTCCCTTTTGGTGTTTCCACTTTATATTTTTCTATTTTCAATGTCAGCGCACCTCACTTTGTTTAGATTACTCTACGAGTGTAACAAGCTTTGGTTTCATTTATTGAAGTTCTAACATAATGCTTTAATTTTTACGAAAGTTATCTGGAAACTTATCCTATAGCTAAAATTTTTTAAAGGAGAGTTGTATGATGAATGAATATGGTAAGTTTGAACAATTGGTTCAAAAGTTTGATCAAGGAAGCAAGCTAATTCGCGCATGGGAATTAAAAGGCGGAATTTCTGCACAGGTTACAGGCCTTGAAGTATTACATCCTTCAGGACGGCTCATGAAAATGATCGTTCGTCAGCATGGTGATCCTGACCTAAAACGGAATCCAAATGTTGCAGCTGATGAACACAAGCTCCTAGGGATATTGAAAGCTGCAGGTTTGCCTGTACCGATGCCATATTACCTAGAGCAATCGTGCGAGATTTTTTCCAAGCCATGCATACTTATCGAGTTTATTGAAGGGAAGTCAGAATTCACACCCTCAAATCTCAATGATCATATCTTACAATCGGCAATAAATCTAGCAAAAATCCATCGTGTTGATTGTGCAAATCTATCTTTATCATTCCTGCCTAAATTAGAAAATACATATATCGAAATGTTAAATAATAAAGATAGGGTAATCCTGGACGAAACATTAAATATGAGTTTGATTAGGGATTTGTTAAAATTTTTCACGCCTTTACCGTCCATTAATAAGGAAGTGATTCTTCATGGTGATTATTGGCCAGGAAATCTATTATGGATAGAGGGTAAACTAGTTTCCATAATTGATTGGGAAGATTCAGGCTTAGGGGACCCTTTGATTGACCTTGCCAATAGTCAACTCGAAATCTTTTATCATTTTGGAATGCAAGCGATGAATGACTTCACCAATCAATATAAAACCCTGATGCCTGAGGTGAATTTTACAAACTTACCCTACTGGCAATTATTTGCCGTATTACGGTTATCTACATTTCCTGAATGGGGCTTGGAAAAGAGCAAGGAAAATAATTGGCGAAAAAGACACAAGTCATTTGTTCGTCAAGCGATTAACCGAATTCGTTTAAATTAATGCTTTTTAAAATGAGTGAAAAATCTGATATGCCCAGGATATTTTTGATAAAGGCATTTATACTAGTCCCTTTATCATTTATTTTCATAAACTAATAATGACTTTCAAAAAAAAATCCAGGAGGTGTTTAAATGTATAATAAGCCCTGGGGGCATCCGAAAGGCGGTCAATGTCCACGACAATATTGCCCACCTCACAGAATGCCTACACAGTATAATCCACCTCAAATCTCCCCAGCAAAGCAATATGTAAAAACCAATGTCATCAACACGGTGATTCCGGTTTTTCACCCGACACATACAACTACGGTGAATAAACACTTCAACACATATATACCGCATACCCGAAGTATCGTGAAAGAGTGTTATTCCCAAAGCTTTATTTGTGGAGTTCCTCAACCCCCTAGTTTTTCAAGGAGAATGGTAAGATATTAATTAAAAAAACCCCAATTCGGGGTTTTTATTAATTCCTTCCTCCATCCTTTGAATAATGAGTGTCAAAGGATTTACAACTGTCTAAATGCAAACTCCCTATACTTTTTAAAGTGTTGTTTTTGATAAAACTCTTTTGCAGCTTTGTTTTCAAACCAATAATCCAGTTCAATTAAACCTATATCATTCTTTTTGGCAATTCCATAGACCTCATTCATTAGTATTTTACCGTAACCTTTTTTGGTTTGATTTTCAACGATACTAAGCTGATGCACATAAACTGATTTATACGCATTTTTAAAAGCACTTTCTGGATATTTTTTAATTTCAATCCATACGTAACCGATCGGTTCTTCATGTTCTTTTAAAACGAGAAAAACAAAACTGTTATTTTCAACCAAACTTTTGAAAGATTCCTTCATTGCACTATAATTATATTCCTTAAAATACTTAGGATATAGTTTTGCATGCAGATCGTGGACATTTCTATTTAGTTTTGCAATTACTTCATGATCCCTGGTTTGACTAACATACATAATTATCCCCCTGACTATATCCTGTGAATTTCCATATACCAGTAATGTTCATATTCAAAGTACAATTATTTATATAGGCCAGTCAATAGCCGTAAAGAAGAATTACATTCCTAGAGAGGCAGGCAAAGTTCTTTTTTCATTCTGGGTAAAAAAAAGATGCGAATTAACAGTTTGAACATACTAATAAATAAAGTGGAAAATATCATTATGATATTAGTAACCTATTTCCTTAATATACTGGAAGGTGATGATCATGACTTACCCTCTTTTTATTGTGACTGGCATTAGTGGCTCAGGTAAATCAGCAACTTCACTGGAATTGCAGAAAATCATGGTGGATTTCAATGTATTTGATATGGATCTTATCGTTAACAATGACGATTATCAAACAGCATGTGATAATTGGTTGAAGGTTGCCTATTATAGTGCTTATTCCGGACGTAATTCCGTATTATTCGGCAATGTACCCGATCCCTATAATGTTGAAATTTGCGACCATTTCCCTTTATTTAATCCAGTTCATTACCTACATCTTTATTGTAACGGTGAAGCGCGTACACAACGATTATCGGCTCGTGGCAAATGGACGGCTGACAGCATTAATTATATGAATGAACTATCTGAGAAGTTAGTTCAAGAAGCCAAAACATCAGTTCCACCAATACCTTCTATAGACACTTCTACCACTTCGCCGCCCCAAGTCGCTAAGTTAATTAAACAATGGATAATGGAGAAGCTTGCCTAAATAAAGGAAAATCTTGTTATAAATGCAGATATGGACCTTTGTTCCCAAATCCACTCTTGTCTGCTGCTGGCTTTCTTTGCCAAATAAACGTACCGGTATAACCAAAGCCTTTTTGTTTAGCTTTTGATTTAAGGGTCGTTAGTTGAATAAGTAGTAAAAAGGGATCTTCCTATAGAAATCCCTTTTTACATCCCGGTAACATCTGATTAAATTAACTAGCTTTGTATAGAGTATGCACTAAAGTGGGATACCTAAATTGTTGTGAACGTGATCTATTCCCCCAGAACGGGAAGCCTAATCCTATTAAAGTTGTTGCTAATAGAGATGAAATACGGATTCTAAGTGTAGCTACATCATTTGTTTATTCTATCGAGGTATATTTTAAAATAAATAATGTACTTACAGAGGTTCTTCCCCAGTGTAAAAGTAAATTTATCCGAATAACTATTAATTAATTTCATATTCTACCGTTTCCCTATTTCTTAAGTAATATAATCGTTAAAGGAATAATTCGACAAAATTCCTAGAAATCCCTGTTCACCCTTCTTATATGTTGCTACCAGGTTCGAAGAAGCGGCTTATTGTATCACTTTAAGATGAATATTGAGCGTGAATAGCAAAGACAGAAAATATGATACTGACTATAGGTGGTTTTAGTTTAATATGAGTCCTTTAGATGATAAGATTCTTGGGGGAAGTGGTCGAAAATAGATCAATATTTAGGAGGAGTTCATCTTGAATCCTTATGCGTTTTTGGCAATAGCCATCCTAAGTGAAGTGTTTGGCAGTTCGATGTTAAAAGTATCAAACGGGTTTAAAAGGTTATTCCCTTCCATTGGTGTGGTAATTGGAATGGGTTTGGCTTTTTATTGCCTGTCATTATCATTAATAACCATACCGCTTGGAACGGCTTATGCCATTTGGTCGGGAATAGGCACTGCTTTAACTGCTTTAGTGGGAGTTATCGTTTATAAAGAAAGCTTTAACTTGAAAAAATTTTTAGGTTTAGTCCTGATCATTGGAGGAGTGGTTGTTTTGAAACTCTCTAGTGGAGGCACTTCTTAACAATTTAGTAATGGAGGTAATAATATGAAGGGATACATAGCCTTAGGAATATCAATCATTAGTGAAGTATTTGGTACGACCATGCTTAAGTTGTCTGAAGGCTTTACTCATTTATTCGCTTCATTTGGGGTTATAATTGGGTTTAGCATTGCATTTTATAGCTTATCTTTATGTCTTAAAACAATTCCATTAAGCTTAGCATATGCCATTTGGTCAGGAATAGGCACAGCTTTAACGGCAATGATTGGCGTACTATTATGGAACGAGCCATTTAGTATCACTACATTAGGCGGTTTAGTATTAATCATTGGCGGAGTGATTTTACTAAATGCTTCCCATACCACTAAACAAGCGGAAGGAGAGTCAACTTAAGTTTGACTCTCCTCATCTCCCCGCTCGTTCAAAAATAAAAATATCTTCAACGGCGGGGTTCTCATTTTGAATGGGACTGAACTTTCAAGAGTCAGTCCTTCATTTCTTCCTTAACCTTCACCAAGTCCTTCGTGCAAAGTCAGTGAACTTGAATTTATCGGGTCTATGCCTGGATTCGCTATATTGAAACAAGCTTCCATCGATTAAATGGACCGTACTTTTCACAACTGCCACCATATCGAAGTCTTCAATGTCCAATAATTGTTTATCTTCATCACTGCATGGCTCCACGGTAATTTCCTTGTTGGAAAAACCAATCTGGAGCCCGAGATCCTTTTCGATATATCCATAAATAGAATCCTCACAAATTTCCTTGGTCAGGTTAGTTACGAATTCGCTTTTGAAATAGTCTTTGTCCAGTATGATTTTCTTCCCATTGATTTGGCGTACCCGGAACACCTTCCATATTTCACCATCATCAGTTAAGTCTAGAAGCTTGGCCATTTTTGAGTCGGGGGTCTCAAGCTCCAACTTGTGGATGATCGTTTTGGAATGCAAATTCAACTTTTCCACCATTTCTTTATAGGAAATCAAGCCTGCTACAGGAAAATTAAATTTGCTGAAATCCAAGACAAAGGAACCCTTGCCTTTGATTTTATGGATATATCCATTTTGTTCAAGCAACTGTAAGGATTTTCTCACAGTATCCCTGGATATGTCATACTCTTCCATGAAGCTGCTTTCGGAAGGAAGCTTTGAATTTGTCGGAAAGGTTCCTTCTTCAATTTTTGAAACGATATCACCATATAGCGATAGGTATTTGCTGTTCATTTCATCACCACAATATATTTTTCTTAGTCTGCTACTCGTCCTTTTTCAACAAATAGACCACCGATTCATAGGGACGAAGGATAAAATCACCTGCATGTTCTTTCGAATCGATATAGTTTGAGAGAAGGAGCTCTGAGTTGTATCCGGATAGGTCTATATCCTTTGGAATTTCGAAGACCGTTTCTTTTGCATAAAAGTTATTGACGACCAAAAGTTTCTCGTCTTCATAACTGCGTACATAAGCGTACAATTGGTCATGGTCGCCAAGAATTTCCTGATAGTCCCCATATGCAATGATATCATGTTTCTTGCGTAAGAATATAAGTTTTTGGTAATGATGAAAAATGGAATCCTGATCCATCAGTGCGTGTTCAGCATTGATGATTTTGGCATTATCAGGCACTGCAATCCATGGAGTCCCTTTTGTAAAGCCTGCATGTTCCGCATTACCCCACTGCATGGGAGTTCTCGAGTTATCACGGGATTTAGCTTGAAGGATTTCGATTATTTCCTTTTCTTCCTTGCCTGCCTCTTTTAAAATATTGTAATAATTAATCGATTCCACGTCCCGATATTGTCCAATATCATTGAATTTCGGGTTGGTCATCCCTATTTCCTCCCCTTGATAAATATAAGGGGTTCCCCTAAGCATATGAATCGCTGTTGCCAGCATCTTGGCCGATTCCTTGTGATACTCTTGATCATTCCCAAACCTGGATACGATCCTCGGCTGGTCATGGTTACACCAGAACAGGGCATTCCATCCATTTCCTTCTTGCATCCCATATTGCCAGCTGCTTAGGATTTCCTTTAACTGACTGAAGTCAAAATCTGCAAGTGACCACTTTTCCCCATCCTTATAATCCACCTTTAGATGATGAAAACTGAATACCATCGACAGCTCCTTTTCAACTGGAGATGAATATTTGATGCAATGGTCAATGGTCGTCGATGACATCTCCCCTACAGTCATCACCTCTTCATCCTTCCCGAAAGTTTCTTCATTCATCTCTTTTAGGAATTGATGAATCTTGGGACCGTCTGTATAAAAGCATCGTCCATCTCCATCTTTGTCATTTTCATAGATGTCAGGTTTCGAAATAAGATTGATGACATCCAAACGGAATCCTTTGACACCTTTATCCAGCCAGAAGTTTACTACATTGAAGATTTCCTGCCTCACTCTGGGATTTTCCCAATTAAGGTCAGCTTGTGTCCGATCGAACAAATGGAGGTAGTATTCATCATGTTCCGCTACATATTCCCATGCAGGGCCTCCGAATTTCGAAATCCAATTCGTAGGGGGCTCACCATTTTTCGATTTCTTGAAAATATAATAGTCCTTATATTCTTTCTCTCCAGCCAATGCTTTTTGGAACCATTCATGCTCTGTTGATGTATGGTTGAATACCATATCCAACATGATTTGGATACCCCGCGAATTAGCCTCCTTCACCAATCTTTCGAAATCATCCATCGTCCCAAAAACAGGATCAATGGATGTATAATCCGCTACATCATATCCATTATCATTTTGAGGTGAACGATAAAAAGGGGTCAGCCAAATATAATCCACTCCCAGTATACTCAAATAATCAAGTTTTTCTATCACACCATTTATGTCCCCGATGCCGTCACCGTTCGAGTCCTTAAATGACTTCGGATAAATTTGATAGATCGTACTATTTTTAAAATCCTTCATTGTAATTCCTCCCCTGCTATCCCTGATGTATCTTTTGCCAGTATGGTAAAAAAAGAGGGAGAATGCTCTCCCTCCGCGTTATTAAGCATTTAATTTCGTTGTTTTCGTTCTTGTTTTCAAGTTCATATTAGGACGCTTGGAGAATGCTATGGTCAAAATGAATGGCACAACGAATGCAACCAGCATCGCGAGTGCAAACATTCCCATATGCTGCGGCTGGATGGATAGGATACCTGGAATCCCTCCAACACCGATTGAGTTTGCCATTACTCCAGACCCCACTGAAACGATGCCTGCAAAAAGTGAACCGATCATACCCGCTAAGAACGGAAAGCCGTATTTCAAGTTAATTCCGAACATGGCTGGCTCGGTTACACCGAGATAACATGAAATCGTGGCAGGTATGGAAACCTGTCTTTCCTCCTGGTCTTTTCTGTTGATGTAAATCATTGCTAGCACTGCCGTACCTTGTGCAATATTGGATAATGCGATCATTGGCCATAGGTTCGTACCGCCAAGTTCACTCATAAGCTGAAGATCGATTGCGTTGGTCATATGATGCAGGCCTGTGATGACAAGCGGTGCATAGGCAAAGCCGAAAACGGCAGCAAACAGCCAGCCAACTGATGAAGTCAATCCGGAATATACAACCGTAGAAATGACAGAACCGATTTTCCAGCCTATTGGCCCCAGAATGGTATGGGCAATGATTACAGTTGGAAGTAAAGCGAAAAATGGAACGACGATCATGGAAATGGAATTGTGCACTTTATCTCTCAAGAACCGTTCTAAATACGCCAAGACGAACCCTGCAAGTATCGCTGGGATGACTTGTGCCTGGTAGCCGATCATATCGACTTGGGCAAAACCGAAATCCCAAAAAGGTATGTCACTTGCCTTTGTGTTTGCCACTGCATATGCATTAAGAAGCTGTGGGGAAACCAGGGTCAAACCAAGGACGATGCCGAGAATTTGAGTCGTGCCCATTTTCTTCGAGATCGACCATGTAATCCCAACAGGAAGAAAATGAAAAATGGCTTCACCTATCAGCCAAAGGAAGGCGTGTACCCCTGCCCAAAATTGTGAAATATCCACAAGGGTCTTTGTGCTGTCATCGAACATTTTTATATCCCCAATAATATTGCGGAAACCCAGAATGAGTCCGCCAACGACTATGGCAGGAATTAGCGGGGTGAAAATATCCGCAAGATGTGCAATCATACGCTGCAGCCAGCTCATATTCTGTTTTGCTGCATTTTTCACATCTTCTTTTGACGCTTCCTGAAGTCCAGCTATGGAAACGAATTCATTATAAAACGATGATACTTCGTTCCCGATTATGACCTGGAACTGGCCAGCTTGTGTAAACGTTCCTTTCACAAGCTTAATCGATTCGATATTCGTTACATCCGCCTTGGCGGGATCTTTCAACGCAAAACGCATTCTTGTCGCACAATGCGTAACCGTCGCAATATTTTCTTTCCCTCCGACATGTTGGAGCAAATCCGTTGCTGGTTCTGTGTATTTACCCATTTCACTACTTCCTTTCCCTAGAAAGCAAAATATAGTTGTTTTTATAACCTGTACGTATAGGTTCTGTATACGCTTTCATATTATCCTGTACGTACAGGCTTTGTCAATAACTTTTTTCCTCACTTTAAAAGGATTGATTATCATGTACTTTCAATTGCAATTCTGTTATTGCTAATATGGATGTTTGATAACATCCATATTAACCCGTAATTTAAGACGAGTAGCTGAAAAATTCAGAAATAAGGTATAATGAAGATATAACCCCTCAATTAATATTTTAATGGTTAGAATTTAGCAAGGAATGGGAGATGAACTTATGTCTGAAACTAATAAATTTCCACTTATATCAGGTAATATTTCTCTGGATTTAGTGAATACGGAACTGGTCAGTCGTGGCCAACGGCAAGACTTATTACTATCAGAACGTGATGTGCTGGACTGGCTTACTGTAATAAAAGGGAATAACTCATATTTGGATAATCAATTATCATCAAAAATTAAAGAGAGAATTCAACGAGTATTTGCAGGCATTCTAGAAATGCGTACTATTTTAAGAAAACAATTTGAATTAATAGCAGATGGGAATCCGATTCCTGATGAGTTTATCGCCTATTTAGAAAAAAAAATCGAAAAATCGCCTTTCACATATAAATTAAGTGATCAAAAACTGGTTCCCATACCTGTTGGAGAAGCGGAAGATATCCTGCAATCCTATATTGCCTTTGACTCATTAACTTTAATTGAAAAAAATAAGCTATCATCATTAAAGCGATGCTCGAATGATGATTGCGTCCTGTTATTTATCGATGAAAGCGGAAGACGCAAATGGTGTTCAATGAAAATATGCGGGAATAGGAAAAAGGTAGCCCGATTTCAACACCGGAAATCTGATGATTAATGAAGATCTACCTTATTAAATAAGTTTGTCAGAATGTAAACAAATTTGAAGTAAGCTGGTTGCCTGCATTTTTTTCATTACAAAATGGTTCCAGTTGATTTAAGAAATCCGCTCCCTTTCCGCCGACTGTCTGCCAAGCCTCCCCAAAGCGAGCGACTGTGGGGTCTTGGCTAGCCAGTCATTCGGCAGGAGTGTCGTAAATTTCTTCAAATCCATTTAGGATTTCATAAAACCGTAAAATGATTCGGGATGAAACTATTCTGAACCTCCTCTTATTGACACATTGAGTTGGCTTTTTTTTTGGATTTTTAAACTAACCATTAAATTAATTTTGACAGGTTAGTTTATTTCATGTAAAGTCTAATTATATAAAAAAGGAGGGTTCACTTTGGACCGTATTTCAGCCGCGAGGCATAAAGAAAAACGCTATTTTCATATTCATTATTTATCGAAGATGAAGGGAAAAGGAAGAAGCCCTTTACAAATAAATGTAAAGGACGCAATAACGGGGTTGATTGGGGGATTTTTAACTATATTCGCCTTAATTCTCTTAACAAAAATAACATCAGCAGTGTGGTTAATGGCTCCATTTGGTGCCAGCTGTGTGCTGGCGTTCGGTCTGTGGAACGCACCATTATCACAACCGCGTAATATTATAGGCGGTCATTTTGTTTCAACATTCGTAGGTTTAGCTTCCTATCATTTTTTTGGCGATGAACCTTGGGCAATCGGCTTGGCTGTCGGATTAGCAATTGCGGTAATGATGCTAACAAAAACGACGCACCCACCTGCTGGGGCAGACCCACTTGTAGTCATGCTTGGCCAGTATAGCTGGAGTTATTTATTTACGCCTGTTTTAACTGGTGCTGTGATAATCGTTTTACTGGCGTTGTTAATTAATAATTTGCGCAGCAATCGGAGCTATCCAACTTTTTGGATTTGATTGCTTTTTAATGTGTTATGAGAGAAAGAATGAAAAGTAACTACGTTTCACTATCAGGAAATAATTAAAAACGAGGAACTCTCAGGTTCCTCGTTTTTGTCAGCTATAAGTGCTGGTATTGTTATTAAGATCTCCCACACTTTTCAATAACCTTTATCATCCATCATTTAGTTTCACTTGCGTTTCTGCAACTTCCACACCATTTACAAGAAGTGATATTCGATGGATTCCCATGTAATGTCGCCGTGTCGTCAGGTCTTTCCAATTGTGAATCCTCACTCTTTCAACTTCTTCACCATCTGAGAAATTCCTATCTGCCAGTAGGAATATTTTGCGAGACGTTTTCTGATTCGCTTTTACAAAATCGATGGCGTACTCAATACGAAGCTTCGCTATATTCTTCACATGCACTTGTAACCCGAAATGAAGTTCACTGGTTTCCCCGATAAAAATAGAGTCTGGTTCATTTCTAATAAATGCGTTTGTAATGATACTCGGATTATTTAATACATCCATGTATCCAAATAATGAAAGGACCTCAGGATCTGCTTGGCGAACTAGGGTCCTGCATCCCCGTCGGACAATCCAAATCGTGTTAGGTTCTCCGCTTTCATGCCAACGCTTGGCAGTTTCTATGACGACATTCGGATTATCTCTGGCAATATCATTCAAGTTATTGGCCACACTTTTGCGAACATATAGGGACGGGTCGTTTTTCAGGTTCTCAAGTAATCCCAAAACTGGTGCCGGATCGGATTTGAACATCGGTAAAGCTTGCCCCCAAGGTAACCTGGGTCTGCATCCCTCACTAGCCAGCCTGCGGACATGCTCATCATCATGATTGGTCCATTCCTTCATCTTCTCGATCATTAAAACGGGATCAAGCAAGATAAAAGCACGGATTGCAAACTCAGAGGATGACCTTGCTGTAAAACGCTCCAACGCATCTAGCGATAACGGCCAATCTTTCTTATTCAATCCATGCACCTCTACAAAATCCGGGAAAAATAAATATCTAAACCCTTCACAATCCTTATCAAGCCGATACAAAATATCCAAAGCCTCTTGATAATCACTTGGAAGATGCTTTCCAAGAGTAATGGAAATGTGCCTTATTCGTTCTTTTAACTTCCTCTCGTCCCAATGCTCATCAATCACTTCCCCTATAAACGATTCAGTAGAGAAGGACGGATGGACACCCTTTACTTTTTCACCGAATTCACGAATGAACGTTTCATTATATAAATCCTTTAAAGGCTCAGCCATTTAATTCACTTCTTTTCTTCAGGGTAAATTTTCTTTTTCGATACTTGCACTACCTATCAGCTATCATTTCAAACTATGTTATGCACTCTCATCCATAGAGCGATACATATCATTAAAAAAGGACAGCTTACTTTACAGAACAAGTCTGTCCAAAATCAAGTGAAGTTCATTCATCACTATTTGGAATGGCTGCATAATAGTTGATTCTATAGGAATCTATATACCTTTTTCCAATGGATGTAATCTTTGCACCAGAACCCGTTTCCCATAAGTCCATCTAATATCCCCATACAAAATCCCTCCAGGAGTTTTCCTTTGTGTATAGTATGATAGTAGTAGCATATAAAGTAAAATATTCCTACCATATTAATGAATTAATCAAAACGACAAAAAGCCCACTCTGAAGAGCAAGGGCCTGCTTCTAGCTTTTATCTAAAGAAAAAGGGTCAGTCCCCACTGAGTTAATACTTTAACACAGTGGGGACTGACCTAATTGTCTATTAGAAATTTTGATTTTAGCTTTATCTGACCTTTCTACTTATCTATTTAATTGTTTCACTTTTACAGGCTTTTTTTCCTTGCTTAATTTGATGATTTGACCGATAATACTGATGGCAATTTCTTCTGATGTTTCCGAGTCAATTTCCAATCCGATTGGAGAATGGACCTGCTCCAACTGTTCTTGCGTGACCCCTTCACTTTTTAACTTTTCAAATATGCTTATGACCTTGCGTTTACTGGCTACCATCCCAACATATGCAATCGGAAATTGCAGTGCCGTTTTTAATACAATATCATCACAATCTTTTGTAACAATTACCACATATGATTTTTCATTTAGGTTGGCTGCGAGCAAAGCCTTTCCAATATCCTCGTTCACAAAAAGGTTTGTCGCATTCGGAAAGCGTTCCTTTGTACAATAACCAACGCGATCATCGACAATGCAATAAGGATATTCAAGGAAATCAGCGAGCTTTGCCAACGCATGGCCTAAATGACCGGCCCCAGCCAGAATGAGTTCAGGCCTGCTCGTATAGACTTCAATAAAGACCCGTAACGTGCCGCCACAATTCATCTGAATTCCGTCTTTTGCATGTTTATTCAATTTATATTCAACGATTTTCGATTGGCCATCTTGGATCGCCTTTACACAATCTTCGATCACATAGTGTTCAGCCAAGCCCCCTCCGACAGTCCCTTCAATGGTACCATCCCGGTAGACAATCATTTTTCCAACATGCCTGGGAGTCGAGCCCTTTGATTCAATAATCATGGCTAAAGCAAAGGTTTCGTTTTGACGCGTCAGCATGGCCACTTTTTCCATTAGCTGCATGAAAAGCTCCCCCCTATCTTTAAACATTAATTCGGTTGATATTGCTTCATGCTAAGAAAATAACGTAAAAGATGTAACGCGACGGTTTTTCTGTATGCCGCAGTGGAGCGTTGATCGTCGATTGGTCTAATGATCTTATCGAAGGCTGCCACAATTTCAGCAATGTCTGCATCGGCTAATGGTATCGTTTTTCCAACCAGCTTCCTCTCAATATCAATGGAACGAACCATCGTAGGTCCGACCGCCCCGAAGGCAAATCGAATGTCATCGATTCGATCTTTGCTTATCCGGACGAAACCCGCAAACGATACTTTGGCAATGGCATCTGCGTTGCGGTTGCCGACTTTCTCGAAAACGACATGTGAATCTCCTAATACGAACGGCAGAATAATCTCCGTTACTATTTCATTGTGAAAGCGTTGAACCTGTCGTGGACCTTGAATAAAATCGCTAATCGCAACCATGCGATCACCATTTACGGAGCGCAACAGAAGCTTTGCATTGTATACATATAATAAAGGAAGCATGTCACCGGCTGGAGAGGCGTTGCAAATATTACCGCCTAATGTTCCCCGGTTTCTAATTGCCGGGGCAGCAATTGTTTTAATTGCATTCTTTAAAGCAAAAGGAATCAACGGATTTTCAAGTAATTCACTATAGGTACAGCAGGCCCCGATGTGGAGATCCTTGTGATGTTGATACACCTGCTTTAATTCGGAAAGATGATTAATAAAAACAATCGGTTTAGGGATTTTTGGAGGTACTCCTCTTCTACTTTTGTGAAGAACCATAACATCGGTGCCCCCGGCTATGATTGCACAATCTTCTCTATTCAATTGGCTCAAAGTTTCGTCTAAACGCTCGAAGCGATACGCTGTTATTTTCTCTATCATAAGCCATCACCTTTTTTAGCTGCTAGGTTAATCGCCTCAACAATCATATTGTAGCCCGTACATCGGCACAGATTTCCGGAGATGCCCTCACGAATTTCAGCCTCTGAAGGATGAGGATTTTCAGATAACAAAGCTGCACTTGCCATAATCATTCCCGGTATGCAATAGCCGCATTGCACTCCCCCGGCTATGGAATAGCTTTCATCTAAAATTTTAAATTGTTCCGTTTCAATGATGCCTTCGATCGTTTGAATATCGGCACCAGCAATCGAGCCAATTGGAATAAGGCAGCTGTTTTGCAGGAGGTTATTCACAAAAACACTGCAGGCTCCGCACTCCCCTTCACCACAGCCTTCCTTTGTTCCGATTAACTCAAACTCATCTCTTAATAAATCTAGTAATCTTGCTGTAGCAGGGGCGTCAGTTTCTACCGTTCTTCCATTTAGTGTGAATTTAATCAACCCTCTTCACCTTCTTTCATCCAAAGACTTTCAATAATGACTTCCGGTGTAATCGGAATTTGCTGAAAAGAAGTGTGCAGGGCATCCTCAATCGCAGCTTGGACTGCTGGAGCGCCTCCGATTAAAGTCAATTCACCTGCACCCTTCGCCCCGTATGGACCATCAGCATAGGGGTTATCAAAGACCTTGCTTTCAATTGAAACAATATCCAATGAAGTCGGCGGTCCATAATCCGATATGCTTTTTTGTTGGATTCTACCTTGTTTTGACGTCATCTTTTCTAGATAACCGTATGCTAGCCCTTGAGCCAAACCACCGTCAATTTGGCCTTTCATAATCCGTTCATCGATGACCTTCCCAACTTCATAATTGCCGTATACTTTTTCTAACTTTAAATTACCTGTTAACGTATCAACTTCTACTTCAACGATATTAACGCCCCATGAATAAGCCGGGTAGGCATCTCCAGTGAAGGTTTTCTCGTCCCAAGGAATCATTTCACGGTGAACATAGTGCTCAACCACTTCCTGTTCCACCCCTGTTTGCCACTGATTCTTAAGTTTTTTTGCGGCCCGCTCAAGCAATTTTCCGACAATCATCGTCGTCCTGGAAGCTACGGTCGGACCCGAGTCGGGAACCTCTTTTGTGTCGGGATAAGGGTACAAAATATCTTCGAACGGGAGATTAAGTTCTTTGGCGACAATTTTACACAACGTCGTCAAAATACCTTGTCCCATATCAGAGTTTGAGATTTTTAGTGATACCTGGTCGTCCTTTGATTTAACCAGTTTCACCTTTGCTTTAATATGATCTCTTTCGCCACTGCCAGTAAATCCACAGCCGTGGAGGAACAGCGAAGTTCCTATGCCTTTTTTATAGCGCTGATTTTGTTGATTTAAGCGCTGAAAGTCTTCTTTTTTCTTGTTGTATTCTGACACGTTGAGTACGTCCTCAATCATATCTTCCACTAATATCGGGTCGCGGAATTTACCTTTGGTGATGGTGGGGTCTCCTTGTTTGACGAGGTATTTTCGTTTATATTCAAGCGGGTCGATTTTTGCCAGTTTACTAAGATGTCCAATATGACTTTCGATTCCGGCAAAGCTTTGAGGAGCACCAAAGCCTCTGAAGGCGCCGTTCGGAACGGTATTGGTTTTTAAGACATAGCCTTTTGCATGAAAATGCGGAATTTTATAAACACCGGCACTGTTTAATAATGCGCGCTGCAGCACGACAGAGCTCAATCCAACATTTGCCCCTCCATCGAGAAAGATGTCAACACACATGCTCAAAATATTTCCTTCCTTATCAAGGGCCGTCCGATATTTGAGTTTGGCCGGATGCCTTTTCGTCGTTACCAGCATATCCTCAGAACGGTCGAACACGAGCATTACCGATTTTTTTACTGCTCTTGCGGCAACGGCTACGTGACAAGCCATCATAGAAGGATAATCTTCTTTGCCACCAAAACCTCCGCCGGTAGGACTTTGAACAACCCTGACTTCATCGTCACCACAGGCTAATGCGCTTAGCAATGCATTTTTTATATAATAAAGACATTGCATCGATCCCTGGACGACAATTTCATCATCCTTATAAACGGCGAGCATTCCTTGCGGCTCAAGATAGACATGCTCCTGATAACCCGTATCATATTCTTCTTCGATGATTTGATGGGCTCCCTGCTCGATAGCTGAAATGTTTTCTAAGCTTTCCCCAAATTCATAGCTTGCCAAAACTAAGGATACTGATTTTTGCTTGATTGCTTCGTCCAATGTATAGATAGCCTGATGTTCTTCAAATTCAACCTTCACTTCATTTAACAAACTGTACAGGATATCCAGGTCTTTGCCCGTGAGCATGAGAATTGGCTCACCAATATAATTGACCCACTCATTGGCAAAAATGGGCTGATCTTCTTTGATAATTTTGACATAATTCGGTCCGGGGATATGCTCTGCTCCAACAGCTTCATACCCTTCTGGAAGGTTAGGTAATTGAATGGATATGATTTTTCCATAAGCAATTGGCGATCGATACAAAACACCATAAACCATATTTTCCACTTTTACGTCACTAATATAGGGCAACTGGCCCGATACTTTACCTTTATGGTCCTTTTTGGGCACTGAGGTGCTTATGTCTTTGAGATTCATTGCAACAACACCCTTCGACTCATTTTTTTAATGGGACATATTCTGAATAGAAACCTCTTCCAATGATTTTATCAATGAGAATGATCTTTTATGATTCATTTCTATTCAAGATTTTCGTAGTTTTTATTTTTATTTTTACTTCGAGAAATTTAAAGCATTATCATAATCAATGGCTTTTTGGTAATCCTCCGGTGTATCAACATCCATTAATACTCCCGCATCATCTACATTCATGTATTGCTTTTCGTAACCGCCCAGGACCACACGCAAATTACTTTCTGGATTGGTTTCGAGAATTTTCTGTTTCACTTCGCTTGATAATTTAATGGGATGGCCGCCTTTAAAGTCAAAGCTGGGAATAACCACGTTTCCTTTGTGTTTTGCTAGTAGCTGAACAGTCTCTTTTTTTACAAGCGGACAATCGCCGGGTGTTATAAAGAAGGTTGGGTCATTTACTTCGTTGCAGCCCTTTTGAATGGAATGAAACATTCCCTGGTTAAAGTTTTCATTATAAACAAACTTGATCTGAAATGAATAAGCATTTTCACTGATAATTTTGACAATTTCCTCTTGGATGATTTCCGCTTGAAATCCAGCTACGACGATGACCTTGTTGCATAATCCTTCAAATTTAGAGATCGTTTGCTCCAACACGCTCATTTGCCCCATCGGCAAAGTCATTTTAAATGCATTCGCTCGGCTGGAATATCCAGCAGCCAGGACGATTGCTTCCATATTCGTCACCTTCTACCTATCATTTTTCTTTAATCTCACAATAAAATCACAAGCGGAGGAAGGATTTGCTGTATGGACTATTAAGAGAACATTGATTGTTTATGTTTTGAATTTTAATTAAAGAATCTGATACTGTTTTTTCTTTATATGCGTAAAAGCCTCATTATATTACTTACGGTACGCTTCACCGTAGTTATTTAAGAGGCAAAAAACAGACAGGATAAATATTTTCCTGTCTGTTTTAGTTTATTCAAAATAAGAATCAGAATCATTTCACCCCTAAATTTTCACAACATTAAAATTATTTTAGGTGTAAACTATGTTCCCACATACTATATGTATCGACTGTAATTGACAACACACAAGATGTTGGTGGGTTTATCAACATCACTATGGAATTTGTTTGACTTGAATTTTAAATACCACAGGTAGCCAATGTATATTTTTATAATGATACTTTGGGTTCTTAGCAACTCGCTTAAAAATTTTTGTATCTCTCATCATATAGGCCACATATTTGTTTTTACAGGTACAATCTTATGTCTAAGATTAATTCCTCTATAGCTTTTAAATAATCTTTCAGACATTCCTTTCCATAAAAAGATGCTGGGATTTCCAGACATATTAAATATTACCTCCCCTTTATAGGGTATTCCAACTTCCTCAAGATAAGATTCGATATCCGAAAGCTTGCAGCACTCGGAAAATCTCCGACGCACTTCAAAATCCTTTCCTTAATAATTTCTTTCATTAATTTTTCACTCCAAACATATTTTATTATTCTTATTACAAGAATGGATATTAGTACTTTTTTAAAAATTTTGAAGAGTTTTTTAACCTTATAATATAACCGAACTTTAAATAGAAAATAAAAAAACCGACTGCACCCACCACTGTTTAACGGTTTAGCTGAAATATTTTTGGAAGATTAATTATTCTTATTTCTAGGACCTATTAGCATTCTTTCAAGGATACATTTGAATAATTTTATATCGTCTTCAGATAACGGAATACCATTGTAATGAAAATCATTTGGCTCTTTGAGTAATACTGCTAAATTTCTGGTCATTTCTTTATTTATAGGGTCCTCTGTATTTCCCAGTAGAAAATCTGTAGACACTCCCATAATTTCTGCAATCTCTTTTAATCTAGATATTGGTGGTTTCTTCTCACCTGACTCATATGCAGCTATTGCAGACTTTCCTACTCCCAACTTTTCACCAAGAGCTTGCATAGTATAGTCATTCGTTAACCTTAATTCTTTTAGTCTTGTTGCAAATATATCCATATTAAAACGGTCCCCCTCTCAAGTAGTCAATATTCCTTTTGCCTGTATACAACCTTAATTAAACATTAACAAAATACCTAGCAGCAATCATTTTCTACATTTCCAAACGATTACATTATCAGGAAACCTTGTTTCAATTGTCTCCTAAAGTAACGATTACCTTAATTAATGAACCAACACTCCCATAGAAAAAGCAGAAACTATTTACAGTTTCTGCTTTTTCTTTATACAAATTTTTTAAAAGCTATATAAACCCGCAGTGGTTATGAAGACTACTTTTTAATTAGAGTAATATCCGTTATACTCTTCTTTTAAAATAAATTCTTTCTTCTAAAATATTAATTGATTCAATAACAGTAGGTCATTATTTTATTTTATCTTGCATTACTCGCCTGGAAGAAGTTAGTCCACTAACATTGTATACATAATTATATTTATCTCGAAAAACTCCTCACTACTTTTGGATATCAAAGGTCAATTATTTTTTTCCTTCAATTAATACCTCGGCTTTATCGTTAGTATCTCTAAAGAGTTCGTTCGTATTTTCGGCTTCTTTAGAAAAAATTTCATAATCGTTCACACCGCCATCTACTAAATAATACGCTGGATTGGTAGCAAGAATGGCAGACTTATCGTATGCTTCAAACATTTCTACCAAACTCTCATACACTTTTTCATAGCCTGATGGAGTATCTTTTAGTTCATTGATGGTTTTTTCCATTTTTTTATGTCGGTCCAAGCTTACTTTGATATCCCCTTTTTCAACGTACTGATTATATTTACCTATTACGCCAATTCTTCCATTGTTAAATGCTAAACGGCTGTTAAGATCATTGTACCAAACATCTAGATAGTCTTGAACGATGTCAAAATTATCATTTGCGTATTCTTCCATATTACTCTGGGCTTTATCTAACTTTTTAACATACTCCCTGTTGGCGTTGCCACTGGTGCTAGTACTACAAGCAGAGATAAGAAATAAGAAAAGCGTCATAAAAACTAATTTTTTCACCACTATTCCTCCCTTAATAATTTGCGAAGGTCATTCTAGCAATAACTCAACTATTATATAAAATATCCACTTATTGTAATTATTTCTAGTTATATTCTAACACTTAGGGATCAACTACAGATATAATCTGTATAAAAAATATGCTAAGAAAGAATGAAGTCAGTATCATTAACAGGAAACTTTTGAACTTTGCTTAAACGTCTTTCGATGGTTATCTTTTTACACGTCACATTTTTCAATTCATTGCTAGACGCTTGAAGCTTTTTCTGTGTTTTTTCTAAGATATCACCAAATTATCCAATTCAGTTTTTCACTTTACTCAGTGTTTCCTTTGTTTCTGTATACCCAGATTTACTGATCTTTAACAATAAAAACCTAATCACACCAGCGATTAGGCTGTTTTTTACTTATTTTAAAACAATTTCAAAATGTGTGGAGTGTATTTGACAACACAAAAGATGTTGGTGGGTTTATCAACATTCTTAAGGTTTTTTTCTCTCAGTTAACACACTTGTTAAACTAACGCAACCGATACTTTAAGAACAGTAGTTTCAAACCAAATAACTATATTTAAAATCAAAATAGCCTCTTGTAATGATAACAAATAAATTAATGTGTTAATTAATTCTACTATTATCTTCAACAAATTCTTTCACTTTTGATTTTTCTTTATCACTTTCTAACATCACTTTAATATACTCTTGTTGAAAGGATTCTCCTAAAGATTTCTGAAGCTTCCTTATCTCGTCAAGACAAGGTTTACTGGAACCTACCACATCAGTATCAATAGCTGCCTTAAAATCACCCTTTCCACCATATGTGCCATAAGTCATCGCAACTTGAGTTTCAAATGTTCCATCAACCCTAAAATCAAATTTTTGATAGAAATTAACTTTATCAATAAAGCAACTTAGTGTTATACATTTAGTTTTAACCTTAAGTAAATCCATCATTTTAGTAAAGATCCCTAGATTGCGATATTTTTCAGATACAACGGTACTACATATAGATGCATCGTCAAAACAGGTAGAATCTCTATTGAATAATATATAGCCAATAATCTTTCCAGAATCCTCAGCAACTATTAAGTATGTTTTCTCAGGCTCAGCTGTTTTCAATTTGTCTAGATACATTTCTGTTCTAGTTATTTCAAGGACCCTTACATATTCATAAAAAGGTGAATTTCTTTGAATAACAAATGCACTAACATCTTCAAAATTATTGCTTACAAGTTCAAGAATTTCCTTCTTTTGCTCAACCGAAATCCCACCAATTATTTCTCTAATTGTGGTCATACTATTCCCCCCCTAATAATCATTTGGTTTTATTATTTGGTAAAAATTAACTATATCATAAAACGAGCTTTTCTGTGCCAATTTTCTTAATTTATTGTACTAAACTCCTCTCTACTTGATTAAGGGAAGAGCTTTAGTCTTATTTAAGTAAACCGCCGTTATCTTTTAAGTGATTGTATGTAAACTTTACGAAATGTTGTTCGTTCTTTGTGGTGGTGAAGCCCAGAATTCACCCTTCACTTTAGGGGTAGAATTGGCATTAATTGAAAACTCCTTTTTTGCGTTTGGAGCCGCCATTATTTTGTAGTACCAGCAAGTGTATCAAATGCACTTCTGAGTCGCCCAGGTCTCGCTTTACCAACCGTTTCACCACGAAACGTGCCACAACCCACCTTGCATATTGCAACGAGCACGGGATGGTTGAATACTAATAACTAAATGGAAGAAGTATTTATTTAAATCTGATTGTTAATAATAAGGGAAGATAAATTTAAATCATCAAAAAAACGACCTTTGCTTGTTTAAATTAGGGTGAGGGTCATTGGTAAACACCAATGGATTTTCTAAAGTTCAATAGAATTATATTCCTCTTCTGTTCTAGCTATATAAATACCTATCAATTCTTAAATATTCTCTATTTTGTTATCTCGCATATCAGCAAAATTTTCTAACGCTTCCCTTGTTAAGACATCATCTGGGATAAATTGTGGTCGCTCATAATAAAATATTACTGGTTGGTTTCTCCCTGAAACTTTTACAAAAAAACAAACACGACACATAATATCAAAATTAATCTTCCCTTTTTGTGGATTTGAAATATTATAAAAATCATTTGGGGAAACATTATTATATTGCCGTAGATATTCTTGAATCAGCATTTCAAAACCTGGCTGAAGAAGTCTAGGAATATTAAGCCTCGTTACAATTGGATAGGTATTGCTTGTAAACTTAATTTCTCCATTTTCTATAAAATATTGTGTTATGTTAGTATCTTCAAAACAGGCAATATCCAATTTATTTTTTGCATATGGATTATGAAAAATAAAAAGTCCATCTGTCAATAATTCTGGAACTTCTTTATTTACGACCTGTAATTTGTACGGAATATCATTATCTTCATAATCCCTTCTAAGATTGTATACTATATTTGTAGAACTTTTTCCTGATGATAGTGCCAGAGAAGTTAATTTCCCTAAAGTTGTAGTACAAGAATAAATAATTGCTGAAATATTACTATATTTATCAGAATTAAATATTCCAATAGGAATTTTTGCTCCTGTTTCAGGCTTAACAACTGTATCCCTTTTTATGTAATGGTTTTCTTCTGGTACATAATACAATCCGTAAAGCAATGCCATCATAGGATAAATATATTCTCGTCCATAATTTACCTGATCATAAGAACTCATAGCCACCACAAATGGAACATCCTCTTCAATCCACTCACATTTAGAATATTCTTGAAAATACTTATTTATTTTATATGTTATGGTATTGGAATGCTAAATTATAGCTTCATCTAACACTTCAGCAAAATCCGGTTGTTGACTTGGAGGAATGAACATTTCCATTAAATCATTTAAATCTCTATCTTTTTCTTCTCTTCCACCCTGCTTAATATTTGAAACTACAGCCTCAACATATATTTTGTATGGAGATGTGATAATAAAATCCGGCCTATTGTAAGACTGTTCAAGTTTAAACGCCATTTCATTAAAACAGGCGTTTAAATAAAATTCCCAAAAACTTGAATGAAATGTTTCTTGAAATTCTCTTACTATTTTTTTATCTCTATCCACAAATCCTGCCGTCCAGCCAAGTAAAATATCTCGCTCGTCATTCATAGTAATACTCTCTATTAACAATTTAAATTTTGGATGCAATTGCTCTTCGCTAACACCCTTTACTATCTGAAATAATTCCAAATCCATTTACCACCTTTCTAAGATAGAGTTATTTTCCTCTGATTAATAAAAGAATCCCACCATCTTGTATATTTTCACCAGTATGAAGTGATTCACAAAAAAAATCGAAACCTATATAAAGGTTGCGGCTCTTTTCCTAATTAAAATCTATTGCTCAAGCCCGGACAATTTTAAAAGATTGTATCCAATTCGTCTATTATATTTTCACAAATATAAATTTTTAACTTAAAATCTCTATTAATCTGAGGATAATTTTTCAGAAAAAATTCCTACTCCTTCACAAATTGCAAATAAGACTAACGCATCACCTTTGTGGCACGCTACAACGATTAAAAACATTTTAAACAATCAACATTACTGTGGTGATCTTGTTCAGAACAGAACTGAAACAGTTTCAGTAACAACTACTAAACGAAGAACTCTAGATGTAGACCAAACTACAATCCAAGAAGATACACACGATGCTATCATCTCAAGAGAAACATTTCAGGCAGTGAAAAAAATGCTTCAAACTAGAACACGTACAACTACCGCTCCAAAAAGGCATCTGTTTACGAACGTTTTATTCAGTGAAAATTGCCAAAAAGGAATGTGGTACAAGGCAAATCAAAAAGGGTATAGATGCGGAGGAAATATTAAGTACGGTGATACGTTCTGTCTAAATAGAGTTGTTATCAGAGAACAAGAACTAAAACAAATTATCCTAGAGGATTTGCAGCAACTATTCCAATCCATTCAAGATGATGAGTTTATACAGAGTCTACATAAAAGATTGGATCAAAAGAAGGTTTCGATTACAAAGGAACTAACAAAAATCGAAAATAAAGCAAATAAATTACGTTCTAGAAAGAAAGATTACCTTGATATGTACGCTGACCAAATTATATCTCGAGAAGAACTGGTTGAATATAGAAAGCAGATAGATCAGGAATTAACTGAACTTGAAACAGCCAAGATTGAGTATCAAGAAAAACTTGAAGAGTGTGAAAGTGAGAACTATGCAATTGATTTAGGCAAGAAGCTTAAAGACGTTTCATTACTAGATAATTTAACTCCTCAAGTCTTGCACTCGTTAGTGAATAAAATAACCTGTAGTATTGAAGGTAATCTACGTATTCATTACAACTTCGTAAATCCTTTCGAAGAACAAAAATAGGCAACAACCACAAGGGTTAGTTGCCTTCTTTTAAAATGAGTTGCGAGATACATTCGGCGTGTGTAGAGTGCAGACGGTAGGAAATATACAAAATAAAGATGAGATGTAGTGGTGCATCTTTGCTTATCTATTTTCTTGTTGATGAATTAAAGGTATACAGCACGGTAATTTAACTCAGTTAGTTTCAACTTTTAAAACTCCTAAAGATATCATTATCTTTAACCTTATTAGGTTACACACTGTAAATAATTCTAATCTGATGGTCGTCGCCATCTTCATGAATACGTATTTGTTTATAATAATGTATATATATTGATTTAAAAGTGGAATTACCTTAGAATTAAAACAAAGATTACCTTTTTAGGATATCGAACCCAACCACCTTTAACAAAGAATGGAAGGGTTCAATGAAAGGCATTGTCGTTAGAAGTCTCCTTTACGGGACTGCTAACGACAATGCCTTTTTCTTTAACTAAATCTAAATATAAGAAAGACAAAACATTTCTAATAAAAGAATGAGTGTTGTTTCCGCTATTTATTTGAATAATTTGAAATAAGGTAATTTCAATGACTAGGAGGTCTTATAAATGGAGTTTGTTACAAGTGTAAACTCATCAGTCAACATTAAAGTAATTGGTATTGGCGGCGGAGGAAATAACGCCGTTAACCGTATGATCGAACATGGAGTTAAAGGTGTAGAATTTATAGCTGTTAATACAGATGCACAAGCTCTTAATATATCAAAAGCAGAGATCAAGATACAAATCGGTGCAACATTGACAAAAGGTTTAGGATCAGGGGCAAATCCAGAGGTAGGTAAACAAGCAGTTAAAGAAAGCAAAGAGCAGATCCAAGAAGCATTAAAAGGTACAGACATGGTACTCATTACAGCCGGAATGGGCGGCGGTATAGGAACGGGTGCTGCCCCTGCCATTGCTCAAATTGCCCGTGAGCTTGACATACTAACCATTGGCGTTGTAACACTTCCGTTTGCGTTTGAGGGCAATAAGCGTGCAACACAAGCAGCAGGAGGAATCTCCTTAATGAAGAAAGCAGTGGACACATTAATTGTTATTCCAAACGATCGCTTATTGGAGATTTTACATAAAGCTACACCAATGCTTGAAGCATTTCTTGAAGCGGATAATGTTATTCGCCAAAGTATCCAAGGTATATCGGATTTAATTGCTGTACCAGGTTTAATCAACATAGATTTTGCAGACGTGAAAACAATCATGTCCAATAAAGGGTCTGCCTTAATAGGCATTGGCAGAGCAACAGGTAAACATCGCGCTGCGGAAGCTGCAAAGAAAGCCATTTCCAGTCCGTTACTTAACACTTCCATCGACGGAGCCCAAGGTGTGCTAATGAAACTCACAGGCGCCAATATAAGTCTATATGAAGTACAAGAGGCAGCAAATATTGTTACTTCCGAGGCAGACTCAGAGTTAAATATGATTTTCGGTTCTGTTATTAATGAAAACTTAAAAGATGAAATTATAGTAATTATCATTGCTACTGGCTTGAATGATCAGGAGGTTCCATCATTGAAAATGCCTGCGCGCCCTTCAATAACAGAAATGGAAAAACGGCTTTCACACGAGTTTTGATGCAAAATACGATCATTATAATTCACCCAGACCACAGTTAGTGAAAGTCAAATAGAAGGTATGGGGCAAGAATTATCTGAAAGTCCAGAAGATGGGACATAAATAGTTTCTATTAAGCTCCTTTTAACCTTTTCATATCCATAAAAAAGGTATGGAACCTGAAAACAGTAATAGATCGGTTTGTTTTCCCGCATTTTCTATTAATAGACTACTTTCTTCCACATATCATATTGAACGGAAATGAATTGTTTGGGAAACATGGGAAAGTGGATTGATATGGATTCCAACAAAATATTTTGAGCCTCTTACCCCGATTTTCATGTTGTTTCACCTCGAAAATCAAATAGTATTTTTATTATATGGCAAAATCTTATTAGCACTTAAAAAAATTCACCAAAAATCATGCTTTGAAAAGTGAAAGTCCATCTCGTCATTGTTTGAAATTTAATAATGGGGACCTCTTTACGGAGGTCCCCATTAATGAAGGCAAGGATTCTTGTTCAACGGTACAATTCATTACGGAATATCATGTCCCATCGAGCTTGTTAAAATGTTAAACCATTGTTCTTTTTCCATGCTTAGGTTTAGTGAATCAATGGCGCTGTCCAATCGTTCTTTCTTACCTGATCCAACGATCGGAATGATTTTTGCAGGATGTCTCAACAGCCATGCATACATCACTTCATCTATTCCATTGGCCCCGATTTCTTCTTTTACGATTTCTAACGTTTTTCTTAAGCGGACAGCCTTTTCATTCGACTCCTCAAAAATGCTTCCTCCTGCAAGCGGTGACCATGCCATCGGCGCCACGCCCATTTCCTGACATAAGTTCATGGTTCCGTCTTCGAAGTTTTCAAGATTATATGCAGAAAGCTCCAGCTGATTCGTCACAAGCGGATATTCTAGATAAGATTGAAGCATATCCCATTGCGGTTTTTTGAAGTTCGATACTCCAAAGTTACGGACCTTTCCTGATTCCTTTAATTGATTAAACGCCTCAGCCGTTTCCGCAGGGTCCATCAGGGGATCAGGACGATGGATAAGTAATAAATCAATATAATCCGTTTTAAGATTCATAAGAGATTGATCAACAGACCTTATGATATGGGTTTTACTAGTGTCATAATGGTGACTTTTATGGGAAGGACGGTTTTTTGATTGAAGAACTATGCCACATTTCGTAACGATCTCCATTTTATCGCGTAAAGATGGCTTTAATGAAAGTGCGTTCCCAAAAATCTCCTCACACGTATAACTGCCATATATATCGGCGTGATCATATGTAGTGACGCCACGATCCATTCCGTGTTCAATAAGAGATAGGATTTCCTCGGTAGAAAATCTCCAATCCGCTAATCTCCACATACCGTGTACAATTCGTGAAAGACTAAGCTCATCAGTTAGATTGACTCTTTGCATGTTTTTCTCCCCTTTGATCTTGCTAATTAATTGTTTGTTTTCTATCATGATTATCCTACGTTAATTTGTGTCAGTATCATTCGCTGCTGCCTTGAACATTAGTATAATTTAATTTTTCGGAGAATCCTAATTTTGAGTGACCCTATGGCATATTTCTTTTGTTAATGTTCATGAACCTTAACAAAAGAAATCTTGTCGGATAGAAATCGTGGAATTGCACGAGAAAACACAAAAGAACTAACGAAGTGATTCATGCTGATAGAGGGTTTAAGAGGTTGCTGCGGCAGCCTTTTTCTTATGGACCTAACGTGTGAAATGGCGCTAAATCTTTTGTTAAAAATATTGCTCCTCAATTTGAATACAATAAATTATTCGTGATTTTTTTGCTGACCCTAATAATCAAGGGAAAAGTCGTGAATAAGCGATTGAAGCCTGGAACAAAATCAAGAAACTCCCAGGAAGCAATAAATATATGTCTCATATTAAGTCTTCTTTTAACCACAACTAAACATTTCTATTGAGATTTGATTTAAATTTCGACGTTCATAAAATGCTATTTGTTTCCTTATTTCAAGCCAACAGAACCAGTTGAGGTAGTTATCCAAATATTAAAACAACGACTTACTAATGCGTTCAGAAATTTATCTTCCCAAAAATGCTTCTTTCGATTAAGCACAAGCCCATGCCTACTTACATTTCCCTACACTATATTTGTTTAACATCAATTAAAGGTATATGATAGATTAAAAGTCTGAAGGTGGAACGACCTCTCAATTCTGAAACGAAAAAACCTATAAACATTACCCTCAATCCGCACTTGACTAATAGACTCGCTAATTTGGCTGAAGAAAGAGGTATCCCCATCGAAAGACTGATGGATAAAGCGGTAGACTTACTGCTTGAATACATGGAAGACAATGAGACCGTTAATCAGGTGAAATACAGTAATAACGAAGCGATTGAAAAGAATAAAGAAATGATTGCAAAAAGTAGAGAATTCATCAATAAAAAACAAGCACTTAACCCCTAGGTAAAGTGCTTGTTTCATACTGTAGGCAAACTCGATGAAAATCAATTTTGCCTACAGTTTTTTTATGATTTTTACAATTTAAACGTTGATTCACTCCAGGTACTCGCTCTCCGCGGGCGGTCCGCCCGGCTTACGCCTGCGGGGATCTCCTTAAACTTGAGGTATGAGGGTGCTTTCTAAACATGATTCTATTCACCGAGAACAACATGAATGGATCACATTCATGATTCTATGATATCCCACTGCGGATTCCAAACGACTTCCCAAAGGTGTCCATCAGGGTCTTGAAAGTGTGCAGAGTATCCTCCCCAGAAAGTGTCATGTGCCGGATCGGTTATGATCGCGCCAGCTTTTTTTGCTTTTTCCAACACAATATTCACTTCCTCTTTACTGCCTACATTGTGACCAAGGGTAAATTCAGTAGGACTTGTCGGAGACAAAGGAACCTTGGCCTCATGCGCTATATCCCTGCGACTCCATATGGCAAGTTTTAGGCCTTCTTGCAGGTCGAAAAAGGCAACGGCTCCATGCTCAAATTCTTTGCCCACTATCCCTTCTGTTTGAAATCCCAGGCCATCCCGATAGAATTCCAGCGATTTTTCCAAATCATCCACACCTAATGTAATGACAGTAATACGTGGCTTCATGATTGTCCCCCTTCTTACTTAGTTTCTCCTTCTATTGTTTACCAACGCTTCTAGTTCAAACCAGATCAAAATAAACAGGTTTTTTTGTCAATCTAAACTGAATTCCTGTATAGTAGAATGATTAACTGATCAAGCTCGAATATCAGGATTTACTCATTCACTTTACTTAAAATGTAATGAACCGAAAGGAAATTCGATTACCAATGATTTCATTTATCCTCACCTTGAAACGTTTTCTAAAAGCGCTCTGGTCCGCTTTTAAATTGAAGAACTTCCAGGTTCTTTTCGTATTGGTCCTCGTTATGTTATTTTCCGGCACGATTTTCTATGTTAAGCAGGAAGGTCTATCTGTGATTGAATCCCTTTACTTCTGCATCGTTACTCTTAGCACGGTTGGGCATCCCAGTTTTGAACCGCAGACAACATTAGGAAAAGTGTTTACAATGATTTATATTGTAGGCGGCACCGGATTATTTATCGGCTTAATAGGATACCTGGCATACGCAATCATAAAGAAACCGGAAAACGAGAGCAACAGCAGCAAAATCTGAATGCATAGGAATGCTTAAAATACTTGGCATTCCTTTTTTATCGTAATACAATCACCCTTCACTACAACAAGTGCAGGTTCTCTGCCGAATAACAGTTGTTTACGTAGGGGCACAAATCCCCCTTTATATTGGGGACCGTCGAACTTTCATTAACATAGGATGTTAGTGAGACGGCATTCGAGGTGAGCAATATATATTTTATTAAAAATAATAATTTTTTTCATAAATAAAGTACTAAGCAACAATCAAAAAGAATTCAATAATAATTTTCCAAGAGACTATATTGATGCTGAAGATTAAAAATGGCGGGTAGCTCAAATATCATGCGGTGCCCGTAAATTTTAAAAATTCTTGAGCTGTTGACCTACATTATCTTTATGGAATCAAAAAAAATGTCCCTACTCAAAGCAAGTAGGGGCTTTTCAATGTTTCGCAGTCAAAAATAGGTGTAGGGTATCCACGTTATTCTTTTGTATTGATCATAAAAACCAAAAAAGACCCTCTATAAGAGTGGGCTTTGAAAGATGGAGATACCTTGTGGAGATAATACCGTAGTTTTATTATCTCCATTCGATTTCTAATTGTTCACCTTACAAAATAAAAAGGGTCAACCAATCTGTCAAAACCCTATCTGTATACTTTTGCTCTATATATACATTTTCTTGCTGAAGCATATACGATCTATTGCCATAATCGTTGCACTTCTTCTGCAGTCACTGCATCTGCTTTGGTAACATGAACAGTACCAAATGGATGATTAGGAGGAGCATATATCGAGTAAAGCTTTAGAGGAATATTACCTGTATTGGCTACATTATGCCATGTGCCAGCAGGTATCATTATTGCATAATCATCATAGACGTTTCTTACAAAGTTTAAATTATCCTTTCTATTGCCCATTTGAACAACCCCTTGACCTTGTTCAATACGTAAAAATTGGTCAACGTTTGGGTGAATTTCTAAACCAATATCTTCACCAACTTTAAGACTCATCAATGTAACTTGCAAATGTTTTCCTGTCCATAAGGCGGTACGGTAGGTAGTGTTTTGTTTCGTACCCTCATTGATATTCAATACAAATGGCTTTGGTCCATAATCTTTTACCTCAATATTATTTCTTCCATTTGATGATTGTAAATAGCCCAAATGGTTAACATTATTTACACTCCAATAATCAGGATTTCTTAAATGGTTATACATTGGTTCATTAACATAATAAGAATTTTGATATTGATAGGGATGGGGATGGATATAAGGAGCATAGTACATTTTTCTCAACCCTTCACAGTTTATAAAATTATCATATGCACTTGTTAAGTGAATGTACTTGAAATATAAAAAGCCCCTATTCATAAAAGTAAGGGGCTTAGATTTTGCAGGAACAAGTCAGTAATAGTGGCTTTGCCAGCATTCTTATCAACAGAAAAATTTCTGGCCTTCTGGAACTTATATTAAGCTGACTCTGTACTCTTTCCACATTTAGTACACACCTTTTTCAACAGTAACGATGGCTGCCTTAATCTTAGCTCCCCATTGCCATTTAATGATCAAATTTTCATTTGATCTCCAATCAGGATGAGTCCCTCCTTCATAACTTGTTTAATTTTACCATTTTTCACCTTAATCCTTTTTAATGGTCTTTTAATAAATGTTAAATAACTAAATCATAAAGGCCCCTCTCGATTGAGAAGGGCCTTTTATGGGTTGCACTTAATCTTCAAGCTCCTTTTTCTTGTTCAAGAGTTGGAGATATTCCCTATCCAATTCCTCTTTTTCCTCTTCCTTCACAACACTGGATAGTTTCCCAAGTGTCTCGATGATTTGCACTTCAATCATAAGAAGTTCAGCCTGTTTATCTTGATGATCATCCTTGCGTGTGGCCGTTTTTGTTGCTTCCTGATTGATAGCACTTACTCTCGAAGGTTCATCTTCAAATGAAAGTGAATGCGTTGCAAGCGATTGGATCAATGAACGATCATGAGTCACAAAAACGATGGTTCCTGGATATGCTTTTAACACTTCGGTTAAAGCCTCTTTAGTATGAATATCCAGGTAATTTGTAGGTTCATCCAAAACCAGTACATTATAATTTCCCAAAAAAACTTTTGCTAGGGAAGCCCTGACTCTTTCCCCACCGCTTAAAAGTGATACTTGTTTGTGAACGTCATTTCCTTTAAAAGCTAATCGTGATAATAGCGTACGAATAAAAGACTGATTGTAGGGACTGTCCTCCAATATATTTTCAAGAACCGTTTTACTTTCATTCAAATTTTCTTGTTGTTGTGCAAAAAATCCAATCTTTGCCGGCTTTGCGACATATAAATCTGGGTGCCTTTCCACTATCTTTTTCAGTAATGTCGATTTTCCTGAACCATTTTGACCATTGATGGCGAGTCTGCAAGCTAGTTGGACATCTCCAAAAATATGTTGCTTCAGCATCCTTGATCCAACTTTCAGGGAACAGCCATTAAATCGAATGACCCTTTTGCTATGCAAAGATGGAAATTCTGAAATATCAAAGATGATAGGGGGATCCTCCCTCGGTTTTTCTCTTTTTGCTAATTTTTCAATCCTAGTTTCAATCGCTTCAGCAGAACGGTTCAATTTCGCCTTCTGTTTCCCGGCGCTGCGTTTATGGAGCCTTGCTTCTGAGTTACCCATTCGTTTAGGGGCTTTCCTAATCGAATCAGATTTGGCTTGGAGGTTTTGTGCAGCCTGTTTCAACCGGTTCTTTTCGCGGGTATACTCTTCATATTGCTTATTTTCCTTTTCTGTTTTTGCTTGCTTTTGTTTGATATACGCTTCGTAATTCCCTTCATATACCGTTACCTTGCCTTGCTCAACTTCCCATATTGTTGTACACAGATGATTCAAGAATGCTTTATCATGTGAAGTAAGCAAAATAGCGCCATTAAAAGATTTTAAATCCTTTTCCAATTGTTCAATTCCGAATATATCCAAATGGCTGGTAGGTTCATCCGCAATCAATACATCCGCATTGGAAGAAAGGGCTGCGGCGATTTTTCTTCGAGTAAGTTCGCCGCCGCTTATGTTTTCTTGATCCTCATTGGGCAATTTCCATATGCTCGTTAATACACCGCTTATTTCTTGTTCAGTTTCTTCCATCTGCGGGATATAGCTGACTGTTCCATTGCTCTCTATATAACCGGAATCTGGTTCCCTCACGCCCGCTAGTATAGAAAGCAGGGTCGTTTTACCTTCTCCATTCCTACCAACCAAACCAACACGGTCATGACTATAAAGATGAAGTGTATCTACAGAAAGAACTTCACGGCTCCCGTAGCTTTTCTTTAAATCATTCGCTTTTAAAAATAACATGAAAAAATCCCCCTCCATTTTTCTAGAGAGAGATCGCCTGCTACTAAATTAATATACATAAACCAAATATACCTCATCTGCTTTGATAACAGAAAAAGTAGTTGTATATGAATTAGTACCTATAAACGAACAGACGTATCCCATCTCTAAACATAATCATTAAAAATCTCACATGGGTATCTAAAAGGATTCTTGTTCAAATGAAAAAGTGAGATCACTTAACTTACCGATAAAACCGGTAAGCAAACAAAGTGACGCGTTTTTCATTGAATATATCTAACCGATAACACCCATTGAAATTGATTTAGATTTACTGTTTATTTGATAAGATTACTGCTTCATTGTATAAGGTACCTATTCCTTCCAATGTAATGAATTAATGATTGCATATTATTAATATGTTTGTAAAGCAGATTTATACCCTTTTTTCTTAATTCATAAAAAGAGAAAATTAATTGGGCTCTACATGGACATGAACATCATACACTCCATGATCTGTCATCATCACTTTTTCTACATGTGTCGCTATATCATGTGCTTCTTTAATATCCAAGGTAGAATTGACAAGGATCACAACATCAATCACTTCGTTGTTACCGTAATTTCTCCCTTTAATCTCTTTTATCCCCTTGACCCCATCGACATTTGTAATTACATCCTTATATAGATGAATTTTATTTTCATCAAATCCGTCAGAAAGTTCATGTGAGGCTTGAATGAAAATATCCCAGGCTGTTTTGCATATTAATAAACCAACAATGACTGCAGTAAGGGGATCCAGCCAAGGCATGTTTAATTGGGAGCCAAAAATCCCTATAGCTGTTCCAATACTTACCCAAGCATCGGAAATATTATCTTTCGAAGCTGCCATAACGGCTTTACTGTTAATTTTCATAGCAAGCTTTTTATTATATCGGTATACAAAATACATGGCTATCGCTGATAAAACACCTACATACCCGGCAATAATGTCAGGAGATTCCTTTCCACCTTTAAGCATGGAAGCAACTGCATCTATTAAAACTTGTACACCAACAGCAAACATAATAAATGAAGCTACCATCGATGCAATCGTTTCACTTTTCCAATGACCATAACCATGATCTTTATCGGGGGGTCTTTGAGCTAGCCTTAAACCGATCAGTACGGCAATGGACGCAATAATATCAGTCGTATTATTCAAACCATCCGCTTTCAAGGCCGCTGAGTCGCTTATGTATCCGATAGCCAGCTTCATGATCGATAGACAAATATAAGCAATTATACTGATGATTGCTCCACGTTCGCCTAATTTAAGATCATTATATTTTTGTTCTTCCATTCAACTTCCCCCCACAATTAAGTACCTGAATATCATATCAACTTAAAAATGGGTGGGTCTATAGCAACCTTTTTGTATCGCTTTATATAAGTAAGTGATAGATAACTATGTTGCATATGGCAAACTATCTGAATAGAATGATATTGATGAGTCCCTGACGAAATCCCCGGATGTCATCCCCGCAAAATATCCTAATTCAACTGAGATTCATATGTATTTTCGACTGTAAAACTAAATAAAGTTCCGCTTTCATTAGATTCCAAATTATATGTTATATATAGTGTCTTAGCTATATCCTCAATTATTTTTAAGCCAAGTCCCTTACTTTTACTTTCGATATTAAAACCAATTCCATTATCCTTGATACTGACCACATTATTTTCAATAGTTATCACAAGTTTATCAGCCTTCGAATGGTTTAATACATTTTGAAAGACGTTATCGAATAACCTTTGCAGCCACAAGCCATTACTCATCCATTCCAGCTCTCCATTTAAAGGATGATATATTAATTCAATACCATGCATGTTATACAAATAGCCCCATTTTTTAACCATCATTTCTAATAAGGCGTGCATATTCACTTTATCATTCAAGATATAAGAATTATCTAATTCAGCTGTGGATTGAATATTATATTCATTTGTTAATTCGGAAATATAATTTATTTGTTGATATAGTGATTGTAATAGTGGAGCTTGTTCCTTATATTGGCCTTCTAAATAAAATAATTGTAACCTTACTGCTGTTAAAGGTGTATTGATGTCATGCCTTAATTTATTTAAGAGTTCCTTTTTCATTTCCTCTTGTTGCTTTAATTCCAATTCCCGATAGGTCGTTCTTTCAATTAGTAAGTTTACCGATTTAGTTAATTTCCCGATTTCATCATTGTTATTAACCTCTAATTTATTCGGAATCTCCTCATCACTAGCTAAATTCCTGATAGTTTCATTCAATATATTTATATTATTTAATAGTGAGTTAATAGATTTGGAAAATAAGAAGGCTAACAATAATAATGATAAAATGAATACTCCCAGCATTGTAGGATATGCAAAAGATTCATGAAAAGGAATGTCACCATTTTTAGTTTTAAAGGCCCAATCATAAATTAGTGACATAAGGATACTGATCATCAGTAATATACATGGCACGCTAATAACGGCACTGAATAACAATAGCTGGTATTTTTTCTTTAACTTCATTTCTTTATATAGGTATTCAATCTATACCCTTCTCCATATATATTTTGGATGATTTCTCCGGTGTTATCATTGATTTTTGTTCTAACTTTTTTTATATGTACATTTATGATATTTTGATTCCTATCTTCGAGCTGCCATAAATATTCAAAAAAATGTTCCTTCGTTAAAATCTTATTCCTATTTTCATATAAATAGAAAAATATTTTACGCTCTATCGCAGTAAAAACCACTTCATTATGCAAGTCATTATTGAATACCTTTTTATGTTCGGCATCAATATATAAATGTTTAATTTGTGTAAAAGTACCATATTGATTTTCCAGCAATTTCTGCATTCTTAGTAATAGCTCCCTGGGATCAAAAGGCTTAGTCATATAATCCTCACCAAATGTCAAACCTTGAAGTTTGCTATCCATATCATTTCGGGCGGATAGAAAAATAACTGGAATATTTAATCCTAGACTTTTTACTTTCTTGGTAATTTGATAGCCATCATCTCCTGGCAGCATAATATCCATAATGACTAAATCCATCTCATGGATTATATCTATAATTCCTTTTCCTTCTTTCATCCAACATACATTGTACTCTTCGCGCTGCAAAATCTTTTTCAATAAATCACCAATCATCAAATCATCTTCAACAATTAAAATATTATATCTTTTCATCACAGGACCTTTCTATATTCATTTGATAAATTCCATGGCAAGATCATATATTTCATCTGGCGCGTATAGATAAATGCTGTGCGTCCCTTTCAGTTTTATTACATCCGCTTTTAATAGTTTCCCTGCAAACTCCTCATAATCTTCATTTTTTTGTATTGTATATTTCGAATTTTTATTTTCATCGGCAACCGCATCTAAAAATAAAATGGGTGTTTCTTTTGGAATCGGCAGGTTAAAAGATTTTTTACCATTATTGTAACTTTGTATAAGCTCTTGCTCCATATCATCATTAAAAAACTGTTTATATGATAGTGCTTTATACATTTCTTTTTCATGGTCAGTCAAGAATGATTGCCGGATCACTTCGGGATTATAAACAGCTGAAGGGATAAGACGGTGCAAACCCATTTTCGTTAAAATATTCACTCCTCTTACTGTCAATGAATCAACCATGCCCATTTTATGAGTTACATATTGGTGCGGTAAACCAATATCCAAAGCAATAATTCCCTTTACTTCACTTGGGTATTTTTGTGCCCAGTAAATAGCTTCAATACCTGATAATGAGTGTGGTACCAAAATATAAGGAGGTTTATTACCACTTTCCATTAAAGATTTCCTGCTTTGTTCCAAAATTGCATCAATATCCCTATCATCATGAAAAACATCACTGTATCCATATCCCGCTCTTTCAATGACTGCAATCTTATTTTCTTTTGCAAACTTACTATATAATCCCTTAAATTCATAAACAGGAGCAGCAATCCCGGAACCGGACATAAAAACGTATGTATCCTCCCCGTTGCCTTCCGTATATACATTAATTTCTTTGTTATTAAAATCAATGGATGTTCCTACATTAATTAATGATGATTCCTTGCCCTTTTGATAATTATGGTAAATAAAAACAGCTAATACTACAAATAAGAAGGAAGCAATGAAGGTAAAAAATATATTCTTTAATACTTTCAACATTTTTCTCATATAGAAAACTCCTTTCAAGTTATATTGAAAGGATATATGTTAAAAATAAATTTCTAATTAATTTTCATTGTATATTTTCAATAAAGAAAAATTCACCTTTTATTGTCCATTGATTTGCATTAAAAAAGCTGCGCCAGCGCAGCCCTAAGGATAATGAATATTATATGTCGGTTTAATCACACGTTTGGGAATTGTTTCATTTCAACTAAATCTAATTTTAGACTTGGCTTAACACTGCCGAAAAGAGGGATGCCTTCTCCGATTATGACTGGATTCACTTTAAGCACCAATTGATCAATGAGTTTATGTTTTAATAACGTTCCAGCCAGTTCTCCGCCCCCGCAAAGCCATAGCTTTCCGTCACCTTGCTGTTTGAGGTTTTCTATAAACGCAACGGCGTCTCCTTCGATAAGTTCTACCTCTTCATTCGATTCAAACTGAAGGGAGCTCGAGAATATATAATGTTTCAAACCCTTATACCCTGGTTCACCCGGTTTAGCTCCGAATTGAAATCCAAATTCATATGTTTTACTTCCCATCAACACCGCTTCATATTGCTGGATATCGGATAAAAAGTCCGGGACATGATCTCCTTCAAATAAGAAAAAGGAATGATTGATATCCCCTTCCAACATTGCTTGGTCGGCAATGAAATTATCAAGTGAAACGGCTACATGATATACCAATTGTGCCACTCAGCATCCCTCCAATAGAGATTACACATTTTACACGTACTTTATTTCATTAGCCTCATATGGTATCAGATAGCCATATCGATTATTCTTTTGATATGGTCTTCATTTGTTTCGACACCCACTTGAGTACATAGGTATTCATTTAGTCTGAGGAATTCTGGGATCATACGTCTCAATGTTTTAATAATTTCATTTGAATTGCGGCCACAATCCCAACTTTCCAACAGGGATAACTGCTTTCCAGCTAATTTACTTCTATTGCCCTCGATTTTTGCCCATACTCCATAGGGGACATCTATATGCTCTTCCATTTCCATATACCAACCAGACACAATCAGCCACCGTATCCTATCAAGATTGGATAGAGCATATAACATTTCTCTTCTCATAACGGCCCTGTAGGTTTCATGGACAAAAGCAAGCAGCTTTCCTCTCCAATGCTCAACTTCATCAGGTGTAGGTTTATACACTTTCTCTGCCGATTCTTTTATAACAGGACTCATAATATTAAAAGGATCATAGATGACTTCAACCTCTTTTAACCAAATGGAGGGAACAATTTCTCCTGGTGCATGATACCAGCTATCAACTTTCACAAAGTTATTATAATGAGTGACGACATACGGTGAATAAGGATTGCAGTCTTCGTGAAATGAAACATCTCCCCAATTATTGGCTCTATCCCTTTTTCCCTTTAAAAATTCTGCTTTACGCTTTGGAATAACAATGGTGTGCAAATCTATATCGGAGTATTGATCATCGTTTCCTTTTGCTAATGAACCAGCAATGTAAATAGCCAAAACATCAGGATCTGCCGATAAATCTTTTAATGCATTTTCCAAAAGAATATCGCGTTGTTCCGGTAAAAATGCATCTCTTTCTATATGTTTGCTAACGAATCCCGCACACAGAACCATCTCCTTTTTTTGTAAAACCGTCAAAGTAATATATATTCGTGAATCAGAATAAAATCCCTTTAGCAGAATTGCCGTGTCAGAGATATATACTGCTTTTTACCTCTTTGTTTTCTTTGCTGAGTACCTCTTTACCGGGCAACTATCCTCATTCTCGCCTATGTGGTATTATTTTGAATATTAAGTTAAAAGGAGGCATCATTTCATGTTATTTGCAAATACTCCCGAACCGCCCTATTACGCTTGTATTTTCACTTCGCAAAGAAGCGATAAAGATGCCGAAAGCTATAATTCAACCGCAGAATTCATGGATGAACTTGCCGCTCAACAAGATGGCTATTTAGGAGTCGAAAGCGTAAGAGATCAAAACGGGTTAGGAATTACCGTATCCTATTGGAAGTCCCTGGATGCCATTAGACTTTGGAAGGAAAATGCCGCTCACAAAAAGGCACAAGAAAAAGGTATGAAAGATTGGTACTCGTCATACACTACCCGAATTTGTAAGGTTGAAAGAGATTATACAAGCAAATAATGACTTCAGTTTAAAAAACGTTCTAACCGCAAGCTTCTTTGGTATCTGCCAGTTACTCTCCAGGAGTATGGTAAATTTCTTCAATCTAATAAGTGTTTCATAAAAGAGTAAAAACCCATAATGGAAACTTAGTCTTAAACATGGTTTGTGATGAACAGACTAAAGTGTAAAAAAATTCAAGTTGATTGAAATGGAAGGTACGAGACTCCTGCGGGAAAAGCGAGTCCAAGGGAGACCCCACAGGCGCAAAGAGCGCCGAGGAGGCTCCCGGACCGCCCGCGGAAAGCGAGTGCCTGGAATGGAAATCAACGTTCAAATTTACAAACCCTTAAAAAGTAAAAGCGGTTTTTTTATGGGTAAAAATTCATAAATTTTATTTCTAGTGATACATTGAGTTTGTCTTCAACATGAAACCGCTAAAATTCCCTTAAAATCGGTAATAATTCCCTCAGAAAAATCGCAAAAGAGCTTCGGGTTAATTAAAAGGAAATGCCGTTAAGATCTTCTTTTATGAGTGAGTACATATATAAATCATCGAATTTGCCACAGGTATATTCATAATGCCTTAGCAATCCTTCTCTTCTAAACCCTTGCTTTTCCACTAGCTTTTGGGATGGGAGATTATCCGGTTCAATCAAGGCTTCAATCCTTTCCAGGTGAAAGTGACGATAACCATACATAACCACGGCTTCCAACGCTTCACTCGCAATGCCTTTTCCCCATTGTTCTTTAGTTAATTCATATCCAATTTCAGCTCGATGATGTTTGGAGACCAAATTCAGAAAACCACAACTTCCTATAACCTTACCGGAATTCTTTAATGTAATTCCCCATCTGATTCCCGAACCTTCTTCGAATATAGATTCGTACCACTTAATTTCATCCCATACATCATTTACTGTCTCGAATGGGTCTAACCCCATTGGCTTCACCACATCTGTATCAGATAGATATTTGAACATGTCACCCGCATCTTCTAGTGTTACTTCCCTTAATATCAATCGTTTTGTTTCAAAAAGCGGAAATACCTTCTCCATCCAATTTCCCTCCTCTAAATCCCCTTTTCCATATTTAACTATTTTAATCATTACCTAATTAAAGAAGATAATCAACGCATTATTGCTTAAAAATTAATGTTAATAACTAAAAGGAGTCCCTACTTTCGTAGAAACGCCTTTTTCCCGTTTTATTTAATTCCTTCATTAAATGAATTTTTTGTTTCCTTTCTGCTGAAATGATTAAAAACATGGGTCTTCTATTTTCATCTTTCATTTCAGGAACACTTTTTAACATTTCATTAGAAGGATCGGTTCCCCTTTACTGCTTTAATGCTGAACAAAACAACTTAAGCACTATTCGTGTTTAAAATTCAATATGAGGCAAAAAAAAACAGCCATTAATATTGTTGTCTTTTATTTTGACAACAATAAATAGGCAGCCCTGTTTTGTTGTCCATCATTGTCCATATAGGACCCTTCCCACCCTTTGTACATAGTCTGAAAGGGTAAACAAAAAAAGGAGGATTTCTTGAATGTATAATTATAATTACGGCGCTTATTACCCTAATAATGTGTATTATTATATAGATGGTGAACGAATACCTGGCCCGGGCGGCGGTCAATGGGACGGACACGGCGGTGGTCATGGCGGCGGTCACGGCGGTGGTCATGGCGGCGGTCATGGCGGTGGTCATGGCGGCGGTCATGGCGGCGGTCAATGGGACGGACACGGTGGCGGTCATGGCGGCGGTCATGGCGGCGGTCAATGGGACGGACACGGTGGCGGTCATGGCGGCGGTCAATGGGACGGACACGGTGGTGGTCATGGCGGCGGTCAATGGGACGGACACGGTGGCGGTCATTGGGAACACGGACAATGGATTCCACGCTGTAGGAGAGTATGGGTTCCCGGATTTGGTTGGACTTGGATTTGTAGATGGTGAAAAAAAGACAGCTTATGGCTGTCTCTTTTTTTGCTTTTTCTTCGTTTTGTCCATTAACTCCAATTACCAGTAGGCTTGTTTTCCTACTCCCCATCTGATGTTCAAATTCCTTCAAACTACATCTCCTCATATTGGTTTCTATCGATTGAAAACCTTGATTTAAAAGTTAAACAATCCATTAGGACTTATTCCCTAATGGGTTTTGTGGAAATAAGACTTTTTTACTCATCCTTAATAAGTTATCGAGAAGATAAGCAAACTATACCATATTGCAGCTGTACGGAATCTACCTTGGCTTAGTAAGCTACAAATTAATCCAGGTAGTAAAAAGGATAAATGTATATCGCTTAATCAAAATGTAATGGGGTGAAGTTTTATGAGAATGAAAAAAGCTTTAATAGGTCTCTCACTCTTATGTATGATTGTTCCTGGTATTGCCAAATCGGCTGATTCCGTTGCTGAAAATAATCGAAGCAATATCGTGGCAAATTGGAAATTCACAAAACAACATGTTAAAAGCGGTTCAATCGATAAAGGTAATTTAATTATAGAAGATACAAGCAAACATGGAAATGATTTAGAGTTAGTGACGATAGGGGATCCTGCCTCGCCTGAATTAAAAAATATGATTCAATGGTCCGAAGAAGATTATCATGATCAAGAAAAAGTGGATAGCTTGGAGTTCGCTAATTACGAAAACGCCCCTTCAGGAAGATATTTTAAAACCAAAAAGGGTTCCCCTATCAATTCGGAGGAATTCGATAAGGGGTTTACCATCGAAGCGGTGTTCAAGTTACCAAGCGATTCCAAGATTGCCATGGGGCTTTTTTCTAGACAAGGACAGGCAGCAGATCTTAATAAAATGGAAGGCGAGAAGAAGATCCTTTCTGCTTTAACTGTATCCAGTGATCAAAAAATCCACTGGACAAGCCATCCATCTAATTTAAATTATAATGTAAGCAATTGGTCTCGATCATTAAATGCTGATGAATGGTACCATTTGGCGGTTGTTAATGATGGTGACACGACGACTCTGACTTTGAATGGCGTCAGCGATTACGGAAAATCGGAAAAAGTAATCGGTATTGCAGCAGTTAAAGGGAAAGGCTGGAACATCGGAGCATCTGAGTGGGGAAATAAGTTTAATGCACTATTCAAAGGGAATATCCAGCAAATACGAATTGCGAATAAGGCTTTAACTGAAAAAGAATGGCTTGTACAGGATGCCCGTGACGATGAACCATTCGAAGGATCAAACAAAGCTTTACCCTTTCTAACGAATAAAAGGAATTATAATTTTCTATTTGTCCCGGATACCCAGAAATATTCGAGCCAAAATCCAGAGATTTTCAATAGCCAAATGAACTGGATTTCCAATAACACCAAGAAGAACAATATCATCATGAATACATTTGTTGGGGACATTGTCGATAGTGATTCAGAAAACCAATGGCAGAATTCCCTCGGAGCCATTTCCCATTTGGATAAAAAGGAAATTCCATATTTGATGGCAGCTGGGAATCATGACTATGCGGACGGCGATCCTTTCTTAACGCATTATGGGCCGCAGCGTTTTTTGAATAAAAAATACTATAAGGGGTCGTCTCACTCTGGGTATAGTTCATATGCAATCGCTAAGGCAGGGAGTTATGAATATCTAATCTTGATAGTGGATATGAAAAATTTGCATAAGGATCTGGAATGGTCAAAAAACGTTCTAGACCAGCATAAAGATAAACCGACAATCCTCGTCTCGCATGATATTATATTCCCGAAGATTAAGAATGATAAAACCATTGCCGTCGAATCTTCTAATGGCCGGGTGATTTGGGATGAACTCGTAAAGGACCATAATCAAGTATTCATGACGGTTAATGGACATTATTATGGGATAGCACATCGGGTAAAACAAAACTCAGCAGGAAATGATGTCATTCAAATGCTGGTCAATTACCAAACGAATTATCGAGGGGGTAATGGCTGGCTAAGACTTGTAGAATTTGATGAAAAGAAAAATGTATTGTTATTCCGGACCTATTCGCCATTTGTCGACGAAATGTCCAAAAAAGAAAAATCCTATATCGATTATAAATTTTTAACAGGTGAAAATAATTCATTTAAATTAGATTGGGACTTTAAAAAAAGATTTAATTTCAGAGAGGCGGAAAAATCCAATTCCCCAGGTGTATCTGATTGACCTCATCAACCTGGGTGAATTCCTTTTTTGGGTGCCTTCCCTTTGTGTTTAGTCATACATCCTCCATGATGATTCAAGAATGCTGCGATTATACTAGTCTGTTTAAGCATCTTTCATGCTGCTTTTTTCATCACCGATTTATACTTTCCGAACCCATTAACGACAAGAACCCCAAATATAGCAATTGCGCCGCCAATGACTGAAAGGGTACTAGGGACCTCCTGCAGCCAAACCCAAGCGACAAAAATGGCAATTACAGGCTCAATGTATAACAGACTGGATACGGAACTGGCTTTTCCTAATGAAAGTGCAACTGCCCAAGTTACGTAACCGATGGCCGCAGGGAAAACACCAACAAAAACCGCTGATAAATGACCTTCCATCGTTGCATGTTGAATTTCTTGAAATAGCCCAGGAAAAAATATAAAAAAGGGTATTGTACCAATCCATGTGAAATATGCTGTCAATTCAATCGGATTATAACGGCTGAACAGTGGCTTTTGGAAAACAAAAAACACTGCAGAAGCAATAGCCGACATCAGCACTAAAAAGGCTCCTTCAGAAATATTCAGGGAAGGGCCTGCAGTACCTAAAGTTATTAAGGTAATTCCTGTGAACCCTATTCCTAAACCGATCCATCCGAATAGGCCGAGGCGTTCTTTTAAGACGAAAGCAGCAATGATCGCTATGAAGACAGGTGCTGAACCAATCAGCATTCCAGCCGTTCCCGCCGAAACAGTTTGTTCCCCGAATGTCACTCCAATATGGTAAATACTAATTCCAATAAATGCAAGGATCGATATCCTCAACAAATCCGCTTTTTTCGGGAGTCGAAATTTCACCCCAGGCCATAGAGCATAAAGGACAAAAATCCCTGATGCTATAAGATAACGAACAAGTACCAAATGGCCAGCTGAATACCCGCCATGCAAGCTTGCACGAATAGCAGCGAATGTAGATCCCCAAATAATAACTGTAATTGATGCCAATATAAATGCCTTAGTGTTCAAAATCTATTCCTCCCATGACCATTCACTATAAACTGAAGGTATCATGGATACGGGAGAACTTCAATAAATTTTCTATCTCACTGTGAAGTGGAACAGTAAAATAACGAATTTAAGTACATTCTGAGTTGTAACCATCGCTGAAGAAATTCTATTCCATTTGGGATTGGATTTGAGAACTTTGTTTAAAGATGGATCAGGTTTAAAAAGCATACTAAACCAAAGGTGCTTCGTATAGGAAGCACCTTTGGTTTAGACTGGAGAGAAACTCGATATTAAGATTGCCTATATTTTTTTGAGTGAGTGTAAAATATGAACGTTAATTTCCACTCCAGGCACTCGCTTTCCGCGGGCGGTCCGGGAGCCTCCTCGGCGCTCTTGCGCCTGTGGGGTCTCCCTTGGACGCGCTTTTCCCGCAGGAGTCTCGTACCTTCCGTTCCAATCAACTTTGTTTATAAATTCAAATGGAAACCCTTTTGTCTACAAACTTGTTTACAATTACCTTTTCCAAATTTAAGCTTACTTGAAATATTGGCTTGAGGCTTTTACACTGTAACCGTTTTGTGCTGTAATACTGAAAAATAACGTTTAAAGTGTAAATTTAATTAACTATTTTCTGGTTTCCAAGAAGAAAAGCGTCTTTCAATAATGCCTAATAATGAAGTAAGAATGATTCCCGTTATCGTAATGACTAACACTCCAACAAACATACGATCTGTTTGTAGATTTTGACCATTGCTTGTCAGTTGATATCCAATACCAGCTGTCGAAGCGAATAATTCACCTACAACTACAGCAATTAATCCTTGGCCTATACCTAAGCGAATACCGTTTAAAAGGAATGGTACCGTCGAAGGCAAAGCAATTGTTTTAAAGATCTGAAATTCACTTGCATTAAATGTTCTTGCTGCTTTTATTAAGTTTTGATCTAATGTTAACATAGCTTTTTGTGCGCTCATCACTATTGGAAAGAAGGCCATCAAAAATACTATAACAATTTTTGATGCTGGTCCTATTCCAAATGCAATTATGATCACTGGTAAAAGTGCGACTTTAGGCGTTACATATAATCCTGAAATGAAAGGGTTAACTACTGCATTAAAGTTAGAATTCCAGCCAGATAACACACCAAGTGGTATTCCAATCAGTATTGCTAAAACAAAGCCTGAAACAAATTCGTAACCACTCACCTTCATATTTTCCCAAAAAGATACTTCTTGAACCATTAACACTGCCGCTTGTGCAATTTCAATTGGTGAGCTAATGAACAATGGATTTATCCATTCGTTTTGAGAGGCAACTTCCCAAAGCAACAGGAATATTAAAACAGATGCAACACTGATAAAAAATGATTTTTTTTCTTTTTTTATTTTCTTCGCCTTTTTTATCTTGTGCTTTGTTTGTGTAAGTTGGATCGTACTCTTCGCCATATTATTCTCCTTTCACTATATTATTTTTCTTTATTATCGAAGCCTTGTTTTGAAGACTCCTGTTCAATAATGGACCATATATGGTCTACAAACTCTAAAAATTCCGGGCTGCGCTTCACATGAAGATCTCTCGGTCTAGGTATATCAACATCAACAACCTCCACTATACGTCCTGGTCTTGCTCCAAAAACAAAAACTCTATCAGCTAAAAATACCGCTTCATCAATTTGGTGTGTAATAAAAAGACTTGTCTTTTTTGTCTCATCCCATATTCTAAGTAACTCACCTTGCATAAACTCCCTGGTTTGTGCGTCCAATGCCGAAAATGGTTCATCCAGTAATATTAAGGACGGGTTTACCGTTAATGCTCGAGCCAAGTTTACCCTTTGCTGCATCCCCCCTGATAATTCGTGGGGATAATGATTTTCATAACCTTTTAAACCGACCATTTCAATAAATTCCTTCGCCTCTTTCTTTTTCTCTGCCGTTATTTGCTTTAAAAGTTCAACTCCATAGAGAACATTTTCCAATACTGTTCTCCAAGGTAAAAGACTCGGGTTTTGAAAAACCATTGCCCTGTCCTTGCCGGGACCATCAATTTTTTGCTGATCTAATAGAATTTCTCCCTTACTTGGCTTAAGTAATCCAACTACAGTATTTAAAAAAGTGGTTTTTCCACAGCCGCTCGGCCCAACTATACATATAAATTCACCATCTTTGATATTCAAGTTTATATTCTGCAGAGCAATCACTTCTGCACCAGTTTTATTGTTTACGTAAGTAACATCCAAAAAACGAGTAGACAATTTGAAATTTTCCAGTTGTGCATTTTCCATCTTACCTATCATCTCCTTTCTATCTAATTATTTTTTAAATGCTTCTTCTATATAACTATTTGTCCAAATAACATCTTCAGTAGTATCCTGTTTAGTAGAAACGCCTGACAACTTGCCGAATTCAACTAATGGATCCTGGGCATTATCCCAAGCTTCTTGATTCATTTCCCCATAGCCTTTAAAAGTGTTTTTCAATCCGATTAGTGATTCCTCTAGGATATCAACATCAATTCCATCAAAATAAGATACGATTGATTGGGCTGCCTCTCTTGGATTATTACGTGTGAATTCCATACCTTTCCCTATTGCCCGAACTACTTTCAAAGATGTTTCCTGATTTTTTTCTAAATATTCCTTTTTAGCAAAAACAGCTTCCCAGACCATATTCCCATACATTGGCTCTTCACTTGTATTGATTACAATCTCACCAACATCTTTACTTTCCGCCTGTAAACCCATTGGAGGCGATGCTATACCACCGTCAACAATCCCCTCCTGCATACCGCCAATCTTCGATCCATCTCCTGCCAATTTGACAGTTTTAAGCGTATCGGGGTCAACACCATGCATTTGCATTAAATAGCGGGTGTATACGTCTCCAGAATCACCGACAAGATTTGTACCAATAGTTGCGCCATTCAATGAAGCCACTCTATCTTCAAATGATGAGTCTTTAGAAACATTCTTTTTCTTTTGATATTGTTCAGAAAGAGTAATTTGATAGGTTAGCGCTGAATTTAAAGATTGAATCGCCATTAATTCTTCACCTTTATCAAGAGGAGTAAACATACTTCGAGGACCCGAGACCGCAAACTGAGCTTCACCTGATAATACAGAAGCAATTACTTGTGCTCCTCCGCCACCAGATACAATCTCTGCTTCAATTCCTTCTTTTTCAAAAAAACCTTGCTCGATGGCTACATACAATGGGGCAACTGACAATAACCGTGCAGGTTCCGTAAAAGTAAGCTTTACCGCTTTTCCTCCGGAATTTCCTTCTGTAGTTGTTTCGTCACTTGGACCGCATGCAGAAACTATTAACACCAAACAAATCAGAACGAACGCCAATTTTTTCTTAAACATATTACTTACCTCCCTAAATCAAATATTTTTTACACTTAATTCACTATCTAACTATATTCCCTCTCTATTTATGTTTTGTATACAAAACATTATTTCATATACATATCAATTCTAAATCAGCTGTCCCATTTGGGTCAAATGTAATTTTGGAAAATTTAGATAATTCAGTGGATTACTGCACAAAAAAACACTCTTTTAGAATAATGAGTGTCCTTTAACTCTTAAGATACAATTTTCTTCTTCCGTAAAAATAACTCTTTTGTTCCATCCTTCAAATAAAGGAAAAAGACATATTCTCAATCCATTAATGCTTCACCAAATTTAAACGTTTGCAATAAAAGACGTGGAATCACTACTAAGAATATGTTTTTGTTAAGGTTAGCCCATTATAAACATAATCCCACATTGAGTCATCATTAGGACCATCACTGGGTACTTGCACTGTACAAATGCCGTTGATTCCCCAGTCAATTTCATTAACACCTTTTAACCCCGCTAGTGGATCAAGGAAGAGGATATTAAATTTCCCCGGTATCATTTCGGACAAGACGGATTGCAATTCAACTGCATCGTGAACCGAAACTGCCCCCCATCTAACAAATAAGACGGATTTGCTATTTGAAATTATTTCAATAAACTTATTTATTCGGTAATTAAGTTTTTCTTTGTAAGCAGGGTAAAGATGAGTCCAATCTTGATTAGGTATTATTGGGAAATCATGGACTGAAATAATATTATAATAGGTATCTTGGATAAAATAGGCGTCTTGCTGCTTACCGCCTTCATCAGAAAAAACCGCATCTCCATCATCAAGATAAGAAGCGATGCCATCTACCTGCTTCATATTGTTTAAGTCCATAAATCCGACAAATCTGTTCTTCAATAATCTGCTTACATCCGGGAGTGAGTTAGATACAACCCAATCAAGAGGAAACGAAAACCGCCTCAAATTATGCCGCCTTAAATTAAGAGAAGGTCCACACCAACTGCCTAGGCTAATGATTACATCATAAGATCCTTTTATATCTTGTAATTTCAATTCAGTCATCCTCTCTACTAATTTCCCTATTTCATCAAATCCTTTTGGTAGTTAACTAATTTTAATTCCAGTCTTTTTCACTTTGTTCCGGAATTATATAGACAATCCAGCCATAACGAATTTTCAGCTCTTCAGCCATTAGGCGGTTTCTTTATCAGGAAATGTACCTGTTACTAAGCGGAAACGGTTATTTTCCGCGTTAATTATTTTTTCTTTCAATGCTTGTACCTCCTTTTTTATATCTTATGAAGCTTCCTGGAAATCTGTATAGTACTTAATAGATTACTAACAGCCCTTTTTATGTTTCGGAAAAATAAAAGAAGCCCTACTTGGATAAAGTGGACCGTTGGGATCTTAAAGAAATATCGGGAATGCAAACAATATTAATGGAGAAGACTGCCTAACCTAAATACTGCCCCCTTTCCACCTTTTATTGTAGGGTCAATAACCTTTTTCGTAATAGTGCTGAAATCATGAATCTACCGAATAACACTAGTGTAGCGATATTGCATTTCAACCGCTTTTCAGCTTTTGAATTCAACCAAGTTTTACCTCCCAAAAAACTTCATGTCCTAAAGTTTCACGCATTTTCCTAGCCAAGCTTGTAATTCCTACTTTTCATATATTTCAAGAGGCAAATCATCCGGATCACCAAAAAAAGTAAACCTTTTTCCTGTTAACTCATCAACACGGATAGGTTCGACTAGAATATTTTCTCTTTCTAACTCTTCAATCGCTTGATGAATATCTTCCACATCAAAGGCAAGATGTCTAAGTCCTCTTGCTTCAGGATAACTTGGACGATGGGGGCTATTAGGAAAGGAGAACCATTCCAGCTGATACTCCCCTCCGACCATTAAATCCAATTTATAGGACTTCCTTTCTGCCTGATAGTTATGAAATTTCCCTTAACTGTACCCAGCATCAGTAGATTGAAACACCCTTTTCAGAAACCCACCCATTGCTTAAGGTAAAAACTTCAGCAGCAGACTTAAAATATTAGTGGATAAGGGTGCAGTAAATATAGTTACACTGCTGGCATGACTTTGGGTAGCGGCATGACCTTTAACGAGAAGCTATGAAACTCAAAAGAGTATTTCAATAGGTGGTGAATCAAATTTTCCGAGTTATTACTTTCTTCTCATTGAAAAATATCTCAATTTATGTCAATTGAAACCAAATTTCGAGTTTGTTATCTTAGTTAATGAACCGGTTCATGACTATATTCTGTATGAATATTAGTCACAATAAAAGGAGAGATGAAACCATGACACAAGAACGTAAATCAACAAGCGCAGTGGAGCAGTATGCTAATCTCATCCCCATGAGCGAAATTGCTTCGAACGCAGATCAATTATTTCCTTTTCCAATCTTTAATAGTTTACGACAAAATACTCCTGTAAGGTACGATGAGGCTCGAAGCTGCTGGGATGTGTTTCGATATGAGGACGTACATTATATTCTAAAAAATCCAAAACTGTTTTCATCGGAACGAGGGTCTGGAACTCTTCAAGGAAGCATTTTGACAATGGACCCTCCTAGACACACGAAAATGAGAAACTTAGTGAACAAGGCATTCACTCCTAAAGCAGTGAAGGATTTAAAAAATAAAATCGAAGAGGTGACACATTACCTTCTCGATCAAGTTAATGAGAAGGTGACTATGGATCTCGTTCATAACCTTGCTGGTCCGTTGCCTGTCATAATAATTGCCGAATTATTGGGGGTCCCTGCTAAGGATCGGGATCTTTTTAAAACCTATTCTGATGTTCTCGTGGCAGGCGCCAAAGATAATTCAAATGAAGCCTTCCAAAGAATGGCACAAAAACGTAAGGAAGGAAGTGGGTTTCTTAAAGAATATTTCAAAAAAATAATTTTAGAGAGAAAAGTTAATCCTGAAGAAGATTTAATTTCGCTATTATTAGCAGCAAAAATTGATGGGGAAAAATTAACAGAAGAAGAGGTACTATCTTTCTGTGTTTTATTATTAGTTGCGGGAAATGAAACAACAACTAATTTAATTACAAATGCCGTACGCTATATGACAGAAGATAAAAACATTCAAGAACAAGCTAGGACAAATCTACCTTTAATACCAAAATTGGTAGAAGAAACACTACGTTTTTATCCTCCAATACAGGCAATTGGCCGTGTTACAAAGGAACATGTCAAAGTTGGGGGCAAAACAATCCAAAAGGGGGAACAAGTAATTTGCTGGGTCGCTTCGGCAAACCGGGATGAACAAAAGTTTGCAGAACCTAATCGGTTTACGTTAGAAAGGAAATTAAATCCTCATTTGAGTTTCGGGTTTGGTATTCATTTTTGTTTAGGTGCCCCGCTTGCACGTCTAGAAGCAGAAGTAGCTCTCGTGACACTATTAAGTACATTTGCAAAATTGGAAGGTGTAAAAGGGACTGAGCTGAAGGCGATTCCAAGTCCGTTCGTTTTTGGAGTGAAAAGTCTTCCTTTAAAATTCACAAGATAATGAGCCTTGCCTCCTAAGAATATAAACGAACACCCTATATTTATTCCAGTTATTAGAAATAATACTGCACTAGGTTGATAAAAACCAAATATATAATTCGGATTTTATGACGTAAAAAATAAAGAAACGAAAATGGAAATCACAAAATGATTGCCATTTTCGTTTTAAATACTATTTTGGTTTTAGGGCACCTTGATGAAAGTCTTTTCTTGTATCGAAATATGCATATCCCTTCTGGTAATTGCTACTTTTCATATATTTCAAGAGGCAAATCATCCGGATCACAAAAAAAAGTAAACCTTTTTCCTGTTAACTCATCAACACGGATAGGTTCGACTGGAATGTTTTCTTTTTCTAAACCTTCAATAGCTTGATGAATATCTTCTACTTCAAAAGCAAGATGTCTAAGCCCTCTTGCTTCTGGATAACTTGGACGGTGGGGGCTATCCGGAAATGAAAACAATTCCAACTGATATTCCCCTCCCACCATTAAATCTAATTTATAGGACTTCCTTTCTGCCCGATATGTTTCCTGCTTAATATCACATCCTAAAATGTTTACATAGAAGTTTTTTGATTTTTCATAATCGGAACAAATTATAGCTACATGATGTATTTTTTTTACCTTCATTTGCTTCCTCCCTAAGATGATTGGTTATTTTTATAATCTAACTTTACCAAAGTTATCCATTAATTAAAAATTAGATTTCAGTGCTTCCTTCGGACTCTTCTGCACGATACTGGTACATCCATTTCCCTTTCACCAAATACAGGTCTTAACACTCCTCCATTTAGATTAATTAAGGAACGTGATTTTGTGATTTTATCCTTCTTCTTAGGAAGTGGTATCCGGGTAAACGAGTTATCCAACTTAAGACTAAGAGATTTTACATAAGATTGATTATAGGAAGTTATAAAAATACACAAAATTATATCTCAAAACGCCAAGTAATCTTGTGATAGTGAGACCGTATATGTATTTTTAAGAAACTTCGCTTTTTACATTAACCAATTCACGTAATCTTCACATTATATTAGTAAGGGCAATCTCATTTTATTCTGTTCACTGTTCTTCCTGTACATCAGCTATAAACAGAGAATAAAAGCCTCTAGTGCCATTTTAGAGGCTTTTATTTATTGTATCTCATTCCAAAGAGTAATCTTAAATTATGAGACAAAAAAAGAAAAAATGAGATAAAAAATAATTCCAATACAATTAGCCACTCTATTAATGAATGACTATTGCATCTTTAATGAACAAACTCTCATAATGAACTGAAATTATATTCCGGTTTTTTTCTCATCACTTACTTCACCATTTTCCCTATTTTCGGATGTCCAACCCCAAACATAACCAGCAAGCATTCTTGCATTGTAACTTGTATCATTTTTTACTCTTTCTCATACATGTTAGGATAAATGGTGTCTGAATTTCTGCAGTAGTTGTTTTAACTTCTATCAAATTTAACTTTTCCATCTGTTGTATACGACTGTATATCAAAACCAGCCCCATCCCCTTCAACAATTGAAGTGTGGATGATAAACCTGCATTAACAATTTTAGTTTTTTCTCCTTTCAAATCCCTCAACTAAACAATGATGTTAAAATCCCATCATAACTTAGCCGAGATGATATCGGGCAAAAAGTGTTCATTTTTATCTGTCAGAAACTGTTCAATTTAGTTTAGCAGTTACACTCTTCTTTATGTGGATCGTTCATTATCTTTTTACTTCTTTCTATATATCTATGTACTGGAAAAACATTCTTCTACTAATCCATACTTAGTCAATAATAAGTATTTAGGTTTATTCTTTTTATAACGATTCAATTCAATTTATCCTCGCTACATATCCAAATAATTATCCCTTATTATCCTCCAGAAAAAATTAATAAACACAGTTAAATAGTTTTAATGAATGGCCACCTATAAAAGTGGGACACCATTAACTTACTTCTTCTTCTTACTCCTCGGTATTCGTTTCTTCCCATTAGCATTACCTTTCGGAGTAGGTTTCTCTTGTAATTGTGGCTTCGTCTTCCCCACAACCTTCTGCTCTGCAAACCATTCCTTATATTCCGATAACTCAGGAGCCTTCTCCCACTCAGAGATAGGGCTTGTTTTTATATGCTTTTGACAAAGCGCATAATATTCCTTCGCTAAGTCAAAATTCTCTTCATTTAACAATTCACTTAAATACGAACGCACACCAAAGTCTTCCACATCATAACGAGCCCATAGGGATGCAAGTTCATGTATTAATTCAACTTGTCCATTGTTTCGTAGATGCTCCATTAGTTGATCTGATAGCTGTTTTCTCTTTTCAAGTGAGCTGTCTAACATAATGAGCTCTTTCATCCAATTTTTCACGATAATTGGTTCAACCTGCGCGCTCACATTGCTTAAAAGAGCTGTTAAATCCTGTTTTAGCGCGTTAATAAACTTCGCTTCAATATATACAGTCGTATCCTTAATTACTTTTTCTTCTTTTATCACCACGACAGATTCATGGCGAATATTGTATTCCCCACGATAAGACAGCCAGTTATACGAGCCTAGTAAATGTGTTCTTGCATCTACCACAATTTCCTTGTTATGCTGATTGCCAAACCATCGAACAAACACAGCCTGTGTGCCATCTTCATGGGTAATCTCCTGCAGCCTTTTAAGTAGCGCCGGACTAGGCTTACGGTCCTCAGCCTCCATGTTTTTCGCAATTCCCCACGAGATATAGAGGGTCTTTCCTTGTTTAGCAAATTGCTGCAATCTCGAGAGCATATCTCGGTCGACTACTACTGCCGATATCCACGGTGAGACCATGAGCATCTTTCGTTTTGTTTCGGAAAAGGAATTGATGAACCGGGCTCGAATATCTTTCCCTCTTAAAATATCGAGTACCTTTTGATTTTTATTACCCTTATTGTGAAAAGCCTTCAATCTACCTCTTAGATATTCATATCGCTCCGGAAATTTTTCGATAATCGCTTGATCATGATGAGACTTCCACGCTTCTCCTTCAAGTCTAGTAATCTCCTCTTCAAAACGTTCATCCCATCTACCAGATGCTCCATTCCAGATACGTGCATACAATTTGTTTTCAAGTAAATCGTACAATTGATACTCGATACACTTCGCAAATTTCATAGCCTGTAAAGTAATGGGCTCAATCTTAGAAATGATTTTTTCATTTCCCCCGACTTCAAACACTTTGCCACTTTCTTGAACGTACTCTCGAAGCTTATCTTCTTCTAAAATAGTCCCCGCTAAATTGGCAACTTCATTGGAATAACGATACAAATCTAACTCCCAATCTTCTTTTACCATTACATTCGTCGGTTCCTCTTGTATCGCATTCTGATTTAACACACTATATTCAAATGGAATAACCTCTGTACTTGGCTCACTCAAAATGGTTCCAGCTTTGAATTGTTCTTCACCAATTTTCGTCAGTTTGTACACACTATCTACCTTTTCCACCACACCTGTCGCCATCATCTGCGTAACAATATCCTCGATAAATAACGTATCAACATGTAAAAACCCGCTCAATTCATCCAGATGGCTAATATTCATATTTAAGAAGGAGAACATAACCATCTTTTTTAACATATCAATCTTTGTTTTCGTCGATGCTGTCACCTGGACGTGATAATAGTGGATCGGGATTTTCCATTCCTTTGTCCCCAATATATGAAGATATTCTTTGTCTTCTATCGCCTGATGGAGCATTCTCTCCTGAAATTCATCTGTGGAAGAATCATCCCATAGTTTCCATAACAACGCTAATCAATCCCTTCTATTTCACACGACCCTTGTGATCTCTTAAACCGTTTTTAAAACGAATGGTGTCAATAACCCTCGTATACATTTTCCTACTTGCTGCTCGTTTTGCTTGCACAGTAAACATCTTTGAGCTTCCAGTTACAATTAATAGCTCTTTAGCCCTTGATAGCGCAACGTTTAAACGACGATAATCATTGGCAAAACCAATATCCTCTTCTTTATTGCTATGATTACGTACAAAGCTTGCGATAATAATCTCACTTTCCATCCCCTGGAATCTATCGACGGTCCCGACCCGAAACTTGAGATGCTCTACTTTAAGATCATCTACTAAATGCCTTAATCTACGCACTTGCTCCCCGTAAAAGCTAATGATACCAACATTCTTCGTTGCATCCTCTGAGATTCTACCTTCTTGTTTTGCTTTGTCGACAGCAGCATTTAGGTCGACTAACAATTCAGAGATGATTTTTAACTCGGCACCATTATAAGGACTTGTCATCCCCTTCTCTTTCGTTTCAAAAAATCCCTCTTCATGCGGTAGGTCAAACCACATAATATGCTGACCACGCTTCACATATTGTCCGTCTAAATAATGGTCACGTTCTCTATTAGAATTTTCTAACCCACATCTTAATCCGTAACCTGCCTCACTTTCCCCTTCATAAAACTGAGTGATTGTTTCCATAATATCTTCATGCATTCGATATTGAATCCGGAGAGTGCTTTTATACTGATCTGGCAAAGTTTTAAATAAGCGCTCAAACAGAGATTCCTGCAGGTTGGCTTTGACCTCATCCTTTTTCTGTGGATTCGGGATTTTCTCAATCACTTCATCCAATGTTTCCTGTCCAATGAGTGGTGGTAGCTGATGATGGTCCCCTACCAGAATGACCTTCTTCCCTTTTAGCATCGGTAAAAGCAGTTCAGGTGGTGTCGCCTTTGATACCTCATCAATAATGACCACATCAAAATCTGGGTAATCCCTAGCAAAATCCTTCTTCGCAGACTGCACACATGTAATCCCAATCACATTCGCATGCTTAATATACAGCTTTTTAATTTCTCTCAGGTCATAATCCTTTGCATCCTGCAGCATATTCGACCATTCAACCTTCATCATCCGTTGATTCATATAGGCTGTAATATGATTATCCGACCTCTCCATTCTCTGTTTTATCAATTGGTTCTTCTTATCAATCATCATTTTCTCTTTTTCTACGTTAATACTACTTAAATAATCAACTATTTTCTGATTCTCTTCCACTTGCTTCACTAGGTCTTCTAGAGTTGGCAGTAGTTCTGCTAGCTTAAAGCCCAACCCCTCCACTTCACGAGTGATTTCTTTTAGCTGCACCCCATATTTTTCACAAGCAAACTCTTTCTCCTGCTTCTGAATCATGAGTCTCTTTTTATATTGCTCCTCTGTTCCTAGCTCCGTTAACTCTCTCACCGCAACATCTACTAATCTTCTTAACTCAGAGACAGTTTTACTCGGCTCCTCACCATCCAACTTTCCTTTCAACTCTATCAACAACTGATGACACTTCTTCACCTGATTTTTACCTGGTACCATGTCAAAATGGATAACGCCGATTTCATTCTCTATCTTCACTTCTACTTGCTTATAATAATCAGTTAGTGCTTCCAGCAATTCCACGGTTAAAAGAGGAAGCTTACTTTTTGCCTCTCTCATCTCCACCATTCGCAGTTTATTGCGCTCAACCGTCTCTTTTAGTAGCTTTTTAGCAGCAATACTTTGATTGTATTCTTCTATTAACTTCTCCACTTGTTTCGGGAGCTTTTTCGTGAATTTCCATTTCAAGTTTTGTAGAAAAGAAGGCTCTGAGAATGCCATCATCCGATTTGCCAGACGAGGAACAAGCTGCATAAGGTCTGTATGTGGATACTCATCGGATCCACCTAGTGTCTCTGCTAATTCTGTATCATACCCATATTGAACGAGCACCTTCTTTTGCCTACCAATGACAATATCTAATTGCTTTTCTAGCCTTGAAAAAGTATCATTATCACTCGCTAACTGTGTCTTGCCAGCTTCTTCTTGATTAACCATACGAATCGACTCAGATAGTTGCATTTGTTTTTGCAAAATCGCAGGAGAATTGATATACCTTCTACTATTAATAAAAGATACAATCTCCACATCATGCATCCGAGGAATTTCCATTAGGATATCCTCTATTTCTCTCTCACGTCTCCTCAGCCGTTCTAACTGGGAATCTAATTCTTTATAGTGTTCTGATGCTTTGTCGAAAGACTCCTGTGCTTCGAGATATTCGATTTCTACTCGTAGACGATTGATTCGATTCTGAAGAGTAGCCTTCCTCTCATCAAAATTATTGCTTTCTTCCCAATTATCTAGTAACACTTTAAGTTGCGCAGCTTCATGGGAATCCTGCTGTAATTTCTGTTCGAGCTCCTTTTCCGTTAGCTCATGCTTTTCTTCTTTATTCTTTAATTGAGTCACGTGGTCTTGGATGTGACGCAGTTCATTTTGTAATCGAAACAGCTTCGTTCTGACCAATGGTGCTTTTTCGATATCTGCTAGTTTTTCTGCATTGTACTTCAGGACATTCTGATTTTTCTTAATCTCTTTCTTCTTTTCCTCAATTAACTGATCAATGTCCTTAATATCAAGTTGAATGTTTTCCAGCGTTTGCTTTTTCCAAGTTTCTGCAACATTTTCTTCGATGAATTTCTTGCCTTCTTCTTCGATACTCTTTGTGCGCCCTTTACGGAGAATCCGGACCTTAGGGTGTGCAAGTAGCTTGCTAAGTGCATTATCAACTGCTAGGTTTGATTGAGACGCAACTAATGTTCTAAGACCCCGCTCCACATTCTGATAACAAATTTCGGCGATGACCGTTGTTTTCCCAGTCCCAGGAGGCCCTTGAATCAGGTAAATATCCTCTGCTGCTAATGCCCCTTTTACTGCAGCACGCTGATAATGGTTTAAATTATCTTGTATCGCTTCTTTAAATTCAAAGCTTTGCACATTGCTAGATGTATCCATCACCGGATTTTCCTCAAATAGCAAGTACTCCAAATTCGGGTTTTTCGCTACACCATTCTGCAGGTCACGAAATCCTCCTCTTAATCTCCTCGCCTGTGTTAAACCACCATGATTACTAATATGCACCAGCCCCGCTGTCACTGGCGTCCATTTATTCTGCCTAGCGAGCTCCACATAGTCCTCATCAAGCTCAATCTCTACAATATTCTTATCAAAATCAAAACGTCGAACCGTCCCGATTTTTTCATCTGCCTCGTCCTTGCCGTCATCCTCCCACAGCAATGACACTTCGGCACCCTTTAAATCCCTTCGAGCTACTTGCCCTCTTAAAGAAGGACAGTGAATATTCAATTCTCGTAAGTGTTCAGTGAACCTAGCAGATTGAAAATCCATCGTCACCTCGTCCTGCTCTGCCTTTTCCACAATCATATCGAGATACACTTCCCAGCTCTCTAGCCGACTCTTCACAAACTTCGACTGCTCTTTTGCAAACGGGAGATTCTTGATTGCTTCTAGCGTTTCTACTGTTAAGGACGTAGCACTTCGTTCATTAATGAAGAAATGCAGTGTGGACGTAACCCGACGGTTATTTGCTTGACCTATTCCAAAAGGTAAAATCTTAATTCCCGTAACAAGCAATCCATCATCCTTTACCACTCCATACAGACTAAACGTCTGATCCTTCACATATTTCATGATTCCCTTATTTTCCGTGGAATCAAAATGGAGATTTACATATAACTCCTCTTCTGTTCTACCAGTCGCTTTCTCAATATGTACAAGAAATGAATCCTGGGAGGAAAGAAGAAGGTGAATAATTCTATCCGTTCGCACACTAAAAAACTCATCTCTATACCCTAAATTCTCATTTATATCAGACAAAGCTCTTTTGGTTAAGTTAATATAACACGGTTGTGACTCTACCTTCGCATCTAACATACCAATTCTTCCTCTCAAAGGGGACAGCACCTCGTCCTACCATTTTCTGTAAACACTTCAAACACTCAAACATACAATGTTCAGTATTTATTACCTATTAAACTTATCAGCTATATAACTAGTATTTTACATGATAAGTCCTAATTTTCGTGCATTCGCGACAACATTCGACAAATGGAAGATTAAGGGTAAAGCGGTCGGGCTCATCGTTTGGTCCGGGTTCGTGTCTGGGTCCGGTGGGAAAAAGGATACAGTTATAGGTTTACTGTCCCATAAAACAGAGATTCGTAGGTTATATGAAACCTTTTGTGATATTTCAGTAATATAAACAAAAGAAATGCAGTATAAATCCTAAACATCTAGGGAAACGGTGCCTGTCCCATGTCTCTGCCTGCCCTTTCCCCTATATTTCTCCGCTTTTTAACAAAATAAATCATGAATTGTTGCGTATTAATCATGAGATTAAGAATAGAACTTGAACTGAATCATCTCAGATATATTGAATGGCATAGACAATACGTTTTCTAAAAAAATAAGTTCAAAGAGGCTTAGTCTCTTTGAGCTTATTTCTTATGGAAAGCAAAATTATCTTGATACTCTAATATAAGGGCACAGCCTCATTGAACTTTTTATATAGGAAGTCTTTGTTTAGCATAAAACACGTTTCCCGCTCATCATCTAGGAATCGATTGTAATCCTCAAGTAGTTCCTTTATGGGCAATAACAATTAGATAGTCCTTTTTTGTTCTTTTGTTCCTTAGGTGTTTGATACAATTAATATCAGACATTGCTAGCATCCTTTCGTAATCCTCCACTCTGTATTGATTCGACACCTATACAGTAGAGGGACTTGGGGTGGTTGGCAACAAAGTGCAGGACTCTAACTTCAAAGCTCTGCACTTCTATTTTGCAATACACAAAATATGTAATTTTATTACCTATTATGCCATAATACCTATACATAAGCACGTTTTTTTCTTTATTATGATTAATATATTCTATTTTTTCAATTATATTAAATTAATTAATATCGGCTTTGTGGACACTGAAAATAATAAAATGGCAATTTATTGGAAATATTCCCTTTCCATATTTTGCACTATAAAAGAGGTTTGATTTAATTTGCTATATGGTAAATAAATCAGACAATAAAATGTTCATGGTTAAGGGGATAAATAATTTACGTTAAGATATTTGCGGAAATTATGAAAAATCCCCAAATCGAGTAGATTCGGGGATTTCTGAATTATATACCAAATGTTAGAGAGTTCAGTATAATTATCAGTGTTTAAAATAATTTACTTCTGTCCATCTTCTATTAAACAATCAAAAAATAGTTTAAATCCTTTTACCATAAGTCTCAAGGTGGTATATCTTATGGTGTTGCCGTATGATTTCTAGATGTGTAATAAATCACATTAATAATAATGGCAGCTATCCCCTGGATAACCGTTTTAACAATAATCTGACCAAAAATTGCAAATGGAACTGCTTCCCAAGGTATAAAGTTCGCACCAATTGGACTTAAACCTATAATTACAAATATTACAGAATCTAATAGCCCGCCAACAATACCACTATATAATACTCGCCAACTCATTGGTAAATTCAAACGAGTATATATTTCAGTATCAGTAGTTTCTGCAATAACAAATGACAGGGATGATGCTAAGACAATCAATAAAGTATCACCTAATAGAAAAGATACTAAAGCTGACAAAGCAAGAGCAATAGCAATACAGAAATATGTTTTCTTTCTTCCATATTTGTTCTGTACCAAATCTCGAAAAATAAAAGTAGCACCTATTAAGAAAGTGCCCATTGGGATTATGAATACGCCAAGCTGAAAAGGAGCAAATGCAGCAGTAACAACGTTTGCAGTTATAATAGCAACTAAGTATAATATTATTCTCAACTAATCACCCCATCTTAATATATAAATTTAAAACTATTTTCTCTTTTAAAATAGGAACGTATGTTCCTAGTAATATTCTACCTCAAACTTATAAAGTTATAAACTGGATTTTTCAGTTTGTTTCAATAAAAAAACTAAACTCCTCGTTTATTTCCCCATATATAGGTATGCAGTTGTGGTAATACTTTTACATCTTTTAATTCATTATCTAACATGACTTTATTTAAAAGCCATTCATATTTCTGTAGAAGTTGATTTACCAAATGTTGATTATCTGTTGTTTTATTATCCTCATTTCCAACCTGTAGGAAGAATGGAGTTTTGGGATATCTAAGGTGTATTTTTTTAGCATAGTTGTAATCAATCTCATCGAAAACAACAACCTTCAAACTTACATTATGTGAAGGGTCTTTTTCCTTTAGATTGTCAATTACTTTATCAAGTATATCAAAATTTGTAATCATCCCTGAACTTGGTGGCTTTGGAGAAATTGTTAATTCATCGATATGCAAAAACCAATCCTGCCACTTACTTCCCTGTGTCTCTAAACCAATTTTTATATTGTTTTCTTTTAAAAGGTCGATTAAGTAACTTAGGTTCTTTAATAATGCAGGATTCCCACCTGATATTGTTACAAAAGAAAAACCATCTCCGCCGAGTAAAACAAGTTCTTTCCAAATTTCTTCTGCGTCCATTTGCTTTATTAAATCTTTTCCAGAACCGTCCCAGGTAAAAGCAGAATCACACCATGAACAAGAATAATCACAACCTGCTGTTCGAACAAACATTGTCTTTTGTCCAATGACCATGCCTTCGCCTTGGATAGTTGGACCAAAGACCTCCATTACTGGTATTTTACTCATCCTCTATCCACTCCCGTCTTGCTTCAGCATAACCTGTTGGAGTTTCATATAATCGAACAAACTCTAATCTAGCATCCTTGTATTTAATCTGTCTTTCTTCTTGCTTCAAAGCATCGGACATTATTTCATAAATCCACACGACAATGTTTTCGGCTGTGGTATTCATCGGTGGCAGTGTTTCATTTAAATATCTATGATCAAGAAATATTTCAATTTCGTTTTTCCAAATTTCTTTGATCTCACCAAAATCAATCATTAACCCACGGTCATCAACAAATCCGCTCAGTCCAAAAATAACTCTATAAGTATGGCCATGGAGATTTTTGCACTTTCCTTCGTAGGCATGCAAATGATGCGCTGAGTCAAAGGTGAATTCCTTACTAACCATCACGCGTTTATTATGGTACTTTAACTGGTTACGTTTTATATCTTCATCTATTTTTTGGAGCTTTTCAACAATCCGAAAACCGTACATTATTTATTGCCCCTTTCTATCCTTCAAATAGTTGTCTAAGCCGTTTTTCCGTAACTTACATGCCGGACATTCACCACAACCATCGGCAACAATTCCGTTATAGCATGTCAGAGTTTTTTCACGGACAAAATCAAATGCTCCAAGATCGTCTGCTAGCTTCCATGTTTCAGCTTTATTCAACCACATTAATGGAGTATGAATCACAAATTGCTGATCCATAGAAAGGTTAAGTGTTACATTTAATGATTTAACGAACACATCTCGACAGTCTGGATATCCACTAAAATCCGTCTCACAAACCCCAGTGACAATGTGTTTCGCACCAACTTGGCTAGCTAGCACACCAGCAAAAGACATGAATAATAAATTTCGACCAGGAACAAAGGTCGATGGAAGGCTGCCGCCATTTTCCCCATCCTTCACTTCAATTTCATCTCTTGTTAAAGCATTCGGTGCTAGTTGATTCAGTAAACCCATATCTAAAATATGATGCTTTACACCAAGTTCTTTTGCTATATTTTTTGCACATTCTATTTCAGTAATATGTCTTTGATTGTAATCAAAAGTAACAGCAATTACTTCTTGAAATTGTTCTAATGCCCAGAATAAACACGTAGTACTATCTTGTCCTCCACTAAACACAACGATAGCTTTATCTTTTTTCAATTGTAAAACTCCTTTCAATAGAAAAAACAGCACTACTAAGAAAGCAGAACTGTTTTCCTTAGTTTTTTAAAGAGGGTAGCTAGAACCTCTACCGCGAGAGCGGTTTCTCTATAAATATTATATCATAATTTGAGATAGAATTATTTTTTTTAATTATTGCTACAACTTAGGTTACTAAAAAAATCATCAACCTTTATTGGTAAAGGCACTTTCAATTTCATTACAATTACCTAGTAATTAATAATAATTTAGCTTACATGACTAGACATAACTTGGTTATCATACTGTTCTTGACAATACTCCTCCAATGCCTCTATAATTCCGGTTTCCCCTGAACTTCGAGAATATAATAAATTATCATCTAAATAAGGTGATATCCCAAAAGTTAATGCATGGGACATACAAGTTGTGACGAGAATAACTAAATCTGAGTTTCGAGCATACGCTTTCGCTTCATTTGTCAATTTACTATCCGTACAGACCTTTACTTTAACATTTGGATTTCTCTTTGTAATCCGCTGTGCAGCTCGCTGTGCTGGTTTCTCACGTAGAGAGTAGATGGTAATAGACATATTAGGTAATACCTCTAATAGATCCATATCTCTATTAGAAGTTATCTTCTCATTTAATGCATCAATCATGGAAGAATTAGCAGATATTCTGTTTCCTAAATCAATCCATGATTGAATAACCGTTTGGTTAGCTATTCTATCAAGAAGAGATCCAACCCAATTTGTCCAAACTGGTTGTAAGAGATCATCACCAAGTCCGTATTCCTTAAATAGCTCTAAAGATTCTAGCACATATGATGATAATCGATCTGTTGGGAATACATTAAACCATGATTCGACTTGATTCCAATATAAATGAACTTTGGAAATCTCTAAGCACAATAAACCTTCCGTTAGTCTTAATAAAAAGCCGGTATTATTTTCATTTCGTTTCCCATGAATACAGAGAATTTCTCGCGTATATTCATATAATTCATTCGCCTTTTCATTAGGAAAATAATCATCTTGCATTAACTCTGTAACAAACATAGGCAATGCTGTTTGTAAAAGAGATTTTTGCATGGATGAGAGAGACTCTATTCCTATCGTAGCTATTATTTCTGATAGATTACTAAGAGACGTAATGGACCAATTGATATTCCCTTGTTGAACATCTATCGTCGTTAAATGCTCTTCTAAAAGATCAAAATCAGAAGTGTGTATAAAATTATAAAACCAGTTGTACCAATCCACTCGATCGGTTGTCTCAGTCGTTATTAATAAAGATTCATTCTCTTTTTGTAGATTAAGTAAGTAGATCATCCATCCTTTAGATTGCGGTTCTTTCATTAACTGCCGTTGTTCCTGTTCAGATAGCATTTCATAATGCTTTAATGCAACAGAGCACGTTTCCTCTGTTTCTTCCATAATGGAAATTCCTGCAAGCAAACGAACCTTATCAATAGAAAGATCAACTCCATTTAGAAGAAGAAAAGCATCTTCATACTCATGATTAGTAAAACACTGTTTGGCTCGTTCTAATTTATCATTAATGGAGATTATCGGCTTCTCTTTATTCGTTTGTACATAAAGTAAGAGGAATTCAATAATATCTTTAGTGATCTCATCTTTGGTCTTTTCTTGGTAGCGCTCCAGTTTATCTTCCTGACCTTTAGAAGCTGCTTCATAAGCAAATACACGTATAGAAGTTTCCTCATCTAAACTCAACTGTGAACGTAAGAGTGTTCCAAGCTTATATCGTGATTCTTTAAATGCTTTCATTGACAAATCATATCGGCCGAGAATATCCGATTTAGATAATTTGCGTTGATAAAATGTTCGGATTAAAGCGATATGAACTTGAATAGGTATTTTACCGAATCCAGCCAAGATCTCAAAATCATCAGATTCCCAAATTCGATCCCACTTACCTTGGGCACTTAACCACAGAAGCGTTAAAAATTTATAATTTTCATCACTCAAATATTTTCCTTGCTGAAGTGTATTTAAATAGCTTTTCGCCTCTTCCCATTTTTGTAAAACAATCGCTTGATAAAATCTGCTTCGTAATGTGAATGCATTTACCTTTAACTCGTCATATGAGATGTTCGGTCGACGGTCATCAAGCCTCCTCCATAACCGAAGTCTCCCCCAAATATTTTCTTCCTGCTCAACCTTTGATACATAAGCGTAATAACCATCAGGAAATAGTTCATGCCCGATTCGGCCCAATCTTTTTTCCGAATCATAGTTTAACTTTCTTCCATCATTTAGTGGTGTACAATGATAAGGTAACAAAAAGTGATCTAATTCACGAACATGTTGTCCTAATAAATAATCTTTATGTGCAAACAAAAACCAAAAAGTCTCCTTTTGGTTGTTCCTAAAAGGAAGAACAGCAGGGTTATCCTCATAAAACCTTTTAATCATCCCTAATAATTCATCGTTTTTCCCTGACCACTCATTCCCGTTAACGGATAAATGATAAGGATTTACACCATTTACTTGTAGTAGCAGAAGAAGGAATTTGGTTTTTAATGATTGTGACATATTTCCTCAGCCTCCTCCCATCTAGTACGTGCTGCTAGCAAAGCCTGATTGACCTCAGACCGATCACTTGTAATACGAATATTTTCACCATTAATATTAATACCGCTAAACGTAAAGTTCATTGAACCATGTAGATATATATGGCTAGTCATAAGACCTTTTTCGTGATTGTTATTTAATTTCTTTATTTCAACTTCATTTAGTTGGCTAATAAACCTCTTTGTTTCTACTCGATTAGGATCACATATGATACGGATTTTAGATCCTTTCCAAGATAAAGTATTTAGTATGTCTGAAAGATAGATGATTTTCCCTTCTATCATGGGAAACAAATCAGAGTATTGTCCTAATCTATTCCGTATAAGAGGTGAATTACTTAAAAAAGGCGATATCAAATAAATCTCTTTACTTGGTAGTACAGCTTCTAGTGAAAAAATAGTTGCTAAGCAATCTATTAACGTTACTGAACTATTATGGGAGCGAATGGTACGATTATGCATGTGTTACCTCCCTCACTCGAACATCAAACAACCAATTACTACCTTTACTATGAACACCTGAGATATACGGATAATAAAATTCATAATCAAAATCAATTGGGGTTTGAATGATATCCATTAATATCCTTTGACATTCTTCCATTTCCTCAAATGAAGTCCATACGCAAACTTGGTTACCCTTTTTTAATAGTTCCATTAATCTTTCACTCCAATTAGCCTTACTTGAATCAATGGTTATCTTTGTTGGTTTACTTACCGACTTAAGTAATAGGCGTGATGGCTTTGCAAAAGATTGATATGGACTATATAGATTCAAACATTCAGGACAAGAATCATTACAGTCATTCCATAAAAGAGTCTCGACAAGTAATAGACGTTGCTTTTCATCATAGTTGCCGCTTGAATATAGATTTTCAAGAATAGAATCAATCCGTACTTTTATGTCATCCAATCGCAAACAAGCAACAGTAAATACACGCAGATCAATTTTACATTCTAATCGTCGTTCCTCACGACGCCACAACTCTTGTAAATCTTTCATTAATTCATCCGTCATTTGATTATTATTATTATGAAGCAATTTCGTTGTAAAGCTTACAAATAATTCACGATTTGGCGTGATACCACGGTCACTTAATTGCTTTCGAAGTAATTCAAGTTGCTGTTTTTGCTCATCCAAATTGGTTGCTTTCCGAATAATAGAAATGGTCTCATAAAAGTCAGGATCATTAAAATGATCAACGATAGAAGACAATCCTTTAGAAATGTCGTTTCTTGGACAATCATCAACTGCTTTAAAGAATAAATCTTCAAACAACCTAGGCTCATTACTCATTGCAGAAGCAATACTAGAAATAACCCCCATTCCACCTGAGTCTGTTTCTGAAAGCCATATTTGATGATCCTTTATATCAATATTGATATCTTCTGTATTGATATCAGGTAATAATTGTTCAACTGCCTGTTTTATACACGCTGCAATTGTTGTTTGCAGTCGTTCCATAATCCACGGATAATAGGCTTCATCCTCGGTTATATCTACATAAAGTAAGTCAAGACGTGCAATAAAACGTTCCATAATTCCTTCATCATCCAGATGGGATAATAACCTTTTATAAAGTTTGGCTTCTTCTGCCTGGTCATTATCTTCTATTTTTACGGCCGTAGATTGAAAAATCACATTAAGCGCTCGTAAAGAAATGGCCTTAACCTGTTCCCTATAGATTTCAACCGCTTCTTTAATGCCACATTGTTTACTAACGGAAGTCGCAATGGTTGAGGACAGACATATTTGCCAAAGCCATTCGATTTCAAAAATGGATAACTGGCTCGCTAATTCTAAATCATTCTGAAGCATATCCAGATAGAATCTTGGTCTTAATTCTGTCAAAAGCTGTTCCCATTCTGGTTGAAACTTAATTTGTTCTAAGTCTATATCAGCTAACTTAAATACAATAGCATCGACATCAACTTGGAAACCAAGAGCCGTTTGGCCTTTACTTGAACCATACGTAAAATGATAGACTTTCCTCTCGGATTTTCCATCTTTATATTTAATTTCAACATTACATTTGGTTGCATATCGCGTGAACGTTACCGTTTGAAGTTCATTAGACGAAAATAAATGTATCCTAGTAAAGAATGATTTTAATGCTGATTGAGATAATAAAGGGATGTCAACCTCTACTTCTGTTTCTGCATGATTCTTTGTTAAAACCTTTACATTCCAATCCAATATTCCTGTTGTCCTGTCACTTAATTCATAAGGGATTTGTAATAGTTCATATTTAAGTGGTAAATAAACGTCAATGCGGTCATCATTTTCTTCTACCCTATTGATAAATCTGCCAACAATATTTCCCTCTTTCATATCAATGATTTCTTTATCTAAAGAAACTGGTAACCATTGTGCTTCCTTAATGTTTTCCGCCTTGGCATATCTCTTTGAAACATTCCCTGGAGCAAATTCTTTAATTCCTTGTTGTAAAGCTTGATAATGAACTCTTTTCTGATCTTTGTTAATCCATAATTCTAATTCATTTACTTCTAATGTAGAAAATAAGTTTCTTGGAACATACCCCTGTAATGGTGATGTTGGCAATTCTTTGTTCCCCTCTTGTCTTGCCCAATCCATGGATAGATGATTTAACAAAGTAGGGAATAAATCAAACATGATAGAGCGCGGAGGAGTCCATAACAACCGATTAAGATGATTTTCATCTACTTGTAAGGCAGACTTCATAAAAAGAATAAACTCTTGATCATTTCCATCTAAAATATCCATAACTAGATCAGAAATCACACGTCGTTCTCTCTGATAACTTTTATATTGTGGTGAAAGAACATTCCAAATCGGTTGGTTAAACCCTTGTTGTTTTAATTGAACACTAAACCAATCCATAACGGCAAAACCAGCTTGAATTCTCTGAACATATACATTCCTAACGGGTAAAGATAAGTCTGGTAAATTGGGGCTAAATAATTGTTCTGGAAAATCATAGACAAACCGATCCCTACCATAGGATGACACAACTACTACTGTCCAAGGCCTCGTTCCTCGCTTACGACCTGCACGACCTTTTCGTTGTAAGAAAGATGCTAAATTCCTTGGTGCCTTATGTTGAATAACAGCCCCTACAGCTGGATCATTATATCCAACTTCTAGAGTACTAGTTGCGACGACAAACTTTGCTTTTGAATCAACACCTTTATATTGTGAAGATGTAATAGCAATCTTCATTGGATTCTGAAGACCTACAGGGTCAATTCGTTTGGCTAGTTCCCAAACCTGACCTGCATTAAATTGATATTTTTTTGTTTTTTCAAGCTGTGGTGCTTCTTCTTTGATTACTTCCCAATCACGATATTGGCTTAATACAAGATCTTCTTCTGCACTCTTTTCAATATGATACCAACGATTAATTACGTCTAATTTATCCGTAAAACCGAAGATCTTGGAACCAAAGGCACCATTCGAAGTTGAATGACCAAGAGGGTCTAACATTCTTCCCAGTAACATAGCCGTCTGCACAGATGTTGATAATAGAGCAGTACTGGAAAATGGATCCCCACGAAGTACAAGATTATATTCCATACCCTCATCGGTCATATCTTCGGGATTTGGAGTTACGTACTTACAACTATTTTCTGAAATACCTACTAATTGTGAAAAGAAATATTGTGGATTTGGTAATGTTGCTGACAAACCAACGAACTGAATTCCATACCGAGAATCCGCATATTTTTTTACTAGATTTTTCCACCTCTTCAAGACATAAGAAACATGGGCACCATTTATTCCATTGTAAATATGGACTTCGTCTAATAAAACAAATAATGGTGGCTTTCGATCTGATCTAATACCAAAAAGGTGTTGATCATAACCACTTGATAGTTTTCGATTTAACATCTCGGTAGTAGTAAATAGAATATCAGGTTGTTGTCTTATCATCCGTTTTCTTGTCAAAATAATATTTTGGGATTCAACTATGACATGACAAGTTGCACCTGTACAATAGAGTTTTTCATATTGATCTTCATTTGTTGCTATTACCTTCTCCAAGTCAACTGTTTTCCATATTAAATCCGAACCACAATTTGGACAAACTAAGGATGGACAGACATAACCATCTTGCTTCTTTTGCCATTTTCGATTTTCATGGGAACGTACTTCCTCTGCATGGTCAGGTGTATCCCCATAATAACATCCAATAGATATTGGACGAATGGACTGCGAATGAAATAAATTGTTTAATTTTAATACTTCACTTAAAGCCTCACTGTATTGATCCTTCAGCAATTCTGTCCGAGGATAAATTGCTAACATCCGTGTCCATGTCCGTGAATCATCTTTAATAGATTGGGAAATTTGACTAAAGGCAGGTAAATAAAACGACTTCGTTTTCCCTGACCCTGTTCCAGCTCCAATGATCGTTCCACCTTCAGTTGACTTTTTGCCTTCTTTTAACAGATGCAATAACGATTCAACTTGAAACACTGAGAGTTTCAAGTTACCATGTTCTAATAATTCATCAAGTGCCGATAGAATAAAGGGAGCAAACTGTTCATCTCTTAATTTGCTCCTAATTTGATTCCAATTTTGATCACGCTTTGGATAGTTCCGATACTTCAAATTTGTTTTTATGTTACTAACTAAGTTAGGTGCACTTAACCAATCTGTAAATTTAAAACGTTGTTTTAGCAAATATAAGAGACGAACTGTTTCAGCATAACGAGAACGATAACCCGTCTTCCCTTTAAACAACAATTTTCTATCCACCAGATTATTGATGATATCACTTGATCTAATACCTTGATCTTCTAATTTTGACCATAGTTCTCCTATAAATTGAGTGGGAGAAGACTCAATAATCTTTTCTACCTTAAGTAACGGATTAAAAGATCCTCCTATGATCCCCCACGTTAACAAGTTATTTTCTTCTAATTCTAATTGTGTTAATACCTCTTCTGCTAATCTATCTAAATCGGTGCGTTCCATTATTGAAACCTCACTTAACTGACAAAATTATTTATATGTGATCTTTAAGTTACTTGAAAAATTATTTTCATTTAACCAACGGATTATTTCTGGAGTAACATCGTTGATGGTTGCTTTGTTATTTGCCACTGAATCAAGAAACTTTTGTACCTCAGGTGACGCATTAATATTCGTTAACTTTTCTCTAGCGCGAATAAGATACCTCGTAAACTGTTGTAGATTTCTTTCAGATATTGGCCACTTATTTGTCAGAACTTCCAACCAATGAATAATATCATTGATATCGGTATCCAATCCTGCCACCTGTTTAATAGAGGATAAACCTCGGATTACATCCTGACTTTTTGAGGATGCGAACTTAGTCCATTTTTCATGCCATTCGGTATTAAAATTATCTATTTCCTTCGTTAAATAATTAATTTTATTTTGTTTAGGGTCGTTTTCAAAGGTTTCAAGTAATTCATTAATCTTTTCTATTACTTTGGACATATCAGGTTTCATAAACTCTTCTGGATATGTCGCTTCAAGGCTTTTAATGGCGTTAATAAACTCGTAATATGCACTTGATTGATCGACTAATTTTTGACTAAATTCTCGATAATCTTCATACTTACTCAACCTATCTTCCTCTATTTTTACTTGCTCAATTAACTTACGAGTCGATATAACCTTATCTAATAACATTTGATGACACCTCCTTATGGATGTCTTCAATATCATTACGTAATTTTTCCAAATAATTGCGTGTATCTTCAATTACTTGTTTCGTTTGACCTTCTCTTAACTTTTGATCTAACTTTTTGTGCTTTTCATCAAATTTATCGTATCTATTTTTTAACAATCGGTCCATCTTTTCAAACAATTTGATATATTCAACGATTCGTGTATGAGGAACGGTTATTAAACCTACTAATAACTGGTCATTATCCCACTCTTCCACTTGTTTTAATGACTTCAATTGAAAAAGAAGCTGCTCATGGTTTAAATCACGTTTTTGTAAAGAACTAAAATCTTCACTAACAAAACCCTCGTTAATACTTTTGAAATAGCCTAACAAATCCCGCATTTCATTAAATAATTGATCCACTGTTTCATCAGAACCAATATAATTCATTATGCTATTTATTCTCTCCTGAATTAAATTACATTCTCCTTTAATTGCAAGAGGTAATCCATTTCTCAATAGATCTAATAGTTGTAAAGACGTAAATCGAGTCGATTCTCTATAAAGAGTATTATCAGGTAATTCTAATTTCTCCATATCCCAATTCTGTTTTTTTAGAAGTTTAATTTCTTTTAAAATTTTTGCAGCATCAATAAAATGAACTCCTGTTTTATCAGTAATCTTTCCTTGGACACGGTTATACATGCTTTTTAATAAATCGTAGTTTGTCTGAACTAGTCGATTGGTCCCAGAGTTATTAAGTCGCTTTTGCATAGATGTCCATTCTGAAGAGCGATGTTCCTCAATCGGAATCTGTGGTTGCTGAAATAAAGCTTCATAAATTTTTAAAGAAGACATGTCACTTCGGTTCAGATTCCCTGATAATACTGTTAATTGGTAATTTGCTATAAGAACCCATTTTGAAAACTCCCATTTTTCACGATTCGTCACTTCTTTTGGGTACTTTATATAAGCTATTACATTCTCTTTTTCTTCATGAAGCCAATTATAAAAACCAGGTAAATAATCAATGCTACTCTCAAAATCCCATGATTTATTCCCGAGATGTCGCCATGCGGCCATCGATAATAGCGCATAGTAAGTAGAAGGTTTTTTCTCTATTAATAGTACTTCACTGCCTGCTGTTGATACGGTTTGACCTTCGATATGAATTCTCCGACTTTGAAAGTGGTCGCTAACTAAACGAGAAGAAATATTCTCCGCTTCCCAATCAATAAAATCAATAAAGGCATTGTAAATGTCTTCCCTGAAATTGGAATAACTTTTTATCTTTCCTATCCCATTCATCCACTGTTCCAGTTCTGAAACAACCTTATCAAATGCATCTTGACCAGGATTTTTAGCTATTGGTAGGACCACCGGAACTATTGGATCAGGAGGACGATCAATTTTCCCTCCTCCAGTAGGGGGGATCGTTACAGTTGGTTCAACCTGTGGCTTGACCACTCGATTTTTATCTGCAATAAAGGGTAAACTAAAAGCATAAAAGGCATCTTTTGACAATCCACCAACTGTCATTTCATTGTTATGCTGAACCGTATCGACTGTACCATTTCCCCACACTCTTAAGAAGGAGGTCAATCGTTCGCTATGTTGAGGTTCCTTGTTCTCTATTATACGTTTTGATGTGATGACATCCTTGAAATTAGATAAATGAGGAAACTCATTTGTTAATTCAATAATTTTAGGTGGAAACTCATCATTGGCAAAAAATAATTGCAATAGATGCGTTAAAACATGTTTCAAAAATCTCCTGGGTGTTTTATTTTCTAATGCATGATAAAAGTTTTCTAAAGCTGTTTTGTTAAAAGGAAACAATGTTAACGTACGCTTATCTTTCAAATGAAAGTTAGCCCATTCAAAATCTTTGTATTCTGCGGAAATCGGAAGCGATCCTTCATCTGCTCCATTATCTACCCATTTAACAAGTTGGCTGCGTTCTATATAAATGGCATTAAGATATCGAGCAGCCATTTCTGAAATTTGATTACCATCAAATAATGCAGCCTTATCAATTAAAACTCGACCTGTTACCCTTTCTTTCAGATTATCAGGAATCGTAGTCTTATAGTACTCATTTGTAATCCCAACAAAGGAAAGAAGTCGACAGTATTCTTCGTTATAATCTGTTCCTTTATGTTCAGTGACTAGCACTTCAACCAATGCACGATCAATTCCTGTAAATGAAGTAATATCCTCAATAAATAGCGTTAAGTTTTTATTGTTTACTTTCAATTCTCTTCGAAGTTGCTGAAATACGTCTTTTAAGTCTGAACCTCTTAAATTGGCACAGCGTTGGACAACTGTTTCTAAAAATTGATTTAAGTAGTTAGCAAGATCCAGTCTAAGTTGAGCAGGATTTTCATTATTAAAAAGAGATTCAGCCAGCTTCATAGAACGTTTCGATGCATCAGATTGCCTAAAGGTTTGAAGTAAATCAACTGTTATGACAAAGTCTTCTGCCTTAAAGCGTGGAGAAATATCATCTAGCCGCTCATTTGAACTTTCAGCAGCTAATCTCATTTTAATTCTTTCAATTGGACCCGATTCCCTGAACATAAACTCTTGAATAGACGGTTCTACAAGAAAGGCATATAAGTTTTTCTTGATTTTACTTGGTAAACTAGCTGTCTCCTCATCACCTTGGACAGCGATCGCGAATTGATGAATAATATTTTGTTTTAAATCACTTTCTTTTAAATGCTCATTCGCTAAAATCAACTTTTTAATTTTATCAATCGTATCACTTTCTTCGAATATTCCTGAATTGATAATTTGTTCAAGAGCACCTCTTAACGTACTTTGTGAACGAGAAATGAATAGTACGGCTTCTTCATCTAAATTAACTGATTTCTCATATCGTTCCTTTACCCACCGGATAAAATGAGATTTTCCTGTTCCATTATCCCCTTGAACAATAATAAATTGGTGATCATTTCGACGGTTTAATACTTGTTTCCGAAAGAATGTCTCCTCATCCATTTCTGATTTTCCTGTTTCTTTAATTCCGCTCGTAACATGTATTAACTTTTTAAAGGGTGTATGTGTAGCAAGGAAGTTAACTTCGTCAATATTCGTAGCATCCGTTCGGATCACATCGGCCACTTTGTCCAAATATTGTTCTTTATTTGGATTATTCATATATATCACCGCCTAATCTTTATTTCTGATACTTCCATTACGATTTCGTGAGTATTGCATTTCGTTAGGAACCATGTATCCAAGGCATCTGATTGATAATGTAATTCAATAATTTTATGATCATGTAGGGCTCTTAAACCTGAAGATAAACCTAATGTCAAAGTTTGAGATGGTAATTCCCCTGCCCCTTTACTATTATTAAAAATTTCCCCACCATCAAGTTCTCGTGATGTGGTAGAAAGCCACTTCATAAATTCAGCAAATGGAATAAACTGGCCTCTTGTCAGACCTTTATTTTCCATCAGTAAATCTGCTAAACGGATTTCTGTATTCGGAATGACAACTCCACTATTTAGAAACCCATACCCAAGAAAAGATGCCCATGATTTCCATGCATTAATGTTGGTATCATTAAATTCATTTGGAGAATCCTTTTCAAATTGCATTTCACTATTAAATTCATCTGCAAGCTTTTTACTAGACTCTCCAAAAACCTTTGCTCCGCGCATTAAGTACCAACTCGTAAACTTATAAAACATAAGATCTGATTTAGATAAGGCTAATCTTGAAATTAGACGTCGAAACGTAGTTGGTGTTTCAATATCCTTTTTGTTAACTAATAGATTCACTTTGTCTATTGTCTTATCCTCTTCAATTAAACGGCCTTCTTTTGCCAACCTAAATACATCTGAGAATTGAGATTTAGCATTGTTTAAATGGTTTGGTTGAAGTAAATCTGATAATTGTTGTTTAGATAAAGACTTATAAGCTACAAGTTGGCATAAAGCTAAAACCCTATTAGGCATCATCGTGTTAGCTAGACGTGGTATAAATGGCATATTAATCACCATCCTTTACTAAAATTTTTAAAACCAATCTTCTTCATCCTCATTTATAAAAATCTGCTCTATGTTACATAAGGAGCCATCAAGTAGCTCTTGTAATTGTTTTTGCTCTGAATGAATAAAACAATCTTTCTTTGCAATATGAATGACTCGGTTATTTTCGCCTCTTTGTTGATAATTAACGGCCCAGTGGTATAACCAATCACTCCGCTTTTCTTGATCTGGATAAATAATTGCAATGCTTCCTGATAAACTATACATATGTGGTTGTTGTTCAATTTCATCCATCTCAAGAATCGAATAACTAAGTGGAGTTTCTTTTGGTAAATTCTTAACAAAATGATTTCTTGAAACGCCTATCAATTTGGGGATAATTACTGCTTGTACTCTTGAATTAACCACTCCATTTACAATATTTAAAATGAACTCATTGGTAAACTTTTTGTTAGAGTATAGAAACAGTTCTTTATAACCACCTAAATATTGTTTTAAAGTTCCCTCTAAGGGAACTAATTTATCTTGTGTATTTATCGCTACTTCTGTCAAAGTCGGATATTGAAAAGGTAATGTTCCTTCAGCATGGCATGCCGGACATCCGCCACATGTATCGCTTGCATATGGATAGATATCTTGAAAATAAGTGCTAAAGCATTCATATTCAACATCCGTTACCATACTTTTCATTTTTTCAAACTCATAGTTAAAACGTTCACGTTCCAACTTTCTGAAAGGTTCTATTTTTTCATCTAGTAAATCACGATCACTGAGTGATTCGACGTCAATCATCTTTACTAGCAGTTGACGTCGCTGATCCTTGTCACGTTTTTTTATATCCAAAATATCAAGTAGTCCATGACGATATAAGAACAGGATGGTTGTTTCATTCCAACTCGCATTAGGCCCACCTGTTTCTTGGTTACGCAAATGATGAGGCCGAGAATTGGGATCGACCCAGAAGGAATCACCTGTAAACTCCTTTGCTGATCGACGAATTCTCTCCCAACGTTCAACCATATTATCAACTGTTAGAACGGCACTTTTATTCAACTGAACAAGTTCGTCCTCTTTTGTTGCGCTAAGTAAACTAATAGACGCATAACCATCTCGTCCTCCACGACCAACTTCCTGATAGAACCGATTGATGCTCTCAGGAATACAACAATGAATAACTGTTCTGACGTCACTTTTGTCTACACCCATACCAAAAGCCGATGTAGCAACGATCATATCAAGGGAGTTCGAATTCCACTTTTCAAGAATCTGTTCACGTTCTTCACTATTTGTTTCACCTGTAAACTTAGTAATGGAAGAGAACCCTGATACCTGAATAGCTTTTTCCCATTCTCTCGCGCTCTCTTTACTTGAAACATATAAAATAAGTGGTCTTGGCAATAGTGGTATAATCTCAAGAATACGTGCTTCTCTTTCATTTTCACTTACTGGTCGATCTAAAAAGAATATAGGTTCATAACGTAAGGCATCACTTCGAAACTCACTTAGGTTATTGTCTTCAGAAAATAACTTTGTAAGTGTCGACGCAGCTGCATCAGTTATCGTAGCAGATAGTAAGATCGTTTTAAGCCTTCCATTACTAGCCTCCATAAGCTTCTTCCGAAAGACAGACAATAACTGAAAGTCAGTTCTAAATGCACTACCCCAATCTACTACGATATGTGCTTCATCAATCACCAAACGGTTAATTCGATTTTCTTTAGCTGCATTAATAATGATTGGATACAGTGCTCCATTAATAACGGCCTCAGGTGATGTATAAAGAAGTGGGATTGTTCCGTTTCTCACTCCATCATAGATAATTTTTTTCTTTTCTTCAGATATTCCACCGTAGTAGGCTTGTGGACAATGTCCCTCACTACGTGCATTCTTAAAGTATTTCCTAGATGCTCTATTTTGATCAATAGCAAGAGCAACTGTAGGTACAATAACAATGGTTGTACCTGCACTTGCTACACCACCATGAATTCTTCCTCCCTTTGTCGCAAAATAGGCAGGAAGTTGACCAATAAGACTTTTTCCACCGCCAGTTGGTAAACAAGCAAGAAGGGTTTCACCTTCTTGCATCGTCATACTTACTCGCACCAATGCTTTTTGTTCCTTCGACACATATTCTTCATACCCTGTAGCTTGAAAAAGGACTCCATCACCTAGACGCCGTTTTGTTTTACGTCTCGCCTCTAGATCGTATACACTTGACACTTTATCTGCATGGTTTAACCAACTTGGAAGTGATAACTTACAGTTAATCTCACCTGCATAATCAATGGTAAAACCAAATTCCTTTCTTAATTTAAAAAATTGCTTTAAAAAATCTTCATGTAAAAGAAAACCGACATGATACATCAGAATAATTTGGCGCAGATGACCAGCCGCATCCCGCCATGTATCCGTTATATGCTGATTTTCAATCTTAAATAAGCAACGAGCTAAGCGCAGAATACTATAGGCTCTCGAAGTTTCTTTTGGGTCCTTTTGACTTTTAATCCACTCTTGAATTAGCTTAAATCCCTCTATAGGAGTGATTTTTTTTAACAACATTTCTTCCGTTATTTGTAAGGCATTTCGCATTTTATTCCACCAACCACCCAAATGCAGCAGATTCTAATGTTATTTTCGGACGTTTTAACCCTTCTAATAAAGAATTATAAATATTTGATAGTTCATCGAGTTCTTCTACATCCTTAATATCTATCTTATTAAAAAAGATATTAGCGGCCTTTCTTCCATCTAAACGACGTTGGAAATCAGTTTCAGCACGTTTCACATCTATCATCTTTGATAATAGTTGTTGTGCCTCTTGATAACTTTGTTCAAATACCTGCTCTACCTTAGGAATCCATTCATCCTTAGGAAAAAGTTCTTTGAACTGTGTGACTCTACCATTTCCTCTTTTCCCCAAATGTTCTGCTTTATGAGTACTACCATAGGAAGAAAGAATAATTCTTATTCTTTCGGTATCAATCGATTGATCGAGTTCATCATACCCATGTATCGTATGGTACTGTTCAAGTGGAACATATCCTTGTGCCAGTACAAGATTCTCTATTTCTTGGTTTTTATCTAATAATTCACTAGGGTCTATTGAAACCGACCAAGTTAAGATAAACCCTTTCCAATTTACACCTGTATTCTTCCGATAAAAGGCAGAACATCTACCCAGGTCGGATGAACTAGCATTATTGACAATGGAATCGAAGAAAGGTTCTCCAGGCGCATAAAATATGAGATCTTCACGTTCCACTGCTTTTCTACGATTGAATGTTCCTCTTACTTCACCCGCTCGTTTTGAGCGTTTATGAGCTTCTTGCATATTAAAAGGTGGGATCAATAATGTATTTTTCATTGATCTTAAGCTTACGCCTTCTGGGGTAAACACTGTAACCTCACCGTGCTCTCCTGATTTTCCATTTAAACCAGCCAAGTTTGCCCATGACATCATGGTTTTCGCAAGCAATTCACCATTATTTCCATCAAATTTATTAATTAAATTGGTTAATTGCTCTTGGACATTTTCATCAAGTTGGCGTGCCATATCATAATAACGTTCAATCTCCACTTTTTTTCGCATATCTTCCAAAGTAGATTGCATTGTTTCTAAAACGTCAGACAACCCATGACGAATATTTGTTGTTAAGGCTTGATCAATCTGTTCATTTATATCTCCAAGTGCAATCTCAAGCCCACTTAACGATTCCTTAAAGATATTGAGTCCCTCATCCCATAAGCTATATAAATCAGATTCTACTGATTCCTCAGTCACAAACACAACTGATAGGACTTCTTTTTCTCTACCAATCCTGTCTAATCGCCCAATTCGTTGCTCCAACATCGAAGGCGACCAAGGTAAATCGATATGAATGACCTCATCGGCAATTTGAAAGTTTCTACCTTCTCCACCGAGTTCATCACATATCATAAATTGACAATTAGGTTTTTGTTGAAAATCATCAACAGATCGCTGTAATTCTTGATCACTCATTCCACTATGGAAAGTTCGTACCGAATCTTCACCAAATTTATTAATTAAAACGGACTTTACCTCCGTTAATGTTTCTTTCCAAGAGGTGAATATGACAATTTTTCCACTTAATGACTCAGATATATAATCCAATACTTTCATCAAGCGACCTTTGATCTTATCAGGTTCATCATAAAGTTCTTCAAATCTTTTTAATTCAAGTGTATTTGCGGCCTTCCATTGTGAAACAGTCTCACATAATTCATTTAATAGATTTTTCTCATTTGCTATAACCCTAGTAGATTCAATAATTGACGTATTAGAGCGCGTTATGACAGCAGTAGTTGCGTTAAATCCATTTTCTGTTACAACTCTTTTTCTATTATTTAAGATAGATTCCAATGCAAAAGGTGAACTAAACATAGCTGATAGAAATAATTTTTTATATTTCGCATCCTCTTCAGGAAACTCGCTTAAATAGTCCAATAGTTTATCATAGGACTCAAATTCATAGAATAATTCGTCTGCACCTTTCATATCGTAGCTAACCAATTCAGAAGAACGTTTCGCTAGCTTTTCACCCAACTCTTTACGGCGATGTCTAATAATTTTTCGCTCTATTTGATAGTGTTCAGCAATATAGGCTAGTACTAATCGCACATCAGATAAACCCTGATCCTCAGTTTTAACATCAATTTTAGCCACTAGACCTTCTAAAATAGAGTCATTTAATTCTTCTACTACATCTTCTAATTCTTCAATAAAAAATTCTACATCCTCATCGTAATCGTCCAAGTCACGAACTAAGCCATGGATTTTCCCACTCAAATATGCTTGCTTTTCGATTAATTGGTCGAACTCTACCCTGCTTATTTTTGAGTACTTTTCCGGTTGCAACAATCTTAATAGTTTAAGATACTCCGTTCTACGTGATTGTATCGGGGTAGCACTCAGTAGTAATAGATGTTGTACTCGTTTACTTAATCTCTCAATAATGCTATATTCCGCTTCTAAGTTCAGTAAACGATGTGTCTCATCAATGATACATAAATCCCATTTTTCCCGAAGAACCCTTATACCTTCATTTGTATTCACTTTTTCTAGTGGAAAGATCATTTGATCTGGTGGATTTAAGTCGCCCTCCGTCCAGACAGGAATTTCTTCCCAAAACTTGTAATACAATTCATTTTTCCATTGATAAACGAGAGATTCTGGTGCAATAATAATGACTTTCATCTTTCCCAATCGATATTCTAAACCTTTTTTTATAACGCCTGCTTGAATTGTTTTCCCAAGTCCTACTTCATCTGCTAACATAAAGCGACAAGGGTTTTCTGAGATTGCACGCACAATTGTATCAACTTGATGTGACATGAGGAACACACGAGAACCAACTAGTGTTTCAAAACCAAAAGTAGCGTTTGTTAAAGTGTGTAATGCCCCCGAAACAACTTGACGATTATGGTACCATACTGGATTATGGAACTCGTAACTTTTTAATTGATATATAGGATCACTATTACTAGCAGAAAATGGAACTAAAAGTTTTTCTTCAGTAAATACCTCAATATAACTTTTGCCACCTTGAATAAATTTCACATAATATTGGTAATATCCATTTTTCTTAGATTCTGCCTTATTAATAATTGAACCTGTTTGTTTTGAATTAATCTTAATCTCAGTATTCATGTAAATTTCACAGTGTACCACATCACTGATAGGAAATGATTGTGTGTCACTTATTTGATATAGGGTGGTGATCATTAATTGTGGATTTATTTCGTAAAATTTCACTTTTACTTCATCCATTAGTTCATTAACTTCTATTACTTGCCCCAATGCAAAACGTCGTGGTAATTCTGGATGCTCATTATCAATTGGACATCGGACATACATGCCTTCTATTAATTTATTCATTAATTCTCCACCTTATTAATAAAACTTCAAATTTTATTAGTTTAATATAATTTAATTCTATATATAGAGAATAACACAGAAAATTTTAAAAAATAGTAATTATACCTAGCAAATAAATAAGAAGAATGTAGAACGCTACATTTATACAGATATAATTATACTGGTAAGTAGAACTAATTGTTAGTTCATATCTATTTTTGTAAAAAATTAGTCAAAGGTATGATTAGAGATCGTAAAAACAACATTTCCAATCAGTATTCTATTAAACAAAAAACTCCTAAGCCTTAGTTTATAACTAGAAATTAGGAGTTTTTCTTTTCTTTTTATTTTGTTTCTATGATCATCTTAATTGTTACCGTATCAAATATCTCAGGAGCAAATTCATCTAAAATCCCTTAAAATTCCTCTCCACTGTTTTTTAGGAAGATCAGTTTGTCCTTGTTCAATTAGGTTGAGTATATGACGATATACCTGTTTTGAACTTTCAGTTGCTGGACTAAGTGATTCTGGAACTCCTCCAATGTACCTTTATTTTCGGACAGCCCCCTATTTGTATTTGGCAAGCAAAAAATGCATAAAACGGCAATCAAAAATGTATCCACTTGCCAACGATTATATTAATTCGGTGTAACTGACTCTTTATAGCGATGGCTATCGCCATTAAATACAATTAAATGTGAATGGTGAATAAGCCGGTCAAAGACTGCCTCCGTTAAGATTGGATCCCCGAAGACATGATTCCATTGACCAAACTGTAGATTCGTCGTAATAATAATACTCTTTGTTTCATAACACATAGAAATGATTTGAAATAATAATTCTGCCCCTTGTTTATGTAACGGGATGTAACCAAGTTCATCCAAAATCAATAAATCAAGTTTCTCAATTTGCTTGAACAGCTTATTAAGCGTCCCTTTTTCATTGCCACTATTGGGATTACAAAATTCATACTCAAACCCATAGTGAAGAACGAAGTTTTGAAATTCCTCCGTTAACTGCCGTTCTCCATTTGGCAATACCTTCTTAACGGCAGCTGAAAGATTGTCAAACCTTATCGTTTTTGGAACTCCGCCCATATGGTGAAAAATACGTTTTAACCCTTCCAAAAAGCACTCTCGGTTTTGAGAGGGGAATACTTGAAAATAAAAGGCGTTACTGTAAGGGAAAGATAGAACCAAATACGGCAATGTATTTCTTCACCTTAATAGTTGAAGGGAGCTTCCCCAAAGTCTACTTGCGCCGAACCAGCCTTTGACTCAAGTGGTAAAGCTGCTTGATTCGCTTCGTTTACTAGTTCTTTCTTGCGATTTGATACATAGTTCCGGACTGTTCGATCAGACCCATTAAAATCAAACTCTTCTTTTAATTGTTCCCACATTCTCTTAGCTGTTCTCCGGAACTTTTTCTTTTGTTTAAAGTCCTCCAATATCCATTCATCCACAATCTTTTTAAATGGATCTATTACTGGAGAGGGTCTATCTTGTTTTGGTTTAACTTCTGGACTGAAATCCTCTTGTTCTGCATACTTCTTTACTGTTCTGGGATCCCTCCCTAATCTCTTTGAAATCTCCGAATAGTTCCTATCTTTTTTGTTTGCTTCATGTCTGATATAATTAATCTCGGCACTGCCAACATCTCCTCAATACCTCCTGCGCTCTTTGTCCCAACAGGAAGTGTATGTGTATTTTGGAATGTTGACAAGTGGCTTTTTTAATTTGTGCAGGCTAGCAGGCACAAGTTGTTCTAACGCTATTATTACTAATTGATCACGATTGAACTGTGTATTTTTCGTTAACATTTCATCACCTCATCAAATCTCATTTCTTAATTAAACAAAAAAAAGACTGTCAGGAGATTCGATTTTTTCGAATTTGTCGACAGTCTGAACAGATGGATACATCCATCTGTTTTTAAATAAATTTAAGAATAGTCTGAAATTTATTTATTCAAATTTTCAGTATAACTTCCTAAAATGGAAGTATAGTCTACCCGCGCTTAACGATTTTAAAATTCCTTTCTTATTTTACTTTCTAATAGAAATTTGAACTAAAATCTTCTCAAAAAGATGTGGCGAGTGTTCATCCAATTCCTTTAATATACCTCTCCATTGTTTTTTAGGTAATTGCGTATGACCATGTTCAATAAGGTTAAGTAGATGATATGAAACTTGTTTCCTTATATTTAATTTATTTACCAAGTAATGTTGAAATTTATCAATTGTATCAATATTGTAGGAAAGAGCGTTATTCCCTTCTAGCAATGTCAAAATGTTGTTTATGTTTTCCTCTAAAAGTCGTTGTTTCTTCCATTCTTTATAATATTGTTCATGGTTGCTAGAAAACCATTTTTCTAGATCATCTAATCTTAGTAAGTAATCTAGTGATATTTCATCTACATAGTCAGTATGAATAATTTCCATTAGCTTTTCATAATAGTTTTCGGAATGTATCTTAATAAAATCTTTGAATGATTTCATTTGTTTTATTTTCTCTTCTATTATAGGAATAACTTGGTGAAAAGAGGTTTTTATGTTTCTTTGTAAGTTTAAAATGAAGGTCTGAAGTGGTACATTTTTTAAACTATATTTATTTAATACTTTTGAGGGATTTATGGTTAATAACCATTTTTCAAAGTTCAAATCTTCCTTCATTAAATCTAGTTTATAATAATCTATCATATTATCCCGCAAAGAGAACCAATCTAAAAATAATAATTCTACACTCTCTTGTATGTCAGGTGAAATAGGTGACTCAATTTGAGAAATCCACTCGCTTTCACCCAATTTAATAAGTTTAGTTATATATTTTTTTAATTGATAAGCAAAATGCTCCAATTCCATTCCTAATTCCTGCGTTATCTCCAAATTCCATTGATCTTTAAGTTTCTCTCCGAGATAAATCCATTGTGCCACATTATGATTATTAGCTATTTCGTTAAATATCTCAGATCTATCTTGAAGTTTTGTCTGTTGATAATTGGCTATGTTAAGCAGGCTGAAATGTTTTTGAACAACCACTTGATTCTTTTTATTATTTTCTTTAAAAGTAATAGGATACTTAAACCTATTTATAATCTCTGTTCTTTGAATAGTAGAAGTGGACTTAGTCATTCTTGGTGTATAGTCTCGTCCAAATGAAGTTCCTTTTACAACATCATTTAAAATTGTTGCTACACCCGCTCTAACTGGCTCAAGTAATTGGTCATTTACATTTTGACCTTCTATCCAATCCCTAATATGGTTTACCTTTGGACTTTTCTTTAATGTAGGTTCTTCTGCAAATACATTATTTGTAAATGTGTTTATAACTTTAAGTTTAACTGTAATATTATCATTATATTTGGGATTAAAATGTTTAAGTAATTCACTTGGGATGGTAATATCTTTACTTTTTGAATCTGCATACATTTCAGCTATTACTTTAATTAGAGTATCTTCATGTTCGGCATAAACATCTCTGTAGAAGTAATGTTTAATTTTCGTTGAATCTTTGTCCATTCTTCTATAAAAAAATGAAAGGATTTCTTTTAAATGGATAACCATGTACCTTAATAAACCTTTTCCGTCTGGTACAGCGTCATAGATACGCTGTATTAGAGGTTGATTTAAAGGGATTTCTTTTAAACTTGTCTTTGGGCCCACTAGAAGACTAGTACAGGTCTTAGCGTGTTTACATTTATTGGAGCACTCGTATCCGTTCGCTTTCTTTAATGCAGTCAAATAATTTTCTATATAGTTACACGCTTTATCTCGATCTATGGAAAAAGAATTTCTCCCTGATTCGTCTGATAACCAAAGTTTTTTAACCCGGTCATCTATCGTATCTAAATTCTTGATTCTATTTTTTAAACCAGTCTCAAAATTATTCCCCTCTATTACCCCTGGTGTTAGTCCTATAACGACGTCCCAATTTCCTTCTTCAAGAGTAATAAAATAATCCAAAACTTCTGCAGAATAAAGATTTAACGATTGAACAAGATCATCGATCAGAATAACAGGCCTTATCATTTGTTTTGTGAGAATTGATGATAATCTTTTAAATATAGTTATAATATCCGTTCCTTGGAATAAGAAATGGTCCAACTTTTTTAATAAAGAGTCTCTTAACTTATTATAACTAAGTTGTATTGGTAAAGTTGTATTCTCTATTAATAGTGAAAATTCTTGTTCTGTGATTATTTCTAAAGGATTTGATAATTTACCCTTTTTTATTTGCCTACTGAATTTTAAAATGTTTTTTTCAATCACTGGTCTAAGTAGCATAGTAGCCGGCACAATTTCATCATCATTTTCGAAAAATTCCGACATTGTTGTCCACACCATCTGATTAATAATGGTAATGGGTTTACTAATTAATAAATCCCATTTCTTTTCATCTATTATTATATCTTGCATTTCTAGACCGACTGACTCATAACACTTCTTTACCAACATTTGTGGATTAAGTTCACTGCGTGAAATTCTTATTATCGGCCTGGTGTTTCCTTTAAATTCCCACTGATCTTTAACCCAACATAAGAGCTCTGATTTACCTGAACCAGTAGAACCAAAAATCACAAAAACTCTATTTCCATATGAGTGATCTTCTTCAAGTTCTTCTAGTAATTGAGCTTCGGTCATTTTTTCAATTAATTCATTCTTATAGTATCTATTCAAAACTTGAGGATAATGTGTCTCACGAAAAAATTCAGGTGAAAAATTGTATCTCTCATCGGCCGTATTGTATAGGTTTTTGATAGAACTTTTATTTAAACAAGGTAACACTCGCCTCACTCCTTACTGTAATCCAATTCCATTCCTTCTTTTCACCATAAGCCTGAAATGGTAAATCTTGTTTTCTTGTTAACTGGATTTTGTGAGAATCATTTAAATTTAAGATACTATAAATTACTCCATTGTATACATTTCCTTTATATACGCATGGTATTATTGGGTGTATTTTATCTTCAAAAAATAGGTGAAGTGGACCCTCCCAATCCCCAATATAATTTATTAAATGTTTAATTAACTTATATTGAGGTAGAGCGTAGAACCCCCCATTATAGCGATAACCCAAGCCTAAGTATTCCATAATCCTTTTCCACGCATTAATTTTTTCTTGACTTATTGAGATACTTTTAAATCTATTATTTGTTTCAAAATGTAAATCATGAATAAATAGAGTATTAGCTTTTACAAATAGGTCAAAGAACATTGTTGTAAAAACATAATTAGGATTTGATGGGTCATTTAATTTATCTTCAATCGTACTAAAACGAAGATGAATGTCTATAAAATCCAAGCGAGTTTCTTTTGTAGATATTTGTTTGTTTTTGTCAATATCTATAACTTCTAATGCCTGTAAGAATTGAAGAACTGCTTCTATTAACGAAGTTATGTCACCCTCAGGTTTATATTGAAATTTGTTTACTAAATCACTCATTCTAATATTAGGGTACTTTTGAATGGTATGAAATACTGAATGAATTTCTGGCCCATAACAAATCTGGAACAATGACATTTCTCTACACACCTTTCGTAGAATATTTTGATACTATTAGTCCAAATAAAAATAATCTTAAACAAGACAAATGATCTACCCAGGCTTGTAACCAATATTTCCTCCTTCTACATTGTTTATATTTTCAATTGTTTTAACTAGATGGTAATAATTATGAACAGATCGCTTCTTCATATAATATCGATGGGAGATATTTAGTATGTCGTGTGGATTTACTAAACATATTGGGCAATTACAATTTAATGGTTTTTCTATGCGTTTTTGAGGTTTATTTACTTTAGACGATGATATTACATAAGTTCTAAAAGGGTTACTATACATTACCTGAAAGAACGCTGCTGCCATAGTGGGTCGACTCGAGTCAAACGAACTTATTTTCAAGTTTGCCATTTGTTTAATTTGTTCAATTCCGGTAACCCCAAATATATGTAAATTCTCAGGTCCAACAAAACTTGAGGCATATTTTATAAATTTAATTTGTTCTTTTGCAGATTTATTTAATAATGATCCTAAGCCAAAACTGGTATACCCCATTTTTTTTAATTCATGAATCGAATATTGAATACTTGGAAAATCATACCCTTGTATTACACCAATCATTGAAACATTTTTAGGAGATTTAATAGAATTAAATAATTTCATATGTTCCAAAGCATTAAATAACGTTCTTTCAACGGAGTCATATTTTTCAGATAATGAATTTTTATCTAATAAAGGCTCATCTAAATGTACTATTTTAATTGGGAGAGTATCAGGTATAGAATCGATTAAAAACATCTGTGTGTCCATTATTTCTTTTAGGCTCTTAATCCCCTTTTTTTGGGCATAATATAATGCCCCGGAATCAATGATTAACTTACTTGGATAGTTAGAAAATCTTTTAAGGGTATTTTTATTTTCTGGAATGGCTGAAATTAGCATTGGACAAGAATCAAAATAATCACTAAATATAGCATCGCTATGTGACCAACTAACGTAAAAATCCAAATTACCCACCCCTTTAAATGATACGTGAAGATACGTGATAAACTAATTATATACCTATAGTTGGAATTATTAAAGATAATTTCCAAATAAAAAAATTGCCCTATTCTGAAGGCAATTCTTTAGTTAATTTTCTCCAATGGTTATAAGTTTTAATTTTGATTTTTTTGGAAGGGTAATTTTTTCTGGAATTAGGATAAAGTTCCTCCCATATTGGGTTTTCTCGGTCAAAAAATGTTCCAGTCCAATTTTTATATTTAATTTCCATTGTTAGGTTTGGTATTTGAATATCAACAACATTATCTTCCAATTGTTCTTTAAAAAAGCATAAAAGTATATACCAAGAGTTTAAATTATGTATAACTGTTTTCTCTTTTATTTCCTGAACTTCACGTAAACTATTTGGAAAGTAAAGGCCATTCACTTTAATTAATTGCTCAAAATAGTCTTTGAACAAACTACCAAGTTCATCTGTATTTGAATAATTACTGAACTCAAAAATTTCGAATATTAAATTTTCGAGTGAAGAATAGGTAATAAGTTTTAATGAATTTTTACTCAAGTTAGTACTTTTCATTTCAACTAAATTATTAAGTTTACTACTTTTAATGAATGAATTAAGAAGTATCTCCGGTAAATTTTCCACTTTGAAAATTAGGTATTGTTTTTCTTGCCTTTCCTTATTCGTAAATTTGCTAATAATAATCGGATCTACTATCTCAATAGTAAGATGTACACCTTCTTTATTTTCATTTATAGTTTTACATATAATAATTATTAATCCATCCAAATAGTAGGACGGATTTTTTGACTCTCTTATGTTCCAACTTAATATTTCCTCTTTGGTAGCAATATAACTATATATTGACTTGTTTTCTTTTATATCTATTTTCTGTACACCGCTTATTTCTAAACTAATCAATTTTATCACCATGTTTTAAATTTTTTTAAAAAATGCAAGGACTTCTACCATGTAATATACACTTTATTGCTGTACAATAATTTAATAAAATATTATTTCATTTATTATATATTATTTTCTATAGATATTTTTTTAATCCTTTTTTGGGATAAACATGTTTCCCTATTGTTAGGTAAAATTAAAAGTAAAAAAGGAAAGATCAAGAGAATGATCCTTCCTTTTGTTTAACAATTTCCTTTAATTGATTATAAAAAACATACGTATTGTGAAAACCTCTTCTCCGGTTTCTATTATTCCCCCGAAAAATAATTACTTCAACACCTACATTTCTACAGACAGAACAAGAACAACTTTTCCATGGTTTGTCAGTTAATACTTCATGGTAAAGCGGTCTTAATTTATTAGTTGAATATATACGATCAAAATTTTCAACAAAGAAATCCTTTAATGTTGCTTCTAATAAAGGCAAATTCTTTACCTCTATAGCTTCCTTTTCTACAATTCTAAGTTTATTCATATGCTCTAAAGTTACATTATCTAAAGCATCTTTAAAGAGAGCTTCATTCCTACTAATAAGTGAATGGAAGCTTACATCTCCTAAAAGATATTCCTCCATTCCGATGATTTCTTTCTTTTTGTTTACTTCTTTCAATATTTTTAATAAGTCCTTTTCAATACGATCTAATTCTTGCTCACTTATATTTAAATTCTCAGAAATATATTTATCTCTTATGGCTTTTTCCTTTTTATATTTTTGTTTATAGTCCTTTAATGTTTCAAAATAGGAATCGTATTCAAGTACAGTTTCAACCGTACTGGTTATGTCTATTTTTCCTAAATCAAATTCTCTCACATTCCCTAAAGATTTTTGTTCAAGTTTAATAAAACCATCTATAGTATCAATTCCTCTATTTACAAGTTCCTTAACACGCGCATTCTTCTTTTCATCAGCCTGTGGGATACGTAAAGCCGCGTATTTATTTTTATCTTGAGTAAAATAATTTCCTCCAGTTGCTCCTCCCCAAGCTTTCTTTAAGAAAGCGGTAGAATCAAAAGAAGTTACTCCAAGTTTATGGAATACATCAAGATAATCTAATCTTGCAGCACCGAGCAAATGAATTTCTAGATACTCTGGCACAATTGGTGCAATCGCATGTAAGATTTCTAATATTTCCTCCGATTTTGCAAGTGCAAGTCCCCCAAGGGAGATATGACGATAGCCCATTTTAATTAGTTCTGTAAAGGAGTTACGATATGATTCAACGTCCCACCCTTGAGCAATTCCTGATGGAATAAATGTATAATTACCTTCTTTATGTTTTTCAATAAAATCATTGGCGTTTTTTAATGTTAATTGATAACGGAATTCTCTCATTTCCTCATTATCAGCAATTTTCCCTATGATTAAATGGTCAATACTTGTACCTATATCGAAACCCATCTGTTCATAATAGTCAAGAATCTCATCTGTTTCATATGGTGGCTTTTCTTTCTGTATATAGCTAAATGCGCCACAATCACCATATAATGGAATGTTATTAGGAAGTCTCAAGAATTTATGCAATCCACCAGCATTTAATATTTGCTCTTTTCTAGTTTTTGTCTGATCTATATTTATTTTAGAAATAAGGACTCCATCATAGTTTGGTTTATCATATATTTCATGTGCATAAACATCATCAGAAATAGGGTCTCTATCTTTTGTATGTTCTTCTGTAATAAAATTAAAATTAGGATCCACTCTATCATCATTTTCAGGCATAAAGAATTTAAGATTGTGTAATCCATAGTTCTTAGCATATTGAGACTCGGGAATAGAAATATTTACTTGGGCTAATTGGGTATCTTTCTTTTTCTTATCTTTCATTTTCTTGTTAGAGGATTGTATATCATTTTCTTTTTCATTAAATAAAGATAGCTGATGGTTACTATTATCTTTTACTCTGTACTTATTTAAGGCATCCATGATTACTGTTGGATTATTATAGATTTCATTTAGAAAATCTTTTCCGTGGGTTACTATCTCTTTAGATAACAGTTTAAACAAAAACCCCTTTAGTCCAACTAAACCATAACTAAATTCTTTTGCATCATTTTGTCCTACTTCTAAAAAGTAGTATGGATTACTATCAGGAATAAATTTTTTACTGGTTTTACTAGCAAGAAACACTAGTTTTTGATTTACACTTAACCCTTTAATTGGAAGTTGAAGCGACCTTATATATTTATCACCTAATAAAAATATGATTAAGTCATACTTACTAAATTCATTACTCGCTGAATTTTGGATTTGTAAATGGTCAGACCATTCTTTAATTTCTTTACTATTCATATTGTTAAAAGTAACTTCATATGGAACTATTTTTTTCTTTTCATTAATTAATCCATAACCAGCTGATATAATGGATAAATCAACTATATCATTTCCATAATTTTCTCTTAACAAGTCAATCCCTTCCATTAATCTTAAATGTTGCATTCCAGTGTATAAGTCAGATGCATTTGATTCATATTCTTCTAGTTCTTTTTCTCTTTTGGATAATGTTTCATTTGTTTTAAAATCATCTTGTATTAATTCATTCTCTGGTTTAAATCTTTTTTCACCAGTACATGAAGTAATTATCAATGTTTTAAGGATATTCTTTATCATAGTGCGTAACCTCATTTGTAGTAGACATCTTCAACTTAAATATTATATCCCACATTTAGTATTACTCCAACTTATGTGAACATACATGTTAATTTTAAATTTATTTAACAATGATATAAAATTCAAGAAACTAATCTTAAATTATTTGCATGAAAAATAAATGAATTATCTATTTTACTAAAAAATTGAATTAAAAGCAAATATGTTATTGCATGGGATTATAAAAAATTCATATTATGGCTAACCAAAGTAAAATAATTTTATGGTATTTATTCTGGAAATGTAACTCTTACCCATTTCTATATTTTAAATATTATGTTGAGAAAAGATGTTCTTGTCTGTAATGTTGACATATTTCCTTACCATCTCAATACTTGCGTTGAAAAATTCTTCTTTTTCAGCAAGCTATTCTCTAATTATCTTATTTGTTTTTTGAGTAATCGGAACATATCTTGTTTTCTATTCTTCGTAGTAGCACTTTTTAATTCAATCACATTCGTTTTGAGGACTATATCCTCTATTCTAAGACCAATCGCTTCACTAAAACTCATACCTGTATCAAGTAAAAGTAATATCATGACGTATCCTAAACCCTGCATATGAGCGTTGGACGGGCTGTTCTAGATACTGAGTGATTTAATTTCGCTTACTTCCTTAAATTTTGATATTAAGCAATGGATTGCTTCCAACATATTTCTCATCAATAAGGAAGTAGTAGAATGCCTTCATATGCCTAAGAATGGAGTTTACAGTGGCGATAGACACGCCTTTCACCTTTTTCACTATCCTTCACGTTAGGATTGTTCTGGTGCTGAATTTGGTCCTTTTTGAAGTGTTCATCAATTCTCTAATTGTATCATTCACTTCATCTGGAAATGAAATGAAGTGTATTCCTTTGGATAAGTGAGTAATGCTTCTTGTATAAATATTGAATAATTCATATGAGATTTCGCCTTTACTAATTGTATCTACATTACTCCGAGTTAATTTTGCTTGTCCTCTTTTAGCTGTTCTAGACATAAAAAAGCCCCCTAAAATATTTTAAACATATTTAAACAACAGTTTAAAACTACTTTAAAGGTGACCTCTTCCCTTGAGATGCAACGTATCCTTCCCCCGCTTGCTTTTTAGCATATTTTGAGGGTATTTAAAAACGGCAAAAACATTGTTTAACAATGCTTCCGCCGTTCAGATGACCTATGAGGGATTCGAACCCACAGCTTAGAAGGCGTATACTTTATCCACCTGAGCTAATGGGACAAACTGCCCCTTATTAGCCAAAATACAGACACATTAGGGAACTAACACAGATTAGATCTTCCAGTTTATGAAAATTGGGGATCCGAACAAATCCATAACAAAGTTCTATTACCTAAATAACAAAATAACTCAGTTAGTGTTAGGTTATCAAGCAATTTCTTTTCCCATATTTCAAAATTAGGTTCTCGCATAGTAACAGCAAATTCCTTGACAATAAAAGTTACTACATCTTTTTCATTTTGCTTTAACTCCTGTCCATCACCTGACTCTCCTTTTTATTCTTCTATTTGTTACCAGCTATACTGCTTAGAGTGGTGACAGGTGGATCTGCATGGACTAACAAGCCTAAAAAAAGGAGCTGAATTTAATCAGCATCCTTCTTCATACAGCTTTCAAAAGATTTTTCTTTTGGTAAGCTGTTTTAATTTACTTAATAATTGTTGATCCTTAATAACATCCTATTTGTACTTCCTTAATATATTGCACTTGACTTTACATAAATTTAAGGCGAGTTGCAAAGAAACCCAACCTTAAATATTTTTTGATAAGACACAATTATCTATCCCTTAAAACAATGCTCGCATGTAACACATCTTCCCAAAAGTCTGCAGACTTATGACTCAAAGGTATGTTATATTCTTGTAGAAATGTATCCTCAAGTATATCATGATTAGCTTTTATGAAACTAACTAAAGCATTAATCTTTCCGACTGCATTACCAATGTCGGGGTATTTTTCATTAGCTGTGACTCCACCACCTGAGTAGTCAAAAAAGATTCTTTCGCGTGACTCTAGTTGTGTGACTTCTTCTTTATATGTAGGCATCGGAGGCCAATATTCCTCACCACGAACATCATAGAATAATGCGCTTTGTACAATTTTATCCAATTTTTGTAGAACTGCTCTAGTATCATCCTTCAGATGCACAAACTGCTTCCATAAAGGCATATTATTCATTTCGATTTCTGCTATTTCTTTCTTGTCTTTAGCCTGTTTGATTTGTTCAAGCATATCTTCAAGTTTTTCATACTGTACTGATTGCTCAGTTAATCATTTTAGAAGCATTTCATTATCTTGGTTTAGCTTTTCATATTCCTCTTGTGAGACTGTTTGCTCCTCTTTAGTTTTAATTTGAGCCATTATCCCATCAATATTTCCAAAAAATTCTCTAGCCTTTTGGGATATTAAAGTAACTATTGGTGCTGTCTCCATAATCCCCATATTGTAGAACTCGTCCGCAATCCCAATCAGATCATCAGGACTACTAATACGCTTAGCCTGCATCCCAGCTAAGGGGGTACTGTCAAGAACATCAAAGTTTAAAGGTGGCATAAGGATAGGATAAATATTTTTGTTTATCATCCATACAGCCCCAAGTTCAGCTAAGCAAAATCTGCTTTTGAAGTAGTTCTCAGTCAACAACAGTGGAACTATTTGTGCTCCCTCTATATGATCCTTGATGTGTTCAACAAATTTTACACCTGTAGGAATTGTTCCTGAAATAGATGTACAATAAATGTCATTTCTCTTTAAGTCTAATGTTAGCCTAAGATATTCCACAAAAGCTTCAACAATAGGCTTGTCTGCTGTCGCATGGCTTACTACAATTTTGGCAGTCAAAAGTATCCCTCTCATTCATTCTAATCTATTACCATTATATTCTAGTAATACCTATTAGCCAAGTTGGGACTTTATAAGATATTGATATTTGTATTCATACATTAAACTGGGACAACCTACTTTAATTATTTTTGGATTTTCCAAACCAATATACCACCATTTAAAAATTTTGATTTTTCATTAAAGTAGGGAATCTAAGTCGGCTACTGTTTCTTATAAAAATACTTGCGAACCATAATCCATATAAGTAATTATAATATATGCTTGATATAGCAGTGGTTAAGTTATAAAGATGGCAATGCAAATCAACCCACTCGTTATAATTAAGGAGGATATTATGCTGTCGTGCGAAGTTACTGGTGTGACTGGTTTTGTCTTTTTGAATCATTACATCATGTCGCCCATTCAATTTCATAAATAATGGAGAGAGGGCTAAGTTTATTTAACATTAGTTGCAAATTCTATGCTGGCTTCATGGCAGAACGATAATTGTGGATCAAGATATCTTCACCCATTTTTAGCTCAACTATAAAACGGTTTCGGGACTTTATCAACTCATTTTCCAGCCAATAATGAACGTATTCAAAACTCAAGCAGTTTTGAAGTAAGCGGAAAGATTTCTTTTTTTGATTACATTAAGTAATATAAAATGCCGAAAGTATTGATTTAATGCACTTTTTAACAAATTATTTATCATTTAATTTCATCTAATTAAATATAAAACCATTTAATCTGTGACCATGTGACCAGATGATTTGTTTTTTTAAGTAGAAAACAACTAATTGAGGAGGTTTAAGTAAACCTCCTCTTTCCAGTTAAAGATAATAAGCCTATTGTAAAAGTTACTCTAGCAAAAGGAGCTAAATCAATATACTTTAATAACAAACTATTTTCAGGAATTTCGTTTTGGGGTTTATTTTTAATTTCCTGAAGGAAATACTTAATTCATCAATATACCTACTCTTTTATTTTCCTATAAGAAAGCAACACTTTTTATATTTTTTCCCACTACCGCAAGGACATGGTTTATTTCGACCAATAGGTGACTGAATTATATTTCTCGACTTTATATTCTGCTTTTTACCTATAATGCGTCCTTCTAAAGGAGTTTGAGTCACCTGTAAAAATGAATCACGAATCTGTTGATTACCCATTTTTGGTATAATCTTTTGCCTCTTCAAAAATGCATCCATAGATTTTTTCATTTTTCCCAGTTGAGCGTAAATCTGTGCTTGTTTACACAAACAACTCACCAATGTATCCCATTCCTCTTGTTCTTCTAATACTTCTTCTAAATCCTCATATAAATCTAAAGCATCTTCTAATCTTCTTAGTTCCATATAAAAATCAGCTTTTTCAAACTGGCAAGTAATATATAAATCAAAGTCTTCTGTTTCAAGAAGAACGTGGTCAATAATTTCAATTATTTTTAATGCTTCTTTCCATTGCTTTTTTTCTCTATATACTATAGCAATATGCCGCAGACGTTCCAAAACTTGAAAGGGATTCCCTAAGCCGATTTCGCTCATGATTTCTAAAGAATGCTGAAAAAGAATTAGTGCCTGATCTAAATCTCCTTTTAAATAGTAAACACATCCCAAATTATATAAATATGTACAATACTTATCGGGATCTTTTATCTCCAATACTATTTTTATCGCTTCTTCATATAAAAGGAGGGCATTATCTAATTCTTCTTGTTCATGGAAGATTAATGCCCGATTATTTAAAGTTACAGCTATTAATTCCTTATCGTTTATATCTACCCCTATAGCATGAGCCTCTTCATACATTTTCTGTGCTGCTTCCGGATTATTTATTCTATAAATTTCTCCCTGATTATTGAGACATACGGCTACTAATTCTTGATCCCCTATGTTTCTAGAAATCTCCAAGCTTTTTGCATACAATGACAACGCTTGATTAAGATCCCCACCACTTGTTTTGTAAACCATCCCTTTTTTAAATAATAAAGTAGCATGTTCTTTTTTATTCTCGCTACCTTCCTGACGTTTAATTAGTTTGTCGTATAGTAACAAGGTCTCATCAAAAGAGCCATTGAAAAAAAAGATATCAGCATAAAATTTTAAATATTCATCTTGATAGTTCTCCACATTTTTTACGATTGTTGAGAAGTATTCCTCCCTTTGTATCCAAGAGTTTTCTTCAAGATCCTTCCAGTCATGTAATACGCTATAGAATCTCCCTTGATCACTAATCTGATTTATATATTTTTCATCGATTAGTAGATCGGCAAGTTGCTCCCATTCTTCATTTTTCTTTAAAAGATAAGGTAATTCGAAAACAGTTCGATCGGTGATCCCATTAATAAGGAAAAATTCTATTAACTTCTTCCTGATAGCTCGAATTTTTTTCTTATCCTTTAAATACTTTTCCTCTACCGCTTCCTGAAACTGTGAATGGATAAAGTTATGTAGTGCCACTTCATCGCTCTTTATTAAGAAAGGCTGAAGATCAAAATATAATTTTGAAAATGCATGAAATGGCAATGCAGAAGTTTTAGGAGAAAGAGGATATCTCTCTTTAAATTCTCGTATGATCTTTCTGTTTTTATATATGAGAGATAGCCATTCTTGTTCTGATAATCCTTGAGAGGATACCGCTAAAAGTGATAGCGCAGTTGAAGTTAACACTTCTCCATGTTTGTTTTCTAACTGCTCTAAAAAACCATTGATGATTCCATGGACTGATGGTTCAATCTTATTTTCATTTTCCCAACTATGCCATTTACTTGCATGTTCAAAAGCCAGTTTTAAATATAGGGGTGTTGGGCAATGACGAAATTGTTGAAGCAAGTACAAACGCTGTTGAGGTTGTAACATTTTTTGTGACTTCTGTAACCAGTGGTCTAGCAAAAGTTCTCCATCTTTTTTCCCCATCTCCTTTAATTTATAAAGATACACATCAGGGAGGAGGGTTTTTATATATTTAATTAGGTCTGGTGTAATGGAGAATACAACCTTCAAATTAGTAATTGAGGAAATTCCCTTTAGAATCTCTAATGAATGGTGTAGTTGATCAACAGCATCCAAGAACAGCACTACACGCTTTTCTGAATGCGCTGTGATTAGTTTTCTTATTTCTTTTAACCATTCATCCCAATCCATATTTTCTCTGTTTTCTTTAATGCTGTTAAGAAGTGGAGAATACACCTGCTTTAATTCTTGATATATGCTTTCAAGCAATGCATTGGTTTCAAATGATAATGGACTCACCCCAATAAATCTACGTAATATAATCGTATCTTTAAAGGAAGTTTTAACCCCTTCACTGACTTTTGCCATTAGTGCAGTTTTCCCCGTTCCACTAGATCCAGAAATGACTAACGGGTTTAGATTTTCATTAATATGTTTCTGTATAAATTGGCGAGAAACTTCCCTGCCTACATAATCTTGAGCCTGTTGCTGGGCGTATTTGTTATGCATTTCTATTTCTATTTCATTAGGTGTATCACCTTTTTTTCCTTTTAGTTCTAATTGTGAGATTATAATATGGGATATTTGTTCATATACTTCATCGCACATTTGATCTAGGTGCCCTTTTGTAAGTCCTTTTCCACTCCGTTTAGCATTATATCTAAGAATACGATCTGAAAACTTATGTTCTATCCTTTCTTTTAACTCAGATAAACGGAAATTGGCATAACTGTCATGTTTTCCTGTCTCTTTATTTAAATCAATAAATTGCTTTACAGAATCTGTTTTCTCGACGTTTTTTAAATTTTGAATTGTACGCATGACACAAACAACATGTTGAGAAGCATCCATGGGTTGTAATGCCCCTTTTACAATTTCCATTTCTGTTGCCGAAGCAAAATACTTGAGGCACCTTTCATCATTATCCTGCCATCCCAGGTCTTTTATTGCATGCCGTAAAATATCTCTGAGTTTTTGTTCAATTTCATCCCAATTTGGATTATCTGTATCATTTTTTGCTCGGGGTTGAAGAATATGTAGTGAAGGTACATAGTTCTTATCTTGCTTATACCAATGTTGAAGCAGTGATAGATCTTCCTTACTAATAATTGTTCCTATTTCTTTTAACTCTTTGGATGGAATCTCCTCAGGAATCGGCTGCCACCCATATCTATCACCGATCAACATCAGGAAATTGGGGCGCAGTGAAAGTTTTTGACACCGATCTAACTCTTCCAGACAAATTTTCATAGTCTTTTGGGAAATAGCTTCCCTATCACTTACCCCCCACCTAAGGTCTACAGCTTGAAATTTTGCCTCTCTTTGAGCACAAAGATCTTGAAGGCGTGGGTACACATTATCTTGTAAGGCATTTCTCTCTTTTTCAAAATCACTAAATGTGGAACTAATAAACACTCTAACTAAATTAGAATTATGCACGGTTGCTGCCCCTTATTATTTATTTATTTTCTTTACTTTCAAACAATAGCCCCACGGTTATAATACTATCAATCATTTTTACGATCATGTCGGTGAAATCCATTTATCCCCTATTATAAAATCTTTTCCAATTATACCGTTCAAGGAATAGGTTTTTAGCTTTTCAATTAACAAATATCAAATAAAATTCATAACCTTCTAATTTCTGGTGAATTGATTCAGGAAGTCCTAGAAGGAGCCAACATCAAAATTGGTTCGGTTGTGTCAGATATTATCGGTGCTTCATGTCATAGGCATTTCTGCCAGTGTACTCATGTTATACTCCCTCTATCAATGGTTAATATTCACTGTTCTTGGAAACGTCCCTATGGAAGTGATATTAAATTATAGTAAACACTCATTAAAAGGGTGATACTTAAGCTAAGTCTTGCATACTAAAAATACAAAAAAACCATATTTATATATGTGAAATATGAGATAATTTCACATATATAAATATGGGAAGGAACTCCTCGAGTACTATGAACTATAAACCTAAACCTTTGAATTTTTGGAATTATGAGAATAGATTGCAAAAAACATCGATGAAATATGGTCACAACAAAGAATAAATGGTCGGACTTTTGACCCAAGCGGAATGACCGGAAAAAGGAACATCCTAATCTAGTTCCCTATGATCCTCTAATAGAACAGGTTAAAGATTATGTCAGAAATACCGCTATGGTGACCTTGAACAATTATTGATCTAGGATATACATAAAAAAATATAGCCCTTTAGAATGATAAAAAAATTAAATAAGTGGGGAATACAACTTGGAGAAGTTTAAGATATATCACTTTAGTTTAGCAATTATTTTAACAGTCGTGGGAATCATTGGATTCTGTAAAAATTGGTTTGATAATAATACAATTATTTTAATTTTTATAGGCCTTTCTTGGTCAACTACATTCTTTTATTGGTACTTAAAGCAGTATTTCTTTCAAGGAACAATGTTAATGTTTACATTAGCATATGGAATCTATGGTTTTTATGAGTATTCAGTACCACCTTATAAACACACAGGATTCAATGCAGTCTATTCGACAATCAGGCTCTTTTTCCTAGATTATGATACGGTTTTTAACACAGCAGCCAATAAGTTTGGAAACGTCCCGCTACCTATTGAAATTGCACGTTGGACAGCTTTTTTATTTTCTTTTGCAACCGTTACTAAATTGTTTGTAAAATACTTTGGAACATCAGTAAAAGGGATGCTATACCGAAATTTTGGTGGCCATATTCTTGTTTTTGGGTATAACTATCAATCTTACATTCTTATAAAAAATTTAAAAGAAGATAGACATCGAGTAATCGTAGTCGACCAATCCCTTTCTGAGGAAAACAAAAAGGAACTCTTCGATCTCGGTGTACCAATAATAAAAATCGATTCATTCGAATCATCAGAATTTCAATATAAAAACAGCATCAACAAAGCTAGCTATCTTATTTTATTTGATGAGGATGATTCCATAAACCTCGAAAACTATCTTTCAGTTCGTTCCATCGCCAAACCAAAAAATGGTAAACAACTACCGATTTTATTGCATTTAGAGCATGCCAAAACGTTGCAAATATACGAAAATTTACTCTTAGAAGAAGGTGGGTATAAAGTAAAATCCAATAATTTTTCTACTTCCATGTTAATTGCTGAAAAAATGTTAAGTGACTATCCTTTATACATAGGGTATGAAACCCAACTTCGAAAAGAAGATGGAGAACCTTTGCATGTTTTATTTATAGGTTTTGGAAAAAGAAATCAACACCTTGCCTTCCATATTCTGAATCTTGGCCACTTCCTAACAAAAGAAAAAATGCATTTTACCATTTTGGATCGCAATATTGAAAGGGTAGAAAAAGAATGGAATTTTTTAGCGAAGAAGTCTCGTGATTTGGCGAACATTCAGTTTAAAAAGGTAGATTTAATCTATCAAGGATTACTAAATGAGTTAAATCAAATAGATGTACCCATTACTCATGTCTATCTTTCCCTAAAGGATGATTTCATTGATATGATCGAAGGAATCGAATTAATGGAGAAAATCCCGAATGTCCCTATTTTTCTGAAGATGAAAGACGATAATAAAATAAGCAACTGGTTGGATGAGCATATAGATACCTATAAACAGGTAAAACGATATGCAATGCTTGGAGAAGTCTTAAATAGTGATTATGTTTTAAATGAAGGACTTAAGAAATTAGCAAAAGAAGCCCATAACAAATATCTGAAAAGAAAAGAAGATGAAGGGAAAAGAACTCAATGGGACAAGGATTGGGAAGAACTTAATGCATTTAAACAGGAGTCAAACCGATACCAAATGCTCCATAATGATACAAAGTTGATGTTATTAGGCCTAAAATCTGTACCAAAACAAGACCCTAGACATCAAAATGAAATCCTTGATGATGCTGGGTTTGCTGAGTATATCGAGACATATATCAAGCCTGATTCACTAGCAATCGTAGAGCATGAACGATGGAAGGATTTTCATTTCTTAAGAGGATGGAAAGTCACAGCAATAGACAACCCTTTACCTAAACATGAACTAGAAAACTTAAAATTACATAAGGTTCTAATCCCATGGGATGAGCTTTCTGAGGATTATAAGAAATTTAATCGAGACAACATTAGATATTTAAAAATTTTCTACAATTCACAAGGAAAAGATTTAATAAAAGAATAAGAAAGAACGGTTCTTGGGGGAAGTAAAATGAAAAATGTGTTTATAAGCTATGGACATGATGAGCATGCATGTTTAGCAGAACAGTTAAGTGTGGATTTAGAAAAAGTCGGTTTTAATGTTTGGATTGATGGAAAAAGAATAAAAGTGCAGAATTATTGGGACCATTCCATCGAAAAGGGGATTGGTCAATCTCACTGGATTATTGTCTTAATGACACCTCATTCAATGCGACGACCAGATGGTGTTTGTTTAGACGAAATCAGCTATGCAAGATTTCAAGGGAAAGATATTGTGCCAATTATGGTCCAGCAAATTCAACCCCCTCTTCCAATTGCACGAATTCAATGGCTGGATTTACAAAGTTATCAGCAGAAAGAGCAATACCAAAAAGGCTTTGAAGAGCTCTGCAAAGTGTTAAATGGAAATTATAAACTAGGCTTCGAAGGTGAACTTACACATTTAAGAGACATTCTAGCTGCCATGGACGATAAGGGTGAAATCGGTAGGCATATGGAAGGATTTATAGGGCGCGATTGGCTGTACAATCAATTCCAGGATTGGTTGGAAAACCAAAATGAGTCTCGCGTCTTTTGGGTAAAAGGACAGGCGGGTGTAGGTAAATCAGCGTTTTCTGCAAAATTATCTCTAGAATCGAAAAGCGTTGTCGGAGTTCACTTTTTCAAGCATAATGACAGCGACCGCAGGAATCCCAAACGTGCCCTATGTTCGTTAGCCTATTACTTAGCCACCCAGATACCGGAGTATATGGAGGAACTCCAGAGTATTCCAAACTTAAGGCAAGACAGTATTGCCGAAAAAAATACTGTCGGACTTTTCAACTATCTGTTTATAGAGCCTTTGAACAACATTGCCCCTCAAAAGCAACGTTGTGTATTAATTCTTGATGCACTTGATGAAGCTAAGGAAATCTCTGAATTGTTGCATGTGATTGGACAAGAATTTGATAAAATCCCAAATTGGTTAGGGCTTGTTATTACCAGTCGACCAGAAACGGATATTGTTCGTCGTCTAGGCAACCTTAAGCCTTTTGTATTAGATACAATGGATACAAACAATATTAACGATATTGAATCCTATTTAAAGAAAAATTTAGAGATGAATGGACTCCAGTATAATGAAACCCAAATCGCTAAATTAATCGAGAAAAGTGAAGGAGTATTCCTTTACATAACGGAAGTAATAAAGGAACTAAAGAATGGGAACCTTCATTTAGACAATCTTGATACTTTTCCGACTGGCTTAAAGATGATTTACTTAAATTTCTTTGAGCGGCAATTTCCAGACAAAGTTGTTTACAACAGAGATTACCGCCCACTCCTTGAATTAGTCATGGCTGCACTGGGTCCGCTTCCTATTGAGATTCCAAGAATAATACTTAACTGGGATAAGTATCAAGAAGCAGAGATTTTGGAGGGAATTGGTAGCTTATTCTATTCAAACGAAGACACCATCGAGCCATTTCATAAAAGTATCAAGGACTGGCTGATTGATAAAAAGTGGAGTTACCCTTATTGGATTGTTGAAAAAAATGGCCAACAGAAACTTATGGAGCATTGTAAAAAACAATATCTTGAAGGAACAAAAGAATTACTAGACTATCAGGTAGCTCACTTCCATCAGCATCTCCTTCAAAATGAAGATTGGACGACCTTAAAAGATTTGCTAGCCGATAAACAGTTTATAATTGCAAAAATTAAAGCTGGCCAATCAATGGAATTACTGGAATTCTACGAAGAAGTGATCCAATATCCTCATATTGATTTTGAGATTAGGATGGAAATAGAGGATAATTTCAGAATGATTCGACTACCAATCCTATTTGATATGCATGATCACTTTGCTATAAATTAAGGGGATAGAGCCAATTAAAATACAATACCCCCCCTTTGAATCAAGAGTAGCGGAGAAACCAAAACTCTTTTATTCCAAGGGGGAATTTATATAATCAAATTATTTTACAAACCGATATCCCAGAGCTAATATTGCTTTTAATGTTTCTAATGAAGTATTTCGGTCATAGTTCTTTTCATTCTCCGGCAGTTCTTCATATGGTATTAAGCACGGGTGAAGCTTTTTATCGTCATCTCTTTTTTCACCATAAGTCCAGCCTTGATCCATTCTTTGCTGAGCCCAAATATCATGTGTATGTTCTGCTAAATGTTCTGTTAATTCTAGTATTTCCTCCGATAAAGTAACTTTACTAGTGTCTATTGGTTTTGGGCGATAACTCATCAAATCAAATCCCCTCATATTAAGGCAAGATATTAAATAATTTTTCCCTGGCATCTTTTAAATTTTATCCTACTTCCACAATAACATAAATCATTTCTTCCTTTTTTCTTTTTCATAAAATCTACGTAAGATTTTTTTAAATATTCTTGATATTTTTGCTCACACCATGTTACGTAAGAGTTTTCCCCCATTCTGAGAAATTACTTCTCCAGGTTTCAAGAATATTTAGTACGTCAGACCACATCTCCTGTTTTTTCATTAAGTCAAGAAGGACCGGTAAAGTGTTAATGTTCAATTCTACTGATTTCGTATTTTGAAGAATCTTCAATACTTCTTCATACAGTTTAATAACAGTCCGCTCATCCTTTTCTAATAAATAGATATAAGCTTCACCAATGGAACAATCAGTATAGATGATCGAATTTTTTATTTCTATTGCTTTTTCTTTTGCTTCTCTATAATATTGTATATCGGCTCTATATTAGGAATAATTATCGGAAAAACGCTTAAGATCTTATTTTTTTTACAAGATAATTTAATTCGTCTTGAATCCAATGTTCAAAGTTTTTAAAACTTATATCATTCTCAATAAGATTAAAAGTATGTCCTTTTTCAACAATACTTATAGAATTAATTGTAATTTCCTTTATATTTGCTTCACTATCAGTTGGTATAATAACTCGAACAATAGTATTATCACCGAGAGTCAGTTCTACCGTTATGTCCAAAAGGTTCTGGTTCACTATTTCCATTCCATAAACACCAAGAACTAGATCCACAAAGAGTACTTCATTATGATCAACATCTAAATAATATTCTTCTTTAGGTAATTCTTCTTGGTCACCCCACATTTGAAATAAAATAGATGTATTATCATAAAACTTTAAATATATTAACCCCCACTCTGCTCTATGCGAAGAGACTATGGAATACGCATACTTGACTTCTTTTCCATCAACAGGTAACTCAGATGGTAAACTATAAGTTTCATTATCATTTTCAATGGCTTCTTCTTGACGCACAACTACTCTTCCATAATGATCTACATTTACAAAAGTTGTCCCATCTCTAAATAAAACATTAGAATAAACATAGCCATATTCTTTACCAAAGAAATGAAGGTAATTATTTATAACTTTATTTATAGCACTCGGAATCCTAATTGCAAAATTTGTCATTTGTAACACACCCTTATAATATTTTTGGTGTTTAATTTAAATAATTTAGCAGGAGAGATATTAGATAGTTCTTAATCTTTTGAACCTGGTTTAATGTACCGTATATACAATCTGCTTTTTCTTTTCGTCAATATAAAACTAACAAAAGAGAGACTTTTCTCCCAAGTTCTAAAAAATATAATGTTTATGAGATTATTGGTTTTATATAACAAGCTAGTGCATGCTTCCTGTTGCTCCATCACAAACATGTAATATGTTATTTTTCAACCCTTGAAAGCTTACAGCGAAGTCTGCTATCCATGCTTTAATGTTTCCAACCTCACTTGGAGATAAGCATTGATTATAATCAACATATTTTTTGCTAAACTTACTATTCTTGTTATAAATTGTAATTGAAACAACTCTTGAATATTTATTTTTCCATTTGCTGGTTCATTATAATGATAAAATTCATCAAGAGTTAAATTAGATTTTATACTGTTACACCTTTTACATGCACAAACACAATTTTTAAAACTTGAAATTCCCCCTTTTACCTTGGAATTATATGATTTACAGAATCACCATATTTACCGTATAACTTATGAATTAGAATTTGATGAACTATTCCTGCTATACCCTCTTGTACTATTAATAAGCTTTTTCATAGGGAACTTTAAGTGACTTTCTTATATGATACAAACTTTTATATCTGTTTCTTTTAACAATTCAGGATTATAACGTCAGACTTTTGCCTTCAAATTCTCTTTTAGGACGCATATGAGATTTGGAAATAAGTAGGAGGAGCGGTCAATTGGACACACCTATCTCCATTCAAATTGTGCAATCATAACTTCGATAACACGATTGTTAGAAAGAACCTATTAAACTGCCTATCCTAGTATTTCATCTTTAAAGTAATGTATCTCTTCTCTCTTGAACTTTTTGTAAAGGTTTATTTTATCTGAGTTCGAAATAATACAATAAATATCGCCTTCCTACTCATTAGTAGTTGAAATAATAGGTATAGAAACTGAATTCTCATATATTTTTGGTATTTCTACTTTAAAAACGGATTCATCATTTAAGATTACTTCTAAATTATAATTTTTTAACTATTTTAAATAATTCATAGAATTAGCTAAATCCGGTTGGTAAGAAACCCCTTTTATCGAATCTCTTAATTATAGAATAATCATCCACTATAACGGTGTGACAACTCTATTTATTGTTGGGGAAAGGGGTCTCACATTGTGGGTACCCTTTGATTAGTTGGCAAGGTTTGTAATAGTATTACTAGCATGAGGGTACATACAGCATATGTATCCCTCATGCTGCGAACATTATTTACAGCCTTTTACCGTCTGGGTCGTAACATTTCTTGTGCTAATAATAAAAAGTCTGGATCAATTCTAATCAATTCTTTAATAACTATATTTTCATCAGGAGTATAATAAAGAATTCTTGCAAGGTTTACTATTTGTTGTTTCCCAACTTCCAAAGCTATAAATTTTTCTGATGCCTCATTTGGATGTAGACAAACATATTACCCCCCACAGCTTTAGACATACTCATACATCCCTTCTCATTAAATCTGGGGCAGGCGTAAAGGAGATTCAAGAAAGATTAGGGCATTCAGATATAAACAAGACGATGAACATTTACGCTCATATGACAAAAAATATCGAAGAAAAGACCTCCCATAAGTTCAGTGAACTTACGAAAGGTCTCCTCTAATTGGTGAAGTAAAGTTGTTTCAAAAACTGAAAGTTAGCAAAAAGTTAGCATCTCACTAATCTTCACCTTACAACGCTATTGTGCTTATTACACAAACGCGCCCTTTTGTTGAATAACAAAAATAACTTATAAGAGTTAACACTGGTCGTCTCTTAATCTGACGACAGACAAACTATTTTGATTTTCAAATACCTTTAATCTTTCTTCGACCAAAAATCAAATCCTTTTTGAGTACTCCCTTTTTCTTCCGAGAGTTATTCTTCTATATAGGTAATATTTTAAGTTTACCATTTCGGTAATTCTCAGTTTTTGATACAGATTATGATTATCCTTTCAAAAAGGGGTTCCTGTTTTTGTGTATTTCCCCTAAAACTAAACCAATCGGAAAAACTTCATCTGTACTGTTTTAGAGAAATAAACATCCATAATCTTTTTAAATTCTCCACCTCTAAAATTTGATTTAACTGAGATAATTAGGATCATTACACTCTCTTACTAGTAGAATCTTTGTCCTTTGCATACTAAGGCTATTGTTTCTAATTTTTTTATAAAAATGGAGTAATGTAAGTCAATATGATTACTTAATTACACCATTTCTATAAAGCTATTTTATACTGAATACATTTAGATAAAATAACCATGTTTTATAATAAATCATATACCTTTTCATGAAGATACTGTCTTGACAAACCGGCAAACTGAGCTTCATTATCTTTTTTTAACTTAAATGTTTTTATTATCTCCCTTATTCCTTCTTCTGCTAATGAGCTCTTGTTTTTATCATAGCTTTCAATCAGGCCTGCTAAAGCTATTAAAAAAATATTTAATTCATGCATATGCCTTGCTCTTTCCTTCCTCAAATCTTCACGATATAATCCATAATGCTTTATGGAATGTAACCCTATTAAACTAACTCCTTTTATATCTCCATCCTCTTTAAAAATAATATGGTCCTCAGGATGTTCTTCTTCACATGGATTAATAAGAAGAGGTTCCTCTTGGTAGATATTTCCTGCAGGGTCTTTAACTCGTTTTTTAGAATCTTTTAATGGAAAATGATTGCCTTTAAATCCCTGTCCATTACAAATTTCACATGCTAAAAGTAGGTTCTCCCATTTATTGCCAAGCCAAAAGTAACCTGGCGACCCTTTTGGTTCTCCTTGAATATACCCCTTTGGTCTGTAATGCTCTACATGCATGTACTGCACATGCTCAATCTTACTTTCACAGTAAGCACATTTACCAGAAAACATTGTCTTTAGTTCTGTTTTAACTTTTTTATATGTTTCGAAATTGAAATCCTCAGTCTTCCCACTAGTATAATGATATATTGCCCTTTCCGTCTCAAGTGAACCATCTGAAATACCATTTTCTAATAAACAATCTGGTGTAATGGATCTTTTAATGTGAATCATCTGAAGGACCCTGTCCTCCTTCCACCGAAGTAATAATTTCAAGTAATTTTCTCTTTGTTTCATTTTTTAAATTTACAAGACTTTTTATAGGATTAGATTGTGTTTTCGCCATATATTCATCTATAACTTCATACATCATTTGTTCTCTAGGGGTTTTTCCTAAATAATCATTAGTTATAAGCTTCTTCTTAAGAACTTTCAATTGCTCCTCTTCTACACGATTCCTATTAATTAGACCTAATAGCCTATAATATTCTTTAAAACCAGCATTTACGTCAGGATCGAGTGTGTCATTTAATCCAAAAAACTGCGATTTCAATAGGCGGTCAACCTCAAGAAACTCTTGTGGTGGGAGTTCTCTTTCAATGAATACTTCATCCTCGTTATCTTTTTGTAAAACTACAATCTCATCCTGTTCCAATCCACGTAAACATAGAGGGTCATGACTAGTAACAATGAACTGAATGTTAGGAAACGTTTTACGCATTCGTGTAACTATCTGAAGTATCCATTGAGGATGAAGATGCGCATCTAATTCATCGATTAATACAATAGCTTCACCATCATCAGGATTCCAATTTAAATAACGTAATGCCATTATTATATCAACTGCTAAAGCTATCATTGAGCGATAGCCATCACTTAATTCATCGAATGCAACTTTATACTTATTATTATAGTTAAGGATTATCTTATTTGTAAGTTTTTGATCTTTTTCTATAGAAACATCCTTTAATAATAACAATGATTTTAGAACAGGAATAAAGTCTTGAAATTCATTATGTTCTAACTGAAATAATTGCTTACTTGCGTTAACTAAAAAATACAGAGGATTGAACAAGTTATCCACACGTAATACACCGAAATGATCTTTTTTTCGTGATGTTCGTTTTGGTAATAACCTAGTAGAGCCATAACCCAATATTATTACTCTTTGAGCACTGTTATTATCTCCAAAGAAATCCTTTCTATCTTTGCAGAAATTAATAGTAATAGGTTCATAACTCCCGCTTAAGTATACTGAAACAAAACCTTCTTCAGTTCCAGCTTTTAATAGACTAGCAGCATTTTTAACATATCTTTCACGTGATTCCTTGTCCATTAGGGTTAAAGCAATTGCATGTAAAACTGTTGACTTACCTGTACCATTTTCTCCGAGGAGCATTAACCAAGGTGCGGAATATTTATTACTTTTCCCAAGAGTTATAACTATATCCAACTTTTTAATTGTTTTGAAATTACTAATTACTACTCTTTCAATATGTCGCCTTTTACTGAAATACTTTTTACGATCACCTTGTTTTTTTATATCATAATTATCTTTTGCTCTTTCCCAATCACGAAAAGATTTTAGTTCTGTGATATTCTCGCTCATTATAATTTCTGGAAATTTATTGTAAAAAGAATTAAAAAATGGTACTCTTGTAACTAATAATTCCTTTAGTGAAGGAATTGCACGCATCCATAATCTTATAAATTGTCTTTTTAGACCACAAAATTCTTCTTTCTCTTCTAATTTTGACTTTATTTCCAGAATCATCTTCTCTAAAAGTAGTGTATTTTCAATACTATTTTTGTTTAATGTTCTGGAATAACAATCTACTAGCATAGTCCATTTCGCATGTAGCATCCTGTATTCTTTTCTTCTTTGATCAACCAAACTAATTCTATTTAAATTTAGAGTTTCAATTGTTATTAGGGCTCGTTGGTTATCTGAGTAAATGTACCCATCTTCACTATATAACAAATATTTTTCTGAATCATCATAGTATGGGTGAAATAAAGATGGTAATTCATTTGCTAGTTCTTTATATTCAAATGTTCCAGGATCTACCCTCTTTGATAACACTGGAAAACGGTTACTTTTATTTGCGTTACATTCTATACAAACCGGTAGTAAGTTATCCCATTCAAATTTAAGCCACCAATAATGTTCTTTTGAAACCGTCCCGTCAGAATTTCTGGCACCACTCTTTGGGCGATAATTATCAATGTCAGAGCCGAAATCTAATTTAGATTCACAGTATGCACATTTGTAATTAAAACTCTTAAAGATATTTTTTTTTCTTTCAGCCATCACGTTTTTTGGCAATTGAAATGATTTATCCATCATTATATTTTTCCGAATATCTGTTATATCATAATTGGGTTTTTCCATTTTTACCTTAATCAAATCTATACCTCCACACTATTTACTTAAACACTCTGAATGATTTTAAATTAGGAAAAACTATATATGTAGATTTTACCACATCTACAATAATATTGTTTTTGCTTTTTTGAAAAGCTTTGCAGAGAATTACTCTACAACCAAATTAACTTTTATTTTATGGATAATGGTTCATTCATTTTCTTGTAGAGCCTTTTTTATGTGTTCATTATTGAACGCTTAGTGCTAACATCTTGTATGAATACATCTCCCATTCATTATTTATACAAAAACCCTAAGTTGGGAAATGAGTTGGGTCAAGAAAAAACCTAGTGGTTTTCAAAATCAACATATGAAGATTACTTAAATCTCTCCTATAATCATATTGGGTATTCTTTATGTTAAATAGTCATTTAACGACTTTATTTTCATTATCATACAATAAAAATCATTTAGGGTTTCTTCATTAACAGATAAACTAATATTTTTGTTATTTTTATCTACCAATTTAATGTCTACGCAAGATGCACCGCCATTAACTTTTTCCTGATCATTTTGCAACGTAACAAATGCAGATAACAATAGGTTTGGATAAATGTAAAGTATATGCGTTAGGCATTCAACATATATTCCCTAACAAGAGATAGCGGGATTAAAACTAACTGGCTTTCTAACAAAAATATTTTATAATTAACATGTTCATTTGCAATAACAGGGGAATGATTGTAGCCAAAAGCTAATTAGTCTTCACATAACGTTTTTATTTTAGTAATGTTAAAGAACTAAAGAACACGAAACGTGAGATATTCGAATATTATGTTGAAAGGTTGTTGATGTAATTGTTTATTGTCGATAGGTTAGAGAGAGATGCTTGGGCTACCATTAGAGGATACTTTTATCAAGCAAATATATCAATTTTAGATTGGATTAAATTAAAAGATGACCAATCTATAGATTTAGAACATGGAGAAGATTTAGATATAATCACTTTCCCCTCAAAAAAAAGAGAACTAATACAGATTAAACATATTGATGGAAGCATTACTTTAAGAAATAAAGAAGTGTTTGAAGCAATATTAAATTTCATTTACCATTTAAAGGCAAATTCATTCACAATTGAACACCTATCTTTTGTTTTTTGTACAAATGCACATATAGGAACGGAAAGAGGATCCCGGTTTCAGGTAAGTAAACATGATTCTACCAAAGGCTTAGAAGTATGGAAAAATATATATAACAATAAACTTTCACTTTCAAATGAAAAATCAGCAATAAAAGAGATACTTCTTATATTGAAAGAAAAATTGAAGGAGAAGAATGAATGTGAAAGTGAAAAATGGGGACAAGTACATGACTATTTAAAAAACGTTACTGAGGTAGACTTTGGAAAGGTTATAAAAAAATTTTCGTTAAGAATTGATGAAGTTGATTTTGATGAAAGTGGAAAAGCAATTACTAAAACTCTTGAAGACCATGGGTTTGGTAATTGTGAAAATGACTACGAAAAAGTTTATTATCATTTACTTTATTATATTTTAAAGAAGTTATCTATCAAAGGACCCAAGAAACTTAATATGAAAGACTTGCACCAACAAATTTTCACTGCAGCTCAAAGAGATATTGATTCAATTAAGTTTAAACTGACAGAGTTTATAGAATCGCGTCAACAAACTATAATTGACGAAATGGAAACAAAAAAAATACAATATCTTACAAGTGTTTTATCTGAAATAGATACTATAGTTATGGAAGACGATATCGATTCTGCGGAAGACACATTAGTTAGATACATCCTACCCAATGCAGCTAGGTCTGATCAGACATTATATACTGAGGCCAAAAGAATTTTAATAAATATTAATGATAATAAAACTAAGAACCTATCTAGAAAAGAATTTATTACGGAAACAAAAACATTATTTACTGATTATAAGGAGCAAGTTAATTCTACTCTGAATAAACTTTTACATCAAAACAGTTTATAACTATGTAAGATTATTTATCCATGTACTTTCGGTTGTGTCCTATATCCTATATCAAATAACTATATTATACATTTGAAATTACATATTCACTCCTCTTTCATGTGATCGTCAAATAAGTGTAAATTGTAAAAAATTGCTTACAAACTGCATTTCCTATCATGAAAAAAGGTAGGACTCAAAATAAAGTCATTTCTTTAAGAAAAATAGTGAAATTTCCTTACGGTTTTCTTTAAGGAGAAAAGTTATTAGCAACAATTTTTCTTTTTAGGATTTGTATTTTTTATGGTCAATTAGAAACTCCATAGAATTGGTAAATTGTCTTAGCTAAGAATACTAAAAAAGCATCATAGATATAATCTTAAATACACGAAAAAACCACCTTTCTAAAAGGGGAATTCGAATAAACATTACAATAACTAAAAAATAATATTTTACTAGTTAACAAAAGATTAATACTCATTGTCGATGCCTAGAAAAAGCAACCTGGAGCTAACTAAGAGTTACAATCAATACTTTTTTTGAAAAGCTATGCAGAGAATCACTCTACAACCAAATTAACTTTTATTTCATGGATAATGGTTCATTCGTTTTGTTGTAGAGCGTTTTCCATGTGTTCATTTTTAAGCGCTAGTTTTAAAATCTTGTATGAATACATCTCGCTTTCATTATTTACAAAAACCCTAAGTTTCGATAATATATATGTATTTAAATGAAGCAAAAAACTCCTTTCTTCATTAATATCACTTTAGTAGTGATGATAATTTTTGCTCCACCCACTTACTCAAACTGATTCCTTCTTGTTCAGCTAACTCTGTCATACTTTCTAATAGATCAATAGGTAATTCCAAACTAGTTTTTCGATAGGAACTTCGAAAAATCAGGTGACCCTCTTCATTGTAGATGTCTCCTTTTATTAAATATGGCAGAATATCAGCTGCAAAGAAACTCTTTGTCGTTAAGGGTCTTTCTCCTGCTCGGATGAAGAGTAGGATCGTGTGATCCTGTTCCCTCAATCGTATGTTTTCCATTCCCCATGTTTCATATAAATAGTCCACGAAAGGATAAAAGACAACGGCATCCTTCGGAATTTCTAGCTCTACATAGCCTTTATACTCAAAAGTGGATTGATGAATGGAATAGACCGACTTTAACTGATACTCCCTTATTCCTTCTTCAAATGGCAACCATTTTTGAATATTGGGTAAGTAAAAACCCCATTCATTGTCCTTGTTCCGTATAACACGTGCTTCAGCAACCTTGCTTGAATGAAATTTCTGAAATAAGACAATACCGTGACTAGGATAATAATACTCAAATCGTTTTGGGCGTTGGGATTCAGATGGTTTCAGTAATCCGGCGGCTTCCTCATATGCTGTTTCTGATATGACATAGATCGTCCTCTCATCACCATAAGGGACAGCCTCAGCTTTTATTGAACCATCTTGTATATATTTATAAACACTTTGAACAGATAATCCCAATTTCTTTGCAACATCATTGGGACTCATACCAGTAGGGAAAGATTGTTTTTCATAGACTAGTCGATCCACTTCCGCTTTTTCATAACGGGCCTCTTTATGTAATCGATGTGGATCCTGAATTTTTATGATTTTCTTCTGCTTTCCATAATGGTAGACAGTTGCCTTGGAAACTCCTAATAAATCAGCTACTTCTTTTTGTGTATACCATTCCACTTTGTCCCCCTCCCATCCTTCTTGATTATCCGTTCCTGTTATTGGAACATCCCGTTGTTTCCCATTCTTCAATTCCTCATGATACAAGACTGCTTCCGCTTGGCCAAATTTTACCCGATATTGGAGACGTGTCTGTTCGATCACTTCCAAAATCTCGCCTTCTTTTTTTTCAAATTGTTTAAAGTAGTAAAAACTCTCTGGGTCTTCTTCTTCCGTACATGTTTGGAGAACATAAACCGTTTCCCCCATTTCATCAGATGCAGTCTGCGTGTTTTTTTAATGGTTTAGTTTATTCATCATTTGTCTCTTCACCTTTTATCTTTTATTGTTATATGTCTTTCTATTTCATGACTAACTATTTATTTCCTATATCTATCAAAATATATAATGTTGTCTTAAATAAGTATTTATAAATTTCTCTTATACAATCATTAAGATTTAACATTTGAATTATAAAATATTGTTATAATTTTCAGAATCTAATTTCATACTAATTATATCTCATATAAATAAATGTAGGATTTATTTAGGTCTTCATACCTTTAGGGATGCTTTTGCCATCATTTCTCACTTAAATGGAGTGGAAGTCTATCAGATTATGAAGAGTCTGGGCCATGAGCAGCTTTCCACTTCAGAGATATATTTGGAGAAAGTTTTTGAAAAAGAACGCCATGCGCTTCATTTGTGGTTTGGGGAGTAGTATATAATAGAAGAAAATCTTCATATTCAGAGGGGTTTTTGTGATTTTTGGCGCGCTCTTAAAAGATCCAGTTTCGAAAATGGTTAAAAGATTAAGGATTTGAAAAATAGTCCAGATTTAATAAAAGATAATTCCACACCTACATCTAATTCATGTATGTTTACTTTTTTTATAAAGAAAGAAAAAAATAAAAGAGGGAGAACAAATCATCTGAATGACTTGTTCTCCCTCTTTTTTAGAATCCCTTAGGTAGGCATGACGAAGGAATGATAGGGCCTGGGAGGGAAAGCCACCAGGGGCGGCGTTGGAAAATGTTCATAACAAGTTAAAAAATGGAGTTCTAATATTTAGTTTAAAAAACTCATATTCAAATATTTAATTCTTCTCCCCGAACTCTTTTCCTGCTGATTTTTTATCCTTTATTTTAAAAGAAATGAGGAAGCTAATTAATGAAAGTACAGCGATGACAATAAATGAGATTTGCGCGCCATACATATCAGGATGTACTATCTCGGGACGCTGCTGAGCATTTTCGGTAGCTGATGTCATCACAGTAACAAGTATTGCAGTACCTACAGATGCGGCAATCATTTTCATCGTATTATCCATTGCTGCACCATGGGCGATTAACCGTTTAGGCAGCTGGTTTAAGGCGGCCGTTGAAACAGGCATCATAACCATGGCTAATCCGAACATCCGAATACTGTACATTACCATAATAAATGTAAAACTTGTCGAAGGACCAACATCCATAAAAGTAAAGGAGGAAGCGGTTATGAGGAGTAATCCGCCAATAACCAGCCACCTGGCCCCAATCCGGTCAAAAATACGTCCAATGAACGGTGACATTATTCCGGTAATAAGTGCTCCAGGAAGTATGGCTAATCCAGCTTCAAACGCAGTAAATCCTCGCATGTTTTGCATAAATAGCGGGATGAGCGTTTCGGCACCAATCAGACCCATAAAGGTAATGGCTCCTATAATAATAGCAATCGGGAATAATGAATACGTGAACACACGGAACTCCAGCATTGGATGTTTCAGTCGCAATTGCCTTTTGATAAACCAAACAAGTGAAATTGTTCCAATTCCTAGGGATATGATGGTACTCTCGTCTGACCAGCCATAATTACCAGCCGCTGTAAATCCATACAATAATCCACCGAAACCTACAGAAGATAAAACAATCGAAAGCACATCCACTTTTGGCCGTGTAACTTCTGTTACATTTTTTAAAGCGAAGAACGCAACTATGATATCAATAATAGCAATTGGAAGAATGATAAAGAATAACACCCTCCATGAGTAGGTCTCCGTAACCCAGCCCGACAAAGCGGGACCAATAGCCGGCGCGAAGGAAATGACCAGCCCGACCAGTCCCATGGCTGCACCCCGTTTATGAACAGGGAAAATCATTAGGAAGACTGTTTGCATTAACGGGAGCATAATTCCGGCTCCGCTCGACTGGATCATCCTTCCTAGCAGCAGCATACCAAAATTTGGAGCTAGCCCCGCTACCAACGTACCAATAGCAAAAATCCCCATCGCGGAAAGGAAAAGCTGTCTGGTGGTAAAGCGCTCCAGTAAAAACGCGCTAACAGGGATCATGATCCCATTAACCAGCATAAAAACGGTTGTTAGCCACTGTGCACTATTTGCCGTAACATTCATCTCCTCCATTACAGGAGGAATGGCGGTAATCATTAATGTTTGATTCAAGATCGCAATGAATGTACCCGCAAGCAAAAGAGCAACAATTGTTGTCTGTTTACGATTTGTTGAACTCAATTATGGTCCCCCTTTACGATTTGGAAAAAAACATACTTTTGTAGATTACACGAATTCACATCAGATTTCCAGTAATTTGCTGTTAAAAATAAAAGCCATAAGGTCGGCATTAAATACTTACTTTCCCTACAAATAATATAGAAGAAAGTCGTCATATTCAGAGTGGTTTTGCTGAATTTTGTACTCTATTGAACGGCGCTCTCTTTTTTTAATAATTACTATAACAAGAATTATGATAAACACATTTACATTCACTAGTATTGGTTTGAACTGTGTGGTTTATAAATATTCCAGATTCAGAAGATAATTAGGTCTTTACCACGGGTAGGTTTTATAAATATAAATATGGAGCTACGTAGCAAAATCATGCTGGGCTTTTGAATATCAAGTGATAACCCTATAATTTCCGGTTAATTTTACTCTTCTATTTAATTCTTTAAAGAGCTCAATATTTTCTTTATCCCTCCTGCAAATAAAAAGCACCCAATTTAATGGATGCTTAGATTTCCTTTCTTTCGTAATCTTATTTCAAATTTATCACTGAAAAATTCATTTGCATTAAAAATAGTACTAATGTCTGAAATATCACCTATGTTCACAATTAAGGCTTCATCAACTTCTTGATCTGTGAGAACTATGCGATATTCATATTGATTTTCAAAGTATTTATCTTTCCAAAAATAAATATCAGTCCCTTGATTTTTATAAGAGCTCATCCTAGCTGAGGAATTGATGTTATAATCATCATATTTTACCAAACCCCCTCTGTAAGCATAACCTTTTTCATTGAGTGTTCTAGTAATTCTGTCAATAAATTGCGATGGGGTAACAAAAATTAAGCTATCTCCGAACTCCCTGATCATTTTATCGATTTGTTCATTAGGTAAATCAAATTTGGTATAGTAATATTTTTCATCCTCCTTAACCACTTTTAACATATCGCCGACAATTGCAAACATACAATATAATGGTCTTTTTTTATTTATATTTTTTCTGAAATTCATTTTTTTAGTCCGCCCCGACATTATTAATTCATTGGTATCTTGAGTAAAGAAATTCATTGTTAATTCCGTAAAAACATGAGCTGCTTCAAATTTGTCTCCTACACCTTTTTCACCTGAAGCACTTTCTATATCAATATACTTTTTGAAATTATTCATATATAAATCTCCAGACAAAAAACTTTCCACAAAAGGAGTGAACTTTATAAATCCAAAAACTTGACCTTTAAATCCAACGTCTGATATTTTCATACTCTTCATTCCCTCCTATTTGACTACTAAATTCGACAAAAGGGACTATTAAGGAACGTTTACTGTTAGTGAACATGTAAGAATGTATGCCTAGTTTACAAAGAATATACTTCATTAAAAAACGCTTATCCAAAGGATAAACAGTCTTTCTTCTATACATATACAGTCTTCTTTTTAACCTCTCCTGATTTCATAATTTCTCCCCAATAAAAAAAGCACCCAATTTAACGGATGCCCCCAATTTATCTCGTTCATTTCATCAATAAAATCCTTGTAGAAACGACTCAAAATGTAATGTCCTTGACACCTGGGCTTTACCCTTTCCCATTTCATTCTTATTTCTAGTTAGCCTATAAACACTTCTCCTGCTTCCAAATTAAAACCACAGTTGACCGTTTAAAAAAGTTATGTTAAAAAACGTTCACTAAAAGCAAAGAACATTAATTTCCTTCGAGTGAGGATTAACTAGCATCTAAATAATTTATAGATGAATTTTATGATTTTGGGCAGTCTTCACATGTTGGTGAAGTTATCCTTGTTTCATATGCATTGCTTTAATGCCACGTTATCATTTCTGCATATATGCTCCGAAAAAATACGAAATAAACACTATCCACTTTTATTGTAGGGTTCTTTTTCAAATTTAATTAAAGCAGGAATCGTGAATTACCGAATTTCATTAAGGCAGTGTACTGTATAATAGAAAAATAAGTTTACATGTTTTAATTGCTAATTACATAGCATTCAGCTTATTTAAACTAAAATTTAGCTACATATCGTTAGAAAGGTTGGTAATTATTGTGAGTATAAATCCAAATATGGTGGAGATAGCCTCCCTCCTAGGAGAAACGTCACGTGCAACAATACTTGCAAGTTTACTGGATGGGCGTTTTCATACTGCAGGTGAATTAGCATTGATGGCTGTAATAACACCTCAAACCGCCAGCTTTCACCTTTCTAAATTAGTGGAAGGTAACCTTGTTAAAGTTGAAAAACACGGACGACATCGTTACTATCAGCTAGCAAATGGAGAAATTGCGCATATTTTAGAATCGTTTCTTGCCATTTCCCCACCTCCTCAAGTTCGGTCGTTAAAACAATCAAGCCAAGTTAAAATGCTTCAGGAAGCCAGAACTTGCTATGATCACTTGGCAGGAAAACTGGGAGTCCAATTAACTGAATCGATGTTGAAGGCCGGATATTTGAAAAAAGAAGAGAGAGAGTTTACAGTTACACCCAAAGGAAATCACTTTTTTTCTGAATTCGGCATCGATTTACTTGTTTTAAGAAGAAAACGCCGTTCATTTTCCCACTCATGTTTAGATTGGAGTGAACGTCACCATCATCTTGGCGGAGCTTTAGGGAATGGGCTCCTTACACATTTATTTGATTTAGGCTGGATAGTCCGTGTTCCATCTATTCGCGCAGTAAAAGTAACACCTAAAGGGAAAGAAGGATTTAAAGAAGTTTTTTGTATAGAGGTATAATTTAATAATCCTTCATGATGAAAAAGAAAAAGGCTCTTTTCTTTTTCATCATGAAGGATTTTCTGTCTTTAGCGGCTTAAATCCATGCGATTACTATAAAGCTCTTTTAACTAATTTATTTTCCTTTTGGAAATTGCTATTTACAAGATAGATGCCAATGATGATAAACAGTCCGCCAATTAAGAGTGAAGTGTATATCGGTTCACCTAATAGTGCCCACCCTGATAAAACACCGAAGAAAGGTGCCAAAAATAAAAAGGCACTTGTTTTACCTGGATCACTCTTTTGTAAAAGGTAATACCAAACAGCAAATTGCACGATCGATGACATGATACTTAACCATAATAAAATGAACAACGAATTGCCATTCAGTATGAAAAATGGTTTTTCAAGAATAAAGCTGCTAAGTAAAAGCAGTAAACCGCCAAAAAGCATCTGATAGGCAGATAATACCCATGTATCGGAAATCGCTCCCCATTTTTTCGCCAATAATGTGGAAATCGCCCAGAAAACAGAAGAAAGAATGCCGAAAAGAATACCAACCTTAAATTCAAGTTGCGCTCCCATCGTTATAATTACTCCGACTAATCCTAATAAAACACCAATCCATTGATATAGTTTATAGCGTGTTTGTGAAAAGATCGTACCGAAAACAACAACAAGCAACGGGTTCGTGAATGTAAGAATGGAGGATTCACTTGCTGTAATCGTGCGTAAACTCAGGAAAATGCACCCCATTACTCCGGCTGTTTGAAAAGTTCCGATAATGAGCATTTTTATCCAATCCCCTTTAGAGTTTGGATGCGGTCTTTTTAAAAAGATTACGATCATCGCCATTATGAGTCCGGCAAGTGTGAAGCGTAATGCTGCTAATAATAATGGAGATGAATAAGGTAGACCAATTTTAACTACTGCAAAAGAAGAACCCATCAAAAATGTCGTTAAAAGTATCAACACTGTAAATTTGTAAACATTCATTTTTTTATCTCCTGACATATTTAAATGACCGATCTACAGATAGTATAGCCGGTGATTATTTCAGCTCTCATCGAAATATGGAATACAAGTGGATCAAACTTAATGGTATCGACATATCATAGGGAATCTTCATGGTTTAATTGATATAAGTAACCTCTTTAAATCATCGTATTCATCTTTGAAATCAACTTAAAAAATAGAGGTAACCTCATCCTACTTTTCATATATTTCTAGAGGCAAATCATCCGGATCACAAAAAAAAGTAAACCTTTTTCCTGTTAACTCATCAACACGGATAGGTTCGACTGGAATGTTTTCGTTTTCTAAATCTTCAATCGCTTGATTAATATCTTCCACTTCAAAAGCAAGATGTCTAAGCCCTCTAGCTTCAGGATAACTAGGACGATGGGGGCTATCAGGAAATGAGAATAATTCCAGCTGATATTCCCCTCCGACGATAAGATCCAATTTATACGATTTCCTTTCTGACCGATATGTTTCCTTCTCGATATCACACCCTAAAATATTTACATAGAAGTTCTTTGACTTTTCATAATCGGAACAAATTATTGCTACATGATGTATTTTTTTTACCTTCATTTGTGTCCTCCCTAAGAACATTGATTATTTTTATAAACTAATTTTACCAAAGTTATACATTAATAAAAACTTAGATTTCAGTGCCTCCTTCGGACTCCACTAGTACATCCATTTTCCTTTCACCGGATATAGGTCTTAACACTACTCCAAATAGATTAATTGCAGCACATGGAAAAATTGTATATTTTAATCATGAAAAATACCCTGGCCTTACTGTATGAATATATTGATAATATCGTATAAAAAATAAAAAGCCCTGTTAACTGAATTCAGTAACATCAGGCTTTTCAAGATAGTAGCTGGCAGACTTATTTCACTCTCTATATACCATTTCGAACAAACTTTTATAAATTCTAACGCCCACTTTTGCCTTCATTTATAGCAATCTATTTTACAGCTGGAATTGTTTGTGGATTTTCTGATATGGAATTTTCCTTACCCGATTTCAAGGTCATAAAAGCGATAAAACAAACGACTCCGAATGAAACCAATAACCAAACAGCTCCATTAAACGATCCATCGAAAGCGTCTATGACAAAACCGATCGTTAAAGGAGCGATGAAGCCAGCCACTTGCATCCCTAAATTGACCACTCCCACTGCAGAACCTCCGATTGCTTCCGGTAAATACTTTAGCGGCAGACTAAAAATGATAGTGGATAAGGCTGCGGAAAATATAGGTATAATGGATTGATAGATGATAACTCCCGTTACCGTTTCTGCATGAAACATGAGATACACGAATAATGCTAGACCTAATCCACTAAAGCCCCCTATCCATTTTTCCCGACCAACTTTCACTTTATCCAGTACATAACCGGCGATAATATAGAAAGCCACCGATGCTATTGCAGGGATCATCTGTAAAAGACCCATGGAAATTAAATTCAGGCCACGTTCCTGCACCAAGTAAGTCGGCATCCATGACATCACTCCCCAGCTGATGAAACCATATGCAAACGAGGCAGCCATCAAACTAAGGACCAAGGGGGTTTTAAACAGCTTAATAAAAGAACCTTTGACAGGAACTTCCGTTAAGGAATCTACTTCTCGCGGGCCCTGACTCCCTACTCTTGGTTTTAAAAAGAACAAATATAGCAACCCAATCGTAAACCCGAAAATCCCAATAATGCCAAACATCATCCTCCATCCGATACTAACAAGCAGAGTGGCTGCTAGAATGGGTGAAATGACACCTGCAACAGTGAGTGCGGAAAGAAACAAAGACATTGCCCGGGATCGCTTTTCTTCCGCAATGGACACTGCTATCATTTTGGCCCCAGCAGGAAAGAAACTTCCTTCCCCCAATCCGAACATAAAACGAATGACCAGCAACGAAACAAAAGACCATGCCAATCCTGTCAGACTGGTAAAAATGGTAAAACTAAAGACAGAGACAATCAGAACGATTCTAGCGCCGAAACGATCGGCCATCCAGCCGCCGGGGATCTGCATTATCGCATATCCTAAAAAGAAGACGCTTAATATCAGACCTGTGGAGGATGCGCTCAATTGGAGGTCATCGGATATATGGACAATCCCATAATTAATGACAAAGCGATCCAGTGCCGAGAACAAATTACCTGCAAAAAGTAATAACAAAATCATTTTTGGATTTTGACCGAATGCTAATTTGTTCACTAGCATAGCCCCCTAGTTTAGCTTTAATTTTCATCGCGATTCTTTAAACTCTAAGGAAACAAGATCATGGAGTATCTAATGTCGAGGATGCGGGTTCAAAGATAATCGGTTCTCTTAAGTCAAACATATAGGATTTCCTTTTTTGATTATACGCAGTAAATTTCCGGTAAGAAATTAAGTAGTCTTTACCTTTTCTTGTCCATATACTGGGTTTCCATCTATGAAGGTGGCCAGAATTGCTATGTCCTTAATTTCTTCTGGATGAACAGCTGTAGGGTCAGTCTCGAGAATGGTAAAGTCTGCTTGTTTTCCAATTTCTATGCTGCCTGATCGTGACTCATCAAAATTTAGTTTTGCGCCAAAAATAGTCATCGACTTTAAAGCTGTTTCTACATCAATACGCTGTTCCGGGCCTAAAACATGACCTTCTCTCGTTATTCTATTAACTGCAGCCCATACTGAAAATAGGGGTGAGATTGGGGTAATTGGACAATCGGAATGCAGGGTGAACAATAAATTGTGTGCAACAGCTTCAGCTAACGGACTTATACGCCTTCCACGCTCCGGACCCAGGAAAATTTGTTTATGCCTGTCTCCCCAATAATATACATGATTGATGAAGAAGGATCCGGCTACATCAAGTTCCCTCATCTTCATGATGTCCTCGGTGGTCGCGGTTTGGACATGTTCGATTCTATGGCGATGCCCTGTACGAGGGCTATTGGATAAAGCAAATTCATATGCCGCTAATATCGAGCCGATCGCACGATCCCCGTTTCCATGCGTTGTGATCCTAAATCCTCGTCTGTGCAGGTCTAAGACTTCTTCATTAAATGCTTCCTGCTGATGAATAAGATCTCCGTATACATCTTGATTTTGATAATATGGAAGACGTAAAGCTCCTGTTAATCCTTGTATGGAGCCGTCCTGAAACATTTTTGCGCTATCTAATTTAACCCGTCCCCCAGACCTTTCCCTGAGTTCCAGATCCAGTTGAGCTGGAGAATAACCCCCGAATGGCGCTCCTTCACGAAGCTGCTGATGCATGATCATCAATCTCGTTCGCATCGGATTAATTTTTTGTTCAGCCGCTTTAAGATGAGCCTCTAAATCTTCCAAATTATTAAATCCAACTGCAGCATCTGTATTCGTGGTAATTCCTTGAGCGACATAATCTTTTGAAGCCTTTCCTATCATGTCAACCTGTTGCCCAATTGTCATTTGCGGTATGTGATTATTTATTGGTGCCATTGCCGCTGGTTCATAAATTACCCCATTAAGTCTTCCGTTCTCATCCCGTCCATAATGTCCGCCCTGGGGATCAGAAACATCATCAGTTAAACCTGCGAATTGCAAGGCAAGCGAATTTACTGCGGATAAGTGCCCTGAAGTGTGTGTGATGACTACAGGATTATTTGGCGAAACCTTATCTAAATCACTCCGTGTAACATGGCGCTTTTCATACAAAAGCGTATCATCATAGCCATATCCCTTTACCCATTCGCCATCGGGAGTGTCTTTTGCTTTTGCACCAATCACCTCTAAAATATCTTTTAGGGATTGATTGGGCGGTGTACCGCAGTTCACCTGTCCCATCGTTAATCCATACATTAAAATATGGTTATGAGTATCGATAAAGCCTGGAATTAGGGTGGAGCCCTTTAAATCTACAATATCAGTACTTGCTGTAATCTCCACTGCACTTTTAGGTGGCTCACACTCATCCCAAATCCCGACAATTTTCCCATCTGCTACAGCAATTGACCTAGCCCGGCGATTCCTGTTATCTAGAGTCAGCACATTTGCATTTTTAAATAAAAGATCGATTTTTATCATAAAATAAAGTCCCTCCCTTTTTTTGGTTTTAAATCCACTTCATTTCGTCATAGTACTAACTTGGCAAACTGACAGATGGAAATACTGAATAGATAGGGCAAATACTTACAAGTCAATCAGGAGTAAAATGACACATCCTTTCTTTAATGAAACAATAGATTTACCCCATTTTACTAGTGGTGTTAACATCACGTCGTCCGAACCAGTATAAAAGGCATAGTTACATTAAAACATTTAAATTTATAATTTTCAATATTTTCTAAAAATAACAATAAATATAAATTGATAGATTATTATGTAACTAAAAGGTAGGGTTTCGGAATGTATCACTATATCTACATTTTAAATCCTTATACATTTATATGTAAAAAAAAAAGCCCTCCAGTATGATTTGGGTGTATGAACACCACTCATCTTACAGAAGAAGCTCTATTGATTGGCACCTCAAACCTAATTTGACTGATTGAGAGACCGAGCGAATAATCCTTAAAATTTATACTGCGGTATATCCGCCGTCCACAATAAGACTTGTACCTGTAACAAATGATGCATCGTCACTTGCGAGGAAGAGAACGGCTTTCGCCACTTCTTCCGCCCTGCCTAAACGGCCGATTGGATGTAAATCGATCAAACCTTGTCTTATTTCACCTTGTGCTTCGGCAATAAGTGGTGTATCTATATATCCAGGGCAAACTGCATTGACACGAATGCCATCTTTCGCATAAGTCGAACCTAACGTTTGTGTTAACAGTTTGACCCCGCCTTTCGCAGCAGAATAGGCTGTTACCCCCGGTTTCCCTGCATGGCTATGGATGGAGCCTGTATTGACAATGGCGCCGCCAGTAGATTGTTTTTGCATTTGCTCTATCGCATATTTATCGGATAGGAAGACACCGGATAAATTAATATCAATCGTTTTTTGCCATTGCTCGTAGCTTAACTCATGAATGTTTCCGTCTCTTGCAATTCCTGCGTTTGCGAACATGATATCCAGTTTTCCATATTTGTTAACCGTCTCTTCGATCATATTCTTTACGTCATTTTCATTCGTCACGTCAGTTTTAACAAAAAGAGTATCATACCCTTTTCCATTTAACTCTTCTGACACAGCCTGTCCATGATCAGCAAAATCGGCAATGACCACCTTTGCTCCTTCTTCTGCAAATAATTGAGCCGTGCTTGCTCCAATCCCGCTTGCTCCCCCTGTTACGATTGCCACTTTATTTTCTAATCTCATCTCTAAACACTCCTTGGTTTTTAGTTTTTAATATCCGTTAGAAATGTAGTTTTTTTAGCGTGCAGTCGCTCCGCCATCTATCACAAATTCAGTACCCGTCGTATAGGAAGATTCGTCCGAGGCAATGAAAAGCACTGTATTCGCCACATTTTGGACGCTGCCCAGATGTCCCAACGGGAATTCTTTACCCAATTCATCTTTTGTACTGCCAGTTTGTTCAGATGCATAGTCCGCCATCCCGGTATCGATATATCCTGGATGAATCGAGTTTACACGGACCCCTTTTGAAGCATACTCGATGGCAGCATCTTTAGTCATTGTCCGAACCGCTCCCTTGCTTGCACCGTATAAAACATGACCAGGGGCGCCAATCAAGCCTGCAATGGAAGAAGCGTTAATGACTGAACCTATATTTTGTTTCGCCATCAGTGGCATAATATGCTTCATTCCCAAGAATACGCCGGTCACGTTAATCGACATGAGACGATTCCATTCCTCCAGTTCAATCTCCGTAACCGGTTTAATGATATAAATACCCGCATTGTTGAACAGAACATCCACCTTATCAAAAGTATTAATCGTTTCCTTTGCAACCCTTTCCCAATCTTCTTCATTGCTGACATCATGACGGATGAATAGCGCCTCTCCGCCAATTGCCTGAATGTCTTTCACAGCTTGGTCACCGGATTCCTGGTTTATATCAGTGATGACGATTTTTGCTCCCTCCCTAGCAAATAACAAAGCTGTTTCTTTCCCTATTCCTGTACCCCCGCCTGTAATGATGGCCACTTTGTTTTCAAGTCTCATCATATTACCCCTTTTCTTATTTTCTACGCAACAGATTCCTTGAGTAGAGGTTCTCCCTAGACAAGTAAATAAAGCTAACTTTAACAATTGTCCACCACTTTAAATGGAATGCCGCTAAAAAAAGCTTCATTGTCTGTCTATGCCTTTATTTTACTCCTCGCAATTTGAAATACTATCCTATAATATGCCGTATAATAATAGGGTAAGTATCCCCCTTATATAGGGGTATTTTGTTTAAGGAGAAGAGACTCGTATGACCCAGCCCGCTAATGCTTATGAAGAGATATCGTTTCAGCAATTCATATTATTCATAAAAAGTCATAACAAACAGATTGAAGACAATATCAATATTTATTTGAATCTAGAGCCCCTTATATTAGAAAATGAACGTAAGATGATTCAAACATTACTGGAATCATTTCTACTATTTTTATCCGCTCCAAACATCGTAGACATAAATGAAACATACGATAAGTATCTGGAAACATGGCTTCAATCACAGTTGCCCATTTTAAATGTGAACCATTTCAGCATGTTCCGATTGATCTTTGAAAAGTCCATCGTTACCTTAATGGCCAACCTGAAACATGCCAATACCATTTCCATTCTAATGTTTTTATTATCCATTTTCTCTCACCTCATCCATAGCTATAACAAATGGATGGATGTCGAACCCATGCAACTTTCAAAATCCCACGAAGAAAATGCTGAACTTAAAAGACTGCAACTATTGGACCAATTAGATGAGCTTCTAATTAACTCATCAGGAATTAAGGATTTTGCTCATATCCTAAAAAAATGTGAAGAGTTCTTTCACTATAAAAGATGTGTTTTTTATGCTTATATTCCTTGGTCCAATCAATTTTACGGCACCATTGGATTGGAGCTGCCTAAGGTTCAAAGCATGAGAGGACAACTCAGCTTGAAGCAATCCTTTGTTTTCAATTCAAAAAAGCCTGTATTTTTAAAGAATCCCAATCATTATATTAAAAAGGAACATATAACGTTGTTTAATCTTTCAACTGTCATATTTGTACCGATTGTTCATGACCAGCAAGTTTTCGGCTGGCTGACCTTTGATCAATTAGGCGAGGAATTCGATTATTCAAAAGATGAACTGACATTACTTGAACAGGTCGGAAAACGGTTAGGCTTATATTTATCAAGAAAGGATGATGAGGTATCCATTTATACCGATCAACAATTGACGGAACGGGAATCCGTGATTTTAAATTTGCTGGCGGAGGGGTATAACAATAAAAAGATGGCCGAATTATTGCAATTAAGCGAGCATACTATAAGGGATTATGTAAGCAGTTTAATGACAAAGTTTAAAGCCAAGAACCGTACACAAGTCGTAGTCTATGGATTTCGATTAGGTCTATTAAAGTAAAATCGAGTTACCTTTAATCGTTGTGTAAGTCAAAATAAATCCATACATAGTTAGTTGTTGAATATATCATTTACAGTGACTGCCATATCATAATCATTGGAAACGGGTTTGAAGAAAGATTCTGTCATGGCAGCCTGCAATCCACTTTTGAAGGTATCAATTCATGTACTCATATTTATAATCGCCTGTTATATTAATAGCACTATCCACCTGAATATTACGGATGGATCCTTCATTAAGGCTAAAATCCTCTTTAGAAACTTCTTTCCATTTTTTCAAATCCTTTCTGTAGATAACTGCTTCCAAATTATAGATGTCTATATTTTTTTCAAGAGCATATTTGTACGTATCCCTAATTTCTTTCTCTAATGCCCCCTGTATTTTTTCTTTAAGATGGTGTAAGGAGATGTTTTCTTCCATATCCGTTACGGCACCTTCTACTTCAATTGAAATATCGAATTCGACTGTATCCTTTACATAGATAGGCATTATATTGAATTTTGGCCTCATTAGAGATATTTGAACATTTTTGTTTTTGTTGATTTTTATTCCAATTGGGGACCTTACCGTTGATTTTGTTAACCATCTCATCCCCCCAAGATGTTTATTTGCTATCTCCCCCTTTAGCTGATTATTTTTAATAAAATAGGTCCCTGATAGTTTTACGGTGTTCTGTGATTTTTCTTTTGCTTTCCACACCTCAGTTTTTAACGAAATCTTCGGTAGTTTTATTGTCATTCCTGTTTCATAATTTTGTGTATAAAATCTTTGGATCCGGATGGGTTCGACAAAGGATCTTAATTTATAAATATCATCCGGATTGAAAATGCTTGTTTGCACTGAAGAGCCGAATAAACTATTGACAAAGAGGATCTTTTCTAAGGAATCATCGGTTCCATATAACCAAGTTGTTTCCCTAATTTGCTGAAATCTTAAAATGGGATCGTTTACGTTGTCCAATCCATGTTTTAGTAAGCTTTCAGAGAAAATGATCAATTTAACATGAGCCCAATAAATATACTGGTTTGACCTTTTATAAATGTCATTCATGGCCTCGTTCATTGTTTTCCCTCGCCCTTTGGCGACCCAAACTGGTGTTGGTTTTGGTTCCAATCCTTCTTGTTTAGCCACACCGGCAAAAGACGTCACCTGCACATAAATGACATACTGCCCATTCTGATAATCTATTCCCATTGCACTTATATATTGAATATCTTGAATATCCTTGGCATCCCAGCAGCCACTTAAAAGAGCAAGGCTCATTACGAATAGTATAAATCTAAGGATCATTTTCATTAGCGATTTCCTTTTGTTCTGTCCTTGGTTTTCAGCATTTCGGCTCGTTTCTTTCTAAAGAGATATGGCTTCACAAAGACACCGCCCCCTAGAAGATCTTTCAAGGATAGTGGTGATATAGGCGCTAAGTAAGGTAAACCATAAATCTGCAGCCTTGATAAATAAAGGACAATGGAGAAAACGCCGAGAAAGAATCCGAATAAACCTAAAACAGAAGAGAGAAATAATACAAAAAACCTGGCCATGCTTACAATTCCACCTAAAGATTGATTGATTAATGTATAGGTGGCTACCGCAGTGGTACCTGCCACCACCAACATCGTCGGGGATGTAATCCCGCCTCTAATTGCCGCATCCCCTATAATTAATCCACCCACAACGGCCAGTGATTGACCGATTGCTTTGGGGAGTGTGATCCCTGCCTCTCGAAACAACTCAAATAAACCCAAAATCAAGAAGGCCTCTTGTTGAGGTGATATAGGCAACCCAAATCTAGATACGGTTATCGTCGCCAAAAATGGGAAGGGGAGCTGGTCTAATTGAAATGATATTAGTGCTATATAAAAACCTGGCAGGAATATTGATATCACCAGTCCGATAATGCGAAAGAAATATTCGAAATTTGTATAGTAAGATGGAGTATGACGATCTTCCGCCGCCCTTAACAATAATGTAATATTACCTGGTCCAATTAAGGCAGTTGGTGACCCATCCACTAAAATGGCAAAGCGCCCATTATTTAAACTGGCTACAGCATAATCCGGCCTCCCTGTATAATCAAAAAACGGGATCAGGTTGAACTTACTGCCTGATAAAAATTCTTCAAGTTCAGTAGTTCCCAACAAGATATCTGTATTTATTGAGGAAATTTTCCTTTTTACTTTTTCAATGGTTTCTGGATTTACAACATCCTTCACATATAATAAATTGATTTTTGTCTTGCTCCTTTTGCCAATGGTAAATGCTTGATTTTCGAGTGATGCCGTTTTATATCTTTTTCTGATCAACCCTAAATTAACAGAGATATCTTCAATAAATCCATCACGTGGACCTCGGATGGAAATTTCACTACTTGTTTCTTCGGGACTCCGATTCGGGATGCTTGGTAGGGAAAACATAAATAATAATTCCAATTCTTCAAATAGCATCAGGACCATCCCGGAAAATACGTTTTCCTCCACATCTTCTTTTTTAGTGGAGGAAGGGAAAACCCTGCTTACTTTAAATTCGTCTTGAGGATCCTCTATAACATCTTCTTCCTTCAGTTTAGAGTTTATGAATACACTACCTTCAAGCCGTGCTACTGATTCCCACAACTTTTTGACATCGACCAACACCTCTGAATAAATCAAAGTGCAAATAAGGGGCGGATCGGTTTTCCCTTCAGATGTAATGGTATGCTTTTTGAATTTTACATCCGAGCTCATTCCGAATAATTCATTGAAATACTCCGTCTTTAGTTGGATCTCCGAAGAACTCCCCTTATTTGACTTGTTCAATAGAGGCTCCATTCTTTTTCACCCTTTCTTTCAAAAAAATGACCATGTTAATAAAAAAGGTTATAACCAAAATGCTAATCACACTCAATTTAAAATAATATCGTTCCGTAAAATCCCTGTATGCTGGAATGTCGATTGGTATACAAAGCGCAATGATTAAGGAGACTGATATAGCAAGCAATACAATATTTTTTATTTTCTTTGATTTAATTTGAAATAGTTCCCCCATTAGGAATATCGATAACGATACACGGATAAATGCACCTGAAAGCCATTGGTATATTGATAAAAAATCCAGCCGGTTCAAATACTTACCCATGGTTAATAACCGCCATTGAGCGTATGCAGGATTGCTGATTTTTGCAGCCTGTACCGGACCAAACTCTGTAATGGAGCCTATTATGGGTCCCATACTGATAAACAAAAGAAATAAACCTAAAAAAAGTAAACTCCTGAACTTTATATCTGTCTTTACAAACTGTTGAATCAAAACGAGAAGAAATATCTCTGTAAAACCTCCACCTAGTATTACGACCCCGTCCCAAACAGGTGTAATTCCATTTTCAAAAATAGGGAAAAGCAAGGAGTAATCCTTATACTGTATATTTGCCGTCATTATCATAAATCCAAGTGCCACAACAAGGGGTAAAACCAATCCTCCGGCAATGGCTATTGTTTTGATTCCAGCCTCTGCAGCAATAAAACATAGGATAATGAAAGGTATAAATAATATATATTCTGGCGTTTGAATCATATAAGTACTGTTTACCCAGGAAAATGTGCTATATAAAGTGACAAACAAGTTTAATGAAATATAGAAGAAAAGAAGGATTTTTATGGTCCAGGCGGCGAGCGGGTGACTGTGAGTATGAAGCCAGCCAATGATATGCTGCTGTTTTGTTTTATTTATTATCCAATAAACCATGGGAAGCCATAATAAAAAAAGCATCCCGGTGACTAAAGTACTTATCCATGAATCTCTTCCGGATGCACCAAGCAGTGAAGGCAAAACGATAACATGGTTCATCAACCCAATAGATAGAATCAGTACCATTGTTGCTTGAAAAGTAGATATACTTTTTATCATGTGACACATCCCCTCTCTTTTAATATGAGAAGCCATTTTTGTTTTTATTCATACGGTGCATCATTTCTTTAATGGACAGATAGGTAATTGAACGTCCCCTCCCGTCAATAAGCTCCGCTGAATCAACTGCCATTTATGGCTTTGCGATAAATAATTTAGAGAGACATTTTTTGTTTACAAATCAGAAAAGTTTTGTACGGTCTCATCGAACGCACTACAGGCACCAGCTGTTTTTAAGCTGGTGCCTGTTGGCGTTTATCCCTTATACTGTATCCTCCGAGTATGAATGATACTTTTAGCGGCTTTATAGGTTTTCATTGATAGTTTTTTCTATACTGCTGCTTTCTGCTTTCTGCTTGATCCTCTTTAATCCATTTAATGAGAGATATCTATGCCATCGCCATAATTAAGATGAGTGGAACGGAGGTAATGACTACTACTGATTGAAGAGCATGCAGTCCTTCACCAAACATCATGGAAAACGCTAAAGTTCTATGACCAAAGCCCAAAATATTTTGTGCCATCCAGGCTGGCTCTTGATCAAATGACAACTTTTTTTGATGCTGCGCTTGCTACTGTGAATGACGAAGAGTCTAGAGTAGCTGAAAGAAAAATAAGGGTGATAATGATTATGGCAAACAAGGCAATACTGCCGCCGGGAAGGCCCTGGTAAATGGCAACAATGGCAAAAAAGCACCTCCAATTGTTAGAATGATGTCTAACAATTGGAGGTGCAGTTCAAATTTGAAGTCGGACTAAAATTCTTATTTGGCAAACATAACGTTAACAAAAAATAACCCCAAGGAGCTCATTTATTAAAATAAGGGAATTAATGAACTATTTAAACTCTTATTGATTCTTATAACATTAGTCATTTTGCTTATCGTTTTTCACTGTTTTTCCAGATAAAAACCATCCGCCTATTGCAATAAGAAGCATGACTGACCAAAAGATTATATTCCAAATCGGTCCTTCAACAAAATCATGAGAAATAATGTGCACGGCTGGATGCGCAAGGGTGTGCATCAATAACTTTACCCCTACCCAACCAACGATCAACATGGCTGCCGTTTCGAGGCTAGGCCGCTCCGTCAGTATCTTAACGAAGTATCCTGCAGCAAACCTTATGACGATTAAACCTGCAATTGCTCCTAATAAAATAACAATGAATTTAGCCCCATCCATACCTCCTATATCACCCATCGGTGTATCTGGCAAGGCAATGACAAGAGCGACTGCAGCTAAAATGGAATCAATAGCAAAAGCAATATCAGCTAATGCAATTTGCGCAACGGTCATACGGTAGCTTTTCCCTTTTTTTTCTTTGTCACCGTGGTCCCTTTTTAGTAAATGCTTTAATGCAATGAAAATCAAATATGCAGCCCCAATTGCTTGAACTTGCCAAACATGGAAAAGGTACGAAATGATGAAGATTGCACCAATCCTAAATATAAAAGCCAAAAGCAACCCAATATTAATCGCTTTTTTTTGCTGTTCTTGTGGTAAATGCTTTGACATGATTGCTAAAACCAATGCATTATCAGCAGATAATAAACCTTCTAAAAAAATTAGAATGATTAATACCCAGCCATATTCCAATAATAACGATAGTTCCATGATACCCCCCTAAAAGCATGTATAAGAATGCGTATATGACTTCAAACCCAACAACACTTTCTCCTCCAATATTGTCCCATCTTACCTACTTCCTTATTCAAACCTTCCGTCCCGTTAGCCCTGTTTGAACGAAGCAACTCACCTATTGATAGTAAGCATCCATTAGCTCTATATTATATTCTTTTTTGCTTAGCCAAAGTTACATTGGCATTTTTATCTTCTCACTTCGGCAATCACCAAATCAAAACCTATTCAGCCATTAAATGATATTTCTGTAAAATGTCCCTTGTGATTTCCCTAGCTTCTGCCGATGTACCGGAGATATTCGTTACAAAAACATAGTCACTTCCCTTTGTTTCAATAAAACCAACATACCAGCCAATGTTTGTCCCCTGCCCTGTTTTTCCGTAAAGTGTATAGCTGTCCCCTTCAGTCTGGATCATCATCCTTTTAACGGTTTTCATGACATCCTTATCAAAAGGAAGATTCTCTCCATATAAATTTGCCATGAAATCCACTTGTTCAATAGGAGAAATTTTGAGTGAGCTGCTTAGCCAAAACTGATCTATCCCTCCACTAATATCTTGGTTGCCATAAGAAATCTTATGAATCCATTCCTCCATTCGACCCTCTCCAATGTCACGGGCCATTGCTTGATAATACCAAACAACGGAGTTCCTTAAACCAGACCCAAGCGTATGATCCTTGTTCCATATCTCAATTTCCCTTTTCACGCCATCCAATATTTAATGTCATATTCATCCTCGACGGCACCGACCTGCAATCCGATAAGTGCATTAGGCACCTTAAAAGTCGATTGCGGCGCAAATCTTTGTTCGGCCCGTTCATTATTATAGATAAAAGTCTTACCTTTTTTCACTTCACGTAATATAAAAGTACCTTCACGTTCAGCAAAAAATTCATCGACGTCGAGCTTCTTAATATTGAGTTTGTCTTTGGCGGCGTTGGCTCCACTTGGCTGCTGAACGCATGTAAATATAACGGAGGAGCCAATAAGTATTAAAAAGGCTGCCAGAAGCCTGCGTTTTTTCAAATTCATCACCTCAAAAAATTATTTACAATCCTATCCATTCTATCAGATAAACTCAATATTTTTAAGATTAAGAATTCTCATCTTTACATGCTTAATTTTTAAAAAAAGTCACGGCAGATAAATATGAAAGTTAAACATCATTGCGCTTTTTATGATTTAGTTGCAATATTAATCAAATGAATAAAATTATGGCTTTTCCCAAATAATAGGTAGACTAATTAAGGGAGGGATTTATATGGATGCTAAGCGTGTAAAACAGATTCTTTCTTCTTCATCTGACATTGAGGTGAGATATAATGGCACTTCAGTATGGATTGATAATTTAAATGAAGATGGAAGAACGGCTACAGTACATCTAAGAGGCCCATTAGAGGAAAGATCAGACGTAGCAATTGACGAACTTAAAGAAATATAATATTCATTAAAAACTGAGCTCCTCTCGTAATGAGAAGAGCCTTTACTTATTTCAACCTTAATTTTTGACCGATATTAATTTTGTCGGGGTCTTTAATTCCGTTAAGACTAACAAGAGATTTTACTGTTGTTTTATATTTTTTTGCAATGAAGCTAAGTGTGTCGCCTTTTGTTACAGTATAAGTTGTGGTTGTTTCAGTTTTCAATGCACGGGAGTTGTGCGTCCTAAAAGTATTTATTGTATTTGTAAAATCCCTATAGGCTATATTCAAATCCACCTTTGTGCTGATCCCACTTACCTTACCTGAATCAGAATGCTGCCATATATCTGTGCTACGTCCCAACGTGCTGTTGTATCTGGCAATCCACAAAGCGTATTTCGTAAACCTTGATTCATCTAAAGTATTTTCGAGAAAGTATTTACCAGTATACAACATAGCCGTGTATCCAGCTTCTTCAATAGCCTCCAAAAACGCGATTGCTGCATCTGTCAGCGTTTTTTTCTTTGCCTTTTTTTTATTTTCTTCAAGATCAAGAACAACAGGATAATTTAAAGCAAAAGAGCTGATAGAATCTAAAAAATAAGCAGCCTCAGCCTTTGCTTGTGCAATAGTTGCAAACTTCGCATAGTGATAGGCCCCGACTTTCAATCCCGCTGACAATGCTTGTGGTGCATTTTCTTTGAAATAGGATAGCTTGGAATAACTCGTTCCCTCTGTTGCTTTAATGAACACGAACTTCACGCCTTCCTTTGCAACTTCCTCCCAATCAATAGCACCTTGCCAATGTGAAACATCGATTCCCTTTATATATTCCATATTAATGACCTCCTCAAGGAAACAATCCTATGGTGGTAAATATTTATGAGTTTTATAGGAAATATTCAGTCCTACTGCCCACCTTATAATAAAATATTTGATTGAGTTAAAACAAATATAAATGATGTAAAAGTATAATGCTGCTTCCTTTTGGTTTCAAAGATTATTTTATGCTATACTGATTTTATTAATATCAGAAGGGATGATGGGTGGCCGATGATTAACTAATCTTATTTTCAAAATTTGAAATCACATATTTCAAATCATACGAAATAGGATTAGTCTGCCCATTTTCTATAAATTGTAGAGCTATCATGAAAATAGCTCTTATTTGATAATGCACAGGTACGGCTAATCCTTCCATAGAACTGGGAGGATTTTTTTTTATTCTCCCTTTAAGGAGAGGGATAATTATATGAAAGAACTATTAAAGTTAACCAATATCAGCTTTGAAGTATTGGACCATAACATTTTTGAAAATGTTAATGCTAGTGTTCAACAAGGGGAAATCATCGGTATCATTGGCAAAAATGGTGCCGGTAAATCTACGTTGCTGCAATTAATTAACAATGGTTTAGAGCCAGCACATGGAAAAATCCAATGGCTGCAGCAAGACTTGAAAGTTTTTATGGTTGAACAAGAAGTCGAGTCGCATTCTTCAGAAGATAAAACGCCTACCGAAGTTAAATTACTGGATAAAATGCATGTACCAAGCCATGACTTCCTACAATTAAGCGGAGGAGAAAAAATCAAGGCCCGGCTAGCAAAAGGGCTTTCTAAAGGTGCAGACCTTTTACTATTAGATGAACCTACGAACCATCTTGATGAGGCTAGTTTAGGATTCCTCAATGAACAAATTAAGAATTATAGAGGTACCATTATTTTTGTTTCGCACGATCGTTATTTTTTGAATGCTGTTGCAACGAAAATTTGGTCGATTGAAGATAAAAAGCTAATTGAGCACAAAGGGAATTATTCTAGTTATATGGAGGTTCGCAAACAGAAAAGACTTACACAACAACGTGAATATGAAAAACAGCAAAAAATGGTTGAACGGATCGAGGGACAAATGAATGAAATCACTTCCTGGTCAAAAAAAGCCCATTCACAATCGACGAAAAAGGAAGGAGTTAAGGAATACTATCGTGTGAAAGCGAAGCGAATGGATGCACAGGTAAAATCTAAACAAAAGCGTCTTGAAAAAGAGCTTGAAAAAGCAAAAGCTGAACCTGTTGAATCAGAATATACTGTACGCTTTTCAATTAAAACAAAAAACAAGACGGGAAAACGTTTTTTGGAAGTTAAGAATTTAACTAAGACTTTTAGCGGGCGAACACTGTTTAAAAACGTCAATTTCACGATTCAGCATGGTGAGCAGATTTCCATTATAGGCCCAAACGGCAGCGGAAAGACGACATTATTAAAAATAATTCTTGGACATGAAACTTTTGCGGGCGATGTATGGATTTCACCATCTGCAAAAATAGGCTATTTGACGCAAGAAGTGTTTGATTTACCACTTGAACTTACACCCGCCCAGCTTTTTCATAAAGATACTTTCGAGTCGAGAGGGAACGTTCAAACTTTAATGAAGCATTTAGGCTTCACGGCGTCTCATTGGACAGAACCCATTAAGAATATGAGTATGGGTGAACGCGTGAAATGTAAGTTAATGGAATATATATTGAAAGAAAAAGATGTGCTTATTTTGGATGAGCCGACAAATCATCTGGACTTAGCTTCACGGGAACAACTTGAAGAAACCTTAGCACAGTATACTGGAACGCTTATCGTCGTTTCGCATGATAGATATTTTCTCGAAAAAACGACAAGCAGCAAACTTGTCATTTCGAATAATCGCATACAAAAGCAATTGTATGAATCATCATCCTCCAAAAGAGATGATTTGGAAGAACTGCGATTAACACTTGAAACAGAAAGACAGGAAGTTTTGGGAAAGCTTAGCTTTATGACGCCAAATGATAAAGCGTACACAGAACTCGATAAGAGGTTTAATGAGCTTACGAAAAAAATAAATGAACTTGGTGACAAATGACTATCACTGTAACTTAATGTACTGGATGTTAACCCTTAGAAATGAATTAGTTCTAAGGGTTTTTTAGATATTACCCTGAAGTACTGCCGAACAAAGTACAGTCTCCGATCGTTCAGGAATTTTTACACACCTTGAACATCAAGAACCAATTGATTTGAGGTGCTATAAGGATATCCGTAATGATACAATTTGCAAATTGAGCAGAATACTATTGTCCCCTTGTTAATAAGATTGAATGATGGTTATGTTTTAAGAGGGGGCCTTAGTTATGAGTGAGAACGCACAGGAAGCTATGAGGAATAACTCTGGAATGTTTGTTGAACGCTCCTTAGATGAGATTCGTTTTTGGTCAAGAATAATGAAGGAACACTCTTTATTTCTAAGACTAGGTTTTAGATGTGAAGATACACAGTTAATTGAGGAAGCTAATCAGTTTTATCTTTTATTTGAACGGATAGAACAGCAATCCCATTCATTTACAAATCAAGCTGATCCAGAACAAATCAGAAGATTTAACGCGGAGGTGCAACAAGCTGCCACAGGCATATTTTTGTTTAAAAGGAAGGTATTAGGATTAATACTCACCTGTAAACTGCCTGGTGCAAACAACTTCCCACTTCTAGTCGACCATACAAGCAGAGAAGCCAATTATTTTAGAAAACGATTAATAGAATTAAATGAAGGTAAATTGAAACCACTTGCAGATGCCATCATCAAGGAAAATGTATTCTTTTTAAGAATAATGGCGGATCATGCAAAATTCATTGGACATCTCCTTGATCCATCGGAAAGAAAGCTGGTGGATATGGCGCGAAACTTTAGTAACGATTTTGATCAATTAGTCTTTCAAGCCGTAGACTTAGAGTCCATGAAACCGCAATCTCAAACGGCCCCTCTTCTGGATCAATTTCTAGATCAGAACCGTGTGTCCGTCGTATCACTTCGAGACTTTAAGAAAACCGCCAGGGATTTAATCGAAGAATGTAAAATCAAGAGCATCATTCATCCACTATTGGCTGATCACGTTTTCCGTGAGGCCGAACGTTTCCTTGAAATCATCGATATGTTTGAATCCCATCTTACAGGTTAAAAAATACAATTAATTGAGTATGAAGGATATGGAAAATTGCCGGATAAAGAAAATAGGCCCCTCTCGATTTAGAGAAGGGCTTTTATATGTAAAAAGTTAAGACAGGGAATTCACTAATGTTTCAAGTTTCTCTTTATCAGATACAGAAATCCATGGTAAATCCTGATTGACTTCATTAATACCAGGTTGGATAACGCGGCTATTTAAGAGGTCACAAATACAATCATTTATTAATTGGATATCCTGGTCTGATATTTTCCGGTTATATGTAGCGGCTCCTGTTTGTGTGGTCATCCCCCCTATCAAGCCTCTTTGATTTAATGAACTCCTGATCACTTCTCTGATAGCCTCTAGACTAGTCAACGGAAATACATCAAGGTGCTTAACAATCATTCTAAAAATATCTTCTTTAGTTAAATCCTGTTCAATCTCTTGTCGCATTTATTCCACCCCCATTCGTCAAAACATTCTTCAAAAGAAACGTAAAATCCTGCTTTATCTTCAAAAAGGACGATACACACTTCCCTTTTGAGTACTGCACTGACCCTTTATTCCAAATATAGAAATTAACACATAAAAACCAGATTCACTGACGATTTTCCGCAACAAATACAGCGCCTGACCGTTTTGCAAAGGATGCTTCATTGTATAGAAACTCATCTGCCATAACTGAATTGATTTTTTCTTTGAAAATTAACATTCATATTTTTGGTAAATATTTGTATTATAATAAAATAAATATATAATCTGTTACATTTTGATAAAGATTATTTAACGAAGGGAAGATTGCTTATCTTTAAGACCATTCTGTTCATTCACATTTGCGCTGGAGCAATATGTCTTATTAGTGGAATAGGTGCTATGTCTTCAAAGAAAAAAAGAGGTATGCATACAATTTGTGGTGAAATTTATCACAGTGCATATGTTGTAGTCTTTGTCACATCCCTGACTATGGCAATATTGAATTGGGAAAGCAGCGCATATCTATTTTTCATTGGAATATTTTCATATTCTTTCGCATTTATAGGCTATGTAGCTGGTAAGAAGAAATGGAAAAACTGGACTGTATCTCATATTAGCGGGATGCTCGGTTCCTATATCGCTATTTGTACAGCAATTCTTGTAGTAAATGTATCCAATATAACTATCTTCAATGAATGGAACCCATTAATTTTTTGGTTTCTTCCAAGCATTATAGGTTCCCCTCTGATATTGTTGGTTGGAAAGAAGTATAAAAAATCCAAATCGATCTAAGTTCAGTCCAAATACCTCATATTAACAAATACCATTTAACAAATCCCAAAACAAAAAAGCCCTCTCATTAAGAGAAGGGCTTTTAACAATGGAGGAGTACCACTTAGGGGGTAGTACAATAATATAATTATCGCCAAACGAAAACATTTATATTCACCCCCTTCCTCAAGTTGGTGAAAACGGCCTTACGTGACATTGAAAATTGACGCCTTAGTCGTTCCCACTCTGCCCTTCCATTACTTTTTTGCTTTGTTCCAAGACCTTTCTTAAATCCTTCTTCAATAAGACGTTTTATTATAGCGGCTCTTTAATGGTTTCGAATGGAAAATAGCGTTTTATCTCCTTTGATCGGAGTGTCGTGATTGGCATTATATTAACGGATTAAACGGATGGATGGTCCTATCTTTTGAATTATGGATGCCTCTTACACTATTTAATTTTCACCATGTTTCTGATATGCTTTTATCAATTGAAATAAGAAAGGTGTAGTTACAATGTTAAAGGAATTCAGGGAATTTATTACCAAAGGAAACGTTCTCGATCTTGCGATAGCTGTAGTAATGGGTGCTGCTTTTGGAAAGATCGTTTCATCACTAGTAGATAATATTATCACACCGCTAATTGGAATTTTATTAGGTGGGGTCAATTTTTCTTCGTTATCTATCACAGTTGGAAAAGCTGTTGTTCAATACGGTAAATTTGTCCAAGCTGTGATTGATTTCTTGATCATTTCATTTGCGATTTTCATGTTTATGAAGATAGCGAATTCTCTTATTAGAAAAAAACAAGCGAACGAGGAAGAGGTATTGGATGCGGTACCGGCATCCGAGCAATATTTAAAGGAAATCCGTGATCTTTTACAAAAAAATTCACGGCAGGATGAAACATCATAAGTATAATACTGAATCAGTAAAAGTGTAGAAATAGCCAAAAATTCACTAAAGAATTAGATAAAGCCCCTCTCTTAATTGAGAGGGGCTTTTTAATGTCATAATGAACTACGTATCCGTTACTATAACAAGACAAGCGACACTTATTAAATAACCGTGTGTCGGAATTCGTAAAGCAAAGTGACAGTAATGTTGGCAATCAAAAGTGGCTCTCTATCAACCCAATAGCAAGTACTGCTGTAATAATTTTTATTATATGAACAGAATTATACAACACCCCTGCTTCTACATATTATTTATCGGCAATATTTATCCCGTAAGGCAAGGGTATACTTAACCGATTGTACTGTACCTTTTTCTTGATCTTCAATCATTTGTTCTAAAAGTTCTTTTGGAGGATAATAGTAATCCAATGGTTTAATGACACTTAAATCATATGGAGGTTGTTCGACTTTGAAAGCTCCTTCTCCAACCGCAAAGACTCCGCCAGCACCAAGCTCTCTCTTAAAATTAACAGCATATGGAAAACACATTTCAACGTTGATTCTAGTTAGGGTAGATTTCTCAACAAGTATTTTAAAACACTCTTCTGTATCAATATTGCCTGTCCCTACTGGTACACCACATACCCTATAATCCTCGCCATCATGAATGATAATATGATCTTTAAAATGGGTTGTGAATGCATATGGCGCTAATTTTCTTACAGCTTCAACCGGATCCTCCCATGCCATCATTCCGTTTCCCACATCACAATGAGCACTAACCCAAGGGCTGTTTACTTCATTTATTATTTGGATAACCTCATTTGTTAACTCTTCCTCATGATTTTCCACAGCTAGTTTTATCCTGTATTTCTCCAATAGTGGTACAATTTTTTTTATATCTCCTGGTGCTTTTTTCAATCTTTCCGGATCATACTCTCCCAAGCATGTATACGTACGAATCACATCCGCTCCCATTCTATGTGCTGCCTTAATGACTTCTTTTAGATGTTCCGGATCGCTTCCATTTGTGTCTATTTCAGCGAAAAATCCATACTTTTGAATTTCTTTTCTTACTCTCTCTAAATATTCCGGTTCAAATGATTCTAAAGTGCCCCATCCTGACAACCCTGGCCATGGAACAATATTGATCATGACTCCGTCTAATCCCAATTCAGCTGTTTTTCTGATAAAACCGAAAATATCCATTCGCCCTGTAATAAATTGCAAGTGATAGCTTTCTGTTTCTAATCCAATTTTCATTTTTTCCCCACCTTCAATTAATTATTTAATTTTTTTGTTGATTTTCTTTTTTCTTGTTTACGATTTTATCTAGCTGTTTCAAAAAGTCTTTTTCGATTAATGTCCAGAAGTCATTTTAATACCTATAGCGCCTACAATGATACAAATAATGAATAGGTTTAATCTTAAACTTCTAGGTTCATTAAAGAAGATCATTCCTGCTAAAACACTCCCAACTGAGCCGATACTGGTCCATATTGCATAGGCAGTACCCACTGGAAGTGAAGTTAATGACAAGGATAGAAAATAAAAGCTTAAACTACCCAAAAAAAGACACGCTACAGAGGGGAGCAATTTTTTAAAGCCGTCTGCACGCTTCAGGCTAATAACACTACCAATCTCGGCAAATCCGGCAATAATAAGAAAAAACCAAGCCATTGAATCATCCCCTAACCTTGTATATCAGTTCATTTCCTTTAATGTTTAGGCTCTGCTGGATTTACTTTTATTCCAATTATTCCTAATAAAATTAAAACCATAAAAAATACTTTCAGTGGATTAATCGTCTCACCCCAAAAAAGCATCCCAATCACTACAGTTCCAACCGTTCCCAATCCAGTGAAAATGGCGTAACCAGTTCCTAAGGGTATTGAATGTAAAGCTTTTGAAAGTAAAAAGAAACTAAAGATTATAATAACTACCGTAAATATACTAGGTATAATTTTGGTGAATCCGTATGAATGTTTAAGACCAATCACCCAGACAATTTCCAAAAGTCCTGCCATTATGATATATATCCATGCCATTTTATCGCTCTCTCCTTTGGCATTGACACTTATTTTTGAACCACGAAGTTCTCCATATATCGATAAATTGCATAAGCTACCCCATTTTCATCATTATTAAGGGTTGTCTTTGTACAAACAGTTTTTATGACATCTTTTGCATTTCCCATCGCTACGCTGTATCCAACTTTCTGGAACATGGATAAATCATTGTTGCTGTCCCCGATTGCCATTGCCTTATCTAATGAGCCATTCATCAAGTAAGCCAATTTTTCAAGGGCTATTCCTTTTGAAGCTCTTTTACTGGTAATTTCAATGTTATGATCAGCAGATGAAACGACCATCAACTCATCAAACTTTTTGAATTGGTTCCAGGCTTCCTCTAATTTATTTTCATCAAAAGAACATGCTAAAATGTTATAGAATTCTTCCTCCTGTTTTAAGATATCATGATAGTTTTCAACTAAAACATATCCAAACTGGTCAAATTGCCTTTCCGCTATTTCAACTAATTCTTTCATATCTGGATTCAAATCTGCGCTTTTCAAACTTTTAATCTCGTTATGGAAATGTTCTCTTCCTTTTTTAAGAGTATAGATGGCTTTATCAGTGAACACTTCGTAATAATAATTCCGTTCATCTAACCATTGGAGAATGGATTCAACACGATCTTTAGTTATCGTAATAGAAGAAATGCACTTTGCGCTTTTTGAATGAATGGTTGCTCCATTTGTCCCGATTACAAATGGGGATATCCCGGCTTTTTCACATATTGTTTGAACGTCAAAATAAGCCCGTCCTGTTGAAATAACTACTTCAAAGCCTCTATTTTGGGCATATTGAATCGCCTTTATATTTTCTTCACTAATTTCATTCTGGTCGTTTAATAATGTTCCGTCTAAGTCTATCGCAATGAAACTCATGCTATATAGCTCCTTTTCATTCTATCTATTAAATTTTCTTTCTAGCTTTTTTTGCTGCTATCAAAAAAAGAGAGTACTCCCTCTTCCATCTCTTTTATGGGCTATGCTTGAATCCAATTGACTTCCTCTAATTTTGAATCATTTCTCCATTCCTCTGGAAATGGCTGCTCGCAGACAATCACATCTACTTTTTCTAGAGGACAAACTTTACAAAAGGTGTCGACACCAATTTTAGAGTAATCCGTTAGCAATATGACTTGCTTTGATACCTCGACCATTTTGCGTGAAACTAATGTTTCACGTAAATGATAATTACTAACACCACTTTGAATGGAAACACCGCCAGCTGAAATGAACGCTTTATCGATATTAAATTGATTTAACATTTGTTCAGTGAGACCCCCACATATAGATTGATGCTTTGGATCAATTTGTCCTCCCAGTAATAGAATTTGTCCTGTAAACTTATTTTGATTGAGCAATTCAGTCAACACAGACGACACAGGAAGAGAATTGGTTAAAATCGTAATGTCTTTTTTATTTTCAATACACTGGGCAAATTCAAGCATGGTTGTACCTACATCAATGGCAATCACATCTCCGTTGGAAATGAGTTCCACCGCTTTTTTCCCAACCTTGATTTTCGCTTCTTGATTCACCGTTGTACGCTGTGTAAATGGAGGCTCCTCAAATTCAAAGACTGTTTTAATCGCTCCACCGTAAACCCTCTTTAACAGTCCTTTTTCCTCTAATATCATCAAATCGCGTCGAATCGTTTCCTCTGAAACATTAAATTGATCAACTAATTCTATTACTTTTACTTTTCCCATTTTGTTAAGTTCTTTTAAAATTTCATTCTTTCTTTCTTCAGGCAAAACAGACATATTTCTCCCCCTAAATCATCAATACTTTATAACATAATGCATTCTTTCTTCGGTACAAGAATTTGAACGCGTGCTCCTTGCTCAAACATTTCCCCACGGTGGTGAAGATAGTCTACATGAAAAGCGCACTCCTCTGTTTCTACTTCATATCTTAAAACATTACCTGCCATGGAAACATCTTTAATAAATCCTTTAATCCCCCAATTCCCTTGTAAGTCCAAGCTGTCCACACCAACAGAAACTAATTGTAAAACTTCTGGACGAATGGCAACTTCATTCCCTTTTAATTCTTTGGTACGAACAAGTTTTCGGAAAACTTCCATATTACAGACATTATAATTCCCGATAAATTTTGCAACAAATGTATTGACTGGAGAAGTATAAATTTCTGAAGGAGAACCGGATTGAACAACTTGTCCTTTATTCATGACAAAAATTCGATCAGACATCGTCATTGCTTCTTCCTGATCATGTGTAACAAAAATAGTTGTGATATCTAATTCTTTCTGTATTCTCTTTAATTCTTTTTGCAAACTTTTTCTAATTTTAGCATCTAATGCGCTTAACGGCTCATCCAGAAGCAGTACTTTTGGCTCCATGACAAGCGCACGGGCAAGAGCAACCCTCTGCTGTTGTCCACCAGATAATTGATGAGGATAAGACTCTTCTTTTCCTATTAAATCAACCATATCAATCATATTTTTCACTTTTGACTTAAGATTTTTCACCTTTTTCATTTTAAGGCCGTAAGCGATATTATCAAAAACATTCATATTCGGGAAAAGCGCATAAGACTGAAACACCATTCCGACTTCACGCTGACGCGGTGATAAATCAGTAATATCTTTTCCATCAATTAAGATTCTTCCTACATCAACGTCTTCAAGTCCCGCAATGGAACGTAATAATGTACTTTTTCCGCACCCGCTTTGCCCAAGAAGTGTAGCAAATTCACCTTTTTTTAATGTTAAAGAAATATTATTTAAAACTAATTGATTGTCATATCCCTTAGTCACTTGTTCGATGGTTACATAGCTCATTAATTTTCACCTTCTAAAGTAGTATTTTATGACGGTATTTTTCTTAAAAAAATGAAGGAATTCGCTTCTTATTTTGACCCGACAGGATTTCTTTTGTTTCTAAACGTAAGCTTTAATACAGTCCCCGTTAAAAGTAAAATCATTGAATAATAGGTAATAACAATTGCACTTGTTAAGTGACCACTGCTGTTTAGTTTGTCGGACAGATAAATTTGAAGGGTTTCGAATCGGCCCCCGACAAGCAAATTGGCAAAAGCAAACTCACTAAATAAAAGAGAGACAGATAATAAGGTAGACACTAAAATTCCAGATATAATATTTGGAAACACCACCGTACGAAAGGCTTGGAATTTTGTGGCACCGAGTAATTCAGCTGCATCAACAAGTTGTACAGCATTAAGCGTACGAAGGCTGTTACGAATTCCTTGATACATAAATGGTAGAATGGTTATGAAATAAGCACCAATTAAAATCCAAGGTGTTCCGGCAATTTGAATCGGTCCAGCAGAATATAGCTTGATTAATCCAACGGCTCCAACAATCGGAGGAACTCCATAAGGAAGCATGGCTGCGGCTTGGAGCAATCCTTCCCATTTACTGAAATATACCGTGATAATAAAAATTGTCGGAAGCATAATAACAACACTAAGACCTACAGACATGACAATTAAAAACAGTGTTCGTCGGAAAGCATCATAAAACCGTTCATCTTGAAACAATTCAATATACCATTTCAGCGTATAACTCTCAGGTAAAATCGTATGATCCCATTTACCAGCAATCGAGAATAAAAGTGTTCCTACAAGCGGAATTAATAAATATATAACTAGTAATCCAACAAACAATTTATGAAATGTCAATGAAGACTTCATCGTAAATCCCTCCTAACTCTACGCATCATTCGTTCATTGAACCACATCGCCCCTATCATGGTCGTTGCTAGAAGGACTCCCAATGCACTACCTAGCTGTGGCTTTAATGCAACATCACTAGCAACTAGAGAAGCAATTTGCAATGACAATATGTTATAGTTGCTGCCCACCAATGCATAGGCTGTTGCGTAGGCTCCCATCGCATTAGCAAACAAAATACTGAATGTACCTACAATACTAGGTAAAAGAACTGGAACCCCTATCCGAAGCCAAAATGAAAATGTTGACCCTCCTAATAATGAAGATGCTTCTTTCCATTGTTGCCTAATTCCTTGATAAGACGGGTAAATGAGCATAACGGCAAGCGGAATTTGAAAATAAATATAAACAAGAATGAGGCCTGTCCAGGAATATAAATTAAAATCTGCAAACAGGTCCCAACCAATCTTGGCAAATAGCAACGTAAACAACCCATTGTTTCCAAGTAAGATAATATATGAAAATGAAAGGGGAATCCCTTCAAAGTTCGACGTCATATTGGTAACCATCAGTAGTCGGTTTTGTATTTTTTGAGAGAACTTTGTAAACGAATAGGCTGCAATGACTGCTACAATCACAGAAGTTATAGCAGAAAACAAGGAAATGACCAGGCTATTTTTAATGGCTTGTAAGTAAAATTCACTTTTGAATATGGTTAAGTATTGATCAATCGTAACTTGAATTCCATCATCTGCATAAAAACTGTTTTTAATCATTGCCACTAATGGTCCTATCTCAAATCCAATCACAAACATAATAAATGGCAGTAAAAGAGCTAATAAGTAAATTTTTTGTTTTTTTATTTTTCGCAAGACTTCTCGCTCCTCTATGTTCTCTAACAATTTGGGAATTGGTCTAACAGTACATTCGTTAAACCAATTCCAGTCAATCTTGAATCATCAATTAATGTTTTTACAGGGTGACTTTTCCTTTCAAACCTGGAAATTGATATGAAATCATTTTATCGGACGGCTTAATATTTAATAGTTCACAAACGAGCGGTGCAAAAGCTAATTGCGGAACCACTTCACCATAAATGCCAGGCTCAACTTTTGGACTAATGATAAAGAGCGGTACATCACGTTCACCATCAGTTATGCCGCCATGGTTGCCATATTCACTCATGCCATGATCCGATGTAATTAATATGTGGTAACCTTCTTTGATCCAAATTGGCAATAGTTGTGCCAACAAGCTTCCCATTTTTAGGATTTGCTCACGATATTCTTTTGATTCCGAGCCAAAAATTTCTCCTTTTACATCTACACCGAGCGGATGAATATATAAAAAGTGAGGGTCATACTTTCTGCGTAAAGCTTCTGCATCCATTAACACATGGCTATCTGGATAGTCATCGTCCCAATAAAATTTTCCGTATTGAATTGGATTGGATTCATCTTCTTGCTCACGGTCTTCAATAAAATGGAATGGCGCACGATTATAAAGTTCACTTACCCAGTAATAGGACACTGTTCCGTTTCTTAACCCGTTTTCTTTCGTAAGATGAAAGAGACTTTTCTCAGTAGATAAACGAACGGCTTGATTGGACGTAATCCCATTTATTGAAGCCGGCGTACCTGTTAACAACACTTCATATAATGGACGGGAAAGACTTGGAAGCTCCGACTTAACTTTGTAAAGTGACGCTTGATTCGTTTCGACTAAATGCTGAATAAATCCCAGCGCTTCGCATGCTTTATCGTATCTCATACCATCAACAACAATTGCTATTACTTTATTTGACATGGACTAACACCTCTTCTTGCCAAATCTGAGGTAAATTTTTAGCCGTTTCTTCCCAAGCTTTGTAATCTTCAATTGGTTTTGCATTTTTGTACTGTTCTTCTGGAACCATTTTTTCAGCTACTTCTTTCGGAAGTTCTACATCGCGAATTGGACGGGCAAATCCTTTAGCTAAATTAATTTGTCCTTCATCGCTTAAGATATATTCTCTAGTTGCCATCGCCGCATGCGGATGCTTTGCAAATTTGTTAATAATGGTTGCGTAGCCGCTTACGACTGAACCTTCACTTGGAATGGTCACTTCAAATTGATCGCGGTTAATTTGGTCAGCGTAACCAAGAGCATTGAAATCCCAAACAAGTGCAACTTCCACTTCCCCTTTTTCGATGTTAGCCGGCTTGGCATCAGTCAAGCTGAGGCGGCCTTGCTTGGCAAGCTTAGCAAAATAGTCAATTCCTGGTTGGAGATTTGTTTCATCACCTCCGTTAGCGATAGCGGCAGCAAGTACGGCCATTTGATTCTGTGTACCACGCTGAACATCTCCAACTGTTACTTTATAATCCCCTTTTAATATGTCATCCCAAGATTTAGGCGGGTTATCTACTAATTCTTTATTAGTAAAGAATGCAATCGTTCCTTGGTAGCCAACAACCCAATCTCCATTGTCATCTTTTGCCCACTCAGGTACCTCGTCCCAATAGGAAGTTTTATATGGCATCGTTAATTCTTTTTGTTCCGCGATTGGCCCAAAGGACATCCCTACATCGCCGATATCGGCTGTTGCATTCTCTCCTTCAGATTCCATTTTGGCAATCTCTTCGGCACTGGACAAATCTGTATCATTGTGTTCCAATGTATATTTTTTCATCACTTCATTCCAAGATTCGCCCCAGTTAGCCCATGAATCAGGCATACCGACACTATTAATGGTTCCCTCTTCTTTTGCCTTTGTTTCAATTTCTTTCAAGGTTAACGAACTTGGATCCTTAACCACTGGAGCAGCCTCCTCATTAGTAGCTCCACAAGCAGCTAATCCCAGTACACTCACCCCTAACATCAAAGCTTGAATAGACTTGTAACAATTCTTCTTGAATGTGCGATTCATAAAAAGTACCTCCATTTAGTGTGGAATCTTTAATGTTCATTACTGTTTATTACGGTTTAATCATAATCAGTAAACATTAATTCCACATAAACCAAATGTTAAGATTTTGTAAATCAGCTCTAATTTCTCCTACTCATCAGCTTTTATCTTCATAAGCATTAACAACAGTCCGCAAACAGGACCAAGTAAAGGCAAGTCTATAAAAGAGAATGTGAAAAATTTCCATTAAAAACATATCATCCTTTTCCCCTTCTTTTTAGCTCGCCGTTAACAAAACTCCATATTAGCTAAATACCTTTTCATACAAAAAAACTCTCTTGATACAAGAGAGTTTTACATAGATCTTATTAAACAGATAGAATTATCAATGTGGCTATATAATAATTGTTCTGGGCGGAGTTTTTATGCCTCATCCATTCCCCAATTATAGCGCACACTACTAAACTGACAATTACAATATAAAAGTCTTTAATCTTCAAAGCCATGTCGAGACTATGAATTATAACAGCCACAACAATTACAACTATCACCGTTTATTTCATATGATCTGGAATTCTTCTTTCAAAAGCCCAATTACTGTTCCGAGCACTATACCTAGTGCATTAGCTGAGGAAGCCCTTTTTTACCTTTTCTTGTAGAAATCCCATTAACTTTCGTACAATAATTCGTCAATTCCACTATCCTTAGCGCTTTTCTTTTTCCACTTATTTAACTAAAGGGAAGCTTCCTCCGTACAATGAAAAGCTCCTTCCCCTCTGCCTAGACTACACCATTTCATTCATTTCAGACTGGGCTAAATCACCAGCGGCTTTCACACGAATACGGGTTGCATTCCCAGGCATATATGCTAAAGGTACATCTTCTATGTCGACAATAACAAGCGATTGAGGATCGGCTCCAGCACTGATCGCTTCTGACATCGCTATTTCCTTTGCCTGTTCCAATGCTGTTTCCCTTCCTATTTCAGCTAGTGCATATACTTTTTCAATCTGCCCGCTAACCTGGGAGATGGCCGACCCAATGGCATTTGCTACTCCTGAATGTAATGGGCGTATGACTTCAGATGCACCTTTTAATTCCTCAGGTAAGAGGATGCTTCCACCCCCAACGAGAATGACAGGCACTGGTGCAGCACTTGTTTTCATCTTATCGATAGCTTCTTCAACCAGATTGACCATGCTTAAATAGATACTATTTAATAGTTCCTTATCAAGGTGAGCAACTTTTGAAGCATCCCCAAGTTCCACTTTTCCAAGAGCCACAGCAACATCCGTTGTTGTTAAAGTATCACCTCCGAAAATCAAGGCTTTTTCTGGCAGTCGGTAACCGACACTGTCTGGTCCAATCGTGAACTCTCCATTTTCTCCTATGCGGATTATTGTGCCTCCTCCAAGACCAATCGAGATTAAATCAGGCATCCGGAAGTTTGTTCTGGCTCCTCCAATCTCTACTGCCAAAGAAGATTCCCTTGGAAACGATTGAACGAGAACACCGATATCCGTAGTTGTTCCCCCAACATCTAAAACGATTGCATCGGATAATTCACTCAAATAGGATGCTCCCCTTAAAGAGTTAGTCGGACCGCAAGCAACAGTGAAAATAGGGTATTTAACTGCATATTCAATTGACATTAATGTCCCATCATTTTGGCAAAAGAATACTTTTGCCTCAATTCCTTCATTCTTCAGTGCATTGATGAATCCGTCCGCAGTCGTTTTAGCAACATTCACGACAGCAGCATTAAGAATCGTAGCATTTTCCCTTTCCAGTAAACCGACTGAACCAATTTCTGAAGATAAAGAAATTGAGATTGCTTCTCCGAGTACTTCTTTGAAAATTTCACTTGCTCTTTGTTCGTGTGTTTGCGATACAGGTGAAAAGACGGAAGTTATCGCGATGGAATCCACTTTCCCCTTGATTTCTTCGGCAATTTGATACAAATGGGCTTCATCTAATTCAACAATCTCCCGGCCATCAAATTCATGTCCGCCGCGGATTAGGTATACGTATTTTCCGAGGACTGCGCGAAGGTCATCAGGTACTCCGATAAGCGGTTTAACTGCTAAAGTAGCCGGAGCACCAATACGGATTATGGCGATATTGTTTAATCTCTTTCGTTCAACAATAGCATTTGTACAATGGGTCGTACCCAGCATTGCATATTTAATTTGCTCCCTCGGAACCTTTGCGTCATCGATTATTTTTCTCATTGCTGTATAGATGCCTATGGAAACATCCTCCGTTGTCGGTGATTTCGTTTCCGAAATGACCTGATTATATTGATCTAAAAGTACTGCATCTGTATGGGTTCCCCCGACATCAATTCCTATTCGATAAACGCCCATTATACTAGCCCTCCTTTTTTCATTAATTCTTCAACAGGTACATAACCGACTTCATAGCCAAAGTATTTTGGACCAACTGCTTCAATTCCCTTTTCCGTTCGCCACTTTGGATGGCATGGCATTCCGATTACCACGCATCTTGCTCCATATCTGATCCCTTCAGTAGTGATCGGCAAGCCTGTTTCTGCATCAAGCACGGCAATCAAATCTGGAGTGACACATAGCAAGCGTTCTTCTGTCTGTGCAATTAAATGTTCGTTTTGGAATCGCACCTCGAGTTTTTCTCCCTTATACTCATTGATTCCCTCAAATGTTGCCACACCTCTAGCAAATCCCGACTCTGTCTTGCGGTTGATGTCACTCACTTTTCCACGGAACAATTCAAACCCGTCTGCCTTATTCAACACTTCTTTTATTGGATCAACATTATTTTGCTTTGCAAGCCTGATCGTTTTGCCGATTTGTTCTTCTAAGGTCAGTATATTTTTAATTCCGCTTTCCTTAATATTCTTTCCTGTCATTGGATAAATCGCTGTCATTGTGGAACCGCCCATTTCAATCGTTGCGGCACGGGCAATCCTCTCTGTCCAGACATTGTTTATGGTTGAGAGCAGTGAAGTATTTCCTTTCTCATCCGCAAGCACCATCGGAGTAGCAGCAATTCCGTCCAAATAAAAAGTGACCATTTGCAATTCCGGAAATGCTCTCCCCATCCCATCAACATCCACCACAGGCAAGCCAAGCTTTGCAGCAAGTGCAAGGGGCACCATCGAATTCACTCCGCCTGCTTCAATCGGCATCGTTGCAAAAATCTTTTTTCCCAAATAAGATTCGAGGTTTTCGAAAGCTGCTGTTGCTTCTTCACCACTTGGAGCTTTTTCCAACATTACCGTCGGTGCTCCCATCATCGCGGAAGGAACCACTAATGCGTCATCAGGAACTTCATCCACATCCAACAATGTGATTTCCCCGTATTCTTCAATTGCCTGCAAAGCCATTAGTTTACCAATGTAAGGATCACCTCCTCCGCCTGTTCCAAGTAAAGCCGCACCTACTGCTATATCTTCAATTTCCTGTTTACCTAATTTCCTCATTTCCCCAAACCCCCGATTTTCAAAAATTATGATGCGATATGATCCCTATTCTCTTTTTTCCCTTTGATAGATTTTATTAATAACACACCTGCGTAATAGATAATGCCGCTTATTAAAAGGGAATTGATAGATGGTATGCCAACTGTAATATAATAGCCGCTTGCAAATCCTGCTGCCCAGGCAACTAATGTAACTGGATTCAGTTTTTCGGGCTCAGATGGCAATGTTCCTTTCTCTCTGCTTTCATCAAGAGCTTTTCGATACGTTTTCAGCACGAAATAATCAACCACCATAATTCCGGCTATTGGAGGTATCATGATTCCAAGTAAAACAAGGAAGTCTACAAATCTATCGAGAATGCCCATAATGGAAAGCAAAGTACCGATAGCACCAATTACAAGTGTTACGAGTCCTCGATTCATCTTGATCTTAAAAACAGAATCGAAAATATTAGTAAAGCCAAGAGAAGAGGAATATAAGTTTACGTTATTAATTTTCACTGTGGAAAAAACGACAACTGCAGCGCCAAGCCAGCCAGACGTTTGCAGCATGATGCTGACAACATCGCTCGTTTTTGCTGCATGGGCCATTAACACAGCGATCATTCCTACCCCAAGTTCACCCACTAATGTACCAATGGTAGTCATCCAAAAAACATCCTTGCCGTTTCGGGCAAACCGACTGAAGTCAGGTGTGATTACGGCACCAATAATGAATCCTCCAGCAACCATTGTTGCACCAACGCCAAGAGAAAGACTTTCTCCCGGAGGTGGCGTGCCCATTAAACTGAAAATGGAATGATCACCGAGAACTTGATAGATGCCAATCCCTACCACTAATAGAAAGGCAGGAACGGTAATTTTGGCTGTCATGCTCAATAGTTTAAAACCAAATATAACCAGTACAGTTACGCCTAATCCGGTTATGGCAGCTGCAATTGGGAGGGTCAATTTGCCGCCGGCAGCTTCCACCAAACCATTAGCAAAAACAGTGTTCTGCACTCCAAACCAGCCTATTGTACAAAAAGCGATGACCGCGCCAATGATACTCGAACCATACCTGCCGAATCCTGTCCAACGTGACAAAAGACTAGTTGAAAGGCCTTCACGTGCACCGGCATAACCGATTAGAAAACTTATAACCTGTAAAATGACACTTCCAAACATCATCGCCCAAAATGCCTGCCAAAAGGTCATTCCGTATCCTAATGCCGCACCCAGCATAAATTGGGAAAGTGTAGCTAGGGCACCAACCCTGACAATCATGATATCCCACATTGGCAATCTCGCATTTTGCGGAACTCTTGATAGAGAGTAATCGTCTCCCAACTTTGTATGATTTTCCATAAAATTCACCCCCTATGATTTACTCCTCAGCTTTATCAATCAACTTGGAGATTTCCCTGCTTTTTAATGCTCTTTTGTATGATGGATACAGTTTTTTATTTGAATATTCAGTTAATTATTTTCATATGAATAAAACCTTTTTAGTATCCTCTTAAAAGTCTATGAACGTTTTACTCTCTGTTTAGAAGGTGGCGTCATGTAGGTCAAGCGGCTTTGTTTAACTCCCATAGCAATTAAACTTTCAAGCATCTTTGTGGCTGCAAATGCGGGATCGATAACTGGAACATCATAACCTTTTTGCGATAATCGTTCCTGAAGCTCCGCTGCAACCCCCATAAAGCCTGTACATCCTAACACTAAAGCATGGGCATTATCCTGTTCAATCGCTTTTATCATTTCGTCAATCAATGCATTTTTTAACTTTTCCTTGTCTTGAACTTCCAGAACAGGAATATTTACATATCTAATAGAAGCGACATTCCCATCTACACCAAGAGTTTTGCTTATATTTTCAATCATAGGCACAACATTGGGCAGCACCGTTACAATAGAAAAGGATTTTGCTAATGAGCTCGCAACAAGCATGGAAGACTCACACGGTCCAACAACTGGGATATCCAATATTTCTCTTGCAGGCTTCACACCTGGATCTCCAAAACAATCACTAATTACACCCTGATACCCCTCTTCTTCAGCCTGCTTTGCTTTTTCCAGGAAATTAGGTATACATAGTGCTTCATCATATTCGCTTTCAATTGATTCAGGTCCATAATCAAGATTGCAAACTCCTACTTCAGTGTTTTCGGAAACATAAGATTTAATCTCTCTTCTAATTTCTTCATTAAAAATGTCCGATATAACCGGCATGATTACTTTAATTTTAATTGGAATACACTCCTTTATTTTTATTAGACCTGCTAAACCAATTTTATTTCTTTGTCATGATTTTATTATTTATATCACCCCCTTTTAGGCAACCATTCCGTTTCTGCCACTGTTTTACTTCATATTATTTCAAACCGTGGATATCTTCTTACTTTTTCCATCTTTAGAAATCATGTTTTAAAGACTTTCATATGTTCCCCTTAGACATTCACTTCCTTTTTGGCTATTCACTTTTGGACAGTGGCCCATATTTCCTCTCTATATCTCTAAACATGGAACTGATGAATCGATCTGCAATCTGAACTTGTTCCATTAAATCCTGTCCCTCATACAAGTTTATACCCCAGAATAATCCATTCCCGAGTAAAACAAATTGCTTAATGATTTGGTCCACTTCGTTAGTAGAAAGACTCGGATAACTCTGCCTCAAGAGATCCTCAAGTGAACTGACCATCCAATCATTAAAATGTAACAAATACTTTTGTAAATATAATTTAATTTCCGGAATGGGTGACGTAACCAACGATATATATGCCATAGTCCCTTGCTCATCATCTTTGTGGTATTTAACGATCCCATGAAGCATTTCACTAAATATCCGATCAACAGATCGTGAACTTGTTTCAGCTAAAATTCGTTTCATTTCAGCTAAATGGTTATCAAGTAAATGTTGAAATGCAGCGATAAATAATTCCTCTTTGTTTTTATAAAAAAAATAAATGGATGCTGGTTTTATTCGCACTTCATCCGCAATTTTCTTCATGGTAGCTCCTTGATATCCATGTAATGAATAATGCAAAAGAGCTGCATCTATTAATTCTTGCCTTTTCAATTCATCCCCACCTAACGTTTATTAGGTAAATTATAAAACGTATATTTCAGAAAAACAATAATTTTCTGATTTTTTGGTTGAATAACTAAAATTGTGATTAAAGGAGTTATACAGGAATCAACACATTGACCTTTAGACTGGAAATATTGTAATCTAATATGTTCTTAACGTTAATTCGAGAAAACCGATTCATGGTTCAAAAATCATTTTGCTTATAATTCCTAATAAAACAAAAAAGTCCATTTTTCATTTAATACTGAAAAATGGACTTTAATAAACTTTTATAAGATTCTAGTATGGACCCATATAATTCGTTTAATGAATTATGGAGAAAAATCTATTTTTCCCATTCAAATAACGAAGCATTTGGCCACAATTTCTTGTCTAAATCATCCAGATAAGGTACCTCTTTTCGGACCTCGGATATAATTGAAAAATCCACATCATGAATTAGAATACTCTGCTCTGTTCTTGAAGCTTCACATAGGACCTCACCGGTCGGAGCAACAAGTTTACTCTTTCCACAACTTCCCTCATTAACCGTGTTTACGCCAAGAATATAAACCGTATTATCAAGCGCACGCGCCGGAAGTTGAATATCCCATCTTGTTTCAGCTCCGTAACTCCATACTGAAGGAACAATAATAAGTTCTGCACCTTGAAGAGCTAGAATTCGGCTTGGTTCAGGAAATTCAATATCTGCACAAATAAGAACACCTATTTTTCCTTTCGATGTTTCTATTGCATTATAGACTTTCTCACCAGGAGTAAATATTTCCTTCTCTCTTCCCCATAAAAATGATTTTCGATAAGTGGCAATGACTTCCCCTGTTGACTCAATTACAGCTAAGGATATGTAAAGGTTTCCATTTTCCCCCTCAACAAAAGGTACGATGAGTATTACTTTTAACTCTTTAGCGAGCTTTTGAAATAATGAAACAGTCTCTCCAGTCGAAACCTCTTGCAGTGATTGGAATTGCTCCTTCGATAAATAGTAACCACTCACCCAAAGTTCAGGTAATACGATTAATTCAGCTCCCTGTTTAGCCGCCTCTACAACCATTTCCATACAATTTTTAATATTTTTATCCCTTTCTCCAGGGAACGCTTGTAATTGAACTGCAGCAACCTTAATCAACAAAAGCACATCCTTTTCTGCAAATGAAAATTATCAGATTTTTTAGAAACCTGTGTTTAATTTAATAATATTTTATTTCATTTAATTAAGCAATGATTATTTCTTTTAGTGTTTAATTTTGAATTTTTTATTTCAAAAAATCTAAAAATTGTGTAAACTATAATCAATCCAGTTTCGGTTAGGGTAATTGTAAACTTTTACACAAAATTTTTCAGGGAGGTCTTACATGAAAAAACAACAGAATGATTTAGAACAATCACTCAGTTCTCGTCACATGTCAATGATCGCTATCGGAGGCGTCATTGGTGCAGGTCTTTTTGTTGGTAGTGGCGCTGCCATACATAAGGTCGGGCCTGGCATCTTGGTTTCTTATGTAATTGCCGGTGTTTTAGTGTTCTTGATTATGAAGAGCCTTGGTGAAATGGCCACTTCGAATCCATCAAGTGGTTCATTTTCAGAATATGCCCGGGACGCAATTGGCCCTTGGGCAGGTACAACAGTTGGGTGGCTTTATTGGTTTCAATGGGTTGTCGTTATTGCCATTGAAGCCATTGCAGGTGCAGCCATCATCAATATGTGGTACCCAGGTATTCCTTTATGGTTTCTTGCTTTGGCCTTGACAATCGCTTTGACTTTAACAAATATCTATTCAGTGAAATCCTTTGGAGAATTTGAATATTGGTTTGCCATGATTAAAGTGGCGAGCATCATCGCCTTTTTGATTTTAGGCGTATCTTATATATTCGGATTTTCAGGAGAATCGACGGTTGGAATATCTAACCTCGTACAAAACGGGGGATTTTTCCCTAATGGTGTAAGTTCCGTCTTCGTGGGAGTCATCACTGTATTTTTCTCTTTTGCCGGTACAGAAGTAGCAACCATTGCAGCAGCTGAATCAAAGGATCCTGTTAAGTCTGTCTCTAAAGCTATTAATAGTACAATTTGGCGTGTCTTGATCTTTTATGTAGGCTCAATAGCCGTAGTTGTGACATTACTTCCTTGGAATTCTGCCAATGTATTACAGAGTCCATTTGTTGCTGTTTTAGAAAATCTAGGCATTCCTTTTGCAGCTCACCTCATGAATTTCATCGTATTAACTGCTGTTTTATCATGTCTAAATGCTGGATTATATACAACATCCCGAATGCTTTTCTCTTTAGCTAAAAAAGGGGATGCCCCTCAATATTTCAGTAAGTTGAATAATAATGGCGTACCTGCCAGAGCTGTTTTTGCAGCTACCATATTTTCTTATATTGCTGTAGTGATGAGTTATGTTTCGCCTGAATTAGTTTTTCTGTTTCTCGTTAATTCATCAGGAGCGATTATATTACTAGTTTATTTGGTTATTTCCATTTCTCAGTTGAGGATGAGAAATAGATTAGAAAGAGAGAATCCTGATGCTCTGAAAGTGAAGATGTGGTTGTTCCCATATTTGACATATGCGACGATCTTGGGGATTTCCATCATTTTAATTTCCATGGCTTTTATCGATTCTACTAGAAGCCAACTATATTCAACACTTCTACTAACTGTGGTAATCATTGTGTTGACTCATTTTTTCGGGAAAAAGAACATCAGTAGCACAGAGGAGTCAAGTAAACTATCCAGTAATTTGCCTCCATTGAAATAAGCTAAGGCAGATCATTTTGTGATTAAATAAGGCTGTTTTCGCATACTTTGTTGCTATTTACCAAGTAGTGCAGTGTGGTTGATTTCCCCTCCAGATGCTCGCTTTCCGCGGGGCGGGCGGTGAGCCTCCTCGGCGTAAACGCCTGTGGGGTCTCACCTGTCCCGCTGCTCCCGCAGGAGTCTCGCACTTCCGCTCCAATCAACCTTAAATAGTTTCTTTTAAAAACAACAATCTTTACGAAAAGAGCCTTAAATAAAAAGCCTTACTTTTCCAAGTGTGGAAAAGTAAGGCTTTTTTCTATTGCATTTTCTTTTTTTGAAAAACATCAAAATGACTCCAGATGTCTTCTAAAACTTCCAATCGATCGTGAATATCTTCCTGCTTTTCTTTTCCAACAAACATTATTAAAGCATTAATCAAGCTTAATGGTGCAACAAAAGAGTCAATAAAACTGGGCATCTGACTGGATGCTGTCAACGGAATGTCCGCATGAGGAATAAGCGGTGAGAGTAAATTATCAGTAATGGCAATTGTTGTCGCATTTTTTTCCTTTGCAAATGAAAACATTTGAATGGTACTTTTCGTATAACGATCAAAACTGACACCAATAACTACATCTTTTTCACTTAAATTATATAACTTTTCCGATGAATTCTCTAATGACTGTAGGAGTTCCACATTATTGAGAACTATTTGAAGATAATACTCCAAAAACACACCCAGTGAGGTCGCACTGCGGTTTGCGATAACATATACTCTTCTCGCTTGTAATAAGCATTTCACTGCATCATGGAATGCATCTTCATCCAATTTCTCCATAGTGGATTTTATGTTAGCGATGTCATCTTGGAAAACTTCGTATACCCCTGAAGACTCTTTATTGTAAACCTTTTGGGACATCTTTAATCGCTCTGTCGTTGTCAGCTGCTGCTTAACGGAATTCTGCATATACTGCTGCATCTCTGGATAGCCTGAATAGCCAAGCGAGGTTGCAAATCGCACAACAGTGGCATCACTGACCCCTGCCATTTTTGCTAATTTTCCAACTGTAAAAAAAGGAACGGTCGTTTGATTCTCTAATATATATGTAGCTATTTTCACGTGGGACTTGCTCATTTCCCCTATTTGTCCAGCGATGTTTTGATAGACGTTTGACATTAAAAAGAGCGCCCCTTTATTTATATTTATGTATTGCAGGAGTATCGAGTATTCCTTTTCTGTATGTTTTATATTTTAACAATAGGTTTTTTCATCCTTTGTTGTCAAGTTAATTGCAAGTATTATCGTGGGATAAAAAAAGACCAGATCAATAAAAATCGCTTTGATCAGGCCTTGTATAATTTACTTTTCATCTAGGACTTAGTTAAGCTGAATTATTTCAGGATCCGTCCAATAGCTTCGTCATGTACTTCCACAGTTCGAAGTATATCTTCATCCGTGTGTACAACAGACATCGAATAACGATTAAGCGGCTTAGTATAAATACCTAATTTTAATAACTCATAGTCAATTTCTTTTCTTAATTTCGTATTTGCCCTGCTCATATCACGATAATTTTTAATCGGACCTTCGGCTAAGATAATGTTAAAGATACTGCCCATACCGACTGTTTGCATGTTTAAGCCATGTTTTTTATACACATTCTCAAGTTCCTTACGTAAAGTTTGCGTCTTAGCAAACAAATCTTCCATTATTCCTTCTTGTTCTAATAAGTCAATAGTTGCTAAACCGGCAGCCAATATGGTTGGATGACCATTGTATGTTCCACTATGATATAAAGGATTTTGTTTATTTGTATTATCTGCACCAGCTGTTAAAATATCCCGTCCGCCTCTAGCTGAGGTAATCATCATTATTTCTTTTTTACCGCCGATGGCCCCTACTGGGAATCCGCCTCCCAGTACTTTTCCTAAGGTAGTAATATCCGGTTTAATGCCATATACTTTTTGAGCTCCCCCAATTGATATCCTGAATCCTGTTTTTACTTCATCGAAAATAAGCACTATATTAAGTTCTTCTGTTATTCTACGAAGTCCTTCCATAAACTCTTGTTCAGCAGGAATGAACCCTCCTTGAATTGGCTCTAAAATAACACCTGCTAATTCATGAGCATAGGCACGTAAAATCTTTTCGGTGGATTCTAAATCATTGAATGGAAGAATGATGGTATTTTCAATATAGTAATCTGGCATTCCTCTTGATTCTCCTACCGCTTTAGGAGCTGTTGCGTTTCCTGCTTGATCCATATCAGGGTTAACACTCACTAATACTTGATCATATCCTCCATGATAATGTCCTTCAAACTTCGCCAATTTCGGTTTTCCGGTATAAGCCACCGCGGTACGAATTGCGAGAAGTGTAGCTTCCAAGCCCGAATTCGTATAACGAACCATTTCAATACCAGGATATAACTCTACCAATTTTTCCGCCATTGTTGTTTCCATCTTGTGAGGCGTACCGAATATGGTAGTTCCAGACTCTATCATTTGTTTTGTCACAGCATCAAATACCTGTTGATGACCATGACCTAAAATAAGAGCTCCATAACATAATAAATAATCGATATATTCATTACCATCTACATCATATAACTTACTGCCTTTTCCTTTTTCCATCATTAGTGGATGTGGCGGGAAGTATTTAATATGTGCTGTAACACCGCCTGGAATCACTTCACAGGCTTTTTCAAATAGTTCAGCTGATTTATTTGTTTTTTCTGATAATAAAGAGTTGTTTTTCAGGATCATAATTAATTTCCCCTTTAAAAAATTATTATTTTCATTTAAATAGCATTGATTAAACAACCATACTTTAAGAAGATGAAGGACAGACAAGGTACACACTAGAAACTGCCTCGGCCAACATCATTTCCAACTTCTCACACTTCCTGTTCTAACCAATAGTAAATTTTCTCATTATTAAAATAAACATTTCATTATAAATTATAATATGAAATAAATATTACAAAGTCAAGGTTAATAAGGAGATTTTTGTTTATTTTTAAGATCTCTGAAATATAAATGCTAGCCGGATGAAGCGATTCAACGACTATTCAAAAAATCAGAAACAATTTCTCAATAACTAAGCTGTAAATCTGTTATTTTCGTCGGATATCTGACTTTAATGAGCAAACGCCAATTAAGCGCTCCAAGAAATGGGGCGCTTAATTGGCGTTATATATCATGCACTTCAATCATGTCTGTGTCTTCTTGGCCTCTCCCCCAGCAATTCTATACAACCGGCGTTATTTGGGTATGCTGGATTTATTACATATTTTTAGAGGTTTATCAGGCAGTGCTTCTGCATTGAACGGAGCTCAATTATATTGCTGATCTTTTAAAGCAAAGATTTTCTTTTTCGGTTACTATTACACCTTCTCCCTCCTTATAAATTTAAGGAGGGAGGGCCTTTAGCACGTTACATTTTTAAAATCAGTTTTTCACTTTTATATTTTGATTTTTGTTCTAATGAAGGAGAAAAAATTCGAAAATGAAATATTCGTTTCCCTCCAGAGGGGATGCACTTACATTGTTTCATAGTTTTTTATTTCAAATTCATTTAAAGGCCGATTAATCGACTTACTCAATTTTTTAGTAAGCTCTTGGTAATCCTTAGTATCATTTGGATCTATACCTTCTCTGACGTTTAGTATCTCGTATCGGTCATACTGTTCTGGGATAAGTTTTCCGTCTACATGGATATAAAGCCTATATTTGATCCTCAGATTCATATTACCATCTCCTTTACTATCAGTTCGATATAGGGAGCTATTTTCCTGCAAGAAAAAATGCCTATATGTGATGCTCCACTATTATTCATTTTATGACCTGAATGTTCGTAGTTCGTATTATCTCAAAACCTCTTATTTTATATGTATTACATTTAAGGAGCACATATACCCGTAGAATCATAAGGAGGAATTGTTATATAAATTATAGAACAGCATATTAATGAATATACTGCATTGAATAAACCTGAATACTTTGTTCTTACTGCATAAATTGTCCAATCCGAAAAAACTAGTGTATATGGAGGTTTTTTAATGAATCACCCCGAGCCAGTATTAGAAATGTATAACTATCACGCATGGGCAAATGGAGTCATCATCGATCGGTTAAATGAACTTCCAGAACACGTTTACCATAAGGAAATTCAGAGTGGTTTTTCGTCGGTATCAAAAGTGTTGTCTCACATTTATCTCACAGATTACGCGTGGTTTGATATTATCTCTGGTATAAGTATGGATGAAGCAATGGCATCTTCTAGTGAATTAAAAGAAGAGGTGGAAAAGAAAAGTATTGAGGAAATGAAAAAAACATTTATGGACATGTACGAAAGAAACAAAGCACTTCTGAGTACAGTCGATATGGAAAAGGTAATGGTTGTGGATAACCCATATGCTGGGTCGCTTGAAACTACCATTTCCGAATCGGTATTACACGTTGTCACTCACGGATCATATCATCGTGGCAATATAGCTACCATGTTACGGCAAATGGGGCACACTTCCGTTATGCAAGATTTTGGCCTTTACCTTTATACAAAATAGAACACCAAACTATATACCATTTCCTGAATAGGGGGATGTATCGATGGATGAACTAGTTGGCTCTTGTGTTCGCTGTGCACGTGATGTATATTGTACGGCAGGTTTCCTGAACGGCATTCTGTTAAATAACAAGAAAATCTTATGTTTTAATTGTAAGGATATTTTAAATGCGATGACCGAAGAAGAAAGATTGGAGGAGGAAAATCAAAACTAGATGTTTAAATAGGTCATGCCAAATTAATGGCATGACCTATTTTGCCCGATGAACAGTCAGATTGACCTTGTTGGTTTCACACATGAACGTTGAGAGGTGCACAGGCTGGTCGTTTGCATCGAAAGCAATCTTCACTATTCTAAATAAATTTGCGCCAATATCGCATTCTAAATATTTAGCATAGATTTTTGTAGCACCAATCACGTCTATAATTTTATCGTTACTGACTATTTCGGTATGGTAATCTTCCAATAGGATCTTATAAGTTGATTCATCCCTTGCAATCTTCTTTTCCAAATCCGGAAAACGAAGTAACGAATAATGAGCGGTATCGTAGAAAAGCGGACGCTCATCTACATACATGAGTCGCTCTAGTTCGAGAACGGGGCTTCCTTCTTCAATGAGGAGATGACCTGCAACATCTTTTGGTGCGGCTATGACCTCACTTCTTAAAATCCGGGAATTCGGTATCTTCCCAAGCTGATGACTAAACTCTGAGAATCCACTTATGGATAACAACTCATTATGAAACTTATTAGATGCAACAAAGGTACCCCTGCGCGGAATACGTGTCAGTGTTCCTTCCTTCACCAATTCCTCGATTGCTTTTCGAATGGTGATGCGGCTAACGTTATAAGTTTCACAAAGCTCTGCTTCGGTTGGGATTTGTTCATCTGGTTTGTATTTACCGTTCTGAATATCATTCTTCAACATTTGCCTTATTTGCATATATAGTGGCTGGGGGGTTGAAGGATTTAAATTCATATTAGATTCATCCTTATCCGTCAAAATTTATTATTTACTACCTATTATACATGATTTACAGTCCCAGTCACCACGCACCGAAATAGCTAATGGTTTTCGCAGCAGACTCTGTACCCAATTCTAAGCAATTTTCGATAGATTGGCCTTTCAATAATCCATAAATAAAACCGGAAATGAAGGAATCCCCCGCACCCATTGTATCCACCACATTCGCTTCAACGGCACCGCATTGATAAAATTGAATGCCGTCATAGGCAAGTGAACCATTTTCACCTAAAGTAGCGACCGCAATTTTAGATCCTTGATTTTTTACATCTTTTAAAAATTGGCGGATAAAAACATCATCCTTCGTATAAGAGAAAAAAGGATAATCAACAAACTTCGGTAAAGTCTTCACTAAATCGTGATCTAGCTGATCTGAGAAATCAAAAGACGTGAGCATTCCATTTTCTTTAAATAAGGAATAATACTTATCCGCATGTCCCCAAATCCCTGAATGTATGAGCTGGTATGTTTGAATGTAATGGAGCTCTTCCGTCGTTAAGCGGAAATGTTTCATGACACCTTCATCGTATTCTCCAAACCTGCGGTCATTTCCTACCATTTCAACAAAAGTAACAGCTGTTTTTCCTTCTTTCCGCGAAAGATGAGAAATATCAACACCTTTTTCCTGTATCGCTTTAACCATTTTTTCACTGTATTGATCGGAGCCCACCCAGCCGATATAAGCAGAGTCAGCACCTAACCCTCTTAAATAGACAGCCACATTTAAAGGATTACCGCCAGGATAGACCTCCCCGCTCTTTTGATAAACATCCATACAGTTATCTCCGACTGTAACCGTTCTCATCATTTTCCCCCGCTTTCTTTAAACTTAAGAGCACTACTAAGTAGTGCTCCACTTATCTTAATATTCCATTTGGCGATAGTATCTTCTAAGTGTTAATGGATGATTTCTTTCACGCTCAAGGTATACGCTGATTCGACTTAATACTGACCAGTTGATGCTAACAGAAAAATGCTTTCTGAATTCTTCGCTGATGCCTTCCATTTCAAAGCTTTTGGTATCAATAACCGTAATATTTTTTGAGATTTTTTCTACAAATCTCTCTACACGGTCCATCAACGGTCTAGTTTCATCTTCCCCTTTTAGTAAAATAACACTTGTATCTTCAACAACAAGTTCAAGCGTACCATGGAAAAACTCTGCAGCGTGGATGGATTTCGCTTGGATCCATTGCATTTCTTCTAAAATGCACATGGCATATGAATAAGTGTTTCCCCATAGGTTACCAGAACCGACCATCATGTGGTAATCCGTGTCTTTATGTGTAATGGCAAATTCCTCTGCTTTTTTGTCAAAAGATTTAACGGCATCTAGAATTGCACGCGGAAGTAGAGAAACCTCCTTCGTGAATTGTTCATATTGCGGGAATTCATTGTTGTTATGCATGAAACGGAAGACGACCATGTACAAAAGCATAAAGAAAGTATCAAAAGAGTGCGTTTCAGAACCAGTCGTTATACAGTAATCCGCAATTTGTGTTAACGGAGTATTGGGCTCTGCAACTAAAGCGATTGTAGTGGCGCCTTTTTCTTTACAATATTCAGCCGCTGCAACTGTTTCTTGAGTAGTCCCGGATACAGATGTAAAAATGCAGACTGAATCTTTGCTGAAATGCTTATGATTCATCACCATGAACTCAGCAGCAATTTCTGCATGGACATCGATGGTAGAATTTGATTTTAAAATGTATTCATATGGATACATCATGGCTATGGTGCCACCAGCACCGATAAGGAAAATATTGCTGTAGCCCCTTTTTGTGATTCCATCTACGATTTCTTCAATCTGGCCTCTAAAAGCAAGGCCCTCTTTTTCTACAAGATTTAGAAATAACTCCTCATCAAACTTTAGCATTAACAGCTTCCTCCCTTATCCCCGTTTATTTGTTATGTCTTGTGTTATACCTAAACGTAATAATTTGTACAATTGTTTTATTTTAAAATTTTTTTGGTTTATCAAAAGAAGGCCTAACTTCCCTTATCATTCTGCTAAGCCACGATATCGCTGTCGTTATTTTTCTTCTTTGATCCATATTTCCTTTCCCAATAATAGTATACCGGCAGACCTGTTACGATAACGATCAGCGCTGCAATCACTCCTTGAATAGGCGCCCAAGTAAATGTTCCCCAAGCCAGCCATGATGCCCCAAGAATAGCTAAAACCGTCGTTAACCTCCACATTGGCATACGATAGATTGGATTATAATCATCCCTTTTACGGCATTTATAAACAGCGGCAAAGTCCATGATGTTAATTACCAATTGAATCAGTGTGAAATAGCCAAGTAACACAGTTAAATTACTGAAGCACACAAGTATACATGCATACGTAACCTGAACGATGATAGAGAAACTTGGAGTTTCATATTTAGGATGGACCTTCGCAAAACGTTGAAAGAATAGTCCGTCCTTTGCCATTGCATACTCAAGGCGGGGCTGAAACATTATGCAAGAGCTTAGCGAACCCAAGATAACAATAATCGCCGTAATGGCCACGAATGATGATGCAATATCCGATAATCCCGGAATATATTTTACAGCTTCGGAAACAGCCGCATTGGAGTTGATTAATTCTTCAAATGGCATCAAGCCGATGACACAAACGGCTAACAGTGTATATAAAGCCAACACGATGAATACCGAACTAATAAGAGCTCGTGGAAGTATTTTCCCTGGATTTTTGAACTCCCCAGCCATGAAACAAATCGCAGCCATTCCCGTATATGCCCATGTGGTTGCGGATACACCACCTATTAAACTTGACTTTTGGGCACCAGGTCCTGGTGTATAAGCAAAGTTATCAGGGTTCATGTACATAATTCCCAAGACAATGACAATCAGGAAAGGAATGATCTTGATAGCCGTGATAATGACTTGGAAAAGACCTCCTTCCTTCACACTTCGATAATGAATCGATGTGATGAGCAGGATGATCGCAATACCCAATAATTTCCCGGCGACCCCAGAGAAAAATGGGAAAAAGGTTGCTAAATAAGAAACAATCGCTAAAGCCATAATCGATATGGATGGAGGATCCAACGCCCAGAAAGTGGCCCATCCATATAAAAATGCCAGAGGCCTCCACCCAGCTTTATTTAAATAAACGTAACCGCTTCCATTTTGGGGGTATGCTGTCGATAACTCCGCCAGCACCATTACTTGCGGAATGGCAATCACCCCGCCTATTATCCAGGCTAGAATGGAAATGGAAGGAGTACCCGCAGCCTTTGCAACATCACCGGATGAGACAAAAATACCCGACCCTATTGTAGTTCCAACAGCAATAGCCAGAGCAGACCAAAAACCCAGTTTTCGTGTAAGTGTGCCATTACTCATAAAGAGTTCCTCCAAATTAGATGATTAAATTCCCAATTCCCTAACTTTTTCAATTGATTTCTTGATTGCATCTCTTGGATTTTGATAATAATTTGATCCCATAATCTCTAAAGTACAACTTCCTTTGTAACGATGGCTTTGAAGACTTGTTAAATATTCCCTCCAATTTAAAACCCCATCATCCAGTGCCAAATGTGCATCTGATTGACCATCTCCGTCCATTAGGTGAAAATGGCCTAATTCGGGAAGGAAGGAATAGTACTCATCAGGTGTTTCACCTGCCAGATGCATGGAAACCGTATCTATCATTCCTATCAATGAAGTAGATTGGATTTCCTCTAACATTTTCTTTAACCCCTTAGAGTCAATTACCAGATTGGATTCATATTTTGTCAATGGCTCTAAAGCAAGAATCAAACCTTCCTTCTCAGCTACTTTGGTTAATTGAAAGATTGAGTCACTTGCATACTTCCATGATTCCTCTTGTGAAACAGAAAAGTCCCCTATTCCAGAAGTGATAAGCATCATGTTTGTGTCTAACTCCAGCGCGGCGTAAAGATTCTCCATAAAATATTCAATGCTTTTTTTTCGCCAATGAGCATCCGAGGATGCAATGTTATAAGGATAAATACATTGTTCTGGAGTATAGCAGATGATTTTCATATTTCTAGATTTAAGTTCCCTTCTCAAACTCCTTATATTTCCTAGTATGTTGCGATAAACATACAAATGCGGCTCCCCACCCCATAATTCAATGCTTTTAATCTCAAGTTTGTCCATGCATTCCAAAAAATAATGAAAAGGGAAATGCCTAAAAGTGATATTCATCCCTGCAATATTCAATTCTTTCACCCCCTCAAAACAATTTTTTATTTGTTATGTTTTGTATTATAATTAACCAATACATTGTTTGCAATAATTATTTTGAATATTTAAAAAATAATCATTCGGAAAATGCGGAAAAGTCGTGATTTTATTGTTCATCACACCTTTTTATAAATTAACTATTTTTTAGTGACTACGAATGATAGAATGTTAAAGTATTTATACCTAGTGCAAAAATTTCTCTGGTACATTGTAAGTATTATGTTGGTGATTATTGTTTGAAATATGATATACCTGTAGAATGGATGTTAGCCTGGGGGATTTCCATGAGAATGTATCCTGAAATATTGTCAAGTTAGTGGTTAATAAAGAATAAACACCTCAAAAAAAGCGTAAATTGAGATGAATCTCCTTAAATGGTGTATTTTATTGGAAAATAAAGGTTAGTTTACACTAATACTTCGTGAGACGAATTAGTTTCTTTAAAAATAGCAGACAGTACAATTTATACTATCCTAGCGGAAAGGACGTGCCATAATAATGAATCACGAAAAAACAGCCATCACTAAAATTCGTACAGGCCCCATGTTTGCGGTGATGCTGGCTGGTGCTCTAGTCGCTTTCTTAAATCAGACCTTAATCAATATCGCATTGCCTCAATTAATGACTCATTTTGACATATCAGCTGCAACAGCTAATTGGCTTACTACAATCTTCTTATTGGTCAATGGGATTGTCATCCCGATTACCGCTTTCTTAATGGAACGATTCAATACAAGACAATTATATCTTGCTTCGATGGGACTCTTTGCATTAGGAACATTTTTATGTGGGATTGCCCCCAGCTTCTCCGTCTTATTGATCGGACGTGTGGTTCAAGCTGCAGGTGCGGGGATTTTGTTCCCGTTGATTACAAATGTAATTTTCACTTTATTTCCACCTAACAGACGCGGTTTTGCAATGGGCATATTTGGTATCGCGATGAATTTTGCCCCAGCTGTAGGACCGACATTATCAGGATGGATTATCCAAAACTATTCATGGCGGGTTCTGTTTTTTATCATTTTCCCATTCGCCCTGCTTGACTTCATCTTTGCCATTTTCATCATTAAAAAAGTAGGGAAAACCAGCCGGCCTAAACTCGATAAACTGGGTGTAATTCTATCCACTATCGGATTCGGCGGAGTTCTATATGGATTTGCTACAGGCGGCACCAAGGGCTGGGGCAGCCCTGAAGTACTGATGATGTTCCTTGTTGGAGGAATCAGTTTAGCTTTATTTGTCTGGAGGCAATTCACTGTATCTCATCCCATTTTGGAGTTTAGAATTTTCCGGTATCGGATGTTCACTTTAACGACAATCATCAACATCATCGCAACTATGGGTATGTTCTCCGGAATGATCATCATGCCAATCTATATGCAGAATATCCGTGGGTTTACTCCGATGGAATCCGGTCTCATGCTATTGCCTGGCGGAATTTTAATGGGGATCATGTCTCCTATCACCGGAAAGCTGTTTGACCGATTTGGTGCAAGATGGCTTGCGGTGAGCGGACTTGCCATCACTATCATTACAACGTACCTTTTAACTCGGCTTGAAACAGATACGTCCTATTCTTATGTGGTATGGGTATATACGATTAGAATGTTCGGAATGTCGATACTGATGATGCCTATCTTCACAGCTGGATTAAATGAATTGGCACTTAGCCTAAACAAATATGGAACAGCAATGGTCAATACATTGAGAATGGTAGCAGGCGCTGTTGGCATGGCATTCTTTGTGTCCATCATGACAAACCAGGGAACGAAACATGTACAGGAAATCTTATCTCAAAGGAATATATCACCAGATAATACATCACAAATGGCGATGGCCATTAAACAAGGCAGCGTAATGGGAGTGGATGATGCATTCATGATCGCAACAGGTTTGACCATAGTTGCATTCATACTTGCCTTTTATATTCGGCAAACATCACCACAAGAAGATACCATTACAAATCGCCTATCAAAAAAAAGCTTTTAATAATCAAGGCTAAATCAACCTATTTTCCAAGGTAAAAAAATTCTTATATTAATATACTGACTTGCCCCATGAAGACATATAAATGCAAAAAAAAGAGACACGTTTTATGAGTGTCTCTTTTTTTGCCCAAATTACTTCCTGGCCTCCAGGAGACGGCCTTTATTATGTCTCTTCAGAATATCTTCTGAAGAACAAAGCCAACAATTCACAAATTGCACCGGTACTTTAAATATGCTGAGTATATATTTACATTCCTCTCATATATTTTAAGATAATGATTTGGACAAGGGGAATGTATTAATGAAAAAGTTAGTTACTCTGCTTTTTTCAAGTTTTTGCATTGGAATTGGTATTAACCTGTTTATCGTTCCCATTCATCTAATAAATGGCGGGATATTTGGAATAAGTTTGTTAATCAAATATGTGTGGGGAATCCAGGTTGGACATACCATGATTATGTTCAATATTCCCATATACCTTCTATCTCTTCTATACGATAAATCTTATTTCTTTAATGCCATCCTTGGGTTAGCTTTTACATCAACCATTATCGATTGGTTAACACCACTAAACGGTTTGATTCATCTACCGATCATAACAAGTGCCATTATCGGTGGAATGACGATTGGGATTGGTGTTGGTTTTATGCTGAGACAACATATTAGCCCCGGTGGAGTGGATTTACTAGCACTATTAATCTCTAAAGCTACAGCAACTAATCCTGGAATTATTATTTTTATCATTGATTCTCTCATAGTAATTGCCGGAATTATTATATTGAAAGACTTAAAGTTAATGTATTCCCTCATCACGATTTCCTGTGTTGGGTTTTGCGTCATTTTAATCAATTCTTTTAAATCAATAAACTTTTTTACAAGATAAAGCCATACCTGCATGTGTCAAATACAGTGTTGGCAATGTTCACTAAACATATCGACCAAAACCTCAGGAATAAAAGCAGCAAAGCTAATCATGGAATATTCTTGAAATTTTTTATCAAAAGGCAGTGGTTAAAGCAGCCACTGCCTTTTACATTAAAGAAAACTCCAAAATCACCTTCAAGCAGTAGACTTTTGGAATAGAACAATTGGGCAAACGATAATCATGATTTTGTGATCAACTCTTTCTTAAGGATGTAAAAGATCAAACGGAGGAAATCCTCTCTAATTTCAAGAAATTTGCGGCAATCCTGCCGTAAAACTGGCTAGCCGAGTACGTAGGACGCTTGCTTTGATGCGGCTTGGCAGACAATCGCACGTTTACTCGGATTTCGTGCTACACTTGTGATTTCGCGCCGTTTACTCGTGAATTTTGCTGTTTTACTCGTAATTTCAGCATGTTCACTCGTGGTTTCGTGCTGCATCCATGATTTCCCGCCGTTTACTCGTGAGTTTTGGCTATTTATTCGTGAGTTTTGCTGGTTTACTCGTAATTTCAGCATGTTCACTCGTGGTTTCGTGCTGCATCCATGATTTCCCGCCGTTTACTCGTGAGTTTTGCTGTTTTACTCGTGAGTTTTGGCTATTTATTCGTGAGTTTTGCTGGTTTACTCGTGAATTCAGCATATTCACTCGTGATTTCGTGCTGCATCCATAATTTCGTACGTTTACTCGTGAGTTTTGGCTATTTACTCGTAATTTCAGCATATTTACTCGTGATTTCGCGCCGTTTACTCGTGAATTTTGCTGTTTTACTCGTAATTTCAGCATGTTCATTCGTGATATTACCGTTGATGTTAATAATTTGTTACAGAAAGCATTAATAAAAGGAATGTGGAATATGATTAGAATGTCAATCTAAGGGAGGGAATGAGAATAGATGAAAAAAACAAAAATTATATATTGGATTTTCACAGGGCTTTTAGTGGCACTAATGGTTTTGGGTTCTATTCCGGATATAATGTCTGTTCCCGATGCAGTCGACTTATTTAATCATTTAGGTTATCCTACCTACCTCCTACCCTTTATTGGAATTGCCAAATTATTAGGTGTCGTGGCAATACTTATTCCTGGCTTTCCGAGAATCAAGGAATGGGCTTATGCAGGTTTTGTATTTGATTTGACGGGTGCTATGTATTCAAGCATATCAGTGGGCGACCCTGCCAGTGGATGGCTGCTTTTCATTATCGGATATATTTTGATAGCCGGCTCTTATATTTATCATCATAAAATATTAAAATCCGCTTCAGTGAGTAATAAGGATAACCTAACAATATAAATAAATTAGCAATGAAAAAACATCGATATCGGTGTTTTTTCATTTGGTTATAGTGACTTTCACCTTCGTTTTCTTTTCAAAATAGAAATTAAAAGAGTCCCAATAGGTTTCCTTATTGGGACTCTTGTTTTTAGAAATTAGATGATTAACTTACTGTTTTTGAAGTCAAATAAGCGACAAGTATATAGCGTTCAGGTGCTGACCCGATATAATCAAAGGGGTAACAGGTACTGACGGTTAGCGTTGCCCGTGGCTTTGGTACGATTACGGTTCGATCATCCTCATCCACAATTCGAACTTTTTTGATTTTGTATGTGAACTCTCCTGCCGATGTTGTTACTATCAACAAATCTCCTTCGCCAACTTGCCCGAGTTTACGGAATACCGTATCTCTATGACCGGAAAGAACGGAATTGTCATTTTCACCAGGTAGCACACTTCCTGCAAAGTGACCAACGCCTTTTTCCAATTCATCCTCGTTTGTGCCATGGAAAATAGGGAGTTTTGTTTTTAGTTTGGGTATATATAATTCCCCGATTTCTTCACCCGTTTCAGGGCGGACAGGATATAGCTCTTTCTTTGTTTTATTACTTGCTGGTTTATCACTTGGTGTTTTCTGTACTGTTTCATTTACTTGACTACTTGGAGCATGAGTCTTGTAAAGAAAGTAGCCTTTTGCAAACTTATACATATTGGATGTGGAAAACCAAATCCCAAATAAAATGATGGCAATTGTACAAGAAAGCAGCAGGAACCGCTTTTTCTTTAATTGTTTCATATTAAGCTTTCCTAATTTTTCGATACATCAAGCTTCCGAACAAGACAAGAAATAGTCCTAAAAGGGCGCTAGGTAAATAATCGGAAGCGGTATTTGGCAGTTTAGCCCCTTTTACGGTTTGTTGTTCTGAAGTAGTATTGGTACTGATCTTTTGTTTTACTGGTTTAGCAATTGGTGCCTTTTCAATGGTTTTTTGCACCTCTTTTGCAGATTCCTTTATTTGCCCGCCTGCATTGGTAAGAGTATCAGAATCGACCATTTCACCTGTTATTAAAAGATCAGCCAAGAACTTCCCGTCAGTATTATATATCATTATTTTCAGGTTAGCACCCTTCAATTCTTCCAATTTCATTAAATCTAAAAGGGATACAGGCGATTCCGAGCCACTTTTCACAAGGGAATAGGAAACATTAAGCTTAAAGATGGAAAGTAACTCTTCATAGATTGAGGCCATTTCAGCTATCTGTTCAGCTGTAAGCTCGGTTGCTACATCAAATTCCTCGAAAGCCATCATGCGGTTGCCCAATTCTTCAAGTTGCTTGACTGTTTCCGGGTTGGAAAGATGGTCTTCCAAAGACATCAAGTGATCTTCAAGCCGCTGTAATTCCTCTTCCGTTAGACCGAGTTCCTGCTCGAAAATAGGAAGAAGATCTTCAGCAACTTCGCCATCAATCCCGCCACCAGTAAGGTTCCAAACAGTTTCTTCAAGATTATCTATGTATATATAATCGTTAATATTTTCACCATTTTCTTCTAACATTTGAAGCAAGGCTTGTTTATCCAATCCATAATTCTCATTAAAATAGTCTAAGTTGCTTAGATCTGCCTTTATGACGTTACCTAGGAATTCGCTAAGCTCTTCGACAGATTCAAATTCTTCCAGGCTAAAATCATAGAGTTCCAATGACGCTTCGATATCTTCCTTTGTTACTTGGAAGCCTCTTTCCTTGCTAACCTTGGCTAAATAATTGACTAATTCTTTGTCAAAGTTCGGATCGCGTTCAAAATCGCCCTCTTCGGTATAGAAATAAACAGCTTCATCGAGGTCCCAGATAAAGATATAATCGTCTAGTTCTTCACCATTTTCGTGTAATAGATTAATCAGGCTCTCATTGGTTAGATTATAATCATCATAGATGGCATCTAGATTACTTAAATCTGCCTTAATGACTTCGCCCAAGGCTTCTTTAAGATCACCAATAGATTCAAAGTTTTTAATACTTTCGTCGTAAAAAGAAAGAGATGTTTCAATATCATCCTTTGTCACTTGAAAACCCCTGACAAGGCTTACCTCTTTTAAATACTTTGTAAGGTCCTGCTCAAAATTTTTGCTTGGTGCTGCCGATGCTAATTGCGGGAATAAGCTAATTAACAACGTAAATGAAACTAAAATCGTCCACAGTTTTTTCATACTTTTCTCCTATTCATAACATTTCATATGTTTCTAGAAAATTATAAGGTAATAACAATAATTTAACAATGAAGTTATTTTTTCCACTAACGGAAAATAGCTATTTTACTTACTTTGTAAACTAGCTTTTGCAGCATTTATTTCATATAAAGACGTATTTCTTCCTATTAATATATCGATTACAACAACCCCTCCCCTTGTGTCTCCGGATAAAAAATTATAAATATTGTATTCCTACTAAATTTAACTAAAGCGAAAAATTAACAACAAATTGACCTCCGGACTATCCATCTATTCAGCCATCAATTTTGCCAGATCAAGTAAAGTAATCAGTCTAAAAGTATCGGAATTCATATCCTATAAATATGCACTTAGACATAGCGAAAAAAAGAGATAATCCATCTTCATGCTCCCTCTTCTACAACATGATGCAACTCCCCATTTCCTGTAAGTGTATCCTTCTAACTTATAAAAGTTATCTTCGATTACACTTTTTCAAACAAAAAAAGAGACTGTAAATGACAATCTCAAGTGATGTATGTTTAAAAGAAAATGAAAAGCTATTTATTGACGTGTTTCTTCTATATATATTGATATTTTTTACCAAAAATCCAAAGATGAACCTAGACCCAAAAGTCAAACCCATCTGCCGAAACTCTTAAAATTTTTTAGTAGTATCCATGCGATCTAACGACATCTGATACCCACCATTACTCCCATAATTCAAAAGTTTATTAACTCTTGAAATTGTAGCTGAAGCGGCACCGGTTTCTGCCTCGATTCCTTCATATGTAAAGCCATCCCGAAGCATTCTGGCAACTTCTAGTCTTTGGGTAAAAGCTTTTATTTCATTCATTGTGCACAAATCATCAAAAAAAGCCATACACTCTTCTTGTGTCCGTAAAGAAAGGATAGCCTTAAATAATTGTTGTATGTTTTTTTCAGACAATTTACTTTTGTACATAATTGACCTCCAATAAAGTTTTCAAAATAATATTTATCTTCACATTGAGGATGCGCTCCTATTGCCTACCCATGCTAAAACGGGAACCAATTTCAACAGACTGACACTTTAATCACACTCGGAAGGAGGTATGAAATGCAATATATACCTTGCAACTCCCATGCAAATGGCCTTACATAAAAAAAGGTTCTTTTGCTTCTACCGTTTTATTAATAATTTAGCAGACTCGTCCAATCTTGCGGACAGCCTGCCTTCTCACTTTTAACGTACAAGTGCATTCTAATTATTTGAATGCTTTCTCTATTACGCTTATGTTCTCTTTCTTATATAGAGCGCCATTTTTGATATACTGTGATGCTCCCTCTTTTGCCTGTTCTATGTTTTCTGGTGTAAGTTTTCTGATGACCTTAGCGGGAACACCGGCTACTAAAACACCCGGTTCAATTATCTTTCCTTCTGGAACTAGAGCCCCAGCAGCGATTAGAGAGCCTTCTCCGATTACTGCTCCATTTAGAATTGTTGCGCCCATACCAATTAACGCGCCATCTTCTACAGTACAGCCATGTAGAACCACGTTATGTCCGACAGTAACATTTTCACCGACTTTAATTGGAAAACCTGGATCCACGTGAACTATTGCACCGTCTTGAATATTTGATCCTTTTCCTATCGTTATTTTCTCATTATCCCCTCTTAAAACGGCATTGAACCAAACGGACGTATCTTCCTTAAGTTCTATGTTTCCAATCAACTGTGCTCCTGGGGCTATATATGAGCTTGAATGTACATTGGGGAAGTGTCCTTTAAATTTATGAATCATTCTTCATTCCTCCTTTTGCGTTATGTTCATTATTCCATAATAAAACCAGAGGTACCTCTATTCGGAGCCTTTCTTTAACACCATCAATATAGTTTAAGAATCTTAAATCTGGCCCCTGCATACAACTGCCACGGTTCCTTCCCTTATATGTCTCCACATTTACAGCTACCTTTGGATTGTCCTCCTTCTCTCCAATGATTTTGTTTAGAATTCATTTTTTAGAAAGAAATCGTCCCTGAAATCACTCCTACGATGATATAAATAAGCAATATCCCTAAAGACCACTTTGCTGCATATTTATGAAGATCACCTAGGCTGATACCCGTTATGTGAATCAATAAATAAACAGATGCTACGAGCGGACCCATGATACCAAAAGGAGTGCCGTACAATGCAGCTGTTCCCATTGATAAAGTATCAATGCCGTAAGTAGAAGCAGTTTCAGCCAGGACTGGCAAAATCCCAAAGTAGAATCCATCAGGACCAATTAAAAAGATGGCAGGTGCACTGACAACCGCTGTTATTAAAGCCAGATATGGACCAAGGTCTGTAGGGATAATTGAAACAATCGAATGTGCCATAGATTCAGAAATTGGAGTACCTTTGAAAATCCCTGAGAAAATCCCAGCAGCAAAAACCATCGCAACCACTGCTATTGCATTAGGTGCATGAGCGGCGACCCGATCTCGTTGATCATTTAAGACTGGATAATTAATGAGTAGTCCTAGTGCTGTACCAATGATAAAGAGTACGGCAGCAGGTAACCATTCAAGTACAATGGCAACCATGATAACTATTGATACAAGGAAATTGATCCAAATTAATTTGGGACGCTTAATGTTTGTGTTTTTTGGTGGGATATTTTCTATTGTAGCGCTTTCAATTGCAGCATCTATTATTCTAGCTTCAGGTATAGAATAAGATTCGGTATTTTCCTTTTTATATCTAGCTCTTTCTTTCAAACCGATAAAATAAGCAACGGTAATAACATATAGCAAACTTACAAGCATTCCAGGCAACATTTGAAGATATAATTCCGTTGGATTAAGGTTTAACACACTCGCTACGCGGCCAGCAGGTCCCCCCCACGGAACAAGTGTTGTGATACCAATTTGCATGATTGTAATGGAGGCCAATATGATAGGACTGATCCCCATTTTTTTATATAGAGGAAGAAAAGCCGTTACAACAATCATCATCGTCGTGGATCCATCACCATCAAATCCTATTATTCCCGCTAACACAGCAGATCCTACGATAATCTTTAGTGGATCTCCGTTAGCTAACTTTATAATCTTTGAGGTTAATGGATCGAATAACCCTGTATCTACCATGACACCAAAATACAAAATGGCAAATAACAAAAGAATTGCGGTAGGCGCTACATTTTGAATACCTTCCATTATCAATGTCCCTAATTCTGGTCCAAATCCTCCGATTAAACCAAATATGATAGGTACAATCGTTAGGCCAATAAACGGAGATATACGTTTTGACATAATCAAAAATAAGAAGGTACAAATCATAGCAAATCCTAAAATAGATAACATAAACTTAGTTCCTCCCCAAGGTTCGTTATTGGTACCGCTTTCAAATATGCCTGGAAATTTACTGTAACCCTCTCTTTTTTTCTCAGGTCAGAAAAGAAGCATTATAACCCCCTTTTATCTTAAAGATTTTCATTCCCTGTTTACCTGTGTAAGCCGACAGACAGGCATGACATGTTATAAGGTTTAGCTAGCAAGAATAAAGTAAACTATTTTTGTTGATTCAATTTTTTTCCCCCAAGGACTTCTTCGTTATGTTGTCCTAGTTCAGGACCAATCCATTCAATGCTGCCTGGAGTTTCAGATAGTTTTGGTACAATTCCTGGAACTAGTACCTGCTCCCCATCCGGCAAAGTGACCGTCTGAAGCATATCACGTGCTTGATAATGTTCATCCCTTACAATATCTTCAATATTATAAATAGGCCCAACCGGCACACCAGCCTCATCTAATATTTTTTGCACTTCTTTTTGTGAGTGTTTCCTAGTCCACTCTTCAATGACTTGATCTAGATATTCTGCATTTTCAGCTCTGCCATTATTGGTTAAATAAGTCGGATTTTCCGCAAATTCTGGCCGTCCTATCGCATGTGCAAATCTTTTGAAAATACTATCGCTATTTGCCGCAATGACGATATATTTACCATCTGCACATATATAGGTATTTGAAGGAGCAATTCCTTCCAAGGTAGCACCTGTTCTTTCTTTTATTATTCCTTTTAAATCGTATTCTGGCAGCACGCCTTCCAGCAAAGAAAATACCGCTTCAGTTAGAGCGACATCCACATATTGTCCTCTTTTTAATGGATCGTTATCTCTCGCTCTTAATGCCATTAACGTACCATTTACTGCATATAAACCTGCTATAGAATCACCAACTGCTAAACCAACTCGAACTGGGGGACGATCAGGAAATCCTGTCAGGTACCGAAGGCCACCCATCGATTCCGCAACGCTGCCAAATCCTACTTTGTTTCGGTAAGGGCCTGTTTGGCCATAACCAGAAATCCTTGTCATAATGATACTTGGATTAATTTTCTTAATATCTTCATAGCCAATTCCCCATTTCTCCAACGTTCCTGGCCGGAAATTTTCAATAATTACATCCGCATCTTTTGCTAACTCCCGAACCATCTCCTGTCCCTCTTCTTCACGAAGGTTAAGAGTTATGGATTTTTTATTTCTTGCATGCACGTACCACCACAGGGACGTTCCGTTATGCATCACACGCCAATTTCGTAAAGAATCCCCTTTATTGGGATCCTCAACCTTGATCACTTCAGCACCAAATTCACCAAAAATCTTCCCGGCAAACGGAGCTGCTACAAAGTTACCTAATTCTAAAACTTTAATACCCTCTAAAGGTTTTCTCATTGTATTCCCGCCCTTCAATTATTAACATATCCTACCTGTTTCCGAATTACCTTTTTAATTTTCTGAATATTCCAATAACGTATACAATCAACTATGTGGTTTTTCCTAATTTTGAATTTTACTTTATACTGTTTTTGTTAATCCTTTACTGTCTCCTAACAGTTGGGGAAATTCGGTATCTAATGTCGTTAAATGTTCCAAATCCAAACCTGTTTTGATATTCTGTTTTTCTAAAAATTTTACTACACGACTTGCCTGAATGTTCCCAGGAGATCCAGGAGCATATGGACATCCTCCTAGTCCAGCTTGGGCTACATCAATTAATTGAACACCAGCCTGTATCCCAGCCATAACATTTGCCAATCCGTATCCATAGGTATCATGCAGATGAAGCCCAATAGGAATATCCGGAAACTTCTCTACCAAACGGCTACAGTATTCATATACCTGTCTCGGCGTTGCTTTGCCGATTGTATCACCCAGGCCTAATTCGCAAACCCCATTATTAACGAGGTACTCTGCAATCCTTTCCACCTCTGAGTATGGTACGATCCCGGCAAACGGACAAACAAATGCCGTTGAAATTGCACCAATTGTTTTTCTACCCTCCTTAGTCGTTTCTTCAATTAAATCTTTTATTTCAATTAAAGATTCATTAGAACTCTTATTTAAATTTGCCTGGTTATGCTGTGTGCTCGCAGAGAGGAAAAAAAGCGCATTGTGAATCTTTGAATTTAGGAACCTGTCTAATCCTCTTTTATTTGGGACCAAAGCTTCATATTCTACTCCACGAGCCATTGGCAGATTCTGTCCTAATTCATCCGCATCTTTCATAGCAGGAACCCACTTTGGATGAACAAAGGAAGTGACTTCCAAACGGTCAAATCCTGCTTCAATTAAATTTTTAATTTTATTTATCTTTTGATCGGTTTCGACAAAAACAGGTTCATTTTGCAGGCCATCTCTCAATGTAACATCACGAATTTTAAGTTTTTCTGGAAAAATCATTTTTTTCACTCTCCTTTTATTAATATTCGTCATCCTTAACACCCGAGTACATGGAAACATAAAATTGATAATCACGTTGAATATGTGCCTTCATTAACTCCTCTGCAGCTTTCCCATCCTCATTTTTAATAGCATTCCATATCGCTTTATGTTCATCGGCACCCTCTTCTATTCTCTTTGGGATATTCAATACGGCATTTCGATAAAAAGAAATTAAGGAATTTAACTGATTCATCATTTTCATCAAATAAGGATTACCACTAGCCTCCACAATCAGGTAGTGAAATTGGCTGCTTAGGACCTTTAATTTTTCAAGCTCATTCTTATCAACCATGAGATTCATTTTATCAACTGAATCTGACAATTGTTTACGCTGTTTTTCATTCATACGTGAAGCAGCATAAAAGGCAGCTGTAGGTTCCAGGCTTAACCTGCATTCATAAAGATATTTAAAATCTGAAAAGGTTGCGCGGTATACTCTTACTCCGCCTCTTGGACTGACGGATACTAATCCTTCACTGTTTAACCTGCGGATCGCTTCTCGGATTGGACTTCTACTGACACCTGTTTCCTGAGAAACCTTTCCTTCCACGATTCGTTGTCCAGGTGGTATGTTGCCGCTTACAATTTGTTCATGTAAATATTCATATACTTGATTTTGAAGAGTTTGCGACTGTATTGTTTTTAACTTCATTTTTATCACACCCATAGTCATAATTTTCAGATAATGTATACAAAAAAATATATGTCTACCTCATCATAAATCAATTTGTTGTTTTTGACTATAGTGGATATTTTTTTCTGCAGCTTCATAACTGAAGACTCGATTTTTTTAAGTTGCACCTTCCCTTCACTGTGCAATTAGTGAATTAAAATCATTTAGTCACTAATTTCCACAATTTTTCTAAATGTTATTATAAGTTTCCCACCACTGCAAGCCTATACATTAAAGCATACATTCTGTAAAACGGCTAGCTTTCACCGCGTTAAAGTTAAATAGCTTTCTTTAATCAAAAATAAATGAATCTGCTGTCAGCATTATCACCTTTGTTTTAACTATCAAGATTCATTTGTACAATCTTAATGATTCCATCTTCATCAATGTCTATCTCAAATAAGCCATTTTTGGTTAAGAATATAGAATACGCAGTCTTACTAACCTTTTCATTGTTTATCTGTCGGATGGCAGAAGAAAATTGAATGATAAAATAATATAGATCTGTTCTGGTGGCATCCACTTCATTTATTAAATAATTCCGAAGATACATCATTTCTGTATTCGGAAATGTTTTATAAAAAAAATCGAGAGGATGGCTTTTTTGAAAAGCATCATCTGATGAGAAGTAAGTGACACGAGGTATACCATCAGCTGTGAACCCCGCCAATAAATAAACAGTTGCATAATCCTGTTCAGGATATAATTTTTGGAACATCTCCAATGAATTTCTAAATAATTTTTGAGAGTGTGCCTCGATTTCTTCAATTGAATTTGTTCCAAGAGAAAACATTTTTAGTTCCTCTATGCATATATCGATGATATTTTTAACACCCGCAAATGCAAAAATCACATTTTGATTTAATGCTATTACTTTTTTTTCATCATCACTGAAGTTTTCGGTTCCTCTATAGGTTATTCTTTTATCAGCCATAATAAATACACCATTTTCAAACTTTTTACCAATTAATGCAGTCATAATGAAATTCCCTTCAGAATAAAAATAAGGCCCTACTATCATGCATTTTGGAGTAGGGCTTACTTATATTTTATCATATATAGATTCCTTCTGAAGGTCTCAAGTTTCCGGACAGTAACAACTCTAAATATATAATTCTCGATCAAAACATCTATCAAATATATTTTCTTTCGGTTTTACACGATTTCCCCTAGTTTAATGTTAGCCACATATTGATCTATTTTTTTATAAAGTTCATCCGGATCGTCTGCGACAATGTTTTCACCATTTATAAGTGCGAATGGCTCCATCAAACATTGGCCGCAGTATAACAAGCACCTTTCTTCAATAACCTCCAAATCGGTTCGTTCAATTAATTTTCCCTTCATAGTTTCCAACTCGTCTTCGAAATTACATGGACAGAACTTTACGTTAATTTTCATGGCTAACTCCCCTTCGGTTTTTGTTGCCAACATTTTAATTGGATTAATCAAAAGTTTGCAAGAGTACACTCAAACGCATATTCGCTTTAACGGTTTAAAAGACTTATGCCATAAATACTAAACGCGTTAAAACACATATTTGCGCGATGAATTTTTATAGATTAAGATGTGAAACATTACAGAATCTAAATTTTGAAAATTCTGTTTCTTAAAGTTAAAAATGATAAAGGAGAGGTTAAAATGGCTGAAAAAATGGTAGCGTCACCTAAAACTAAAAAAGAAGAATTGTTCCCGGTAAAGAGTGTTCATTACGTAGAAATCTATACAGGAAACGCAAAGCAGGCTGCTTATTACTATGCGAAATCTTTCGGTTTCAAACTTGTAGCATATAAAGGATTAGAAACAGGTTCCCGTGACCGTGTATCTTACGTAATGGAACAGGGCGCTATCCGATTGATTTTAACAGGTACCCTATCAGACAATACAGACGTTGCCGAGTTTATAAAACTTCATGGCGAGGGTGTAAAAGATATCGCCCTCCTAGTAAAGGATCTAGAAAAAACATATGCTGGTGCGATCGAACGAGGTGGCATCGCTCTACGGGAACCATGGGTGGAAGAAGATGAAAACGGCAAGGTAAAAAAAGCGATATTAGGTACATATGGGGATACAATTCATACGCTTGTAGAATCAGTCGATTATAAAGGCGTATTTATGCCAGGGTTTGAAGCTCGCGAGAACACCCTTGAATCTCAACCAACCGGATTAATTGGTGTTGACCACCTCGTTGGTAATGTGGAAGTTATGGAAGAATGGACAAACTATTATGAAAGTGCATTCGGTTTTACTGTTCTGAAGCATTTTGATGATGAAGACATTTCGACAGAATACTCTGCTCTAATGTCAAAAGTCATGATGAATGGAACAGGACGCATTAAGTTCCCAATTAATGAGCCTGCGGAAGGAAAGCGAAAGTCTCAAATTCAAGAATACCTAGATTACTATAATGGACCGGGCGTTCAGCATCTAGCCCTTTTGACAAACGATATCATCGGCACGGTGGCTGCCCTCAAAGAAAATGGTGTGGAATTTTTAAACACCCCTGAGACTTATTATAAAGAACTTGCCAATCGTGTAGGAGATATTGATGAAGATGTGAAACGACTTCAAGAACTTAATATTCTGGTCGATCGTGATGATGAAGGATACTTGCTTCAAATCTTTACTAAACCACTTGTTGATCGTCCAACACTGTTTATCGAAATCATACAGCGTAAAGGTGCACTTGGATTCGGCGACGGAAACTTTAAAGCATTGTTTGAATCGATTGAACGCGAACAAGAACTTCGCGGAAATATTTGATTTGGAACGGTCATACCGTTGTCTCTCGCGGTATGGCCTCCTTTAATAGGAGGTGTTGAGGTTGTTGTTAACAAAAGTAAATGTAAAGTGGAGAGAAGAAGCGGTCAGTCATTTTATGACAGAACTCATTGATTATGCAGGTCTATTTCCACCGGCTGCACTTCCGCTTCCAGAAGCTATTTCAAATTTTCATGCATACATCCATGATTCGGACAGCTGGATGCTCGGCCCGTTTGTTATTCCTGCTTCAAGATTGAGTGAACTTAAACCATATAAAGCTCTATTTAATGACAAATATCCACTTCGGTTATCTGTTATTTTTACGAAATTCGAAGAAATCGAAACCGAAATGGAAGCTATTCGTCATTTTTTAGAAACATATAAAACAGCTGGAACCATACAAGCAATAGAATTTCCGCTTCCAACACAGGTTAATTATTCATTCTTGGAGAATCTTGAAAAACAAACTGGGAGTTATCCCATTTATTGCGAAATGAAAGGAACGAATGATCAATTTCTAAACACATTGGATACTATCCATTCGATTAACCAAAAATCCCTAAAACGTATAGGTATCAAAATGCGCATGGGTGGAATCACGGCTAATTTGTTTCCTACAGTCAATCAAGCAGCATTCGTTATTCACGAATGCCAGAAACGAGAACTGCCACTTAAATTCACAGCTGGTCTGCACCATCCGATACGCCAGTACCGAACGGAAGTTAAAACACGCATGCATGGTTTTGTTAACGTATTTACCGCTTCTATTATGGCATATAGCCGTTCGGTTAATTCAGCAACCATTCAAGCCATTTTGCATGATGAAGACCCAACTAATTTTTCATTTACAACAGACTCGCTTTCCTGGCGCGATTTGACAGTCAGTTCGGCCGAAATCATCAAAGCACGCAGTTTCTTTGCAGCTTCCTATGGAAGCTGCAGCTTTAATGAGCCTCGGGAGGAACTAGGGGAGCTTACTATTTTTCATGGGGAGGCAGTAAGATGAAACATTCCTTTATTGAGACAACACCAGAATCACATTTTCCAATTCAAAACTTGCCATACGGCATTTTCCAAAAAAACGGGCAAAGCCCCCGTGCCGGTACAGCCATCGGTGATTATGTTCTTGATTTATCTGTAATCGATGAGGTTGGCTTGCTAAGTGGGACAGGTGCAGAAGGAAAAAATGTCTTTTCCTCTTCCTCACTTAATCAATTTATGTCACTTGGCCGTCCGGTTTGGACTGCTGTACGTAACAAACTTCAATACCTTTTGGATTCGAAAACGTCTGTACTACGAGATAATGAAGAGCTTCGTTTTAAAGCGTTTCACCCATTGGCAGATATAGAGATGCTTCTGCCAGCAGATATTGGAGACTATACAGATTTCTATGCCTCCAGAGAGCATGCAACCAATGTGGGGACAATTTTTAGAGGAAAAGACAATGCCCTCATGTCAAACTGGACACATTTGCCGATTGGATATCATGGAAGGGCAAGTTCGATCGTTCCAAGTGGTACCCAGGTGCGGCGTCCTTCGGGACAGCGCAAACCAAAGGATGCAGATTATCCAGTATTTGGACCTTCGATACAGCTTGATTTCGAACTAGAGATGGGCTGGTTTATTGGACCCGGCAATACTCTTGGGGAACCAATTCCAGTTAATCAGGCTGAAGATCATGTTTTCGGGCTCGTTCTAGTAAATGACTGGAGTGCACGTGATATACAAGCATGGGAGTACCAGCCTCTTGGTCCATTTCTTTCTAAAAACTTTGCTACATCCATTTCGCCTTGGGTTGTGCCGCTAGAAGCACTGGAACCTTTTCGTACTGCAGGACCGCAACAGGATCCAGAGCCGTTTCCCTACTTGCAGCAAAAAAAAGATGGGGCATTTAATATTAACCTCGAAGTTCATTTGACACCAGAAAATACAGAACAAGCAACTAGGATTACGAATACAAACTTTAGCTATATGTATTGGTCAATCGCTCAGCAAGTGGCTCACCACACCATTACAGGCTGTAATATGCGTCCCGGTGACATGCATGGATCTGGAACTATCAGCGGTCCAAGCCGTGAAGAACGAGGCAGCCTCCTTGAACTTTCATGGCGCGGCACAGAACCGCTTCAACTTAAAGGCGGGGGCGAACGATGCTGGATTGAGGATGGGGACAAGTTGACCATCAGTGGCTGGTGTCAAGGAGATGGGTATCGAATTGGATTTGGTGAAGTAAGCGGTCAAGTTTTGCCAGCCCTTTCGGAGGCAAAGATTTTAGGTACCCATAAAGTGAAGATGTAGCAACTAATCTACTAAATATAAAAGATAGTTACATGGAAGGAGTTTTGGCAATGACACATTATGTTAAAATGGGTCGCATTCCTCATAAACGTCATACTCAGTTTCGTCAGGAGGACGGAAGCCTGTATTATGAACAATTGATGGGTACGAAAGGTTTCTCTAGTATTCAGTCACTCATTTATCATATCAATCAGCCAACACAAGTAAAAAAAGCTCAAAAAATCCGCGATGTCCGTTATGAATATGAAGAAAAAGATGCATTAAAACATCGTCATTTCCGGACATGGAATACGGAAGTTGGCGGCGATTTTCTTGAATCTCGCAAAATTTTCATGGCAAACGATGATGTAGCACTTGGCGTTGCACGCCCTAACCAGCAAATGAATTACTTTTATCGAAACGGTGAAGGTGATGAAATGTTGTTTGTCCATGAAGGAAAAGGCAAAATCGAAAGTATTTTCGGTGAATTAAGCTTTGGGCCAGGTGACTACCTCATCATTCCGATTGGCACAACGTACCGCGTCGTCTTGGAAACAGAAGAAGCTCGCTTTTTCATCCTTGAATCTAATTCATCAATCGTACCGCCAAAGCGCTATCGCAATGAGTTTGGACAACTTCTTGAGCACTCACCTTATTGCGAACGTGATTTCCGGACACCAGAAAAACTGGAGCCTAAAGATGAAAAAGGAGAATATGAAATCAGAGTGCGGGCACAAGGCATGATCACATCCTATACGTATGATTTTCATCCGCTTGATGCGGTTGGATGGGATGGTTATCTCTTCCCTTATGCGTTCAGCATTCATGATTTTGAACCAATAACCGGACGCGTTCATCAGCCACCGCCAGTACATCAGACGTTTGAAGCACATAATTATGTCGTATGTTCATTTGTACCACGTATGTATGACTATCATCCAGAAGCCATCCCTGCTCCATATGTCCACAGCAATGTGGAAAGTGATGAAGTCCTATATTATGTGGATGGTGACTTTATGAGCCGCCGCGGCATTGAAACAGGATCGATTACCCTTCATCCAAGCGGTTTACCACATGGGCCACATCCTGGCAAAATTGAAGCGAGTATCGGTAAAAAAGAAACGCGTGAATTGGCAGTCATGGTCGATACATTCCGTCCGCTGTATATCGTAAAAGAAGCACACGCTATAGAAGATGATGCGTATATGAGCAGCTGGCTGCCAAAATAATAGCTAAGGTTTCTTTACCATTTTTGTACCTTTGATAACAAACCATGAACGATCTACTCCCCTAGGCAGATCAGTTCATCACAATATCATTCATGAAATAAAGCCGGAGCATGAATCTAGCTCCGGCGCTTTTGTTGTCATAATGGTTCTTCAGCAAGTCTGCGACTTTTTATACTATGATGAGAACTCTAAATTTCCTAAACTGGACCAAAAATCAACGGTTATATACAAGAGTATGATTTTTTAATTCATTCACTTTTATCCATATAAGCCCTCACATTAAAAAAACGCCTTTTTGGGCGTTTCAGGCAGTAGTTCAAAGAATTAATTCATTGCCATTTATTTTTCAACTTCTGACCTTCCTCAAAAGACATTTATCTATCATTTTCAATGAATTACTCTTTAAATCCAATTCATAAGTATTTAATACCCAAGTTAATCTTCCATATTGTAATAATTCATTGTTTCTAACTCATTTTTCTCATTAAACCTTGGTGGTAAAGTATAAGACAAAGCACTCTTTACCGATACTATTTTTTCATTATCTACATAATACAGATAGCCTACCTTTGTGTTACAGTCCAATTGATCTGAAACAATCACGATATCAGGATAAGATTTGGATATTATAGGAAAAACCGTTCTTTGGGTTTGGTTATAAGGATAATCCTTTAATATAACGGACGTCGTTTTTATATCTTTTTCACCTTGTTTTTGAATTAGAAAACTATAATTACCCACAAATACTTCATCGCCTGTGCTGCAAAGGTAATAGTCTGTCTTAGTTTCTTTAGGAGCAAAAAAATAAACATTATAACTAATCCCTTTAGTATCTTTAACTCTAAACAAAACTCTACTTTTTTCAGAAATATTAATTTCTGTTGCATAGGAGTAAGTTTGAAGGTGTAAATAAGTAAAAAGAAAAACTGCTATAAAAAATATTCTTGTTAACTTCATTGGGTCACTCCTATTAAAATAACTAACTATTGCTGTATTTTCAACAATGCTTTTTGGTCCCAAAATAATTTCACATTTAAAATGAATTACGAAATGTCGATATCGCAGCCCTCCTATAATTTAATATTTGGAGACATGAGAATTCTATACTGCTTTTCACGCACATCTCAACTTCTCAACTAACCAGCTAAATAGGCTGTCAATTCCCTTATTCAGTACTTAATTGACCATGCCAAATAACCCTCCAAAACTCTTTTGGTAGGGTGTTTCCCTGTAAAACAAAACCGTTATTTGGCCAAATCCAGGAACGGCTTTTCTCATTATCATTAACGCCTTTTACCACTGAAGGAGTTTCTTGCTACGGAAGCGAGCGACTCTTTGTCCGATGTTCCTGGTAATTTTCAACGATTAACTAAATTGATTTAACCAATTTCAAAGATAATCACGGCTGATTTTTTTCCTATAATCGATTGGATCACTTATATTTTTCTTAAATAATTTTTTCTCCCGTTTCTTTCCTTAAAATAAATTAATAGTCATTCTACCTTAACTTTAATTTGATCAATGGCATTATACCCATAACCTTTTTTATTCCAAAAAGGAAAATTCGGTTGAATTTGACCAAATGAATCTGTTGCTCTGGATTTAATCGTATACTCACCTTTTTCAAGTATAGTCCATTCAAATGACCAACTAACCCATCCATAATCAATATTCTGACGACGTAATATATCGGCGTTTCTCCATGTATAGCCACCATCAAGACTAATTTCCATCTTTGTAATTACTCCTTTTCCTGTCCATGCAATTCCTTTTATTAAATGCTTACCAGTATTTATAATTTCCATATCCAGCGGTTTTTGGATAGTCGAATTGATATTTATTGTAGTAACTGGAAATGCGCCTTGATCATTGTCTTTATTTGGATAATACACATAATCAATTGTTTGAAACGGCCCATTGAATGTAGAATCAATAACACTTATCTGCTTTATCCACTTAACGGATGCCATTGCATACCACTGCGGAACTATTAACCTAAATGGATAACCATGTTTAAAAGGAATTGGCTGGTTATTATATTCATATGCAATAATGGTATCTGGATGCAGTGCTTTCTCGATAGGCAAACTCCTGGTATAGGTATAAATCTCATCTAGATCTTTCCTATTTCCATAATCATAACCCTCCACGACAACTTCTTTTGCCCCTTCCCCTATTCCAGATAATTCAAGTAATCTTCGTAATGGTACACCTTTCCACCTACCTTGGCTAATAGCTCCCTTTCCCCATTGTTCTCCAAATATTTTAGGTTCGAAGAGATTACGCTTGTCACCCGAGCATTCAAGGACAACTTCCACTGTTTTTGATGGGTATTGAAGAATGTCTTGCATGGACAGTAGTAAAGGAGCGGATACTAACCCATTTATAGGGAGCCAATAGTTTGAATAGGAAAGAGTCGGATAAGCAAAGTGGTTCCTTCTATAAAATAATTGGTTTTCCATGCTATCATTATTGATGAAATGAATCGGTGTCTCCTGATTTTCCGGCTGCAAACTACGTGTCAATAAATAGGGTTTCACTTTATGTGGATTTGTCATAATTCCCCCCTAATTATAATGAATCATTATAGATGTATACGTTCGGTATAGCCTAATTAGGTTATTGAATTTTAACTTCAAATTCAGGCGAGCTTTATGCCGGCTAAAAATAGCCGCTTCTCGAGAAAGTTATTGAGTATTTTTTTTATTTGAATTAATTATAATTGGACTAACTGGCTATTCGGGACAGAACAACAGTGATGAGAGGCTGCCCATCATAATTTAAGAAGGAGTGTTTCTAATGGATATTACTATACAAACTTCTTTTGAAAATTTACTTTCTCAAGATAAGGACTTACAATACGAAGCCTACAATCATATCCTTGCTTCTACCAAAGAAGAGGTGGACTGGGCTTATGATGTATGGGACCAATTGAAGGATGATTTGACTCATTCTGATAACCACCGAAGATCAAGGGCGGCACAATTTCTTAGCAGTTTGGCGAAAAGTGATCCTGAGAAAAGAATGCTAAAGGATTTCCCATTGGTTTGGGAAGTGACAAAAGATAAAAAATTCGTCACCGCAAGACATAGCCTACAATCTATATGGAAAATAGGTCTAGCTGGCACTGAGCAAAAAGAAATGGTAATAAGAAGTCTTGTTGATCGGTATTTAAATTGCGTTCATGAAAAAAACTACACGTTAATTCGTTTTGATATTATTCAAGGACTTAGGAACTTGTTTAATGAAATAAAAGATGAAGAAATAAAGCAAATCGCACTTAATTTAGTTGAAAAAGAAGAGGATGCAAAATATCAAAAGAAGTATGCAACTGTATGGAAAAATACGTAGAGAACGCCAACGTTGTATCTTTATAAAATGGAGAATACATATCAGACGTTTATAATATGTATTCTCTTCTTGTTAAACAACGCTCCATTTTGTGGAATGCATAATCCTTTAGGATATTAATCCAATTGCATTTTTCAGAACTTTCGGTGCCTTTTTTATTCCTTCCGTTCCAACAAAACTGCTCGCACTCGCTATTAATATGCTTGAAGAAATGAATTTGACCACATAAAAAATTCCTGATCCAATAATTAGATCTAGGATTAAAAACCTTTTAATTGTTGAGCCTTTTATTATATAAATAACGATTTGGTCGTTTTTCTTCATACTCAGCATTGTCACACCCTTATCTTTTTTTAAAGGGTATGACAAAGAGGGGTTGTCATATTCTTCGGCATCATGTCTTTCCTATTTAATAAAACTGATTTCCGCCAACTGGAACAAAATCTGTTTCAAGAGGTAACCCTCTTCTTCTAAAACATATAGATTCACTTAAATTTTTCCGAAATTATGTTTTTAGCTGAATACATATAAGGAACTCTCATACCCTTGTATGATACATTCGAGTCACATTATTTCCCAAAGCAAAGAGCACCCAATGAATGGATGCTCCAAGGAAATCGGTTTAACCCTTAATGGTTTTAGCAATTGTTTCTTGGTTTTACTGCAATCACAACATCATTCTTTATCCTCTTTATTACTGCATTTCTCTAGCTTAAAACTATATTCCAATTTAAAACAGCATTTTTCTTCTTTAGACTTATTGTCTTTCTTACTATTATTTTTATCTTTATATTATAGAAATTATTAAATTACGCTTGTGCTTGTCCCCAATAATTAAATTACATATTTTATATACAGTGAAAAAGCACCCAGACAATGAGTGCCTTTCGATGATTTATAAAACATACAGAAGGTGTTTAGGCACACACTTATTAAATGCATTTGCCTAATAACATAAAAAACTGCCTACCCATGGATAGACGTTTACGATATAGCCTACGAATTGACATGTTAATTGTCAAAAGATTACTTTATTTATGCCAACCGCCATTCATCTCCCCCTTTCAGTTGTAATTAACGCTTGAAGAGGAAAAGATTTAGTCTTTTTTTTTGCTTAATTTTAACTATCATTGGTTCTATTTATACCGTCTTGTTTGCCCCTTATCATTCGAGGAAAACTAATATTATTCGATGTCAGTATTACTGCTATAATCGAGTTTGTCATGAACATTATGTTTATCCTTTATTTTATAAAGATATATTATTAAAAAGCACACTTTAGGTGCTTTTTTAATTTTTCCACTTCCCCCTAACTGTTCGATATCACGATTCATCCCTATCAATTAAAAGAGAATCAGAAATGAAAAAATTTTGCCTATTACCAGCTTCTTAGTACTAATCTCTTTTTCTCCTAATAAACTTAATAAAAAAACTATTTAGGAGGGGTCAAATGTTTAATAAATCTACGAATAAAAAACTGAATAGTACTACTCCAATTATTTGTAAAATAAATGACGTCACTTACCAAAAGTACCATCTATATAAGAAATCATATGAGCGGGAAGTATTGGTCATAAAAGATTACGGTAAAGACCGTGGTGTTACCAATAAAAGTATTGCGTTATTCGAAGCAGTTAAAGACCAATTTGACCGTTTTAAAATTGCAAAAATTGTTAAAGAAATTAATAACGAAAATTTTTTGGTCGATAGCGACCTCATCCTTATAGACAAAAAAGGAAATGAGCTACACCTATCTGGTTGTAGTTGCGGGTATGCAGGCACTGGTTCACATGGAACTGTTGAAATTTTGAATAAGGCTGGATTCGAGATAGATAGAAGATTTGTGATTTGCTCAAAAGGATTCACTCTTTTTCATCCAAATGAAGAAAAAGAACTTTATGGCGAACGTTTATAAATTATCTACACTCACTACCTCAACTCATGCAGTTTTGCAGATGGACGCCTGTAAAGAGGATACGGTAGCATGCTAATGACAAGAAAAAAGTGAAATGGTTATTCAAATACATGGATTATGCAAGATAGAATATGGAAATCTATCCAATGGATCAGCCAGTTGGCTCAATTTCATTAAATAATAAATAAAAAAAGCCTTGGTAACTGAGAAATCAGTAATACCAAGGCTTTAAAGCTATTAATACATTGACATTAATTGGAAATCATCGACGAAAATCGGTATATATTTCCGAAAACAGCAATATATCTACGAAAATCAGGATATATCTCCGAAAACTATAATATATCTACGAAAATCAGGATATATCTACGAAAACTATAATATATCTACGAAAGACGAAAATCGAGGTATATCTGTCTCTATTGCTTATAAAACATGTTATTCCTCAAGCATGCCCTTAATTCGCTTTACTTTGTCTTCCATCCTGCGTTCTTTATCACGACGGTCATCGATTCGGATATTCGTACAGACTCTAGCAAGACCTTTTTCAAAAGGTACTTCGTGCATCGCTTGGATCACTTCAAATAATTTAGGCAGATCGCCTTCAATGATTGTATTCATGGGTGTCAGTTGAAAACGGATTTCTCCCTTCTCTTCATATTGCTTTAATACTCTTTGAATATCTGCCACATAGCTGCTAACACTTGGAGTTTGTGTACCGACAGGAATAACCGTTACATCAACAATTGCCATTTTTATTCACCAATCCTTTTTATGTATTAATCAAGAAGCTTACTAACATCCATCCTAGTATAGACGGGTGTTTTTACTATTATAACTCAAACTTCGAACCTGGGAAATTTGATATGAGCTTTGGAGCGTGAGATTCGTAAATCAAAGCACTTCTACTGGCAAGAAAATTACTGTAGAATCAGCCAAATAAACAAGTCCACCTCTATTAAAATAGAGGTGGACTTGTTTTAGATCGATTTCTTATGCCTTATCTTTTCATTTATATAATCCTTATAGACTAAAACAGCAACAACAATAAAACTTAGACTAACAAACCTGAAGATCATCTCTAAACTGATCCATTTAGCTAAAATACCTAATACAAATGCGCTAACTCCAACACCAACGTCAAAACTGGAAAAAAAGGTTGCGTTGGCCGCTCCTCTTTTTTCTTCACTTACCTTTTGAACAGTCCATGTTTGTAAACATGGCATAACAGTTCCATAACCTGCCCCAAATAAAATCGCCGCAATGATAAGTTGAGAATCATTTGTCGTATACGATAGGATAACAAGTGAAAAAAATCCTAACACAGCTGACATAATGATAATAGACCAAGGTCCTTTTTTGTCATACCATTTTCCGGTAAACGGACGTAGTAAAGTTGAGACAGTTGCATTGATAAGGAAGAATAGAAAAATATGATCTACTTCCCTTTGTTCACCAAAAAGAACCAAAAATGTAATAATAGCCCCAAAACCAAGTGTTGTAATAACTGTAAGTAATGCTGGGAACCAAACGTCTTTTTCAAAAATCATATCCAAAAAACGAAATGGCTTCTTCTCACGCTTTACAATAGTAGGTGAATATACAAATTGAAGCGCAATTACTGCCAATAAGCTCAGTATTACTGATGACCATATCAAAATATTGAAGGAAAAAGAGTCATAGATTAGGATACCTATACTTGGTGCAACGATAGCCCCGACTGTCGTGGATATAGAAAAATACCCTATTCCTTCTCCTAAGCGTGTCTTAGGAATCAAATCCACTACTATTGTACTATTAGCTGTAGTTGATACCCCCCACGCTGCACCATGGAAAAGTCGTAACAATAGAATAAGCCATATAATATTAAGAAACGGATATAGTATCGTAATGATCATTAAAGCTGCACTTGCACAAATGGCTAGACTTTTCCTCTGGTTATCAATTAAATAGTAACCTACAAAAGGCCTGATGAAAACAGCACCTATCGTAAATAATGATGTTACTAGACCAACCTGAATGGAAGATGCATCCATGCTTAATAAATAGGCGGGCAAAATAGGAAGCAACATTTCAAACCCAATAAAAACTAAAAAGTTGCTTATAAATAAAAAAAGAAATGATTTATTAAAGATTCTTTGATTTTTCATATAATTATTCCTCGCTTCTAAATTATTTTTCTAAGTTAGAAGCGTTTGGAACACCGAAACGTTTTTCAATTGTCTAAGGTTTTTAGTCAATTGACTCACCCTCTCTAAACCCTTTAAAAAATTCATCAAACAATCATATCAGAACCTACCCTTATAAACAAGCTCTTATTTTACAGCTTTATATTAAGGAATTAAGGGAGGGACAAGTAAAAACATTTAAGGAAATTTACATTATTTTAAATAACTATTGTGGTTATATATAGGTTGTGACGGGAAAAACCCGACACTTTCTAAATGAGTAAAAAGTTATTTGGAGTAATATGGTTTTTTCTACTATCAATTAAAGCAATACAGTGAGCCAATCGTTCTACCCCTAGTTTAATTTGATTCTCGTTCACTTGAGAGATGCATAATCGAACGAGATTTTCCTTTTTATATTCTGCTAAAAACATTCTGGAGGCATCATCAACATATATATGCTGCTCGTTTAGCATATGAACCACCTGTTTTGCTTTCACATTCTCGGGCAAACTGATGGAAAGATAGAATCCGGAATTCGGTTTAGAAAAAGATGTATTAGCCGGCAGCAATAATTCACATGCTTCTTGAAGGATTTGCATTTTAGTACGGTATACCTCTTTTACTTTTTTGAGATGACTATAAAACATACCGCTTTTCAAATAGATTTCTAGAGCACCTTGAGAAAGTGCTGAACTATTAAAATCAGAACTGAATTTATATCGCAAAAAATTGTTAATCATTAATGCAGGAAGAACGACAGTACCAATCCTTAATCCTGGGAGAAAGATTTTCGATAGGCTTTTAATATAGATCACTCTCCCAGAAGGATCAAAAGAAAATAAAGGATCAGATTTTGGATTTGGATCAAGGTCTCCTAAAATATCATCCTCCACTATATATACATCGTATTTTTCAGCTAACTCAACGATTTTTTTCTTTTCGCTATTCGTGTAACTATGTCCAAGTGGATTGTGAAATCTCGGGATAATATAAAAAAATTTTATTTCATTATTTCGAAAAATGTATTCCAGCCGATCAAGATCAATCCCTTCCATTGATAATTCAATACCAAAAGTAGTAGCTTGATGCAGATTGATCGACTCAATGAATCCGAAATAAGTCGGCTGTTCAATTAGAATATTGTTTTTTCCATTCGGGAATGGCATAGAAACTAATAAATTAAGGGCTTGCTGCGAGCCAGAAACAACCACTAATCTCTCCGGTTGAGTGAACACCTGTAAGTTTTGCAAATATTTCACCAACTGTACTCGCAGTGAGTAAAGCCCTTGTTGATCAGAGTATGTAAAAAGCTCTTCTTTATAATGGTCGATTGCTTGATTCATACAATGTTGAAATTCCACATAAGGCATAACATTTTTATCTGGACCGGCAGACAAAAAATCAATCACCTCATTTTCTACCGTCTCTTTTTGATATTCATTCACAACATAGTAGCCGCTTTTAGGAACAGAATAAATTAAATGCTCTTTTTCAAGTTCTACGTATGCTTTAATGACCGTATTTTTGCTACATGAAAAATACTCAGATAACTGACGAATCGAAGGAAGCTTACTGCCTGCAATTAGCGAACCATCTTCAAGGCGAAGCTTAATGTCTTCCATTATCTTTATATATTTTGAGTTCATATATTGATCCCCCTTCATCTGTACCAGGACAGATAGGTAAAAAAATGGTTTATTTTTATTGAGCATACTCATAGTATGTTAATTATATCAAAACTGTTTTTAAGTTAAATAAAAAATGGTACAGATGTGGTACAAAGTATAAAGATTGGGGTTGGAACAGATGCGGGGAGAAAAAAGAGAAAAGTTCGGATTATTTTTGGGATTAGTGGGGGTCATTTGTTTTAGTTTAACGCTCCCTTCTACAAGTATTGCAGTAGAATATTTTGGGACTACGATCGTTGGTTTAGGAAGAACGGTTGTTGCCGCTATTTTAGTAGCCGTGGTACTAATTGTTCGAAAAGAAAAGCTACCATCTCTTCGCCAATTCAAACGTCTACTTATAGTTGCTTTTGGTGCAGTTTTAGGATTTCCTCTCCTCACTTCTTGGGCAATGGAAACCTTGCCTGTTTCTCATGGAGCTGTGGAATTAGCTCTGTTGCCGTTAGCAACAGCCGGATTTGCTATATTTAGGGCAGGTGAAAACCCATCTCTCAAATTCTGGATTTCAAGTATAATCAGCTCTTTAGCGGTAGTTATGTATGCACTTCATCTTGGATTCGGCCAATTGCAATTTGCCGATTTAGCTTTACTGGCAGCAGTAATCATACTGGGACTTAGTTACGCAGAAGGGGGGGAATTAGCGAAAGAAATAGGCAGCTGGCAAGTGATTGCTTGGGCAATTATGATCGGTGCTCCATTTTTCGTTATTCCAGTTGGGCTAAACCTCACGAATGAAATGCTTCATGCCCCTTTACAAGCTTGGATCAGTTTCATTTATCTCGCAGTCGTTAGTCAATTTTTAGCATATGTTGCTTGGTATAGCGGAATGGCTATGGGCGGGATAGCAAGAATTAGCCAGATTCAATACTTACAACCATTTTTAATGATTCTATTTGCAACAGTATTTCTAGATGAATCCATCACAATTTTCACTCTTGTAATAGCAGTGATTGTTGTTTTTTCTGTTATATTAGGCAAAAATGCTCCTGTATCAAAAAACGGAGCTGTATCGGGGAAAACCTAACTGCATGTTCAATTGAGATTTCTATATAATCAAAAAAAATGTATATTCCTGCACAATTTATCAATAAAGACTCAACACTTGCCTTCGACATTATGAGGGAACTTAGTATTGCGAACCTTTTTTCTTAAACATAATGGATGGCTTACGGGACTCATTTAGCGTAAATATTAAACATGAACATTTGAAGCGAAAGCAAAGATAAGTAAAAATCATCCATCGCAAAGACAAAAGTTAATTGTTTAGAAACTGGAAAAAATCTCAAATACTAATGAGCAACAGATTTCATTATTAATGAAATCAAACCTAAAAACACAAAGTGAATGCTACTGACCTAACGGGAGTGTTGATCAAAAAAGGATTAACACTCTTTTCCTTCATTAAGTGGTGTGTTGAAATTCTATAATTTTTTTAAGCTAATGCATCCTATAGTTTAAGTATTTGCTATCATATACGTTTGTTATTGGCTTGAACCCAATCCACAAAGGCTTCAATGCCATTCACGACTGCTTCGGTCCGTATGGAGTGATACAAATCAAAATTGTGCCCCGCACCAGGAAGTTCGACATAAACAACCGGATTGGATGAGGAATCACGCAGATGCTCCGTGAAGCGTCGGGAATTTTCCACGGACACTAACCTGTCCTGGTCACCATGCGCCACGAAAAATGGAGGTGCTTCTTTTACCTTTTGCCACTTTATGAAATTTCACTCTTAACTATATGTAAGATCACTATTATAGTTCTTAAGTTTCACCTTTACATGCTTTTTCTAATAGTTGTTCGTGAGCAAGTGTGAATCCTTCTTCCACAAAATTGCCCCGGATAGCTGCATAATAAAAAGGCTGCCTTTAAGGCAGCTCCCGATCTTCAGCTATTCCCCGTTTCCAATTGGGTCACCCCGGATTTGTGGTGTCCCATGAGTACAATTTATTTCTTATTATTTTACAACTAAAATCAATATGCGTGATCTATTGGAAAATACTATTATCTGGATTTCGCTTTTTAACGATGGTCATAGGCAAATCCGCAGGAGTCACACACACCTGTTCCAATCAACTTTTTTAACTTTTGATAGAACCCTTTTGTCTACAAACTGAAGAGTTTATCCTAGTCTATTGGCTTAACCTTATATCTCAAAACAGTTTTTAATTTTGCAGGTTCGACTTTTCTAAAATCTGAAAGATATATTTCTCTGTGTTGTAATGAAGTTCTTTCAAGATTATTATTTTTTATGAATTCATTCATTAATTTAAAACTTTGAGGTTCATCATCATATGGACCTACATGAAGCATTTGGACAGATAATCCATCATGAAATGTACCGAACTTTACATCATTTAGAAATGGATGTGGTTTCTTTTTTCGTACATGTTCAAATGCTCTCTCCACCACTTCTTTTGTTACAAAATCTGGTTGTCTAATCATGATCGTATATAATAATTCATCTTTATTTAAAGAATCTTTTTTTCTTCCCTCTTCTGTTAAATCCCATATTCCTTCCAATGGATATACGGTATATTCAAAATATCCATCTGGAGTGTATCCCTGCTTCGGCATCATTCTGACCGCATAAGCCAATGAATAAAGAACACCTATCCTTTCAGCGAATTCGTGCTCATTTGGATTTCCTTTTCCCTTTATCGAAAAGAATTTCTGTTCAGGAATTGTTACAAGTTCAGATTTTTGTTTTGGGATATATAAATTCTTCTCTTGTTTTCTCCATTCGTATTTCATTAGTTTTTGTTCCCCTTCTCTATAACTTTTCAGTATGTTTGATTACTTCTTCAACGTCCTTTTAATTAAACCTTCATCTGAACCATTCCTTCAAGCCCTTATTGTTTCACTAAATCAAAATAAGCTGGGCTATTCCCGTACATCCATCAAGTATCTTTTGTGTTACCTTTTGACCAATATGATAGATAGAAAGGGTGGTACATATTTGTACCACCCTTCTACTTCTTCCACAATCGCACCTTTAATTTTATACAAGAAAAGCTTTACTCTCATATAACAATTACTTCTATTTCGTCATGAATTACTGCTGCATTATTTGAATGAGGTTGCCGCATGTATCGTCGAAGACAGCTATTGTGACTTCGCCCATTTTTGTCGGCTCCATAGTAAACTTCACACCGTTTTCCAATAATCGTTCGTACTCTTTACGAATATCTGAAACGCCAAACATTGTTGCTGGGATTCCTTCGGAAAATATCTTATTTTGATACTCCTTTGCGGCAGGATGCTCATTCGGTTCAAGTAAAAGCTCGGTACCGTCATGATCCTCGGGAGAAACAAGCGTAATCCACCTGAATTTCCCCATGGGAACGTCATGCTTTTTTTCAAATCCCAGCTTTTCTGAATAAAATTCCAGTGCCTTGTCTTGGTCTTGTACGAATATACTGGTAACAATGATTTTCATAATGTTTTGCCTCCTTAGATATTTGCAACGTATGGTGATCTGCTGACAATCTGGCTGCAAGCAAAACAACCCATATTCGTCAGAAGTCCTGTTCCGATAAGATTACTCTATCCATCCTTTCAACAAGTTCTTAAGTGGTTCGTTGTTGAACATAAGTACACGATATTTTCCCTTTCGTTTAGATTTTACGAGCCCTGCATCTTCCAATGCAGAAAGATGTTTAGCTATCGCCTGTCTCGAAATGGAAAGGTCATGCTTCATAATGAGACGTACCGTAAGTTCATACAACGTCAACTCATTGCGTTCGGATAGTTCGTCTAATATAAGTCGACGAGTCGAATCGCCTAGTGCTTTGAATATAGCGTCTTTGTCCCAATTCATATATCGATTATAAGCAACTCTACGGTTGCTTGTCAATCATAGGCAACTGTAGAGTTGCATGACAAAGGAACCGTATCATGCAATCTTATCAAGTTAAAGTGACATAATTGTAGTTTGAATCATTATAGAAATTCAAACTGTTTTTCAACAAAAAAGTAACACATTAGCATCTCATATGAAGTGTTACTCCATTGTAGTGTTTAAAATCGATTACAATCATTTAACATAGAAAAAAATCCCTGATCAAAAAGCAGGGATTTTTGGCATTTTAATGGACTTAGAGAACACAAAAATGATTATTCGATAATAATTTCAATATAAAATCCTTTATACTGTAAGGTATTCAGCAATTACAATATTTCGATATACCCCTCTGTCCCATGCACTCGAATTCGTTGCCCATCTTTTATCAGTTCAGTCGCATGTTCCACCCCAACAACTGCTGGTAAGCCATATTCACGTGCGATAACTGCTCCATGGGTCATCAGTCCACCAACTTCGGTGACTAAGCCTTTTATGGAAACAAACAATGGTGTCCAGCTAGGGTCAGTAAAGGAAGTGACTAATATATCTCCATCCTCTAGATTAGCTTCTTCCATGTTTAAGATGACACGTGCTCTTCCCTCAATAACACCGGAAGAAACAGGCAGACCTACAATAGCTTCGGCTGGGAGATTTTCTCTTTTGTACTCACCTACAATGATTTCGCCATCAGACGTGATTACACGTGGGGGAGTTAGTTTTTCATATAATTTGTACTCGTCTTTTCGTTTGCCGATGATCTGGTAATCCAGTTTGTTTGTGCGTACTACTTCGCCAAGTTCTTCAAAAGTGAGATAGTATATATCTTCTTTTTCATGAATGACGCCTATTTGTACGAGTTGGTCGGCTTCTTTCAGTAAAGCCTGCTTATAAACGAAATAGCGACTAACCATGCCGTATTTGGGATATTCACGATAACCGATGAAATTCCGGATTAGGTCGATCATTCGTTTTGTTTCCTTGGCTTTTTGATCACCATCCGGTAATTGCTTCAATCGATCCAATAACTCTTGTTCTTTTTTCAAAGCTGCCTGTCGCCCTTGCTCAAATTTCCGTTTACTAGCATTAGGCTCAAAGTTTTTGATGTTACCCAGAATCAACGGGATAAGTGTAATTGGTTTTTCACTCCAACGAGTTCTAGTAATATCGATTTCCCCGGCACCTCGCATGCCGTATTTGCCGAGATAATCATAGATAGCTTCTTGCGTTTTTTGTCCACCTTCGAACTTAACCAGTTCATCCAAAAAGTTATCATTTTTTACATGTTGTAAATAATTAATGACTTCCGGATAAGGACGAATCACATCTGCGACCTCCAGTAGCGCCAGACCCATTTCCGAGGTAATATTGTTTGGTACAGATTGAGAAAGCGTATCTGCTGCGTTTTTTTCTCCTAACCACTCATTCATATTTTCATTGATCCATGATGAAGCATCCATAGCAGCCATAAACACGGCTGAACTTTGTGGGTCAAATAAAATCTTCTTTAATATCTGGATATCTTCCAGAATAAAATCAAATAAATCCGACCCCGATTTCGTTTGGATGTTTTGTTTTAACTCTTCTATCGATGTTTGACTGTTCTTAATCAAATCAGAAACGATTGTCGGGTCGTTTTCGATTTGCGCCCTAGAATTCGCGGACGACACACTTTTATTGCTTTTACCGGAACTCTGTTCTTGCTTATCATTTGGTAAAGATTTTATGAAATCTCCTCGCTCTATTATGGTAATGAGTGCGTCTTTCATGAGCGGATCATGTTGTCCCATTGCATCTAATAACATTTTTCTGCTGTCAAGTGAAGCCAGCATATGTGTGACATCAACAAACAGCCTTCCGCCAGCTTTACGCATAGGTGCAGGAGTCGTTAACAGGAAAAAAGACAATCCCAATGGTTTCATGGGGTCGGTCATCATTTGTTGATGACCGACAGATACATAAACGTGATTTAGTTGATCATTCACTTCAGGGATCGGGTATAAAGTAGTGATTGGCCGACTCTGGACTATATAAAATGTATCATCAACCAAACACCATTCGATATCTTGTGGGCGACCAAAATAAGCTTCGATCTGTCTTCCGATGCGTGCCAGTTGTAAAATCTGTTGATCAGTAAGTGTTTGTGTCTTTTGCTGATCCGGATCGATCTGTTGTTTCACTGTTCCGCCTTCTTTTAGTCCATGGATAGCCAATTTCTTGGTTGCTATCATCTTATCGACGATTTCCTCTTCCTGTACTTTATAACAATCGGCAGAAACCAAGCCAGAAACGAGTGCTTCTCCAAGTCCAAAACTTGCATCGATTGATAGCAGCTTTCGGTTAGAAGTAATCGGATCAGCTGTAAATAAAATCCCTGAAGCCTGTGGGAAAACCATCCTTTGGACAATAACGGATAAATAAACTTGACTGTGGTCAAATCCATTTTGCATACGGTAGATTACCGCGCGATCCGTAAATAGGGAAGCCCAACATTTCCTGATATGCCGCAAGATGGCATCGACGCCGATGATATTTAAATAAGTGTCATGTTGACCAGCAAAAGAGGCATGTGGTAAATCTTCCGCCGTCGCACTGGAACGGACTGCATATGCATGTTCATCACCAAACTGGGAGAGAAAGTGAGTAACTGCTTTCACAACATCGGAAGGAATTTCTACATCCTTAATGATTTGTCGAATCTTCCTGCTGATTTCACCAATTTGTTCACGATCTTCTACTTTTAGAATTGTCAGTCGATCCAACAAAGCTTGGTACGTTTCGTTTTGTTCGATGGCTTTTTGATATCCCACGGTTGTAACACAAAATCCTTCTGGTACTTGTATTCCTTCAATTTTTGATAATTCCCCTAAATTTAATCCTTTTCCGCCAACGAGCAATAGCTGTGTTTTTTCCATCTCCTGAAAACCGAGAACCAATGAACCCATTCTATATCCCTCCCACAAATCTCAATAAAGGTCTATTGTATTTTAGCAGTAGCAATTAAGAATAAATAGTCTATATTTACCATTTCTTATATGCTATAATTAAATTAGGAAGAGTAAGAGTTCAACTATCATACAGTAACCAAATGCCCCGGTTTATCCCCTTGAAGGCAGTTCATATACCTCGAATGATTTACATTTCCTTAAAAAATACCAGAATCAAAATAAATTTGCCCTGGCAGAACTGTATCATCATGATTTAATTTGACCTCTGCTAATTTTATTTTTTCCGTCACATTCTTCATACCCCCTTTTTATACGCCCTCATAAAGGTATAAGCCACTATCATAATCCCAAAGCACCCCCCAAGAGCAATCCATATATCATTACCCACTGGCTGACTTGACAACAACGCACGAATGGATTCCACTATCGAGGTTACCTGTTGATTTTCGGCAAAGGCGCGAACTACCGACGGCATCGAATCGGTTGGTACAAACGCTGAGCTGATAAACGGCAGGAAGATTAACGGATAGGAAAGGGCGCTTGCACCGTCCACTGATTTAGCGGACAGTCCGGCAGTCGCCGCGATCCAAAGTCAGGGCCAGCGTAAACAGCGCAAGAATACCGGATACGGCGAGCCATGACAGCACCCCCGTCGATAATCGAAAGTCCATATTGAGGCAACGAGAATGATTACGGCAACGGAAAAGGCTTTGGATACCAGCGAGGTTAGCACATGCCCCCACAGCACGGTGGAACGCGAAATCGGCATGGAGTGAAACCTCCCGAATATGCTCCTTTGAGTATCTAAAAATAGGCGGTAAGCCGTATGAGAAATACCACTCGCAATCGGCAGGTAAAAAAAGCACCCAAATTAATGGATGCCCTCTGCTTTTATTCACTACTCTTGACGTCTTTTATTAAATCATCTCTAAATGACTTTGCATCTCTTTCAAACACTTTTTCAAAACTTTTTTCATACTCTTCGTAGGTTATCTGACCTTTTTCAATCAGTAATTCTACTATAGCTTTAACCCTTACTCTATTCGACACTAATTCGTTCGTCATATTGGACAATAAAATACCGATTTTCTCATAATCATCATTCATTTTTTGTCATCCCCTTCGTTTAACCAATACGACAAAAATGAGACGTTTTCCTGCAAATAATAAGCACCTTAATGTATAAGTGCTCTATTTTAATTAAATTCATAGCGATCATCATATGTTCTTTCTAATTTGCTCAAAACGCAGTATTCCTTTTTTAATGTTTGCAACTGGTTCTCCAACTCTGAATTTATGCCGTTTCCCATTTTCTCTATAATTTCTTTTTGGGCTTTTTTATTGTCAAACAACTTTTTTAGCACTTTCGCATGTTCATCAAATATATCCACCTTTTCTCCCCCTTAATTTTTATACTATTTATATTCAACTATAAGGCAAGGATTCCTAATTATTTATTCACTCTAAACTTGGCACAAGATATAATAATCACTTTATATGTTGTAGATCATGTATTTCTGTATGCCTAGTTTACAAGGAAGATAAAAAACGCCTACCCGATGGATAGACGGTTATGATATATATTCAATATGTTAAAATAAAAAAAAACAAATTTAGGTAAGCCGCTATGGCTGTACATAAAATTAGTGGGTTTTATCTTTAAAACTCATAAAATTAAGTAATTAGGATTATTTTTAAAAATAGGAAAATTCCTAACAGTAAGGGAAAAAGACATGACAACAATTACAGTTAAGAAAAAAAAACATATTGGAGTAGGTTCACTTTCTTTCGCCCTTTGTTTAATCGTAATATTGTTTAATTTTCGATTAAATTTTGCATGGGAGATATTATTTTAAATAATATTGGGTTAAGCGCTTGGTCAAATGGTGATTCAGGTATTCATTATACAGTGTTCTATTCAATTATATTTTTCATCCCCTCCTTTATTATCGGTAATATTTACCATGATAATAAAGGTGCAAAAGCAGGGAAAATTATATCAGGTTTCCTATCAGTTCTTATAGTACTAGTACTCATAACAACTATTATCAATTTTGTGTAGGATAACACAAAATGTGATAGATTAGTTCATTCCAATTTAATAAGATGAATGAGTTTACTATTTTTTATTAAACTAGATTAAACGTAAAAGAATAGATTAAAAAACAAGCCACTCTCAATGAGAAGGGCTTTTTTTATAATCTATATTTATTACTATAAAAATCAAGAGTAAATGTTTAGATGCACTACTTTTTCTATTGGAGGGAAAATAATGAAAAAAGAGAAGGAAAATGTTCTTACTAATACCATCGAGCATGTATACGTGCCATATGCGCTTGTTGCCGCTATTACATCCCCTGTTCTCGGGTGGATATTAGTTAAAGAGAAGGGGTATTTCCAAGCGGGTTATTTCCATTAGCCAGACACTCGCTCAAGTACTCCAACATCACCTACGGCATCAAAACCAACATAAGCTAGCCTTGAATGATTTATATCACCATGATCTAAACCTAGTTCTTTGCAGGGATGATGGAAGCTTCATGCCAAAGTCTACCTTATTTAACGCATTCAGTCGTATCTTAAAAAGGGCTGCGTTGCCTTCTCTTCCCATCCATTCCCTCCGTCATACACATGCAGTGCTCCAGCTTGAAGCTGGAGCGGATATGAAATATGTTCAGAAAAGATTAGGTCATGGCAGCGTTGCTATAACTTCTGATGTTTACGCACATATAAGCAAAAAACTCGAAAAGAAAAACATAGACAAGTTTGAGGAATACACCAAAGGAAAAATCGATTAAATTTTTTTGCTGAATTTGGTGGGCAAATGGTGGGCAAATATCTATTTCATTTATTCAACTTAGATTTGCCCACCAAATAAAAAACCCCTGACACCAAAGGTGCCAAGGGTTTGAGATATTAATACATTGACATATATTGTTCGCGTTCCCATGGGTGAACTTGTGTACGGAACATATCCCACTCGATTTCTTTTGCTTCAACGAAGTGTTCAAGTAAATGTTCACCTAATGCTTCTTTAATGACTTCATCAGATTTTAATGTTTCCAATGCAGCATATAAAGTAGCTGGTAGATCAACGATACCTACTTCTTCACGTTCTTCTTTATTCATAACATAGATGTTGCGGTCAACTGGAGCTGGTGGAGTCAAGTCGTTCTTGATACCGTCAAGACCAGCTTTTAGTAGAACTGCAAGTGCCAAATATGGGTTTGCTGCTGGATCGACACTACGTACCTCTACGCGAGTACTCACTCCGCGTGATGCTGGGATACGGATTAATGGGCTACGGTTTTTAGCGGACCATGCAACATAACAAGGAGCTTCGTAACCAGGAACTAGACGTTTGTATGAGTTAACAGTTGGGTTTGTTACCGCAGTGAAGCTTGGAGCATGCTTAATGATACCTGCGATAAATTGCTCAGCTGTTTTGCTTAATTCCAATTTACCTTCTTTATCATAAAATGCGTTTTCGTTGCCTTTGAATAAAGATACGTTACAGTGCATACCAGATCCGTTAACACCGAACAATGGTTTTGGCATGAATGTCGCGTGTAAACCATGTTTGCGGGCAATCGTCTTAACAACCAATTTAAATGTTTGGATGTTATCACAAGCTGAGATTGCATCTGCATATTTAAAGTCAATTTCATGTTGTCCTGGAGCTACTTCATGGTGGGATGCTTCGATTTCAAATCCCATTTCTTCAAGCTCAAGAACGATATCACGACGGCAGTTTTCTCCTAGGTCAGTAGGTGCAAGGTCAAAGTATCCGCCTTTATCGTTCAATTCCAGCGTCGGCTCGCCTGCTGCATCCAGTTTGAATAGGAAGAATTCAGGTTCAGGTCCAAGATTGAAATCTGTGAAGCCCATTTCTCTTGCTTCTGCAAGAACACGTTTTAGGTTAGCACGTGGATCTCCATCAAAAGGTGTTCCATCCGTATTGTAAATATCACAGATCAAACGTGCCACTTTACCTTTTTCGGAAGTCCAAGGGAAGATAACCCATGTGTTTAAATCAGGATATAGGTACATATCAGACTCTTCGATACGAACGAAGCCTTCAATGGAAGATCCGTCAAACATCATTTTATTATCAAGCGCTTTTTCTAATTGACTGACTGGGATTTCAACGTTTTTAATTGTCCCTAAAATGTCAGTAAACTGTAAACGGATGTACTTAACATTTTCTTCTTTCGCTAAACGAGTGATGTCTTCACGTGTGAACTTTGCCAATTTCTATTCCCCCTAATAATTCATAAATCATATTTTTATTGGAAAAAACGGGACATATCCCCTTGTCTAAGAGATGTTCGATGCTTGCTTCCTTGTAAAAGCTCGGAACGCAGAAGCTTGCGAAGCTCCTCGTCACTAAGGTCATGCCTTATTTTTTCCGCTTGTTCTAATTCTTGAGTTTTAGGTAAATTCTGTTCCTTTACAGTGAAAATCTTTTTAATGCCGGCCAGATTGACTCCTTGTTCGATTAAATCTTTAATCTCAAGCAGCCGATCTATATCATTTAATGAAAAAACCCGACGATTTCCATCTGTTCTCATAGGAGTAATAAGTTGATGCTCTTCGTAATACCGAATTTGGCGTGCAGACAACTCAGTTAACTGCATGACGATTCCGATGGAAAAAAGAGGCATCGAACGCCGAATGTTGTTGCCGCTCATTCTTAGCATCCTCCTTTTGTTTATCTTAAAGTAATCTTATATCATGTTATTAAACTTGTCAATATGATGTTACATTTTATAACGTGAATTTTTTCAGAAAAATTAAATGATTTGTTACTACACAAATATTTTGACTATTGTTTTTACTGGAATCCAATTGTATCTGGATTCCCATTACATACTTAATTTAAATTCATTTACAATTGAATCAGTTTTTTGTCCATTAGCGCATTCACAGCAGTCAATACAGCTATTTTAACATGGGCGTATGTCAATCCGCCTTGAACGTAGGCAACATATGGAGCCCTTGTCGGACCATCTGCCGTCAGTTCAATGCTGGCCCCCTGTATAAAGGTGCCTGCAGCCATGATTACATCGTCCTCATATCCCGGCATATAGGCAGGATATGGTGTCACATGTGAATTGATTGGTGATGCATATTGGATGGCCTGACAGAAGGCAACCATCTTATCCCGGTCATCGAATTGGACGGATTGAATCAAGTCAGTTCGCTTCGCATCCCATTTTGGGGATGTATTCATACCGAGCTTTTCTAAAAAGGCAGCTGTGAACATGGCTCCCTTAACAGCTTGTCCCACGACATGCGGTGCAAGGAAGAATCCTTGGTACATTTCCTGCAGACTATAAAGCGACGCACCTGCTTCAGCCCCTATTCCAGGTGATGTTAACCGATAAGAGCAAGCTTCAACCAGGTCCTTTTTACCAACAATGTATCCACCGGTTTTCACTATCCCGCCGCCAGGATTTTTAATGAGTGAACCAGCCATTAAATCCGCTCCGACATGACATGGTTCTTGTGTCTCAACAAACTCTCCATAACAATTATCCACGAACACGACGATTTCCGGGTTAATGTCTTTGATACAGGAAATCATTTCCTTTATTTCATCGATCGTAAAGGACGGACGTGTAGCATACCCTTTTGACCGTTGTATACCGACCATCTTCGTGTTTGGTTGAATTGCTTGTTTGACGGCTTCGAAATCAACGGTTCCAGTTTCCGCTAACGGAACGGCTTTATAGCTGATCTGAAAATCACGTAAAGATCCGATACCCGTTCCCCGGATACCGACGATTTCTTCCAAAGTATCATACGGCTTTCCAGTTATGTATAACAATTCATCTCCTGGGCGCAATATGCCGAAAAGAGCGGTGGAGATTGCGTGTGTGCCTGATATAATTTGGGGGCGCACCAATCCAGCTTCCGCACCAAAAACATCTGCATATATCAATTCTAGCGTATCGCGGCCCATATCATCGTATCCATACCCTGTAGTCGGGATGAAATGGGAATCACTCACTTTATGTGCTTGATAACTTTGTAATACACGAAATTGATTTTCTTCAATTCGTTCGTCCACTTGCTTATGTAATGGAGAAATCATTGCTTCCACTTCCTGGGCAATGTTTTTCAACACTTCTCCATTTGTTAACTGCTGATACATCAAAAATTCCCCTTTATTATGAATATTTCTCCAGCTGCCCGGTTATTGGATGATCAGCTAGACAAAAACCTTTGCATTCATATCTTTCCGATTCTTCATTAAAGGAGAGAGTGCGCAATATGGTTTCATTTTTCAGCTGTGATAATAGTTTACCCTCACTCGATGGCAGGAAAACATGATACGGGATCATTTCTTCAATCACGTACTTTTCAATTTCTTCCATGATTTCATTCAGATCCGATTGTTCATAGGCACTTATCATTAATGAAGCACGACTGGCTGACCTGACAAAATCAGCGTGAACCTTATCTTTCTTATTATACAACGTTAGCTGTGGAATGGAAGGGACATCTAAGTCATTTAGCAAATCCTGCACCGTTTTCTGATGATTAAAGTAATCTGTACTTGACGAATCCACCACATGGAGCAATAGATCCGCTTCTTTCACTTCTTCCAGGGTCGAGCGGAATGCGGCTATTAAAGACGTCGGCAAATCTTGAATGAAGCCAACCGTATCCGTCAGCAGCACGGTAAATCCGCTAGGAAGTATCGCCTTTCGTGTCATGGGATCAAGTGTAGCGAATAACTGGTTCTCTTCGTAAGAATCCGCCTCCGTCAAACGGTTGAACAGTGTTGATTTACCTGCATTCGTGTATCCTACAAGGGCTATTTGAAAGGTCTTATTACGCTTCCTTCTGTCACGATAGCGTTCGCGATGCTTCACTATGCCACTTAATTGTTGCTTGATTTCATCTATTTTCCCACGAATGTGGCGGCGGTCGCTTTCCAGCTTCGTTTCACCTGGTCCCCTGGTGCCGATTCCGCCGCCCAGCCTGGACATTGCCGTCCCCTGTCCGACCAAACGCGGCAATAAATATTGGAGCTGAGCAAGTTCGACCTGCAGCTTCCCTTCCCTGGATCTCGCCCGCTGAGCGAATATATCCAATATTAGCTGTGTCCGGTCAATGATCCTTGCCTCCAATTGCTTCGAAAGGTTCCGAATCTGGCTAGGGGAAAGTTCATCATTAAAGATAAATAAATCCGGCTCAAGCTCCTCTTCCAGATTCCGAAGTTCCTCCACTTTTCCTTTTCCTATATATGTAGCCGGATCGACGCTTTCCCTTTTCTGGGTGATGGTCATTAATACCTCACCATTCGCCGTCTTCGCCAATGAAGCCAGTTCATCAAGTGAATATTCAAAACGTTCAATAGTCTCAGTTGTTTGACACCCAACCAAAACGGCCGTTTCCTTTATTGCTTCTTCCAAATCACATGCACCACCTTCAGGTAGATTTCAGTTAATCATAACAAAAAAATTGAATATATAAAAATTTCCTTAAAACGTAGCTTTTAGCCGTTTTAAAAATTCCGATAACATGCTAAAATCAAATTTGGCTTTACCATCAAAATCAAAAAGACATAGAGGGACATTCATATGACATGGGAAGTATTAAGTTTCATAGGTACGATTGCATTCGCTATTAGCGGGACCATCATCGCCATGGAAGAAGAGTATGATATTTTAGGAGTTTATATTTTAGGAATAATAACTGCCTTTGGCGGAGGGGCAATCCGCAATCTGCTGATCGGTGTCCCCGTTTCAGCATTATGGGATCAAAGTTTCTATTTTGTCATCGCTTTAGTATCCATCACCATCGTTTTCGTTTTTCCTACAAACCTTTCAAAGCACTGGGATAGATGGGGAAACTTCAGTGATGCCATTGGCCTTTCAGCCTTTGCAATCCAAGGGGCGATGTATGCCGTGGAACTTAATCATCCAATAAGCGCCGTCATTGTATCAGCTGCATTAACCGGATGCGGCGGCGGGATACTCCGTGACGTACTGGCCGGAAGAAAGCCATTGGTCTTCAGAAAAGAAATCTACGCAGTATGGGCCATCATTGCAGGCTTGGCTTTAGGCAGTGGTGTATTATCCCAGTCATGGCAGCTTTATTCGCTCTTTGCCGTCATCACGATATTGCGCGTCCTTTCTTACACCAACAATTGGCATCTTCCTAATAAAAAATGGGTGCCTAAAACATAAATTTGAAAAGCCCGCCATCTTGGTGGGCTTTTCCATGTCATTCTTTTTCATCATCCTCGAAAACCAAATCTTGGCTGGTTAGCGTCAGTAAATCGGATTTTTCAAATGTATCCTCCAATAAAAGCCGCATTGCCTGGGCCCTAATTGACTTTTCAAGTACATTGCGGATATAACGTCCGTTAGAAAATGAAATAGGTCCCCGAAATGAACGCAATATGATTAAATGTTCTTTTAATTTCCTTTCCGCATCCCGATTCATTAGATATTCTTTTTCCTGAAGCATCCGATCGGCTATTTCCATTAATTGTTCAATTGTATAATCCGGAAAATCAATAACAAGCGGGAATCTGGAATGAAGTCCGGGATTAAGACTGAGGAAATAATCCATTTCCCTCGAATATCCAGCAAGGATCAAAATGAATTCGTGCTGCCGATCCTCCATATGCTTGACAAGGGTATCTATGGCTTCTTTGCCAAAATCCTTTTCGCCGCCTCTCCCCAAGGAATAGGCTTCATCAATAAATAAGATTCCGCCAATGGCCTTTTTAATTAAATCCCTTGTTTTTTGGGCAGTATGACCAATGTATTCCCCGACCAAATCTGCCCTCTCCGCTTCAATTAAATGCCCTTTCGATAGTACATTCATTTTTTGAAACAACTTACCGATTAAACGCGCAACTGTCGTTTTCCCAGTTCCAGGATTTCCTTTAAACATCATATGCAGTGCTTGCCTGCCAGTCTTCAGCCCTTTTGCCTCACGTTGTTTATTGATGTAAATCCAAGCATATATCTCTTTTATCATCTTTTTCATTTCTTCCATCCCGACCAGCGATTTCAGCTCATCTTCAATCTCTTTCAATGCCACATGCTGTTGGGGGATTTCCTGCACCAAAATTTCTTTTATCGGCAGTTCCTTTTGTAGCGCTTTTCTGTTTTCCGCATTAAACACAATATTGATTTGCCCGTTATTTTTCATACGGATCGGTTGTTCCAATGCATTCACCTCTCCATCTTGGACCCTTACTCTAATTCCACAAATTTTCATTCGATTTATGATGGTTACAACTAACCCATCGGAAAATTCGATTTTTTAAGCCGTATTCCCTTCCTGAAAAGCGACTTATTTTGACAGGATTCTTTCCTTTGAGGATATGTTACGACAATCTCCATTCCCATCCACCAATTTATTTGGGGGAATGTCATTTCCTGCGGTTTCCCGGAAAATAATCCGTCCCTTAATATATATTCAAAACAGGTACGTAAAATTATCGATTCTTTGAAAAAGAACAGCGAATTGCATGCAAAAAAAAACAGGTCGCTATAAGCTAAACCTGTTTTTTACATACATATATATGATTATTCCTTCACTTCGTAATCAATCTGAACATTACGTTGTGGAGCAAATGTAGAAATCGCATGTTTATAAACTAATTGCTGTTTGCCCTCGGACTCAAATAAAACGGTAAAATTATCGAACCCTTTCACTTGTCCTCTAATCTGGAACCCGTTTAATAAAAATACCGTCACATACGTACCATCTTTCCGTAATTGATTAAGAAACTGATCTTGAATATTTACTGATTGTTTCATGAACTAGTCCTCCTCTTTTCTCTCTAAATTTATGTATTCGCCTTCACTGAAAAGCTTTCCTGCTATAAATCCAGATATTTCATGTATTTTTTTTGGAAAACCCTCGAGATCGGTCATATCAAACCAATTTACATCCATTTTATTCCGAAACCAGGTCAATTGCCTTTTTGCATAACGACGGGAGTTTTGCTTCAATGTCTCAACCGCTTCATCCAATGAAGCCATTCCATCAAAATAATCATAGATTTCTTTATAGCCTATAGCCTGGATCGATTGACAATCCCTCAAACCTTTTTCATGAAATGACTCAACTTCTTGAATCAGCCCTTCTTCCACCATGACATCAACACGTTGATCGATGCGTTGATATAACTTTTCACGTTCCATTGTCAACCCAATGATGCACGTATCATATTTCAATTCTGTAGGCTGTTCATTCAGCTGTTCACTCATCGTTTTACCGGTACAATGAAAAATCTCAAGTGCCCTGATCACCCTTCTTACATTATTAGGATGAATCCGATTCGCGCTTTCCGGGTCAACGCTGCGTAATTGTTCAAAAACGGAATCAATTCCTGACTCCCTTACCTGTTTTTCGAGTCCCTCCCTATAAACAGGGTCGGATGGCGCCTCCGAAAATTGATAATCATAAATGACCGATTGTATGTATAATCCTGTTCCACCGACGATAATGGGGAGTTTACCTCTGCTTTGGATATCCTCAATACAAGCATTAGCTCGCTCTTGGAACTCTGCCGCACTAAATGGTTCATCCGGGTCTTTAATATCAAGTAAATAATGAGGAATTCCTTCTGTTTCTTCCCTCTTGATTTTTGCAGTCCCAATATCCATCCCTTTATAAACCTGCATGGAGTCCCCGCTAATAATTTCACCATTAAATAACTTTGCCATCTCAATGCTCATCTTTGTCTTCCCAACAGCAGTCGGTCCAATGATCACGAGAAGTTTTCCTTTTTGTTGTTTCACAATCTCACTGCCTTAATTGATTTTTTCCCTATCTTATCATAATCTCGAAGAAAGCAGCTAAACATCTACCCATTATGTCCAATTCAGGTACTTTTATTCAACTTTTCATCTTTATAACTCTTAGATAGTCAGAGTGTAAAATACCGAAAATGCACTTGAAGCGCATAGCTCCATTTGCGGCACTTGGGGAAAATGAATCCCCTTCTCCTGATAGCAAGGGATTCTAATTCCGATAATAGAATCATAAAAAAGGCATGATTCCTTCTGTATTTGAGGAATCATGCCTTTTTATCAATTTTCAATTTAGCCCAATTTTCCATTTACGGGTATGATCATCGTAACGGCCGTTTCTTTTTCCGAAGATTGTACATGAATCTCTCCATCATATCTGTTCACTAAGTCTTTAACGATGAATAATCCTTGTCCGCGAACTTTGCCCTTTTGTGCCTTTTTGGTTGAAAATCCGCTGGCGAATATTTTCTCCAAATCTAATTCCGAAATCATTGGTCCGGAGTTCGTTACCATAAACGTATACTTTTCATCATCAGCTTTGCATGCAATATTCATTCGGCGTTCTTGCTCTGGCAATTCAATTGTTGCCTCAATGGCATTGTCGATGACATTTGATAATAATTTTATCAAATCGGTTGTTTTGACCCGATTGAAGGATTCGGGTGAAACATCGATTTCAATATCGATGTTATAATTCTGGGCCGAGAGCCTTTTCGTCTCTAACAGGACAGATAAGCCCGGATGACTCACATCCAATTTCATCGATTCAATCGAATGCACTTCTTTTGAAAGACCTGTTAAGTATTCGAGTGCTTTTGCGTTTTCCTCTAATTTAAGCAGTCCATGTATCACCTGTATATGATTGGAGAAATCATGCCTTAATGAGCGGACTGAAGCAATGAGCGATTGAAATTCCGATTGATACGTATCTTCCGTATCCCCCACTTCACGTGTCAGTTCCTTTTGATACCATTTTTGAATGACAAAAAAGGTTACCAGCAGCATGATAACAAATCCACCATTATAAACAAGAATGGCAATACTGCTTTTCAATACCTTGCCGTTAATGGCATTTATATCTTCTGCGCTCACATCAATGCCCAAAAAACCAATAATGGTGCCATCTTGATTTTTCATCGGCACTCCCACAGTCAAATACTCACCATATTCCGGATCTTCTAGAATCCCGGTAATGAAGCTTTTGCCTTCATACGCCTGTTTAACCTGCTCCGACGGAACAGTACATACACCACCGATAGGAAAATCCCCTTTATGATCTTTAGAAAACCCAGTAATCATAGCCTTAGAGACTTCCGGATTATCAATCATGATCGTATAAACATATAATGCTCCTATTTTTTCACGTGCATCCTCTAAGTAAGCTTTTATATCCACGTAATCCCGGTTCTTTACTTGGTTATTGAGAAATCGCTGATAGGCCTCTATATCCATCGAGTCGGCAATAGATCTAGCAGCTACCAAGTTTTGATTAGCAACGGATTTTTGCACAGAATTTTTAATGCTTAAATATGTTGAAAACATATTTAGAAGAATGAAAACAATCAATAAAAGAATGGTCAAATAAAGAAGTGCCCTTAACTTTTTATTTTTCATAGGATTAAACTTACCTCATCTCTAGCAGCTAAAAGTTAACGAACCTATTCTGAGTTTACTATATAAAGGGACAAAGAAATAGAGAAAAATCTAATAATCTCTATAATTCCAGGCATATAATACTATAATAAATCAAGTAATTAACATATTATCCACTAACTTTCGATCATATAACTTTTTCATATTTTATCTGTACTGAACCAATTAATAATTTTTTCTAATAAATCATTTAATTTCCAAAAATTAAATATATTAATATAATTTTTTGTAAGGAAAAGGGGGGGATTGATGATGTTTGGTTTGGCACTTTCTCTTTCAAATAAATAATTTTACCCTTTATATGAAAATATTACAAGAATCTAAAGGCTAAATGTGTAAAATTACACCATAATTCACACTTTTTACATTAATTATTCGAGGTAATAGTGAATCACTCCCCTTTCAATAGTACATAATAACTAATTTATCATTAAGGAAAACAAAAATGGAATCAGGACCTGACCCCCTGATTCCATTTACGAATGATAGCTTTTATTTAATCGAATTGATGACTGCGCGCTCATACACCTTTTTGGTTACTTGATAATAGAGCAGTTGAAAAAGAAAATACGTTGCAATGACCATGGCCGAATAGACAAACAAATTGGATCCCAATAAATTGCTTAATGCCACGTAAGCGACTATGGCATGAAGCATTCCTATCAGAAAAGGAGCGAAAAATAGAATGCGTATTTCCGCACTTAAAATTTGCCGTATTTCTTTTTTTGTCAGGCCCAACCGATGAAGGGCGTGAATTTGGATTTTTTTATCTTCTAAATTCGTAAAAACACGCAGATACATCATGCTTCCTTGGACGATAAAGAATAATAAACTGACAAACAAGCCGATAAAAAGTATCAAAATGCTTCCCTGTTTCATTTCTTGATAAATCGGAGCTCTTGTTTGCAATTGATTATGGTCAGGATTATTAGACATTTTTTCGATTTTAGCAGCTGTTTCCATTGATTCTTCCCAGTCTTTAACTTCATACCCTCGTACTCTTACCTTATCTTTTAAAGGCACATCAGCAGTGATTTCATGAAACAGCCGATCATCGACCACCATCAGGGTCGTTGCTGATTTTATTGGAGCGACTATCGATTGATTGCGCTGACCAATCATTGTTACCTGTATGGTTTGTTTACCATATTGAAGCTCCTTTTGTTCACCCTTTTGAACAAATTGATAGTCGAGTCCTCCATAAGGAAAAATGTATAACGCTTCTTTTCCAGATAGCTTTGCTGGATCAATTTTTCGCAATGCAGCCGCATTGTTATAATCACTTTCCGAGATTAATAATGACCAATTTTCATTGGATTCTCCCGTTCTCATATGGGGTAACATGTGGGAAATGGGCACACCTGTCATATTAACTTCGTAAAGGATCTTGAATCCATCTTCCTTTAATGTTTTCTCCACTGCGGATGGTTCAATAACGGAATAAATGGAAGCGTCATTTTCAACCCAGCCAATTGATTGCGGAATGTTATCGATCCCTTGCTTTTTTAAATCTGCACTGAACATGAAAAGTGTTCCTGCAGCTGTCAAAATCACAGCTGTAATGATCGAGGTCAAAAAGAATAACCTGGAATAATCCTTAATATTAAATATCAGGTTTGTTTGCGTAATTAAATTCGTTCCACCATATAAGCTTTTCTTCTTCCGATAAAGCCTGCTGCATAGAGCGACAATGCTTTGGCTGAATAAAAAATAGGTGCCGATCAGTACGAATAATAAAATGGGCAACACTCGAATATAAGAATTGTTCAACGACATCGTGGCTGCCAAGTAATAAGAAATGCTTAAGCAAACGGCTGATATTGTAATTAACCACTTTGAAACGAGGGGCGCCTTTTTTGGTTTTTGTTTATCTTTTAATAAATCGACTACCTCCGCATTTCCAATCTGGAATAATGAAAGAAGCGATAATAGCTGAAATAGCAAGATGAAACCGACAATCGTATAAACAAAGGCCTCAGGGACAAAGACAAAGGATATTGGTTGCTCTACAGCCAATAACCAAGAAACTGCCATTAAAAATAACTTTGAGAACAAAAACCCCACCCCCACTCCTATAAGGATAGATATGAGGGAAACCATCGTTTGCTCGAGGTAAATCAGTTTTCTTAATTGGGATTTGGACATTCCAAGCAGTGTCAGCAGCCCAAACTCTTTTTTTCGCGGCTGTATAAATGCGGCATTCGAATAAGCGATAAAGAAAACTGAAAATATGATGATCACTATCTCAGCTGCAATGAGTCCTTTACTAATTAACTGGCCCCCAGGGATATTCGCATGGACCACATCTGGATGAAAGATAAATGATGCGTAAATAAAAAAGATTGAGACCGAAAGGACAATACTGAAAAAATAAGCTAGATAACGTTGGGCATTTCCTTGGATATTTCTCTTAGCGAGAAGTCGGATGTTCATGATAGACTCCTCCCAAAACGCTTAACGTATCTAAAATCCTTTGATGGAAGCTCTGTCTTTCCCCTCCGCTGTGAACCTCCGAAAAGAACTTACCATCCTTTATGAATAGAATCCGGTCACAGAAGCTGGCGGCGGTCGGGTCATGTGTGACCATGAGGATGGTTGCCCCCTTTTTCTCCTGAAGAGTAGTGAGGGTATCCATTACCTGCTTGGCAGATTTGGAATCCAAATTACCAGTAGGTTCATCCGCTAAAATAATGGAAGGCTCATGAATCATCGCTCTTGCACAAGCCGTTCGTTGCTGCTGACCTCCGGAAATTTCAAAAGTCCGCTTTTCTAAAATTCCTTCAATACCAAGAAGGTTCGCCAACTGATTTACCCTATTTTCCATTTCCTGCAGTTTATAATGATCTAACGCTAAAGGAAGGAGGATATTTTCACGAACGGTAAGTGTATCAAGAAGGTTGAAGTCCTGAAAAACAAATCCAATTTCCCTCCTGCGAAATAATGCAAGTTCCTGATTTTTTAATTCATTAGGATTTTGATCATTTAGAATGACTTTACCTGTTGTGGGCTTATCAATCGTGGCCATTAAGTTAAGCAAAGTGGTTTTCCCGCTGCCTGATGGACCCATCACGCCGACAAATTCCCCTTTCTGTACATTCATGGTGAAATTATGTAGTGCTTTATGAAATAAATTCCCCTGCTTTTGAAAATAAGTTTTGGATAATTGTTCCGCTTTTAAAATTGACATCCGAAAATACCTCCCTTTCTTACCGTAAGTATAATGAATAAAGAGGGAGGCTCCCATCGAAGTTTATTACATATTCGTTTAACACCCTTACAATTCTGTCACCTTTCATGTAAGGTATTTGTCTTAAAGAAAAATTCCACTGTAGTCCCTTCGGATACAGTCGATTGAACCATAACGCCATGCCCAAGTCTGTTAACGATTTGCTTTACTAGATATAGTCCCATTCCAGTTGACTCTTGTTGGACTCGCCCGTTCTCTCCAGTAAAAAATGGATCAAACACTCTCTTTACATCATGCGGGACAATTCCAATTCCCTGATCTGTTATCCTTAGGAATATCTCCGACTCTTTTTCAACAATGTTGAACGTTATGCTGTCATGCTTTTCCTGCCTTGAATACTTCAGCGCATTAAAGACCACCTGACTAATGGCGAAGTGGAGCCACTTACGATCCGAATGCACATATACATTCTCAAGCTCCGTTTCAAGCCTGGGATAAATGAACCGTTTGATGAACTGTTTCTTTTCCTCGTTAATCACTTGCTTGACTAAATTAATTAAGTCAACCCGCTCCGATTTTACATCCTCCGAAAAACGCTGAAGCCTTGCTCCATGCAATATAATTTCCAGCCCTCTGCGAAATCGATCATTTTCTTCTTCTATCTCTTTTAGATAAGCCTTCATCGGCTCATCCGAAAATGTCCTGTTGCCTTCTTGAACCAGTAAGGAAATGACTGAAACAGGAGTCTTCATTTGATGAACCCATTGATGAATCAACAGTTCATATTGCTCCTTCTGTTTGATTTGTTCTTGTAATTGTCCAATTGTTACGTGGTTCATTTGTTGAAAAAGATCCATCCACAACTTTTGTTCATTTGACAGGGGGTCCCTAAAGGCTTCGACATACTCAAATGATAAGCTCGGTTCTTGCTTCATCCTTGTTAATTGACTAAGAAAACGGTAATGCCTTATATAATCGCCCGCTAAAAATAAAAGCAGCATAAACAACGCCAGAATAATTAAATAGATGATATTTGAAACCGATATGTGATTACCCGCTTCCAGAACGGCTAGTGCATAAGCAATAATAAGCAGGCTTACCAATAGAACGGTATAAAATATAAAGTAAAGACGGTCTTTGAAAAAGGATTTTAGATTCACTTTTCTTCACCTTGCATTACTTTTAGTCGATATCCTTTTCCCCTGCTGGTTGTTATGGCATGCTTGACGCCGATATCCTCAAGTTTTTTCCTAACCCTTGTAACATTGACGGTCAATGTATTGTCATCTACAAATGAATCATCATTCCATAATGCTTCAAGCAAATCTTCACGCGAGACAATGGTGTCATACTGTCGTAGTAAACAACTCAATAATTTCAACTCATTTTGGGTTAACGTTACCTGATTGTCTTGGTATTCGATCATCGCTTTTTCCGTATAAAGCGTTAATCCATCTATTTCCTTTATTTGTTGGTGGAATGAAGATATTTCCGCATATTCACCGTAAACCCTACGTAGGACACTCTTTATTTTCGCCAGTACCACTTCCAAATGAAACGGTTTCGTTAAATAATCATCTCCCCCATATTCAATGGCCATGACTTGGTTCATTTCATCTGTCCTTGCAGAGATGAAAATGATGGGAATCTTTGAAACCGTCCTTATTAGCCGGCACCAATGGAAACCATCATAATAGGGCAGATTAATATCCAATAAAACTAAATCCGGCTTTATCTCTTGGAACTCCGCAAAGACTTGGTCCAGTTGCTTCACTTCAAAAACCTCATACCCATACCTTTTTAAGTAATTGACCAAGATACCAGCTATTTTGGAATCGTCTTCAACCAATAATATTTTATACATCTTTTTCTCCTCATTAACATGACAATAAAAAACCTTGAATGGTATGAGCCAATCAAGGGGATTACAATAAAATTAGATTTCCTCCGGGATTTTCAATCCCTCAATGAAGGATTTAAAACTCGATGCAACTTTATAAATATTTTCATCCTGGCTTGATGGATCCGAGTACCAACCCTGATCCCAGAAGTAAACTCCCTTTTCCTCTTCGTTATTTATCAGCAAGATTTTACCTGCACATGTATCATTACCTATTATAATGCAATTCTTATGTAAGTCATCTCTGTTTTCTTCATGCCATTTTTGTAAATTCAGTTCTTTATCTTGAAGTTCTAATCCATAAAGTACATTTAAGCAAACGAGTGTGTCTAATCCATCTACATAAAACTTACAGTTTTGGACCGCTGTTGTTCCGCCATTATGCTTAAGGAGAAATTGTTGATAATCTGCAGGGATTTCAAAACCCACAAATTCCTGAAAATTATTCACTGCTTCTTGTGTTGCTTTGCCATATCCGGTAATATTAACCATTGTATCGACTCCATTTCATTTAATTGATAATTTTATTCTATAAGGCTATTTCACTTGCTAATCGCTGCTTATAAAATGGCCAGCCCCTACACTCCATTTATGGAGATCCTTTAAAAATAGATTATTCATTTTTATTAGAAAATAATACTTTTTTTAAATATATTAACATAATTTTACTATTCTTTTCAGTATTTTCTGATATTTTTTTTGACAATTTCGTTTCTTTTCATAAAAAGTTAGCTTATTTTTGTCGATAAATCGTATAATTCGTAGATAAATCAGGAGTTTTCGATGATATATCTCCATTTCCGAAGATATATTCTCGATATCGCAGATAAAAATATTATTCTATAAAAAAGGCGCCCACTTCCTCTTCAAGGTTGGCGCCTTTTACGACTCAGATAATTTTATAGTCATCATAAGTAATTAATAACCTGCTCATAGAAACTGTCTCAGCACGTAGCTTATTCTTATCACGACAATAAGCAATGATGGAACTATTGGGAATTTTAGCTGTACAATTCCATTTACTATATTTTTCATTGTACCTAGAGGATATTTCAATATTCTCACCACGGATTTTTAACATCCTGCGTTCTACCAAAGGCATCATCTCCAATTCCGATAATATTATTTACCCAAAATCAGATAAAATATTCTTGGGTCTCATTCAAGCATGGCATATTCAAAAATTTTAGACATTATAGTGTTCTATATTATAGGAAATGAGAAAAAAGGTATTATCATCAGAATAATCTTAATATTTTCTCGGAATATTAAGATTATTCTTCAAACCCACCTAATAACTCTTATTTATATCTATTAAAATTATATTCGTATCACAAAAGAAATATTTGAAATTAAGAGATTAGAGTCGTATGATTAGTAGTATCGGCGGAAAACACATAAATCAAAATAAATAAGTTTAAAGGGGAATTAGATATGGTAGATGTAGTCACAAAACCTGAACATGAAACACTTAATATTTCTGCAAACCAAGAACAATTGGATATCCTAGATCAGCTTTTAAAGCCTGAGGTTCAGGAATCATTGAACACTTTAGTTGAGCAGTTACCAAAACTGACTGAGTTAGTGAATATTTTAACAAAGTCTTATGATTTCGCTCAATCGGTTGCGACTGATGATGTCTTGAAAAATGATACGGTCAGCGCCATTTCGGAGATTGCTACACCTGTTGTGGGTTCAGTGAAAGGTCTTGCGGCTAATGCCATCGAAGCTAAGGATCGTGCAGAAGCGAATACTGATGTGATCGGTCTTTTTGGTCTGTTAAAAATGATGAAAGACCCGCAAGCACAAAAGCTTTTCCGTTTCGCACAAGCTTTTCTTGAAGTCTCTTCAGAACGTAAAAACCAAAAATAATTTGATTAACTTTCAATCAGTAAGGACGGGGGATTAACTATGTCAAAACAAATCGTCATCTTAGGTGCGGGTTACGCTGGATTGCTATCTGCCTTATCCGTACGTGAATATTACAAAAGAGATGAAGTGCAGGTTACAGTGGTGAACCAATTTCCAACGCACCAAATCATCACCGAATTGCACCGTCTTGCAGGCGGATCCATTTCCGAACAAGCCGTTTCCATTCCGTTGGAAAAGCTTTTCAAAGGAAAAGATATCGACCTTGTCATTTCCAAAGTGGAGTCTTTCTCAGTCGATAACAAAGAAGTGAAACTTGCCAATGGTTCCACTTTATCTTATGATGCCCTGGTTGTTGCTTTGGGAAGCCAAACAGGATTCTTCGGCATTCCGGGACTTGAGGAAAACAGCATGGTCTTGAAATCCGTAAATGATGCAAACAAGAT